>CAVTDY010000023.1:0-152700 GCA_963733605.1 uncultured Actinomycetota bacterium
GGCCGCGAGGCGAGCAGCCTGCAGCGATGGGGTTGGCTGATCACCGCGATCGACAACGACGACCCGGCCCGGGCTATCCGGGACGCGCGGCTTCAGATCGCCTTCTACTTCACCGTGAAGACCTATGACTCGCTCGTCGAACTGCACGGCTGGACAGATGAGGTGGCCGCAGATCCGTTCGGCCTTCCGCAGCGGCCAGCCCGAAACGATCGCCGACCACGTCACCGACGATATGCTGTGGTCGATCGCGATCTGCGGCGACGACGCACAGGCGCGCGAAATGCTCGCGACTCGCAAACGACTGCCCGACATGGCGTTTGCGTCACCGCCGAGCTTCCTGGTCGGACGCAGCGCGACGCGCCGGTTACGGCGCAGCCGCGACGCGCGTGCTGTCGCAGCTGCACTGACGCATGCCCGCGGATGCACCAGATCGCCGCCTTACATGGTGTACTGAGTAGTACATGTCGAGTCTCAGGAGGTCGCGATGCCTAAACCGGAACCGCTCGCGCCGATGATGCGTTTCAGAGCAACAACGGTGCGGTGCGGTCGCCCAAGACGGCCGAGATCGTGGCGGACACGTTACGGCGGATGATCGTCGAGGGACAGCTCAAAGACGGCGACTTCCTCCCTTACGAAGCCGAACTCATGGATCACTTCCAGGTCAGCCGGCCGATCGCTGCGAGAAGCGGTGCGAGTCTTGGAGTCCGACCGACTCGTGGAGGTGCGGCGCGGCTCACGCACCGGCGCCCGGGTTCGCGTGCCGGGCCCCGAGATCGTCGCGCGACCGGCAGGCTTCCTGCTCGAAATGGCGGGAACGACGCTTGCCGACGTGATGACCGCGCGGATGGGGATCGAACCGTATGCCGCCCGAAGCTGCTCGCCGAAGAGGGCACCGCGACGGCCCACCGCGAGTTACGCGACCTCATCGACGAGATCCCCGGTGCTTGGGAGACAGGCAAGTTGGCCGCAGCGTCGACCGGACTGCACCGCCGACATGGTGGAGCTGTCGGGCAATGCGACGCTGACCGTGATCGCCGGCATGCTGCACGAGATCTTCGAAAGGCACATGACCGCAGCATTTCTCGGCGTCCAAAACATCGTGCCGAAGGCTCAGTACACCAAGCTGATCCGGTCATATACACCGACTGGTCGACCTGGTCGGCCGAGCGCAAGGGCGACGAGGCCGAGGCGCATTGGCGGCGACACATGGAAACGCCGGCGCGGCGCTGCTCAAGGGTTACGAGAAGACGAGGGTCCGAGACATCATGCATTGAGTGGACTGAGCTCGTGAGACGGTCTCGCCCTCCCCGAATCAGTGATCGTTTATCTCATTCAGTCGCATTCATGCGACGGATCATCAGATGCGGATTAGTAGTGTCGAACTCAACGGAGTTCGCGTCCTGGAGGTTGCCCAGTTCACCTTCGTTCCCTCTGCAGGCGCGGTGCTCGCCGACTGGGGCGCCGACGTCGTGAAGATCGAACATCCTGTCACCGGCGATGCCCAGCGTGGGCTGGTCAAGGTGTTGGGTGCCGCGGCGACGGTACCCGGATCGTCGTTCGCCCCGATCATGGAGGCGCCCAACCGAGGAAAGCGCAGTGTCGGTCTGGCACTCGACAACTCCGAGGCGCGTCCCCTACTCGACGAACTGATCAGGCGCAGCGACGTGTTCCTGACGAACTACCTGCCGTCGTCGCGGACGAAGCTGGCCATCGACGTCGACGACGTCCGCCGCGTCAACCCCGACATCATCTACGTCGTCGGCAATGGATTCGGCGCAGAACGGGCCTGACCGCGATGCCGGGGCCTACGATGCGACGGCGTTCTGGGCGCGCGGCGGCAGCGCGGACGGCCTCATATCACCCGACGCCGACCACACCCCGTTCATGCCCGCCGGGGCTTACGGCGACAACATCGGCGGGATCACCATCGCCGGAGGTGTGGCGGCGGCACTCTACGGCAGACAGGCCACGGGTGAACCGTCGGTAGCTCGACGTCTCGCTGCTCGCGGTCGGCGCCTGGGCAACCCAATTCAGCGTGAACATGGCGATGCTGCTGGGCGGCCCGCTGCCGAAGGTGGAGCGCCGAACTCAGGCTCCGGGCAACCCGCTCACCGGCGCCTACCGGACGTCGGACGGAAGGTTCGTCCAGTTGTCGATGCTGCAGCCGACGCAGCTACTGGCCGGAGTTCTGCCGGCTGATGGGCCTGCGACGATCTCGCTGAGGATCCTCGGTTCATCTCGATCGAGGCGATGGCCGAACACAGCGACACGGCGCTAGCGAGATCGTCGAAGACGCGATCGGCAACTTGACCTTCGCCGAGTGCCAAACCCTGTTACGCAAAGGCACAGGGCAATGGGCCCCGGTACAGGACGCCTGGGAAATGGCCAACGACGAAGCACTGATCGCCAACGGTCGCATCGCCGAAATCGTTGATGCCGAGGGTCATCCGCAGAAACTGGTGGCCAGTCCCGTCAAGTTCGACGATGATCGCGGCAGGGCTGACACGAGCACCACAGTTCGCGGAGCACACCGACGGGTGCTGCGCGAACTGGGCATCGACGACGACCGCCTCATTGAACTCAAGATCGCCGGGGCGATCACATGGACGGCTGTCCCGATCAGTTACGCCGGCGACGGCACCGTCCGCGACCGGCTGATTCGGGCTGCCGACGCGGAGATCGCCGAGCGCGGGATCGAAAGCATCCAGATGGAGGCGGTCGCGATGCAGGGCAGGCGTCTCCCGCGCAACCGCTTTCCGGCAACTCGGCAATGTCTCCGGAAATGCTGGTGCAGGTCGCCCTCTTGCGGTCCCGGCGCCACGTCGCAGCGGTGGAGGCCCTGATGGCGACGAAGACCGGGGTGTTCACCAAACTCGAGGCGGCGACTGCTGTACACGACTCGCGAACTGCCCACCGACCCGTCGATCTCGGCGTTGATCGCCCAGCGATTCCGCGTCGGTCCACGACCCACAGGTGCACCAGATGGCGGTGGACGCTATGGGACCGGTGCTGCAGGAGGGCCAGCGCAACGGCGAGGTGCGCAACGATCTGGAGATCGACGAACTCATCGACTTCCTGGTCGAGCAGACTTACATCGCCGCCGAGGAACTCGATCGATCTGCGGATGCAGCGTACGCAGACGTTTTCGCCATTTCATCATTCCGGCGACTCGCCGGCCTCCGCGGGGTCGGCGGCGAACGACTCTCTTGGACGCGAGAGGCCGAGGACGCCGTCGACACCGCCATCGAAGCACTGAGCAATCTCGCCGACCAACTGCAGCGAGGTCCGCATCAATGAGTGGTCGGCATCAATGAAAGGGAAGATCGTGAGCGAGAACCAGCCCGCACCGCAATGTCCGGTCGAAAACCTGGACCTCAACTCGCCGTCGGCTGCCGGCCTTGACGCACTTCGGCCTGCTCGACGCCGGCCAGGATCGGATGCGGCCGGTGTTCCGCAATACCGAGGGCAACGGCTACTGGATGTTCACCGACTACTCGGCGATCCTCGACGGCCTGCAGCACCCGGAGCTCTGGTCGAGCAGCGTCATCGTGCCGATCGGATCCGGAGCCGCCGTACAAGTGGATCCCGATCATGATCGATCCGCCTGACCATGCCAAGTGGCGACATGTGTTGGGCGAGTATTTCTCCCCGGGCCGGTCAAGGGACTGCGCGAGGAGCAGGAGCAGCTCGCCGGCTGAACTCGTCGAGAAGCTGGCGCCGGAGGGCGCGGGTGACTTCGTGACGCAGATGGCCCGGGTGTTCCCGTCGATCGTCTTCACCCGGCTGATGGGTATGCCGGTCGACCAGCTCGACGAATTCATGGTGTGGGAGGACAAGATCCTGCACGCGGTGGGTTCGGGCGACGAAGTGAACGCCACCCGGCTCGAAGGCATGATGCAGGTGATGGGCTACTTCACCGGCCTGATCGAGCAGCGGCGCGCCAACCCCGATCCCGATGCCGACGACATCGTCAGCAATGCGATCGGTTGGGAGATCGACGGCGAGCCGATCGCCGACATCGACCTGCTGAACTGTCTGTTGCTGCTGTTCATGGCCGGACTGGACACGGTCGCCAGCCAGCTGTCGTACACGATGCTGCACCTGGCGACCCATCCGGCCGACCGGGCACGGATCGTGGAGGACCCGAGGTGATCCCGCGGGCGGTGGAGGAGATGCTGCGGGTTTACCCGATCGTGCAGACCGCGCGAAAAGCGACCCGCGACATGGATTTCCACGGATGCCCCGTGAAAGCCGGCGACATGGCTTCGTTCCCGATGGCCGCCGCAGGCCGGGACGAGAACATGTACCCCGATGCGCGGAAAGTCGACTTCGACCGTGGCGTCACCCGTCACCTGTCGTTCGGCGGCGGACCCCACCGCTGCCTCGGTTCGCACCTGGCCCGCCAGGAAATGGCGGTCGTGCTGGAGGAGTGGCATCGCCGCATCCCCGAATACGAGCTGGCCGAGCCGGCGATCGAGCACGGCGGCCAGGTGTGGGGTCTGGATTCACTCAAGCTGAAGTGGGACAGCTGACGTCGGCAATACACGCGAGGCGAAGGCCGTGACCGTTCCGCGGACGCAAGACCGGATGTGGCACGACGTAGGCATTCCGGCCGAGACGATCGAGCTTCGACACGAGGTCCGGCGGGCCGTCCAAGAACGCGTGGCACCGTATGCACGCCGAGATCGGACAACGCGAGGAAAGCGTCGACAGCTTCCCATGGGAAGCGTTCCGGGGGCTGGCCGATGCGGGCATCTTCGCCCTGCCGTTCGCGACCGACTTCGGCCGCGGCCTGCAGTACCCGTTTCTCGGCACCTGCACTGCGACCGAAGAGATCGCCTACCACAGCAGCAGCATGGCGGGCGTCTATGACGGTCAATGCATTCTCGGTTCCGAAGGCATTGTCGTTCGCAAGCGACGAACTCCGTGCACAGCTGGTTCCGGGACTAATCTCCGGTGAGCTCGTATTTGCTTTCGCGACAACGGAACCCGATGCCAGCAGCGACCTTTCCGTGGACGCTATGCGGACGATTGCCACCGAGACGGCGAATGGCTTCGTTGTCGACGGCAGGAAGCGCTGGATCACGAACAGTCCCGTCGCCGATTGGGTGACCGTGTTGTGCCGGAGCGGGCGAGGCATGACGATGCTCGCGGTGGACTTGAAGAACAGTCCTGGTATCCGGATCGGCAACCCGGACCTCAAGATGGGTCATCGCGGCCAGCTCACAGCAGACATCGTCTTCGACAATGTCGTAGTCCCGGCTTCGAACGTGGTGGGTCAGCCGGGAAACGGGCTTTCGGTCGCGCTCGCGACCCTGGCCTACGGCCGCATCGGCATCGCGGCGGCCGGAGTCGGCGTGGCGCAGGCGGCGCTGGACCTCGCCGTCGAACGGATGCGCACACGACACGTGTTCGGGAAACCGCTCGGCGCAATGCAGCATTGGCAATACCGTCTGGCCGCACGCGCCACCGAACTCGAGTGCGCCCGAACGCTTTACCAGAAGGCCGCGCTACGGGTCGACAGCGGTGAGGGTGTCGCCGAACCGGAGGCGTCGATGGCGAAGACATTCGCTACCAGGCTGGCGGGAGACCTCGCGCGGGACGCCATCCAGGTCTACGGAGGGTACGGGTTTGCCCGACAGGTGTCGGAGACCGGTGAGACGTTCCGCCTCGAGGAGTTATACCGCGACGCCAAGATTCTCGAGATCTTCGAGGGAGCCAACGAGGTGCTGCTGTGGGTGATCGCCCGTCAACTCATCGGCCGAGATGTGACGGGCTGACCTCACGCAGCTGCCGCCGGAGAATCTTTCCGGTCGCGGTCTTCGGGATGACGTCGACGATCTCCACCTCGCGGGGGTACTTGTATGCGGCGAGGCGGCCGCGGCAGTAGTCGATGAGTTCGTCCGGGTCCGCCGCCTGTCCCGGCCGCAGCGAGACGAACGCCTTCACCGTTTCGCCGCGGTATGGATCGGGTTTACCGACCACTGCCGCTTCAAGGACGGCTTCGTGTGTGTAGAGGACGTCCTCGACCTCGCGTGGCCACACCTTGTAGCCGCTGGCCACGATCATGTCCTTCTTCCGGTCGACGAGGTAGTACCAGCCGTCGTCGTCGGCATAGCCGATGTCACCGGTCAGGAGCCAGCGCATCGCGCATCGCGGCTTGGGTCGCGGCCTCGTTGCGCCAGTACCCGGGGACGATCTGGGGGCCAGCGACTGCGAGTTCGCCGAGTTGGCCCGCGGGCAAACGCTTTCCGTCGTCGTCGAGGATCGCCACGCGCGCGCTGAGCATCGGCACACCGACCGACAGCGCCCCGGTCTCGGCGCCGACCGGTGCCTTCGTCCCCAGCGGGACGGCCAGTACCGGTGAGGTCGTCTCGGTCATTCCGTACACGTTGTGGATTTGGACGCCGAACCGGCTGTGGAACCCTCCGCTGTGGCCGGGGCGACGGGCGCACCGCCCGACGCGATCTTCGTGAAGGTGCGCAGGTCGGCCGGCTGCACGGTCGGCGGCGTTGGCGAGGGCGATGAACACGGTGATCGCGCCCACGGTGAAAGTCGGTTTGCGCCTTCGTATCACGTCGACCACGGAGTGAATGTCGAAGCGGTAGGTCAGCACCAGCGATGCGCCGGCGGCGATCGTGCACGCGATGTGTCCGGTCAGGCCGGTGACGTGGAATAACGGAGCCACCCCGAGCACGACATCGTCGCTGCCGAGCCCGAACCAGTCCCGATAGGCATACCCGCCGGTCGCGACGTTGCGATGGGTGTTCATCGCGCCTTTGGCTTCGCCCGTGGTGCCGGACGTGTAGGTGATCACGGCGACACCGTCGCCGTTGACATCCAGGCTCGTGGGCACCGATCCGTCGTACTGGGCCATGAGCCGCGTTAAATCGTCGGCAACGTGCCCGTCCGGCGCGCTGGTCGTACGACCACCCACCTGACCGGCGAGCTGTTGAGCACTTCGGCGAGTTCTTGGGTATGCAGTTCGTCGAGTGCCACCAGCACGGACGGGGTGGCATCCTCGAGCAGCTTCGACACTTCCCGCGGCGTCAACATCGGGTTGATCGCGACGGCGATGCCGCCCAGTTTCCAGGCCGCGATCAAGGCGATCACATACTGAGGCATGTTCTGCAAGTAGAGCGCCATGCGGTCGCCGCGACCGAATCCGTTGTCTGCCAGTGCGACCGCGAACGAGTCTGACATTCGGTCGACATCGCCGTAGGTCAGGACGGTATCGAAATAGAGCAGCATCGGACGTTGTGGCCCGGTCGCGGCGGCGGCGCGCAACGCCGCGAGCATGGTCGGAGCCGCAGCGGCGGCGAATGGGAGCATCAGGGTTGGTGGTCACGTTCGTGTGCAGTGTCAGGCCCTGCGCGTTGAAGAAGAATCCGCCGCGCGGTGATCAGCGCACGACGCGCGTCGGGGACCTGGCGATCGCCGGCGACGCCCTGGAGTTGGTGGACGGCCTCCCGGATGTGGCCGGACGCCTGGGTAGCGCCCTCGGACAGCGACCCGCCGTGCGGGTTGACCGGGATCCGGCCGTTGATCAACGCCCGGTTTGCGCTGTCGTCCCAGTGCTGGCGCAGGAATGCGCCCGCCTCGCCCGGCTTGCACCAGCCCGCGTTGTCGATCCAGTTCAGGGTGATCGGCGTGAACCCGTCGTACGGGAAGTAGACGTCGATGTCGTCGATCCAGAAGTCGCTCTTGGCTTTCAATGTCTCGATGACGACGTGCTGACCATGCTGACGCAGGCTCACGGTCTGGTCCTCTTCGTTGTGCCTGACCTGGCCGAGCACCGCGGCGTTGATCAACACCGGCGGCAGCGCCATGTCCCTGGCGCGTTCGGTGGTCGTGATGATGAACGCGTCGGCGCCATCGACCGGCGGGATCCATGTCGTACAGACACAGCGGCTCGCGGATCATCGGGGCACTCAGATAGTCGTCCATCGACAACGGCTCCCGCATCGCGGCGGCCGGATTGCGGCCGGCGTTCGTTCGAGCGTTGATCGCCACCAACCCGAAATCTTCTCGGGTCACGCCGTATTCGTACATGTAGCGCGAGGCCCAGCCGGTATACCCGACAGCGCCGGCCATCGTCTCGGGGCCGGGCTGCGGATCGGACAGCCCCGGTGTGGCGATCCTGCGGAACGGATCCTTCAGCGCGGAACCGCTGTTCCACGGTGCGCGGTAGGCAGCGTGATAGACCAGCGCCACCTCGCACAAGCCCGCGTGCACGGCGCCGCGGCGCGGTCGCGACATGATCGACCATCGGAATGACCGGGTTGCCGAACCAGGTGACCTCGGGGATGCCGAGTGTCGATTGCATGACCGCAGCTGACGGCCAGCTGCCACACAATCCGTCGATGTCGTCGCGGGTAATCCCGCACTTGCCGATGACGTCGATGCACGCCTCGGCGGCCAGGGATGCCTGGGTGCGGTCGAGGTTCGTGGCGACGAATCCGGTGGTGGACGCCCCCGCAATCGCCACCCGATCCTTCATGCTCATGACGCGCGAGTCCCGCAGCGCGAACACTGGCATGGGCACGCCGGCGCGGTCGGACCAGTCAAGCCGGACAGGCAGCGCCGATACGGATGTCCTCGTTGGGCGCGCCCACCACCGTCGAGGTGAAGCGCAGCCCTTCCTGCTCATCGAGTTCGACCGTCACCACCGGATAGGGCGTCCGATAGTCGACACCCGGTGCGGCCGGACCGCGGTGCAGGAAGATGGCCATGAAGATCACCCCGTCGCCGCGCACGGATCGGGCCGACACCCGAGGCGACCAGCAGTCAGGGCAGACCGGCTTCGGCGGCGCGTGCCAGCGTCCGCAGTCGTCGCACCGATTCAGCAGCAACTCTCGACGAAGCCGTCCGCGGTAATGGGCGGCGTTGTCGTGCGTGATCGGTTCCCCTGGAAACCGCTGCACGAGTTCGTCATCGGTGACATCTGCAGTCATTCGCGAGCTCAGCCGGTGCCGCTGGAAAGCTTCATGCCGTTCTCCCGCAGGAAGTCTCGGCGGGTGATCTCGTCCAGGGTGTCGACCTTCAGATAGAAGTCCGCAGGCTCGCGCATACCTTCGGCGTGCGGCCAGTCCGATCCCATCAGCAGCGTCTCGGAGGTTCCCAGCTCTCCGATCAGCTCGACCGTGTCGTCCTCGGGGTACGGGACCACCCGAACGTGCTTCTTGAAGATCGCGCTCGGCCGTTCCGTCAGTTGTCCACCGAGCCATGGTCCGAGCCTGCCCATGCCCCGGCTCTTGTCCATGTGCCGGATGAAGTGCGGAACCCACTCCGCGCCGAACTCGCTGACCAATACCTTGATGTTCGGGAACCGGCCGAACAGGTTGTCGAAGATCAGCGCGGACAGGGTGTCGGTGATCGGTCGCTCTCCGTAGGTGTTCTGCCACTGCCACGCCGAGAACTGAAACGGCGGGCGCAGGCCCCAGCCCCATTGCGACGCAACGTTGTTCTGATAATGGAACTCCGCGATGTGGTAGCACACCACCGCGCGCGCCTCGTTGATGCGGGCCCAGAACGGGTCGAAGTACGGGTCGCCAGGGGACCGGCCGTAGGCGGGCCCGGCGGGCAGCACGACGAATCGGGCACCTGCAGCCAGCACGCGATCGAGTTCCTCGCACGTGCGGTCGAGGTCGCGCATGGACAGCATCGCGGGGGCGTAGATCCGGTCCTGATAGGCGAATCCCCAGTCCTCGTTCATCCATTTGTTGAACGCCTCGATGTTGTCGTACAGCGGGTCGATTCCGTCGAGATACTCCTCGGCCATCAACGCCCAGCCACCCGGATACATGATCGAGCGCTCGATCTGCTGTTCGGTGAGCTGTTTGAGGCGCGCGTCGCGGTCGAGGTATTCGGGCTGCATCGGCTCGAAGAACCGCTCGGCGTCGGACGCATCGCCTGACGACCGCTGCTTGAGCATCTCCACCAGTGAACCGGGCACATACGCCTGGTCGAGGTCGTTTTCCAGCGCGGTGACGATCCGGTTGTTGGCCAGCAGCACCTTACGTCCCGACGGCGCCACGATCGGCCGAACGGCGGTGTCCAGCTTGGATTTCGGCATGAAACGGGTGAAGCAGTCCTCGGCCTCGTACGAATGCTGGTCGAAGTCGGTCAGCAGGTACGGGAGCTCGCCAACGGTGTTCTCGATGAGGGCCATGAGCAGCTTCCTTCCCTCGACAGCTGACTATACACGGTAAAGTTAATCTGAACCAGGGGCCGCGGGCGACCTAGTGGCCGGTGAAGTTCGGGGGTCGTTTCGCCAGGAAGGCGGCCGTGCCCTCCTCGGCGTCCGCGCTGGGCCCGACCCACAGCGCGGCCTGCTGCGCATCACCGAGTGACGAGTCCAGGGTCGATTCCATCGCCCGGCGCATCATGAGTTTCACCGCCCGCAGCGCCAGCGGGGGACCCGCGGCGAGCCGGCCGGCCATCTCGAGCGCGCGGGTCTCGAGGTCGTCGTCGGCGACGACTTCGGTGGCCAGTCCCAGTTCCAGAGCCGTGTCGGCGTCGTAGATCTCCGACAGCGTGACCATGCGGAACGCTTTGTCATAGCCCATCGCCCTGGGGAAAAGCCAGGCACCACCCTCGTCGGGCAGCAGTCCAGACCGTGCGCTGGTGTCGCCGAGCCGGGCGCTCGCGGCGACGATCCGCATGTCGCAGGCCAGTGCGAACGCCAGTCCGCCGTTGACAGCTATGCCGTTGACCGCGCAGATGACGGGCTTGTCGAGTTTGTGCAGTGCGGTGATCACCGCGTGAGCGTCCTCGCGCAGTTCTCGCGCCCGCCCGATCTGGTGCTCGAGCGCTTCGGCGAACCCTGCGTCGGGAGAGATGTCGCCGCCCGTGCAGAAGCCACGACCCGTGCCGGTCAACACGAGAACACGGATGGCGTCATCGAGACGAACGGTGCGGAGCGCGTCGAGGATCTCCGCACACATTCGCGGGGTGTAGGCGCCGAGGCGCTGCGGACGGTTGATGGTGATGCGGGCGATTCCCTCGGCCGCGATCTCGAACCGGGCGTGGGGTTGTTCCGTTTCGTTCACTGCTCCCCCCGGCTAGCTGAAGCAGTCCGCGGCGAGATTGCCGATGTTGATGATGCGGTTCAAGCCGATCCGCGATTGCTCGTATCCGGTGCTCGGGTAGCCGTTGGTCAGGAATGCGAACGACAACCCGGTGTCGGGGTCGGCAAAGCCGATCTGGCAGGGCGCGCCACCGTGGCCGAAGGTCCGCGGACCCGTTGCGGTGGGCAGAAATCCGTGCGAGAGACCGTCGTCGCCGGCCAGCAGGATGAACAGCCCCACATTGCCGGGCACGCTGGGCGTGCCGCCACGTTCGCCGCTGACGGGCAGCGTCACCCTGATCCGCAGCGCGTCGTCGACAACCTCCCGACGCCACAGGTCGGAGGACATCAGCGCCTGATACCAGCCGGCGACATCGGATGCCGTGGCCACCGTCGAATGGCTCGGCTCGCCGGCGGCCAGGATCTCGGGCCGCGCGAGATACCATGGACCCCAGGCGTAGACATCGTCGTCGGTACCGGCGTCGGTTCGCACGAACTTCGCGACGTCGTTCTGACGGTCGATTGGCGGCCCGATCTCGATACTCTCGAGTCCCAGGGGTTCGGTCAGGGATCGAAGGTAGTCGCCGATCGGCTGACCGGTCAGTCGCTCACACAACTCGGCGATGACCCAAGCCGCAGACGTCAGGTGGAACTGCAGTTCGGTGCCTGGCTCATACATGAGTCGCCACTTGGCGAACGCCTTGAGGCGGTCCTCGCGGTCCAGCATCGCCGGATACCCCAGCGGCGCCAGCGGAAACCCGCCGACGTGGGTGACCACCTGTTCGACGGTGACGGAATCCTTTCCGTTCGTGGCGAACTCGGGAATGTATTCCGCCACCGGACGCGCGGTGTCGAGCAGACCGTCGGAGATCAGCTTCCACAGCACCCCCGCGACGATGCTGCGTCCCGTGGACTGCAGGACATATCGCGTCGACGGGGTGGCATCGCCGAACGTCTCGAACGCGTATTCCTGCCCGTCGACGTGTACGGCGACTTGGGCGGACGGCAGTGTGCCGTTCTCGACCTCCAGCCGGCACCGGTCGATGAGGACGGCCAGGCGTCGCGGATCGGGCACTCTGTCAGTCACCGCTGTCACCTCCGTCGTCCAAGTGGTCCTGCTCATCTCGTATACACCGTAAAGTAAGGTCGGGAATTTGGCGGCGGGTTGAAAGAAGGCGGGCGTGGTTGACAGGGATTCGATGTACGGCCTCGGCGACGAGCTCGTGGTCACCGCCGACGGACCGGTCCGGGTCGTGACCGGCTCAACCGGCCGGGCGATCTCAACGGCGCGAACCGGCCGATGCACCAGTCTTTGGCCAGGGTCTGGGATCACCTCAGCGGCGACGCCGATGCGCGGGCGGTTGTCGTCACCGGCACGGGGTCGACTTTCAGTGCAGGCGGCGACTTCGGCTACATGCAGGAGAACATCGACGACGAAGCGATGCGTGTGCAGACGATCGAGGAAGGTCGCTCGATCATCCAGGGGCATGGTGCGTTGCCCGCTGCCGGTGATCGCCGCGGTGAACGGTCCGGCGGTCGGGCTGGGCTGCAGCATCGCCTTGCTGTGCGACCTCGTGCTGATGTCGGAGGACAGCTTTCTGGCCGATCCGCACCTGCGGATGGGGCTGGTGCCCGGCGACGGCGGGATGGTGTGGCCCGCGCTGATCGGGCTGTCCCGGGCGAAGGAATACCTCTTCCTCGGGTCGCGGATCCCGCCGGAGCGGGCCGTCGAATTCGGTCTGGCCAGTCGCGTCGTGGCAGCCGAGCAGCTGATGCCCGAGGCGTTGGCGCTCGCTAATCGGCTCGCGCAGGTGCCGCCCGCGGCGCTGCAGCGCACCAAGTCTGCGCTCAACGGATACCTCGAAGCGCAACTGGACGGGGCGTTCGAACTGGCATTGACGGGCGAGCTGGACAGCATGGGCTCCCCTGAGCACCGGGCCGCCGTGGCGAAGGCGCGCACCAAGAACGGCTAGTGTCCCGGGTGGTTAACTTTTGCAGTGCGGCACTAGGTCAGCCCGATCAGGGCCGCGATGCGGTCCCGGTGATACGCAGGCCAGCCGAACAGCGCTTCGGAACTCTTGGCCCGCTTGAAGTAGAGGTGAGCCGGATGCTCCCAGGTGAAGCCGATACCGCCGTGCATCTGAATGCCTTCCGCCGCAACATGGTAGAACGCCTGCGAGCAGTACACCTTCGCGATGGAGGCTGCCACTGAGGCGTCGTCCGCCCCGACGGCCACCGCGGTGCTCGCGTACGCGGCCGCCGAGCGCGCCGACTCCACTTCGACCAGTAGGTCCGCGCACCGGTGCTTGATCGCCTGGAAGGATCCGATGGGCCGACCGAACTGGTGGCGCACGTTAAGGTACTCGACGGTCATCTCCAGTACCGCCTGCGCACCGCCGACCTGCTCGCAGGCCAGCGCCGCGAGAGCCCGGTCGTACACCGGGCACAAAGTCTCCCAACCCGATCCGTCGTCGCCGAGCAAGGTGGCGGGCGTGTTGATGAAACTCACCGCCGCGAATCTGCGGGTCTGGTCCATGGATTCGAGCGGGTCGACGCACAGTCCGCCCGCGCCCGCGTCCACTGCGAACAGTGAGACGCCCGCCGCCGTGCGCGCCGCCACCACGAACACGCCGGCTTGCGCACCGTCCAGCACGTAGGGCTTCGTCCCGGTCAGCACCCAACGCGTTCCCCCCGACCGCTCTGCAATCGTCGTGATGTCGGTGGGGTCCCAGTGCAGGCGTGCTTCCGACACCGCAACGGTGGCGATCAGCTCCCCCGTCGCGATCCTGGCCAGGTACTCCCGCGCCGTCGAGCCGCCGACGCCCACCAGCGCACCGGTAGCCAGTACGGCGGTCGACAGCAGCGGTGCGGGAAACAGCGTGCGGCCCGCCTCCTCCATCACGACGGCGAGTTCTTCGAATCCGTATCCGCCGCCGCCCATTGCCTCGGGGATCGTCAACGCCTGCACGCCGATCTGGTCGGCGGCCGTCCGCCATGCCGTGGCGTCGTAGCCGGCGTCCATCGCCATGCGCACCGCGGATTCGGAAGAGTACTTCTGCAGGAACGCGCGCATCACGTCGCGAAGTGCTTCCTGTTCATCGGTGGCGATCAGCGCCATGTCAGTCCTAGCGGGGTAGGCCGAGCACGCGCTCGGCGATGATGTTGCGCTGGATCTCCGACGTGCCGCCGTAGATGGTTTCGGCGCGACTGAGCAGGAACAGCTTTCGCGCGTCCGCCGCGTCCTCACCACGGGTGCCGAACAACGACTTGGCATCGAAGATCTCGACCGCCAGTTCGCCCAGCCGTTGGTGGTGGATGGACGCGAACAGCTTGCTGGCCGTTGCCGCCGCGGCGGTGGCCCCGCCGGCGGCCCCAGTCGCGCGGGTTCAGGAGGTCGCCGACGACCCGCACGCTCGTCGAGCGCATGATGTGCACGCCGATCAGGGCGTCGACGAGGCGCTGCCGAATCCGGGCGTCGTCGACGGCGCCGCTGCTTTTTGCCGCGTCGATCAGCTCGTTGACCTCACGCTCGGCCGCCAATTGCATGGGCATCAGCGCGCTGCCACGCTCCAGCCCCAGTGTCGTCATCACGACACGCCAGCCGTTGCCGACGCCGCCGACCACCATGTCGTCGCCGGTGCGGGCGTCGTTGAAGAAGCACTCGCTGAACTCCGTTGATCGGGTGATGTTCTCGATCGGCCTGATGTCGACACCGCGCTGTCGGGCCGGCACCAGCAGAAGCGTCAGGCCACGGTGCCGCAGCGCCGGGTCGGGGTCGGTGCGGCACAGCACATACAGCCAGTCGGCGCGATCTCCGAACGTCGTCCACACCTTCTGACCGTCGATGTGCCAGACGTCGCCGTCGCGGACCGCCCTGGTGCGCACCGAGGCCAGGTCAGAACCCGCGCCCGGCTCGGAGAACCCTTGGCCCCACATCTCCTCGACGGCAAGGATTCTGGGCAGGAAACGGCGCTTCTGGGCCTCGGATCCGAACGCCAGAAGTGTGGGCCCAAGCAGGTCCAGCGCCTGCGCGTTGACCCGCGCCGGGGCGGCCGCACGGGCATACTCGTATTCGAAGATGATCTCCTCGGCCAGGCCCACGCCGCGGCCGCCGTATTCCACCGGCCAGGTAAGGCCCAGCCAATTGCCCTTGGAGAGTTCGCGTTCCCATGCGACGCGCACATCCCATCCGGTGTCATCGGTGGGGCTTCCTACCCCCCGGTGGTCGCGAAACTCGCCGACGAGATGTTCGGCCAGCCAGTTCCGCACCTCGTCGCGGAACTCGGAGTTGTCCCCGCCGATGTTGAGGTCCATCAGAGATGCAGCGCCGTGTACGGCGCGAAGTCGGGTGGCCGGTTCTCGATCAGACTCAGCGTGCCTTCGGCGAAGTCCGGCTGTTCCTTCGCCAGCTTGAGCAGGTACTGGGCGCGCACCCGCGCCGCTTCGAGGGTGGCTTCACTGTCGCGCCAGACCTGCGATTTGATCATCGCCATCGCGACGGGCGACACGTTGGACGCAAGTCCGTGCGCGAACTTCAGTGCGTCGTCGACGACCGCGCCCGGCTCGGAGAGTCTCTGCACGACACCGAGTTCCACCGCCTCCTCGGCGAGGAACACCCGTCCCGACGCCAACAGCTCAAAAGCATGCGCGGGCCCGGCCAGCCGGGTGAGAATCCACGCGCTGGCGTCTTCGGCCGGCAACCCGCGCTTGGCGAACGCAGTGCTGAACTTGGCGCCACGCACCGCGAACCGGTAGTCGAACATCAACGCCTGGGCAAGCCCGATGCCGGCGCACGATCCGTTGATGGCGCCGATGACAGGCTTGGGGATCGTGGTGGCATACGTCTGGGGCCTGCGGTTGGTGGTGTAGGCCCCACCCGCGCTGACATCGGCCAGCACAGCCGGATCCAGGCCGGGAACGAAGGAGTCACCGGCGCCCGTGACCACGATGACCCGGACCCGCGGATCGGCGGCGCCACGGTCGAGGGCGTCGTAGAACTCGGTTTCCATCTGCGCGGTCCACATGTTGCGCCGATCCGGGCGGCTCAGCGTCAGCAGCGCCGCGCCGTTCTCGTCGACGTCGTATGCGACAGTCTCGCTGGTCTCACTCATCGGTGTTCCACCCGCGATCGGCTTGGGGTATCGGAATGTGCTTGGAGAGGCCGAATTTCGGCGGCCGGTGCTCCAGGAAAGACGCGACCCCTTCGGCGGCGTCGTCCTGGCGGCCGAGCCAGCGGAACGCCTCCCACTCGCGGTAGAAGGCGGCCTCACGGTCGGTCTCGGCCAGAAGGTCGTACGCCAGCTGCTTGGTGACACCCACGGCGGCCGGCGCGGTCGCTTCGGCGATGTCGCGGGCGACCTCGAGTGCGCGGGCCAGCACTTCGGTTCCGGGAAGCGATTCGGTGGCGAGGCCGAACTCCCGCGCCTCGGCGCCGGTGAAGATGCGCCCCGTCAACAACAGCTCCAGAGCGCGCCCGAACCCGACGAGACGGGGCAGCAACCACAGCGAGTTCTGCTCGGGGATCAGTCCGCGCCGGGTGAAGACGAAGCCGTACTTGGCGGACTCGTTGACGATGCGGATGTCCCACTGCACCGGGAAGGTCAGGCCGATCCCGACCGCAGACCCGTTGAGTGCCGCGATGATCGGCGTGCGCAGCGCCCACGGCCGCGGTCGGGCGGCCATCTCCGCCCTGGCCGCCCGGTGTCCTTCGTCGTCGAACGCGAAGTTCGCGCCGCCGGGTTCCATGTCAGCGCCGGTCGAGAAGTGCCGCCCGCGCCCGGTCACGACGATGGCGCGCACCGCCTCGTCGGAGTCGAGAAGGTGAAGTTGGCGATGGAGTTCGGTCTGCATCGCGGAGGTGAACGCGTTGTCGCGGTCGGGCCGGTCCAGCCAGATCACTGCGGTGGCGCCGTCGCGTTCGACGGTGATGCCGTCAGCCACGGGGCGTCCTTTCGGTTGTCATCTCACTCCGGGTGCCCAAACACCCGCAGCGCGTTGCACCCGAGGAAGCCGGTGCGGGCCTCGCCGGTCAGCGCCAGCGCGGTCGCCTCGGTGAATGTCCGATCGATCGGCAGGATGGGATAGTCCGATGCCCACATCAGCTTGCCCGGGTTGCGCCGCTGAGCGAACCGCAGCACCTCCTCGGGGATGTATTTCGGAGCCCAGCCCGCGGTCATCGCGTACACGTTGGGATGTTTGATCAGCATCGCGATCGTCTCGGAAATCCACGGATCGCCGAGGTGACTCATCACGATCTGCAGATCCGGGAACGCCAGGGCGACCTCGTCGACGAGGATGGTGCGCTGCAGTTTCGCGGGCTTCATCGGGCCTGGGACGCCGACGTTGATCGACACGACGGCACCCTCGTCGCAGGCGGCGGTGTAGAGCGGGTAGGCGAGTTTGTCGTCAATGGCGATCCCGGTGAACATCGGGATGATCCGGACGCAGGTGATCCCGTACTCGCGCACCGCAATTCGTACATGGCGCGAAGCCTCGTACCCCAGTCTCGGATCGATCCCGACCGACGTCACGAATCGTCCGGGGTGGTCACGTTGATACCCGGCCAACCGCTCACACGTTTCCCGCAGCACCGCCTCCCCCGTCTTGGTGGCGTGCACGAACGGCGGGGTGATATCGCGCGGGGCCTTGGACAGCACCCCACCGCCGATGCCGAGCCGATCCATCTCGCTGAGCACGTCGGCGATGGTCTCGCCGCCCTCATAGGCGCTGTTGCCACGTTTGAACCTCGCCACCACCGACGGATCGGGGGTGACCTCGCCCGGCAGGTAGGGCAGGTTGATCCAGGCGTCGAAGATCTCTGGGTCGCTCACCGGGTCGCTCCTATCGCCCTCGGTAGTGCGGGGTTCGCTTGTCTTTCATCGCCGCGAGCGCCTCGGCGGCGTCCTCGGTGGCGGCGACCACCGCGAAATGCGAGGAGATCAGGTCGAGGGCGGTGCGCAGATCGGTGTTGGCGGACTGGTAGGTGGCGCGCTTGATCATCCGAACGGTCACCGGGGCGTGCTCGGCGATCGCCCGGGCCAGCCGGTTGGTCTCCTCGGCGAGCGCTTCGGGAGCCGCGATGCGGTTGACGAGTCCGATCCGCAAAGCTTCCTGCGCGTCGATGAACTCTCCGGTGAGCAGGAGTTCCAACGCCTTGGCGGTGCCAACGATCCGCGGCAGGTAGTAGGCCCCGCCGTCGCCGGGGGTCAGGCCTAACTTCACGTACCCTTCGCAGACCCGCGCCGACGTCGACATGATCCGCATGTCACACATCAACGCCATGTCCAGGCCGGCGCCGACGGCGACCCCGTTGATGGACGCGATGACGGGTTTGTCGAGATCCTCCAGGGCGAGCGCGACCCGGTGGATCTCGGCGTGCAGCTGTTGCTTGCGCTCCAACGGGGTCAGATCGGGGTTGGCGTTCGAGATGGCCGACAGGTCCACCCCCGAGCAGAACGCGCGGTCGCCGGCGCCGGTCAGCACGATCACCCGCACATCGTCGTTGCTCCTGGCGGCGCGCAGTAGCCGCTCCCATTCGTGGATCATCGCGAATGTGAACGCGTTTCGGCTCTGCGGCCGGTTCAACAGAATGGTGCCTACACCGTCGCGGACTGACCACTGCAGATCGTCCACTCGCGCTCCTTGCCGCCGATCCAGGATGGTCGAGACGATGGATTTGACCGGAACCCTCGATCTAATCCGTTAACTGATTGTACTATACAGAGGTGGCTGCATGGCTGGACAACATCTCCGAACTTCCCTTGTCGGAGACCGACGCGACGTTTCGCGACGAGGTCCGGTCCTGGCTCGATGAGCATCTCGTCGGCGACTTCAGGAATCAGGCGCACCGGGGCGGGCCCGACGACGACGACAATTGGCAGCTGCGCCGGGCCTGGGAAGCCGAGCTCGCCGCCGGCGGCTGGCTGGGCCTGTCCTGGCCGACTGAATACGGCGGACGCGCGGCGACGCTGACCCAGGAGATCGTGTTCGCCATGGAGTACGCCCGCGCCGGCGCACCCCCGCGCGCCGCCTTCCACGGCGAGACGCTGATGGCGCCGGCCGCGCTGGCGCACGGCACCGAGCAGCAGAAGGCGCGGCTGCTGCCGCCCATGGCGCGAGCCGAAGTCGTGTGGTGTCAGGGATATTCGGAACCGGGCGCGGGGTCGGATCTGGCAAACGTCGCTTGCCGCGCACGCAGGGACGGCGACCAGTGGGTGGTGTCAGGAGAGAAGATCTGGACCACGTTCGCCCACCACGCCGACTGGATCTTCGCGATCGTCCGCACCGAGCCGGGGTCGGTTCGCCACACCGGCCTGTCCTACCTGCTGATTCCACTCGACCAGCCCGGCGTTCGGGTCACGCCGATCCGCACCATGCTCGGTGACAGCGGCTTCAACAGCGTCTACTTTGACGACGCCCGCACCTCGACCGACAATCTCTTGGGCGCCGAGGGCGCCGGTTGGGCGGCGGCAATGACCACGCTCGGGCACGAGCGCGCCACCTCGGTGCTGGGCTACCAGTTCTCGTTCGTCCGCGAAATGCGCCAGCTCCGCGCCCTTGCCGAGAAGCGCGGAGCGGCCGAAGACCCGGTCCTTCGTGACCGCCTGGTCGACGCCTACATCGGGCTGGAAATCATGGCGTACCACAACCTGCGCGCACTGACCAGGGCGCTCACCGACGGCGAGTTCGGCCCAGAGGCGTCGATCGGCAAGTACTACTGGTCGCGGTGGCATCAGTCGTTCACCGAGCTCGCTATGGAAGCGCTCGGGCCTGATGCGCTGCTGGGCCCCTCGTGGGACAGCGGACCCGACCACGCGTCGGCCGGGGTGCGACGGGCGTTCATCCGGGCGCGCGCCGAGACGATCTACGCGGGAACCAGCGAGATCCAGAAGAACATCATCAGCGAACGGGTGCTGGGCATGCCGCGTGAGCCGACGGCGAGCCGATCATGAGCGGTCCGCTGTCCGGCGTCCGGGTGCTCGATCTGAGCCGAATTCTCGCTGCTCCCTTCGCCACTCAGCTGCTCGGCGATCTGGGCGCCGATGTCATCAAGGTGGAACGACCCCACGTTGGCGACGACGCCCGTCAGTACGGGCCGCCGTTCCTGAACGAACCCGGCGGGAACGAGTCCGGCTTCTACCTGAGCACCAACCGCAACAAGCGCTCGATCACCATCGACCACTCGACGCGGCGCGGAGCGGATCTCATCCGTGAACTCGCCGAGGGCTCCGATGTGCTGGTGGAGAACTATCGCGCAGGAGTGCTCGACAAGTACGGGCTCGGGTACGAGGGGCTGCGGGTGATCAACCCGCGGCTGATCTACTGCTCGGTGACCGGCTTCGGTCAGGACGGTCCGTACGCCGATCGCGCCGGCTACGACGGCGTGTTCCAGGCGATGAGCGGCATGATGAGCGTCTCGGGCGTGCCCGACGGGCAGCCCGGCGCCGGGCCGATGAAGGTCGGCGTTTCGATGGTGGACATCCTGACCGGGCTGTACGCCTCGTCGGCGATCCTGGCCGCGTTGCGCCACCGGGACATGATCTCCGGGCGCGGTCAGTTCATCGACCTGTCGCTGCTCGACTGTGGCGTGGCCGCGCTGTCGCACTACGCCCAGAACTTCCTGATATCGGGGGTGCCCGCCCCGCGCCGCGGCAACGGCGGGTTCGGCGGCATACCGTCGCAGACGTTCGCCTGCGCGGACGCCGAGATCTTCGTCGTCGCCAGCACCGCCAAGCAGTGGTCGGCACTCGCGGCCGCCCTCGGACGGCCCGAACTCGCCGAAGATCCTCGGTTCGCTTCGGTGTCGGCGCGTATCGCCAACCGCGATCTCGTTCTGCAGACCCTGAATTCGATCTTCTCCCAGCGCTCCGCCGCCGCCTGGATCGCCGCGCTGGAGGCGGCCGACGTCCCGGTCAGCCCGGTCAACTCGATGGCCGGGGTATTCGACAACCCTCAGATTCGACACCGCCGAATGCGGGTCACCGTCGATCACCCCACCGCGGGTTCGGTGGACCTGATTGCCAACCCGATCGACCCGAGGGCCAGCTACTCCGCACCGCCGATGCTCGGCGAGCACACCGACCAGATCTTGACCGAGCTGCTCGGCAAGACGCCCGACGAGGTGGCCGCGCTGCGCGAAGACGGAGCGATCTGAGACCCGAAACAGTCGATGAGATAGGAAACCCGCGAATGGTGACAACACACGCCGGCCAGGCTCGCTCGGATGTCGTCGGGCTGTCTCCGACCGGGAGCTTCAACTGCGCCGCCCTGGCCTCCGGACGACGATTCGACGCAGCAGAGTTCCTCTCGGGCGAGCCGCTGCTGGGATTGCAGCGCGAAGCCGGATACATCTGGGGAACCCTGCGCGACGACGACGGCACGCTCTACTGCGTGATGCGCCGCATCGCGAGGCCGGGAGCCGCCCAGGGCAGCGGGCAGTCGCTGGCCGGCAAGCTCCTCGTGGTTTCCAGCGGCACCCCTGAAGGGCAGCTGCAGCTGCGCCGCGAGCCGCGCGGAGCGGCCGACAGCACCGACATCGAACGGCGACCGCACAACGACAACGCCGTGCGGTTCGCCTCGGCTCCCGGCGCCCCCGGTCGGGCGATGCACCTGGTACTCGCCGAGGACGAGTTCGCCTACCACGAATCCGATGTCATCGATGTCCGCGGCAAGATCGTGGCCCCGCCGCTGCAGTGGTATCTGCCCGGGCCCCAGTCCGCGCTGCTGTACATCAGTCAAACCTGGCTCGTCGACGGCGAACTGGCCGGAAAGCCGGTCCGCGGTTTCCTGTTCTGGGAGGAGGCCTGGATGCCGCCGGGCGGACAGCTCTACGTCGCCAAGGACCCGCTGCAGGACGCGGAATACCTCACCTGGTACTCGTGGGCGAATCTGTGGAGCGACGGGAGCTGCGAGGTCGGGCATTTCCTGTTCGGGCAGCGCGATTTTCACGTCGGAGTCACCGCGGACAGTTCCGGGGTCGTGACGTCGGCGCGGACGATGGATGCCGTCGTCACCCGCGCCGCCGACGGCTACTGGCATGACGGCATCACCTACCAGATCGACGGAGTCGATTGGATCTGCGAGCCCGATCCGCAGGGTCGGATGCAGGGGCTGGGCCCGATGCCCAACCCCCAGCAGGAAGGCCGCATGCATCGCGTCGCCGACACCCGGGTTCCGGACGTATGGATGGCCTGGGGCGAGACGGTTCCCGCGGCAGGGGACCGAAGGCGGCGGGTCTAGCTCAGCACCTCGACGAGCGCGGTGTCGGACTGACCAACCATGAACTTCTCCACCGCCTCGAGGTGACGGCGCCAATGCCGTTGCGCGGCAAGCCCGTCACCACCGGCGAGCAGGTTCACCAGTTTCCGGTAGGCGCGCTGCGCGGTCCTGTTCACCGGTCGCTCGAATCCGGGCGGGTGCGACGCGATGAACAGCGCGTTGTGGGTGTCGATGATCTCGAACAACATCCGGCCCAGCACGGCCAACGTGGTGCTGCCCGCGTTCTCCACCACGGCGAGATGGAACCGCAGACTGTAATCGGCGAAGGCGGCCTCGTCATCGACGATGGCCTCGCCGTCGCCGAGCATCGCCTCCAGCGCCCGCACCGGCGACTTGCCGCGGGCCGCTGCGATCATCCCGACTGCGGATACCTCGATCTCGGTGCGGGCCCGGTAGACATCGCTGAGCGGGGTGCCCTGGTATTGCAGCAGCGTCCCGGTGTACCGCGCGGCCATCGCCCCGTCGGGTGCCAGCACCCGGGCGCCGCCCCGGGGCCCACGCACCACGGTGATGATGGATTCCGCCTCCAGGATCCTGAAGGCCTCCCGCAACGTCGGGCGGGAAACGCCGAACTCGGTCATCAGGCTGGTTTCGCTCGGCAGCATCTGACCGGCGGCCAGGTCGCCGGTGACGATGCGCCGGCGCAGGTTCGCGGCGATGAGGGCACTGGCCTTCGGCACGGTCACGACCGACGACCTCTTCGAGGTCGTCACAGCGGGCCGGGGTTCCATACCGATAGATGATATATAGAAATGTCTTCGGGTCAGCCGAGAACGTCGAGCACCATGTCGGGGCCGCCGGCCCGCTTGACCTGCACCGCGGTGGCCCGGATGTGCTTACGCCACAGCACCTCAGCCCCTTCGGCGTCGCGACGCTCGATGAGGTCGACGACTCTGAGATGCGTGCGGGCGCCCGCCTGCACCGCGGGCCCGTGCACATCGGGCCGGGTGCCGGCCAGGTAGCGCCGTGTCGCCGCGTCGATGACGACCCGCACCATCTCGCAGAGCACCCGCAACGTCGCATTGCCAGCCATGTCGATCATCAATCGGTGAAAGTCGTTCTCCAACTCCAGCAGTCGCGGCGGGTCGTCGCGCACTGCGGCTTCGGCTGCTGCCGCCGTCCGGAGCCGTTCGAGTTGCTCGATGGTGCGCGAACGCGCCAGCATTGCGGCACAGGGACCCTCGAGTGCCGCCGCGGCTTCGAAGAGGTCGGATATCGTCGTCCCGCGAAACTCCAGCACCGTTGCGGCGTAGCCGGCGGCCGTTTCGATCCGCGGCACGCTGACGTGGATCCCGCCGTGGGCACCGCGACGAACTGTTACCAGCGACTCCGACTCCAGAATCCTGATGGCTTGACGCAGCGTGGGTTTCGACACTCCCAGGTCATCGAGAAGGATGTCTTCGGGCGGAAGGACGTCGCCTTCCCGCAGTTCACCGAGGATGATCCGCCTGCGCAGCGCGGCGGCGACGGCGGCCCCCTTGACGCTCATCGTCCCACAGTAACGAGTGACGTCACACTTTCGTCGCACCCATGTCCAGCGTCAACTGGGTTCCGGTCACGGTCCGGGACAGATCTGAGGCCAGCCACACCACCGCATCCGAGATGTCGTCGGGGTCGGCCAGCGGGAGCTGCGGCAGGGCGCTGCCAAAGGAGGCGATGTACGCCGGATGCTCGGTCAGCATGGTGGCGGTCATCGGGTCCTCGGCCATCGCCGTTGCGACGCCCCACGGGTGGATCGAGTTCACCCGGATTCCGTACTCGCCCAGTTCGAGCGCCGCGCTCTTGGTCAGGCCGACCACGCCGTGTTTGGCAGCACTGTAGTGGGCCTGACCGGGCAGCGACTTGATTCCCGCGACCGAGCTGACATTGATGATCGATCCACCGTTTCCTGCCGAGAGCATGTGCGGCACAGCAGCTTTCATTGTCCGCCAGACCCCGGTCAGATTGATGTCGATCAGCGTCTGCCACTGGTCGTCGGGCATCTCCCAGAACCGTCCCCAGTTGCAGATGCCTGCGTTGGCCACCACCACATCGAGGCGGTTGCCGAACTCCGCGACGCCCGGCGGCCAGCGTGGCGTCCAGCGACTCCTGATCCCGGACGTCGGCGACCCGGGCGGCGATCCGGGCACCTTCGGCTTCGACCAGCCTGACCGTCTCGTCGAGGTCCGCCTCCGTCGGTGCCGGATACGTGTTCGCAGAAGCGGCCGGGCCCGCGATGTCAACCGCGATGATCGACGCGCCTTCGCGCGCCAGCCGCACGGCGTGGCTTCGGCCCTGGCCGCGCGCGGCGCCGGTGACGAAAGCCACCCGGCCGACCAGCAGGGACGTCATCGGCCACCATCCAGACCCCTCAGCCATTCCTCGTGCCGCTGGAAATGGTCGGCGGGACGACGCACCATGATCGCTTCGGCGGAAGCGACGAGGGCGCCGCTGCCCGCCAATTCCAGCGACGCCTCGACGAAGACCCGTCGGCCCTCACGTCGCACGATCCAGGCCCGGCCGATCACGGGGCGCTCGACGGGGACGGGTTTGACGAACTTGATCTGCAGCGTGCCCGTGACCACGAACTCATCCCGCAGAAGGACGGCGTGGCCGACCATCTCGTCGATGATTCCGGCGGTCCACCCGCCGTGCGCCACGTTGGGACCCCCCTCGTTGTCTCGCGGGCACTCGATTTCGCTGACCACGACGCCGTCGGGCCCGAGCGTTTCGCGCTGCAGACCGAGCCGGCATTTCGAGAGGGCGCGGCAGGAGCCGCACAACACGACGCCGGTGGACGACCGCACCGCATACATCGGATCGGCGGGATCATCGGCGTGCAGCCGGCCCAGCGACTGCGCCGGAACGCCATCATTCATTGGGCCACCTTACATCGTAAGGTGATCGGCTCCGCGGTCTGGCCTCAGCCTCCGATGCGGCGGGTCACGCCGCCGTCGACGCGGATCGTCGAACCCGTCGTATAACTTGACGCATCGCTCGCGAGATACAGTGCAGCACCGACGATCTCGTCCGGGCGTCCGAGGCGACCGAGCGGAACGTAGCTGCCCGACTTCATGTCATCCGACCACGCTCGGGTGGCGTCGGTGTCGAAGGGTCCGGGCAATATCGCATTGACGCGCACCGATGGCGCGAACGCCTCGGCCAGTCCGACCGTGAGCGCATTCAACCCGGCTTTCGCGCAGGCGTAGGGCAGTTCGTTCGGGCTGGCCAGCAGCGAGCCGACGGTCCCGACGTTGATGATGGCTCCGCCTTCGCGTTTTGCCATGTGCGAGCCCGCAAGGACGCCGAGCCGAAACGGTCCCTTGAGGTTGACTGCCAACGTCTTGTCGTAGAGCTCCTCGGTGACGTCGATGAGCTCGTCGTACACCGGCGACATCCCGGCGTTGTTCACAAGCACGTCGATGCGTCCGAAGTGTTTCACCGTCGCGTCGATGAGCGCGTCGCAGTCCTGCCACCGGCCGACGTGACACGCGACCGGGACGACTTTTCGCCCCGTGGTGTCGAGCAATCTGCCTCGCCGCCGATTCGCACGCATCGAGCTTGCGTGATGCGATCACGACATCGGCTCCGGCCTCGGCGAACGCCTGCGCGACGGCGCGACCGAGGCCACGGCTTCCGCCGGTGACCAGCGCTACCTTGTCGTGAGGTCGAACAGTGCGCCGTGATTCATCGTTTCCTCCGCCGTGAGGCGGTGGCAATTTCGTCGAGTTGGCCGAGGCCGACCTCGAGAAGTGTCAGGGCTTCTGCGATCCGGTTGGCCGGGTCACCCTTGCCGCCGCCGTGCACCCAGGCGCGGAACTCGGTGGCCGCCACGGCGCTCATCGACGCGACGATCACAGAGACCCGGGCGTCGTCGGGACGGGCGCCAAGGCGATCCGCGAGTTGCTCGGCGAGCGGCAGATCCTCGCCGATGCGTTCGCCATTGACCCGCGCCCGCAACGCCGGGGCGCTGTCAAGGACGCGGCCGAGCTGCAACACCCGGCCGCGCTCGGCGGGCTCGACGTGAGAGGTCTCGATGTAGGCCTGCCGCAGCGCCGCCACCGGACCCTCTTCCGGTGGCCGGGACTGCAGCGCCACCAGCAACCGCTCTTGCAGTCGGCGTTCGTAGTCAAGGACGACCTCGTCCTTCGTTGCGAAGTAGCGAAAGAACGTCCGTGGCGATGTGCCCGCGGCTGCGGCAATATCGTCGACCGTCACGGTGTCAAAGCCGTGCTCGGCGAACAATCGGATCGCGACGCGACCCACCTCATCGCGCAGCAGGCGGCGGCGGCGCTCGCTCAACAGCTCCGTCATGTGCGTTCCCCTCGAGCGAATTCGGCGGCACCCCGCAGCAGATCGGGGACGATCGTTGCCATCGAGGTGTCCTCGGCCGGGACGCCGCGTGCGGATTCCCGCGCATGGCTGCCTTCCAGGATCACCGCGAGCTTGAACAGCGCCAGCACCTCGTAATAGGCCAACGCGCTCAGGTCGCGCCCGGTGCGTTCGGCATACCGCTTCGCCATCTCGGCTCGCGTCGGGTAGCCGTCGGCATCGCCGGCCTGAATGGTGAGCACTGGTCGTTCTCCTGGTTCGGTCCACCGCGCGAGCAGATGGCCAAGGTCGAGCAGCGGGTCTCCGATCGTCCCAGTGTCCCAGTCGAGGATGGCCGCAAGGCGTGCGGGCGGATCCGGTGCCACCATCACGTTGAACGGACTGTAGTCGCCGTGGATCATGGCGGCAGGGCTCATCGGCGGGGTGTTGTCAGTGAGCCAGCGGCACAAAAAATCCAGCTCCGGCAGGTCACGCGTGCGGTAGCGGTCCAACTGTGCCAGCCAGCGTGGGACCTGGCGTTCGAGGAATCCATCAGGCTTGCCAAGCCCCTCAAGCCCGTTGGCCCGCCAGTCGACCATCGACAGCTCCGCACAGCCATCGACGTAGGCCATTCCCAGGTCATACCGCAGCGCCGGCGCCGTTGCGAACGGTTCGGGCAACTCGAAGCCCGGGGTGAAGCCGTCAACCACCTCCATGATCAGAAATGGCGCGCCCAACACATCGGTGTCCTCGCACAGCAGAACCGGTGTCGGGTGCGGTACGGGCGTGCCTTCGAGAGCGTTGAGAATGCGCCACTCGCGCAGCGTGTTCGATGCGCTCGGATCGTTCTTCACGGCGGGTGGTCGGCGCAGTACCCACCGGTGCGCACCCCGCTCAATCAGATACAGCGCGTTGGCAATCCCGGTGGCGGCGCCGAGACGGTGCGCGGCGAACCCCTCGCCCGCTCCCGGCAGGCGGGCGCCGATCCACGCATCGACGGGCTCGAGATCAGGTCCTGGACCGGTTACCGCGGGCACGCCGACACCATAAGAGCGGTTGACAGTTACTGTCAATAATGGCAGTGTCTGCCACATGGTCGATTTCGTGGTCCCCGAAGCCATCCGCGAAATTCGCTCACGCGTTGCGGCGTTCGTCGACGACGTCGTCAAGCCCGCCGAGACCGAGATTGGCAGCCAGGCCGTTCTTCGACATCGTCAAGGAACTGCAGGAGCAAGCCCGTGCTGCCGGGCTGTGGTGTCCCTTTGTTCCGGTCGAGTACGGCGGAATGGGACTTGGCCATCTCGCCAACGCGATGGTCCAGATCGAGATCGGCCGATCGTTCTCGCACCTGGGAGCATGGGCGCTCAATTGCATGGGCCCGCAGGATGCGACCATGCTGACCCTCATCGACCACGGCACCGACGATCAGAAGGCTCGCTACCTCGTCCCGCTGGTAAACGGTGACATCAGGATCTGCTTCTCGATGACTGAACGGGCCGCGGGCGCCGACGCAACGGGAATGCGGACCACCGCGGTCCGGCACGGTTCCACGTGGGTTCTCAACGGCGAGAAGTGGTTTACGTCGGGCGCAAGCATCTCGCAGGTTGCCCTGGTGATGGCCAAGACCGACCCTGCCGCGCCTCGACATCGTCAGTTCACGACGTTTCTCGTCGATCTGCCCAACCCCGGCTATCGGATCGTCCGCAATATTCCGGTGATGGGCGAGCAGGATCAGCCGTGTTTCCACGGTGAAGTGACGATGGGTCACGCCGAAGTGCGCATCCACGACCTTGCCGTGCCAGAGGAGAACATCCTCGGTGGTCTTGGCGAGGGATTCGCGATGGGCCAGCATCGGCTCGGCTACGGTCGGCTGCGCCACGGCATGTGGAGCGTCGCCAAGGCCCAGGCGGCGCTGGATATGGCGACCGCGCGGGCGTGCGAGCGCGAGACGTTCGGGACGCGCCTCGCCGACCGCCAGGGCATCCATTGGATGCTCGCCGACTGCGCCGAAAAGCTTTACGCGACAAGGTTGATGATCCTGCACCTGGCCGACAAGATGGAACGCGGCCTCGACCTGAGGCAGGAGAACTCCATCGCGAAGACCTACATCGCACACATGTTGTGCGATGTCATCGACACCGCCATCCAGATCCACGGCTCGCTGGGTTACACCACCGATCTCCCGTTGGCCGGATGGCTGAGCGAAGCCCGGGCGAACCGGCTGGTCGACGGGCCCGACGAAGTTCATCGATGGACCGTCGGCCGCAACGTCGTGCGGGCATACGAACGCGATGGCTCGACGGCGGCGGCCACCGGCGGCGATCTCTTCTAGACCGATGGAGTTCTAAAACCCATGGAGTACAACGGATCAACGGCAGTCGTCACCGGCGGCGGGCACGGCATCGGGCGGGCGCTGGCAGAGGCGCTGGCACGGCGCGGCGCACGGGTTGTCGTCGCCGATATCGTCGTGGAACGCGCGGCCAAGGTCGCCGACCGCATCGGCGGATTGGCCGTGCGGTGCGACGTCGGCGATCCCGACTCGGTGGATGCGCTGGTGTCGGCCGCGTTGAGAGCCTTCGGGCCTGTCGACATCGCGGTGTCCAACGCGGGCATCACCGATCAAGGTCACGACCTCGACAGCAACGCCCGGCAAGTGCGACGAATCGTGGACGTGAACCTGCTCGCGCACGTCTGGATGGCCCAGGCCGTGCTGCCGTCGATGATCGAACGCGGTCACGGCGCGCTGATCCAGACCATCTCGTCGGCTGCGCTCATCACCGGCCCGTCCGGAATGGGCTACACGCTCACCAAACACGGTGCACTCGGATTCGCCGAGTGGGTCGCACTCAACCACGCCGAGGACGGCATTCGCGTCGTGTGCCTGTGCCCCAACGCCGTAAACACCGGATTCCTCGGCCGCGACGAAGACCGCGAACACGGCACGTCCACCGCGCCAGACCCTGAGCTCGCGGCGGTACTGGGCGAGATCGTCGAACCAGAAGACTGCGCCGCCTGTGCACTGCACGCGCTTGAGGCCGGGCATTTTCTTGCGCTGCCCCATCCGCGGGTCGGCGAATCCTTCGCCCGCAAGGCCAGCGACTACGACGCGTGGCTATCCCGGACCTCACAGCGGCTGCGCCGAATGCGGGCCTAGTCTGTTGTGCTGTATCGGACACCACGTTACAGTGTAAAGGAGCTGGAAATTTTCTACGGGCGATGGCGGAGAAGGAAGGTCACCAATGACGCGGACCGACTACGAGGGTCGACTCTTCATCGACGGCGAGTTTCGCGAAGCGCGCTCGTCGCCGGCGCTACGACGTCATCAACCCCGCCGACGAGTCGGTGGTGGGAAGCGCCGCGGACGCCGCCGCCGAGGATGTGAGCGACGCGATCGGCGCGGCCCGACAGGCAGCCGATGAGACGTCCTGGAGCACCGACCACGAGTTCCGCCGCCGCTGCCTCGAGCAGCTGCAACAGGGCTTGCAGAAGGAGACCGAAAACATTCGGGCGCTGGTCACCGCGGAGGCCGGTGTGTGCACATCGGTGATCCCCACTCACGTCGACGTGATGATCGACGGCATGGATTTCTTCAACGACCTGATCACGTCGTTTGCGGTGGGAAGAGGACCTGCCCGCCTACGAGATCCTGGGCAATCTGAGTCTGCGTCGCATCCGGTATGAGCCATACGGTGTCGTCGGCGCGATCACACCGTGGAACGCCCCGTTCATGACCGCCATCTGGAAGGTGCACCACGGGCTGGCCACGGGCAACACCGTTGTCCTCAAGAGTGCGCCCGACACCCCGCTGATCCGAAGCCCTGTTGGCCCGAATCGCCGCAGACACCACCGATATTCCGCCCGGCGTGCTCAACGTCATCAGCTCGCAGGACAAAGCCGTCGCGGGCGACGCGATGACCGCAGATCCGCGAATCGACCTGTACCACTTCACCGGATCGCCGGGCGTCGGTCAGCGCATCGCCGAACGGGCGGCCAGCGGTATCCGGCACTGTGTGCTGGAGCTCGGCGGCAAATCGGCCAATGTCATGTTGCCCGACGCCGACCTCGACATGGGATGCGGCCTTGGCGTGGCGATGTGCATGTCCAGCAGCGGCCAGGGCTGCGCCCTGGCGACCCGGATGGTCGTGCACGCCGACATCTATGACCAGGTGCTGCAACGGCTGGAGGCCCTCGTCGGCAACCTGCCGTGGGGCGACCCCACCGATCCCGGCAATCTGGTGGGACCGATCATCCGGGCCGAGCAACTCGAACGCATCGAGGGCCTGGTCGACCGCGCCCGCGCCGACGGCGCCCGGGTGCTGTGCGGCGGCAAGCGCGGTGACCGCGACGGCAAGGGATTCTGGTACGAGCCAACGGTTGTCGCCGACGTCGACGAGAACGCCGAGATCGCCCAGACCGAGGTGTTCGGGCCGGTGCTCACCGTCATCCGCTACGACGGCGACGACGACGAGGCGGTGCGCGTCGCCAACAACTCCCGGTACGGCCTGTCGGCCTACGTCCAATCGCGCGACGAAGACCGCGCGTGGGCGGTGGCGAACAAGCTGCACGCGGGCACCGTGAACATCAACAACTCGTTCTACCTGTCGCCCGACGCCCCGTTCGGCGGCTGGGGCATCAGCGGCGACGGCGTCGAGCACGGTGTCGCAGGGTTCCGCGAATACCTGCGGATCAAGTCCATTGCCAGCCCGGCGAAGGGGTAAGCGAGGACATGACACTCAGGCTTGCCGACAAGGTGGTGGTGATCACCGGATCGGGTTCCGGACTCGGGCGTGAAGGCGCGCTGCTGTTCTCGGCCGAGGGCGCGACCGTCTACACCAGCGATGTCGTTGCCGGCCGGGCGCAGGCGGTGGCCAAGGAGGTCGAGGCCGCGGGCGGGACAGCCACCGGCATGGACGCCGATGTGCGCATCGAGGCCGACATGAAGCGGTTGGTCGAGGCCGCGATCGACAAGCCTACGGGCGAATCGATGTGATGTGGGCCAACGCGGGGGTGCCGGAACCCGGGTTCGGCATGAAGTCGTTCGCCGACTCCGAACTCGACGACTGGCACGACATCATCGCGGTCAATCTCACCGGGATCTACCTCGCCTGGAAGCACGCGGCGAAGTCGATGATCGCCAATGGTGGCGGCACGCTGCTGGCCACCACGTCGGCAGCCGCATTCAACGCATATCCGGGGTTCCCGATGTACACGGCGTCCAAGGCAGGCGCCAACGGTCTGGTGCGCGCCGCCGCGCTCGAACTCGGAAAGTACGGGATTCGGGCGAACGCGCTGGCGCCCACGCACGGGATGTCGGTCAACTTCGCCCTCCCACCCGAAGCCGAAGTCCTCGGCAAGTCCTACGAGGAAATGATGCCGTGGGACCCTGACCAGCGGGCGATGCCGCTTCGCCTCAACCGTCCGCCGGTCATCCGGGACAACGCGAACCTCGCGCTGTTCCTGGCGTCAGACGAGTCGGCGTACATGTCGGGACAGGTGATTCAGTCAGCCGACGGTGGCAACTTCGCCCGCACGTCGATCATCTTCCCCACCGACCTCGGCCAGAGCGACGACATCACTTCTGGCGCCATCCCCGACGAGCTCCGGGACCAGATTGACCGCTAGGCCCACTCGGTCAGCGCATCGAGCGGCACGACCCTGCCGGTCAGACCCTCCGGCCGGCCGATTGTCCTTGGCACCAGCGCGCGCCGCGCGAATCGCCATCCCTCGGGGGTCCGGACACACTCGTCCTCGTAGACGCCGAGAAACTGGATCGGCCGCGCATCGGATGCGCGCCTTGCCCATTCGGTGATCGGGAAGCGGGCCCGCGCCGTGTCGCCGTCGACCTGGACGAGTCCCTGGTGCACGGTCTGGAAGACGAACTCCAATGTCGAACAGGTGGCGGTGATGGTCTCGATGATCGCATCCCGTCCGATCGCCGGTTCCGTTGTCGGCGAATGCAGTTCGCCGTTCTCGGCGTACGTCAGGCAGGCCTCGGCGATCTGGCCGCGGGACACCGCGTCGGCGTAGGCGGCGGCGAGGTGAGTGATGGCCAGGATGTCGCACGCTTCACCGGCGGTCCGAGGTTCGGTCGGAATCATCGAGCACCCCTCAGGCCGGCGCAATGACGACGTTGAGCTCTTCGAGCTTGGCGATGTCCCCGTCGCTGTAGCCCAGCTCGGTCAGGATCGCGCGATTGTGCTCGCCGCGCAGGCATGGCGGCGCCACCCGCCCCGGTGTCTCCGAGAACGCGACCGGCGGCGCGGCCCGGATCATCTCGCCGAAAACCGGATGGTCGGCGGCGACGGTCAAACCCATTTCGCGGAGCCCGGGGTCGTATGCGGTGAAGATGGGCTGGCCCGTCATGGTGACCTCGACACAGCCGACGCCCGCGGCGGTCAGCACCGATTCCCACTCGGCGGCAGGACGTTCGGTGAACCGGGCGGCGAGCAGGGCCTGAACCGTTGAATCATTCTCTTTTCGTGCCACCTCGGGCAACCCCAGCGTTTCGACCAACGCCGAGAACTCCGCGTCGGAACGCACCGCCAGGCACACCCAGCCCTCGCCACTTGCCGGATACACCCGGTCAAGTGCCCCGGTGCCGTAATACTCGCTGTCGCACAACGGGATCGGCGGCTTGCCCTGGTAGGTGCAGAAGTCGTCGGCGTAGGCCCAGGCGTTGCCGCCGATCATCGACGTCCGGAGGAACTGGCCGATGCCCGTTTTCCGCTGGTGATACAGGCCCAGCGAAAGCGCGGCCAGCAGCACGAGTGCGGCATTGCTGTCCCCGTCGACCAGCATGCTCAGCCGGGGTAGCACCACCGCCTGCAACTCCATCACCGAAAAGCCTTCGCTCTGAGCCGGATCCATCCAGTACCCGACCTGCCTGCCGAAGCTGCCTGCCACCGTCTGGGCCGCCTGCGCGTAGAGCGCGCGATGGGCATACGGGCCGTCGGTGCCGTAACCCGCGGCATGCACGTAGAGCAGTCGCGGGTTGAGTTCGCAGAGCTCCTGGTAGCCCAGCCCCAGTTTGTCGGCGACGCCGGTGCGGAAGCCGTCCACGAACGCGTCGGCCTTGGCGATCACCTGCTGCGCGACCGCACGGCCCTCCGCGGTCCGCAGGTCCAGCGACAAACTCTCCTTGGCAGCGGTCGTCTTGGTGCTCGCCACCTCCGGCCCAAAGGAATTGCGGTGCGGATCGCCCGCCGCGCCCTCGATCTTGATCACCCGCGCGCCGAGGGCCGCGAGCATCGCGGTCGCGTACGGCATGGCGTAGAAGTAGCCGAACTCGACGACCGTGACGCCGTCGAACGGGTGCTTCGGCGCCGCCGAACCGCCCGCAGGGAACTCGTGTGCCACAAGCGGACCGGCGTTGTCGCCGAGATCGGGCGCGGATCGCGTCGGCCCGATCGGCGTCTTGTCGAAGTGACCGACGGGTCCGACCTGACGGATTGCTCCCCGCGCGGGATCGTCGACCGTCACCACGTCGCCGTTGTGCACGATCTGCGGATGGGCCAGGCCCTCTTCGCTGGTGACCGCCACCTCGAACGCGACGTCGGGGCTGGCCTGCAACAGCGGAAGCCAATGGTCGAGGTCCTCCGCCCGAAAAGCCTCCTGCAGCAGCTCTTCCCATTCCTGGGCGTCGTCGGCGTTGGCGAAGGTGGGTAGGCCCGTGAAGCGCGGATCCTCGAGGACATGGCCGATGCCGGCCACCTCGCACAGCGCCTTGCCCTGGTGGGGCAGCATTGTCGAGGTCTGGACGAATCGGCCGTCGCGGGTCGCGAGGAGCACTCCGAACCGACTCGCCGAGGTCGCCGCGCGGGCGTCGCCGCTGGGCTTCTCACCGCGTTTGGCCATCACCTGGACCACGGTCGACACGAAGTAGTCGATGGGATCGAGTCCGGCCACCAGCGTGGCGTCCAGCGCCTGTCCACGGCCGGTCGTCTCGCGCACCATCAACGCACCCATGATGCCCGCCACCGATTGCATCCCGGCTCCGAGGCTCGCCCACGGCACGGGGAACATGATGGGTCCGTCCCGGTGCCCGAACGCACCGCGGGCCCACAGGCCCACCTTCGCAGCAACCAGCGAATCGTAGGCCTTCAGCGCCGCGTATGGGCCGGCAGGGCCCGAAACCCGTTATCGCGCAGTGGATCAGCGCCGGGTTCGACGCGCGAAGGTCATCGGCCCCGATCCCCCACGCCGCTGTGGTGCCAGGCGCGAAGCCCTCGATGACCACGTCGGCGTGCCTGGCCAAGTCGCGAACCGTCTGTTGCCCCTCCGACGTACGCAGGTCTGCTACCAGGCTCTCCTTGCCGCGATTCCAGACCAGGAATCCGCTCGGGTGGTGAGTACGAAGCCGGTCGCCTTCTGGCGGCTCGACCTTGATGACCCTGGCACCCGCGTCGGCGAGCACCACACCGGCGATCGACGCGGCGACACTTCCCGAGCCGAGTTCGAGCACATTCAGGCCGGCGCAGATCGACTCCATACAAGCCTCCTTGTCAGTCATACATCTGCATCCGCACGAACGTCGCGGCGATCAGCCGATCGCCCCGTCCGGCGTCGCGCAGTTCGACCCGGCAGCCGACGGAATCGCCCTCGATCGCCGTGAACACCGGGGTCGCGATGAACGGCCCCACGCGGCCCGGTGCCACCACCGTCATCGCCAGATGCTCGACCACCAGCTCGTCGGTTCCCAGCGCCTGCAGTGGCGCTGTTCAATGCGACAGCCTCGGTCACGACGAGCATCGGCCCATGGTGCAGCCACTCCTCACCGACCTCGAGGGGCAGACGCGGGATCTCCAGCGCGCCGTCACCTCGTCGACGACCGGAGTAGGCATGCCACAACGGCGGCGACCCAGCCCAACCCGGTTCGGGTGGGCCGGGCCGGGGAAAGCAGAACCGATGGGGTGCCCGGCCGATCACCGCCCAGTTCGCGGTGCCGAATCCGATGTGCCGATCCGGATCGTCTGCGTCATCGATCCGCGCCTCGGTGAAAAGCTGCGTGCGCATTTCCGTCGTGATCCGCCCGGCCAGATGCGCCCGAGGGATATCGATCGCGCAATCGACGATGTCGATGTCGACCTGGGTCACCGCGAGGACCCTCAGCGACTCGACGTTGACGGTGGCGGCGTCGAGCATCGCGATCGCGAGCGGGGCGGCCAGCACTGCACCGGCGGGTGTGCGCAGATCCGCACGCAACTCGAGCACATTCTCGGCGCTTGTCGAGTCGATCGCCCGCGGTCGCGACCCCAGATAGGCATAACTCATCAGCACGCCCCTGCTTGCCGCCCAATAACTTTGCGGATCGGGTGCCGGCCGCCGTGCCGCGGCGGTGTCGGTCACCGTGCGGCGGAGCTGTCGTCCAGATCCGGCACGGTGAACAGCTCCTCAAACGTGCCTCGCAGTAGCCGTTGGGTGATTCGCGGATGGACCGAATCGAACAGCTGGTGCAACGTCTCCTGGGTGTGGCCGTAGGTGCCCTCCAGGTGCGGGTAGTCGTCGCCCCACATCACGTTGTCGTAGTGGGTGTCCTCGATGATCTGTACCGCGCTGATGTCGTGCTGGAACGACGTGTAGATCTGCGCACGGACGATCTCGCTGGGCAGCCGATTCAGCCTGGGACGCACGAACATTCCGTGTTGCCGGTAGGCCTCGTCCATCCGGTCGCCGATCGCGGGCACCCAGCCCGCGCCGCCCTCGGCGATCAGCACCTTCAGGTCGGGATGGCGGTCAAGGGCGCCACCGGCGACCAGATGCGACACCACCCGCATGCCCGGATACGTTGTCTCCATGTAGTTGACGACGGCGCCCCCGGGCCCGCGGTAGACGACGTTCTCGCCACCCGTTCCGATGTGGTAGGCCAGCACCATGTTGTTGGCGTCGGCGGCCGCCCACAGCGGCTCCCACAGGTCCAGACCCCAGTCGAGTTCGGCGGGCATTGTGCACGGCAGGAAAACCGACTGAAAACCTTGCTGGGCAGCCCATTCCACTTCCGCGGCGGCGTCGGCCGGCTCCACAAGGGGCACGATCGCCGGCGTGAAGATGCGCTTCTGCCACGACATCACCTCCTGTAGCGACCATTCGTTCCACGCGCGGCACACCGCACGGGACAGTTCGGCGTCCCGGATGTAGACGGACCAGAACCCGGTCGACGGGAATGCCAGCTGGCATCGAACGCCTTCCCTGTCCAGGTCCTGCAGCCGGATCGCGATGTCCGATGCGCCTGGTGGGCGGATGGCGTCCATGAAGTCATTGAGCTGGCGGCTCAACTGCTGACCGTCGACGTAAACCAGCTCGTACTTCTCGCCGCGCTCGGTGCGCGGGGCCCGGTCCGCAAGCCGTTTGGGCAGCCGCGACGTCCACAGATCGTCGGGCTCCATCGCGTGCGAATCACCCGAGTGCGCCCAGATCTTCTCCGGTGTGGCGGCGTCGGGCGAGATCTCGGTTGTCTGCGTCATGGTCGAGGGCTCCTTCGGTTGAGCGTCACCACGTGCACGCATCTGACCTTACACTGTAACGTTGAAGATCGCTATCGGCTTCAGCGGAATCGAAACAGGGAGGTCGTCACCGCCTCGGACGATGAGGCCACCGCCCACCGGCGAGGCCGTCATCTAGCATCAAATGGTCAACTCGGGCAACAGGACGGAGCGCGCTGATCACCGCGAACGAGGCCGGTACGGGCTCGGCGTCGGGTGCCGCGAAGCGGGGCAAGCCGCCGACGCTGACCGAGGAACAGATCGTCGACGCGGCACTGGACATCATCCGCGCCGAAGGTCTCGACGCGCTGTCCATGCGCCGGCTCTCGCGCGAACTCGGCAGATCCGCGATGGCGCCGTACTGGTATGTCAGCGACAAACGGGAACTGCTCGACCTCGTCGCCCGCAAGCTGCTCTCGGAAGTCGCGCTGCCTGAACCGGATTCGGGGCCGTGGGAGGATCGGCTGCGCGCGGTCGTGACCGGCATCGATGCGCGACTGCACGATCATCCCGGTATCGCCACGGTGATGCTGGAACGCATGCGCAGCACCGACCGGCGCCTGATGAACGGCATCTTCGAGATCCTGCTCAGCGCGGGATTCCAAGGTGCCGATGTCTTTCTGTCCTACGCGATGATTCACACCTACCTGTTCGGCCGCTACCAGGTCATGGAACTCGACGACCCCGACCCCGGCGATCTCGAAGACACCCTGGCCACCCTGGTTCCGCACCTGGCCGGTCTGCGCGGGCGTGACTTCTTCACCTACGGCGTCGACACGATCATCGAGGGGCTGCGGGCACAGCTTGCCTCGAAGCCGAAGAGGACACGCCGCGCGCCCCGCTAGCTGGGGGTGAAGGTAATCGGCAGCCGGGTGACGGCCCGGACCGAGACATTGTCGTAGACCAGGTCTTCGACCGCGGGAACGGTGTAATCCGGTATGCGGGTCAATATTTCGTCCAACGCGATCCGCAGTTCCATGCGGGCAAGATGCGAACCCAGGCAGCGGTGCGTTCCGCTGGCGAAGACGATGTGACTCTGGCGCCCGCGTCCGAAGTCGCACCGTGAGCGGGTTGTCGTAGTGGGTCGGGTCGACGTTGGCGGCCGCCCAGAACGCGTGGATGACGTCTCCGGACTTGATGACCAGGCCGTCACCGAGATCGATGTCCTCGGTGGCGAACCGCTGGCCCGACGGGACCGGCGATTCGTAGCGCAGGATCTCCTCGATGGCCGCCGGGAGCAACGACCGGTCGGCGACCAGCCGGTCCCGTTCGCCGGGGTGCTGACCCAGCCACGCGAACAGGCACGACAGCGAGGAGGTCACCGTGTCGAGGCCGGCGAACATCAACAGGAACATGATGTTCAGCAGATCCAGCTCCGCGATCGGTTCGCCGTCGACCTCGGACCGCAGCAGGACGGCGATGACGTCATCCTTTTTTTCGGTGTCCTTCTGTTCGGTCTCCGCGCGGCGCTCGGCCAGGAATTTGACGAAATACTCGAGCAGCTTGCCGCCCGCCACCGCCATGTTCGCGTCCATCTCCTCGACCGTGTCGCCCTTCGGGATGGACCACGCCCTGCTTGAAGTCCAGGAAGAAGTCGAGATCCTCGACGGGGGCACCCACGAGGCGCAGGAAGGTCAGCGACGGCAACGGGACACAGAACTCCTCGGAGAGTTCGGCTTCACCGCGCGGGGCGAACTTGTCGATGAGTTCTCCGGCCAGCTGCCGGATCTGCGCCTCCAGCGGCGCCATCTGCTTGGGACCGAAGATCGGGTCGAGCAGCTTGCGCCACTTCTTGTGGTCCTCGCCGTCGATCTCGAGTGGGATCAGAGGGTTGTCGTTACCGAAACTGCCGCCCTGGCCGCCGTTACCGAGGATCGCGGGATGGCGGTTGATCTGGATGATGTCGTCGTGGCGGTAGATGTTCCACACCCCGTTGGACTTTTCCGCGCGGACGGTGCCGGCTTTTTCGCTGAAGAGCACCTGCGGGCTCGCCATCGATTTGACGTGCTGGGTCAGCGGGGCAAGCCGCGGGTCGAACTTCGTCGCTTGGTCCATCAGTCCTCGTTCTCTGGGGCCGTTTTGAGGCGGGGTCTGCGCCCTCTGACCTTACACTGTAACGTGACGTGGAGCACAGGTGAATAGCGACGCGGTCGCTCAGCTGACGCGGCGCATCCGAACGACGGTCGTCGCGACGACTCGGGCATCGCGGCCGGCGTCGCGCAGTTCGACGCGACACCCCGCGGTGTCACCGCTCGCGCCGACCGACACCGGCACCGCGACGAACGGACCTACCCGACCCGGTGCGACGATCGTCATCGTCAGTTGATCGACGCCAATGTCGTCGGTGCCGAGCGCGCGGGTGCCCGCCTCGATCGCGGCCGTCTCCGTCACCACGAGCATCGGTCCGTGATGGAGGCGCTCGGCGCCGATCTCCGGCCGCAGCCCCGGAATCTCGAGCAGGCCGTCGTCGCGCCTGCGCCCGGTGTAGGCCTGCCACAGTGGGCGGATGTCGGCTGTCTCGTCGACACCGTCGCCCGGTTCGGGGTAGCCGAAGCCGGCCGGCGTCGGGCAGATCACCGACCAGTTCGCGGAGCCGAGACCGATGAGCGTGTCCCGGTCGCCTGCGTCGTAGAACGACGCCTCGGTGAAGATCTGTGACCGGGCCTCGGTGGCGACGCGGCCGGCCACGAACGCGCCGTCAATGTTGCGGCCATCGTCGATGACGGTGATGTTGACCTGGGTCAGCGCCAGGATGTTCACCGGGTCGACATTGATGCCCGCGGCATCGAGCATCGCGATCGCCAGCGGCGCCGCCAGCATCGCTCCCGCGGGGGTGCGTAGGTCGCGCCGAATATTCAGCAGGTTCTCGGCATGGGTGCGGTCCACCGCGCGAGGAGCCGAGGCCAGGTAGCGATAACTCATCAATGCGTCTTTGCTGCTGGCCCATTCGCCGAACGGGTCGGCAGCCTCGCGACGAGTGGTGGTGGGTTCGGTCATCGGTCCTCCTGTTCGGCGAGCAGGGGTCCGAGCCGGGCGCAGATCGTCTCGATGTTGCGCATGACCACCTCTTCGCTCATCCCGCCGATGGACGCCCACAGGAAGACGGTGTCGACCGGAGCTCCCGCGGTGCTCGCTCGGATGTGTTCTGCGACGCATTCCGGTGTGCCGAAGGTGAAGGACCCCAACGGGCCTGCGCCACCGCAGTTGACGATCCGCTGCACATCGACGGGCTTGGGCGGTGGGCGGCCAGTGCCTTCGACCATGTGGCGGCGGTACGAATTCAGCTGATGCGCAAGGTGTTCTGCCAGCATCGGCCAGTCGCGCTCGGGGTCGTCGGTCGCCCATGCCTGAGCCCCGCCTGCCATCACACCGGTATCCGGGGGGTGACCCGCCTCGGCGAGGCCGTCGAAGTACGGGCCCCACAGAGCCGCGTCCGCAGACAGCAGCCGCTCACCGAGCAGTCCGGCCCGCCGCGCTCCCTGCGGCCCCTGGTAGCCGAGCCAGACCGGCAGCGGATCCTGCACCGTCCCCGGCCGGATGCCGTCGGCCGCCCACAACTCGCGGAGGCGACGCACCGTGCTGTCCGTGCGCCCGTACCGCGCGGTCATGGGCGCGTCGAACAACGCGAACTCGGGTACCCGGTAACCCGCGCCGAGACCCAGATCGAGGCGGCCGTCGGACACCAGGTCGACCACCGCACTCTGCTCGGCGATTTCGGCTGGATGATGCAGCGGCGCGATCACTATCGCGGTCCCGAGCCGGATCCGCCGCGTGCGGGCGGCGACCGCGGCCGCGAATGTCAAAGGCGCACAGAGATAGTCGTCTTCGAAGAGATGATGTTCGGAGAACCACGCCGAGCTCGCGCCCAGCCGCTCGGCCTCCTGGCAGGCCTCCAGCGTGAATCCATAGAGGCGCGACGGACTCTGCCGCCATTGCGCTGGATTGCGCAGATCGAAATAGACGCCGACCTTCATCGGCGCCAACGGCTCCTGTCCACGGTGTAGAGGTATGGCAACACGAACACCGGTGAGAGGTAGAACAGGTTGAACATCCACCAGCCCGCGACGCCGAATTCGGAATTGGCCATCCGCACCGGGAAATCCAGGCTCATCGCCATCGTGTAGCCAGTCCAGAGGAACAGATACAGCCAGGCCGACACCTTCATGAAGTGCAGCCCCCAGGTGCGCATCTGCATGAACGCCCAGGCGCTGACGACCCGCATCGGCATCAGGATGAAGACGGCCAGGTACTGCCACATCTTCTCGGAGTGGTTGGCCACACCGCCCAACGCGCCGCTGTTGTAGTTGAGATAGAACGCCCCGTCGAAGAAGCGTCCGTAGCCGGTGATGAACGTCTGGCCCAGAACCGTGTTGTGCGCGAAGGTATCGAAGGTCCACGGAGAGAAATTGATCAAGCCGTCGACCAGGCAGAATGTGCCGATGATCGTCGCCGCCCAAGGCCGCACATTGGTCCCGGCCTTAACGGATTTGTACAGCTTCCAGAATGCGATGCCCAGCACGATCGGGCCGACGGGGCCCAGAATCATGGTGCCCGAGAGGATGCAGCCGACGAGCAGCCAGCCATCGGCGGGCTCTACCCACCGAGAGAGCGTGCCGGATGCGGCGTTGCCTGCCGGGCCGCCGATTGTGTTCTCTTTCAGGACCATCCGAACCTCACCAGAATCGCCGGGAACATCGCCATGCACTCAACGAGAAGTCCGACCAGGAGCAAGAAACACACCACGGTCAGGACCCTGTGCAACAGCGGGGTGGATTGCGGGCTCGAATCCGTCGGGGGCGGACTGGATTCCGCCGGAACCAGGCGGCTGCCCAAGAACCACCACACGGCAAGGATCAGCGCGTCGGCCGCGACCATGCCGGCCAGTATCAATGCATCGTGCAGCATCGGATCCCTAACGGTAGTGGGCTGATTGAAGTACCTGCACCGACACGATGGTGATGATCCAGGCCGCGGCCAGGATGAAGAACAGCGCGACGGCCGCGCCCCTGGATTTCGGCAATTTATTCACGAGGCGCTTACCTTTCGGGACAGATGGTGCTTGAGTCCCGAGACCAGGATGTCCAGGGACTCGGCGAAGGTGTCGATGTCGGCCTGCCTGCGGGGCCGGCCCTCCAGTGCCACCCGCGACCCCAGCCACAGCCAGGTGACCGCCCGATAGACGTCGTGAGCCTCGTCCAGCGTAAGACCCTCCCGCTGCAATGCGGCCATGCCTTGCCGGCGGAGTTCGTTGGCCTTCGGCGATTTCGGAGAGTGCGCCATCACCGCGGCATCGAGACCCGGGTACCGGTCCATCAGCGCCTGGATGCCGAGCACTTGAGCGCGCAACGCCAGCCATCCGTCGCCTGCGTCGGGCGCCATCGGCGGGGCTTGGGCCAAGATCTCCTCGACCACGAGCGCCAGCAACTCGTCGCGCCCGGCGATGTGCTTGTACAGCGCCCCGACGGAGACCTGCAGCTCGTCAGCGACGGCGCGCATCGTCAGGTCGGACACTCGTTTTCGCGCGATCTTCAACGCTGCGGCGACGACGGCCTGCTCGTGAAGGGGCTCCGTGCGCACCTTGGGCCTGCCGGTCATACGCCGTATAGTAAACAACGTTCGCCATGACTACAAGGGCTGTGGCAGGCCGAGGTGGTGGCAGATGTCGGCCAGCATCGACCGCAGTTCGCCGAGGCGTTGCGTGCCAATGATGTTGGCGATCTCGGCGTTGAGCCGTTCGGCGATCGCGGCGGCGTCGCCGATCAGGGCGACACCCGCATCGGTGTATCGCACGATCTTGGCCCGTCCGTCAACGGGATCGGGCACCCGCTCGACGTACCCAAGCTCCTCGAGTTCGGTCACCAGTTGACCGACCGCGTTCTTGGAGACGTCCTGGGCCCGTGCGATGTCGGTGATGCGGCTGCCCTCCCAGCCGAGAAAGACCATGAGCCGCGCATGCGCGGGCCGCAAGTCCCGGTGGCCCAATGCCCGTGCGTGGCTGTTGCTGGCGCGCACCATCCATTCGCCGAACTCGATGGCATGCCTCTGCAACGAGTCCGCCTGGAACTCGCGGATGCGCCGCTCGTCTGTTGACATCACCGCTCATTTTAGTGAAGCTGTCTTCACTATATCTGGCAATGAAGAGGGCGCCATGGTTTTCGCAGCGGAGAAACTCATCCCGCCTGCCACCGCGCACCCGTCCGGCGTGTGGTTCTTCAACTGGGTCATTCCGATAGCCGGAAGCATCTTCATCGTGCTCGCGATCGCGGATGTGGTCCGCCGCCGCCGGCTTACCTGGGGCTTCCTGTTCCTGTTCAGCAGCATCGCCGTGTATTGGATGGAGACGGTCGGCGATTGGGGCCAGATGCTCTTCTACAGTCCCGCATTCGCCGTGCACCATCTGTTGACCTGGCTGCCGCTGAAGACGCCCAATGATCCGCTTTTCATGCCGTTCGCCTACGCGGTGTACTGGGGCGTGCACGCCCTGCTGGTGTTGTGGTTCAGCCAGTGGGTGTCATCCCGCACCGGGTGGAGCATGCTCAAATCGATGATCGTGCTTGCCATTCCGGTCAACTACGTCTGGGATTTCGTGGTCGAGGGCACTGCCACCGCGATGGGCTGGTGGACCTACGACCCCGGCATCGGCCCCGTGCTCGAGTGGGGCAGCGGTGGCCGGATCACCTTGCTGTGGACCATCGGGATCATGTGCACCTGGCCCAACCTGATCGCCTATTGGGCGGGCAAGCCCCCCATCCGGGGCCTCAATCACCTCGAGCGGTTCTGCAGGCTCGACCGCTTCACGGTGCCCAAGAAACCCCTTTCGGCCGGCGCGCCCGCGACCGGTACGGGTTCGGGAAGCCTCGCCGTTGCCGCCAGGTCGGCGACCTTGACCAAGCAGCAGGAGTTCGACGGCTACCTCAACTACGACGTCACGATCCCGCGGTGGCGCTTCGAGCTGATGCGGCTGGGGGCCTGGTTCATCGGATTTCAGGTGAGCTTCTTCTTCCTGCTGGTGCTGCCGCTTGTCGTCATGCGCGCCGTGACCGGTGCCGACAGCCCGTACATTCCGTGACCATGAAGGAGCTACCCGCCGAGTTCTTTCTGCCACCGGCGACCAATGCCGCGCTGTGGAAGGAAACCGTCAAACTGGTGGGCGGATGCGTCGCGTTCATCGTCATCCTCGGCATCATCGTGGCGCTCACCCAGGGCATCGTCGTCCAGTGGTAGCGCGGGTGTTCGCCGCGTGCGAGGACTCATCGCCGGGTGGCGCCGAGGGCCCGCAGGGCGAAGCTGAGGACGCGTCCCCTGGCCCGCTGAAATTCACACCCGTCGGCGCTACCTCGGAGGGCCATTTCCCGGCTCACCAGCGCGCTGATCGCCACGGCGTCGTGCTGGGGGTCGGCCAGCGGGAACGAGCCGTCGTCGCGGCCGCGCCGCAGCAGCTCGACCAGCGAGCGTTCGCGATCGACGTGCGCACGCTCGCGGGTTTTGCGGTATCCCTTGGCGGACACGGACCTCATCGGAATCGATCACGGTGAGGTGCATGCGCGCTTGCGGGTCGTACACCAGGCCGAACATCTCGTTGATCCACGCCTTGAGCGCTTCGACGGCGGCGCCGGGCGCCTCGGCGACAACCCGGTCGAGCCGATCGGCGAGCGCGTCGCTCTCCTGGCGCAGCATGGCCAGGAACAACTCGTCCTTGGACTCGAAGTGACGGTAGAACGCCCTGGTGGACACCCCGGCGCGGTGCAGGATCGCGGCAACCGGGATCGGGCCCGTGTGCGGTTCCGACAGGCAGCTGTAGGCGGCATCGATGATGCAGCCGCGGTCCTCGTCGCTGGCGGTGTCTGGCTGCACGATCGCAAATTGTAGGGACGCCAGGCACCCGCCGGGCCCAAGATCGGTGCAAATTGTCCGCTGGGTAACGTGAGGGCCCGGGGCCAGCCGAGAGGACGTCCGTGACCACTACCGCCAGCGAACCGCAGACCGTCAAGTTTCGCGGCGTCGAGGACCTCGTTCTGGTTGCCGACGAATGGAACCGCGGCGCCCCGGCAGCGGACGCGCACCCGACGGTTTTGATGCTGCACGGTGGCGGGCAGAACCGGTTCTCGTGGAAGAACACCGGCCAGATCCTGGCCGACGAGGGATTCCACGTCGTCGCGCTGGACAGCCGGGGTCACGGCGACAGCGATCGGTCCCCCGGCGGGATCTACACGGTGGATGCGCTGTGCGCTGACACGCTGGCTGTGCTGGACCAGATCGGGCGGCCGGTGATCCTGATCGGGGCGAGCATGGGCGGAATGACCGGCATCCTCGTCGCCGACGCCGCGGGCCCGCAGAAGGTGACCAAGCTGGTCCTCGTCGACGTGGTGCCGCGGTACGAGAAGGACGGCAGCGCCCGGATCCGCGAATTCATGGCGAGCGGCATCAACGGATTCGAGTCGCTCGAGGAGGCGGCCGATGCCGTCGCCGCCTACCTGCCGTATCGGACGAGGCCACGCAGCCCGGAGGGGTTGAAGAAGAACCTGCGTCAGCCGTGACGGCCGGTGGTACTGGCACTGGGATCCGGCGTTTTTGACTGCGCCCATGGACGATCCGTTCGTCCGGGTCGAGAAGCTCGAGCGGGCAGTGATCAACATGACCATCCCGATCCTGTTGATCCGGGGCAAGCTGTCCGACGTGGTCAGCACCGCCGCCGTGAAGGACTTTCTGGAGAAGGTGCCCCGCGCCGAGTTCGTCGAGCTGTCCGACGCGGGCCACACGGCGGCCGGTGACGACAACGACGCGTTTTCCGAAGCCGTCGTGCAGTTCGTCAGAAGGTGAGCGACAGCGGCGCGGGCCCGTTGCGTTACGTCGCGTCGCTGCGTTGGATCAAGGTATGAAACGTTCCCCCGACGCACTGGTGACCGAATTCTGCAAGAAGTGGCTGACCGCCGACCCCGATGAGCTGGCCGGGTACTTCACCGAAGACGCGGTGTACCACAACATTCCGATGGAGCCGGTGGCTGGCCGCGAGGCGATCAAGCAGTTCATCGCGGGGTTCACCGCCGGCTTTGACGGGATCGACTTCCAGGTGCACCGGCAGGTCAGCGACGGCAACGTGGTGATGAACGAGCGCACCGACGTCATGCACCGCAAGGATGGCGGCAAGATCCCGCTGCCGGTGACGGGGGTCTTCGAAGTCATCGACGGCCGGATCGCGGCGTGGCGCGACTACTTCGACCTGGCGACCGTCACCAGCGCGTTCGGCTAGGCCAGTAGCGGCACCGCGGGCTGGCGCGTGTCGGTGAGGATCTCGAACATCGCACGGCGGGTTGCCACCAGCGCGCTGCGCTCGAAAGCCTTACCCGCCACCTGGATTCGGCAGGTCGCGAGCGCCGAGTTGTAGCAGTACTTCGAGCCGCCGTCGGTGTCGGTGTACGTCAGCCCGATGACGTCGGCGGGCTCGGCGACGATCTCGCCCTCGATCATTTGTTCCCGGGTGCTGGCCCCGAACGCCCAGGAGAACGGCTGGTATCTGCCGTGGGTCTGCAGGCTGCCCAGGATCGAGCGAACCGCGAACTCCTCCCCTGCGTGACGGAACACGAGCAGCGTGGCCGCCGGCAGCGACACCGGTCCGACCGCGGCGCGCGCCGTCACGATCTCCAGGGTCGAGTCGGGTGCGTCGTCGAAGCCGCACACCTGGCCGTACGCGTAGGCCGGGGGTATGCCGGGTGCCCCAGTTGTGGTTGACGCTGCCGGTCCAGCCGTCCAGCACCAGCCGGACGTCGTCGAGCTCCACCTGCCCGTCGAATTGGGCCAGCGGGTGGCGCACCGTTGTCTTGGCCGTCGGGAAGCGCGCCTTGTACCCGCGCTCGGTGAGGAGTTTGACCGCGTCCTCGGATCCCGGGGTGATCCGCAGATCCCATCGCGCCGAGCGGTTGCGCGCCGGTCACGACGCCCTGCGCCGACCGGTCGTCGATGGATGTCGCGCCGATGCGCGCGGTCCAGTCGTCGTACTCGTAGGCGGCGGCGTCGATCGGATACGGCTGCTTTGAGCGCCCGGTTGCCCGCGCCCTCGGGGTCGAACACCATCACCCACACGTCGGCCACCGGATCGCCTGCCGTGGGCAGCAGCAGGGTTTCGCGCAGCCACAGCGCCTGCGGCCGCTCGGGGTGGTTGGCGCGGATAAAGCGGCTCTCGTAGTAGGGCGGCTCGGGCATCACGGCTTCAGCATCCAATACTGGAGCGGTGATGGGAGCGCAGATTGCGGCTTATGTGCTCGCGGGGATCGCCGCGGTGGAGGCGGCGGCGCTCGTCGTGGTTTGGCGGCGCTGCCGACGTCAACAGCGCGAACTCGACCAGCTGCGCCGCCGGGCCGACACCAGGAACATGCTGTTCTCGGGTGGCCGGGAAGCCGTCAAACAGGTCTGGCAGACCGCCAACATCCTGCGCAAGGACGGGCTGGGCGCGGCCGTCCGGTTGTCGATCGAGGATCTCGCGGACTGGGCGGAGGTCGAGCGACCGGACCTGGCGCGGCTCGCCCCGAGCGGCAAGGTGGCGATCCTGTTCTCCGACATCGAGGAGTCGACGGCGCTCAACGAACGCATCGGCGACCGGGCGTGGGTCAGGCTGATCAGCAGTCACGACAAGCTGATCCGCAGGCACGTCACTGCGCACTCGGGTCACGTGGTGAAAAGCCAGGGTGACGGCTTCATGATCGCCTTCGCGCAGCCCGAGCAGGCGGTGCGGTGCAGCGTCGACGTGCAACGCTCACTTCGTAAGCGGCCCAACGGCATTCGTGTCCGGATCGGTATCCACATGGGCAAGTCGGTACGCCGCGGCGACGACCTGTTCGGACGCAACGTCGCGATGGCGGCGCGGGTCGCGAGCCAGGCCGACGGTGGCGAGATTCTGGTCAGCGAAGTGGTGCGCGATGCGGTCATCGACCACGGCGACGTCGAATTCGACGCAGGGCCGAGACGTCGAACTCAAGGGGTTTTCCGGCTCGCACCGGCTCTACGCCGTGGCTTGCTAGTCTTTGGACTGGTCTTTGGACTCGCCGGCTTCGGCCAGCCGTTGACGCAGCCGGGCCCGGACGTCGTCTGGGGTGTAGGAGTTTCGGCGGCGTTGATCGCGCGCCACCAGCGCCCCGCCCGCCACCACGCCGGCGACACCGGCCAGTCCGACCCACTTCCATATGCCACGCATGGCAAGAGTCTGCCTAAGCTGCGGGGGTGAATCCAAGCACGGTGTCGCTGCAGCGCGCGCTCGACGAGACGCGGACCGGGGATATCTGGCTGTTTCGCGGCACATCCGGTCCGGATCGGGCGATCCAAACGCTGTCCAACAGCCCGGTGAACCACGTGGGCATGACGGTCGCGATCGACGATCTGCCCCCGTTGATGTGGTCCGCCGAACTCGGCAACAAGCTGGTCGACGTTTGGACCGGCGAAAACCATCGCGGCGTGCAACTCAACGACGCCCGGGAATCCGTCGCGCAGTGGATGGACGTCTACGGGCAGCGCTGTTGGCTGCGTCAGCTGACCCCGTACGCCACCCGCGAGCAAGAAGACCGCATGCTGCGGGTCATCGCGCGGATGGACGGAACGCCGTTTCCCAGCACTGCGCGCGTGACGGGCCGATGGTTTCGGGGCCGAGTGCCGACGGCGGGCGACTGGACGCGGGGAATACCGATCCTCGACAGCAAGGTGCAAGAGTCATCCCGGCGAAGGAAGGCGCGCAAACGCCAGCTTGGTCTGGAGACGGCCTACTGCGCCGAGACCGTCGCCCTCACCTACGAGGAAATGGGCTTGCTCGTCACCGACAAGGACTCGAGTTGGTTTGACCCGGGCCGGTTCTGGAGTGGCGACGCGTTGCCGCTGGCGCCGGGGTATCGGCTCGGCGACGAAATCGCCGTCGTTCCATAGGCAAAGACGCGCTCCGTGTCCATACTAAAAAAACATGTGACTCGGGTGGCAGTCGCCTAAGGGAACGGTTAGATTGCCACAGTGAGTGTTGGGGAGTGGACGGTTGGCGCAACGCGCGCCGCGGACGCCTCGCAGGCGGCCTACTTCCGGGGTGTCCTTGCCGACGAGCGCGTTCAGGTCATCAGCAACCTCACCCGAACCCGCATTCGGCTGCGGGCCTGTGTGGAGGGCGAGAAGGTGGTCGGGCTGCGCGCGATGGCCCGGATGCGATCCGAGGTTCGGGAATTGGAAGCCAAACAACGGGACTTGGATCACTTGATCGCGGCGCTGGACCGTCGATTTGCCGCCCAGTGGGCCCGCGAGGGCTAGAAGTATCCAACCGCCGAGCGACTCCGCGGTCGGCGGCCCCGAGGGCTGGGTGGCCCACGGTGCGCGCAGGCACGATTTCTGTTGCGGCCGACTTGGTTGAGCTGTGACGCAAGAATTCGCCAAGGCGTAGGGTGCACCCTCTGAGCGGCTCGGCCCACCACGGGTCGGCAGCACAGAAAGGAACCAATGGGATGTCCGATCACCAGGAAAACAAGAGCCAAGCCTCGTCCGAAGCAAAGAAGCCGCCCGTCGAGGATCTCGCCCCGACCGAAGAGCAGTCCGCCGATCTGAAGGGCGGACCTATCCACGGCACGGCAGCGGCGGCGGCGCCGGACACAGCGCCACCGGCGGCAGCGGCGCCGGCTAGAGCACTCACGGACCGTCCACAACCCTCGCCCGGTGTTCGGCTCCGGGCGAAGGTGAACGTGACCTGACCTGGATCTTTACACGTTGAAGCGGAACTCGACCACGTCGCCGTCGGCCATCACGTAGTCCTTGCCTTCCATCCGCACCTTGCCCGCGGCCTTGGCGGCCGCCATCGACCCGGCCGCGACGAGATCGTCGTAGGACACGATCTCGGCCTTGATGAAGCCCTTCTCGAAATCGGTGTGGATGACACCCGCGGCCTTCGGCGCGGTGTCGCCCTGGTGGATCGTCCAGGCGCGGGATTCTTTGGGCCCCGCCGTGAGGAAGGTCTGCAGTCGCAGCGTGTGAAAGCCGGCCCGCGCCAACGCGTCCAGCCCACGTTCGGTCTGGCCGATCGACTCCAGCAGCTCGGCGGCGGACTCGTCGTCAAGCTCCTGCAGCTCCGCCTCGATCTTCGCGTCGAGGAACACCGCATCCGCAGGCGCGACCAGTTCCCGCAACGACGCCACCCGCGCATCGTCGGTCAGCACCGCCTCGTCGGCGTTGAAGACATAGAGGAACGGCTTGGTCGTCAGCAGGTTCAGCTCCCGCAGAATCGCGGTGTCGACCGACTTGCCCGCCGCGAACAGCGTCGTGCCGCCGTTGAGAATCTCCTGCGCCGCCGCTGCGGCCTCGTACGCCGCCCGCCGGTCCTTGTGCGTTCGGGCCTCCTTCTCCAGCCGTGGCAGCGCGCGCTCGAGCGTCTGCAGGTCGGCGAGGATCAGCTCCGTCTCGATCACCTCGATGTCGGACTTCGGATCGATCCGGCCGTCGACGTGCGCGACGTCATCGTCGGTGAACACCCGCACGACTTGGCAGATCGCGTCGCTTTCGCGGATGTTGGCGAGGAACTTGTTGCCAAGGCCTGCGCCTTCGGACGCGCCTTTGACGATGCCGGCAATATCGACGAACGTCACCGGCGCGGGCACGATCTTGTCCGACTCGAACATCTCGGCGAGTTCGGCCAACCGCGGGTCGGGCAGCGGCACGACGCCCTCGTTCGGCTCGATCGTCGCGAACGGATAGTTGGCTGCCAGCACGTTGTTGCGCGTCAGCGCGTTGAACAAGGTCGACTTGCCGACGTTCGGCAATCCGACGATTCCCAGGTTCAGGCCCACAGGCACCAGAGTCTAGGAGACTGTCACAGGCACGCCAGACCCGCGCTGACAGCTACTTTTAGCCTAGAGCCGGTACGGTCTATCTGTGTCAGCTCAGCGCACCCGGTCGGCAGCCACGCCTGACCATCATTCTGCGCACCCGAATATCCCGGGTATTCCGTGGTGGGGTGCGGTGCTTCTGGCGGTCACATTTGCCGCCGTCGGCTTCGCCTTCGACGCCGGTTCCGGGGACAAAGAGCTCAGCTTCGTGTTCGCCGCGTCGTATGCGCTGGGCAGCATCGTCGCGGTGCTCGCGGTGCGCCAGTCCGGGATCTTCACCGCCGTCATCCAGCCGCCGCTGATCCTGTTCGTCGCCGTGCCGACCTCGTACTTTCTGTTCCACGGCGCGCACTTCACCGGCATCAAAGACACCCTGATCAACTTCGGCTATCCGCTCATCGAACGCTTCCCGTTGATGTTCTTCACCTCTGCCGCCGTCCTGCTCATCGGGATGGCGCGGTGGTATTACGGCGTGTCGTCGCGGCGATCCGCAGCGCGGTCCGGCGCGAAGGAGACGACGAGCAGCACTCGGGTGTCTTCGGTCACATCCAAGGTGTCCTCGCTGCTGACGGGCGCAGCCGCCGAGTCGGCCGACGACACAGCCGAACCCGCCGAGTCGCGCCGCCGCAAGCACACCATCGAGCGTCCGAGCCGGGCCGCCAAGCCGGCGGCCGCCAAGGCCGCGCGCACTGGGTCCGCGCGCACTGGGTCGCGCACTGGGTCCGAGCGCACTGGGTCCGAGCGCACGGGGTCGCGTACTGGGTCGCGCAGTGGGTCCGAGCGCACTGGGTCCGCGGCCGCTGCCCGCAGCGACAGAACGGCCAAGCGCGCCACACCGTCGCGGTCGCGGCACGCCCGACCGCCGGAGACCGAGATCATCGAACCTGTCGTCGAGCGTCCCCGTCGGCCCCGCACCCCCCGGCAGAGCGAACCGCCGCCGGTGCCTCCGGCCGAGCCGCGTCGACGCCCACGCAGTTCGACGCGTGAACCCCGCAAGGCCGTCCCGCCCAGCGAGCGGCGCGCCCCCTATGAGCGGCCCGAGCGTCGTCGCCGCCTGGATGACTATCAGCCGCTGGAACCGCGCGGCAGCAACGGAAACGGCACGCACCACCCGGTCTCGCGGGTGCGCTACCGCCGCGACCCCGACGAGAGCGACGGCCGCACAGAGCACCGCTCCCGGCCGCACTCGCAACGCGGCAGCTGGGAAGCTGACAGCCGGGAAGCCGACCGCTGGGAGTACGACATCTAACGCTGCGCGATCTACTAGCGATCTAACGCTGCGCGCGCAGGAACCGACCGGCCGCCTCCACCGCAGGCCCGGAACTGCCCGCGTCGCTGATGAACACCGCCAGCGCGAGGTCACCGTCGATGCCGACGAACCAGCCGTGCGCGTGGGTGTTGTCGATGTACTCGGCCGTGCCGGTCTTGCCAAGCAGCCCCGGAATGTCTTGCAGCGCAGTCGCTGTGCCGTCGGTGATCGTCTCGCGCATCATCGATTTCACCTGGTCGGCGATGCCGGCAGGCAACGGATCCGGAGCGTGGTCGGGCTTGCCGGGCTGGCCCGCGACGATCGAGGGCGCAGGCACCGAACCGCGGGCCAGCGTGGCGGCCGCCAGCGCCATGCCGAACGGCGTCGCCGTCACTGTCCCCTGGCCGATGCCCTCCTCCACGCGCAGCGCCGCGGTGTCGGCGACGGGCACCTTGCCGGTGACGGTGGTCATGCCCGGCGCGGTGTAGTCGATTCCCAGGCCCAGTTGAGCGGCGGCCTTGGTCAGCGCGTCGGGAGGCAGGTTGACCGCCAGCCGGCCCATCGTGGTGTTGCACGACCGCGCGAACGCGGTGTGCAGCGGCACCTGGCCGAGGTCGAAGTTGTCGTCGTTGGGAATCTGGCGGCCCTCGATGTTTTCGGTGCCCGGGCATGCGACGACGCTGTCGGGCGTGACCTGGCCGGCTTGCAGGGCGGCGGAGACGGTCACCGTCTTGAACGTCGAGCCTGGCGGATACAGGCCGGTCAGCGCGATCGGCCCCTGAAGGTCGGCGGCGGGGTTCTGCCCGACGGCGAGCAGGTCGCCGGTCGACGGCTGAATGACCACCATGGCCGCGGGCGTGGCGACCGGAGCCAGCGCGTCCTCCGCCGCCCGCGACATGCCGATGTCGAGCGTGCTGGCGATGTCGGCGACGGGTTTCGGGTCCTGACCACCCACCCGCTGGATGCCGTTGGCGGCCGTTGCGCTCACCGCCCATCCGGTCGCGTCGTCGGTGGCACGCTGCCACAGGTCGGACAGGCCGGACAGCGTCGGTGACGTCAGCGCCTTGTCGGTGGTCAGCAGCCGCGTCTGCGGGGCGAGCGTCACGTTCGGCATCGCCGACAGTTGATCCTTGATGGGCGCCAGGTCCTGCGCGCGCAGCGTGACCGCGGTGACCGGCTGACCGTTGGCGGCGTTGAGCTGCGTCTGCAGCGACTCAGCGGTTATGCCGGCATCGACCGGATTGAGCAGTGCCGCAACCGCATTCACGTCGGCGCCAGGAGACACGTTGACCAGCGTGGCGACCTGCTGGGTGAGCAGCGGCGCGCCCGTGCGGTCAAGCACTCTTGCGGCGGGGTCGGGGGTCAGCGTGCTGTAGGACAGCGGGCCGGTAGAGAGGCCGGGCGCGACGGTCGACGGATTCCACTGGATCGTCCACTTGTCGGCGTTCCGGCCGGCGCTGCCGGTGGTGGTGTAGGTCCACTGGTTGCGGCCGTCCTTGCCGAATTTCCAGGTGGCAGTGAGGCTGAACGTCGCGTCAGTGTCTTGTTGGCGGCCTTGTGGTCGACTGCGGACACCTCGAAGTGGGTGTTCTTGCCGAGACTGTCGAAGAGCTTGCCGAGCGTGTCGGAGGCCTGCGCCGGATCGGTTGTGACGGCGGCGGCCGCCGAAGCGTCACCCTTGCTGAGGGCGTCGGCGAACGTGTGCACCGTGGCGTTCAACCGATCCGTCGCGGCGTCGCCGCAGCCGGCAATCGCAAGGACGAGCGTGGCGCACAGCGCGAACAGCTTGCGGCGCAAGCGCATCACGCGCGCGCCGGGCGGATCTCCCGGGGCAGTGCGAATACCAGCGTCTCGTTCGCGGTCGTGACCGGCTGCACGATGTCGTAGCCGTAGGAGGCCAGCCGCTCGAGGACACCGCGCACCAGCACCTCAGGTACCGACGCGCCGGAGGTGACGCCGACCGTCGTCACCCCGTCAAGCCAAGCCGGGTCGATATCGTCGGCGTAGTCCACCAGATGGGCGGCATCCGAACCGGCGCCAAGCGCCACCTCGACCAGCCGCACCGAATTCGACGAGTTACCCGAACCGACCACGATCACCAGCTGGCACTCCGGCGCCATCGCCTTGACCGCGACCTGACGGTTCTGGGTCGCATAGCAGATGTCGTCGCTGGGTGGGTCCTGCAGCTTCGGGAAGCGCTGCCGCAGCCGCTGCACCGTCTCCATCGTCTCGTCGACGCTCAGCGTGGTCTGCGAAAGCCAGATCACCTTGTTCTCGTCGCGCACGGTGACGTCGTCGACGGCGTCGGGCCCGTCCACCAGTTGCACGTGGTCGGGCGCCTCACCGGCGGTGCCGACGACCTCTTCGTGGCCCTCATGACCGATCAGCAGGATGTCGTAGTCGTCGCGGGCGAACCGCTTGGCCTCGTTGTGCACCTTGGTGACCAGCGGGCAGGTGGCGTCGATGACCTGAAGATCGCGCTCGGCGGCGCTGGTGTGCACGGTCGGCGCGACGCCGTGGGCGGAGAACACCACGATCGCGCCTTCGGGCACCTCGTCGGTTTCGTCGACGAACACGGCGCCCGCCTTGGCCAGCGTGTCGACCACATGGCGGTTGTGCACGATCTCGTGACGCACATACACCGGGGCGCCGTGCTTCTGCAGCGCGCGCTCCACGGTTTCCACGGCGCGGTCCACTCCCGCGCAATACCCGCGCGGCTCAGCCAGCAGCACCCGTTTACCGGTGACACCGCCGGTGACCGAGCTGGACGCGCCCGGTATCCCCATGTTTATCGTCGGCGGCATGGTTCCAAGGGTACTGATCGGCGACCTACCGAGGCCAGCCAGCACGAATATCCGTAGTCTGTAGGCCATGGCAACTGCACCATATGGGGTCCGTCTGCTGGTCGGCGCGGCGGTGACCGCCATCGAGGAAACCCGCAAGCTTCCGCAGACCATCCTGATGTATCCGATGACGGTCGCGAGCCAGGTTGCCCACCTCGTGATGAAGATGCAGCAGGACGTCGCCGATCTGGTCATCAAGGGCGACGAGGCGCTCGATCAGTTGTTCCCGCCGAAGGAGGAGCAGCCCGAGTGGGCCACCTTTGACGAGGACCTCGGCGACGACGGGCCGGCGGAGCCTGCCACCGACGGCGAGCGCCTCACCGAGGGCCGCTTCGCGCTGTTCACCGGCGGTGAGCCCGACGTGGTCGAGCCCGAGCCCGCCGCCAAGGTGACCAGGCTCGCCAGGGCCGACCCGCCCGACATCGTCGCCGACCTGGACTATGAGTCGCTCACCCTGGCCCAGCTGCGGGCCCGGCTGACGTCGCTGCGGGTCGCCGACCTGGAGGCGCTGCTGGCCTACGAGGGCGCCACCAAGTCGCGCGCACCCTTCCAGACCTTGCTGGCCAACAGGATCACCCGCGCGACCGCGAAGTGACCGCGTCCGATTCACCCTCGCTGCAAGGCCAGTCCCCCGACAATCCGTGGCCGGTACGAGCCGTCGCCACTCGCGTCGCCAAGTACATCGACCGGCTCGGCACGGTGTGGATCGAGGGCCAGCTCACCGAGCTGAAACTGCGCCAATCGACCGCGTGGATGGTGCTGCGCGACCCCGCCGCAGACATGTCGCTGTCGGTGAGTTGCCCGCGCGACCTCGTCGTCAACGCTCCGGTGCCGCTCTCCGAAGGCACCCAGGTGATCATGCGTGGCAAGCCGCAGTTCTATACCCGCAACGGTTCATTCAGCTTGCGCATCAGCGAGATTCGCGCGGTCGGCGTCGGCGAGTTGTTGGCCCGCATCGAACGACTGCGCCAGCTGCTGCATGCCGAAGGACTGTTCGATCCGCGGCTCAAGCGGGCGATCCCGTTCTTGCCCGGCACCGTCGGGCTGATCACCGGCCGCGCCTCAGCCGCCGAGCGTGACGTGATGACCGTCGCCGCGGGGCGCTGGCCCGCGGTGCGGTTCGAGATACGCAACACGGTCGTGCAGGGCCCGAATGCCGTTCCCCAGATCGTCGAGGCCCTGCGGGAGCTGGACCGCGACACCGCGGTCGAGGTGATCATCATCGCCCGGGGCGGCGGCAGCGTCGAGGATCTGCTGCCGTTCTCCGACGAGACGCTGTGCCGGGCGATCGCGGCGTGCACCACCCCCGTGGTCAGCGCCGTCGGCCATGAACCCGACAACCCGTTGTGCGACCTCGTCGCCGACCTTCGGGCGGCCACCCCGACCGACGCCGCCAAACGCGTCGTACCCGACACCGCTGCCGAGCAGGCGCTGGTCACGGATCTGCGCAGGCGCAGCGCGCACGCGCTGCGCAACTGGGTGCACCGTGAGCAGCGCACCCTGTCGCAGCTGCGCAGCCGCCCGGTGCTGGCCCAGCCACTGGCCGCGCTCACCGCGCGCGCCGACGAGATCCATCGGGCCCGCGCCGCCGCCCGGCGCGACATCACCCGGCTGGTCACTGCCGAATCCGATCGGATCGGCCATCTGTCGGCCCGGCTGTCCACGCTGGGTCCGGCGGCCACCCTGGCGCGCGGTTATGCGGTGGTTCAGACGCTGCCTGCTGCGGCGGTGCTGCGCACGACGGGCGACGCTCCGGCGGGCACACGGCTGCGGGTACGGGTCGCCGACGGGGCCGTGACCGCCCTCAGCGAGGGCAGCGAATGAAGCCTATTAGTGAATTGGGGTATGAAGAGGCCCGCGACGAGTTGATCGAAGTCGTGCAGCAGCTCGAGCAGGGTGGCCTCGACTTGGAGGCGTCGCTGAAGCTCTGGGAAAGGGGCGAGGAACTCGCTAAACGGTGTGAAGAACACTTAGCTGGAGCACGCAAGCGAGTCGAGGATGCACTGGCCTCCAAGGACGCAGAAGAAAGTTGAGTCCTCAACGATTTCCAGTCTTGGGGGTCGAAACTGTAACACGTTTCATTTATGCTCTCCGGCATGGGTGATTCAACGTTGACTCCCGAGGCTTCTGCTCCTCGCGTCCGCGCTGAACCTCGGCCGGGTGCTCGTCACCGGAGGCTCCGGTTTCGTCGGCGCCAACCTGGTGACCGAGCTGCTCGACCGCGGGCATCAGGTCCGCTCCTTCGACCGCGCACCGTCTCCGCTGCCCGCGCATCCGCGGCTCGAGGTGATCGAGGGCGACATCTGCGATCAGCAGACCGTGGCGGCCGCCGTCGACGGTATCGACACCGTCTTCCACACAGCGGCGATCATCGACCTGATGGGCGGCCCGTCGGTCACCGAGGAGTACCGGCAGCGCAGCTTCGCGGTCAACGTGACGGGCACACAGAATCTCGTGCACGCCGCCCAGGCGGCAGGGGTGCAGCGGTTCGTCTACACGGCCTCCAACAGTGTCGTGATGGGCGGCCAACGCATTTCCGGCGGAGACGAAACCCTGCCCTACACCGAACGATTCAACGACCTGTACACCGAGACCAAGGTGGTCGCCGAGCGGTTTGTGCTGTCGCAAAACGGCTCGCCGAATGGCGGGGCCGGCTTACTTACGTGTTCCATCCGGCCCAGCGGCATCTGGGGCCGCGGCGATCAGACGATGTTCCGCAAGGTGTTCGAGAGCGTGCTCGCAGGCCACGTCAAGGTGCTGGTCGGCAGCGAGAAGGTCAAGCTCGATAACTCCTACGTGCACAACCTGATTCACGGCTTCATCCTCGCCGCCCAGCATCTGGTGCCCGGCGGGACGGCGCCCGGCCAGGCGTATTTCATCAACGACGGCGAGCCGGTGAACATGTTCGGGTTCTCCCGACCGGTGGTGGAGGCCTGCGGCGAACCGTGGCCGAGGTTCTGGGTGCCCGGCCGGCTGGTGTGGTTTGTGATGACGGTCTGGCAGTGGTTCCATTTCCGGCTTCGGCCTGCCCAAGCCGTTGCTGGAACCCCTTGCGGTGGAACGGCTTTATCTCGACAACTACTTCTCGATCGCCAAGGCGCAGCGCGATCTCGGATACCGGCCGCTGTTCACCACCGAGCAGGCGATGGCGGAGTGCTTGCCGTACTACGTCGACCTGTTCCACCAGATGAAGGCCGGCACGCCGCAGCCAGCGCCCGCCTAGACTTCGCCGGGCGGGAATCGAGCGGGAATCGAGCGGGAATCGAGCGAGAATCGGCGGGATGACCGCATCCGGGGCCGTCGACATTTGTTGACGGCCCGCGGGAGAATATGTTCTGACCGGCAGCGGTCACCAAGCTGAATCATTGGCCAAATGCCCACCCCAACCACGTTGCGCTCCTAGGCTTCGACCACGACGTCAATTGACGAGGAGCCGATGTGCCGAAGGGCCCGCCCACACATCTGGTGGCATCTGATCTGGGGCGATACATCGGCAACCTCTACCACCTCAACGCGGAAGAAGAGGATTAGAGAAATGCCAGGCACACAACCGAATATTCTTGTCATCTGGGGCGACGACATCGGCATCTCGAACCTGAGCTGTTACAGCCGCGGGCTGATGGGCTACTTCACGCCCAACATCGACCGGATCGCCGACGAGGGGATGCTTTTCACCGATTCCTACGGCGAGCAGAGCTGCACCGCGGGCCGGTCGTCGTTCATCACCGGCCAGAGCGTGTACCGCACCGGAATGAGCAAGGTCGGGATGCCCGGGGTGGACGTCGGACTGCAGAAGGAAGACCCGACCATCGCCGAACTGCTCAAGCCACTGGGTTACGCCACCGGCCAGTTCGGCAAGAATCACCTCGGCGACCTGAACAAATACCTGCCGACCGCGCACGGATTCGACGAGTTCTTCGGGAATCTCTACCACCTCAACGCCGAGGAAGAACCCGAGCACGAGGACTACCCCACCGCCGAGGAAGCGCCGCTTCTGCGCAAGGCCCTGGTGCCGCGTGGCGTGATCCATTCCTGGGCCACCGACGAGGACTCCGGCGAGGTCGACGACCGGTACGGCCCGGTCGGTAAGCAGCGCATCGAAGACACCGGACCCCTGACCAAGTTGCGGATGGAGACCATCGACGACGAGACCACCGGCGCGTGCGTCGACTTCATCAAGCGGCAGCACGATGCGGGCACTCCGTTCTTCGTGTGGATGAACATGACCCACATGCATTTTCGAACGCACACCAAGCCGGAGAGCAAGGGTCAGGCCGGCCGCTGGCAGTCGCCCTACCACGACACGATGATCGACCACGACCGCAACGTCGGCACGCTGCTCGATCTGGTCGACGAGCTGGGGATCGCCGAGGACACGATCGTCATCTACAGCACCGACAACGGCCCGCATGCCAACAGCTGGCCCGACGGTGCGACGACCCCGTTCCGCAGCGAGAAGGCCACCAACTGGGAGGGCGCCTTCCGGATCCCGGAGATGATCCGCTGGACAGGGAAGATCAAGCCGCGCAGCGTGTCCAACGAGATCGTCCAGCATCATGACTGGTTGCCGACGTTCCTTGCGGCCGCCGGCGACCCCGACATCGTGGACAAATTAAAGGCCGGCCACACCATCGGGGACATGACGTACAAGGTGCACATCGACGGCTACAACCTGTTGCCGTACCTGACCGGCGAGGTGGACAAGAGCCCCCGGCGCGGGATGATCTACTTCTCCGACGACTGCGACGTGCTCGGTATCCGGGCGGAGAACTGGAAGATCGTGTTCATGGAACAACGCTGCCCCGGCACGCTGCAGGTGTGGTTCGAACCGTTCACCCCACTGCGGGCACCGAAGCTGTTCAACCTGCGGACCGATCCCTACGAATTCGCGGACGTTACGTCGAACACCTACTGGGACTGGCTGATTGACCGCTTGTACCTGATGTTCTACGGCTCGGCGATCGTTACCCAGTTCCTCGAGACGTTCAAGGAGTTCCCACCACGTCAGGAGCCGTCTTCGTTCACCATCAACGCCGCCGTTGAGCAGCTGGACGCCTTCCTGGCCTCCAGGGGCGGGTGAGGATGGCGGACCTTCGCTCCTGGACCGACGGGCCGACGAAGTCGGCGATCGTCGACTTCGTGGGCCGGGTCGGTACCGAGGGCGGGCCGGATTACGTTGAGCCGCAAGCGCGTGTCGCGGTGTTCGACAACGACGGCACGCTGTGGTGCGAGAAGCCGATGTACATCCAGCTCGACTTCCTGCTCCGGCGATTCAAGGAGCAGGCCGAGGCGGACCCGTCGCTGCGCGATCAACAGCCGTACAAGGCCGCCTACACCGGCGACCTGCAGTGGCTGGGCGATGCCGTCACCAAGCATTACCAGGGTGACGACACCGACCTGAAACCGCTCATGGGAGCGATACTCACGGCCCATCACGAGATCACCGTCGAGGAGCACCGCAGCCGAGTCGAAGCCTTCTTCGCCGAGGCCAAGCATCCGACGCTGGGCATACCGTACACATCGTGCGGGTACGCGCCGATGATCGAGCTGCTGCGGTATCTGGAGGCCAACGGATTCACCTGTTACATCGTGTCCGGCGGTGGCCGGGACTTCATGCGCCCGGTTACCGGTCTGCTCTACGGGATTCCCCCCGAACGCGTGGTCGGCAGCTCGGTCGGCTTGGCCTACCGCGACGCCAATCTGTTCACCACGGCACAGCCCGAGTTCCTCGACGACGGCCCGATGAAACCCGTGCGGCTGTGGAGCCGGGTCGGGCGCAGGCCGATCCTGGCCGCCGGCAACTCCAACGGCGATATCGAGATGCTGGAGTTCACCCGCGGCATGCGGCTGCTGGTCCTGCATGACGACGCCGATCGCGAATTCGACTACACCGCCGGCGCAGAGAAGGCGCTCGAGCAGGCGGCGAAGGACGACTGGACTGTCGTCAGCGTGAACAACGACTGGACGACCGTCTTCAGTGACCAATGAACTCGTCTGGATTCCGGCGCAGACCGCCGTGCTGGGATCCGAGCACCACTACCCGGAGGAGGGGCCGGCTCGGCCCGTCTCCGTCGACGGGTTCTGGATCCAGACCCACCAGGTGACCAACGATGAGTTCACCGAGTTCGTCTCTGCCACCGGATATGTCACGATCGCCGAGCGACCGCTGATCCCGACGATTATCCCGACGCGCCGGCGGAGAACCTGCAGCCCGGGTCGATGGTGTTCACCCGCACCCGCGGCGCAGTCGACCTGCGTCACCTGAACTTGTGGTGGACGTGGACGCCGGGGGCCTCGTGGCGTCATCCGGTCGGCCCGAATTCGTCGATCGACAAGCGGGCCGATCATCCGGTCGTGCATGTCGCGTACGAGGACGCCGAGGCGTATGCGTCGTGGGCGGAGCTGTCATTGCCGACCGAAGCGGAGTGGGAAACCGCGGCCCGCGGCGGTCTCGACGGTGCGACGTACACGTGGGGCGACGAACCCGAGCGGCCCGGGCAGCGACTGGCCAATTACTGGCACGGTGACTTCCCGTGGCGGCCCGAGCGCGGATACGGTCGCACCACCGCCGTCGGCAGCTTCCCGCCCAACCGCTATGGACTGGTCGACATGGCAGGCAACGTGTGGGAGTGGACCACCGACTGGTACACCGACACCCGCGCCGGTGATCCCTGCTGCGAGGCGGGCAGTTACGACCCGCGTCAGCCACAGTTCCCGGTGCCGCGCAAGGTCATCAAGGGCGGCTCGTTCCTGTGCGCCGACAACTACTGCCTGCGCTACCGTCCCGCTGCACGCCGACCGCAGATGGTCGACACCGGGATGAGCCACATCGGCTTTCGCTGCGTCAGGCGCTGAGTTGTGCGTGAGATTGCATTCCGGCAGGGAAAGTTCGAGAAGAGACCTGCCGGAATGCAATCGGGCGAGGCTAGCCGGCTTCGGCGGCTTTCTTGATCGCCGCCAGGGTGGCGGGGATACCGCTCTTCGCCGCGTCGTGCCGCTTGCCTATCTCGGCATCGGCCTGCGCGCCGAAACGCTCGCGGAACCCGGCGATGCCGGGCGGCAGGAACTCCCACGACTCGGTGAGCCGGGTTCCTTCACCTTCGGGTTCGAAGGTGTATCCCCAGTAGACCCAGCCATGGTTGACCTCCCAGCCGAACTTCCGACCGGGGTCGGCAGCCACCACCTGACAGCGGGATTCCCACGTCCGCTCCGGGGTCTCGTTGCGCCCGGTGAACCAGGCGCCGACTCGTGGGCCGTCTCCCTCGTCCCACCAGCAGGCCCGGCAGATCGGGCTCCAGTCACCCATCCTGGTCACGTCCGACACCAGCGCGTACAGCTCGTCCGGCGGCACGGCCACGGAAATCGAATCGGACATGTTCAGTTCGGTCACGGGTCGAGTCTCCCCTATTGCACTTTCGGCCTGCGGATGTGAGGTTGGAACGCATTCCCGTCGCTGCGTCGAAAGGCCAACCGGATGAGCAACGGTAACCAGCGGATCGCGGTCGTGATCGGCGGGGCGTCCGGAATCGGATGGGCGACGGCGCAGGCACTGGCCGCCCAGGGCGACCGGGTGACCGTTGCCGACCGCAACGCCGACGGCGCACGCGGCCGCGCCGCCGAACTGGGCGAGCCCCACACCGCCGCGCCCGTCGACGTCGTCGACGAGGATTCGGTGCAACGGCTCTTCGAGCAGACCGGCCCGGTGGATGTGGTGGTCAACTGTGCGGGATTCTCCAACGTCGGCCTGATCACCGACATGCCGGTCGAGGGGTTCCGCGAGGTGATCGATGTCTGCCTGACGGGCGCATTCATTGTCGCCAAGCACGCGGGCCGCAACCTGCGCCCCGGCGGCGCGCTCGTCTCGATCAGCTCGCTCAACGGGCGCCAGCCCGCGGCGGGCATGAGCGCCTATTGCGCGGCCAAGGCGGGGCTGTCGATGCTCACCCAGGTCGCCGCCCTCGAGCTCGGCCCGCGCGGAATCCGCGTCAACGCCGTCGCGCCAGGCTTCGTGCACACGCCGCTGACCGAACCGGCCGCCGCGGTGCCCGGCGTCGTCGAGGAGTATCTGGAGAACACCGCGCTCGGCCGCGCAGGCACGCCCGAGGACATCGCCAACGCCGTGCTGTACCTGTGTTCGCCTGCCTCGTCGTGGCTGACCGGAGAGGTGCTCGACCTCAACGGCGGCGCGCACTTGAAGCGCTACCCCGACATCCTCAAGCACGTGATGAAACTGGCTGAAGCGCAATGAATTTCGATCGCAAGCAGGCGATCGTCACCGGCGCCGGCTCGGGGATCGGCGCGGCGCTGTGCCGGGCGCTGGTGAGCGCGGGCGCAACGGTGGTCTGCACCGACATCGACGGCGACGCCGCCGAACGCACCGCCGCGGCGCTTGGCGCCAACGCCCGGTCCGCGCGGCTCGACGTCACCGACGCGGCGGCGGTGCAGGGCGCTGTCGACGAGGTCGTCGGTCGGGCAGGCCAACTCGACCTGATGTTCAACAACGCGGGCATCGTGTGGGGCGGGGACACCGAATTGCTGACGCTGCAGCAGTGGAACGCGATCATCGACGTCAACATCCGCGGCGTCGTGCACGGCGTCGCCGCCGCGTACCCCCTGATGGTGCGGCAGGGTCACGGGCACATCATCAACACCGCGTCGATGGCCGGGCTGACCGCGGCCGGACAGATCACCAGTTATGTGACGACCAAGCACGCGGTGGTCGGGCTCTCGCTGGCCTTGCGCTCGGAGGCCATCGCGCGGGGGGTCGGCGTCCTGGTGGTGTGCCCGGCTGCCGTCGAGACCCCGATCCTCGACAAGGGCGCCATCGGCGGTTTCGTCGGACGCGACTACTTTCTTCAGGGCCAGGGCGTACGCACCGCTTACGACCCCGACCGGCTGGCGCGCGACACGTTGCGCGCTGTCGAGAAGAACAAGGCGCTGCTGGTCAAACCGCGACTGGCGCATGCGCAGTGGCTGTTCGCCCGGCTGTCGCCGACTCTGATGCAGCGCATGTCGATCGGCTTCATCGAACGCCAACGGGCCAGTCAGGCGGCGCTGGGGGATTCGCCGTCGCGCTGACTCCTAATTCGCGCTCAGTCGCGCTGACGCCTAATTCGCGCTCAGCCGCGCAGTGAGGAATTCGACGACGCGCTTGCGCGCTTCGTAGGCGGGCTGGCCGTCCGTCTCGCGGACCTCAAGGGTCAGCACCGAGTGTGACATCTTGCCGAACCCGTACTCGTTGCCCTTCTTCGAGTTGATCTCGATCACCTCGAAGGCATCACCCAGCCGGGCCTTCAGCGTCGCGAAGCGGTCGCCGGGAGACAGCGGGTCCTCGCTGAACCGCAGACCCATCGCGCACAGCCCCTCGTTGGCGGCACGTTGTTCGATGACCTTCAGCTCCGCCTCGGACAACCCCGGGTCGCTGCGGTGCTTGCGCGTCAGCCCGATCGGCAGCGACGGCTGGCTCAGCACCGGGGCCAGCACACTGTCGTCGACGGCGGCGGCCAACGCGAAGCCGCCGCTCCAACACTGGCCGATCACCCCGACGCCCTTGCCAGGGGTCTTCTCGTTCAGGTCGCGGGCCAGCGCCCGCAGGTAATGCGCCACCGGCCGGTCGGCGTTGGTGGCAAATGCCGCGAATTCCCTTGCCACACAACCGCGCAGCATCACCGGTACCGCACCCGCTCGGAGGGCCGGGGCGCCCGGCGTACCGTAGAGCGATGGTGAGGCGACGGTGAATCCGTTGTCCACCAGATGATTACCGAGGGCCAAGACGCCCGGATGCAGCCCGGGCATCTCCGGGATCAGCACGACGCCTGGACCTTCACCCTTGCGGTACACGTCGTAGGTGTATCCCGCCGCGGCAAACGGCGCGACGGTCCATCCGGTCAGGTCGGCTTCCGGTGCGGTCATGCCGTCTCCGTCTTCTACTTGGCGGGTAGCGGCGACTGGGTCTGCGTCGCCGCCGCCAGCGTACGGTACTCGCCCGTACCCGCGGCGCCGGTTATCGCGATTTGCGCCGGGCCGCCCGGGCCGTTCAGCCGGGTGGTCCACACCGGTTCGGCCCGCTTGCCGTCCTGGCCGCCGCCCTCGTAGACCACCCAGTTCACCCCGTCGACGTCCTGGGTCCCCGTCGGATAGAGATCGGCGTTGATGGAGGCGACCAGCCTGTCTTCGTCGGCGTTGCTCTGCGTCAGGCTCACATACATCCCGCGTTGGCGCCAGGTATCCGACGGTGGAGCTGACGGCGCGGACCCGCTGGCCCGAGGACGGATCGGTGCGGCCGCCGTCGATGCCGTTGCGACTGCCGGAGTTGGAATGCCAGCCGTCGGGCAGCCGCGGCAGCCGGATCGGGATCTTCAGGGCGTCGGCGTCGGCCTGCAGCGCGGCCGGGGCGTCGTAGTCGGGCACCGGACCCTTGCCCGGCCCGTTCGGTGCGAACGAGCACATGCCGAGCATTCCCGCCAGCACGATGCAGGCCAGCACCAACGGCGCGATTGACCAGAACATGTCCCGGCCGTCCTGCAACAACCGCGGCTTGGCGGGCTTGGGCGCCGGCTGCGGTTGCGTGGTCACGATCGCCAGTATCCCAGGTCCCAAGCGCCGATCCGACAATGGGAGAATCTGCAGTCATGAGCCCCTCGCGCGGTGAAGCACCCGATCGCAACCTTGCCCTCGAGCTCGTGCGGGTGACCGAAGCCGGCGCGATGGCGGCCGGTCGCTGGGTGGGCCGCGGCGACAAGGAGGGCGGCGACGGCGCCGCGGTCGATGCGATGCGTGAGCTGGTCAACACGGTGTCCATGCGCGGCGTCGTGGTGATCGGCGAGGGTGAGAAGGACAACGCGCCGATGCTCTACAACGGCGAGGAGGTCGGCAACGGCGACGGGCCCGATTGCGACTTCGCCGTCGATCCGATCGACGGCACCACGCTGATGAGCAAGGGCCTGCCGAACGCGATCTCGGTGCTGGCCGTCGCCGAGCGGGGCTCCATGTTCGACCCGTCGGCCGTGTTCTACATGAACAAGATCGCGGTCGGACCCGACGCCGTCGACGCCATCGACATCACCGCGCCGATCGGCGAGAACATCCGCGCGGTGGCAAAGGCCAAGCATCTGTCGGTGTCCGACATGACGGTGTGCATTCTGGACCGACCGCGGCACGAGAAGCTGATGGCGGAGGTCCGCGAAGCCGGTGCGCGGATCCGGCTCATCACCGACGGCGACGTGGCAGGCGCGATCTCGGCCTGCCGGCCGAACTCGGGCACCGACCTGCTTGCCGGTGTCGGCGGCACACCCGAGGGCATCATCACCGCGGCGGCGATCCGCTGCATGGGCGGTGCGATCCAGTGCCAGCTGGCGCCGAAGGATGACGACGAGCGCCAGAAGGCGATCGACGCCGGCTACGACCTCGACCAGATCCTTTCCACCGAGGATCTGGTGTCCGGGGAGAACGTCTTCTTCTGCGCCACCGGCGTCACCGACGGCGACCTGCTCAAGGGCGTCCACTACTACGGCGGCGGCTGCACCACCCAGTCGATCGTGATGCGGTCCAAGTCCGGCACTGTGCGGATGATCGAGGCCTACCACCGACTGTCCAAACTCAACGAATACTCCGCCATCGATTTCACCGGCGACAGCAACGCCTTCCAGCCGCTGCCGTAGTCACCTAACACGAGGGAAGATCAAGTGGACGTCGAGTACCGCATCGAGCACGACACCATGGGCGAGGTCCGGGTGCCCGTCAATGCGCTGTGGCGCGCGCAGACCCAGCGGGCGGTGGAAAACTTCCCGATCTCCGGCCGCGGGCTGGAGCGCACTCAGATCCGCGCGCTCGGGCTGCTCAAAGGCGCTTGCGCCCAAGTGAACAAGGACCTCGGCCTGCTCTCCGCGGAGAAGGCCGACGCCATCATCGCCGCGGCCGCTGAGATCGCCGATGGCCTGCACGACGATCAGTTCCCCATCGACGTGTTCCAGACCGGCTCGGGCACCAGCTCGAACATGAACACCAACGAGGTGATCGCCGGCATCGCCGCCCGCAACGGCGTAACCGTGCATCCCAACGACGACGTCAACATGTCCCAGTCGTCGAACGACACCTTCCCCACCGCGACTCACATCGCGGCCACGGAAGCCGCTGTGCGGCACTTGATTCCGGCACTCGAGGTGCTGCACGAGTCGCTGGCGGCCAAGGCGCGGCAGTGGCGCACCGTGGTGAAGTCGGGCCGCACCCACTTGATGGACGCGGTGCCGGTGACGCTGGGCCAGGAGTTCAGCGGCTACGCCCGCCAGATCGAGGCCGGCATCGAGCGGATCAAGGCCACGCTGCCGCGACTGGGTGAACTCGCCATCGGTGGCACCGCCGTCGGCACCGGTCTGAACGCGCCGGACGGCTTCGGCGCGAAGGTCGTCGAGGTGCTGGTGGGTCAGACCGGCCTTGCCGAACTGCGCTCGGCCGTCAACTCTTTCGAGGCCCAGGCCGCCCGCGACGGACTGGTCGAGGCGTCCGGCGCGCTGCGCACCGTCGCGGTGTCGCTGACCAAAATCGCCAACGACATCCGGTGGATGGGTTCCGGGCCGCTGACCGGTCTGGCCGAAATCCAACTGCCCGATCTGCAGCCGGGCAGCTCGATCATGCCCGGCAAGGTCAACCCCGTGCTCCCCGAGGCGGTCACCCAGGTCGCTGCGCAGGTCATCGGCAATGACGCCGCGATCGCATGGGGCGGTGCGGCAGGCGCGTTCGAGCTCAACGTCTACATCCCGATGATGGCCCGCAACCTGCTGGAGTCCTTCAAGCTGCTGACAAACGCCTCGAAGTTGTTCGCCGAGCGCTGCATCGACGGCCTGATCGCCAACGAGGACCGCTTGCGTGAGCTGGCCGAGTCCTCGCCGTCGATCGTCACCCCGCTGAATTCGGCGATCGGCTACGAGGAGGCCGCCGCGGTGGCCAAGCAGGCGCTCAAGGAGAAGAAGACCATCCGCCAGACGGTCATCGACCGGGGTTTGATCGGCGACAAACTGTCGCTGGAGGAGCTGGATCAGCGGCTTGACGTGCTGGCGATGGCCCAGGTCAAGCCGGGCGATGCCTAGGAAGGATGACCGCGCCGGCATCGTCAGCCGCCCCACGGAGGAGCAGGCGCTAAGCGAGTTCCTGGACTCCGCGTCCAGCACGCCATCCGCACTGTTGGTCGAGGGCGAGGCCGGGATCGGCAAGACCACCGTCTGGCTGGCCGGCCTTGAGCAGGCCCGTGATCGCGGATTCCGGGTGCTGTCGGCCCGCGTTGCCAATGCGCAGTCCGTGCTGGCGTACGCATCGCTGGCCGACCTGCTGAACGACGTCGATCCGGACGCCTGGGCCGACTTGCCTGATCCTCAGCGGATCGCGGTGGATCGGGTGCTGTTGCGCGAGCAGGACGCCGTCACCGACCAGCGCGCGGTGGCGGCCGCGTTCCTGTCGGTCGCCGATCGGCTCACCGACCATGGCCCGGTGCTGCTGGCGGTCGATGACCTGCAATGGATCGATCCGTCCAGCGCGAAGGTGATCGCGTTCGCGGCGCGGCGACTGTCGGGCCCGGTGGGCTTCCTCAGCACCGTCCGCACCGAGCCCGACAGCGGTGGCGCGACGTCATGGCTGCAACTACCCCGACCCGACGCCATCCAACGAATCACAGTGCGTCCGCTGCCTTCTCGCGCGCTGCACACCGTTGTGAGAGATGAGTTGGGTCGTCCGGTACCGCGCGCGGCGATGGCCCGAATTCAGCAGATCTCGGCCGGAAACCCGTTCTATGCCATCGAATTGGCGCGCGCCCTCGTCGAGAGCACCGATGAGACACTGCCTGGCACACTGGCCGAGCTGGTCAGGGCCAGGCTCGAGAGCCTGGATCCCGCGGTACACGACGTGTTGCTTGCCACCGCCTGCCTGGCCACGCCGACGGTCGAGCTGGTCGGCGAAGCCGCCGGCACCGACCATGACCGGCTGATCGAGCTGCTCGAGGCCGCCGAGCGCAACGGCATCGTCTCCATCGAAGGCAACCGGATCCGGTTCACGCATCCACTGCTGGCCGGCGGCGTTTATTTCAACGCCTCGCCAACGCGGCGCCGGCTGATGCACCGTCGCTTCGCCGACATCATCGACGAGTTGGAACTGCGGGCACGACACCTCGCGCTGGCCTCGACCACCGGTGATCCCGAGACCCTTGAAGCGCTCGACGACGCGGCGGCCTCCGCACAGGCGCGGGGCGCACCAGCGGCCGCCGCCGAGCTGCTCGAGCTGGCGATCGCGCGCGGCGGCGACACCCCCGAACGTCGAGTCCGGTTGGCGGGGCACTCTTTCGACGGCGGGGATCCGGGGCGGGCGCGGGCGCTGCTGGAACGGGCTATCGCGGGAATGCAACCCGGTCCGCGTCGCGCAGATGCGTTGCATTCGTTGGCGATCGTGCGTTTCCTCGGCGACGGATACCTCGAGACGTCGCAGTTGCTGCAGCGGGCACTGACCGAGGACGAGCCCGAGCACGCATTGCGGGTCCGGATGCTGACGACCTTGGCACACGCCCTGTCCAACACCGGCGAGCCGGACGCCGCGTGGCAGTGCGCCGTCCAGGCGGTGACGCACGCCGAGCGACTGGGTGCTCCGGGTCTGCTGGGCCAGGCGCTCGGAGTGCGGGCGATGCTGTCCTTCGTGCGCGGCGACGGCATTGACGAACCGAGCCTGCTGCGGGCCCTGCAATTGGAGGACCATGAGTCGTTCACCCCGACGGTGCTCAAGCCCAGTGTGAAGCACGCGCTGATATTGGGTTGGACCGGTGAACTCGACAGGGGGTACCGACAGATTGCAGGCGATCCAGCGTCGCTGCATCGAGAAGGGCCAAGAAGGCGACCTGATGTTCATCGACTTTCAGGTTGTGCTGAACCGGATTTGGCGCGGAGACTTCGCCGAAGCCGCCCGGGTGGCCGACGAAGTCACCGAACTCGCGCGCCAGCTCGGCGGCGACTTCCCCGCCATGCGGAGTCTCGTCCTGCAGGCGTGGCTCGCCGTCTATGGCGGTCAGCAGGACAACGCCCGCGCTGCTGTCGCCGAGGCGATCGACGCCAGTAAGGGCAGCGGCACGGGGTGGCATGAGCAGTGGTCGCTCACGGCGCTGGGCTTCCTCGAGGCATCGTTGGGCAACTACGACGCGGCGTTGGACGCGCTCGAACCATTGCTGTCGAGGTTCGGGGCGTCGCCGAACCACACCGAGATCTTCTCCGCCTCGTTTTTGCCCGACGCGGTGGAGGCGTTGACCGAGTTGGGCCGCGTGGATGAGGCCGAACCACTTGTCGACGCGCTCGAGCGCAACGGGCGCAGACTGGAGCGCGCATGGATGCTGGCGGTTGGTGCCCGCTGTCGCGCCATGGTGCTGGCCGCCCGCGGTGATGCGGAAGGTGCGGTGAAGAACGCGCAACGGGCACTGGCCGAACATGACCGGCTGCCGATGCCGTTCGAGCGCGCACGGACTCAGCTACTGCTCGGCCAGCTCATGCGTCGGAACGGCGCGAACGGTCAGAGGCAACCGCCATCCTGCGTGATGCCCTCTCCGTCTTCGAGGAGCTCGGCGCCCCGCTGTGGGCCAACCGCACCCGCGCCGAACTGGCCGGCGCCAATGCACCGCCACGGGCACAGGCGCAGGCACAGCCACTGGCGCAGGCACGAGGACGGCTTACGCCCGCCGAGCAACGAGTGGCCGAACTCGCGGCGTCGGGGACGACGAACCGCGAGGTGGCTGCCAAGCTCTTCATCAGCGCGAAGACCGTTGAGGCCACCCTCGCGCGGGTCTACCGGAAGCTGGGCATCAGATCGCGCGCCGACCTCGAGCAGCACGTGGATTCAACTGAAATATAGTGGGTAAACATACCTGTACGGATGTTGCCAGCTGCGGGGACTGGGCGTATTTGAGCTCTGACGCAAAATGCCAGACCGGTCGGCCGTTAGCTGGAATTCTTCTAGCTATGCCGGGAGTAGGGGTGGAGAGCCGTCTCGCAGAGGGCCGCATCGCTGGATTCCTGGCTTCTGCGGCCACTGAGCCGTCGGCGTTGCTGATCGAGGGCGAGACCGGCATCGGTAAAACCACCCTGTGGTTAGCCGCCCTGGAGCAGGCACGGGAGGCGGGGTTTCGGGTGCTGTCGGCGCGCGCCGCCGCGGCCGAATCCGTGCTGGCCTACACGGCCCTGGCTGACCTGCTGGACGGGGTGCCGGCATCCGCGTGGGCAGATTTGCCCGACCCTCAGCGACTCGCCGTCGACCAGGTGCTGCATGCAGGCGGACAACGGCTCGTCCACCGATCAGCGCGCAGTGGCCGCGGCGTTCCTGTCGGTAGTCGAACACCTCACCGACGCAGGGCCGCTGCTGGTGGCGATCGACGACCTGCAATGGATCGACCCGTCGAGCATGCACGTGGTGGCGTTCGCGGCGCGGCGGCTCTCCGGGCCGGTGGGAATTCTTGGCAGCGTGCGCACCGATACGGGCAGTGGCGCCGGCGGCGCCTGGCTGCAAATGCCGCGACCCGATGCGGTGAACCGAATTCGTCTGCATCCGTTGGATATTCACGATCTGCACGCGGCGGTGTCCACGCGGCTGCGGCGGCCTTTCTCGCGTCCGACGATGGGGCAGATACATGCGGTGTCCGGCGGAAACCCCTTTTACGCAATCGAATTGGCACGGGCGATAACCGAACGTGCCCCTGGCGTCGCGACCTCGCTGCCGCGCACGCTGGCCGACGTCGTGCGGGCCCGGATCGGCGGCCTCGATCCCGACGTGCATGACGCGCTGCTCGCCGCATCGTGTATGGCTTCGCCAACGGTGGAGCTGGTGTCAAGCGCAACGATCAGCGACGACGACCGGTTGGTCGAGCTGCTCGAGAACGCCGAAAGTGACGGCATCATCGCGATCGACGGCAACCAAATCCACTTCGCCCATCCCCTGTTGGCCAGGGGCGTCTACACCGAGGCCGCGCCGAGCCGGCGCCGGATGATGCATCGCCGGCTTGCCGACATCGTCGACGAGCCCGAGTTGCGGGCGCGCCATCTGGCGTTGGCCGCGACCAGCGGTGACCCCGTCACCCTTCGGGCGCTCGACGCGGCGGCGGAGACCGCGCGCACGCGCGGGGCACCCGCGGCCGCCGCTGAGCTGATGGACCTGGCGATCGGCCTCGGCGGTGACACCGCCGAGCGTCGACTCCGTTCCGCCCTAAACCATTTCGACGCTGGTGACCAGGAGCGGGCGCGCGCTGTACTCGAGGAGACCATCGACCGGCTGGCACCCGGCGATCAGCGGGCAGAGGCGTTGAATCGGCTCGCCGTCGTGCGGCTGTACGGAGACGGCTTCTTCGAGGCCGCGCGCCTGCTGCAGCGCGCGCTCGCCGAGGTGCGCGCCGACAGTCCGCTGCGAGTGCAGATAATGATCACGCTGGCCCACTCGCTGCTCCACACCAATCAGCTGGAAGCGGGCCTGCGAATGGCCGAGGAGGCCGTCGACCACGCCGCGCGCCTGAGCCAGCCACACTTGCTCGGCATGGCGCTCGGCATGCGCGTGACCATGCGGTTCCTTTGCGGAGAAGGCTTCGATGAGGCGGACCTTGATCGCGCGGTGCAGCTGGAGGACCCGGAGATCTTCACGCCCTTGGTATTTCGGCCATCCGTTCAGCGCGCCCTGCTGCTGGCGTGGACCGGCGCCCTTGACGACTCCCATGCACGTAGTCGAGGCTGTCCGGCGCCGCTGCGTGGAGAAGGGTGAGGAAGGCGAGCTGATCTTCGTCGCCCAGCACGTGGTGCTGAGCAGCATTTGGCGGGGTGACTTCGTCGAGGCCGCCCTGGTCGCCGAGGACGCCATGGAGCGGGCTCGTCAGCTCGGCGGCGACTTGCCGCTGTTTTTGGCGCACGGCCTCCAGGCGGACCTGGCCGCGTACGCGGGCCGGGAAGCCGACGCCAGGGAGGCGGCCCGGGAGGCACTCGAGATCTCCACGCGCACCGGGTCAGTTCGGTTGGCGGAGCGGATCGTTGCCGCGCTCGGATTCCTCGACGTGTCGCTGGGCCGCTACGAGGCCGCGATGGCGACCCTGCAGCCGCTGGTGACCAGGTTCGATCCGGCGTCGACACCGACCGAACTTCCCAACGCGGCGTTTCTTGCCGACGCCATCGAGGCCTTGATTCAGGTGGGCAGAAGCGCCGACGCGGAGCCCCTCATCGGCGCCCTCGAGCGCAACGGCCAGCGGCTGGACCGTGCGTGGATGATGGCCGTCGGCGCCCGCGGCAGAAGCATGCTGCTGGCCGACCGTGGCGAACTCGACGCCGCCACCGCGGCCGCCGCGCAGGCGATCGTCGCACACGACCGGTTGCCGATGCCGTTCGAGCGTGGTCGAACATTGTTGCTGCTGGGCCAATTACAGCGACGCAAACGTCGAAAGGAGTCCGCATCGGCGAGCCTGCAGGAAGCCCTGGACATCTTCGTGAGGCTGGACATCCCGCTGTGGGCCGACCGGGCCCGAGCCGAACTCGTGCGAGCCAACGTCGGTCCGCGTCGCAGCGAGCAGCTCACCCCGTCGGAACAGCGGGTCGCCGAGCTCGCTGCGTCGGGCATGAAGAACCGCGATGTCGCAGCCGCGCTGTTCATCAGCCCGAAGACCGTCGAGGCGAACCTGGCCCGGATCTACCGCAAACTGGGCATCAGGTCGCGCGCCGAACTCGGCCGCCACATGGGTAAGGCCTAAACCGGGGTCAGGCATAGGGAAACACCCTATTTTCCCCATGCGGTCGAGCGAATTAGCGTCAACCCGGCCGGATAGGCCACATAGGCAAATACTCCAAGGAGGATCGGTGCCCGTCGACCACAACCCCATGATCCTGGCCACGCACTGCCCCGCAGCTCTGGTGACCACGGCAACGAGCCAACCCGCGTTGCGCACCGGCTTCGCGATGCTGGGTCTGGTCTCGCTGCTGGATCTGCCGAAGGCCGACAGGGCCGACCGGATGGTGGCGCTGGGCGGGGCGGCGGCCGCGGGGTGGTTCCTCGTTCGGGCCAGCCGCCGCCGTTAGGCCCCGTTGTTGGGACCGCCGGAGTTCTGATTCGGGATATCGGTGATCGGGAAATTCGGCATCGGCGTGGGCGACGGCGTGTTCGGTAGCGTCGGGATCTCAGCCGCCGGGATGTCGGTGAGGTCGTTGACCGGCGGCCCATTCTCTCGACTGCCGTAACTGCTGCCCGGTGCGCGCGGCCCCAGGAGCTGGCTCACCGTCACCAGGTGATAGCCGTTGGCCCTGAGCACAGGGACGAACTGGTACACCACATCGACGGTGCTCGAGTAGGTGTCGTGGAACAACACCACCGAGCCTGGCTTGATCTGCGTCTTGAGCATGTAGGTGGTGGCGGCGGTGTTGGAGCCGTTCATCCAGTCGAAAGGGATGACGTCCCAGTTGATGTCGGCCAGGCCCTGCTGCTTGGCCGCCGCCAGTACGTTGTCGTTGATCAGCCCGCCCGCGGTCCGAAACAGCTTCGGGGTCTGACCCGTCGCCGCCCTGATCGCGTCGTTCGCCTTGGAGAGCTGGCTGGGGATGTCCTCCGGCGGGATGGTCGTCATATTGGGGTGTTCCCACGTGTGGTTGCCCACCTCCATGCCGGCGTCGGCGATGCGCTTGGCGCCTGCGGGGTTGGCCGCGACCTTGTTGCCGATGAGGAAGAACGTCGACTTCGAGTCGTTGTCGGCCAGTATCTTGAGCAGCCGGTCGGTGAACGGGCTGGGCCCGTCGTCAAACGTCAGCGCCACGCACTTGAACTGTGAGCAGTCGACGTCGTCGGCGCTGGCCCGCCGGACGTGTCCGGTGAGCCCGCCGACGACCACCACCACCGCGGCCGCGAGCACGCCAAGGACGGTTCGGGCATATCGCCAGCCCTGGCTGTCGGGTCGCTTCGGCACCCAAGCAGCCTACCGGGGCCGGCTGGTGAGGCCGGTTACGGAAGCGCCCCCGGGCTGATCTCTTCGAGCATCTCGGTAACCAGCGCCGCGATCGGTGAGCGTTCGCTGCGCAGCAGCGTGATGTGCGCGAACAAGCGGGTGGCCCTTGAGCTTCTCGATCACGGCGGCCACGCCGTCGTGGCGTCCTACCCGCAGGTTGTCGCGCTGGGCGACGTCGTGGGTGAGCACCACCCGTGATCCGGCGCCCAGCCGGGACAGCACGGTCAGCAGCACGTTGCGTTCCAGCGACTGCGCCTCGTCGACGATCACGAATGAGTCGTGCAGCGAGCGACCGCGGATATGCGTCAGCGGCAGCACCTCGAGCATGCCCCGGGACAGCACCTCCTCGAGCACCGCCGGGCTGGCCAGGCCTTCCAGCGTGTCGAAGACGGCCTGCGCCCACGGGCCCATCTTTTCGCTCTCGCTGCCGGGCAGGTAGCCCAGCTCCTGTCCACCGACCGCGTACAGCGGCCGGAACACGACGACCTTGCGCTGGGTGCGCCGTTCGAGCACCGCTTCCAGCCCCGCGCACAGCGCCAGCGCGGACTTGCCGGTGCCGGCCTTGCCGCCCAGCGAGACGATGCCGACCGACTCGTCGAGCAGCAGATCCAGCGCCACCCGCTGTTCGGCGGAACGGCCGCGCAACCCGAACACCTCGCGATCGCCGCGCACGAGCTGCACCCGCTTCTCGGCGTTGACCCGGCCCAAGGCGTGAGAGTTGCCGCCGAGTAACCGAATCCCGGTGTGGCACGGCAGATTACGAGCGGACTCCAGGTCGATCTCACCGTCGGCGAACAGTGCGTCGATCTCTTCGGCAGAGACCTCGATCTCGTCCATGCCCGTCCAGCCCGACGTGATGACGTCCTGGGCGTGGTATTCGTCGGCTGACAACCCGACCGCGCCGGCCTTGACTCGCAGCGGAATGTCCTTGCTGACCAACGTGACTCGCTTGCCCTCGGCGGCGAGGTTGGCCGCGCAGGTCAAGATCCGCGCATCGTTGGTCTCGGTCCGGAAGCCCGCGGGCAGCACCGACGGATCGCTGTGGTTCAGCTCGACATGCAGCGTGCCGCCTTGCGTTCCAACGGGAATCGGCTGATCCAGCCGTCCGTACTCAAGCCGCAGATCGTCGAACAGCCGCAATGCCTGCCTCGCGAACCAGCCAAGCTCGTGGTGATGCCGCTTGGCTTCCAGTTCGCTGATGACCACCAACGGGACCACGACTTCGTGTTCGGCAAACCGCGTGGCAGCCCATGGATCGGACAGCAGCACGGAGGTGTCGAGCACATAGGTCCTGGCGGGCGAATCAGTCACGTATCGCTCCTCGAGGCGAGGGGATTCATGCGGCCCCGCACGAACATCTCGGCGGACGCTGCGGTACCAGGACCGGGGCCGGTCCTTTCGTGATCGAACCGATCGGCACCGCCCGGATAGCAGAGCATGTCGCTAGCCATCGAGAAACGACGCTACTCTCGCTGAGCGGTTCGCGCCGTGCAGGCGCGCCGTGGCTAACGAGGTCAGACGTGGGCGCGCAGCGCCGGCTCGTCGGCCAGCCCCCACCCGGTGATGCGGTCGGCGATCACCTGGCGCAGCTGCTCCGGCCCGAAGATGCCGGCCTCCGCCACGTTGGCGATCTTGTCCGCGTATGCGTCGATGTCTCCGCCCACGACATCAAGTTCGGCCGCGCGGCGCGCGATCGCCTCGACCGTCTCGTCGCGGCTGTAGGTCAGGCAGTGCGCGACGAGGTTAGCGAAGAACTCCTCTTGGCGCTCCTCGTCCTTGGCGATGCGGCCGATGAGGCCCTTCAGCACCGGCTCGGTGATCTGCGCTTCGAGGTTGCGGCAGAACACGGCGTGCTCGCGCTCGAAGAACGTCATGACCACCAGGCGCTCGACCTGGCTGTAGGTGTCGGCCCGATAGCCCTTCATCACGTGCTCGACGCGCACGTCCTCGTTGGCGGCCGGGTCGATCTCGCGGGTGACCACCAGATAGTTGCGCAGCGCGATCGCGTGCAGGTGCTCCTCGGCGGTCCAGCGGCCGATCCAGCGGCCCCATTTCTCGTCGAGGATGAAGCTGAAGACGAACTCGCGGTGGTGACCGGCCAGATTGTCCTTGGTGATCAGCAGGATCTCCAGGGCATCGGTGACGGCCTTGGGCAGCGTCACCTCGACGGGTCCCAGTCGCGGCCACCGAGGAAGGCGAAGTTCTGGCCGTCCTCGAACGGCACGTAATCGTGGGCGTACCACAGGTCCTCGGAGTCGATGTGCCGACGCAGCTCCCGCTGCACGACCGGCTCGAGCTCCACCGTCAGCGCACTAGGTACCGGTTTCAGTCCCATGAAAGTAACTGTAACCCGAATTCACAGGTTTTTGAAATCAACGTCGCCAACACTGTGGGGACATGCGGGGGGACGGGCGCGGGCTAGAGGGTGAGGCCCGGGTACAGCGGGTTCGAGGCCAGCAGCTCAGCGGAGGCGGCGTGCACGCGCTCAGCGGTGCCGTCGGCCAGCGCGTACTTGGCCTTCGACGTTCCTTCCGGCGAGGTGTTGGTCAGCACGTCGACGACCAGCTCGGCCACCCGGTCGAAATCGGCCGCACCGAAGCCCCGGGTGGTGAGGGCCGGCGTGCCGAACCGGATGCCGCTGGTGTACCAGGCGCCGTTGGGGTCGGCCGGGATCGAGTTGCGGTTGGTGACCACGCCGGAGTCCAGCAGTGCCGACTCGGCCTGCCTGCCGGTCAGCCCGAACGACGTGACGTCGAGCAGCACGATGTGGTTGTCGGTGCCGCCGGTGACAAGCCGCGCGCCGCGCCTGAGGAAGCCCTCGGCGAGCGCCTTGGCGTTGTCGGCGACCCGCTGCGCGTACGCACCGAACGACGGCCGCCTGGCCTCGGCGAGCGCGACGGCCTTGGCCGCCATCACATGAGACAGTGGTCCGCCCAACACCATTGGGCAGCCCTTGTCGACCGCGTCGGAGTACTCGGAGGTGGCCAGCACCAGCCCGCCGCGCGGCCCGCGCAGCGACTTGTGTGTGGTGGTGGTCGTGACGTGGGCGTGCGGCACGGGATCCTCGTCACCGGTGAACACCTTGCCTGCGACCAGCCCGGCGAAGTGCGCCATGTCGACCATCAGCGTCGCGCCGACCTCATCGGCGATCTCGCGCATTTTGGCGAAGTTGATCCGCCGCGGGTAGGCCGAGTACCCGCCGACGAGGATCAACGGCTTGAACTCACGCGCGGCTTCGGCGAGCGCGTCGTAGTCGAGCAGACCGGTCTTCGGGTCGGTGCCATAGCTGCGCTGGTGGAACATTTTGCCGGAGATGTTCGGCCGGAAGCCGTGGGTGAGGTGTCCGCCCGCGTCCAGCGACATGCCCAGCAGCCGTTGGTTGCCCAGCTTGTTGCGCAGCGTCTCCCACTCCGCTTCGGAAAGGTCGTTGACGTGTTTGACACCGGCCTCGGCCAGGCCGGGCCCTTCGACGCGGGTGGCCAGGATCGCCCAGTACGCAACGAGGTTGGCGTCGATGCCCGAGTGCGGCTGCACGTAGGCGTAGGGCGAGCCGAACAGTTCGCGGGCATGTTCGGCGGCCACGGTCTCGACGGTGTCGACGTTCTGGCAACCGGCGTAGAACCGGTGTCCGATCGTGCCTTCGGCGTACTTGTCGGACAGCCAGGTGCCCATCGTCAACAGCACGGCGGGGGACGCATAGTTCTCGCTGGCGATCAACTTGAGCGAATCCCGTTGGTCAGCAAGCTCTTTGCGCGTCGCCGCGGCGATACGGGGCTCGACGGACTCGATCACCTGCAGCGCGGCCCGATAGGCCGCACTGGCCGTTTCGGCGTACTCGGCGCCAGGAGCAGCGTCGGTGGTGGTTGCGGGTTCAGCGGTCATACAGTTCAGCCTACGTCCCGCAACGACGACGGGATCAGCGGCTCGTCCAGCAGGCGGCCGAACCGTTCGGTGAGGCTGACGCCGTCGGGCCGGGCCTCTAGCCAGCCCCGCAGCAGCCGGTAGCCCTCGACGTAGGTGCTGGTGTAGGCGCGCCACAGCGGCGAGGACAAGAAGCGCAGCATCTGCCGTGCGCGTTCGTCGTTGACCAGCAGCCAGCGCTTGAGGAAGTCGACAACGTCGTCGACGTCGACGTGCTCGTCGTGCAGCATCAGCGCGGCATCCTGGCGGACATCGGCCAACGCCTCCGTCGCTTCCGACACCGCCTCGGCGCGGTCGCCGTCGAAACGCAGCCCGAGGTCGGCGTAGATCTCGGCGGCCCAGCCGCCCCAGTTCGGCCCGATCGCGGTGTGCAGCGCCAGGTCCGCCAACCCCTCGGCCATCAGGCATTGCGGCGTGTTGACCAGGAAGATGGTCTGCTCGCCGTGGCCCTTGCCCTCGACAAGTCCGGCCTCCTTACGGCAGTGCTCGGTGTGGTGGCCCGGATAGGACTCATGGGCGACCAACCGGGGCAGGTTGGACATCTGCTGCTTGAGGTCGGCGTTGACTGCGACGGTCGAGCGGTAGTCGCCGAGGTAGTAGTTGAACCCCGACCACGGCTTGTCGGTGACCACCTGGTAGCTGATGGTTTCCCTCTCGGGCAGCGGATACTCGGCGCGCACCCGATCGCGCAGCGCGCTGGAGAACGCGTGGATGGCTTCTTCGAGCCGGTCGGGCGGGATCTCCTCGGAGGCGCGGTAGGCGGCCATCCGCTCGGCGAGCGGTCCGCTGCCCGCCAGCGCGTCGTCGAGCCTGCGGTGTGCCTGCCGGTAGCGGTCCTGGTCCCCCTTGACGATGTGCACGTCGAAATAGGCCTCCACCTCGTCGACGAAGCCGACATGCTGGCCGGAGAACTTCCTGCCTGCGCAGGCCAGCGCCCGCAGGTGGGCCGTGACGTAGTCGGCGCGGGCCGGATCGAGGCCGTCGGCGACCGCCACTTCGGTGGCCAGCCGCTCGGCCGCCAGGGCCAGATCGGCGGGATCGGGCGCGGGCTCGTTCTGCACCCGCTGACGCAGCCCGGGGTCGCCGGTGAAGGAGTCGACGTAACCCTCCTCGATCCGGTCGAAGCGCAAACCGAGCAGCAGATATTCGCGGATCAAGGTGGCGGCGTCCATGGCCTCAACGGTAAATGCAAGACTGACCCCATGCCGCGGCTGAGCGAGCCGAGCCCCTATGTGGAGTTCGACCGGAGTCAATGGCGTGCACTGCGCATGTCGACGCCACTCAAGCTAACCGAAGGCGAGCTGGTCGCACTGCGGGGCCTTGGCGAGAAGCTCGACCTGCTCGAGGTTGAAGAGGTCTACCTGCCGTTGGCCCGGTTGATCCACCTGCAGGTGGCGGCCAGGCAGCGGTTATTCGCCGTGACCTCGGAGTTCCTCGGTGAGCCGCAGCAGAATCCGGACCGGCCGGTGCCGTTCGTCATCGGGGTTGCGGGCAGTGTCGCAGTGGGCAAGTCCACCACCGCCCGTGTGCTGCAGGCACTTCTCACCCGCTGGGGACACCATCCCCGTGTCGACCTGGTCACCACCGACGGGTTCTTGTACCCGAACGCCGAGCTGGCACGGCGAAACCTGATGCACCGCAAGGGTTTCCCGGAGAGCTATGACCGTCGGGGGTTGATGCGGTTCGTCACTGCGGTGAAATCGGGCGCCGACGTGGCATGCGCACCGGTGTACTCGCATCTGCTCTACGACATCGTCGCGGGCGAGAAGCAGATGATCCGGCATCCGGACATTCTCATTCTCGAGGGTCTCAACGTGCTGCAGACCGGTCCGGCGCTGATGGTGTCCGACCTGTTCGACTTCTCGGTTTACGTCGACGCCCGCATCGAAGACATCGAGCAGTGGTACGTCTCGCGGTTCCTGTCGATGCGTGCGGGCGCGTTCGCCGATCCGGCCTCGCACTTTCACCACTACTCGACGCTGACCGACGACCAGGCGGTGTTCGCGGCGCGAGACATCTGGCATTCCATCAACCGCCCCAACCTGATTGAGAACATCCTGCCGACCCGGCCGCGCGCGACGCTGGTGTTGCGCAAGGACGCCGACCACTCCATCAACCGGCTGCGGCTGCGGAAGCTGTAGACGCCCTCAGCCGGCGCCAGCCCTGGTATTGCAGTTCGGCGAAGATCGCGGTGTAGACGCCGCCGCCCAGCGTCAGCACGATGCCGGTCGTGGTCAGCGGAAACACGTCGGCGAGCACGAGCGCCACGGAGGCGACGGTGTACAGCAGATTGCCGATCACGACGGCGATGCCTGCGCGCCGGACCGACCGCAGCTTGGAAAGACCGAACACGACCACGCCGTACGCGACGAAGGACGCTCCCATCGCGTACTCGAACGTTGTTGTGGTGCCCGATGTCTCGGACAGCCAGCGGGCCAGCGGGAGGCCGGCAACGCCGGTCACGCCGGTGATGACGGCGTCGGCGCGCATCGCCGTGCGCAGCAGCCCGTCGCGGGTACCAGAGCGGTCAATTATGATGGCGGACATGGTTTTCCTTCCTGTTTGTCAATCGGTGGTCGGCCGACCGGTTCCGGAGCCGACGCCGCAACCTCTGACGACGGCGGCTCCGGACCAGTCATGAGGGGGTCACGCCAGCCGGCGCACCCCGAGGTACTGGACGTAGGCGAAGACCACCGTGGCGACCGTGAACCCGATCGTGGTGACCACGCCGAGTTGGGTCAGCGGCAGCCAGCCGGCCACCAGCACGATGGTGACGACCACCGCGAACGCGACGTTGCCTGCGAGCACGCCCAAGCCGAGGCGCCGCACATCGGGCAGGCCGGCCAGTGCATAGAGCAGCGTGCCGTAGCCGACCAGTACCGCACCGGCGATCCATTCCGAGGTGGACGACAGCCCCGACAGCCGCGACAGCGGATCGGCGGCCATCGCGACGAGCAGGCCGAGGCCCGCGCACAGGGTGGCATCGGCGCGAAGGCCGAAGCGCAGCAACGAATCGGTGCTTTCGGAGGCTGGGCGGTTGGTGATGGCGGTCATGGCACCGATGTTGCTCAGATGCCACTGCCAGATCGACGCAAGACGCTGCCAGGTACTGCCAATTGCAGCTCAGCGGCGGTTTGATCAGTCCTGCGCGCTGACCAGATTGCCGCGCAGATCGGCGGCGATCAGCCGGGCCGCCGCATTCTGCCAGTTGTGCAGCGACCGCTGGGGCACCTCGGTGACGAACCACTGCCAGGCCTGCCGGGCGACCGGGTCCAGGCCGGCGGCGGTGGCGTTCTGTGCGTAGGCGCGCACCCCGACGACGTACGGGAAGTACAGCGAGTTGTAGTGGCGCCACTGCTCGGTGGTGCCGAAGTCGCCGCCGTCGCGGGGTTTGAGCCGGGCGATCCGGTCGGCCAGCAGGGCCTTGAGTTCGTTGGCCCGCTCCAGCGGCTGGTCGGGCGCGCCGCGGGCGGCCAGGCGCTCGTCGATGACGGGCAGCGCGGTCAGCGGGTTGGCGACGAGCTTGGACAGGTCGCCGTAGTGGCCAAGCGCGCGGCGGGTGAGCCGGGCGAACGAGTTTTCGTCGACGCCGTCGAGCGGGCTGGGCGAACGCAGCGGCAGCGCGGCCCCGGTGCGACGCAACTCCGCGCGGTCGGCCCGCAGCTCCGGCGAGCGTGAGAACGCCACCCGGTCGAGCAGGTTCGCGAGGGGGTCCGCGAGCACGTTGATCGCGATCGCCACCGCCAAGCTGGTGAACAGCAGCACGGTCAGCGCGGTCTGCTGACGCGTCACGGCCAGCCCGATCAGGGCCTGCCCACCGAACAGCACCGCCACGACGGCCGTCGCCGCCGACGAGCGCAACATGTCGGCGCGCAACGCCTGGCCTTCGTCGAACGCATCCCACATCGCCACCGCCACACCCAGCAGCGCTACGTCGCATCCAGTGCCCGCCAGGGCAAGCCAGCTCGGCACGAGGCCGAGCGGGATGACGAGGATCGCGTTGCCGAGCGCGAAGAACAGCGTCGCGACGACGACGTAACCCACCACCGGTCTGGGCTGCCACGGCCCGAACACCGCCCAGAGCAGCGCGCCGAGCGAGGACAACGAGACGGCCGCGAACATCAGCCAGTGGCCGGGCCGCATCGGAGGATCGACGCTGCCGGCAAGCGCCGCGCCGACGAGGGCGGCGACGGCCACCCCCGCCACGAGCACGACCTCGCTCGCGCGGCCGCGCCAGGTGTCCGACGGCCGCGACAGCTCGAGCAGCACGGCGAACCACGCGATGCCGGGCACCGCGACCAGATAGATCTCGATGCGACCCAGCAGGCTCCGACCCGCTGACCACTCGCACGGCGTCCAGCGCCACCACCGACGCGAAACTGGTCAGCCCGATCGCGGCCAACACCAGCACGGGTTTGCGTGGGTCACGGGCCAGCAGGTACAGGCCCAACCACCAGCTGAGCGTGAACACCACCGCTGACAGCGCAGCCATGGCTTACATCCCGTATCGGCGGTGGCGCGCGGTGTAATCGCGCAGCGCGCGCAGGAAGTCCACCCGCCGGAACTCCGGCCAGTAGGCCTCGGTGAACCACATCTCCGAGTAGGCGCTCTGCCACAGCAGGAAGCCGGACAGCCGCTGCTCCCCCGATGTGCGGATGACCAGGTCGGGGTCGGGTTGGCCGGAGGTGTAGAGGTTTTCCGAGATCGCGTCGATGGTGACGGCCTCGACCAGTTGGTCCCCGCTGGCGCCGTCGGCGAGTTGCTTGCCGAGCAGTGCCCGTACCGCGTCGACGATCTCCTGGCGCCCGCCGTAGCCGACCGCGAGGTTGACGTGAAAGCCGCTGCCGTTGCCGTTGGTCGACTCGACGGCGTCGCGCAGCCGACGTGCCGATTCCTCACCGATGAGCTCGAGGTCCCCGACCGTGCGCACGCTCCAGCGGTTGACGGGTGCGCAAATCTCCTCGACGACGTCGGTGATGATCTCGATGAGCGACGCCAGCTCGTCGGGGTGGCGCTGCAGGTTCTCGGTGGAAAGCAGATAGACGGTGGCCAGCTCGATGCCGGTTTCCTGGCACCAGCGCAGCATCTCGGCGATCTTGCGGGCACCCATCCGGTAGCCGTAGCTGACGTCGTCGTGACCGGCATCACGTGCCCATCGTCGGTTACCGTCGCACAGCACCGCGATGTGACGGGGCAGTTCGGATTTCGAGGACGCCAGCCCCTGACGCAGCCGCATCTCGTACAGGCGGTAGACCGGTTCTTTGAGACGATGGGGAATGATGTCCACGAAGATCCAGACTACTGTGGCGCACAGAAACCCCCATACCATTGATGGAGGTGGACATGGCTCAGATTGACACCGCCGACGAGGCCCAGCAACAGCCGCCGCGGGTATACGCCGAGGACTTCCCCGAAGCCGTCGTCGACGGCGTCGAAATGTTCCTCGGAAAGCCGCGGGCCCGCGGCTGGATCCACGTCTACTCCGCCGTGGTCGCATTCATCGCGGGTGCGGCGCTGGTGTCGGTGTCGTGGGCGGTGGAGTCGACGCGCGCCGGCCTCGCCACCCTGATCTACACGACGACGATCGTGGCGATGTTCGCGGTCAGCGGCGCCTACCACCGGGTGCACTGGAAATCAGAGACGGCGCGCAAGTGGATGAAGCGCGCCGACCATTCGATGATCTTCGTGTTCATCGCCGGCAGCTACACGCCGTTCGCGCTGTTGGCGCTGCCGGCGGCGAAGGGCATGGTGCTGTTCTGGATCGTCTGGAGCGGGGCGCTCGCCGGGGTGTTGCTCAAGATGTTCTGGCCGTCGGCGCCGCGCTGGGTCGGCGTGCCGCTGTACCTGCTGCTCGGCTGGGTCGCGGCGTGGTTCGTGGTGCCGATCATGGATGGCGCGGGAGTTGCGGCACTGGTCCTGTTGATCGTCGGTGGCGCGCTGTACAGCATCGGCGGCGTGCTCTACGGGTTCAAGTGGCCGAACCCGTGGCCGACGACATTCGGCCACCACGAGTTCTTCCACGCCTGCACCGCGGCGGCCGCGCTCTGCCACTACATCGCGATGTGGTTCGCGGTCTTCTAGACGCTGCTGACGTTGTCCGGGCCCCAGTAGGCCTTCATCGACGCGATCTTGCCGTCGTCGTCGAACGTCATCACGCTGATGATCTCGATGGTCATTGCGCCGATGATCAGCCGCCAGAAGTAGGCGGCCTCGTTGGCGAGTACGCGCAACGTGACGACTTCGGTCTTGCTCTGCAGGTTCTCGACGCTGGTGTAGAACCCACGAATCGCCTGGCGCCCGATGTGCACGTCGCTGCCGACGGGGTCCTCGACGGTGGCGTCCTCGGCGTAAAGAGCCGCAATGTCATCGGCCCGCCCCTGCGAGACGGCTTCCAGGTAGCGGTTGACGGCCTTGGTGATGTCCTCAGCGCTCGGCATGGCCGCGACGCTACACGGCCGCACCCAGCGCGGCGGCGAGGTCCCGCCTGGTGGTGACGGGCAGGTCACACACCCGGCCGCGGCACACGTAGGCGGCGTCGGACCCGTCGACCCGATCACGGCCGACCAGCAGCTCCGATGAGGCAACCGGGCCACCCACCACAACGGCCCCGCCAGGCGCCAATTCGCGGGCCGCGGCAAGCAATTCCGAGTGCTGCGGGTCGCAGGCCACCGCGATCTGGATCGGTCCGCGCACGGCGGCTTCGGCGACCGCGAGCCAGTGTCCACCCGAGCGTGGCAACCGGGCCAGGATGCGGCGTCGCGCCCGCCAGTGTGGCGTCGGCCGCGGCGGCATAGCGTTCGGCGCGGTCGGCGGGAGCGAGGTGGGCCGCCAGCTGCAGCGCCTCGGCGATCGTCGACGCTCCGGAAGGGGTGGCGCCGTCGAGCGGGTCGGCGGGCCGGACCATCAGCTGCTCGGCGTCGTCGGCGCTGTCGAACCAGCGGCCCTCGCGCTCCGGGTCGACGAAATGGTCGAGCGCGACGTCGAGCACGCCGGTGGCCGCGCCCAACCACGAAGCGTCGCTGCTCAGCTGATACAGCGTCAGCAGCCCGGTGGCCAACGTCGCGTGGTCCTCCAGGATCGCGGCGCTGTCACCGACCCGTCCGCCGAGGCTGGCCCGCCGCAACCGTCCGTCCACCACGTGCAGGTCGACGATTGAGCGGGCACATCGCGTTGCGGCGTCGAGGAATTCGTCCGTCCCGAGCGCGACGCTTGCTTCGGCGAGCGCGGTGATCGCGAGCCCGTTCCATGCGGTGACGACCTTGTCGTCGCGGCCGGGCTGCGGCCGGGTGAGCCGCGCGCGCCCGCAGCGCAGCGCGGACCCGGTCGAACCGTTCCGGATCTTCGGGGTCGGCGGGCAACTGCAGCACCGAACTGCCGTGTTCGAACGTGCCGGCCTCGGTCACATTGAAAATCTTTGCGGCCCAACGCCCGTCGTCGTCACCGAGGACCTCGCGCAGCTGCGCTGGCGTCCACACGTACGTCAGCCCCTCGCGGCCGTCGGCGTCGGCGTCCAGCGACGACGTGAACATGCCGTCTGCGCCCAACTCGTCGATCATGAACCGCGCCGTCTCGTCGGCTACCTTGCGCGCCAACGGGTTTCCGCAGCGACGAGCCCAGTGCGCATACACCCGAAGCAGCAGCGCGTTGTCGTAGAGCATCTTCTCGAAGTGCGGCACCACCCACGACGCGTCGACGCTGTAGCGCGCGAACCCGCCGGCCAGCTGGTCGTAGATGCCTCCGCGCGCCATCGCCGTGCAGGTCCGCTCCACCGCCTCCAACGGCACGATGTCGCCGGTGCGTTCGTGGCTGCGCAGCAGCGCCTCCAGCAGCGCCGACGGCGGGAACTTCGGCGCGCCGCCAAATCCGCCGCGCGCAACGTCCTCGTCGCTGCAGCGCAGTGGCGACCGCGTGGTCGCACAGCGCCGGCTGCACCGGCGGCCCGCCGCCTGGCAGGCCCGAGGCCATCGACCGAAGCTCGCCCGCGATGCGGTCGGATGCCTCCTCCACCTCGCCGCGCCGGGTGCGCCAGGTCTCGGTGACCGCGGCGAGCAGCTGCAGAAAGTTCGGTTTCGGGTAATAGGTGCCGCAGAAGAACGGCCGACCGTCGGGCGTGAGGAAGCACGTCATCGGCCAGCCGCCCTGCCCGGTCAGCGCGACGGTGGCGGTCATGTACACCGCATCCAGGTCGGGCCGCTCCTCGCGGTCCACCTTGATGTTCACGAACCCGTCGTTCATCGCCGCGGCGACCTCGATCGTCCTCGAACGACTCGTGCGCCATCACGTGGCACCAGTGACACGCCGCGTAGCCGATGGACAGCAGGATCGGCACGTCACGCGCCGCCGCCTCGGCCAGCGCCTCGGGCGTCCACTGCTGCCAGTGCACCGGGTTGTCGGCGTGCTGGCGCAGATACGGGCTGGTGGCCGCCGCGAGGGTGTTAGCCGCCGGGCTCACGCCTCGGGTCCTCGGTCGTGGAATCCGCGGTCGGCGGCCTGGTCGGTTCGGGCGCTCGGTCGAACGACTTGGGCAGCTTGCGCAGGTGCCGGTTCATCGACCACACCAGCAGGAACGTGGCGATCAACAGCAACACGATGATCACGAGGCCGACGGGGCTGGCCTTGCCGAAGTCGGGGCCGGTGTCGCGGGGGGCGCCGTCGGCCAGCACAGAGAACGCGAGCACCAGCGCGTCGTTCACCGGTCCGTCTCGATCCCGGCGAACAGGTCGATCTTCCGGCAGGTGACACCGGCACCCTGCGCGCGGGCCAGCTCGTACTCCTCGGTCGGCCACAGCCGTTGCTGCCATTCGATGGGCGCGCGGAAGAAGTCCCCGTTGGGGTCGATCTGGGTGGCGTGCGCGCGCAGCGCATCGTCGCGCTGGGCGAAGTACTTCGGAGCACTCGATGCGGGTGGTGACCCGCTTCGCGAACACGTCATGGTCGGGATCCCAGTGCTTGAGCCACTTCTCGAACGGGCCCTACCTCGCCGTGCTTGGCGAATTCGTCCTGCAGCAACTGCATGCGCTTCCGCACGAACCCGTGGTTGTAGTACAGCTTGAGCACATCCCACGGCTCACCGGCGTCGGGGAAGAGCAGGTAGTCGCCCGCGGCCTCGTAGGCGGCGACGACACCTGGTGGCTGCGGATGTGGTCCGGATGCGGATAGCCGCCGTTCTCGTCGTAGGTGGTCATCACGTGCGGCTTGAACTTGCGGATCACGCGCACCAGCTCCTCGACGGGTTCGGCCAGCGGCACCACGCCGAGGCAGCCGTCGGGCAGCGGTGGCGGCGGGTCGCCCTCGGGCAGCCCGGAGTCGACGAAGCCGAGCCAGTGGTGCTCGACGCCGAGGATCTCGGCGGCCTTGGCCATCTCGTCGCGGCGGATCTCGGCCATCCGGCCGTGCACCTCGGGCAGGTCCATCGCCGGGTTGAGGATGTCGCCGCGCTCGCCGCCGGTCATCGTCACCACGAGCACGCGCACACCCTCGTCGGCGTAGCGGGCCGTGGTGGCGGCACCCTTGCTGGACTCGTCGTCCGGGTGGGCGTGCACCGCCATCAACCGCAGTTCGGTCAACTTGTTTCCTCTTACCTGCGTAGTTCAAGCCGGCATTCTCGAGAGGTTTCAACCAGCTCGCACTTTTGGGTAGTCCCTATAGTTCCAGTTCGGTAGATCTATCCGACGGACGGGCATGCGAAACGAGATGATCGAGCGTCCCGCCGCCCGCTACGGGCGGCAGCGGCTGTCGCGCAGCAACCGCCGCTGGATCGTGGTCGGGTTGACCGCTGCTGGTCCTCGCGGTCGGGCGTCGGCGTCGCGATGATCGGCTTCGCAGCGGCTCGGCACCGGCAAGGTGAAGGGCGAGCTGGGCGGTTATCAGCTGGTCGACGACGAAACCGTGCAGGTCACGATCACCGTGACCCGCGACGACCCGTCGCGGCCGGTGGTATGCATCGTGCGGGCGCGGTCGATCGACGGCAGCGAGACCGGCCGTCGCGAGGTGCTGGTCCCGCCGTCCACCCAGAAGACCGTGCAGGTCACCACCGTCGTCAAGGCCAGCAGGCCGCCGGTCGTCGGCGACGTCTACGGCTGCGGCACCGACGTGCCGTCGTACCTGGTGGCCTCCTGAACCACACCCGCCAAGTCGGCGCAACAAACGCCGAACAGCGAATACGTGAAAATCGGCTGTCACTGACGGTGCTAGACTGTGTCCGGTACACGGTTCCTGCTGGGAGCCGTGTATTGCTGCTTTTAGTGCGCTGCTTAGGCGCTCGCGATTGCGGCAATACACGTGGCAAAGCTCCCGGCGCCGTGACACGAAACTTCTTACGAGAAGAGCGCGAGAGCAACGACGACAGGAGCGCGACGACATGACCGACACCCAGGTCACCTGGCTGACCCAGGAGGCATACGACCGGCTGAAGGCGGAGCTCGATCAGCTGATCGCCAATCGACCGGTCATCGCAGCCGAGATCAACGACCGCCGCGAGGAAGGCGACCTGCGCGAGAACGGCGGCTATCACGCCGCCCGCGAGGAGCAGGGCCAGCAGGAGGCCCGGATCCGTCAGCTGCAGGAGCTGCTGAACAACGCCAAGGTGGGCGAGGCGCCCAAGCAGTCCGGCGTCGCGCTGCCCGGCTCGGTGGTCAAGGTGTACTACGACGACGACAAGAAGGACACCGAGACGTTCCTGATCGCGACCCGCCAGGAGGGGGTGTCCGACGGCAAGCTCGAGGTGTACTCGCCGAAGTCACCGCTCGGCGAGGCGCTGATCGACGCGAAGGTCGGCGAGACCCGCAGCTACCAGGTGCCCAACGGCAACACCGTGAAGGTCACGCTGGTCAGCGCGGAGCCGTACCACTCCTAACTCGCGGCTGCGCCGAGGGTCGGTTTACAGTCCGGCTATGGCGCAGATCGCCGAGGACCTGTTTCTGCTGCTGCGTGGACAACGCGTCCGCGCAGCCCGGTCTTGAGCGCGGCCGCCGCGAGCGGGTGCTCTCCGGCGCCGTGCTGCTGGATCTGGCGCTTCGCGTGTCGGATCCGGCCCGGCGATGGCCGGTGAGCCGGTCGAGCCTGGCCGGCTGTTGGCCCTCTCGGTTCCCGGGCCGATGGATCCCGTCGTCGCGCCTGCGTTCCGGCTGCTCGAGCGCCGGCCGCTGCGTCCCGCCACCGCGGTCAAGCGGCTGGCCAAGCACACCGAGGAGACACCTCGCCAACTATCTGGAGCAGACCGGCCAGATAAGGCGTGTCCGGTTGAACGCCAAGCGGTTCGCGCCACCCGTACGCGTGGCCACTGACCAACAGGGAGCGAGTCGGCCACGCACGCTCGGCGATGCTGGCGGCGTTGTTCGACCGCACGACCGCCCGCCCCGCCGACGGCGGCGATCATCTCGTTGTTGCACGCGGTCGACGGGCTCGGCGCGCTGCTGAGCCTCAACGACCGGGGCTGGCGGTGGGTGCACGCGCGAGCCGGCGAAATCGCCAGCGGCAGTTGGGTGGACGAATATCCGACCGCGCTGCCCGAAGTGAATCTGGCGATCACCGCATCGGCGGTGCGAGGGGCGCTAGCGTAAGCGCCTGATCGAGGTCGGCGAGCAGGTCGGCGGAATCCTCGATGCCGACCGACAGCCGCACGAGGTCGTCGGGCACCTCCAGTTGCGAGCCCGCGGTGGACGCGTGCGTCATCGCGCCCGGATACTCGATCAGCGACTCCACCCCGCCCAGGGATTCGGCAAGGATGAAAATCTCGGTGCGAGAGCAGAAGTCGTGTGCGGCCTCGCGGCCCGCCCCGCATCCGGACCGACACCATGCCGCCGAACCCGCTCATCTGCCGCGCGGCGACCTGGTGACCGGGATGGCCGGGCAGCCCCGGATACAGCACGGTCTCGACCGCGGGGTGCCCGTCGAGGAATTCGGCGACCAGCGCGGCGTTGTCGCTGTGCCGCTGCATCCGCAGCACCAGCGTCTTGAGCCCGCGCATGGTCAGGTAGGCGTCAAACGGGCCGGGCACCGCACCCGCGCCGTTCTGCAGGAATGCGAACGCGGTCGTCGAGTTCTTCGTCGTTGGTCAGCAGCGCGCCACCGACCACGTCGGAGTGCCCGCCGATGTACTTGGTGGTCGAATGCAGCACGATGTCGGCGCCGAGGAGCAACGGCTGTTGTAGCGCCGGCGAGGCAAAGGTGTTGTCCACCAACACCTTTATGCTCGACGTCGCCGCCAGTTGCGCTATCGCACCGATGTCGGCGATGGAGAGCAGCGGGTTGGTCGGCGTCTCCACCCAGATCAGCCTGGTGCTGGCCGTGATCGCCGCACGGACCGCGTCCAGATCGGACAGCGCCACCGCCGTGTAGGTGATGCCCCAGCTGCGTGAACACCTTGTCGATCAGCCGGAAGGTGCCGCCGTAGGCGTCGTCGGGGATGACGACGTGATCGCCGGGTCGCAACATCGCGCGCAGCGCGCAGTCGGTGGCCGCCATGCCCGAGGAAAACGCCCGCCCGAACGCGGCCTCCTCGACCGCGGCGAGCGCCGCCTCCAGCGCCGCGCGGGTCGGGTTGCCCGGTGCGGGCATATTCGAAACCCGCCGCGCAGCCCACCGACGCCGTCCTGCGCGAACGTCGAACTCGCGTAGATCGGCGCGTTGACCGCACCGGTGCCCGGGTCGGGACGAAACCCCGCGTGGATGGCCTTGGTGGCCAAACCCTGCCACCCGTGTATGCGTCAGTCATCACCATGCAGCGGCTCGCTCATGGTCGATCCAGCCGTAACGGTGTAGACATGGATCATGCCACCCGGATCGAAAACCTGCTCGACCTCGACTCACTGCTGACGCCCGAAGACATCGAGCTGCGCGCAGACGGTGCGCCGGTTCGGCGAACAGCGCCTGCGCCCGCACGTCGCCGACTGGTTCGAGGCCGGCGAGGTGCCGGTCCGCGAGCTGGCCGCCGACCTGGGCAAGCTCGGTGTGCTCGGCATGCACCTGAAGGGCTACGGCTGCGGGGGTTCGACCGCGACCGCCTACGGGCTGGTGTGCCAGGAGCTCGAGGCCATCGATTCCGGCCTGCGCAGCCTGGTATCGGTGCAGGGCTCGCTGGCGATGTTCGCCATCTACCGCTGGGGCAGTGAGGAGCAGCGCAACCAGTGGTTGCCCGCCATGGCCACCGGCGACCTCATCGGCTGCTTCGGGCTCACCGAGCCGGACTTCGGCTCCAATCCCGGCGGTATGCGCACCACCGCACGCCGCGACGGGTCGGACTGGGTCCTCAACGGTTCGAAGATGTGGATCACCAACGGCTCGGTCGCCGACGTCGCGATCGTGTGGGCCCGCTCCGAGGAGGGCATCATCGGCTTCGTCGTGCCCGCGGGCACACCCGGCTTCTCGGCGCGGGACATGACGCACAAGCTGTCGCTGCGCGCATCGGTCACCTCTGAGCTGCATCTCGACGACGTGCGGCTGCCCGCCGACGCCCAGCTGCCCGATGCGTCGGGCCTTTCGGGACCGTTGAGCTGCCTGTCGGAGGCGAGGTTCGGCATCGTGTTCGGCAGCGTCGGCGCGGCGCGAGACTGCCTGCAGACCACGCTGGACTACGTCGGCACCCGCGAGGTGTTCGACAAGCCGCTGGCGGGATACCAACTGACGCAAGCCAAGCTGGCCGATATGGCCGTCGAACTCGGCAAGGCGCAGTTGCTGGCGCTACACCTGGGGCGGCTCAAGGACGACGGCCGTATCCGCCCGGAACAGGTCAGCTTCGGCAAGCTCAACAACGTGCGCGAAGCGATCAAAATCGCCCGCGAGTGCCGGACACTGTTGGGCGCAAACGGAATCACGCTGGAGTATCCGGTGATCCGGCACGCCAACAACCTCGAATCCGTGCTGACGTACGAGGGCACATCCGAGGTGCATCAGTTGGTCATCGGAGAGGCGCTGACAGGCGTCAGCGCCTTCCGATGAAACCGCGTTACTGCATCGGTGGCGGCTGAGGCGCCGCCTGGTCTACCGGCACACAGATCGTCGTCATGATCTTGTCGGCCAGCGTCTGCCGCTTGGCGTCCCACAGCGGGAACAGCCACCCGATGTAACAGACGATCGAGTCGACGATGTGGGCGATCTGACGCACGATCGACATGCCGAAACCGATTGGCTGACCGGTCTTCTCGCTGATCACCTTGAACTTCATCACCGACTTGCCGATGCTCTGTCCGGTGGTGCCCTGCCGGTAGCCCCAGTTCCAGATCGCGTAGACGGCCACCAGGATGTACGCCAGGATGTAGATGATCATGCCGAAGGCGGTCATGCTCGAGGTGCAATAGACGCCGTAGTCGCTCTGGCCGCCGTTGCTGACGCACTGGTTATCGGCGGTGCCGAACGCGATGCCGGCCCCGATACCGATGACCACCGCCGCGGGAATGCTGTCGATGAGATAGCCGATGACGCGGGTAAACCACGGTGTGTAGGCCTCTTTCGGCAGCACGGGCCCTGGCGGTGGGGGCGGCGGCGGGTACCCGGGTGCCCCGGGTGGGGGCGGCGGATAGCCACCCTGGGGCGGAGGCGGCGGTGGCGGTGGCGCGGATAGCCCCCCGGGGCGGAGGTTGGTATCCGCCGGCGGTGGGGGTGGGGGTGGGGGATAGCCGCCGGGAGGCGGTGGTGGTTGATCGGTCATCAGGTCCTCCTCAGATAGTTGGTGTTTAGATCGGCAAGCAGATCGTGGTCATGATCTTGTCGGCGATCGTCTGGCGCTTTGCGTCCCACAACGGGAACAGGTAGCCGATGTAGCAGATCGCGCCGTCGATGATGTGAGCGAGCTGCCGCACGATGGACATGCCGAAACCGATTGGCTGCCCGGTCTTTTCGCTGACCACCTTGAACTTCATGATCGACTTGCCGATGCTCGACCCGGTGGTGCCCTGCCGGTAGCCCCAGTTCCAGATCCCGTAGGCGAGGGCGAGCACCCCTGCCAGGCCGACCGACAGCTGCCCGATGGTGGATGCTCCGCTGGCGCAGTACTGACCGGTGTCATACCCCGTGCTGTCGGTGATGCACGTGGTGTCCGAGGTGCCCAGCAAGATGGCATAGCCGATTCCCTCGACGATGAAGATCGGGACGGAGTCGATCAGCCACGCCAACACGCGGGTGAGCCACGGCGTGTAGGCCTCTGTGGGCAGTGCCGGGCCGGGCGCGGCAGGCGGCGGGTAGCCCGCCGTGGCCTGCGGTGGCGGCTGGTACCCCCCGGCGGCCGGCGGAGGCGGAGGAGGTGGCGGGTAGCCACCACCCTGGGGCGGAGGCGGAGGGGGCGGATACCCACCGGGCCCAGGCGGCGGAGGTGGGTAGTTACCAGGGGGCGGTGGCGGTGGCGGTGGATCGGTCATTTACGCCTTCCAGTGATGAAATTAGCTGGCAACGAGCGTGCTAACCCTAACCTGAGAGGTTGCCGATAGCAGAGCTTTCCACCCGGAAATTGATCATGAGGCCACTGAATCCGAGCGGCCCGGGTTCTGGGGCCGTTACCGGCGAATGATGCCGTCGGACAGGAAGCCGAGCAGGTCGTGACGGGTCAGTACGCCCACCGGTTTGCCTTCCTCGACCACCATCACCGCGTCGAATTCGCGCAGCGTCTTGGCGGCGGTGCTGACCAGCTCACCGGCCCCGAGCAGCGGCAGCGGCGGGCTCATGTGCTGTGCGACGGCGTCGGCCAGCTTGGCGCGGCCCTCGAACACCGCAGAGAGCAGTTCGCGCTCTGACACGCTGCCCGCGACCTCGCCCGCCATCACCGGCGGCTCGGCGCCGACGACCGGCATCTGCGATACGCCGTACTCGCGCAAGATGCCGATCGCATCGCGCACCGTCTCCGACGGATGCGTGTGCACCAGGTCGGGCAACTCCCCCGACTTGCCCCGCAGCACGTCGCCAACCGTCGGCTCCTCGACGGACCCGTCCAGCCGACTGCGCAGGAAACCGTAGGACGACATCCACGCGTCGTTGAAAACCTTTGAGAGATAACCTCTTCCGCCGTCGGGCAGCAGAACGACCACCAGCGCGTCCGGCCCGGCTTGCTGGGCGACCTTGACCGCGGCGACGACGGCCATACCGCACGACCCGCCGACCAACAGCGCTTCCTCCCGCGCCAGCCGCCGCGTCATCTCGAACGAATCAGCGTCTGAAACCGCGATGATCTCGTCCGGCACGGTCGGGTCGTACGCCGCCGGCCAGAAGTCCTCGCCGACGCCCTCGACCAGGTACGGCCGCCCGGTGCCGCCGGAGTACACGGAGCCCTCCGGATCGACGCCGACGACGCGGACCGGGCCTTCCGGACGCCGCCCGGATATCTCCTTGAGGTAGCGGCCGGCACCCGTGATGGTGCCGCCGGTGCCGACCCCGGCGACGAAATGGGTGACCTTGCCATCGGTGTCGGCCCAGATCTCGGGCCCGGTGGTCTCGTAGTGGCTGGCCGGTCCCATCGGGTTGGAGTACTGGTCGGGCTTCCAGGCTCCGTCGATCTCTTCGACCAGCCGGTTAGAGACGCTGTAGTAGCTGTCAGGATGGGTCGGCGGCACGGCCGTTGGGCACACCACCACGTCGGCGCCGTAGGCGCGCAAGACGTTCTGTTTGTCCTCGCTGACCTTGTCGGGGCAGACGAAGATGCATTTGTAGCCGCGCTCCTGCGCGACCAGGGCCAGTCCGACGCCGGTGTTGCCGGAGGTCGGCTCGACGATGGTGCCGCCGGGTCGCAGCTCGCCGCTGGCCTCGGCGGCGTCGATCATCTTGACCGCGATGCGGTCTTTGGCGCTACCGCCGGGGTTCAGGTATTCGATCTTGGCCGCAACCGTGCCTGCGCCGCCGGGAACAACCGAGTTGAGCTGCACCAGAGGGGTATTGCCGATGAGCTCACTGACGTGCCGGGCAATGCGCATGCGTCCATCGTCTCAGGCCCGCTACGGCGCAAACAGGCGGCCCGCCCTGGATCTATTAGGCGGCCCGCTGCCTGGTGCTACCAGGTGGCCTCTCGGATGTAGTCGCCGATCTGCTTCAGCGACCGGCTGGCCTCAGACACCGCGGGGGCGGCGATCTGGAACACGTGCATCTGACCAGGCCAGACCCGCACCTCGACGGGTACACCGGCGGCGGCCAGCAGGTGGGCGGCCTTGCGGGCGTCGCTGACGAGCACTTCGGAACCCGACACATGGATCAGCGTGCGCGGAAGGCCGGGCTCGATGTGGTCGAGCGGCTCGTAGACCTCCTCGGGCTTGCCGTCGACGAGGTGCCGTTGCGCGGCCCCCTCGATGAGCTCGACGAGCGCGTGAAATGCCTTGGGCGGGAACATCGCGTCGGTGCGGTTGTTCGGGTGGTTCGCCCGGGTTTCATTGTCGATCTCGAACAGCGGCGACATCGCCACCATCGCGGCCGGTTGCTTCGCCCTCGAGCTGCAGCTTCTCGGCGAGGGCCAGCGCCAGATACCCGCCAGCGGAATCGCCGGCCAGCACGATCTGGTCGGGGTCGTAGCCCTTCAGGCGCAGCCACTTGTAGGCGTCGTAGCAGTCGTCGAGCGACATGCCCACGGAGTGCTTCGGGACCGTTCGGTAGTCAACGACGAGCACCGGGCTGTCGGCGTAGCGCGACAGTGCGGTCACCAGCCGGCCGTGCGAGTGGGAGCCGCAGGTCAGAAACGCCCCCCATGCATGTAGAGCACGACGCTGCGGTTGCCGTCGGCGGGCAGCACTTCGCCGGCGCGAACAAGCTGCGCGGTGCAGTTGGGCAGCGATATCGTGGCGCGCACCGTGCCGGGCGCGGGCCGCATCACACGTGCCACGAAGTCGACCAAACCCCACGGCCACGGCAGCTTAGGAGCGTAGCTGCCGATAGCTAAGGTCGGCCGAATAGTTAGCAGAGCCGCCAGAGCGGTGAGCCGCCCCGCAATGCTCGCGCCGTCCTCGACGACCTCGACGGGCGCCCCGTCGCTGACCGGAAACTTACGCGGTTTATGCGTCCTAGCTGGACTGACGCCAGCGCAAGACGCCCTAGCCACCTTGCTCGGTGCGGTCATCGCCACCACTCCCTACGCCAATGTGGTGCCGGGTTCCGCATGTTTACTGAGCAAAGCCCGGCATCTTAGCTTGACACCCTACAACCAGTTCAACAATCAACGAGTCGAAATCAATACCGGACTTGATACCGCAATGTGACCGCCCAGCCATCTCGCCACGCGGGCAAGGGCCAAAATCCCACATAAGATAATCCTGTGGGCTTTCGAGCATCGCGTCGGTTGACCATCGCCCTGGCGGCGGTGGCCGGGCTCGCGTCGACGGGCTCCGCCTATGTCGGAGCCCGTAACCTGCTGAGCGGGCAGGCTGACCGGGCCCGCCGCGTCATACCCAAGTCGTGGGACATCCCGCCCCGCGCCGACGGCGTGTACTCGCCGGGCGGCGGTCCGGTCGAACGGTGGCACCGTGGGATGCCATTTGACCTGCACCTGATGATCTTCGGCGACTCGACGGCCGCCGGTTACGGCTGCGAGGCTGCCGATGAACTGCCCGGTGTGCTGATCGCGCGGGGCCTGGCCGAAACGGCGGGCAAACGGATCCGGCTGAGCACAAAGGCCATCGTCGGCGCGACGTCGAAGGGGCTCGCGGGCCAGATCGACGCCATGCTGGTAGCGGGCCCGCCGCCCGACGCCGCGGTGATCATGATCGGCGCCAACGACATCACCAAGCCGAACGGCATCGGGCCGTCGGCGCGGCGGCTGGGCCGGGCGGTGCGGCGGCTGCGGGCCAGCGGCGCCGTCGTCGTCGTCGGCACCTGCCCGGACTTCGGCGTCCTCACCGCCATCCCCCAGCCGCTGCGCTGGGTGGCCCGCAGCCGGGGGTTGCGTCTGGCGCGTGCGCAGGCGGCAGCGGTGCGCTCGGCGGGCGGCGCTCCCGTTCCGTTCTCCGATCTGCTGGCGCCGGAATTCCACAAGGCGCCCGAAGTTCTGTTCTCGCACGACATGTTCCACCCGTCTGCGGCCGGATATGCCTTGGCGGCCAAGCAGTTGTTGCCCGCGCTGTGTAATGCGTTGGGCGACTTCATTGGTGGAGCGCAGACAGAGGACGCTTTGGAGTCGCGGTCGGCCGACAGTGGTTCGCTGCTGGCGCGGGTGGGCAACCTGAGCAGGTTGTGGCGCCGCTCCACTGGGGTCCCCGCGCCCCTCGTGGTGCCAGCGAGTTAAGTTTCTCGTATTCACTCGATACGAGGAGCCGTCATGACCGAAGCCGTCATCGTTTCGACCGCGCGTTCGCCGATCGGCCGCGCCGGCAAGGGTTCGCTGGTCGACATGCGGCCCGACGACCTCGCCGCCCAGATGGTGCGCGCCGCGCTGGACAAGGTGCCTGCGCTCGACCCCCGCGACATCGACGACCTGATGATGGGCTGCGGGCAGCCCGGCGGTGAGGCCGGCTTCAACATCGGCCGCGCGGTGTCGGTCGAGCTGGGTTACGACTTCCTGCCCGGCACGACGGTGAACCGGTACTGCTCGTCGTCGCTGCAGACCACCCGGATGGCGTTCCACGCGATCAAGGCCGGCGAGGGCAGCGCGTTCATTTCGGCTGGGGTCGAGACGGTTTCGCGTTTCCCAAGGGCACGTCGGACGGCTGGCCGGACTCACATAACGCGCTGTTCGCCGACGCGGAACAACGCTCGGCGCAGGCGGCCGCGGGCGCCGACGAGTGGCACGACCCACGTGAGGACGGCGTGCTGCCGGATGTCTACATCGCGATGGGCCAGACCGCCGAGAACGTCGCGCTACTCACCGGCATCAGCCGCGAGGACCAGGACCACTGGGGCGTGCGCAGCCAGAACCGGGCCGAAGAGGCGATCAAGAACGGCTTCTTCGAGCGCGAGATCGTCGCCGTCAAGCTCCCTGACGGCTCGACGGTTTCGAAGGACGACGGCCCGCGTGCCGGCACCACATACGAGGCGGTAAGCCAGCTCAAACCGGTGTTCCGGCCGAACGGCACGATCACCGCAGGCAACGCCTGCCCGCTGAACGACGGCGCCGCCGCGGTGGTGGTGGTGTCGGATGCCAAGGCCAGGGAGCTGGGGCTGAAACCGTTGGCGCGCATCGTCGCGACGGGGGTGTCCGGGCTGTCCCCGGAGGTCATGGGCCTCGGTCCGATCGAGGCGACGCGTAAGGCTCTGTCCAACGCCGGCATGTCGATCGGCGACATCGACCTCTACGAGATCAACGAGGCGTTCGCCGTGCAGGTGCTGGGCTCGGCGCGCGAGCTCGGGATGGACGAGGACAAGCTCAACGTGTCCGGCGGTGCGATCGCGCTGGGTCACCCGTTCGGCATGACCGGCGCCCGGATCACCGCCACGCTGCTGAACAACCTCACGACACACGACAAGACGTTCGGTCTTGAGACGATGTGCGTCGGCGGCGGCCAGGGGATGGCGATGATCATCGAGCGGCTCAGCTAGACCGTCGACGACAAGCGGCTCAGCTAAACGAAGACAAAGAGAGAGCCCGGCACGCGAACGTGCCGGGCCTTCTCCAGGGGTTACGTCTAGCTGCGCTGGAAGTAACTGAGCAGCCGCAGGATCTCGAGGTAGAGCCAGACCAGCGTCACGGTCAGGCCGAGTGCGATACCCCACGCTGCCTTCTCCGGTGCGCCTGCGCGGATCATCTGGTCGGCGGCGTCGAAGTCGATCAGGAAGCTGAACGCCGCAAGAGCGATGCACAGCAGCGAGAAGGCGTAACCAATCAGACCTGGACTGCGAAGGCCGAGGCCTTCACCGCCATTTACGTGAAACACCGCCAGGACCAGGTTGAGCAGCATCAACGCCAGCACACCGAACAGCCCTGCCACGACCATCCTGGTGAACTTCGGCGTGACGCGGATGGCGCCGGTCTTGTAAACGACGAGCATGCCGAAGAAGACACCGAGCGTGCCCACGATCGCCTGCGCGAGCAGCCCAACGCCGCCGTGGGTGTACACCTGAGCAATCACAAATGAGATCGCGCCGAGGAACAGGCCCTCCAGCGCGGCGTAGCTCAGCACGAGCACCGGGCTGTCCTGTTTGCGCCCGAAGGTGGCGATCAGAACGAGGGCCAGCCCGCCGAGCGCGCCGACAAGCGTGAACGGCATGGCAAGTGGGTAGTAGGGCGCTTCCGACTGCGCCACCAGGAAGTAGGAGATGACGGCGACGATCGTCAGCACGCCCAGCGTGATCCCGGTCTTGGTGACAACGTCGTCGATGGTCAGCGGCCGAGAAACGCCTGCCTGCCGCTCGTCGGGGTACTGCGTCGCGTATGGCTGGGCCTGTACCTGCTGCGCACCGTAGCCAGTGGCTCCGGTGCCAAATTGCGCATATCCGCCCTGCCCCTTGGGTAGGGATCGAAATACCGGGTTGCTGGTCTCCCGCACCGTCGGTTCCTCTCCTAATGCTGTGGTTCGACACGTTGGCGAACACACTCTCAACGATCGGCACGTGCAGGCGGTTCCCGTCTTGCCGGGCCATTCACCGAGAACCTTACCCGGGGGCGCGCACCTCAGGCGGACGATCTAGATTGCATACTCGTGGCGGAAAACGAGGATGTCCTAGTAAGTGTCGAGAACGGCGTCGGCCTGATCACGCTCAACCGCCCAAAGGCCATCAATTCGCTGACCCATCCGATGGTCAACGCGATATCCACAGTGCTCACCGACTGGGAACACGACGACGACATCCACGCGGTGGTGCTCTCCGGCGCCGGTGAGCGTGGGCTGTGCGCGGGCGGTGACATCGTCGAGGTCTACAACAGCGCCCGCGCGGGCGGCGGTGACGCCGCCAAGTTCTGGTACGACGAGTACCTGCTCAACGCGCACATCGCGCGGTATCCGAAGCCATATGTGGCGCTGATGGACGGAATCGTGATGGGCGGCGGGGTCGGAGTCAGCGCGCACGCCAACGTCGGTGTCGTCACCGAGACGACGAAGATGGCCATGCCCGAGGTCGGCATCGGCTTCATCCCCGACGTCGGCGGCACCTACCTGTTGTCGCGTGCGCCGAGTCGCCTCGGCCTCTACGCAGCGCTCACGGGCGCACCCTTCGACGGCGCCGACGCGATCGCGATGGGGTTCGCCGATCACTATGTGCCACACGAGAAGCTGGCCGACTTCCGGGGCAGCATCATCGCCGATGGAGTCGACGCCGCGCTGGCCGCGCACGCCATCGAGCCGCCGGCCAGCCATCTGCTGGCGCAGCGGCACTGGATCGACGAGTGCTTCGCCGGCGACACCGTTGAGGACATCATCGCCGCGCTGCGCGGCCACGACGCCGGGCCAGCCAATGACGCGGCCAACCTGATCGCCACCCGCTCCCCCATCTCGGTCTCCGTCGCACTGGAAGCCATCCGCCGCGCCGCTGACCTCGAGACGCTGGAAGACGTGCTGCGCCAGGAATACCGGACGTCATACGCATCTTTGCGCTCTCACGACCTCGTTGAAGGCATCAGGGCGCAGGTGATCGACAAGGACCGCAACCCGAAGTGGTCACCGCCCACGTTGGCGGCCGTCACCCGATCAGACGTCGAGGCGTATTTCGCGCCCGCCGAACCCGACCTGACGTTCTAGGAGAGCCCATGAGCTACGAGACAATCCTCGTCACCCGCGACGAGCGCGTCGGCACCATCACGTTGAACCGGCCGAAGGCACTCAACGCGCTCAACACTGCGGTGATGAACGAAGTCACCACGGCGGCAGCCGAATTCGACAACGACCCGGGCATCGGCGCGATCGTCGATCACCGGCAACGAGAAGGCGTTCGCCGCGGGTGCGGACATCAAGGAGATGTCCGGCCTGTCGTTCGCCGACGTGTTCGCCGCCGACTTCTTCGCGCAGTGGGCAAAGTTCGCCGCCACCCGCACCCCGACCATCGCCGCGGTCGCCGGCTATGCCCTGGGCGGCGGCTGCGAGCTGGCGATGATGTGCGATCTGCTGATCGCCGCGGACACCGCGAAGTTCGGTCAGCCCGAGATCAAGCTCGGGGTGCTGCCCGGGATGGGCGGCTCGCAGCGGCTGACCCGGGCGATCGGCAAGGCCAAGGCGATGGATCTGATCTTGACTGGCCGCAATATGGACGCCGAGGAGGCCGAACGCGCCGGGCTGGTGTCGCGCGTCGTTCCCGCCGACGCGCTGCTCGACGAGGCGAACGCCGTGGCCAAGACCATCGCCGGCATGTCGCTGTCGGCATCGCGGATGGCCAAGGAGGCCGTCAACCGCGCGTTCGAAAGCACCCTGGCCGAGGGACTGCTCTACGAACGCAGGCTCTTCCACTCGGCGTTCGCCACCGACGACCAGACCGAAGGCATGAACGCGTTCACCGAGAAGCGCCCCCCGAGCTTCACGCACCGTTAATCTGCGTTCGTGACCGACACCGCCGAGGAGCAATCGAGAAGCCCCACCGCGGACGGAACCCGCCAAACGGCCGTGGTGGCTTCGCCATTACACCTTCATGGGGACCGCGGTCGGCCTCGTCTTCGTGTGGTTGTCGATGACGCCGTCACTGCTGCCGCGCGGTCCGCTGTTCCAGGGCATCGTCAGCGGCGCCGCCGGGGCCATCGGTTACGGCCTCGGCGTCTTCGCGGTGTGGCTGTACCGCTACATGGGCTCGAAGGACACCAGCCCGCCCGCGCCGCGGCCGGCATGGATCGCGCTGGTGGTCATCGGCATCATCGGCCAGATCCTGATGATCATCTACTTCCACGTGTGGCAGGACGACGTTCGCGACCTCTTCGGCGTGCCGCGGATGAGGTTCTGGGATCACCCGCTCACCGGGGTGCTGTCGATCGTCGTTCTGTTCCTCTTCGTCGAAATCGGCCAGCTGATCGGCAGATTGGTCCGGTTCCTGGTGCGCAAGACGGATCGCTTTGCGCCGCCACGGGTTTCGGCGGTCGTCGTGGTCGGTCTGCTGCTTGCCCTGACCATCGCCCTGCTGAACGGTATCGTGGCCCGGTTCGCGATGAGCACCATCAACAGCACGTTCTCGGCGGTGAACAACGAAACCGATCCGGACTTCCCGGCGCCGAAGTCGACGCTGCGATCGGGCGGCCCGCAATCGCTGGACAGCTGGGAGTCACTTGGTCGTCAGGGCCGGGTGTTCGTCGCGGCGGGCCCGACGGTCGAGCAGCTCACCAAATTCAACGGCAAGCCGGCGATGGAGCCCATCCGCGCATACGCCGGCCTGCACTCCGCCCCCGGCATCAAGGCGACTGCTCAGCTCGCCGCGGACGAACTGCGCCGCACCGGCGGGCTGAACCGGGCGGTCGTCGCCGTCGCCACCACCACCGGCACCGGCTGGATCAACGAGGCGGAGGCCGCCGCGCTGGAGTACATGTACAACGGCAACACCGCGATCGTCAGCATGCAGTACTCGTTCCTGCCGAGTTGGTTGTCGTTCCTGGTGGACAAGGAGAATGCACGTCAGGCCGGGCAGGCGTTGTTCGAGGCCGTCGACGCGATGGTCACGGAGATGCCCGAGGCGACCCGCCCGAAACTCGTGGTGTTCGGCGAGAGCCTCGGCTCCTTCGGCGGTGAGGCGCCGTTCCTGGCCCTCAACAACCTCGTCGCCCGCACCGACGGCGCGCTGTTCAGCGGGCCGACGTTCAACAACACCATCTGGGAAGACCTGACCCGCAACCGTGACACGGGCTCCCCGATGTGGCTGCCCATCTACAACAAGGGGGAGAACGTCCGCTTCGCCGCGCGCTCGGATAACCTCGGCAGGCCGCCGGACCCGTGGGGCCATCCGCGGGTGGTCTATCTGCAGCACGCGTCCGACCCGATCGCATGGTGGAACGTCGATCTGCTGTTCGCCAAACCGGACTGGCTGAAGGAACCGCGCGGTTACGACGTCTCACCGCGGATGGAATGGATTCCGGTGGTCACGTTCCTGCAAGTGTCCGCCGACATGGCCGTCGCGGTGGACGTGCCCGACGGACACGGCCACGTCTATGTCAAAGACGTCGCCAACGCGTGGGCCGCCATCCTCGAGCCGCCCGGCTGGACGCCGGACAAGACCGAAAAGCTGCGCCCGTTGTTGGCCAGCGACGAAAACGCCTAGACCAGAACACCTTCGGTTTTCAATGCGTGGTACCCGCCGACGACGTCGGTGGCGCGGCGCAGGCCGAGATCGTGCAGGGCAGCGGCGGCCAGGCTGGAGGTATAGCCCTCCGAGCACAGCACCACCCATTCCACGTCGTCGTCGATCGCCTGGGACAGCCGCGCGTCACTGGTCGGGTCGCAGCGCCACTCCAGCACGTTGCGCTCGATCACCAATGCGGCACGCACTTCGCCCTCACGTTCACGCTGGGCCTGTGGGCGGATGTCAACCAGCACCGCACCCCGCGCCAGCGCGTCGGGTACTTCGCGCGCCGAGAGCCTGCGCAGCCGTAGCCGGGCCTCTTCCAGGATCCGGTCGATTCGACTCATGATCGGCCCTCCGGTACATCAGTCAGTTCGGTGCGCTTGCGGCGCAGCGTCTTTCGTTCGGTGACCTCGTAGTACGACATCGCCGTCAACGGCGGTGAGTATGCGTGCACGCTCATCGTCGGAGCCGCCAGCTCCCGTTCTGGTGTCCACACCACGTCGTGCACCCAGCCGAGCGGGAAACCCGCCTGATCGCCGGCCCGAAGCCGTCGGCGCCGCAACGCCTCGCCGTCCCAACGCGTTTCGCGCAACGCGCCGGACACCACGGTCAACGCGCCCAGCGAGCCGCCGTGGTCATGTAGCTCCGTCGAGCGATCGGGCACCCAGTTGATCAGCCAGATGTCGAGTTCATCGTCGCCGTGCAGCCGGGTGAACCAACGCTCATTCGCGGGCGGTGCGCCGACCGGCAGCACGTGGTCGAAGCGGCCCGAGAGCACATGATCGGCGTAGCGGTCGGTGGCATGCAGCAGGTCTGGCAGCCGCAGGCGGGTTGGCGCGGACACGGCGGGCACGGCGGGGACACGGGGACGGCGGGGACGGCGGGGACGGCGGGGACGGCGGGCGGCAACACAGCAGGCGGGGTGGAAACCATATGGAGCTCCAGAAGTGACGGGGACGGATCGCGGGGGGTCGGCGCTCAGGCCTGACAACACTCCCGGAATCCGATGCTCTCCATCACGGCCGCCAGTTTTGCATACCGCGCCGGGTAACGCACCGACTGAGCGAAGGGGTAACCGATAGGTCGGGGAAGCCGGGCCCCGGCGGGGCCGACGTGTTGCCTAGATTGGGCAGCATGCGCGGGTACCCCGAACGTGTCGTGTTGTGCGGTGCGCTACTGACCCTTGTGGTCGCCGGCTGTTCGGCGAACCAGCAGACGCCGTCGACCTCGACCCACCCGTCGACGACGTCCGCCAGTGAGCCGCCGCCCCTGCCCGCCGAACCGGCCCAACCCGGCGCCATCGGTGTCTCCCCCGGTGGCGTCACCACCAGGGTCGATGTGCCGGCTGACGCGACGGAGTCGCAGTACGGTCAGGCCTGTCATGCCGCCAAGGGGTGGATGGACGGCCAGCATGCCGACCCGAAAACCCTGGTCGAGCCGTACCTGAAGATGCTCCAGGCGCCCGACTTCACCGGCCCGGGGAACTTCAATACGCCGTGGGCCCACCTGACACCGGCCCAGCAGGCCGGCGTCATCATTGGCCGTCACCGGCGCCGCAAACGGCGACTGCGAATAGCGCGGCACTTAAAATCTGACTGCGAGAAACTGGCCTACTGACACTGGGCGACCCGGTCCCTACCGCACGCCCGGCGCAAAAAGCCAACGCAGAAACGTTGATTCAGGCACTGAGAAAATCGGCGATCGCGGCGGCCACTCGCCGGCCCTGCTCGCGACCGGCCAGTGCGGACGGTTTCCGGCACGCGGGGTCAAGCGGGTTGGGCCCGAATGCGGCGAGCGACGTGTCGTCGGCGAACACACCGAACGCCGACCCGCCGAGCGCCTCGACCTCCTCGGCCGCGCCGCCGCCGAACGGCGACGGTGCCGAGCGGCCCGACGGCACCAGCACCACCGCGACATCGCAGTCGTTCGCCAGGTCCATGTTGACGCTGCTGCCCACGCCGCCGTCCATGTAGCGGCGGTCGCCGATCGTCACCGGCGGCCACACGGCCGGAACCGCGCAGCTGGCGGCGACCGCGTCGACCAGGCCGACGCCCGAGTGCCGGTCGAACGTGACCAGCTCCCCGGTCTCGGTGTCGATCGCGGAGATCCGCAACACCCGGTCCGGCCAGTCGTGCGACGGCAGCCGCTGCGCGATCACGTCGCGGCGCACCGCTTCGGTGACGGTCGCCGTCGACAGCGCGATCGCGCCGATCTTCTGCAGCTTTTCGGCGGTGGTGGTGTTGGGTGTCAGCATCGCGGTGACGAACAACTCGGCAATCTCGTCGACGCCGACGCCCGGGTTGAGCTCCGCCGTCGGCGTTGCGGTTTGGCGGTCGAACAGCGCGTCGAGTCCCAGCCCGCTGCCAAGCTGAGCGGCCACCGTCGAGCCGGCCGACGTGCCCACCAGCACGTCGACATCCAGCAGGGCTTCGGCGGTCCCCGGCGACTCGTCGGCAATGCCCCGCAGAATTCCCGTCTCCCACCCGATGCCCGCCAGCCCCCCACCGGCCAGCACCAACGCTCGTTTCGTGGCCACGGCAGCGAGTGTGCCAGGCCGCCGTTAAGGTCCAGTCATGCGTACTCCTGTCGCGCTGGTCGCCGCCGCCGCCGGCCTGCTCATCGGCTTCGCACCGGCTGCCCTCGCCGAGCCGCCCGCGCCGCCGGCGCCGATCATCCCGGCACCGGTGCAACCCGCCAATATCGGCGATCTGAAGGTCGACGCGACGAACTATTACGACAGCGGCGCGTATCTGACCGACCTACAGCAGGCCGCCGCCCCCGCGATCGCCTGGATCACGGAGGAGGCCCCGCGGGTGGACCGGCCCGCGGTGGTGTTCGACATCGACGAGACCGCACTGTCGAACTGGGAAGTCATCAAGGCCAACGACTTTGGCCGGGTGATCGACGGACCGTGCGACAAGCTGCCGGAAGGACCGTGTGGTTGGCGGGCCTGGGACCTGCGGGCGCAGTCGACGGTCATTCAGCCGACGATGGACATCTTCACCACCGCCAGGGACCGCGGCGCGGCGATCTTCTTCATCACCGGCCGCGACGAGACCCAGCGCGCGGCGACCGAACGCAACCTGCAGGCCGTCGGCTACACCGGCTACACGCAGTTGATCATGGAACCACCTGGCGCTCATTATGTTTCGGCTGCGGACTTCAAGGCGCCGCAGCGTGCACAAATCGAGCAGCGCGGCTACACCATCATTGCCAATGTCGGTGATCAGCCGTCCGACCTCGACGGCGGATTCGCCGAGCAGACCTACCTGTTGCCCGACCCGTTCTATCGGATTCCCTGATCACAATCCGATGGTAACGTGGCCGCGAAGGGAGCGAAATGGTTGACACCATGCGGGCCGAGCGTTTCTACGCTGACTCCAAAACCATTGCAGTGGAAGATGTTCCGATACCCGAGCCGGGCCCTGGGGAAGTGCTCGTCAAGGTCGCGTTCTGCGGGATCTGCCATTCCGACCTGAGCCTGATCAACGGCACTTTCCCGGCGCAGCGGCCGGAGGTGACGCAGGGCCACGAGGCCTCCGGCACCATCGCCGGGCTGGGGCCCGGCGTCACCGGTTGGGCCGAAGGCGACGGGTGATCGTCGCCGCAGGCCGGCCGTGCACGTATGCCCGAACTGCCGGCGCGGCGACATCGCGAACTGCCTGCGGATCCAGTTGATGGCGTTCGCCTACGACGGGGCCTGGGCGGAATACACCGTCGCGCAGGCGGTCGGCCTGACCAGGGTTCCCGACAACGTCCCGCTGGAGCAGGCCGCCATCCTCGCCGACGCGGTGTCGACGCCGTTCGGCGCGGTGGTGCGCACGGGCAAGGTCGGCATCGGCGAGTCGGTCGGCGTGTGGGGCGTCGGCGGGGTCGGCACCCACATCGTGCAACTGGCGCGGCTGGTCGGGGCGGTCCCGGTGATCGCCGTCGACGTCAAGCCGGAGGTGCTGGAGCGCGCCCTCGAACTCGGCGCGGACTACGCATTCGATGCCCGCGACGACGAGCTCAGAGACAAGATCGCCGCATTGACCGGCGGCCGCGATGCTCGATGTGGCGTTCGACGCTGTCGGCCTGAAGGCGACGTTCGAGCAGGCGCTCGACAGCGTGACCGTGGGCGGGCGCCTGGTCAGCGTGGGAATGAGCGCCGAGGCGCCGACCGTCGGGCCGACCAGCATGTTCGGCTTGACGCAGAAGCAGGTGCTGGGCCACCTCGGCTATAAGAACGTCGACATCGAAACCTTGGCCACGTTGGTGTCAAGCGGCCGGCTTGATATTTCGCGCTCGATCAGCGACATCGTGTCGCTCGAGGACGTCGCCGACGGCATCGAGAGGCTGAGAACGCCAGGACGGCAACCCGATCCAGGATCCTGGTCCGACAGCCGTGAGCGAGGCTAGCCGCAACCGTGGCGCCGCCTTGCCGCTGATCAACGGCAGGTCGAGATAGGTCAAGATGCCCGGTTCGGCCGCGCACACCGCGGGTACGGAGTTCACGCAGTGCGCCGCGGTGCCGACGATGCCGTACTCCGGGCCCTCGCCGCCGATCTCGGAGTGAAAACCCTTGACGGCGATCGTGATATCCGGGTTGCCGCGGACCTCCATCTCATAGCGCTGCCCTGCGGGGCCGAATGTCCATGCAGGGTCCAAGTTTTCCTCACCCATGAACCAGTTCACGGTCACCCGCACGACCGGCTCGCCCGTCGACCAGCGCCTCCCAGTGGAACTTGCGGCCGGCGACCTGGCCGGGTTCGATGACGCCCAGCGGGGAATCGATCGGCGCCGACGCCACCGCGACCTCCTGGGATGCCCGCACCTTCGGGTCGGCCTTGAAGCCCATCTTGTCGACGACCATCTTCACGGCCTGAATGAAACCGCTGTCGAGCATCTTCTGCATCGGCCCGGTCAGCGCCTTCTCCGGGATCTCGCCGAAACCCATCACATGACGCAGCACATCGGGTGCCTGGTAGGTACGCAGGTCGGAAAACTCCTCGGCGCGAACGAATGTGACACGCCGTCGAGAACGCCGAGAACAGCAGCGGGAACTTCTCGCTGATCCCGCCCGGCGCCATGCCGGTGCCGTGCAGCGTGGCGTTGCCTGCCAAGGCCGCTTCCCGCATCGGTGCGGCGCTTCGCTCGCTCGGGTAGAGCCAGCCGACCGGCGTCACCACGTTCTTCCCGGACCGCAGCAGCGCCGCCACCTCGTCGGGGTTGGCCATCAGCGGCGAGTAGATGACCGCGTCGGCGTCGATGGCCAGGATGTCGTCGATGCTGGTGGTGGCGGTGACGCCGAGCGGCTCGGTGCCGATGATTTCGCCGACGTCCTTTCCCGCCTTGTCCTCCGAGTGCACCCAGCAGCCGACGAGCTCGAGGTCAGGGTGTTGGCGCACACCCTCGATGGCGGCGACTCCGACGCCTCCCGTCGCCCACTGCACGACCCGCAGACCCATCTCTTCTCCTTCGAATTGCTTCGAAAACTAGAACATGTTCTACTCCGGTCTACACCACAACCGGCGCCGGCGGGTGACAATTGCCGGGATGAACAAGATCGGGTTCGGCGTGCTGGGGCCGCTGCTGATGACGGTCGACGGCGCGCCGGTGGCGCTGGGCACCCCGAAACAACGCGCCGTGCTGGCGATGCTGGTGATGAACCGCAACCGGCCGGTCGGAATCGACTCGCTGATCACCGCGGCGTGGGAACAGTGGCCGCCGCCGGAAGCGCGGGCCAGCCTGCACTCCTACATCTCGAACCTGCGCAGGCTGCTTGGCGACTCGCGGCCGATGTTGGCCAACGCGCCACCGGGTTATCGGCTCGCGGTCGACGACGCCAGCTGCGACATCGGCCGATTCGTCCTCGCGAAGACCGCGGGCGTGCAGGCCGCCGCGGCGGGACGTTTCGAGCAGGCCAGCGACCATCTGACGACCGCGCTGGCGGAATGGCGCGGACCGGTTCTGGAGGACCTGCGCGAATTTCAGTTCGTCGACGCGTTCGCGACGGCGTTGACCGAGGACAAAGTGGTGGCGCACACGGCGCGCGCGGAGGCCGAAATCGCTTGCGGGCGTGGCTATGCCGTCATCGGTGAACTCGAATCGTTGACGGTCGAACACCCCTACCGCGAGCCGCTGTGGGCGCAACTGATCACCGCCTATTACCTGGCCGAACGTCAGTCGGATGCGCTTGACGCCTACCAGCGGCTGAAGACCACGCTCGCCGACGACCTGGGTATCGACCCGGGCCCGACAGTGCGTGCGCTGCACGAGCGGATCCTGCGCCAGGAACCCCTCGACGTGAAGAAAGCCGCCACGGACCAGTGCGGTGCACACCTCGGTCGACTTCGGCCTGCGCACCACGGCCAATGCTTCGTCGGCGCTGGCGAGTTTGCATGCGACATCGGGACTGGTCTATCCACTGCGGGCGGCCGCCACCCGGATCGGGCGGCTCTCGGACAACGACATCGTGCTCGACGACGCCAACGTCAGCCGCCAGCACGCCGTCATCATCGACACCGGCACGAGTTTTGTGATCACCGACCTGCGCTCGGCGAACGGAGTCCACGTGGGTGGCGAACGTATTCGCGGCACCGCGACACTGGCCGACGGCGACCGGATCCGCATCTGCGATCACGAGTTCACGTTCGAGATCGCACCGCGACGACCCGGGCATCTAGACAGTTCGCCCGCTTTGTGTTTCTGTCGATTGCAGGAACAGCGAAGGGACAACTGGGATGCCTAACAAGGTATTCGTCGTCGGCGTGGGTATGACGAAGTTCGAGAAGCCGGGCCGCCGCGAGGGCTGGGACTATCCGGACATGGCGCGCGAATCCGGGACCAATGCGCTCAAGGACGCCGGCATCGACTTCTCAGAGGTGGAGCAGGGCTTCGTCGGCTACGTCGCCGGTGACTCGACATCGGGTAACCGGGCGCTCTACGAGCTGGGCATGAGCGGTATCCCGATCGCCAATGTGAACAACAACTGCTCGACGGGTTCGACCGCGTTGTTCCTTGCGGCGCAGACGATCCGCGGTGGGCTCGCCGACTGTGCCATCGCGCTCGGGTTCGAGAAGATGCAACCCGGGCCGCTGCAGGGGGGCGCCGAGGACCGCGAATCGCCGATGGGCAAGCACGTCAAGGCGATGGCCGAGATCGACGAGTTCGGATTCCCGGTGGCACCGTGGATGTTCGGCGCCGCGGGTCGCGAGCACATGCGTCAATACGGCACCACGGCAGAGCATTTCGCGAAGATCGGGTACAAGAACCACAAGCACTCGGTGAACAACCCGTACGCGCAGTTCCAGGAGGAGTATTCGCTCGACGACATCCTGGCGGCCAAGATGATCTCCGATCCGCTGACCAAGCTGCAATGTTCGCCGACCTCCGACGGCTCCGGCGCGGCGATCGTGGCCAGCGAGGCGTTCGTCGACAAGCACGGGCTGGCCGGCCAGTCCGTGGAGATCGTCGGGCAGGCGATGACCACCGACTTCGACAGCACGTTCGACGGCAGCGCCAAGAATCTCATCGGCTACGACATGAATGTCCAAGCCGCACAGAAGGTTTACGACCAGTCCGGGCTGGGGCCGTCCGACTTCCAGGTGATCGAGCTGCACGACTGCTTCTCCGCCAACGAGCTGCTGCTCTACGAGGCGCTGGGGCTGTGCGCTGAGGGCGAAGCCCCGAAGTTGATCGACAACAACGACACCACCTACGGTGGCCGCTGGGTGGTCAACCCGTCGGGCGGGCTGATCTCCAAGGGGCACCCGCTGGGGCGACGGGCCTGGCGCAGTGCGCCGAGCTGACCTGGCAGTTGCGCGGGACGGCCGACAAGCGTCAGGTCGACAACGTCACCGCCGCGCTGCAGCACAACATCGGCCTCGGCGGGGCCGCGGTCGTGACGGCCTACCAGCGCGCCGAGCGTTAGCGTCGCGGGCCGGCCCCCCACGGATCAGCTCGGAAGCAGTGCTGCAGTGGCGCCTGTGGCTGCTGGTACGCTCCCCGAAACGAATTCGGTCGCCGCGGCGATCTAGGTAGAGGAGCATTGACCTATACGAAGACGGGAGGTGCGGCCGTGCCGACTAAATGGACGGTGGCCGCGGTGGCCGCGGCGGTGTGCGGAGCGATCGCAGCCCCTGCGGGACTCGCGTCTGCCGACGAATCGCCGCAGGATTTGATCAACCGGCTGCAGAGCGAGGGCTACACGGTCAACATCGACCGGGTAGGCAGCGCGCCGCTGGACCAATGCGTGGTGACCAACGTCAGGAACCCTCAGCAGGTCACGCAGTGGGTGCCGTACAACGGCCCCGGCAGGAACAACAACCGCGTGCTCGTGCAGGTGGTCACCAACCAGTCGATTTCGGTGTCGCTGAACTGCTCACGCTGAGCGGATCGCCGTTGGTGCGAACTCAAGCACGCACGGCGGTCATGTTCATTTCCACCGTGCCTTGGCACGCACCGCTCAAGATCTCCGTGTGCATGGTGCCGGACAGTGACCCGTCGGGTTGGGGCGTGTAGCGCACGTTGGCCCGGGCCGGATTCCATTCGACGGTGCCGTCGGGCATCACGCAGTCCCATTGGAAATCGCTCAGTTGAGTCCACGACGACCCATCCCAGGTGAATTGAACCGGTTGTGGAACCGTTGGATTCCTCGGCGCAGGACCGCTGATGATCGTGGCGACGCACTTACCGTTCGTACAGTTCGAGCTGAATCCGTAAGTATCGGTGTACTGGTCCTCCGGCTGACCGGCGGCCTGGCTGGTGCCGGACTTCGGGCCGACGATGAATGTGATCGCGTATTCGCCGTTCCAAGACGGTGGCGCGGCGGGGGCAGTCGGCGGTAACGACAGGGCGATCCCGAGCGACGCGGCGCTCAACGCGACGACACCGCCCAGACGCATCCTTAGCAGGGGTCGCCATCGGGTGTGTAGTACGGCACACCCTCTACCGTGTAGCACGGTGTCTCGCCGGGAAAGTACGGGTCGGTGGCCGCCGCGATGGCCGCGCCCGTCGCCACGTCACCGGCGATGTTTGTGCAGCCGCCCGCCGCCACGTGGCGTCCGTGTGCGCCGGCGCAAATGTCGGCGTTCGCGACCGGTGCGATGGCGAACGGCGCCACCGCCATCGCCGCGGTTGTCAACAGTGCTGCTGCCAGTCTGTTCATCGGATTATTATCGCCCGCGAAGATCCCGGCCGCTGGCGATTCGCGCGCCAACCCGGGCAGAACGGCTGGCCGAGAAGCCGGCGTCAGGCCGTCGCGGGCTCCAGCTCGAGATCCTCGGCCAGCGCGATGGCGTCGATGACGGCGCACTGCGCGTACAGCAGCGGCATCGTCGTGGCGACGGAGAACGCATGGACTTCGCCGGCGTAGTCGGCAACATAGAGCCGGTCGCCGTCGGAATTCAGTGTGACGCAGGATGGGCGGGCGTCGACGGCGACGGTGGTGAGGACCTCGTGGCTGAGTGTGCACAGCACCGCGACGTGGTCGTAGTCGACGACGTACACGCGAGTCTCGTCGGGGCTCAGCGTCATCTGGGTGGGGGCGCCGATGCCGAGCTCGACGGTTTCGGTGATCCGGTTGGTCGACATGTCGATGACGCTGATGGCGCCGCCGCGGGCTCGATCGGACGTCAGGACGTAGGCGCTGCCGTCGGCGAAGGCGAGGTCGCGGATCGGCGAGCCGACCCACACCTTGCGATCGACGCGGGCGGTCTCGCCGTCGACGACGACGAGCTGGCTGCCGCGGGCATCGGTGGTCGCGACATACAGCCGCTTGCCGGTCGGGTCGACCGCGATGGCGTCGAGGCCGATGCCGGCGCCGGTGGCGATGTCGATGGTGCCGACACGGTCTGCGGTGGTGTCGATGACCGCGACGTCGACGTGATCCTGTCCGGTCCGGCCTGCGTAGACGCGCTTGCCGTCCGGGCTGATGGCCAGGGCGGTGACGCCGAAGGCCAGCGGGTAGGTCGCGAGGATGGTCATGGAGTTCGTGTCGATCACCGAGACGGCGTCGCAGGTCGCGGACGAGGTGCTGACGTAGGCACGGTCATCGGTAACCACGACGGCGAAAGGCTCGCCCGGGACCCCGATGGCGTCATCGACCGCAAGCGTGTCGGGGTTGAGGAACGAAACGCTGTCGTCGCCGTAGTGGGTGACGACGACGCCGGTGCCATAGGCGCCGATGTCGCCGATCGGGCCACGATGGACCGCAACTTCACCCACCGGGGCGAAATCGGGATCCACATGCGCCTCGTCATTCCCAAGCGAATCAGCAGTGTCCATGCGCATCAAAAAGTTAGCCATCTTTGTCGGTACCTCCGCCGGCATTGGAGTGCACCGGCCCTAGATTGCAGGTCTATCAGCGCCTTTACGGCGCGATCTAGTCCGAGTCTAGCGACGGAAAGACGTGTTACGGCCGGGTGACTTCGCCGAACGGCGAGAATCCGGCGCAACCTCTCAGGCGGCGCTTAAAAAGCGAATAGTTATGAACTTGTTATGTTGTGTTGGCAATGCCATTCATGCTGTTTACATGCATATTTCACGGCATGGCAATCGGTTCAAGATCAAACCTCTGCGGCCATCAAATAACGGATTCTTAGGTTTCGGAGCGAAAGTGAGCGGTAGATCACAGCGGCCACGGCAGCAAACTTCTTGGTTCCCGTCACCCACCGCGCGTGTCCGTACGACAACGGAAGCGCGTGGCTCGCCCGCATCGGGCGACGGTCGGTGCTGTGTTAGCTGGATCACAGGTGTTCATACGCCGTTCATTCGTCACAGCCCGCGGACCCCGACCTAAGACTTGCGGCGGCGGAATGCGAGGACCGTGAGCGCGACACCGATCACGACGACGATCGGGCCGATGATGGACCAGGTGGTGGTGTTGCTCATCGGGCTGCCGCCGACGACGCCGAAACCCTGCAGAGCCCATAGCAAACCGAACAACGCGACGACTATTCCGAGAATGCCGATGGCGATACGCATGCGTCCACTGTAGGCCCGCAACGGCCCACCGTGTCGCCGCGTTAGGGCGCGGTAGTGCCCTGCGGTTCGCCATCATGGAGGTGAGGCGATCTACGGCGAGGAGTCGAGCGTGAGCACCACATCCGAGCGGCCGGCACCGGATTATCCCCAGATGGCCGCGGCGCGCGGACGAGTTGAACCGGCGCCGCGGCGGGTCAGGGGCTTCCTCGGCCACCAGCTGGTCTTCGATACGACGTCGGCGCGGTACGTGTGGGAGGTGCCGTATTACCCGCAGTACTACATTCCGCTCGCAGACGTGGCGGGCGAGTTTCTGCGCGATGACAACCATCCGCAGAAGGTGCAGTTCGGCCAGTCGCGGACGTTCTCGTTGGTTGGGGACGGGCTGACGTACGAGTCGGCGGCGCGGGTGTTCGACGATGGTGACGGCCCCGTCGCCGGGCTGGTGCGCTTCGACTGGGATCGCCTGACCTGGTTTGAGGAGGACGAGCCGATCTACGGTCATCCCCGCAACCCGTACGTGCGGGTGGATGCGCTGCGCTCACACCGCCGTGTCACCGTCGGCCTCGACGGCGTGGTGTTGGCCGACACCCGCAGTCCCGTACTGCTGTTCGAAACCGGTTTGCCGACACGGTATTACGTCGACATGGCCGACGTTGCGTTCGAGCATCTTGAGCCGTCAAGCACCCAGACGCTGTGTCCGTACAAGGGCGTGACGTCGGGCTACTGGTCAGTGCGCGTCGGCGACGTCGTCCATCCCGACCTCGCCTGGACGTATCACTATCCGCTGCAGGCCGTCGCGCCGATCGCCGGCATGGTCGCCTTCTACAACGAGAAGCTCGATATCACCGTCGACGGCGCAAAGCTGGCGCAGCCGCAGACACACTTCAGCTAAGACGGGTCAGTGTCCGGTGATGATCCGCACCAGGTCGGGCTTCATCGCCTGCAGCTGCGCGCCCCAGTAGCCCCAGCTGTGGGTGCCGTCGACGGGAAAGTTGAACACCGCGTTGTGACCGCCCGCGGCAGCGTACTTCTGCTGGAATTCCTTGTTGGTCGACAGGGTGATGTTCTCCAGGAACTGCGCACTGAATTGGTTGCCCAGGTTCGAGCCGTCATCAAGATCCGACGTCGCGCCGTTGCCGCAGTACACCCACACCGCGGTGTTGTTGGCCACCAACGTGTTGATGTTGACCATCGGATCGTTGCGGCGCCATGCGGGATCGGTGGTCGGCCCCCACATGTTCGACGCGTTGTAGCCACCCGCGTCCTTCATCGAAACGCCGATGAGCGTGGGCCACAAGCCCATCGAGGGATTGAGGAAGCCCGGACAGCGAGGCCGGCGAAGATGAACTGCGTCGGGTGCCAGATAGCCAGGGTCAACGCCGCGCTTCCCGACATGGACAGTCCGACAACGGCGTTGTTGGTCGGGGTCTGTCCCCGGTTGGCCGCCAGCCACGCGGGCAGCTCCTGGGTCAGGAAGGTCTCCCATTTGTAGGTGACCGTTCCTGAGCTTCCCGTCGCCGGTTGGTACCAGTCCGAGTAGAAGCTGGATTGCCCGCCGACGGGCATGACGACGGAGATGCCGGACTGGTAGAACCACTCGAACGCCGAGGTGTTGACGTCCCAGCCGCTGGCGTCGTCCTGGGCCCGAAGCCCGTCGAGCAGGTAGACGGACTGCGGGCCGCCGCCCTGGAATTCGACGCTGATGTTCCGTCCCATCGAGGGCGACGGCACGTCGAGGAACTCCACGGGCAGGCCCTTGCGCGAATACGCTGCGGCCGTCGGTGTTTCAATCGCGATCGCGGCGAGCAGCGGCAGCAGTGCTGCGAGGAGCACCGCGCAGATTCTGCGAAGCCATAGCTTCACGATGGAAACCACACCTCATCTCTGTCTCGCGATGTCTGCACTGGCAAGCTAGCAGCGGGACGGAGCCGATTTCTGCACGGCGCGCGGCGCTTGACCAGCTTGTTATCAAACGCTTCGAAGAGTGCACGGGCTAGCCGCCGGGGGGCCCCACACCGTACGCTGTGCGCAAACCCAGGGAGGACGCCCCGATGCAACCCAACCCGCTCGATCCGGTAGCCAGCGAACGGCTCTCCCACGCCGACAAGCTGTTCACTTCCGACCTGTCGATCAATGAGTTCGCGCTTCTGCACGGGGCCGGGTTCGCACCGATCGAGCTCGTCATGGGTGTGTCGGTCTATCACGTCGGCTACCAGTTCACCGGCATCAAGCAGCAGTCCGAATTGCCGGTTCTGACCGAGGCGACGTATCGGGCGCGCTGGAATGCGATGGCGCGCATGCAGGCTGAGGCTGACGCAGTGGGCGCCGACGGCGTGGTCGGGGTGCGACTGGACTGGCGCCATCAAGGCGAGGGTGAGCATCTGGAATTCATCGCGGTCGGAACCGCGGTGCGCTACACCTCGAAACCCGGCGCCTACCGCCGCGCCAACGGGCAGGCATTCACCAGCCACCTCTCCGGCCAGGACATGGCGACGTTGCTGCGATCGGGCTATACGCCAGTGGCGTTCGTGATGGGCAACTGCGTGTACCACGTTGCCGTGCAGGGATTCATGCAGAGCATGCGGCAGACTCGGCCGCAATGCCGAAATGCCGCAGTGGACCCAGGGCAACTACGAGGCACGCGAACTGGCGATGTCCCGCATGCAGGCCGAAGCCGAACGTGACGGCGCCAACGGGGTGGTCGGGGTCGAATTCGCCATTTCCAACTACGCATGGGGGCTGCACACAGTGGAGTTCTACGTCGCGGGAACCGCGGTGCGCCACACCGGCACCGGCGAATCCATCGCCCCGTCGTTCGTGCTGCCGATGAGTTAGTGATGCCCGATTTCGATGCCCGTCGGCTGAGCGACACCGTGTCGGCGGCACTCTCCGGACCAGGCGGAGTCGCACTGGTGGTCAACGTGTTCAGCGCCGTGCCCGGCGTGGTGCACAGCCCGGCCCGGCGCGGCCTGTTCCGCTCCGAGCCGGAACGCGTCCAGATCGGTGACTGGCGCTACGAGGTCGCCCGAGACGGGCGCCTGCGCGCGGCCCACGTGGTGAGCGGAGTCGTGATCGCCGACGACGTGCTCGACGCGCACGCCGTGGGCCCACACATCACGCGCGCACTCGAACAGATCGCTCGGCCGCTACGGGTCGACGATCCTGCCCCACATCGACGCTGCCGTCGATGCGCTACGGACCAGCGTCGGCGGGGCATAGCGCGACACGCCGACTGCGTAAGTCCTGAAGGTTGCCTACGAGTTTCGCTATCTCCATAATCAGCCGGTGACCCAACAACTGAAGAGTCGTAGTTTGCGTCACTGGCCGTTGTATTGATGTCTCGTTGTGGCATTCTGTCGATGCCGGCCGCTGCCGCGGCTCCGCCGCCGCCGGGCGGCGCACACATCACCGACATCGAGCACGTGAACGACCGCTGGGACAAGGTTTCGGTCTACTCCCCGGCCATGGACAAGGTCATCGTCAACGACGTATTCAAGGCCCCCAAGGTCGGGGGCGCCCACCTTCTACCTTCTGCCCGGCATCGACGGCGGCGACAACCTCGACCCGGGCGTAAATTCGCGCCGGGCACCAAGAGCTGGTTCGGGATGACCGACATTCAGGGGTTCTTCGCTAACAAGAACGTCAACGTCGTCTCCCCGCTCGGCGGTTCGTTCAGCTGGTAGACCAACTGGGACAACGACCGCAGCAAGCAGTACCAGACGTACATGACGCGGGAATTGCCGCCGCTGATCAACGCGCAGTACAAGACCAACGGCAAGAACGCGGTCGGCGGTTTGTCCAGCACCGGCGGCACCGCTGTCGATTACGCCATTCAGGCGCCGGGACTCTACAGGGCCGTCGGCTCCTACAGCGGTTTCCTGACCCCGGCCGACGGGTCCCAGCAGGTGTCGTTAGCGCTTGTCGGGCGGCGGCGCAAACGCCGCGGACATGTGGGGTCCCCCCGGCGGCCCGAGTGGGTGGCGCACGACCCGTCGAAGAACGTCGCGAAGTTGAAGGGCGTCGCCGTCTACGCCGCCGCGTCCGCGGCGGGCAGGGCGATGTCGACCAGCTACCTCCGGGCTTCGGCAATTTCACCGGCGGCCTGATCGAGGGCATCGTCTCAGACAGCACCAGGCAGTTCGCCGACGCCGCGCACGCCGCCGGGATACCGGTCACCTATGTCGCGCGGCCCGAGGGCTCCCACACCTGGGGCCTCTTCGGGTCGGAGATGCAGGAGTCGTGGAACACGACCATCGGACGGGCGCTGGGGGTTTAGCCGCCGGCGCTCGCGCGGAGCACGGTCGGGCTAACGGGAACCACGGGTGGTGGTAGACCGCAACGACACGGGTTCGCAGGACGGCAATCCTGGATGGTGTGGCCCCCAAACCGGCCACACCGAAAGGAGCAATCATGCGAATCAGACTGAGGCGCATCACATCTGCGCTGGCAGCGGGTGCTGTCGTGGCAACGCTCGTCGCGGCGCCCGCCGCAGCGGCGGCCGAACCCGCCACGGCGTCACCGGCAGCGATCACCACGACAGCTGTGGCCGATCACGCCGCACCGGTCGGCTTCCACGGCGGCGGCGGCTTTCACGGCGGCGGCTTCCACGGCGGCGGTTTTCGTGGCGGCGACCACGGCTATGGCTTCTTCCCCGGCAGGGGTCCATGGAATCCGTGGTTCTGGGGCCGGCACTGGTGAGCTGACCCGCTAGTAGTCGCGGGTCGTTAATTCTGTTGCAGTACAGCGAAGCCCGCCTCTGGGCGACAGTCGTCACCGGCGACAAAGTCGGCCAGAGGCGGGCAAATCATGATTAGCCTGGAATGTGGTCGAACGTGTCGGGGTTGGGCCCGGTCCTGCCGGATTCGCCTCGATCGAGGGCAGAGATGGCGTCCATCGCGTGGCTGTCCAGTTCGAAGTCGAACAACTCGAAGTTGGACATCATCCGGTCCCGCTATACCGACTTCGGGAACACGATGTCGCCGCGCTGAATGTGCCAGCGCAACACCACCTGTGCCGTCGACCTGCCGACGGCGTCGGCGATCTGTTCGATGACCGGGTCGGAGCACGCGTCCCTTAGCGATCGGCGACCAGGCTTCGGTCACGATGCCGTGCTCGGTCCCGTAGCTGCGTACGGACTCGTTCGTGAAGTACGGATGAACCTCGATCTGGTTGACCGCGGGCACAGTGTCGGATTCCTTCGCCAGTCGGTCAAGATGGGGCGGTTGGAAGTTCGACACGCCGATGCTGCGAGCGCGTCCGTCCCGGGCGAATTCTTCGAGGACATGCCATGTCGAGACGAAGTCGCCACCGTAGAGCGTCGGCAACGGCCAGTGGATAAGGAACAGATCGACGAAGTCCGACCCCAACGCGCTCAGCGTGCTGTCGAAGGCGCGCCGCGCGTCGTCTGGCTTGTGGAAACCGTTGTTGAGCTTGCTTGTGATGAAGACCTCGGCGCGGTCCAGCCCGGCGTCGCGGACGCCCTGGCCGACTTCCTTTTCGTTCCCGTACATCTCGGCGGTGTCGATGTGTCGGTAACCGACATCCAGAGCGGCCTTCACCGCTGCAGCTGTTTCATCGGGGTCAATCTGGAAGACACCGAACCCTAGCTGTGGGATGCGGTTGCCGTCGTTCAGTCCGACTGCGGGAACATCGCTCATCTTTCTCTCCTCCTAGTCGTCACACGGGTATCCGACGCCACGCTCGCACACAGGGCGGTTGCCTGTCGTCACTGCTGCCACCCAGCGAACCTTCCGGCCAGCATTACCCCCGCCATCTTGAATATCCCTGCGCCCCCGGCTCTTTCAACGATAATCGGCGATTCCGGCTGGTCGGGGGAGGGTCTGGGTGGTAGCGGGGACGCCGTGGCGTCCAATCCAGGCAACTCTGGAAGTAGCCCAGGTTGGGCCAACAATCCGAAGGAGTAACACACCATGCGAGTCAAACTCACCTACCTCATGCCTGTGTTGGCGGCCGGGGCTGTCGCGGTGGCGATCAGCGCCGCGCCGATCGCCTCTGCCGATTCCACCGCGGTTCAGCAGTCCTGCATCGACAGCGTTTCGGGAAGCGAATGCCAGTCCCCCGGCAACGTGGAGATCAACGACACCCCGGCGCCGACGAATTTCGACCCGTACGGATACGACGGCTTCCTGCTCGGTGGCTTCGGTGGTTACGGCGGCTTTCACGGCGGGGGCGGCCATCGATAGCCTCAGCGCGAGCGGGATCGTTGCCGACATTGACGTGCCGCGGCCGGCGATGCTGGCGATGACCAGCTGTCCGCCGACCGCCTCGACACGGTCTTTGAGCCCGATGAGTCCCGATCCCCGGGCTAAGTCGGCTCCGCCGACGCCGTCGTCTCGAATTCGCAGACGCAGGCTCGCGCGGTCGACTTCACAACTCAAACGCACCTCGGAGGCCTGCGCGTGTTTGGCCACGTTGGTGAGCGCTTCGGCGACCACGTAGTAGGCGGTCACTTCGGCGTGTTCGGGCAGCCGTTGGTCCACGGCGAGGACGAGCTCGACCGGGACAGTGGAACGGCGAGCGAGCGTCTTGAGCGCCGGACCGAGACCGCCTTTGGCCAGAATCGCCGGGTGCATCCCCCGCGATATCTCCTGGAGGTCGTTTGAGACACCCGTCAGCCCCGAGACGGCATCCGAGATCTGCTTGGCCAGCGCGGGCAGCTCGGGCGGCACGCCCGCCTCGGCGACGCGCAGCTGAAGCCCGAGCGAGACCAGCCGCTGCTGGGCCCCGTCGTGCAAATTACGTTCGAACCGTCGCCGCGCATCATCGCTTGCCGCGACGATCCTCGCCCGGGATGCGGTGAGTTCCGCGCGGGCGTCGGCGTTCGCGATCGCGGTCGCCACCAAATCGGAGAAATCCCCGACGCGTCCCTCGGTGTCGGGCGGCAGGGGTTGTGACGACCCGACAACGGCAGCGCCCCAGAGCCGACCAGCCACGATGATCGGCACGCCGACTCCGGAGCGAAGGCCAAGGGCCCGGATGTACTCAGCGGCCCTGCCGGGAGCATCCTGGTGGCTGTCCAAACGGGCAACGCGACCGGTGCGGAACACCATCGCGACGACGTCCTCGCCCTCAGGCGGAAGTCGCGTGCCGACCGGCAGGATCGCCCTTGCGTTCTCATCGTGGACAGCGACCAGGGTGGCCGAGCCATCGGGCTCGTAGCGACACAGCGTCGCGTGCGGCACGCCAAGGCAGGAGGCTAACTCCCGCGCCACCGCCGAGAACAGCCCGGACGGTGCCACCGCACGCGCGACGAGCGTCGCGACTCGGCGCAACGCGGCCTGTTGATCGGCCAATACCCGGATCTGGTCACGACTCGCCTCTGCCTCCACGCGGCGTTGATTAGCCTCAGCGGTGCGCAATCGCGCCTGGCCGGCGACGACATTCGCGAGTATCGCAAGGGGCAGGAAGAGCAGGACCGCGACCCAATCCCTGATTTCGGAGGGACGGAAACTGCCTTCATTCATGAAGTGGACGTAGCCGTAGGCAAGCGTGCTGCCCAGGGTCGTCATCGCCGACACCCCGAAGCCCCAACGGGCCGAGACTACGAGGACCCCGAGTAGATAGACGGCGCCGAAGGTGTTTCCCGGGGCCACCACCATCAACACACGCACCAGGATCGTTTCCGCCACAATGAAACACGCCGCCACTACCAACCCGAGCCACCGCGGTGGGGCTGTCGGACGTACGAACAACGACATCAAGCCGCGACCTTCCCTCCGATCGGGAGCAGCAGGATTGCGATCGGTAGCGTCATGTCGCGCCGACGCTCAGGCGAGCGCCGGGCGGCGACGCGGCCGTTGCTGCGGCGGTGACCGCGGCTGCGACATCGTCGTCGCCGTGATCCGCCGCGATCGCCTGATACCAGCGTGGCAGCAGCGCGTCAGTCAGTGGCAGCTCGACCCCGTGCCGATGGGCAGCGCTCAAGGCGAGTTCGACGTCCTTCGTCGCGTGTCGCAGCGGGAAGCCCGGGGTGAACTGGGCGTCAAGCATTGCCGCGCCCTTGGTCAGCGCGTATTCCGACGCCAACGGCCCGTCGGCGATCGCCGCGAGGAACAGGCGCGGGTCGAGGCCCAATGCTTCGCCGAGGGTGAGGGTTTCGACCATTCCCTCGACCAATACCGCCAGCCAGAAATTCATTGCCAGCTTGAGCCTGCTGCCGTCACCGACACGGTCCAGCCAGACCGTCCGCCGGCCGAGAACGTCGAAAATCGGCTGGACTCGGGCGCGGACGGACTGGGCTCCGGAGGCGAGGATCTCCAACTCACCCTTTTCGGCCGGCGTGGAACTGCCCGACACCGGGGCGTCGACGAACGCGACCTCGTGGACAGCAGCCATGCCGGCGAGACGGTCGGACCATTCGACCCCGACCGTGCCCATCTGGATCCAGACTGCGCCCGGCGCGAGCATCGGCAGCGCGCCGTCCGGGCCGGTCATCACTTCTTCTACTGCGCCGCCGTCGGTGAGCATGGTGATCAGCACGTCGGCGCCTTCGGCCGCTTGAGCCGGGGTGGACGCGCGGCCCGCGCCGCATACCAACCCTCGCGGCCTTGGCCGGAGTGCGGTCCCACACCCGCACGCCGAAGCCGGCGCGAAGCAGGTTGCGGGCCATCGGGGCACCCATCGTCCCGGTGCCCAAGACGGCAACCGTCAGCCCGGAGCCGGTCATCACATACCCTCCGGGGACGGGCCGGCGACCGGCGTCGCCGACGCCATGATCTTGTCGATGTCGGCCAGGTCCGCATCGCTCAAGAAGACCTCCGCGGCCGCGAGGCTGTCCTCGACGTGGCCGACGTGGCGGGTGCCGACGATCGCGACGTGCACCGCCGGATTCGACAGGGTCCACGCGATGGCCAGTTGACTGACGCTGATACCGCGGTCGGCGGCCAGCTTCTCCAGCTCGCGCACCGCCGCCAGGTTACGCCGGTAGGTGTCCCCGGAGAACACCGAACTCTTGCTGCGCCAGTCGTCGCCGGCGAAAGCCGTGTGTGCGCCCAGCGTTCCGGTCAGCAACCCGTGAGCCAATGGCCCGTACACCAACACGCCGATATTGTTCTGGCGACAATAGGGCAGTACGTCGTCCTCGATCTCACGACGGAACAGGTGATACGGCGGTTGAAGGGTCTCCACCGGCAAGGTCGCGGAGAAATCGGCGATTTGCGCAGCGTTGAAATTGGACACGCCGACGTGGCCGATCTTTCCTTCGAGGATCAGGTCGGCCAGCGCGCCCGCGGTCTCGGCGGCCGGCACCGCGGGATCGGGCCAATGCACCTGGTACAGGTCGATGTGGTCGATGCCGAGTGCGGTCAGGCTGGCGTCCACGCCACGACGCAGCCACTCCGGGCTCGCGTCGCGGACCAGGGCCGACTCCGTCTGGCGCAATCCGCCCTTGGTGGCGATCACCAGTTCATGGCGGTCCCTGCTGAGCTCATCCCGCAGCGCCTTGCCGAGGATCTGCTCGGACGCCCCGAAACCGTAGGCCTGCGCGGTGTCGAAGAAGTTGACCCCCAAATCGCGGGCACAACGGATCGCCGAGACCGCCGCCTCCTCGTCGAAGGTGCCCCAGTCGCCGCCGAGCTGCCAGGTGCCGAACGCGATGCGCGAGACGTTGAGTCCGCTTTTCCCCAATGTCGTGGTCCTCATATCGCCTTCCCGAAGTCGTTACCTGCCAGAATGCGGGGTTTGCTGGCCGATGTCGCTACTGCTGATGCCCATCAATATGTCCCGCCAGCGGCAATCCACACCTACCCGCTAGCCGGTATCGGCGCGGGCCGCCCGGCAGAGTTGCAGTTAGCGGGTATGCGCAGCGGTGCCGGGACCGGGAAGCTATAGGCATGCATTTATTCGAGGTGCTCCGATGCGCTGCCTAATCGTTGATGACAGCGCGCATTTCGTAGCCGCCGCACGCGGGCTGCTGGAGCGCGAAGGCGTCACTGTCGTCGGCGTGGCCTCGACCGGCGCTGATGCGCTTCGGTGCTTCGAAGAATTGCGACCGGATGTCACGCTGGTCGATCTCTACCTCGGCGGCGAGAGTGGCTTCGATGTGGCCGAGCAACTTCACCGGGCAGGGGGGCCGACACCCTCACCGGTGATACTCATTTCCACCCACTCCGCCCAAGACTTCGCCGAACTGATCGAGATGAGCCCGGCCATCGGGTTCGTGGCGAAGTCCGGCCTGTCAGCCAACGCCATCCGTGATCTGATCGGTGGGTCAGCGGGCTTCCAGGAAGGTGACGACGGCTAGCACGCGGCGGTGATCGTCACCGGTCTCCGGCAGATTCAACTTCGTCAAGATGCTCCGCACATGCTTTTCCACCGTGCCTTCGGTCACCCAAAGTCGTTGCGCGATACCAGCGTTGGACCGACCCTCCGCCATCAAAGCCAACACCTCCAACTCCCGCGCACTCAAAACGGCCAACGGATCATCACGTCGCCGCGCGCCGACCAGCTCCGACACCAAGGCCGGATCCACCACCGAGGCGCCCTTGGCTATCCGCCCCAGCGTGTCGATGAAATCCGCCACATCGGTCACCCGGCTCTTGAGCAGATAACCGACGCTGCGCCCACTGGCCAGCAGCTCCATCGCATGCTCGACATCGACATGCGCCGACAACACCAAGATGCCGACGTCGGGGCACTCCTCACGGATCACTCGCGCCGCGTCCAAACCCTCAGTGGTATTCGTCGGCGGCATCCGAATATCGGTCACCACCAGCTCAGGCGCCACCTCGCGGACCAACGCCAACAACTGAGCACCATCGCCGGCCTGCCCCACCACCTCGAAATCCGAGCGATCCAACAGGCTGGCCAAACCCTCGCGGAGCAAGACATCGTCGTCGGCCACGACTACGCGCACTGGAGTAACCACCCCGTCATCTTGCGCCCCGGCGGCTTGCTCGTCACGGATTCTTTTGGCTTTTGCAGGTGGCAGGTAGCGCGAGAGTACTGCTGACGGGTACGGATCTTGGCCGCCAGCGTTGACGACATCGCCGCTCGCGGCGGCAAGGGTAGGAGCCATGGTTAGGTCGCCGAGCCGGCAGGACGCCGATGACAAGTAACTCCGCCCGGCGCGCTGCTCCGTCGACCGAGCCGCGCGCGCTGCGCGACCCACTGGTCGCGCGATCGCTGATCGGTCTCGCAGGCCTTCCGACCATCGTCGCGATGGGGCCGTTCGATGACCGCACCGACGGCCAACAACTGGCCGACGCATTCGCCACGGTGCGGCGTCGCTGCAATGCACAGCTGGTGCTGTTCGGCAGCGGCCTGCAGCGGGTGGAAGTCATGCGGCGCAGCTTCGCGCAGGGCGTCGGCACCGACGTGCACCTCCTCAGAGAATTCTCCGCAGACCGCTGGCCCGATGTCGTTGCCGCCGCAGATGTGGTGGTGCCCAGCGCTGCATCGGGACCGAGGGGCCTGCTGCAGGTATTGGCCGCCGGCCGCCCCGTGGTCGCACCCATCAACCCGGCCACCATGCGGCTGGTGGTACCCAGCAGCGCGGGATTGGTCTACCGATCCGGCGACGCGGCCGGGATGGCGGCCGCGCTGCTGCGGCTGCTGACCAGTCCCACACTCCGTCACGGAATGGCTTGTCGCGCCGGCGAGGTCGCACGGCGGCACCCGCTGCAGGTCCGTCTGCAGCAGTCCGACGAAGGGGATGGATATGCGTAACGTTCTTGGGCGCCTTTTGATTCTGGTCGCCGAGGCCCTCGACCGTAACCTGCTGACGGTGCCGGACATCGACGAGTACGAGGCGCCGTTATACCGGTCCACGCGATCCGTTAAATCAATCCCCCGAGAGGGACGCGAGGTGCGCTCACACCACCTCGAACGGGATCTTCACGGTGAGCGATGTTCCCCGTCCGATCGGGCTCGAGATCTCCATCGTGCCGCCGTGCGCCTCCACGCGGTCGATCAGCCCGGTGAGTCCGGACCCCCTGGCGGCGTCAGCCCCACCGTCGCCGTCGTCGCGAATGAGAAGACGAAGCGTCGTGCCCTCGGTGTCTACGCACACATCGACCTTGGATGCGCGTGCGTGTTTGGCCGCATTCGTAAGAGCTTCCGCCACAACGTAGTAGGCAGCGACCTCGACGCGCTCGGGCACCTGCACATCAACACCGATCTCGAGATCCACCGGAACCGCGGAGCGGCGGCCCAGCGTCTTGAGCGCCGGGACCAGCCCCTTCGACAGGACGGCCGGATGCAGCCCGTGGGAGATCTCGCGTAGCTCTTGAGAGACCGCGCCCAAGTCTGTCGCGATATGAGCGATCTGGTCTTTGAGCGGATGCAGTTCTGTTGGCACAGCCGCTTCGGCAGCGCGCAGTTCCAGCCCCAGGGAGACCAGACGCTGTTGAGCGCCGTCGTGCAGATCACGTTCGAACCGGCGCCGCGCGTCGTCAGCGGCCGCGACGATTCGGGCGCGCGATGCCGTCAATTGGGCCCTGGCCTCGGCGTTGGCGATCGCGGTCCCCACCAGATCCGCGAAATCGCCCACCCGGGCCTCGGAGTCCGGCGGCAGCGGCTCCGGTCGCGTCGACCCGACAATCGCCGCGCCCCAAAGCCGGCCGTCCACGATGATCGGCGCGCCGACCGAACAATGCACTCCCAGCGCACGGGTATACGCCGCGCCGGTACCGCGAGCATTGTCATGGCTGTCCATCCTGGCGGCCTCGCCGGTGCGCAACACCATCGCTGACACCGTCTCGCTGTCAAGCGAAAACCGCTCCCCCAGGCGTATTTTCATCGACTCGGGCTCGTGGTGGCCCGCGACAAGAACCGCCGTTCCGTCAGAATCGCGGCGAACCAAGGCAGCGTGCGCCACGTTCAGGCATCGGGCCAATTCGTCGGCAACCACCGTGAAAACCTCGGCTGGATCGACCCCACGGGCGACCAAGGTCGCGACCCGTCGCAAGGAGGCCTGTTGCTCCGCCAGCATGCTCAGCGGGTCGTGGCCCACCACCACGAACCGCTCGTGTGGCCGGTCAGACCCGAGCATCTGCGCGGCCGCATCCGCGGCGATGTGGACGTGGAAGACGGCGTCGACCCTGCCGCCGCGGGTCACCGACCGCTCAACGACCAATATCTTCACGGCGGTCCCGCTCGGCAACACCGCGAGCACAGTGCCGGTCACCCTGGCCCGCAGCACGTCCGAGGCGTGTTCCAGCAGCGCGATCTGGTCGTTGGCGTCCAGTGCCTGACGCAAATGGGTGTTCATCAGCACCACGTCGCCGCCGATCGCCAACACACCCAACGGGAACCGTCGGGAGTGCTCCAGATACGCCTCCAGCAGCGCGGTCTCGCTCTCATGGGTCAGCGCGCGCATCCGGTCTTCGATCTGGTTGGCCGCCATCTTGGCCAGCGCGAACTGCACCGGATCAGAGTTGCCGGCCCAGCACGTGAGATCCAGCACGCCGACGACCCGTCGGCTGATCGGGTCGCGGATCGGCGCGCCCGCGCACGCGAGCCGGCCCAATGTTCCGATGTAGTGCTCATCGCCGCGGATGAAGGTGGGCTGGCCGGTCTCCAATGCGGTGCCGATTCCGTTGGTACCGACGAATTCCTCGGCGTAGCTGTAACCGGGTGCAAGCCGCACCTGGTCCAAAGCATTCATCATGCCCGCGTCCGACGCCAACCGATGCAGCACAACGCCGTCGGACGAGGTGAGGATGAGGCAGACCGCCTGCGCTGACAGGTCGTCGGTGAGCCGGTCCAGCACAGGCGCGGCCGCAGTTGTCAGCGGCGACTCGGCGTTGGGCTCCTGCACGAAGGGCAGGTCCATCTGGTCCGGGTGCACACCCAAGGCCTGCGATCGGCGCCACGAGTCGAGCACGGCGGTACGCGGGGTGTCCTCGCCGGGCAACCCTCCAGACAGGAAACGTTCGCGCGCCCGGCGCACCCCCGCCGAGGCCTCAGCCTGCCAACTCATCGACCCAAACAACCTGACCCGATCGGCCGGTCACCACCAGGACGGAGTTTGGCTAACACCTGGTGTCCACGGCCGGCCATGACCCTAATAACGCGATTTGAGTTGCGAAAATTCACCCTACACCCGACGACCTGAGGTTTCCCTCTGGCCAAGGCGGCGGCGCGGCGGGCGGGTCGTGGTCGATGGCTAGCTTCCCAGCGGTCCAAGCCTCGCCGAGTTAGCGGCCAGCAGATGCCGCCGCTCCGACGGCGTCATTGCACCCCAAATGCCGTACGGCTCTGGCGCATTCAGTGCGTAGTTACGGCAAGCCTCCAGCACCGGGCAGGACCTGCAGATCTGCTTGGCGCGCCAGTCGTTTCGGCGCAGCTTCATGCCCCGCTCGGCGTCGGCGGCAAAGAAGATTTCCGTTGGATGGCCTTTGCACCGCGCCTGAGCAAGCCAGTCCAGGCGCCGCGATCGCGCGTCGCGGCTATCGTCGCTGTCACGCCAACGACGATGGCGTAATTGCCGATAGCCGCCGGCTTGCGCCGGTGCGCTGAGAAGCCGAACCGCCGGGGCCACGCCGGCCCTGCGCCACTTGGTTAGCCGGGCTCACCGTTTCGGTGGCGCCGCGGGCACAGCGCCTCGCCGAGGGAAGTGGCTCCGATCGACCACCGCATTAACTCGCCCCTGACTCGGCGAGCCGGCAAGCAAACTTACGCGCCCGTCAATCCTGTGGCGCGGACCGCAATGCTGTGGGTGGTGCCGCCAACCTTCATCGGTGCGTAACTGGTGCGATGCTGCGCTCATTGCGGCGCCCGCAACAGGAGGGATTCTTCAGCGCGGCCCAAGGTTCTCATGACTACTTCGACGTTTCAGTGCGCGAAAAAGTAAGTCGGGTCATATATACCCGGGAGCCTCCGATATCTGCATGATCTTGAATGTTTAGCTATTTAGCACAAGAAAGCAACTCGCTGCGGCCGACGTTGGTGATGCGGACTTTCGATTGCTACTGACACGGATTAGAAAATTAGCCATATTCTCCCGGCGATGTCTAAACCGGTGTTACCAGCAACATTACTGACCATATAGACCGTCATGGGTGGTTCAGAACCAGTATTGACGTTTTAGATAATTTTTGCTGTATTGCGCTCTGTACCGACGATTTCGCGAGTACCGTCCGGTTTGTCTCTACAAGAAACGGCCTAAGGGGTCACCATGCACGCAGCAATTCGTTCCCCGCTCGCGGCGGGGGTTGCTCTCCTCGGAGCCGGCGCAATAGCCGCCACTCCAATAGCTGCGCCACCGCCGGATGTCCACATATCCGACCTTCACGTGACGTTGTCTGCACTAGCCGTGCAGGCAAACCCCGTCACCGCGGCCGAGCGGTTATTGGGGCAAACTGCGACCGACGCTGAGACGCAAGCCGCCAGGGTGCTCACGTTCCCGATCCCGAGGGCGGTGCTGCTGAACCTGGGCCGCGTACTGGGTGGCGGAGGGGTGGCCACGGCGAACACCGCAGGGACCCCATTCAGCGCACCGGCCACGGTAGGAACAGCGGCGCTGGTAGGAACAGTGGCACCAGCATTGCCGGGCGTCGGCGGCGGCGTCCTTGGAACGGTCGGGGGCGTTCTTCAGGACGCAGTGCTGACCGCGACACGGTTGGTGCCGGCGACCATCGGCGCCGCGGCGGGCGTCATCGTGTCAACGATCAATGCCCCCATCCAAATCGGTTTAACGACTGTGCAAGTGGTCCTGAATGTAGGGGCAGCGCTGCTCTCCCTCAACCCGGGTACGATCGTCAACGCGGTCGCCCTCGGCGCCATACGAATCGCCGGCGTGGTTGAGCAGACCACTATCGGGACGCCCGCGCTGGCTTTCGGTGCGCCCCAGCCGTTCAGCGCGGCCCAACCTGCCACGGTGGCGCGGGTCAGGGCGATCCCGAGCATCCTTTCGTCGATCCTCAACGGCCGCGACGAAATCGCCAATGCGATATCCCCGCTCGCCGCGCGCCTAGCCCCAGGCGCCGCTCCAAGCACTGGCGCGTTGACGACGGCTACGGCGCAAGTTCAGAACAGCACGCTGACGCCAGCTGCCAAGAAAGCCGCCAAGAAGACCGCGCGCAAGGCGAGCAGCGCGCCCACGACCACCCGGACCGGCCCGAAGCACGCAAAGCACGCAAAGCACGCCAAGAAGTAACAGCCTTCTCAGGCCAGCGGGCTCCCTCCGCCGCGAGGGAGCCCGCCTCTATGAAGGGGGACCGCGACGGGACCAGGCCCAGTAAAGGACGCCACCGACGTGGCGCGAATGGAGACTTAACGTTGACGTGCTTTTCACCATGCCGGCGAGCACTTCAAGATCGATTCCCAATCCCTCAGCGGCAAACACTTAGCTAAAGCATCGGGCTGACCCTTGGGTTAATTAGCGCCAACAACGGGCAATCCGTCCTCGACCTAAGGACGGTCAGAGGACGGATTACCCATCCGCCGATCTGCCGGCGAACTCCCCGCTCGACTCGGTCGCCCAACTGCTGCGACCGAGTCGACGAATCAGGACCTAGCCGAGACCGAGGATGCCGCCTTGGTTGGAGCCAAGGTCGAGGATGCCGGTGTCGTTGGATCCGAAGTCGAGGATTCCGGTGTTGCCGGCGCCGGGGGTGAGGAGGTCGTTGCCGACCCCGCCGTTCAAGGCCCCGCCGTCGAGGATTCCGGTGTTGGCTCCGCCGGGGCTGAGCAGGTTGTCGCCGACCCCCACGTCGCCGATGCCGCCGCCGAGGAGGCCGTTGGCGACCCCGCTGTTCAAGGTCCCGCCGTCGAGGATGCCGCTGTTGCCTCCGCCGGGGCTGAGCAGGTTGTCGCCAAGCCCCGTGTCGAGGGTGCCGCCGCCGAGGAGGCCGTTGGCGACCCCGCCGTTCAAGGTCCCGCCGTCGAGGGTTCCGGTGTTGAGTCCGCCGGGGGTGAGGAGGTCGTTGAGGATTCCGCTGTTGCCTCCGCCGGCGGTGAGGAGGTTGTTGCCGATCCCGCTGTTGCCGATCGCGCCGTTGAGGATTCCGGTGTTGAGTCCGCCGGGGGTGAGGAGGTTGTTGCCGATCCCGCCGTTGAGGGCCCCGCCGTTGAGGATTCCGTTGTTGGCGACGCCAGGGGTGAGGGCGCCGTTGAGGATTCCGGTGTTGAAGCCGCCGGGGGCGAGGAGGTTATGCCGACCCCCGCGTTGAAGATGCCCTGGTTGAGGATTCCGTTGTTGACGCCGCCGGGGCTGAGGAGGTTGTTGCCGATCCCCGTGTTGTTGGCGCCGCCGTTGAGAAGACCGTGGTTGCCGTTCTTTGCGCTGGCGCCACCGGCAGTGGCCAAGGTGATCGCACCTGCCCCGACTACCGCACACCCGAAAATGACACAGGAACGCACCGATGGCATGAGGAACCCCTTAGCTAGTTTGGACCTTTACGGGGTAGACAATAGACCGTGGGACGGCGCACCGGAAGCTCTTCGGCAAATCTTAGCGAACGCCAATTCCCCAGCACACAAGCTCAATCGTGTCCCTGAACGTTTACTGTGGCAAAGATATAAATTTGCGCTACCGTTGAATAACGGTGTGTTTCAGGCCGCCGAACTGGGCGTTGCCGAGCTTTGCTGTAGTCGAGACTACTGATCGGGCGCTGCCAAATCTTCGCGGCTTGGCAAAATCTGAGCCGTCGGCGTTGGCAAGCCCAATGTGGTTTGCCGCGAGCGCCCGACCCCGCCGCCATCGCGATGGGCGACCAGTGGTGCCCCCACTGGGACTCGAACCCAGACTGGGCGGATTTTAAGTCCGCTGCCTCTGCCAATTGGGCTATGGGGGCGCCAGGTAGGTGACCTACCAAACGCAGTGCAGGGTACCCGGCCTCACCGCCGAGGCCGCGCAATTGGCTATGCCGGCAGAAGTGCAGCCCGGCTGGGCGACAACGTGAGCGCCGGCCGCGGATAACGGTGCCGCGCGCAGGCATCACCGATCACTTCGCCGATCGCCTCGGCGACACCGCGAAGGATCCTCGGCGCAAGGCAGCCTTCGGCGATGTGCAAGCCTTCGACGCTGACACGGGTGAGGAGGACGGAGTGCTCGCGTCGAATCCACGACATCTCCGCGATCATCGCCGGTAGCTTGACCCCGCCGATCACATCGTTGCAGTCGTCCAGTTTGCAGTGCAGCCCTATCAGGTCTAACCCAGGATGCACCAAGACCTCCGACGCCAGGCCGCAAGCGGAGCCGTCGGTGGCATCGATGACGACGCGCTGGTTCTCCTCGGTGGCTCTCGGCCAGAATTGCCACCTGCTGGCTGGAGCCGACGACAAACCTTGCCGCCCCGGCGATGACGGCGGCGCGGATTGGCGCCGCAGCCCCGCCCTGTGGGTGCATGACGATGTGCGTCGGGTCAATCCCCGCCGCGATCGCCCGATCAAGTTCACCCGCACTGGTGACGTCGACCGTGACGCGCTCGCGCCGAATCCAGGCCGCGAGCGCATCGAACTCCAGCAACGCGGCAGGGTAGCTGACGGCGATTCCCCTAAAAGCCTTGCGGTACAGCGCACATCGACGAAGAGCTACTGTTTCATCAACGAGCGCACGTGGTTTCGCATCGACGGTCGCACCACGGTCAAACCACGCAAGAATGTCTTCAGGCAGAGACCACAGATTCTCAAGTGAATGCGCGCTCATGCCGCACTCCGCCCGATGATGTCGAGCCCGGTCGAAAGGACGACCAACGGCCGCGGAAATCGCAGGGTACCGCAGGCGTCGTCGAGCGATTCATCGATTTGCGCTGCGAGTTGGGGCAATTCGACCAACCAGTTACCCGAGGGCACGGCACGACCACCGCCCAAGCCCAGCCGGGTGAGCACAATGCGGTGATTTCGTCGAATCTGCGTCATCTCGGCGATCATGTGACCGATCGCGGCCGGGTAGCTGACAAAGTCGTGGTCTTGCGGCCCGACCTCGCAATGCAACCCGACCAGGTTGAGCCACTCGTGATCGAGAACCGCCGCGATCGCAGTGTCGGACTCATTGCTGTCGAATCGGAATCCCGCCGGGACCCGCTCAGCGACACCCGCTGTGGCCAACAGTGGCGCGTTGACATCGGTCATCCGGATGACGACATCCTGCGCCCGCTTCGCGACAACGGATCGCATCAGCTCGATGTGCTGGACCGAGGCGGCGACGACACGACCGACTCCCAGATTGACCGCTGCCGATAGCTCAGACTCGCTCAGCGCGTCGGCGTAGAGGGCCAGCCGTTGCAGCCGCACTCCAGCCGCCAGCGCCGTAGCGAGTTCCTCACCGGTACGCACGTCAATCGTCACATGGTGATCTCGCACCCACTTCGCGATCGCCCGATTCCTCAGAGTCGTTGCCGGGAGCGCGATCTCGGTCATGGCAAAGGATTTGCGGTAGAACTTGCACCGCCGCAACTCCTCCTCGTCCGTGGTAGGCGACGGAGTTCCAGGTATGCGCATGACCTCAGACCCGAGATCTGCCGCGTGGGCACGCGGTGCGTTTCCGGAGAGCACCGACAGGAGGAAGGCCGAGAGAGTCACCGAAACCTTTTCTGGATTGAGGCCATGGCCTACTGCCAGGGGCAACTATTCGACTGTTGCGCGAGACAACGGCCCTGCGCCAGATCTTTTGCGATCTCTTGACACGGCCACGTCAAACCTTGACGCGGCGTTGACGACGAGCCTTACGTCACAGCAATGCGTCAGCCGCCGGGCCGAGCGCCATTGCGGGCAGGTACTCCAGCCCGACGACGATCAGCGTGGCGCCCGCGATGAGCAACACGAACGTCGGACTGTGGGTACGAAGCGTGCCTGCGGTGATGACGCCTGGCCGCTGGGCGGCGAAGGTGCCCGCGATCGCCAGCACGGCAATGATCGGCAGAAAGCGCCCGAGAACCATCGCGAGCGCGAGCGCGACGTTGTACCACACCGTGTTACCGCTGAACCCGGCGAAGGCGCTGCCGTTGTTGGCGGCCGAGCTGGTGAACGCGTACAGCACCTCGGAGAGCCCGTGCGGCCCGGCATTCAGCATCGCCGCGCGTTCTCCCGGCAGCGCCATCGCCACCGCCGTTCCGATCAGGACCGCGGCCGGGAGAGCCAGGATGTAGAGGCTGATCAGCTTCATGTGTCGCGCACCCAACCGCTGCTTGAGGTACTCGGGCGTCCGGCCGATCATCAGGCCGCCGAGGAACACCGCCAGCAGGGCCATCATCACCAAGCCGTACAGGCCGCTACCGGCGCCGCCGGGGGCCACTTCTCCCAGCATCATGTTCAGCATCAGCATCGCGCCGCCGGCACTGGCGAAGCTGTCGTAGGACGAGTTCGCCGCACCGTCCGCGCTTGCGGTCGCGGCCTGACCGAACAGCGCACTGCCTGGCACCCCGAACCGGGTTTCTGTTCCTTCGAGCGGAGCGCCGACGGCGTGGATGACGGTGCCGTGCGTCACCGAGGTCGCCACGGCTATCGCCACCATGCCGATGACGAAAAGGATTGCGGCGGCGGAGAACAGCGCCCAGCCCTGCTTCTTGTCGCGGACCATCACTCCGAATGTCCGCAGAAACGCCACCGGAATCAACAGCATCGCAACGATTTCCACCACGTTGGACAACGCGGTCGGGTTCTCAAACGGGTGCGCACTGTTGACGTTGAAGGCGCCGCCGCCGTCGCCGGACATCAGCTTGATCGATTCCCATGTCGCCACCGGGCCGCCGAGGATCGTCTGCTTGCCACCGGCGATGGTCGAGATCTCCTGTGCCCCACGGAAATTGTTGACCACCCCGAGTACGCAGCAGCACCAGTGTGACGATGACCGACAATGGCAGCAGAATGCGCACCACCGACCGCACCAAGTCCGCCCAGAAATTGCCGATGTCCTCGTTCTGGTACTGGGCCAGGCCCCGGATCAGCGCCACGGCGACGCACATACCGACCGCGCAGCTGGCGAACGCCTGTACCCCGAGGCCGACGGCCAATCCCACGTGCCCGAGCGTTGATTCGCCCGGGTAGTTCTGCCAACTGGTGTTCGTGACAAACGAAATCGCGGTGTTGAACGCCAGCGCCGGCGTCATCCCCTGGTGTCCCCAGGGTTCGGGAAGTCGCGTCTGCGCCAACAACAGCCCGTACAGGAAGAGCACGCTGACCGCCGAGAAGGCCAGCAGCGAGAAGCCGTAATTCGGCCATCGCTGGCGATTATCGGGCTGCGCGCCGATCAGGCGGTATATCGCCTGCTCCACCCGCCAATGCCCGCTGTCGGTGTACACCCGGGCCATGTAGTTACCGAGGGGAACGTGAAGGATGACGACAAGCAGCACCACGGCGATGACCTGCAGCCAGGCCGCCGCCCAGTGTTGTGGATCGTTGATGGCAGGCTCCTTCGTCAGTCGGCCCCGTCGGGCCAGAAGCTACGCCCACCGCCGCGCCGTTCCACCGGCCGGTTACGCAATCAATACGACGAATCCCTGCATGTTAACGCGACGTTGATCCGGCGGCGGTGTAAATGCGCCGCTCGGGGACGAACGGCCGGTCCTGCAGAGTCGAAAGGTCCCACCGGCGGGTGCCCGGCCGCAGCTAGATTTCGCCTGGCGAGGCACTGTTTTTGGCGCCCAGCTCCGATGACCGGACGCGCGGCATGGCAGCTCCCGCCCGTGACAACATGCCGCGGACGAACGAAGGCCGTAAAGGAGCAACCGATGGGCGTAAAGAAAGCGTCAACGCTGAGGCCGACACGCGGGACGCGGGTCTAATTTCGGGTTGGTCCTCGACGCCGAGGGCCCCGCGGACGCGGCCACTGATGAGGCCCGGTAGCGACCGCAATTCCCAGCGAATGGAGACGAGATGGGTGTCTTGGTTTACATCGTGCTGACGGTGTTGATCTTCGGCGTGCTCGGCCTGGTGCAGAAGTTGGTCGAGGGACTGTGAGCTACGAAAACATAGTCGGCCTGGTGCTGTCGGTCCTGCTTGCACTGTATTCTCGTTGCCGCCCTGCTCTTCCCGGAGAGGTTCTAGTGAGTACCACGACGGCGGGGATCGTTTTCCTCGCGCTACTGATCGTGGCGCTTGCCGCTGGCGCACGTGCCGCTCGGCGACTACATGTACCGGGTCTACACCTCCGACAAGCACTCCCGCGTCGAGCGGGTGATCTACCGGCTCATCGGCGCCGACCCGAAGTCGGAGCAGATCGTGGGGCGCCTACGCCCGCAGCATGCTGGCGTTCTCGGCGATCAGCGTCCTGTTCCTGTTCGTCTTCCAGTTGGTGCAGGGCAAGCTGCCGCTGCACCTGCACAACCCGGCGACCCCGATGACGCCGTCGCTGGCGTGGAACACCGCGGTCAGCTTCATCACCAACACCAACTGGCAGGCGTACTCGGGTGAGTCAACCGATGGGCCATCTGGTGCAGATGGCCGGCCTGGCCGTGCAGAACTTCGTCGTCGGCAGCGGTCGGCATGGCCGTCGCGATCGCGCTGGTGCGCGGGTTCGCGCGCCGGCGCACCGGCGAGCTCGGCAACTTCTGGGTCGACCTGGTCCGCGGCATGATCCGCATCCTGCTGCCCATCTCGGTGATCGCCGCGATCATGCTGATCGCCGGCGGCGCGATCCAGAACTTCCACCTCCACGATCAGGTCGTCACCACGCTGGGCGGCGCCCAGCAGACCATCACCGGTGGTCCGGTCGCCAGCCAGGAAGCCATCAAGGAACTCGGCACCAACGGCGGCGGCTTCTACAACGCCAACTCCGCGCACCCGTTCGAGAACCCGACCACGTGGACGAACTGGCTGGAGATCTTCCTGCTGCTGGTGATCAGCTTCTCGCTGCCGCGCACGTTCGGCCGCATGGTCGGCAGCAAGAAGCAGGGCTACGCGATCGTCGCGGTCATGGCGACGCTGGCGCTGATCAGCGTCGCGTTCATGATGTGGTTCCAGCTGCAGCACCACGGCACCGTCCCGACCTCGGTCGGCGCGGCGATGGAGGGCATCGAGCAGCGGTTCGGCGTGGCCAACTCGGCGGTCTTCGCCGACGCGACCACGCTTGACCTCGACCGGTGCGGTGGACTCGTTCCACGACTCCTACACCAGCCTGGGCGGCATGATCACGATGTTCAACATGCAGCTCGGCGAGGTCGCGCCGGGCGGTGCCGGGTCGGGCCTGTACGGCATGCTGATCCTCGCGGTGATCACGGTGTTCGTCGCCGGCCTGATGGTCGGGCGCACCCCGGAATACCTCGGCAAGAAGATCAACCCGCGCGAGATCAAGCTGGCGTCGACCTATTTCCTGATCACGCCGCTGATCGTGCTGGTCGGTACCGCGGTGGCGATGGCGCTGCCCGGCGAACGGGCCGGCGATGCTCAACAGCGGTCCGCACGGGCTGTCGGAGGTGCTGTACGCGTTCACCTCCGCGGCCAACAACAACGGTTCGGCGTTCGCCGGCATCAGCGTCAACACCGTGTGGTACAACACCGCGCTCGGGCTGGCGATGGTGTTCGGCCGATTCCTGCCGATGATCTTCGCGCTGGCGCTGGCCGGCTCGCTGGCCACGCCAGGGCACCACACCGGCAATCGCTGGGCACGCTGCCCACCCACCGACCGCAGTTCGTCGGAATGGTCGCCGGCGTCACCGTGATCCTGGTGGCCCTGACCTTCCTGCCCATGCTCGCGCTCGGGCCCCTCGCTGAAGGAATTCACTAATGGCCGCACCGACAATCGATTCCGCTGTCACTTCGAAGCAGAACGCTGAGCGTGCCCACCAGAGCCGGGTCCAGGGCGGCCTGCTCGACCCGAAGATGCTGCTGAAGTCGACGCCGGACGCGCTCGCGCAAGCTGGACCCGCGCACGCTGTGGCGCAACCCGGTGATGTTCATCGTCGAGATCGGCGCCGTCATGGAGCACCGATCCTGGCGATCGTCAATCCGACCTGGTTCGCGTGGCTGACCGTGTTCTGGCTTTGGCTGACGGTGCTTTTCGCGAACCTCGCCGAGGCGGTCGCCGAGGGCCGCGGCAAGGCGCAGGCCGAAGCGTTGCGCAGGGCCAAGACCGACACCATGGCCCGCGTGCTCATCGGCTGGGCACCGGGTGGCGCCGGCACGCGAGGAGGAAGTCGCCGCGCCGCTGCTGCAGCAGGGCGACTTCGTCGTCGTCGAAGCCGGCCAGGCCATCCCCGGCGACGGTGATGTCGTGGAAGGCATTGCGTCGGTGGACGAATCGGCCATCACCGGCGAATCGGCCCCGGTGATCCGCGAATCCGGCGGCGACCGCTCGGCGGTGACCGGTGGCACCACCGTGCTGTCGGACCGCATCGTCGTCAAGATCACGCAGAAGCCGGGCGAAAGCTTCATCGACCGGATGATCGCGCTGGTCGAGGGCGCCAACCGGCAGAAGACGCCGAACGAGATCGCGCTGAACATCCTGCTGGCCGCGTTGACGATCATCTTCGTGTTCGCGGTGGCGACCCTGCAGCCGCTGGCGATCTTCTCCAAGGCGAACAACCCCGGCGTCCCGGACACGCCAGGCGCTCAACGGCAACGGCGTGACCGGCATCGTGCATGGTGGCGCTGCTGGTCTGCCTGATCCCGACGACGATCGGCGCGCTGCTGTCGGCGATCGGCATCGCCGGCATGGACCGGCTGGTGCAGCGCAACGTGCTGGCGATGTCGGGCCGCGCGGTGGAGGCCGCGGGCGACGTGAACACGCTGCTGCTGGACAAGACCGGCACCATCACGCTGGGCAACCGGCAGGCGTCGGCGTTCATCCCGCTGCCGGGTGTCACGCCGGAGGCGACTGGCCGATGCCGCGCAGTTGTCCAGCCTCGCCGACGAAACCCCGGAGGGCCGCTCCATCGTGGTGTTCGCCAAGCAGGAGTTCGGGCTGCGGGCGCGCACCCCGGGCGAGCTCGCGCAGGCGCGAACTGGGTCGAGTTCACCGCGACCACACAGGATGTCCGGCGTCGACCTCGAGACGGACATCTGCTGCGCAAGGGCGCGGCCAACTCGGTCGCCGAATGGGTGCGCAGCCAGGGTGGCGACGGTTCCCACCGAACTCGGCGCGAATCGTCGACGGCATCTCCGCCGCGGGCGGCACCCCGCTGGTCGTCGGAGAGGTTCGAAAGACGGCAAGGCCGCCGGTCTGGGCGTCATCCACCTCAAGGACGTCGTCAAGCAGGGCATGCGCGAACGGTTCGACGAGATGCGCAAGATGGGCATCCGGACGGTGATGATCACCGGCGACAACCCGTTGACCGCCAAGGCGATCGCCGACGAGGCCGGTGTCGACGACTTCCTCGCCGAGGCCACGCCCGAGGACAAGCTGGCGCTGATCAAGCAGGAGCAGGAGGGCGGCAAGCTCGTCGCGATGACCGGCGACGGCACCAACGACGCCCCGCGCTCGCCCAGGCCGACGTCGGCGTCGCGATGAACACCGGCACGTCGGCGGCCAAAGAGGCCGGCAACATGGTCGACCTCGACTCGGACCCGACGAAGCTCATCGAGATCGTCGAGATCGGCAAGCAACTGCTGATCACCCGCGGCGCGCTGACGACGTTCTCGATCGCCAACGACATCGCGAAGTACTTCGCGATCATCCCGGCGATGTTCGTGGCGCTGTTTCCCGGGCTGGATCTGATCAACATCATGCGGCTGCACAGCCCGCAGTCGGCGATCCTGTCGGCGGTGATCTTCAACGCGATCATCATCGTGGCGTTGATCCCGCTGTCGCTGCGCGGTGTGCGATACACGCCGAGCAGCGCGTCAAAACTGTTGAGCCGCAACCTCTACATCTACGGGATCGGCGGCATCATCGCCCCGTTCATCGGCATCAAGCTCATCGACCTCGTCATCCAATTCGTCCCCGGGATGTCCTGACATGAAAATCTCCAATTTCGTTCGCCAGCACTGGCCGCACTGCGCGCGCTGCTGGTGCTCACCGTCATCACCGGTCTCGCCTACCCGCTGGTCATCTGGGCGATCGCGCAGCTGCCCGGGACTGCACGACAGGGCCGAAGGGCTCGATCATCACCGTCAACGGCAAGCCCGTCGGCAGCAGGCTGATCGGCCAGCTGTTCACCGACAGCGACGGCAACCCGCTGCCGCAGTACTTCCAGAGCCGGCCGTCGGCGGCGGGCGCAACGGGTATGACCCCACGGCGCACCGGCGCCAGCAACCTGGGCCCGGAAAGCATCGTCGACACCCCGGCCGACCCGGCCCTGGTGGCCAAGGGCAAATCCGCGTCCGACGCCGGGTTCAAGGCCAGCCTGCTGACGCAGGTGTGCACGCGCAGCGCCGCGGTCGGCCCAGCTCGAGGGCGTCGACGGAGTCGCGGCCCGTTCTGCACCGGCGACGGGGTCGGCGCGGTGCTGTCGGTGATCGGTCCGCGCGACGCGCGCGGCAACGTCGTGCACCCGACCAGGGTGGTCAGCGTGAACGAACCGTGCGCGACCACGCAAGGCGCCGTTCCTGGCCACCTACGAGGGCGTGCAAGGTCGAATGCGCACAAGTTCGGCGAGGACTACACGATCGGCCAGATCGTGCCGATCCGCGGTGCCGCCCCGGCCAACCCGGCGGTGCCCGCCGACGCGGTCACGGCCAGCGGCAGCGGCCTGGATCCGGACATCTCGCCCGCCTACGCCGATATCCAGGTCGCGCGCGTGGCCAAGGCCCGCGGCATCAGCGCCGGACCAGGTGCGAGACTGTCGTCCACGACAACCAAGACGGCCGCGCTCTCGGCTTCATGGGCGAGCCCACGGTCAACGTGCTGCAGCTCAACGTCGAACTCGATCAGAAGTACCCGGTGAAGAGCTGATCCATCCGGTGGATGATGGGCGTGTGACCAGCAGCGATCAGCCGCCTGCCGGCAGCGCGCCGAACCGAAGCCGAAGCGCTCGCTCATCGGGCCGACTACAAGAAGAAGCGCGGGGAGCTGCGCATCTATCTCGGCGCAGCTCCCGGTGTCGGCAAGACCTTCGCGATGCTCGGCGAAGCCCATCGCCGGCTGGAGCGGGGCACCGACCTGGTGGCCGCGGTGGTGGAGACGCACGGCCGCAAGAAGACCGCCGAAGAGATGGCCGGCATCGAGATCGTCCCGCCGCAGTACATCGAGTACCGCGGCAGCAGGTTTCCCGAACTCGACGTCGACGCCGTGTTGGCGCGCGCAGCCACAGGTCGTGCTCGTCGACGAACTCGCGCACACCAACACCCCCGGCAGCAAGAACCCCAAACGTTGGCAGGACGTCGAGGAACTGCTCGATGCCGGGCATCACGGTGATCTCGACGGTCAACGTCCAGCACCTGGAGAGCCTCAACGACGTCGTCGCCCAGATCACCGGCATCGAGCAACAGGAAACGGTGCCCGACGAGATCGTGCGCGCCGCCGACCAGATCGAGCTGGTCGACATCACGCCGGAAGCGTTGCGGCGCAGGCTCGCCCACGGCAACGTCTACGCGCCCGAGCGTATCGACGCAGCGCTGTCCAACTACTTCCGGCGTGGAAACCTCACGGCGCTGCGCGAATTGGCGCTGCTGTGGCTCGCCGATCAGGTCGACGCGGCGCTGGAGAAGTATCGTGAAGAGAACAAGATCACCGACACCTGGGAGGCGCGCGAACGTGTCGTCGTCGCCGTCACAGGTGGGCCGGAGTCGGAGACCCTGGTGCGCAGGGCATCTCGCATCGCGTCGAAGTCCAGCGCCGAACTGATGGTCGTGCACGTCGTTCGCGGCGACGGCCTGTCGGGCGTCTCCGCGCCGCAGATGGGCAAGGTGCGCGAGCTCGGCCATCAGCCTGGGCGCCACCCTGCACACCGTGGTCGGCGACGACGTGCCCACCGCCCTGCTGGATTTCGCCCGCGAGAGAACGCCACCCAGCTGGTGATCGGCACCTCGCGGCGATCGCGGTGGGCGCGCATCTTCGACGAAGGCATCGGCGCCAGCGATCGTGCAGCAGTCGGGGAAGATCGACGTGCACATGGTGACCCACGAGCAGGCGCGCCGTGGCTTCGGCTGGGCGTCGGTCGCGCCCCGACAGCGACACGCGGTGTCCTGGCTTGCCGCCCTTGTGGTGCCGTCGGCGATCTGCGCGGTGATCGTCCTGGTGCTCGACCCGTACCTCGGGATCGGCGGCGAGAGCGCGATCTTCTTCGTCGGCGTGCTGGTCGTCGCGCTGCTCGGCGGTGTCGCCCCGGCGGCGCTGTCGGCGCTGCTGTCCGGCCTGCTGCTGAACTATTTCCTCGTCGACCCGCGGTACAGCCTTCACGATCGCCGACCCCGACAGCGCCGTGACGGTCGTGGTGCTGTTGCTGGTGGCCGTGGCGGTCGCCGCGCTGGTCGACGGCGCGGCCAGCCGTGCCCGAGAAGCCAGGCGCGCATCGCAGGAGGCCGAACTGCTCGCGCTGTTCGCCGGCTCGGTGCTGCGCGGCGCGGACCTGGACACGCTGCTGGAGCGGGTGCGCGAAACCTATTCGCAGCAGGCCGTCAGCCTGCTGCGGGAAGGTGGGCGGCAACTCGGAAGGCGAAATCGTCGCCTGCGTCGGCACGGATCCCTGCGTGGACGTCGACACCGCCGACACCGCGATCGAGGTCGGCGACGACGAGTTCTGGATGCTGATGGCCGGGCAAGAAACTGGCCGCCCGCGACCGCCGGGTGCTGGGTGCGGTGGCAAAGCAGGCCGCGGGTCTGGTCAAGCAGCGCGAACTGACCGAAGAAGCCGGCAAGGCCGAGGCCATCGCGCAGGCCGACGAACTGCGGCGCTCACTGCTGTCGGCGGTCAGCCACGACCTGCGCACGCCGCTGGCCGCCGCCAAGGCCGCGGTATCCAGCTTGCGCAGCGACGACGTTGACTTCTCCGCGGAAGACACCGCCGAACTGCTGGCCACCGTCGAGGAGTCGATCGATGCGCTCACCGCGCTCGTCGGCAACCTGCTCGACTCGTCGCGGCTGGCCGCCGGGGTGCTGCGCCCGGAGCTGCAGCGGGTGTACCTCGAGGAAACCGTGCAGCGCGCGCTGCTCGGAATCAGCAAGGGCGCCACCGGATTCCGCCGGCAGGGACTCGACCGGGTCAAGGTCGAGGTGGACGACGCCGTCGTGATGGCCGATATCGGTCTGCTCGAACGCGTGCTGGCCAACCTGATCGACAACGCGCTGCGCTACGCACCGGACAGCCCGGTGCGGGTCACCGCGGGCCAGGTCGGCGACCGCGTGCTGATCGCCGTCATCGACGAGGGGCCAGGCATACCCGCGAGGCGCCGAAGAGCAGCTGTTCGCGCCGTTCCAGCGGCTCGGCGATCATGACACCAGCATCGGGGTCGGCCTCGGCCTGTCGGTCGCCCGTGGGTTCGTCGAGGCGATGGGCGGCACCATTTCGGCCACCGACACCCCTGGCGGCGGGCTCACCGCCGAAATCGACCTCGCCGCACCCCCGAAGGACAGCTCAGCATGACCCCGCAGAAGACCAGGGTGCTGGTCATCGACGACGAACCTCAGATCCTGCGGGCGCTGCGGATCAACCTCTCGGTGCGCGGCTACGAGGTGTTTACCGCCGCCAGCGGCGCTGAAGCTCTCCGAACGGCGGCCGATCACCGTCCCGACGTCATCGTGCTGGACCTGGGATTGCCCGACATGTCCGGGATCGAGGTGCTCGGTGGGCTGCGCGGTTGGCTCACGGCGCCGGTGATCGTGCTGTCGGCGCGCACCGACTCGTCGGACAAGGTCGAAGCGCTCGATGCCGGCGCCGACGACTACGTCACCAAACCCTTTGGGATGGACGAATTCCTGGCCCGGCTGCGGGCCGCGGTGCGCCGGGGCGCCGCCGCGTCCGACACCGACGAGCCCGTCATCGAAACGTCGTCGTTCACCGTCGATCTGGCCGCGAAGAAGGTGACCAAGAACGGCTCGGAGGTCCACCTGACCCCCACCGAATGGGGCATGCTCGAGATGCTGGTGCGCAACCGCGGGAAACTCGTCGGCCGCGAGGAGTTGCTCAAGGAAGTCTGGGGCCCGGCCTACGCCAAGGAAACCCATTACCTGCGGGTGTATCTGGCGCAGTTGCGACGCAAACTCGAAGACGACCCGTCGCGCCCGGTTCACCTGCTGACCGAAGCCGGAATGGGTTATCGCTTTCAGGAGTGAGGCGAAACAGGTAGTCGACTACTCGTGCCGCGCAATTGCGCGCGCTCTAGCGTTTGAGCATCGAGATCCGTCTACGTGTCGGGGAGAAACGAACGATGGCCTGTTCACCGCTCAGCCACCTCGAAGCCGTAGTCAACAGCGGCAAAGCCATCATCTCGGCGGACGACGACACCATCGTCGCGCTCGTGAAGGCGACGATTGAGCGCGGCAGGAAGGCGACCTTCTACCTGTCCTCCGCCCAGTCCGCGGCGGTGCGGTCGTGGTTCCTCCGCCAAGAGACGACGTCGTAGCGCCCCGGCCTCTGTCCGACGGGCGTCAGCAAACTACGGACTTCTGTCATTCCCGGCGCGCCGACTCGACGTCGGCGCTATACATACCGCATGCCTGGCGAGGCATACCTGGGTCGGGTCGGCGGCTTGGCCGTCGCTTTGGGTGTCGGCGCTGCCATCGTCACCGGGTGGAGCAGCGGCGCCGCGTGGGCCGACGAGTCCGGCACGCAGCACCCGGCACATCCGGGAGTCGTCGTTCCTACCAGCGGTCCACGCCGACCAGTAAACCCCGAACGTCGAAGCGGCCCCGCCCCGCTTCGGCCATGGCCGCCAAGACGACGGCTCCGGCCCCGATGGACGCCGCCGTGCGAGCCGCGGTGGCGGGCCGCCGTGGGGGCCAAGCACGTTGCGACGGTGCCCGCCACCGCGACAACGGCTTTGGCGCTGGCGCCGCGGATCGCCTCGACGCAGGTCACTGCGCGGTCGCCACGCCGAATGCGGCGCCGACGGCAGCGCCGCGCAAAGCTGACGCCAGCGCCAAGCCGATGCCGGCCGTGCTGACTGTCGTGATGCGGCTGGCATCGCAGGTCGTCGACGCGATACTGAGCCCGTTCGCCGCCGGTATCGACGCCGGGCACGCCCGCCGCGACGCCGGTGCTGTGGTCGCTGCTGGCCTTCGCGCGACGCGAGTTCGAGACCGCGTTCGCCGCGCCGTCGCTGACCGACACACCGGTCGACGCCACGACGACCAGCGCGGCGCTCGTCGAACCCCAGCAGCGCACGCTGGTCCTGACCGCCCTTCCCGTCGAAGCCGACGACATTCTCGCCCGCACCACGCTCGCCCCAGACCCCACCGTGGTGGTCGACGGCCATCACTTCTACCTCGGCACGCTCGGCGGTAAACCGGTCATCGTGGGGATGACCGGGATCGGCGAGGTGAACGCCACCCAAACCACCGAAATAGCACTCGACTACTTCACGCCCGCGTCCGGCATCTCGATCGACGCAGTGGTTTTCGACGGCGTCGCCGGTGGCTCCGGACGCACCGAAATCGGCGATGTGGCGGTACCGGCCCGATGGACCTCCGACGGCGGCGCGACATGGCACGCGGTCGATCCCAGCATGCTCGCCGCAGCCAACACGCTCACCGTCGATCTGGACAGCACCGGCAGCATCGCAGATCCCGCCTGCGTCCTTTGCGGTCCCCTCGCCAGCTTGCCGCTGCTCAATCTGGGTCGCGAGCCGCAACTGTTCGTCGGCGGCGACGGCGCCACCAGCGACAACAACAACGGGGTGGCGTTCCCCGAAATCCCCTTTGGCGGCGCCATTTTCGGCCCCGAGCCGCTGGCCGCACCGGATTTCTCACCTCTGTTCTTCGGTAACTTCTTCCAGGCTCTCGGACCCTTCCTGGCCCAGGGACTCCTCAGCAACATCACGGGGTTCTTCACGACCCCGAATCTGCCCGTGGATGCGGTCGATCAGGAGACCGCGGCGGCCCAACAGGTCGCCGATGCGCACGGCATCCCGTTCCTCGGCATCCGCGGCATGTCCGACGGGCCCGGCGACCCGCTGCCGCTGCCGGGCTACCCCTTCACGTTTTTGGTCTTCAAGCAGCTTGCGGCGGACAACGCAGCCATCGTCACCGAGGCCTTCCTCAAGAACTGGGCCGGCCCCTGACCGCCGGTGCGCCGGTTTCGTCGAAAACCGTTGTCCAGAACGAAAAGCGAGACAGCGAATCGAACACGGCGGCGCCCAGATCGGTGTGTTGATAAACCGCGTGGATGGACGCGTCGGTGTCCCAGCTTCCGGTGTCGTTGCGTGTCACCAGTCCACGGGCGGCAACCAGCCGTACCGCCGCGGCCAGCTCCCGCCGGCCTGCGCCGATTGACGAGCGGATGTCCGCCATGGTCATCGGGCCATCGGAAAGCGCGTCGAGCACCTCGACGACGTAGCGGTGGCTGACCAGCTCCCGCAGGTCTAACTCATCGTTGCCGCCCACATCACGCATAGCGGCGGATGGTAACGCCAGCAGCATGGTCGGCACGAGGATCATTACGCGTTCACTACGGGCGCTACCTGGATCTTTACGGAATCTCTACGCCCTTCGAGCCGCCAACCCCGACGATCGAAATTAGGCTCGCTGATCGTGCCGACACCGACATCCCTGGTCAAGCGATTGGTCCTTGGCCGGCCGTTCCGCAGCGATCGACTCAGCCACCAGCTGCTGCCGAAACGCATCGCATTGCCGATTTTCGCAAGCGATCCGCTGTCCTCGGTCGCCTACGCCACGCAGGAAATTCTGTTGATCCTGACGCTGGGCGGACTCGCATACCTCTACCTGACACCGTTGATCGGCGGGGCGGTGGTGCTGCTGCTCGCCGTGGTGGTGCTGTCGTATCGACAGGTGGTGCAGGCCTACCCCAGCGGGGGCGGCTCATACGAAGTGGTCTCCACGAACCTCGGACCGCGTGCGGGCCTGGTGGTGGCCGCGGCGCTGCTCGTCGATTACGTGATGACGGTCGCGGTCTCGGTGGCCGCCGGGGTGGACAACATCATCTCGGCGCTACCGGAGCTGAACCCGCATCGCGTCGCGATCAACATCGGCTTCATCGTGGTGTTGACGGCCATGAACCTGCGTGGCGTTCGCGAGTCGGGGCGCACATTCGCCATCCCAACCTATGCCTTCGTCGCCGGTGTGATGCTGATGATCGCGCTAGGTCTGTTTCGCGCGCTGCTGGGTCACGCACCGCAGGCCGAGAGCGCGAACTACGGCATCCACGCCGAACACGTCGGACTCAATGCCCTGGCGATTTCGTTGCTGGCGCTGCGCGCCTTCTCCTCTGGCTGCACCGCGCTCACCGGGGTGGAGGCCATCTCCAACGGCGTGCCAGCATTCCGGAAACCCAAGGCACTCAACGCCGCGCGGACGATGACGATGATGGGTGTTCTCGCGATCACGATGTTCATCGGCGTTACCGCGCTGGCATTGATATCGCACACCCGAGTCGTCGAAAACACGTGCGACCTGATCGGATTCGCCGGGAACTGCGCCACCGATCCGCAGCGGACCGTGATCGCCCAGATCTCCGCCGCCGTTTTCGGCAACAACAGCATCCTGTTCTTCTTCCTGCAGGCCGCAACCGCCCTGATCCTGATCCTGGCGGCGAATACCGCCTACAACGGGTTCCCGTTGCTCAGCTCGATCCTGGCTCAGGACCGCTACCTGCCCCGGCAGCTGCACACCCGCGGTGACCGGCTGGCCTACTCGAACGGCATCATCCTGCTCGCGGTGATCGCCGGCGTGCTGATCTACGCGTTCGACGGATCGACGACGCGGCTGATCCAGCTCTACATCCTCGGCGTGTTCACTTCGTTCACCCTGTGCCAAACGGGCATGGTGTGGCATTGGAACCGGCAGTTGGCAGATGCCGCCACACCCGCCGAGCGATTCCGGACAAAACGTGCGCGGGCCATCAATGCATTCGGCGCATGTTTCACCGGCGTGGTGTTGGTGGTCGTGATGGTCACCAAGTTCACCCACGGCGCGTATCTGGTCGTTATCGCGATACCTGTGCTCTGTGTTCTGATGCAGGCGATCCACCGGCATTACGCGGCAGTGCGCACAGAGCTGCGGACGTCCGACGACGACGAGGACGAGCCGACGATGCCCAGCAGGATCCACGCCGTCGTGCTCATCTCGAGCTGGCACAAGGCAACTCAACGCGCGCTGCTGTTCGCCAAGGCGACGAAGCCCGACACGCTCACCGCCCTGACGGTGAACGTCGACGACGCGGAGACCAGAGCGCTGATGCGCGAATGGGAAGAGCTCAACATCAGCATTCCGCTCAAGGTCGTCGAGTCGCCGTATCGCGAGATCACGCGGCCGGTCGTCGATTACATCAAGCAACTGCGGCGCAGCGGTCCGCGCGACGTGGTCAACGTCTACATCCCCGAATACGTCGTCGGGCACTGGTGGGAGAACGTGTTGCATAACCAGAGTTCGTTGCGGCTCAAAGGCCGACTGCTTTTCGAACCGAGCGTGATGGTGACCAGCGTGCCCTGGCAGCTGCATTCATCGGCGCAGCCGCGACCTCACCCGGGTCGTGCACAGCCCCGGCGAGATCCGAAGAGGCATCGACCCCACCCCGGCGCCGAACGGCGACGCAAGCCGAACGGCGACGCGACTAAGCGGTCTCGTCGGCGAGCGAAATCAGCTTCGCCCGCACCAGATCCGGTCGTTCGTCGATGACGAAGTGCCCGCAGTCGACCGTTTCCAGCGTGTAGTCGTCGGCGTTCGCGGTTTCGGGCGCCACCATCGATTTATGGATGACGGCATCGCCGCCGCCGAAGAGCGCGCGAATCGGAACGGTGGCGCGTCGCGTCTCGGGATGCCTTGCCGCCCTTGGCAACTCGCGCAGCAGGAACGTCCGGTAGGTATCTCTGCCTGCGCGCGCCACGACCGGATCGCGGAAGCGGTCGGTATAGATGCGCACCGTCGCGGGATCGAGCGACGACGCGATCTTGTAGGTCAGATCGAGGAACCTGGTGTGTCGCTGCACCGGCACACCCAGGAAGGCGATCAGCGGCTGATACTGCAAAAGGGGCAAGATGTGCGGCAGCAGCATTCGCGCGGTTATCCATGGATACCCCATGTTCAGCGCGAGGTAGCCGGCGAACCGCTCGGGCTCGCGCAAGACCATCAGATATCCGATGTAGGCGCCCCAGTCGTGCGCCGCCAGCAGCACGCGGTCGAGCCCGAGCGCGTCGAGCAGGGCCAGCACGTCGCTCGCGACGTCCTCCTTGGCCCATTTGTGCGGAGCCGGTCCCGACCAGCCGTAGCCGGGCAGGTCGGGGGCGATGATGCGCAGGCCGGGCGGCGGGTCGGCGAGCAGGTCGTGGTAGGCCCAGTGGTGTTGGGGCCAGCCGTGCAGGGCCAGGACGGGGCGTCCGTCGACCGGACCGGCCTCGGTCACGTGGAACCGGACACCGCGGGCGTCGACGAACGACCGGCGCACTCCGGGGATGGGCGGTGCGCTCAGAGGTCATGAATCGGACTATAGAGAACGGCCGTCGCCGCTACCGTGCGGGTATGGGCCGGTTATCGCGACATGATCGACGCCAGCATCGCCGATCCAACGGCTTTCTGGGCCGACGCCGCACGGGCGGTGACGTGGACCCGCCAGCCGCAGCGCGTGCTCGACGACGCCAACCCACCGTTTTACCGCTGGTTTCCCGACGGCGAACTGAACACCTGCGCCAACGCGCTGGACCGACACGTCGACGGCGGCCGCGGCGAGCAGGCCGCGCTGATCTACGACTCACCGGTGACCGGATCGCAGCGCACCTACACCTACCGCGAGCTGCTCGACGAAACCGCGCGCTTCGCCGGCGTGCTGCGCGGGCTGGGTGTCGGCAAGGGCGACCGGGTGGTGATCTACCTGCCGATGGTGCCCGAGGCGGTGATCGCGATGCTCGCGTGCGCACGGCTGGGCGCGGTGCATTCGGTGGTGTTCGGCGGGTTCGCCGCGCACGAACTCGCGGCGCGCATCGACGACGCGCAGCCCGCCGTCATCGTGGCCGCCTCGTGCGGCGTCGAGCCGACACGGACCGTCGACTACAAGCCGATGCTCGACGCCGCGCTCGAGGTCGCCGTGCACGCTCCGCCGGCGTGCGTCATCCTGCAGCGCGAGCAGCGGCCGTGTCAGCTGATCGCGGGCCGCGACCTGGACTGGCGCGAGCTGATGGCCACTGCCGCGCCCGTCGACGCGGTTCCGGTCGCCGCGACCGACCCGCTGTATGTGCTGTACACCTCCGGCACCACCGGCAAGCCGAAGGGCATCGTCCGCGACAACGGCGGGCATGCGGTGGCGCTGCTGTGGAGCATGCGCAACATCTACGACACGCAGCCCGGCGAAGTCTTTTGGGCGGCAAGCGATGTCGGCTGGGTGGTAGGTCACTCCTACATCGTGTACGGGCCGCTGCTGCTCGGCGCGACCACCGTGCTGTACGAGGGCAAGCCCGTCGGCAGCCCGGACGCGGGCGCGTTCTGGCGGGTCGCGTCCGAGCACGGCGTGACGGCGTTGTTCACCGCACCGACGGCGATCCGCGCGATCAAGAAGGAGGACCCCGAGGGACTGCACCTCGGCAACTACGACCTGTCGGCGCTGCGGTGTCTGTTCCAGGCCGGCGAACGGCTGGACCCCGGCACGTATCACTGGGCGTCGGACAAACTCGGCATCCCCGTCGTCGACCACTGGTGGCAGACCGAAACGGGCTGGTCGATCGCCGCCAACCCGATGGGCGTCGAACCGCTGCCGACCAAGCCCGGCTCCGCGTCGGTGCCGATGCCCGGCTACGACGTGCGCATCCTGCGGCCCGACGGCTCGCAGTGCGACGCGAACGAAGAGGGCGCGATCTGCGTGCGGCTGCCGTTGCCGCCGGGCACCCTGCCGACACTGTGGGGCGACGACGACCGCTATGTCGCCTCCTACCTGTCGGCGTTCTCCGGCTATTACCTGACCGGAGACGGCGGGTACTTCGACGAGGACGGCTACCTGTTCGTCATGGGCCGCACGGACGACGTGATCAACGTTGCGGGACACCGGATGTCGACAGGATCGATCGAGGCGGTGCTGGCCGGGCACCCGGCGGTCGCGGAGTGTGCGGTGATCGGCATCGCCGACGAGATCAAGGGCCAGGTGCCCCGCGGCTTCGTCGTGCTCAAGGCCGGCGCTAGACACGCCGACCGGCTGGCCGGCGAGCTGATCGCGGCGGTACGCGAAAACATCGGCGCCATCGCCTGTTTCAGGCTTGTCGACGTCGTTCCCGCACTGCCGAAGACCCGGTCGGGCAAGATCCTGCGCAAGACCATGCGGGGCATCGCCGACGGCCGCGACGAGCCGCTGCCGTCGACAATCGAGGATCCCGCGGTGCTCGATGCGCTGAAACCGATTCTGCTGCGATGATTACGCGGAGGGCAATAAGGACGGGAGCAAGCCAGCTGTGCAGAATCAACGCGTGAAGGCGCAGTCGTTGCTTGAACACTTCGTTCAAGCCGCGGTAGGCGTTTCGCAGATCCTGGCCCGGCCAGTCCGGCGGGATGAGTTCGGCGGGCAATAGCGGGTCGAGTTGAAGGTGGCGGATCACCGCGACGGACAGCCCGAACTGATAGGTGGATCTTCCGACCTCGTCGCGGATCGGCGCAGCGTGAGCTTCCGCGCGTCGGTTGCCCAATCATCAAGGTTGAAAAGGGATCTCACCGTCTCGGCTGGGATGCCGGTGGCGGCGTTGTGGAAGTGCACACATTGCCGGTCCAGCACCGCGCGCAGCGTTGGCGAGCGGTGCCGATCCAGATTGTCCGGGCGAATCCAGACGCCTTCCCGTAGTTCGGCG
>CAVTDY010000024.1:0-40792 GCA_963733605.1 uncultured Actinomycetota bacterium
GCCGTCGAACCGCTCAGGTGCCCGCAACACCATCAGGTAGCCGATGTACCCGCCCCAGTCATGAGCCACGAGCAGCACCCGATCGAGTCCGAGCGCATCGAGCAGTGCCAGCACATCGCTCGCGACGTCCTCCTTGGCCCACTTGTGTGGAGGCGGTCCCGACCACCCGTAGCCCGGCAGATCGGGCGCGATCACCCGCATGCCGGGTGGCGGATCCGCGAGCAGGTCGTGGTACGCCCAGTGATGCTGCGGCCACCCGTGCAACGCCAGAACGGGGCGGCCGTCCGGCGGACCCGATTCCGTCACGTAAAGCGCACTCCGCGCGCCTCGACGAAGGATCGGCGCACCCCGGGGATCTGCGGCGGTTCAGAGGCCATGAATCGCACTATAGGTAACCGTCCCCGGGCTACGGTGCGGGGTATGGGCCGGATATCGCGACCTGTTCGATGCCAGCCTCGCCGATCCCGCGGCGTTCTGGGCCGAGGCCGCGCAGGCGGTGACGTGGACGCGTGAGCCGCAGCGCGTCCTCGATGACGCCAGTCCGCCGTTCTCCCGCTGGTTTCCCGACGGCGAGCTCAACACCTGCGCCAACGCCCTCGACCGGCACGTCGACGCCGGCCGCGGCGAGCAGGCGGCGCTGATCTACGACTCCCCGCTGACCGGGCGCAGCGCACCGTCACCTACGCGAGCTGCTCGACGAGACCGCGCGCTTCGCCGGCGCGCTGCGCGGGCTGGGCGTCGACAAGGGCGACCGCGTTGTCATCTACATGCCGATGGTGCCCGAGGCGGTGATCGCGATGCTCGCGTGCGCACGGCTCGGCGCCGTGCACTCGGTCGTGTTCGGCGGTTTCGCCGCGACGAACTCGCCACGCGCATCGACGACGCGCGGCCCAAGGTCATCGTCACCGCCTCGTGCGGCATCGAGCCCGCACGCATCGTCCCCTACAAGCCGATGCTCGACGAGGCGCTCGGCTCGCCCGCAGCCCGCCGGCGTGCGTCGATCCTGCAGCGCGAGCGCGGCCGTGCCGAGCTGTCGCCGGCCGCGACCTCGACTGGCGCGACGCTGGTGGCCACCCGACGCGCGTCGCCCGGTTCCGGTCGCGGCAACCGACCCGCTGTAATCCTGTACACCTCAGGAACCACCGGCAAGCCGAAGGGCATGGTGCGCGACACCGGCGGCCACGCGGTGGCGCTGCTGTGGACCATGCGCAACATCTACGACCCGCACCCGGGCGAAGTCTGCTGGGCAGCTCGGACATCGGCTGGGTCGTCGGGCACTCCTACATCGTCTACGGGCCGCTGCTGATCGGCGCGACGACCGTACTGTACGAGGGTAAGCCGGTCGGCACGCCCCGACGCGGGCGCGTTCTGGCGGATCGCGTCCGAGTACGGCGTGAAGGCGATGTTCACCGCGCCCACCGCGATCCGCGCGATCAAGAAGGAGGACCCCGAAGGACTGCACCTCGCGACTACGACCTGTCGGCGCTGCGATATCTGTTTCTGGCCGGCGAACGGCTCGACCCCGGTACGTAGCGCTGGGCGTCGGGCAAGCTCGGCATGCCGGTCGTCGACCACTGGTGGCAGACCGAGACGGGTTGGTCGATCGCCGCCAACCCGATGGGCATCGAGCCGCTGCCGCGCAAGCCCGGCTCGGCGACGGTTCCGATGCCCGGCTACGACGTGCGGTCTGCGGCCGGACGGACCGCAGTGCGAGGCGAACGAAGAAGGCGCGATCTGCGTGCGGCTGCCGCTGCCGCCGGGCACCCTGACGACACTGTGGGGCGACGACGACCGCTATGTCGCCTCCTATCTCTCGGCGTTCCCCGGCTATTACCTGACCGGCGACGGCGGGTATTTCGACGAGGACGGCTACCTGTTCGTGATGGGCCGCACCGACGACGTGATCAACGTTGCGGGACACCGGCTGTCGACAGGATCGATCGAGGCGGTGCTGGCCGGACACCCGGCCGTGGCGGAGTGTGCGGTGATCGGCGTCGCCGACCAGATCAAGGGCCAGGTTCCCCGCGGCTTCGTCGTGCTCAAGGCCGGGCGCGACCGCCGACCGGACTGGCCGGCGAACTGATCGCGGCGGTACGCCAAAACATCGGCGCCGGTCGCGTCTTTCAGGCTAGTCGACGTCGTTCCCGCGCTGCCGAAGACCCGGTCGGGCAAGATCCTGCGCAAGACGATGCGGGGGATCGCCGACGGTCGCGACGAGCCGATGCCGTCGACAATCGAGGATCCCGCGGTGCTCGACGCGCTGAAACCGATTCTGCTGCGTAATTAGCGCGAGCGGCGAAACGGCGCAATCGTTGCTGGAACAATTCGTTGAAGCGGCGGTATGTGTTGCGCAGATCCTGGCCCGGCCAGTCCGGCGGGATGAGTTCGGCGGGCAGAAGCGCGTCAAACTGAAAATGTCGGACCACCGTGACGGACAGCCTGAACTAATGGGCGAAGTCGTCGGCGGCGACCGCATCGGCGCCGACCTCGTCATGCAGGGCGCTCGTGAGGCTGCGGGCGTGGTTGCCCAATCATCAAGGCTAAAAAGGGATCTCACCGTCTCGGCAGGGATACTGGTTGCAGCGCTGTGGAAATGCACACATTGCCGGTCCAGCACTGCGCGCAGCGTCGGCGAGCGGTGAGGATCGAGATTGTCGGGACGAATCCAAATGCCTTCCCGCAGTTCGGCAAGGTGCAGCGCCGTCGCGGCCTTGCGCAGCGCAAGCCGGTCGGCTGCCGACCGGCGATCCAGCGAGACCACCGCCAACTCCCACGTTCCGTCCCACGGTGGCGCAGCGTCACGCGACCGGGATGCGTCATCGACCCGTTGCCGCCGTTCGAGCAGGTCCCCCGCCAGCATGTATGTGCCGCCATCGCTGGTGAGTTCTCCGTTGGCGACCATCCGCCACAGGCAGGTCCTGGCGGCGCCGTCGCTGATGCCGAAGAGTGACGCCATCGCGACGAGTTCGCCCGCCGCGAGGTGCGGTTGGTGGGCGCCCAGCAGCGCCGTCGCAAGGACAGATCGTGCGCTCAGCGGGCCCGCGCCTGAGTGCGGGCTTCGTCGCGGTCGAGATGCTGCCGGCACATCCCCATCTTGGCCGAACACCTGCGGCACGTCCCTAGTTCGCCTCGCGTGGTACCCGCACGGCGATCACCATCGCCGCCAGGCCCGCCGCCAGCACCACGCACAGGCCGCCCAGGCCGGCCCGGTCGGTACCGAACAGGTCGATGAAGGTGAAGAACATCCACGGCGCCAGGAACGACACCGCGCGCCCGGTGGTGGTGTAGAGACCGAACGCCACACCCTCCTTGCCCTGCGCCGACATTCGCAGCATCAGCGCCCGCGCGGACGCCAGGGTGGGGCCGACGAACAGGCACAGAAGCAGTCCGCAGATCCAGAACGCCAGCGGCCCGGACAGCATCAGCAGGACCAGTCCGACCGCGATCATCGCCGTCAGCGAGCCGGCGATGACCGGTTTGGAGCCCACCCGGTCGTCGAGCAGGCCGCCCAGCACCGCGCCGATTGCGGCGACGATGCTGGCGCACACGCCGAACACCAACACGTCGGCCTGCGACATCCCGTACACGCTGACGCCGAGCACCGCGCCGAACGCGAACACACCGGTAAGCCCGTCTCTGAACACCGCGCTGGCCAGCAGGTAGTAGACGACGTTGTGGTCGCGTCGCCACTGTCGCCTTCACCTCATCCCACAGCGCGCGGTAGGCACCGAGGAACCCGACGACCGGACTGCGTTCGAGGGAGGCCGGCAGCCGCATGGACACCAGCAGCGGCCACGCGAACAGCGCCAACCACGCCGCAGCCAATACCATCGCCGCCCGCACGTTCTGGCCGTCGACCGCCGCGATGCCCAGCAGGCCGCGGGTGCCGCCGTCGCCCTGGATGAAGCCGAAATAGACGATCAGGAGCAGCAGCACACTGCCGGCATAGCCCGCCGCCGAACCCAACCCGGAGATCCGGCCCGAGGTCTTTTCCGTCGACAGCGTTCTCAACATGGCGTTGTACGGCACGGTCGCCAGGTCGCTGCACGCCGCGGTGCATGCGAGCAGGACCAGACCCGGCCACAGGTAGTGGTAGTCGGCCCGGATCAGGCTCATCGCCGACGTCATCGCGACGACCAAACCGGTGAGTATCGCGAGTGCCGTGCGGCGACGGTTCGCCGGGTCCACCCAGATGCCGGTCGCGGGCGCGAGCAGCGCGACGAACAGTCCCGCGATCGTCAGCACCCGGCCCAGCCAGCTTGCGGGTGTGGTGGGGCCCGGCATGCCCGAACCAACCTGCTCGGTCAGGTAGACGGAGAAGACGAACGTGACGACAACGGCGTTCACGCCCGTCGCGCCGCAGTCCCACAGCGCCCACGCCACCACCCGGAACCGCGAGGTGCCGGGAGAATTCGCCCCGCGGGTGTTCATGGGCTGCACTCCCGTCGTCACTCGCCAATCAGTAAGTGCGGCTTGGCCGCCGCGGTCGGCTGGGCTTACCGGGAACGTGTTGGCCATCTGTTTCAATTCGCAAAAATAAGCTACGCTACGTTTCATCGATGCCGACGGCGCCTGGACGTTACCGGCAACGTGATGGGCGTGTCCTTGCGCCCCAGCGAACCCGTGGCGATGAGCCATCGCGTCAAAGACTCGCCATCCCCACCGCAAGCAGGACGGAGCCGACCGCTGCCAGCACCACCGCGACGTTGCGGCGACGATGCGACAGGATCCAGGTGTGCAGCGCGGCCATCACCGCGCGGGTCTTGGCCGGCGCCGCCAGGTAGGCGACGAGAGGGATCTCCACGAGCGTGAACGCCACGACGTTGAACGTCAGCAGCGCCGCGACCTGCGTTGCGGGTGCGGCGCCGGAAGCAAGGATGACGGCCAGCGCCGCCAGGTAGTCGACGGACGGCAGCGCGATTCCCAGGCCGGCCGCTCCGGCGACCCACAGCGAACTCACCCAGAGGCTGCCGCGCCCGGGTGGACAGCTTCTCCATGCCGTGCCGCGGAAAAGGCGTTGCGACGACCACGGCTGCGACCAGCAGAGCCAGCACGCCGATCACGATCTGCACCTTCGGCAGGGTGAAATGCGCGGCGCCCGACAGCGGGCGGCGAAAGACGAACAGCACGACCAGACCCACCGCCGTTCCGATCGCGAAACCACCGCCGAGAAATGCCAGCAGTTGCCGCGTTGGTCCCGGCCTGTTCAGCATCAGCACCGTCATTCCGATCCGGAACGGTTCCATGCTCACCGCGACGGCCATCACCAGCAGGGTGATCCACATGTCGAGTCGGCGGCGCTGTCGCTGGGCGGGCTAGGCGTCCAGCCGGGCGAACCGTTCATGCCGATACTGCTCGACGCACGCGGCGCGCTTGATCTTGCGGCTCGTCGTGGTGGGAATCGTCCCTGGTCCGACCCCCAGGAAGGCCGCGATGTAGTCCAGGCCCTGCGGCGCCAGGACTACCGCCCGGTCCCCGATCGACCCGCTGCGCCCGACCTCGTGCGCAACTTGCAGGTCCGCTGATACATCTGCGACCACGTCAAACTTTCGGTGACACCGGCCCAGTCCCGCTCATAATCGGTGAACGTGAACGCGCTGTCATTAGGCTGCAGACTGGCACGCTCGCGCAGCATCGACAGAAGAGAGGGCCCGGGCATGGGCGTCACGTTACCGCCGGGTGGGAACGGCCGCGGTTCACGGTGACCGGCGCGCCACCAACGGGTTTCGCAGCATCTCACAGAATCGTTGACGCGCGACTATAGGGATGTGATACTTTTCCGATGACCACTCCGACAGGGGGCGTCGGTCGCCGGTGATTCTCGCCGATGATCGGTCGCCGATGATGTGGAGATCGTCCGCCGCGTCCTGGCGCATATCGACGCCGGCACGACCGACGAAGGTGAGGTCTGGCGAGAGCCGGTCAAGAACTATCTGGACCCGGTCCGATTCACCGATGAACTCGAGACGCTGCGCTCGTTTCCGAGCGTCTATCTGCCGTCGGCCGCGATCCCCAACGTTGGCGACCATGCCGAACGCCCGCCTTCGGGGTGCCCCTGTTCGCGGTGCGTGACCGCGACGGTCGGGCGCGGGTGTTCCGCAACGCGTGCAGGCACCGCGGGATGGCCCTCGTCGAAGGGCCGGGCTGTTCGCACGCGTTGGTGTGCCGCTATCACGGCTGGACCTATCGCGTCGACGGTTCGCTCTCGCACGTCCCCCACGCCGAGGCCTTCCCCGATCTCGATATGTCCAGCCGGGGACTGGTCGAGGTCGACAGCCGCGAAGTGGACGGCCTCATCGTCATCGGCCCGCTGCACGCCGGACCGATTCGCGGCGGCAGCAGACCGATGCCGCGATGGCGGCCCTGTCTGACGGCGGCCCGTGGCGCGACAAGTTGCTGCCGGCCGAACAGTCTGGTTGCGGTGGGGTGCACTCCGCGACAGATGAACTGGAAGATCCTCGTCGAGCAGTTCCTCGAGGGGTACCACATCCGCTCGACCCATAAAGACACCTTCTACCCGATTCAGTACGACGACCTCAACGTCGTGGAAGCGTTCGGGCCAAACAGCCGAATCACGTTCCCGTACCGCAACATCGAGCGATTGCGCGACCGGCCCGAAGCCACCTGGTCGACCGACCATCGGGTGACCTAGTGTATCACCTGTTCCCGAACGCCATGTTCGTCACGTTCCCCGATCAGGTGCTGCTGGTCGTCATCGAGCCGGTCGACCTCGACCACTCCACGGTCACGATCTACGCCATGGTCACGCCAAGGGTGGCCGAGATCATCTCGGCCAACCCCGATGGCGTCGAGCGCCCGCGCAGCCTGCTGGACGCGGGCGCGTCGGAGGACAACGAGATGTCGGAAGGCGTACAGCGGGGCCTGCGCGCGGGGGCGAACACGTTCGTGGAGTTCGGCAGGCACGAAAGCGCGATCGGCCGGTTCCACGCCACCCTCGACGAGCGGCTGGCGAGCACCTTGTGAGCGACTGGCCGGCCTCGCCCGCCCGCTCGAAGCAACTTCGCAGCGAGTCGTTGTTACGCGATGGTCGGATAGCGTTCGCCTGCCGATCGCCTGCCGGTGGTAATCACTCTGCAACGCTTGGTCCCGACGAAAGGGTCTGCTGTGACCGATAATTCGCGTGCATACAACAGTGTCTGGCAATTGCGGGGCGACGCGTGGTGCCGGTTGGACGAGGCCGCTGACCGGCTCACCCGGCCGACCACCGACGGTGGGCTGAAGGAGCGCTACGTCGAGATCTGTCAGGACCTGCTGGCCCAGCTGACGCCGCTGGAACCGTACTGGGCCTATCCCGGGTCGCCGCAGTTCGCCAGGGTTCAGCGCATGTTCGCCGCCGGCAGCTACGACAAATTCGCGCACGCGGTGGCTCGGATCAACCGCGCGCTGACCACGGAGTCGTACCGCACCGGCGACGTCGAACACGCCGGTCTCGACGACAACGACATGTTCCCGGCCGATCCGCGCCAGCTCGAACAGCAGCCGGCCACGCAACCGCGAACAGCCGTATTTCGAGGTGCTGGTGGTCGAGATCGATGACCGAGGCCCAGGAGAGCGCGCTGCGCAAGGAAGTGCGCGCCTGGCGGCGCGCCGACGACGAGTTCGTCTACGAGCTGGTGGTGGTGGCGTCACGGCGACGAGGCGCTGATCGCCGCCCGGCTCAACGTCAACCTGCAGGCGGTGGTGATCCGGCGGCGCTTCTCCCACCAGTCCACGCGCGACTTGTCAACGCTGGCCGAGTTCGTCGACACCAAGATCTCCCACGAGCTCGAGGACCACAAGTCGCCCGACGACCGGGCGCAGATCCTGGCGACCTCGCTGGCCAGCTGCGTCCCGAGCTCGACCTGTATCTGATGACCGAGATCGAGGTCGAGGACATCGCGGGCCGGCTCGGCCAGTACTTCCGCCGGGTGTTCCACGCCCGCGAGGGCATGCTGGAACTGCATCTGTCGATCCTGCAGGGCGTGGCGGAGCGCTACCGCACCCCGTTCTTCAGCGCGCTCAAGCAATACAGCCACCGGCCGACCGGTGTCTTTCACGCGCTGCCGATCTCGCAGGGCAAGTCGATCGTCAACTCGCACTGGATCAAGGACATGGTCGGCTTCTACGGCCTCGACGTGTTCATGGCCGAGACGTCGGCCACCTGCGGTGGGCTGGACTCGCTGCTCGAGCCGACCGGCCCGCTGCGCGAGGCCCAGCAGCTGGCCGCCGAGGCGTACGGCTCGCGGCACACCTACTTCGTCACCAACGGGACCTCGACGGCCAACAAGATCGTCACGCAGTCGTTGGTCGCACCCGGCGACATCGTGCTGTTGGACCGCAACTGTCACCAATCCCATCACTACGGCATGATGCTGGCCGGCGCGCAGGTCATCTATCTGGAGGCCTACCCGCTCCCCGACTACTCGATGTACGGCGCGGTTCCGCTGCGCGAGATCAAGTCAAGGCTGCTGGCGCTCAAGCGTGCCGGCAAGCTGGACCGCGTCAAGATGATGTCGCTGACGAACTGCACGTTCGACGGCATCGTCTACGACGTCCAGCGCGTGATGGAGGAATGCCTGGCCATCAAGCCGGATCTGGTGTTCCTCTGGGACGAGGCGTGGTTCGCGTTCGCCCGCTTCCACCCCGTGTACCGCAATCGGACCGCGATGACCGCGGCCGCAGGCACTGCGCGAAAAGCTGGCCGATCCCGAGTATACGCGCGGTTACGAGGAGAAGTGGACGGCCGATGCCGATCGACCCGCCCAGCGACGACGAGCTGCTCAATCGCCGGCTCGCTCCTGACCCGGCGAAGGCCCGCGTCCGGGTCTACGCCACGCAGTCGACGCACAAGACGCTGACGTCGCTGCGGCAGGGGTCGATGATCCACGTCTTCGACCAGGACTTCGAGCAGAAGGTGGCCGAGCCGTTCCACGAGGCCTACATGGCGCACACCTCGACGTCGCCGAACTACCAGATCCTGGCGTCGCTCGACCTCGGCCGCAGGCAAGTCGCGCTGGAAGGCGTTGAGCTGGTGCAGCGCCAGATCGAGAACGCGATGCAGCTGCGGGACGCGATCGACAACCATCCGCTGCTCGAGCAGCTACATGGCGTGCCTGCGGACGTCGGATCTCATCCCCGACGAGTTCCGGCCCTCGGGCATCGCCCAGCCGCTGCGGTCGGGCCTGCGCAACATGATGGCGGCGTGGGAAGGACGACGAGTTCGTGCTCGACCCGTCGCGGATCACGTTGTCTATCGGCCGAACCGGGTACGACGGGGACACGTTCAAGCGCGAGCAGTTGATGGACCGCCATGGCGTGCAGATCAACAAGACCTCGCGCAACACCGTGCTGTTCATGACGAACATCGGCACCACCCGCAGCTCGGTGGCGTTCCTGGTGGAGGTGCTGGTCAAGATCGCCGGGGAGCTCGACGAAGACATCTCGGAGATGGGGCTCGGCGAGCGCGAGCCGGTTCGAGCAGAAGGTGCGACGACTGACGGCACCGCGCCGCGGTACAGCCAGACTTCAGCGGCTTTCACCCGGTGTTCCGCGACCACAGCGGCGACGAGGACAGCCCGGAAGGCGACGTCCGGCGCGCGTTCTACCTGTCCTACGACGACACCAACTGCGAATACCTCACCGGCGAGGAGATCGACGAAAAGCTCGACGCCGGCATCGACGTGGTGTCGGCAACGTTCGTCACGCCCTATCCGCCCGGCTTCCCGGTGCTGGTGCCCGGGCAGCTGGTCAGCCGTCAGATCCTGGCATTCATCCGCGATCTCGACACACCCGAGATCCACGGCTACCGGCCGGACTTCGGGTACCGGGTGTACACCGAGAAGGCGATCGAGATGTGCCGACCTGCCGATGCACCGCTCGGAAATGGTCACCGGGCGGTTGCCGCGCCGGAGCCGGTGTCCACGGTGGACGCGGGCCAGGCCTCGGCCGAAGAAGACAGGAGCGAAGAAGGCCGGGAAGCTGCCGGAGCCGGCTACGGCACCCGCGGAGAACTAGCCGACGGTAGCGGCGAGGTGGACTAGCCGGCGGTAGCGCCGAGCCTGTCGAGCGCACTCTTGGCGTTGCGTTCAACCAGCAACGGGATGAAATCGCGCACTGGTCGGTCCTCGAATCTGGCGTGCGTTTCGTGGACGACACGTGCCACGATGGGCTGCGCAATCGCGGGATAACGGTTGGTGAGACGCTCGACCAACTGCTCGATGACCGTCTGCTCGCTCTGTTGGCTCAACTCGATCACACCTGAAGTTTTACCTGTGTTCACCCGGCCGTCAACTTGGCCAGCGGGCGACATCTGGCTGGCAAAGCATCGAAAGCACAGCGGCGCCAGCCTTTTTCCTTTTTTTCCACCGTGATGCGAACTATGCTGATCTCGGCATATGTTGATATGCGTTCTTGCCAGCGAACTCTGCTCCCACTGTCTTCGGTGGTCAGGGCGTCAGAGGAGTTGATCGGCGATGCGAGCATCAGAAGTCCGGGCCGGCTCGGGATGTAACTGCCATTGCAGTGCCTGCAAGGGCGGCCATCACTGCGGCAACCCGCCCAACTGCAGCATCAAAAGGTAGCCACTGCGCTGTGGGGCGGTCCGGGCTAGGCGATCGACAGCGCGATGCCGTCGAGGATGTCGTGCTCGCTGACCACGAGCTCGTCGATGCCCGCCCGGTCGCCCAGCGCATGCGCGAGTTCCTCGACGATGATGGCGCCGCCGCCGATGACGTCGACGCGGCCCTCATGCATCGGTCCTAGGGCTGCGCGCTGCTGACGCGTCATCGCGATCAACTCATCGCACACCGCGCAGCAGGTCACCGAACCGCACCCTGGACAGGTGGATCGCATCGGCGTCGTAGGTGGTCATCTGCTGCGCGAGCGCCGACAGCGTGGTCATCGTGCCTGCCACCCCGACCCAGGTGCGGGCCCGCTCGACGGGCACCGCCCGCAGTGCGTCTGCCAGCCGCTCGCGCACGAATTCCCGCGCGGCCGCGATCTGGGCGGCCGTCGGCGGATCGGAGTGCAGGCAGCGCTCGGTCAGCCGCACACACCCGATGTCGGCGGAGAAGCTCGCCTCGACTCCGCTTCCCAGCGCTCGCCCAGCACCACTTCGGTCGAACCGCCGCCGAGGTCGACGACCACGAAAGGCGCTGAGGCGGAGTTTAATTCGCCGACCGCCCCGCGGAACGACAGGGCCGCCTCGTCGGTACCGGTGATCACCTCCGCGACCGCACCGGGGACCACCGCACCCAACACGTCGGCCGTCATCGCGAAGAACACGTCGCGGTTGCCGGCGTCCCTGGCGGCCGACGTCGCCACCATCCGCACCTTGGACACCGCAAAATCGCGCAGCAGCTCGGCGTAATCGACCAACGCCGTCTTCGTGCGCGCCAGCGCTTCCGGTGCGAATTGCCCTGTGGCGTCGACGCCTTGGCCCAACCGCACGATCCGCATCTCGCGGTGCACGTCGCGCAGGCGGCCGTCGCAGTCGGCGTCGGCGATCAAGAGCCTGATCGAGTTGGTGCCGCAGTCGATCGCCGCCACCCGATTCACGTCCATCTGCCCTTCTCCAGGATGCCCGCCATCGCCGGCTCGTCAGCCAACGCCGCCAGCGCTTCGTCGCCGAAAGGATTGACGCCGGGCCCCTTGGCCAGCGAGTGCGCGATCAGAACATGCAGACACTTGACCCGCTCGGGCATGCCGCCACCGGAAAACGTCGTGCCCAGCGGCTCGATCTCATCACGCTCGGCGAGGTAGGACTCGTGCGCCCGCCGGTACGCGGCGGCCAGCTGCGGATCCTCGTTGCAGCCGCTCGGTCATCTCGCGCATCAGGCCTGCGGACTCAAGCCGGCTGGCCGCCGCCGTCAGCGCCGGGTGGGTCAGGTAGTACAACGTCGGAAACGGCGTCCCGTCAAGCAGTCTCGGCGCCGTCTTGACGACGCCGGGCTCGCCGTTGGGACACCGGTAGGCGATCTCCAGCACGCCGCGGGGCTCGCGGCCCAGTTGCCGGGCGACGGCGTCCAGATCGGCGGGCTCAACCACCGGGAGGGGGCGCACTGGGCGGAGCGGTCGTCGGAGGCGGCGGGCCCGGCGGCGGGTTGGGCGCGATCGTCGGCGAAACACCGTGCGGCGCATCGGCGATGGTGTGCCACAGCGACGTGTACCAGGGCTCGTCGGCATGCGCCTTCGCCGGCTGCGCCGCCTGGTGCCCCCGGCGCCGCACTGTTCGCGGGGAGCTGTACCTGATACGGAATGTCGCCTGGCATCACGAATCCGAGCCGCTCGCGGGCCTGCGCCGCGATGAACACGGGGTCGGCGAGTTTGACCTTCTGCTCTTCGAGATCGCGCGATCTGCGTGCGCAGTTGCGCCTCGGTGGCCTGCAACTGCTTCATCTCGGTGCGCTGCGCGAAGTAGGTGCGCACCGGGCCCGCGATGGTCAGGGTGAGCACGCAGACCACCGCGGCGAGAATCGCCGCGCGCCGGGCCGCCGAGCCGAATCGCTGCTCTGACTGCTGCTCCGCCGACGCGACAATGGCTTCGCGGATGGTTTCCTTCGGCTCGGCTTCGGCTGCCTGCGGCGCCGGCCTCGTCTCGATCGCGCGCGGCTCGCGGCGGGTGGGCGCTGCCCCCCGCGGACGGCCCCGGCCCGTCTCGCCGGGCTTGCGGCCGACTTGGCCGGTCGAGAAGCCGGGGACCGTCGCTTCGGATCGGGCCGTTTCGCCTCGGGCACGGGTTATTTGGCCTCGCCCGGCGAGAAGCGCGGGAACGCCAGGTCACCGGCGTAGCGGGCGGCGTCGCCGAGCGTCTCCTCGATACGCAGCAGCTGGTTGTACTTCGCGACGCGCTCGCTGCGCGCCGGCGCACCGGTCTTGATCTGGCCGCTGCCCACCGCGACCGCGAGGTCGGCGATCGTGGTGTCCTCGGTCTCGCCGCTGCGGTGGCTCATCATGGTGCGGTAGCCGCTGTTGTGGGCCAGCGCCACGGCGTCCAGCGTCTCGGTGAGCGTGCCGATCTGGTTCACCTTCACCAGCAACGCGTTGGCCGCGCCCCGTTCGATGCCCTCCTCCAGACGCTCCGGGTTGGTGACGAACAGGTCGTCGCCGACGATCTGGACGCGGTCGCCGATCGCCGTCGTCAGCGCCACCCAGCCGTCCCAGTCGTCCTCGCGAGAGCGGGTCCTCGATCGACACCAGCGGGTAGCGAGTCGATCAGCCCGGCGTAGAACTCGGACATCTGCTCGGCCGTGCGGGTCTCCTTCTCGAAGCGGTAACCCGTTCCGTCGGTGAAGAATTCGGTGGCGGCGACGTCGAGCGCCAGCGCGACGTCGGAGCCCGGCGTCAAGCCCGTCGCCTCGATCGCACTCAGGATCAGGTCCAGCGCGGCCTTGGTGCCTGCCACGTCGGGCGCGAAGCCGCCCTCGTCGCCGAGGCCGGTGGCCAGACCCTGCTTCTTGAGCACCGCCTTCAGCGAGTGGTACACCTCGGCGCCCCAGCGCAGCGCCTCCTTGAAGCTGGGCGCGCCGATCGGCGCGACCATGAACTCCTGGACGTCGACGCCGGTGTCGGCGTGTGCGCCGCCGTTGAGGATGTTCAACATCGGCACCGGCAGGATGTGTGCGTTGGGGCCGCCGACGTAGCGGAACAGCGGCAGGCCCGTCGAGTCCGCGGCGGCCTTGGCAACCGCGAGCGACACCCCGAGGATCGCGTTGGCGCCCAGTCGCGACTTGTCCGGCGTGCCGTCGAGGTCGACCAGCGCCTGGTCGACCAGCGCGCTGGTCGTCGGCGCTCAGCCCGATGACCGCGGGCGCGATCTCGTCGAGCACGGCCTGCACCGCTTTCTCGACGCCCTTGCCGCCGTAGCGGCTGCCGCCGTCGCGCAGTTCGACCGCCTCGTGCTCGCCGGTCGACGCGCCCGACGGCACCGCGGCACGGGCGAACGTGCCGTCCAGCAGCGCCACCTCGACCTCGACCGTCGGGTTGCCGCGGGAGTCGAGGATCTCGCGGGCTCCGACCTGCTCGATGATGGGCACTGGCTTCTCCTTGGTCATGGGGCCTGACGGAGTTGAGCCTAGAGCGTGCACCTGCCCGCGGCGTGTTCAGAGGGGGTGTCCGGTGGCGTAGGCCGTCGCCCAGTCCCGCACCGTGCGGGCGTACTGGTCGGAATGGTTGTAGGCGCGCAGCGCGTCCATCCAGCCGCGCGGGGTGGCCAGGTTCTTGCCGCGCCAGCACAGATAGCCCGCCGCCGACAACGCCGCGTCGTCGATATTGTCCGGGCTGACGATGCCGTCATTGTGGGCGTCGACGCCGTAGAGCTTCCACGTCTCGGGGATGAACTGCATCGGGCCCCATCGCCCTGGCGTAATCCGGGTCGCCGTCGGGCTGGCCGCCGTCGGTGGCGACGATCTCCAGGTTGCCGTTGGAGCCGTCGAGGCGCACACCGCGGATCGGCGGCGTGACGTCGCCGTTGGGCGCGATGACCGCGCCGCCGTAGGTGCCGTGGTGGCTCTCCACCTCCCCGATACCGGCCAGCGTCGTCCAGGCCAGATGGCAGTCGGGGTTCTCCACCTGCGCGACGCGCGCGGCGTACGCGTAGGCCTCCAGCGCGATGACCGGGATGCCGAGGGCCTGCGCGCGTTGAGCCGCCCATGTGTGCAGCTGATCGGCGGGCCGGCCCTTGACGTGGGTGTCGATCTTGGGCACCGGATCGCCCGCGGGCGGCGGCACACCGCCGGGAATCGGGGTGCCCAGTTGCCACGAGCAGCTCCAAGCCAAGAGCAGCACTGTCGCGCCGATCACCGCGACAGCCCGCAGCCAACGCACTGGCGACACCGGACTCCCTCAAACCCGCTCTGGTCGTTGCCCAATCGTCGCACGCGCTCGCGCGACAGCAGACCCAGCCGGGGCAACTGGATGAACTCTGTGAAGGTGTACTCTCCGTCAGCGGAATCGACTAAGGTGAGGCACACCTTGTTTTGGCTAGCCTTAACAAACCTCGGGTAGTAACGCCGCGACGATCGATTGGGGAACGGGTGCAGGGCATCTTCGTTGGCACCTTTCTGATCGGTTTGCGGGAGGGTCTGGAGGCCACCCTCATCGTCAGCATCGTCGCCGCCTTTCTCAGGCGTAACGGCAGATCGGTGCGCCCCATGCTGGTCGGCGTCGCTGTCGCCGTCGCCATCAGCGTTGCCGTCGGTGTTGCGCTAAATCTGTTGTCCGACAACCTTCCTCAGCGGCAGCAGGAAATGCTGGAGACGGTCATCGGCGCGATCGCCGTGGTGTTCGTGACGACCATGATCATCTGGATGAACCGCAACGCCGCCCGGCTGAAGGGCGAACTCGAACGGGAGGCGCAGCAGGCGATCAACACCGGCGGCTCGCTGGCGCTGGCCACCATGGCGTTTCTCGCCGTGCTCAAGGAGGGCTTCGAAACCGCCGTGTTCCTGCTGGCGGCCGCCCAGACCTCCGGCGGCGGCCGGGGGTGGGCGGTGCTGGGCGGCGCCGTCGGCATCGCGGTGGCGATCGTCATCGGCGTTGGCATCTTCTATGGCGGCCTCAAGCTGAACTTGGCCCGATTCTTTCGGATCACCGGGGTCTTCCTGGTGCTGATCGCGGCGGGCCTGGTGATGAGCGGCCTGCGCACGGCGCACGAGGCGGGCTGGGTGACCATCGGGCAGCAGCGCGTCTTCGACTTCTCCGGATGGATGCCGACGCGATCCGTTCTCGGCGCCCTTATCACCGGAATGTTCGGGATACCAACCGATCCGCGCCTCGTCGAGGTCCTCGGATGGGTGCTCTACGCGGTCCCGGTGCTGATCGTGCTTCCTCTGGCCGGCGCGGCTGGCGGCCGCGCCGCGTGCTCGTCGCGGGCTGTTGCTCGCGGCCGCCGCCGCACTGGGCGTCGGCGCTGTCACCCTGGCCGTATTCGTGCCACGGTGGCTGGCGAACGCCGGGGCCGACGCGCGTCGCGACCAGAGCCGACGGACACACACGTGCATCGTGTGACGATGCGCGGCGTGTCGGCGACGATGCACGCGGACGACAACACTCGGCTGCTTTCCGTCCCCGGCGCGGCCGATGTGCGGCTGGCGCCCGCAGGCCAGCAGACCGTCGACGGCGTGACCGTCGACGTGTGGCAGGCCACAGGTCCCCACCGACCCGGGCCTGACGTCGGGCACCGTCACCCTGGCCGAGCTCGTCGGGCTCACCGGCGGACGCCTCCCGGTCGGGCTGGGCGCCGCCCGCACGCCGGGGCCGTTCGCCGTGCAATGGAACGCAAGCACCGCCTACACCGTGTTCTCCCACGGGGACGCACTCGTCCGAGCCGAGGCCGCCAGCTCTCGCGTCGCCACACTGCGTGGAGGCGGCCTTTCTTCCACCAAGACCGTCAGCGTCGGCGGGCTCGCCGGCGACTGGGCCACGTCCACCGGCGAGGACCAGGCCGCGGCGGATCAGATCGCGAAGGCCTCCCAAATCTCGCGCCGACCACCAGCTGTGGACGGCGTGGCTGCCTGCGGTGCTGGCACTCGGCGCGCGGTCTTTCTGCTTCGTCTTTTCTGCCCTGCGCACCAACCGCACCTCCACCGGCAACGAAAGGAAACAACACCAGCATGGTGAAGCACCTCAGCGAGACCAGATTGCCGTCTCGTAGCGGCTGGTCCAGCTCGGCCCGTCCTGCCCGCCCTGATCGCCGCGGTCGCGGTCGCCGCGGCCGCATGCGGCTCCACCAGCAATACGAGTTCGGGCAACAGCAGCAGTAGCGCCGCGCCTACCGTCGGGCGGCAACGGGGTAACCGCGGTCAACATCACCATGGCCAACGAGGCCGGCAAGGACTCCTGCAAGGTCGACAACGGCAGCGTGCCCGCGGGGCCGGTCACCTTCACGCATCGCGAACAAGGACGCACCTGGGCATCAGCGAAGTGGAGCTGATCAAGGACCAGCGCATCCTCGGCGAGAAGGAGAACCTGGCTCCCGGGCTGGATCCGGTGTCGTTCACCGTCACGCTCGACGGCGGCAAGTATCAGCTGTACTGCCCCGGCGCGGCGACCGAGTTCCTCGACTTCACCGTCACCGGACAAGCCGCGGCGGCTCCGACCGGCTCGACACAGACGGTCCTGGACCAGAGCACCAAGGAATACGCGGCCTATGTGATCAGCCAGATCAACCTGCTGAACGACGGTGTCAAACAGCTGGACGCGGCCGTCCAGTCCGGCAACGTCAACGACGCCAAGGCGGCCTACGCGAAGGCGCGGCCCTACTACGAACGGTCCGAGTCGAGCGTCGAAGGCTTCGTGCTTCCCGGCTTCGCCGTCGATGACAACGCGGGCAATCTCGACTACCTCATCGACATGCGGGAGTCGACCCCGGTGGACGCGAAGGTGGGCTGGAAGGGCTTCCACGCCATCGAACGCGACCTCTGGGGCGGGGGCATCACCGCCCAAACCAAGAGTTACAGCACGGAGTTGGTCGGCAACGCCGGCAAGCTGGTCGACGTGGTGAAGACCCTGCAATACAAGCCGGAGGACCTCGCCAACGGTGCGGCCGATCTGCTCGAAGAGGTGCAGAACACCAAGATCACTGGTGAAGAGGAGGAGTTCAGCCACATCGACTTTGTGGACTTCGCGGGCAACGTCGAAGGTGCCCAGCAGGCCTTCGCGTCGTTACGGCCGGGCCTGCAGAAGATCGACCCCACCCTCGTCGCACAGATCGATCAGCAGTTCAAGTCGGTGCAGGCCACGCTCGATGGCTATCGGGACCCGACCGGCACCGGGCGGGTTCAAGCTGTGGACACCGCAGTTGCGGGCAACCGACGCACCCAAGCTGACGGCCGTGATCGAGCCGCTGCACGACAGCCTCTCGACGATCGCCCAGAAGGTGGCGACGGCAGGATGACAGCCGAGTCCTCGGGGGTGTCCCGGCGCGGGGTGCTGGGCCGCGCCCTGTGGGCCGGCGTTGGCGGGCTGGCCGTCGGCGCTGCCGGCGGCGGTGCAGCGGGGTGGGCGCAGGCGTCGTCGGTACATCGCGACAACACCGACAAGGACGCGGTCGACCTGCACCGCAGCTACCCGTTCTACGGACAGGCCCACCCAGCGGGCGTGGCCACCGAGCCGCAACGCAATTGCGTGTTCATGTCGTTCACCTTGGCTCCCGGCGCGACTCGCCAGGATCTGCAGACACTGCTGGCCCGCTGGTCGGCCGCCTCGGCGGTGCTGCAGCAGGGAAATCCGGTCGGCACTGTGCAGCCCACCAGCGCGGTCGCGCCGGCGATCGACACCGGTGAGGCGTTCGGACTGAGCCCGGCCAGCCTGACCGTGACCATTGGCCTCGGCCCTTCGGTATTCGGGGAACGCTTCGGCCTCGCGGCGCACAAGCCCGCGCTGCTTGCCGAATTGCCCACGCTCAACGGGGACAATCTCGACCCCGGGCTGACCGGCGGCGACCTGTCGATTCAGGCGTGTGCCGACGACCCGCAGGTGTGCTACCACGCCACCCGAAACCTCGCCCGCATCGGCAGGCGGATCGTCACGCCGTCGTGGGCCGTGCTGGGTTTCGGCCGCGCGTCGGCCGGCCGGGGCAGCAAACTCCGCGAAATCTTTTGGGGTTCAAGGACGGAACGCGCAACATCAGCACCGAGGAGCAGTACTCCCAGTTCGTGTGGGTCGCCAACAGCGACCAACCGTGGCTGAACGGGGGCACCTACCAGGTGGTTCGCAAGATCCGGATGCTGCTCGAAACGTGGGACACCGACCGAATCGGCAATCAGCAGAGGATCTTCGGCCGGCACAAGGAGCAGGGCTCACCGCTGACGGGCACGAAGGAATTCGACACCCCCGACTTCGCCGCCAAGGACAGTGGGGGTGACCCGGTCATTGACCCGGTCTCCCACGTCGCCCTCGCCGCACGGGAGAACAACGGCGGTGTGATGATCCGCCGTCGCTCCTACAACTACACCGACGGGCTCGACGCGACCGGCAAGCTCAACGCCGGACTGCTGTTCATCTCCTACCAGAATGACCCGGCGCATTTCATCACCCTCCAGAATCGGCTCGGCGCACACGATTTGCTCAACGAGTACATCCGCCATATCGGCTCGGCGATCTTCGCGGTCCCGCCGGCACCCGAGGAGGGTCGCTATGTCGGCCAGGCCTTGTTCAGCTGAGGCTTAGCGCGGTGGCCTCTTCGGTCGAGGCGTGTTCTGGCATCGGCTCGGCGTCTTCGGCCGGCATCGGCTCGGCGTCCTCGGCCGACTTCGGCTCGGCGTCTTCGGCCGACGTCGGCTCGGCGTCCTCGGCCGGCTCGGCGTCTTCGGCCGGCCCGGTCTTGACCGGCCGGTCATCGGCTCGGGGTCCTCGGCCGGCTGCGGCCAGTACGCCCGCCACTCCTCCTCGGCGATCTCGCCGAGCGTCGCCACATCGAGCTCCTCGGGCACGTCCTCACCGCGGCGGCCCGCCGCGATCGCATGCTCTACCCGACGTACGGTGTCCATGAACTCCAAAACCGCTGAGCGCAGCGCATTCTCGGCGTCAGAATCGGCAGAGACGGTCACCGACGTGATGGTGTCCGGGATCAGATCGGTTGGCAGCCCGGCCGGAGTGACGCGCTCGATCACCTTCTGCGCCAACGCCAATGCGGGCTGTCCGGTTGGCACGTCGTCCATGGAAGAACTGTGGCCTTTGCCCAGCTTTTTCCATGGCCTTGCGTTCCTCCCACTGGGCGAGCTGTTCGTCCAGCGAGATCGGTTCTCCGGCGAGCACGGCGGGCACGCGGTTGCCGAGCTTGCGCACCAGCGAATCGGCCACGTCGTCGATGGTGAAGGGGTGCGACGGCGCGTCCTCGGCGATGCGGGCGTGAAACAGCACCTGCAGCAAAACGTCTCCGAGCTCCTCACGCAGCTCGTCGGCGTTGCCGCCGCGCACCGCGTCGAACACCTCGTAGGTCTCCTCGAGCAGGTAGCGGCGCAGCGAGTCGTGCGTTTGCTCGCTTTCCCACGGCCCGGCGGTGCGCAGCTTGTCCATCATCGCCACCGCATCGACCAGCCGCTCCCCCGGCGCGGCGTCGGGTGCCGCGATCAACCTGTCGCCTGCCGCCAGGCGGGCCTTCACCGCCGGATGGTCGGGATCGGATGACAGCAACACCGGGGCGTCCTCGCCGTCGTAGGCCGGGCGGGCCGCAGGCAGCGACCACGGCACCTTGACGGGCATCTCCTCGGTGTACTGGACATCACCGGTCAGCAGGTCGATGGCCTCGACGGGAACCAACGACGGGCGGCGAGGGTCGACCAGGACGACCGTCATGTCGCCTGTCGCTTGTCGCTCATTGCCGCACCTCCGAACTTCGTTATACCAACATCTTGCTGGGGTTTTCCATCGAGGGCCACCACCAGCCCGGCCACCATGGCAACCAGTTCAAGATCACGAATGCGCGGCGCCCCAACGCCAGAACCCGCTCGCGGGATCGGCACTTGCACCGTCGAGGTCGTTGCCCGGTAATTCGCGCTCGGGTACAACCTCTTGAGCCGAAGTTGCTGTGAGTCGACCAGCCGCAACGGGGACAGCCGAAGCGTCGACTCGGATATCGCGCTGACTTCGGTGATCCCGTACTGGCGCAGCAGCAGCCGCAGCCGGGCGACGGCAACCAATCGCTGGGCGGGTTCGGGCAGCGGCCCGTACCGGTCGACAAGCTCGTCAACAACCGAGTCGACCGCCCCGTCATCGGCGGCCGCCGCCAGCCTCCGATATCCCTCGAGGCGCAGCCGGTCGCTGGCGATGTAGTCCGGCGGCAGGTTTGCGTCGACCGGTAGGTCGATCCGCACGTCCTTCGGTTCCTCAACGGCAGCAACGGTTTTCCCGTCGGCAGCCGCGCGGTAGGCTTCGACGGCTTCGCCGACGAGGCGGACGTAGAGATCGAATCCGACCCCGGCGACGTGTCCGGATTGCTCGGCGCCGAGCACGTTTCCGGCACCGCGGATTTCCAGATCCTTCATCGCCACCGCCATGCCGGCGCCGAGCTCGTTGTTCTGCGCGATGGTGGCCAGCCGGTCATACGCCGTCTCGGTGAGCGGAACCTCCGGCGGATACAGGAAATAGGCGTAGCCCCGCTCGCGACTGCGTCCCACGCGGCCGCGCAACTGATGTAGCTGCGAGAGCCCGAACGTGTCGGCGCGCTCCACGATCAGCGTGTTGGCATTGGAGATGTCCAGGCCAGTCTCGACGATCGTCGTGCACACCAGAATGTCGAACTCACGGTTCCAGAAGCCCTCGACGGTGCGCTCCAACTGCTCCTCGGGCATCTGCCCGTGCGCGACCGCGACGCGCGCCTCGGGCACCAGCGCCCGCACCCGGGCGGCGGCCTGATCGATGGACCTGACCCGGTTGTGGATGTAGAAGACCTGCCCGTCGCGCAGCATCTCGCGCCTCAAAGCGGCCGCGACCTGCTTGTCGTCGTGCGGGCCGACGTAGGTCAGCACCGGATAGCGCTCCTCGGGCGGGGTCAGGATCGTCGACATCTCCCGGATGCCGGCCAGGCTCATCTCCAGCGTGCGCGGGATCGGGGTGGCGCTCATGGTCAGCACGTCGACGTGGGTGCGCATCGACTTGATGTGCTCCTTGTGCTCGACGCCGAAGCGCTGCTCCTCGTCGACCACGACCAGGCCGAGGTCCTTCCAGGTGACGCCCGTCTGCAGCAGCCGGTGCGTGCCGATCACGATGTCGACCGACCCGTCCTTCATGCCCTCAAGCACCGCGCGCGACTCGGCGGGGCTCGGTAAACCGCGACAGCCCCTTCACGGTGACCGGGAAGCCGGCCATCCGTTCGGAGAACGTCTGCAGGTGCTGGTCGGCCAACAGCGTCGTCGGCACCAGCACGGCGACCTGCTTACCGTCCTGCACCGCCTTGAACGCCGCGCGCACCGCGATCTCGGTCTTTCCGTATCCGACGTCACCGCAGACCACCCGGTCCATCGGTACCGGCTTCTCCATGTCGCTCTTGACCTCGGTGATCGCCGTCATCTGGTCGACGGTCTCGGTGAACCCGAACGCGTCCTCCATCTCGGCCTGCCACGGGGTGTCCGGGGCGAACGCGTGGCCCGCCGAGGCCTGCCGCTTGGCATACAGCGACACCAGCTCGGCGGCGATCTCACGGACCGCCCGGCGGGCTTTGGTCTTGGTGTTCGCCCAGTCGCTGCCGCCCAGGCGCGACAGCGTCGGTGACTCACCGCCGACGTAGCGCGACAGCTGGTCCAGCGAGTCCATCGGGACGTAGAGCCGGTCGGAGCCGCCGCCGCGCTTGCTCGATGCGTACTCGAGCACCAGGTACTCGCGGCGTGCGCCGCCGACCACGCGCTCGGTCATCTCGACGAACCGGCCGATGCCGTGCTGGTCGTGCACGACCAGATCGCCTGCCGTCAGCGCCAGCGGGTCGACGACGTTGCGGCGCTTGGCGGCCAGCCGCTTGCCCTCGATGGCGGTGGCCCGGTTGCCGGTCAGGTCCGTCTCGGTGATCACGACGAGGTTGGCGCCGGCGATCACCACACCGTCGTGCAGCGGGCCCTTCAACACCCCGACGACGCCCTCTTTCGGCGCCGCTCCGGGCTCCAACATCGTTGCGGGAGTGTCTGATTCGGCCAGCTGCTCGACAACGCGGTGCGCCGTGCCGGTGCCGGGGGTGACGACGACGGCGTAGCCGCCCGTCGCGACGTGCGCCCTCAGCATCGCGAAGATCTCGCTCGATGTTCGACTGTTGGCCACGCGCCGACGGGGCGGGCCGGATGTCGAGTTCGCGCGCCGGACTCCGTCGGACAACTGGCTGAGCGTCCACCACGGGTGGCCGCCCTCGCGCGCCGCGGCCCGCGCGTCGGCGAGGTCGACGAACCCCGATGCGCCGAGGGCTTCGATGTCGATCGGCACGTCACCGCCGACCGCGGCCGTCGACCAGGAGGCTTCCAGGAACTCGCGGCCGGTCTTGATCAGGTCGGCCGCGCGGGTGCGGACCTTCTCCGGGTCGCAGATCAGCAGCGGCGTGCCCGCGGGCAGGTGGTCGGACAGCGTCGACAAGTCGGTGGGGCGCAGCAACGGCAGCAGCGCCTCCATGCCGTCGACCGGGATGCCCTCGGCCAGCTTGGCCAGCATGTCGGGCACGCTGCCCGGCACGCTGTTGTCCTGTGTCGGATGCTCGGCGGCAAGTTTGGCGGCCCTGTCGCGCACGTCGTCGGTCAGCAGCAGTTCCCGGCACGGCACGGCGACCACCGAATCGACGGCGATCTCGGGGATCGAGCGCTGGTCGGCGACGGAGAACATGCGCATCTCGGAGACTTCGTCGCCCCAGAACTCGACGCGCACCGGGTGCTCGGCGGTCGGCGGGAAGACGTCGAGAATGCCGCCGCGCACCGCGAACTCGCCGCGCTTGCCGACCATGTCGACACGGGTGTAGGCCAGGTCGACGAGCCGCGCGATGACGGCTTCGAATTCGGCCTCGGCACCGACGGTCAGCGTCACCGGCTCGATATCGGCCAGGTCGGGTCGCCATCGGCTGCAGCAGCGACCGCGTCGTGGTGACCACGACGCGCACCGGCGGGCCGAGCCGCCCGTCATCGGGATGGGCCAACCGCAGCAGCAGCATCAGCCGGGCGCCGACCGTGTCGACCCCGGGCGACAAGCCGCTCGTGCGGCAGCGTCTCCCAGGACGGGAACATCGCGACCGCGTCGCCCAGCACGCCGCGCAGTTCGGCGGTCAGATCGTCGGCTTCGCGCCCGGTGGCGGTCACCACGACCAGCGGACCGACCCGCGCCAGCGCGCTCGCCGCGAACACCCTGGCGCTGGCGGGGCCGATCAGGTTGAGATCGCTGGGTCGGTCGGCGGCACGGCGGGCGACATCGGCCAACGAGGGATCCCGCAGCGCCAGCTCAACGAGCCCCGCGATCGGGGTTTGAACATGGGCGATCCCCGATGCGGTCATGATGTATCCATCGTAGGCACTCGCCAGGACGTCGATTTCCGGGGACGAAAGCGGTCCTACTCGTCGAGCAGCTGCGGGTCGTCCTCGAGGTGCATCAGCCCGTTCCAGCACAAGTTGACCAGATGAGCGGCGACCACTTCTTTCTTCGGCTCTCGCACGTCGAGCCACCACTGCGCGGTCATCGACACCGACCCGACCAGCGCCTGGGCGTACAGCGGTGCCATGTCGGGGTCGAGGCCGCGACGGGAGAAGTCACCGGCCAGGATCGACGACACCTGGTTGACGGCCTCGTTGAGCAGGGTGGAGTAGGTGCCCGAGCTGATGCTGGCCGGCGAGTCCCGGATCAAGATGCGGAACCCGTCGGTGCGCTCCTCGACATAGGTCAGCAGCGCCAGCGCCACCCGCTCGATGCGCAGCCGGGACCGGTTGTTGGTCATCCTGGTCAGCGACGAGGTGATTCCGTCCAGCAGCGCCGACATCTCACGGTCGACCACCACCGCGTAGAGCCCCTCCTTGCCTCCGAAGTGCTCGTAGACGACCGGCTTGGAGACGTTGGCACGCTGCGCGATCTCCTCGATCGAGGTGCCCTCGTACCCGCGCTCGGCGAACAACGTTCGTGCGACGTCGATGAGCTGGTGGCGGCGCTCGGCGCCGGTCATCCTGGCGCGGGGTGCACGCACTTCCTTGTCGGGTGCTGCCACGCCTTTGAGGGTAGTTCGCTTCGACTAGCATCACGAGTTGATCAGTCCGTCGTGGTGTAATCGGCAGCACCTCTGATTTTGGTTCAGATAGTTCAGGTTCGAGTCCTGGCGACGGAGCGAGCCTCGGGCGAGCGACTATCGACACGGAGCGAGCCTCGGCAAGCGACTATCGACACGGAGCGAGCCTTGGCAAGCGACTATCGACACGGAGCTTGGAGATTCGATTGACAAGCAACGGCGAGGCTGCGGTCCTGGTTCTGGCGGCCGGGGCGGGTACCCGCATGCGGTCGGACACGCCCCAAGGTGCTGCACACGCTGGCCGGCCGCAGCATGCTGTCGCACGCGCTGCATTCGGTGGCCAAGACGGCGCCGGCTCATCTCGTGGTCGTGCTGGGCCACGACCGCGACCAGGTCGCGCCTGCGGTCGGCGACCTGGCCGACGAGCTCGGCCGGCCGATCCAGGTCGCGGTGCAGGAGCAGCAGCTCGGCACCGGCCACGCCGTGGGCTGCGGCCTGTCGGCACTGCCCGAGGACTTCACCGGCATCGTCGTCGTGACCTCGGGCGATGTGCCGCTGCTGGACGCCGACACGCTGGCCGGCCTGATCGCCGCGCACGGCGCCGGACCCGCCGCCGCGACCGTGCTCACCACGACGTTGCCGGATCCGACGGGCTACGGCCGCATCCTGCGCACCGCAGGACGGTGAGGTCATCGGCATCGTCGAGCAGGCCGACGCCAGCCCGTCGCAGCTGGCCATCCATGAGGTCAACGCCAGTGTCTACGCGTTCGACATCGCGGCACTGCGCTCGGCGCTGAGCCGGCTGCAGTCCGACAACGCCCAGCAGCGAGCTCTACCTGACCGATGTGATCTCGATCGTCCGGTCCGACGGGCATGTGGTGCAGGCCAAGCACGTCGACGACGCCACGCTGGTCGCCGGGGTCAACGACCGGGTGCAGCTGGCCGAGCTGGGCGCCGAGCTCAACCGGCGCATCGTCGCCGCGCATCAGCGCGCCGGCGTGACGATCGTCGATCCCGCCACCACCTGGATCGACGTCGACGTCACCATCGGCCGTGACACCGTGATCCACCCGGGCACGCAGCTGCTCGGCTCGACCCGCATCGGCGGGCGCTGCCGGATCGGCCCCGACACGACGCTGACCGACGTCACCGTCGGCGACGAGGCCGCGGTGGTCGCGCACCCACGCCGCATCCGCGGTGATCGGAGACGGCGCAGACGTGGGGCCGTTCACCTACCTACGGCCGGGCACCGTGCTCGGCGCGCGACGGCAAGCTCGGCGCGTTCGTCGAAACCAAGAACGCGACGATCGGCGAAGGCACCAAGGTGCCGCACCTGACCTACGTCGGCGACGCCGACATCGGCGACCACAGCAATATCGGCGCGTCCAGCGTGTTCGTCAACTACGACGGGGAGAACAAGGCGCCGCACCACGATCGGCTCGCACGTGCGAACGGGATCCGACACCATGTTCGTCGCGCCGGTCACCGTCGGCGACGGCGCCTACACCGGCGCGGGCACAGTCGTGCGCGACGACGTGCCGCCAGGGGCGCTGGCGGTGTCGGCAGGCCAGCAGCGCAACTATCGAGGGCTGGGTGTCGCGCAAACGCCCCGGGTCGGCGGCGGACGAAGCCGCGCGGCGCGCGCTCGCCGAGCGCGACGAAGCGAACACGCCGGGCGACGAAACGCCGTGAGGGCGGCACCTTTTGTTCATGATCTGGCAACCCGGCCACGCGTAGCGCGACACGCTACGTACCATTGAGGCCGATATCGATCCCCAACCGGCGAGGGCGCACAGTGGGCACCGACTGGACCGACAACCGCAAGAACCTGATGCTCTTCTCGGGTCGGGCGCACCCGGAACTGGCCGAGCAGGTGGCCAAGGAACTCGACGTCGCGGTCACCGCGCAGACCGCGCGTGACTTCGCCAACGGCGAGATCTTCGTCCGCTTCGACGAATCGGTCCGCGGCTGCGACGCGTTCGTCCTGCAGTCACACCCGTTCCCGCTGAACAAGTGGCTGATGGAACAGCTGATCATGATCGACGCGCTCAAGCGCGGCAGCGCCAAGCGGATCACCGCGATCCTGCCGTTCTATCCCTACGCCCGGCAGGACAAGAAGCACCGCGGCCGCGAGCCCATCTCGGCCCGGCTGGTCGCCGACCTGTTCAAGACCGCGGGCGCCGACCGGATCGTCACCGTCGACCTGCACACCGACCAGATCCAGGGCTTCTTCGACGGCCCGGTCGATCACATGCGTGGGCAGTCGCTGCTGTGCGGCTACATCGGCGAGAACTACGCCGACGACGACATGGTGGTGGTCTCGCCCGACTCCGGCCGCGTGCGTGTCGCCGAGAAATGGGCCGACGCACTGGGCGGCGTCCCCCTGGCCTTCATTCACAAGACCCGAGATCCGCTGGTGCCCAACCAGGTGAAGTCCAACCGCGTCGTCGGCGACGTCAAGGGCAGGACCTGCATTCTCACCGACGACATGATCGACACCGGCGGCACGATCGCCGGGGCGGTCGAGCTGCTGCACGAAGACGGCGCGCGCGATGTCATCATCGCGGCGACGCACGGAGTGCTTTCTGATCCTGCGCCGCAACGGCTTGCCGAGTGCGGCGCCCGCGAGGTGATCGTCACCAACACGCTGCCGATCGGTGAGGACAAGCAGTTCCCGCAGCTCACGGTCTTGTCCATCGCCCCTCTGCTGGCCAGCACGATCCGCGCGGTGTTCGAGAATGGTTCGGTGACAGGGCTTTTCGACGGATCCGCGTAGTGCCGACTGCTCTACGCTGCGCGGCTGCCGTCGCGCTGGTGGTACTCGCCGCAACGGGCTGCGGCGCGAAAACGCCTGACTATCACTCGGTCTGGTCGACGCCGAGCACGACGGCTCCGTCCACCAGCAGCCAGGCGCCGGTGCCGCTCGCCAAGTTCCTCGAGGGCGCGGGCGTCAGCGGCGAGCCCATCGCGCCCGACAAGCTCACCGATCTGACGGTGACGATGCCGCGCCCGAAGGGCTGGGAGGACTACAGCAATCCGAACTTCGCGCCGGGAACCGAAACGATCGCCAAGGGCGACACCTACCCCACCGCGATGCTGGTGGTGTTGAAGCTCACCGGCGATTTCGACGTGAACGAGGCCATCAAGCACGGCTACGCCGACGCGGAACTGTCGCAGAACTTCAAGCGGCTCAATGCCTCCACCGACAACTGGAAGGGTTTCCCGTCGTCGATGATCGAGGGCAGCTACGACCTCAACGGCCGCCGCATGCACAGCTACAACCGCATCGTCATCGCCACCGGCGCCCCGCAGCCACCCAAGGCCGCCGGCCAGCCGGCGCCGCCGGCCCAGCGCTACCTCATCCAGTTCACGGTCACCGGCTACGCCGAGAAGGCCGCCGAGGAGGCACCCGACATCGAGGCCGTCATCGCCGGCTTCACCGTCGCGGTGCCGAACGCGCCGCCCAAGTAGCGCCGCCACTAAGGTGTTGGCCATGACGTGGACAGCCGCCGATCTACCTTCATTCTCCGGCCGCACCGTGATCGTCACCGGCGCGAACAGCGGCCTCGGGTTGGTCACCGCCAGCGAGTTGGCCCGGGCCGGGGCCAAGACGATCCTGGCGGTGCGCAACACGGACAAGGGCGACCAGGCCGCCGCCACCATGACCGGCGACGTCGAGGTCCGCAAGCTCGACCTGCAGGACCTGGCGTCGGTGCGCACCTTCGCCGACGGCATCGACGCTGCCGATGTGCTGGTCAACAACGCCGGCATCATGGCCGTGCCGTACGCGCAGACCGTCGATGGATTCGAAAGCCAGATCGGCACCAACCACCTCGGCCACTTTGCGCTGACCAACTTGCTGCTGCCCAAGCTCACCGACCGGGTGGTCACGGTGTCGTCGATGATGCATCTGCTGGGCTACATCAGCCTCAAGGATCTGAACTGGAAGTCGCGGCCGTACTTCGCCTGGCCGGCGTACGGACAGTCCAAGCTGGCCAACCTGCTGTTCACCAGCGAGCTGCAGCGCCGGCTCGACGCCGCCGGGTCCGCGGTCAAGGCGCACGCCGCGCACCCCGGTTATTCGGCGACCAACCTCCAGGGCCAGACCGGCAACCGGATGGGCACCCGCTTTTGGGATGCCGGCAATCGGTTGTTCGCGACCACCCCCGACTTCGGCGCCCGCCAGACGCTCTACGCGGTGTCGCAGGACCTGCCGGGCAACAGCTTCATCGGCCCGAAGTTCGCGATGCGTGGCCCGACCGGACCCGTCGCCCACCGCAGCCCGCTGGCCCGCGACGCCAAGAAGGCGACCGCGCTCTGGGAGCTGTCCGAGCAGCTCACCGACACCAAATTCGCGCTCTGACGTCACCGTTTGGTACCCTGACTCGGCCCGATGTCGCCGCCAAAGCGGCTCCGGGCGTCACGGCGAGGGTGGCATCGATGTTTCGGCATCGCCACCGTTATCGACGGGAACCGCATCTGATGGTTTGCGACCCTGGCCGTGCCCGACACCACGACCGGCACAGGAGCACCACCCCATGGCTAAGACGCCCACCGCTAATCAGCTGACCGCGCACGTACGCACCGAGACGGGCAAGGGCGCGTCGCGCCGGGCCCGCCGCAGCGGCAAGGTCCCCGCGGTCCTCTACGGCCACGGCGCCGACCCGCAGCACCTCGAGCTCGACGCCCACGACTTCTCTGCCGTGCTGCGGCACTCCGGAACCAACGCGGTGCTCACCCTCGACATCGAGGGCAAGGAGCAGCTCGCGCTGACCAAGGCGCTGGAGCTCCATCCCATCCGGCGCAGCATCCAGCACGTCGACCTGCTCGTGGTGCGCCGCGGCGAGAAGGTGACCGTCGAGGTCAACGTCGTCGTCGACGGCGAGGCCGCCTACGGCACCCTGGTCACCCAGGACAGCAACACCGTGGAGATCGAGTCGGACGTCCAGTCGATCCCCGACCAGCTGACCATCTCCATCGAGGGCGCCGAGATCGGCACGCAGTTCACCGCAGGCGCGATCACGCTGCCTGCCGGCGTCACGTTGGTGTCGGATCCCGAGATGCTCGTCGTCAACGTCGTCGCAGCCCCGACCGCCGAGGAGATGGAAGGCGAGGGTGGCGGCGAGGCAGCCGAAGAAGGCGAGGGCGAAGCCGCCGAAGAGGGCGCCGAGGGCAGCGGGGAGTCGGCCGCCGACGAGGCATCCGCCGCGGAATCCGAGTAGTCCGCGATGGCCGAACCTCTCCTGGTGGTCGGCCTCGGCAACCCTGGACCCCAGTACGCCACGACGCGGCACAACCTCGGTTTCCTCGTGGCCGACATCCTGTCCGACCGCATCGGATCGGGGTTCAAGGTGCACAAGAAGTCCGGTGCAGAGGTCGCGACGGGCCGGGTCGGCGGCCGGTCGGTGGTGCTGGCCAAGCCGCGCGTCTACATGAACGAGTCGGGCCGCCAGGTCGGCCCGTTGGCCAAGTTCTACTCGGTGCCACCGGCGGACATCATCATCGTCCACGACGAGCTCGACATCGAATTCGGCCGCATCAGGCTGAAGTTCGGGGGCGGGGTGGCGGGGCACAACGGCCTGCGCTCGGTGGCGCAAGCGCTGGGTACCAACGACTTTCAGCGGGTCCGCATCGGCATCGGCAGGCCGCCGGGGCGCAAGAGCGGTGCGACGTTCGTGTTGGAGAACTTCACCTCGTCCGAACGGCCGGAGGTACCGACGATCTGCGAGCAGGCCGCCGACGCCACCGAGCTGCTGGTGGCCGCAGGGCCTGGAGCCGGCACAGAACACCGTGCACGCCTGGGCGTAGTAGTACGGCGGCAGCGACACCTAGCGGCCCCGGATCCCGCTGTCCACCACCTTCACCTGCTTGTGCGGGTAACGACGTTCGGCGTGCGCCTTGGCCTCCGAATTCGGCAGCACGTACAGCGTTTCCTTCTTCTGCTGAAGCGGCTTGAGCACCAGATCCATGAATCCCTTGCGGTCCTCGAGGTAGGGCTCGATGACATCCTCGCCTGCGGGACAGACCGCCAGGCAGTACGCCGCCTTGTAGTTCGCCTTGAACGACAGACTCTGCCACATCGACGCGTTCTCGGAATCGCTGACGCGGGAGCGGAAATCGTCGGCGTCGGCGCTGTCTGCGATCGTCTGCACCCAGTCGGTGAACCCGCCCATGAACTCGCGGTAGTTGTGCACCGAGCAGGCGACGAAGTCGAAGTCGCCGTCCTTCTTGATGGCCCCGACCGGGCAGGCGGCGACGCACAGTTTGCACTCGAGGCACGGCGAATAGTCAAGCGGCTCACCGTAACTGCTGACCGGTGCGGCGACGAGGACGGTGCCGAGCAGGATGAAGTTGCCGAACTTCGGGTGGATCACATTGCGGTGGATGCCCATCACGCCCAGGCCGGCGGCCACCGCGACCGGCTTGTGTGCCACCACCCAGATGCGCCCGGGGTACCGGTCCATCTCCATCGGGAAGGACATCGACGGGTTGATCGCGCGATAGCCCGCGTCCTGCAGTGCGCGGGTGATCCGGTGGGCGGCCTCGTTCATGATTTCGCCGCTGCGGTGGAACTCCTGATTGGCCACACTGCGGGCGGTCGATCGGACGTTGTCGCGGTTCATCTTCACGACCAGCGAGATGTAGCTCTGCGTTCCCGGCAGCGCGGCGTCGACGTGCTCGCGCTCGCCGGCCAGCTCGGGGTTCTCGACGCTGGCGAAGGCGACGTCGTCGGCACCTGCGTCAAGACACACCTGGCGCAACCAGTCGGCATCGATGACGCCCGGCTTTTCGGTCTTTCGGGAGCGCACCTTGCGGACCGTCGGGTGTTCGGCGAGGCGGGCGGAGATCTTCTCGGGAGCCATGCTGAGTATAGTACACAATACTTAGATGACGGACCCGTCAAAACCGTCTACGCGGCCGTAAAGAAAGCGTTCGGACCACGCAACTTGCGCGCAGATGCGGGTAAACCGGAGACATGCACGACACGCGAGAGGGCTCCGGCCTGCTGCGCCGCGGTTGGCTGCGGCTACTCGATGGCGACCGGTCCTGGGGATCGATCGACATCCGGCCGGACCGCTTCGGGGTAACGCGCTACCGCCTGGTGGTCTACCCGCCCGGCATCAGCGAGTCGGAGCGACGCTGGGTTCGGGTCGCGCGGGGTTGGCCGCTGATGGGTGCCGTGCTGTGGGTCATCTGCGAAATCCTGCTGAGCAACCTGACCGGCCCGTGGACCGCCGTGGCCCTCGCAACGGCCGCCTACATCGGCCCAGGACTGGTGGCCGTCGCCATGGCGGGCGCGCCGCGCACCCGCGTTCGCACCATCGGCGCCACGGTGATGGCGGGTCACCGCGATCCGATCTCGGGAGCCGCCCGCGACAGGCTGGAAGGCTTGGCGGCCGTGCTGATGGAAGCCGACGATCGGCTGGCCGCTGGCCGCATCTCGGCGATCCAGCACGAGATGGTCTGGTGGCAGGTGTACGACCAGATGTCACGGCGCGCGGCGCCCGGCATGCACCCGTCCGGCAAGGGGGCATGATGGCCGACCTCCTGCAGGTGGCGACGCTGATGGCCGGTCCCGCCGCGATCCTGTTGACCGTCCGATGGCTGATTATCCGGCAGAACCGGGCCGCCGACACCGAACGCTGAGCCGGCGTCAGTGCCCGCCGCGTGCCATCAGGCGTTGCAACTGTCCGTAAGCGTCGATCGGACTGTGTAAGGCCAACCCGCCGTCGGCGAAGACGATCTGGCCTGTGACCCATGACATTTCAAGCACCGCAACGATCGTCTCGGCTACGTCGTCAGCCTGGCCGAGGCGGTGAAGCGCGGTGCGTTCGGTCAGGCCTTCGACCCATCCGGGCAATTGCTCGGCTTTCTCGAGCATCGGCGTGCGGGTGACACCGGGACCGACGGCGTTGACGCGAACGCCGTGCGCACCCCATTCGGTAGCGGCGACGCGGACCAGCATGTCGATGCCGGCCTTGGACACGCAGTAGGCACCCATATCGCGGTCTGCCAGCGTTCCGCTGATGCTGGAGACGGCGACGATCGACCCACCGGAGCCGGCGTCGACCATGGCCCGCGCGGTGGCCCGCATGGTCAGCCAGGTCCCCGTGAGGTTGGTGTCGATGACCCGCTGCCAGTCGGCGGGCGGCTGTTCGAGCAGGAGCCCTGACGCGCCGATGCCGGCGCAGGCGACGAGTCGATCGGGTGGCCCGTGGTCGGTGACCGTCTTGTCGATCGCGGCAGAAACCGACGCGGGATCACTGATGTCGCAATCGATATCGCCGTCCTTGAGGTCCCACACCACGACATCGGCGCCCGCCCTGCGCAGCCGGTCGGCGACCGCGCTGCCGATCCCGGACCCCCCTCCGGTGACGACCGCGATCATTCGGGCGGACCGATCAGCTCGACGCGGACACCGTCCGGCGCGGTGATCACTGCCATGGCAACCGCCTTACCGCCCGGTGCAGGCATCTCGATGCGGCGCACACCGTCGTCGAAACCAAGCTCGGCGAGCCCGGCGAGTGTCGCATCAACATCCCGTTGCAGCGACACCAGGAAGAAGCCGAACGCCGGCGCCGACGGCGGCGGCGCACCAGGCTCGGCGCCCTCGAACTGAACCAGTTCGACGATGCCGGTGTCGGGGGTACTCGGGTCGCCCAGAAAGACCGACCGCAGCCGATCGGTGGCGGCACCGAACAGGGCGGGCCAGTCGCCGGTGAAGGTGTGGTCGAACAGCTCGGCGAAGCCAAGGCCGTCCCGCCAGAACCGGATGGAACGCTCGACGTCGGCGGTGACTATCGCGGTGTGGTGGATTCCGGTCACGCGGGTGCTTCCCTCCGGTCACCGGCCGTGTCAACCGGTCGAATTCGTCGAGTTCCACCTGTGCCAGCATTTCGGCGAACCGGGTTCCGCTGTACGGGAACTGGGTGACCACTTTGCCGTTCGGATGGCGGTAGTAGTTGTTGCAGTTGGCAAGCCAGACGGTGCCCTGCATCGCCCGCTGGATCTCGTCGTTGTACGCGTCGTGGACGTCGCGCCTGACCTCGACCGCCTGCACCCGGTGACGGACCATGTCGTCGATGAGCCGGCGCACGAACTCGGCCTGCGCCTCGAGTATGTAGATGATCGAGGTGACCCCGTTGGTGTTCGGCCCGTACAAGGTGAACAGATTCGGGTAACCCGGCACGACCGTCCCGAGATAGGCCTGCGCACCGTCACGCCAATCGTCGCGCAGTCGCCGCCCGCTGGTGCCGTACACATCGAGGCTGCGCAGGTAGTCGGCGGCGTGAAATCCGGTGCCATAGATGACGGTGTCGACCTCGTGTTCGGTCCCGTCCACCGTGCGCAGCCCTCGTTCGGTGAACTCCGCGATGGCCGAGGTCTCCAGATTCACGTGCGGCAGACCCAGTGCCGGAAACCAGTCGCGGGACTGCAGCGGTCGCTTGCAGCCGACCGGATAGGAGGGAGTCAGCTTGGCGCGCAGGGCCGGATCCTTCACCTTGCGCTGAAGATAGGCGTAGGCCATGTCGGTCAACTCTTTGGTCATCGCGGAGTCGACCGCAAAATTGGCCGCCTCATACTGCTGGAAGGCCGCGTCACGGACCTTGAGCGCCTCTTCGGGATCGCGGTCGAACAGGTCCTGTTGTTCGGCGGTGAACGGTTCGTCGTAGCGCGGTGACACCCATATCGGAGTCCGCTGGAAAACCGTCAGCAGCGCGGCGTCCGCGGCAATCGCGGGTACATATTGGATGGCACTCGCACCGGTTCCGATGGACGCAACACGCTCGCCCGCAGTCGATTTCGAGTGATCCCATTCCGACGAATGAAACGCCCGGCCACAAAATCGCCCGGCGCCGGGAATGTCGGGGATATTGGGCACGTCCAGCATTCCCACCGCGGTGACGACGACGTCGAACTGATGCCGCGCACCGTCCGACGTCTGCAGCGTCCAGCGCCCGTCGCTGTCCGACCACCGCAGGGTCGTGACGCGGGTGCGTGCAACGAGGTGGTCGGCGAGGTGGTGGTGCTCGGCGACTCTTTCCAGGTAGTCAAGGATCTCCGGCTGCCCGGCGAACGTCTTGCTCCACCGCGGGTTCAGCGCGAACGAATACGAGTAGAAGTGCGACGGCACGTCGCACGCGGCACCGGGGTAGGTGTTGTTTCGCCACGTGCCGCCGAACCCGTGGCCGCGATCGAAGATCGTGAAGTCGTGGCCGCCTTTGGCGAGTTGGATTCCCATCGCGATGCCGCCGGGGCCGGCCCCGATGACTGCGACCTTCGGTGTGCCACCCGCCATCTTTGCAATCATTACATATATAGCGTAATACGTAACGACTATCCCAGGTTCGTGGTGTGCGCCGACCCGACGGTGGGGCCAGCGGCATGTCGCCACCGGCCCCACCTATCGCGAGTGCGGCGTCAGCGCGCACGCGCCAACGTTGACCCGCTCAGATCACAGCGGGATCCAGAGGCCGAAGAACCAGAACCCCCAGGCGCCGCGATCGTTGTCGAAGTACGGCTCGACGCGCTGACCCTGCCAGTTGAAGGGCTGATGGTCAAAGCGGGCGTCGTCGATGCCGCGCTGATCCCATGGCCGCTGGTCCCAGCCACCCTGCTCCGGGCGCCACTGGTCCCCCCACTGGCGGTCCCCCCACTGGCGGCCGTCGCCACCGTCGCCACGGTGGTCGCCCTGACAGCCTTGCCAGCACGGCTGCCAAGGGTCAGCAGACGCCGTGCCGAGGCCGACTCCCAGCCCGAGAGCGCCAGCGCCCATCGCGCCCACGATCGCGGCTCGCGCCACAGTTTTCTTGAATGTCATCGTTGTGCTCCTTCAGTGTTGTGAGCCGGCCTCCGAATTGCGTCGACAATCCGAAAGCGGGACGCGTCGCACTGCTATACGCCGCGCGGTTACGCGACTTGAGACCCCCACTTGCTGTATCGGGGGATCCTCCAGGGCTGTTACTCAAACCCGTTGTGGGCTGGATCACTCTCCATCAGCCTGACTCGGCCGCCGGGAGAATCGGGCGTCCAGGAAGCTGCCGATGCGGTCGGTGGCTGCGCGCGCCTCGGGCAGGAAATCGAACACGGGGAAGATGTGCAACTGACCCTCCCCCACCTCCAATTCCACGTCGCCGCCTGCCGCTCGCACCTTCTCGGCTAGCCTGCGCGGTGTCGTCGTAGAGGCCTTCTCGCTCGCCCACCAGGACCAGTAGTGGCGGCAGGTCATTGAGGACCGCATAGGCCGGCGAGGCCAGCGGCGTGCGCTTCGGGACCCGCCGAGCCAGAAGGCCCCGCCCATGCGTTGATCATGAGCGCGATCGGCAGGGGATCCACGCTGGGCGCGCTCGGTCAGCGAGGCTCCCTCGGCGGCCAGGTCGGTGAGCGGGGACACCAGCACCACGGCGTCGGGCTGCCGCACCCCCTTCGTCGCGCGCCCGCAGGTCACGCTCAGCGCGATGCCCCCGCCGGCAGACTCGCCGAGCACCGGACCCATGGACATGGATCTGATCAAGGATCCAGCGGTAGACCGTCACGCAGTCGCCAGCGCGGCCGGGAACGGATGCTCAGGCGCGAGCCGGAGTCGGGCACGACAACGCGGCAGTCGGCTGCCTTCGAGAGCCGGAGCCGAACTCGCCGTAATCATCAGCGCTGCCCAGGACGTGCCTCCGCCGTGGATCAGCATCAGCACCTGGTCCGAACGGTCCCGGGAGCCACACGCCAGGCACGGCACCCCGTAGGCCGCGACGTGGTCGGTGACCGCGTCGCCGGCACCGGGAAGCTTGCGAACATCGCGCTGTATCCGGCGCGCAGACTCTCCATCGATCCGTCCGATGCGTCAAACATGTCCTGGTACAGCGCCTCCACGCGCGCTGTTTGCGGGCTGATCGCCACCATGGCCTCCGTCAAATCGTCGATTCACCTAGAAACTAATCAACTAGATTAATCAATCTACTTGATTACTTCAAGCTGCCGATCTAGGCTCGAGGAAGATAATCAACCAGCTTTACGAATTGGAGGTTCCGGCCATGCCACGAATGAGACCGCCTGCGACGGTGGCGATCACCGTCGCCCTTGCCGCCATCCTGGCCGCGCCAGCCCACGCCGAGCCGGTCGGGATGGCGCCGCAGGCGTACTCGAAGACGACATCCGACGGCTGGCGATTGACCATCAACCTGGACGACGAGACGGTGAACTCGGTGCCCAACCTCGCTGAGGCTGTTTACTCCCGGTAAGGCTCGTCACGGTCAAGGGAACAGCTACCGCCTCTGGTGGGGCCGCACCCATCGGCGACAGCCTTCATCCTCGGCTATGAGCTCGGATGCCAATCCGACGTCACCAGCGGACTGCAGTTCGGCGCGAATGCCGGTATCTCTCCGGATATTGCGGTGGGCACGGGCGGAAACAACACGGGCGTCGCGGCGGGCACGGCGGCTTCGAGCAGACGATTCCGCAGCCCGGGGTCATCGTCGACCTACCCCTTTCCAACATGGCATTGGATCCGGGCGGCCACGCCGTCCTCGATGTCGACAATCTGCACATCAAGGCCGACGCGTGCGGCGGCGACGTGACCATCAGATCGTATGGCTACCTGCGGGTTTCAACCGCATCGAGCCACACGTCGTTCGCCATCTACGGCGATCCGGTGAAGATATGAGCAGGTCCCCCATCTTCGCCATCGCGCTCGCCGCGCGGTGGGCATCTCTGCGACAGGCGGCCAACCTGCCCACGCGGATCCTGTTGGACCAGCACCTGTCCCACCCCCGGGAGCTCATTCGGTCCGCCCGGGTGGACGCCACCCCCCGGGTCGGCGCACCGCCCGTCGTCGCCAACACCCACGGCCCCACCGATTCTCGCGGCGTCAAGGTCACCAGAACGCCGACCCAGCCGAGGCGGGCACCGGCCTGCCCGGATCGGTGCTGGGAAACTCGCCGGCACCCAATCAGAACCTCGGGCCCAACCACGGAGTGAGCGCGTTCGCGGGGTTCGAGGCGGCTCCGCCGCCATCAAGTGGCGGCGGCACACAGGCGGGTGCGGCCGCGCCGACATTGGAAGATCCACACGGGCGGCCTCACGAGGAGAGCCGGCCGCCCCCGGTGGCGCCAACGGTCAAGTCGCCCGGGGCAACCGGGTAGCATCGCCGCAACGATGAGCTCACACGAGGAAACCCCGCTGGGACTGTTGATCAACCAGCTGTACCGGCTGCAGTTGATCCGGTCGGCGGAAGCCCTGCGTCCGTTGGGGCTAACGGTCCCGCAAGCCCAATGTCTGAGCGTCCTCAATGAGCGGCCCGCGGTATCCAACGTGGAGATGGCGGCCGAGCTCTTCGTCACCCCGCAAGCGGTGAGCATCGTGCAGCGGCTACTGGAGGACGCCGGGTTGGTGGAACGGCGGCGGGACACCGCCGACGGCCGGGTGCTGATGACCAGTCACCGACAAGGGCCGCAATCTCTTCAAACGCTACGACGCGGCAGTACGGGTCACCGACGACAAGTTCCTCGAGGTACTACCCGCCGCTGACCGCAAGAGAATCAAGAAGCTATTGGCGCCCTCATCGAGAGCCAACCGGGTTAGACCGCTGATCGACTGCTATTAGGTGACCAGCGAGACCGAGGTGGAGCGGCGCAGCTTGCCCGACGGGGTCTTCGGGATGGTGCCCGGCCCGAGCACCACGACGTTGCGCGGACGCACGTCGACCTCGGCCACCACCTCGTGGGCGACCTGGTGCTCGATGCGGCGCACCTCGACCGGGTCCTGCCAGGCGTTGGACTCGACCGCGACGGCGAACGTCTCGCGCGAGTGCCCGGCATCCAGGCGCACCGCGACGGCGCAGCCCGGCCGAACCCCCTCGACGCGGCCCGCGGCCCGCTCGATGTCGGTCGGGTAGATGTTGCGGCCGGCCATGATGATGACGTCCTTGACGCGGCCGCACACGACGATGTGGCCGTTCTCCATCATGTAGCCGAGGTCGCCGGTGTCATACCAGCCGTGCTCGTCCTGCGCGGGGATGAAGCCACCCATGGTGAGGTAGCCGGGCGTCAGCGACTCGCCGCGAAGCTCGATGACGCCGACGCCGCGGGCGGGCATCACATTGCCGTGCTCGTCGATGACGCGGGCCTCGAGGTCCTTCAGCAGCGGTCCGAGCGAGGCCAGCCGCCGGGTGTTGCCCTTGGTGGACGGGCACGGCGCGGCGCAGGGCGGCCAGCAGGTCGGCGTCGACCTCGTCGACCACCAGGCCGGCGCCGCATTCGGAGAACGACACCGCCAGCGTCGTCTCGGCCATGCCGTAGGCGGGCAGGATCGCGTCGGGGCTGCAGCCCGAACGGCTTGCCTGCGTCCAGCAGGTCCTCGACGTCGGCGGGCTCGACGGGCTCGGCGCCCGACAGCGCGAACCGCAGCGTGGACAGGTCGAACTGACCGGGCTCGGCCTGCTTGCGCAGCCGCTTGGCGAACAGCGCGTAGGCGAAGTTCGGCGCCGCGGTCATGGTGCCCTTGTACTTGTCGATGAGCTTGGCCCACAGCAGGGTGTCGCGCAGGAAGTCCATCGGCGTGACCTTGACCAGCTCGGCACCGAAGTACATCGGGATGGTCAGGAAGCCGACCATGCCCATGTCGTGGAAGCAGGGCAGCCAGCTGACCATGACGTCCTTGTCGACGTCGTACTGGGCGCCGATGAACATGGCCTCGGCGTTGGAGTGGATGTTGCGGTGCGTGATCTGGACGGCCTTCGGCGAACCGGTCGAGCCGGACGTCAGCTGCATCAGCGCCAGGTCGTCCTCGCCGACCTCGACCGGGTCGATCGGATCGGACGCCAGCAGGTCGGTGACGGTCAGGACCTTGATGCCCTTCTCCTCGAGCACCGGGATCGCCGGCAGTGAACGGCTCGGAGACGATGACGGCCTTGGCCTCGATCATGCCGATGACGGTCATGGTGTCCTCGGCCCAGATCACCAGGTCGGTGCGCGGGCGTGGGCTGGTGCAGCATGGTCAGGCTTGCGCCGCGCATCCACAGGCCCTGCGCCGTCGGGGCGATCTCGACGGGAAGCCGGCCAGCACGCCGACCGCGTCGCCGAGGCCGATGCCCGCCGCCGCCAGGCCGCCCGCGATGCGGCGGGCGCGCTCGTGAACCTCACCCCAGGTGTGGCGGACCGGTTCGTAGGGTTCACCGGTGACCATGCCCGTCGTCACGGTGCGGGCGTTGCGGTACATCTTCTCGGTGAATCTGCTCACGACAACCTCCTCGGTTTCCGGAGCCGCCGCGTCGACGACATCGGTCCCAGAGCAAATGCCCGGGTGTAATGCTCCCGCTGATAGAGGGCGCTTCCGCGTAGGCGCGCACACAATTGGGGAGCGGTTAGGTCTCGAATCGGTGATTCGCCCGTACATCCGGCTGACCGCCCACCGAGGTTACCGGTGGGCGAAAAGGTCGCGCCCGTCTCCTGACCGCTAGCTTTCACCGCCGATCATCTTAAGCAACTCTTAAGTAGCTGCCAAACTGTGGCGAGAATTGAGGCCTGGGTCACACCTGGACGTGATCAAACCGTGTGCTGGGCAGGAGCCTGCGACCGGCTCAAACAGATGTCGACGGAGCGGGTACCACCCTGGCACCGTGCACGGGCCCGCTGGCCACCCGCACCGTGCGGCACACGCCGAACCCCGACAGTTGCGCGCCGACGTCGACCGCCGAGGCCGCCGAGGTACACAGGAACGCACATGTCGGGCCGGACCCCGACACGATCCCCGCCAGCGCGCCTGCGTCGGCACCCGCGCGAAGCGTGCGCCGCAGTCCAGGGTCCAGACTCAGCGCCGCCGGCTGCAGGTCATTCCCGAGCAGCGGGGCCAGCTCGGCCGGGTCACCCGACGCCAGCGCGCCCAGCACCGGCTCGGGATCCTCGAGCCGCGGGCGGCGGGGCCCCTCCGGAAACTCGCGGTTTCCCGCAACCGGTCGATCTCGCCGAACACCGCCGGGGTGGACAGGCCGCCGTCGGCGAAGGCCAGCACCCAGTGGAACATGTTGCGGGCCAGCACGGTGGCCAGCTCCTCGCCGCGGCCCGTGCCGAGCGCGGTGCCGCCGTGCAGCGCGAACGGGACGTCGCTGCCGAGCTGGGCGGCCAGCGA
>CAVTDY010000025.1:0-164602 GCA_963733605.1 uncultured Actinomycetota bacterium
TGGAATCTTCAAGACCGGCTACGGGATTGACACGGTGGTGGTCAGCAACGAAGGCGCCGGCTATATCCCGCCTGGGGTGTTCTTGCCGCGCTCGGCGCGAATGTTGTTCTCCGACAGAGGTTTGGCGACGGCGTTTCTGGCGCGCTGGTTCGGCTGGGTGAATCCTGCGCAGACGATGCTCGCCTATGCGGCGCTGATCGGTGACCACGATCCGAATGTGCAGTTGTATGCGTTGGCCGTATCGACCGATCATGGCGGTTCAGCGCTGCCCCCTCGCGACGCCGGTGTGCCGTTCTATGAGGATTGCGGGTTGTTGACATCGCCGGTGCGCGCCGATGCCGAGCCGATGCCGCTGGACGAGGTGCACGTGCATCGTCTGCAGACGCTGGACGCGGCCGAGTATGCGCGGCTGATCCGGATGACGGTGCCCGAAGCGCAGCAACGCGACGCGTCGTGGGCGACGACGCGGGAGGCAGTGCGGAACGCGTTGAGCCGGGCGTCGAGTCTGCTGGGTCTGGAGGTGCCACCGGTGATTCGTCACGTGCTGAGTGCCGTTGATCGGGGTGAACCGGTCAGCGGTGAGCAGTGGGATGAGTTGGAGTTCGCGCGGTTCAACGCCACCCTCGACAGCGCAAGCCAGCGTGCGGGCCGCCGCGGCGATGACGTGATGTCCCCGCATGCGCGCGCCTGCCACAACCTGGCCCGCACCGCTGAGCTTCTGCTGATGTGGCGGGGGGCCCCGAACTACTGCGACATCGCTTACGAGGCAGCCCAGATCGCTATCGAGGCCCAGCTCTGGCCCGGCGACGAGGCGTAGCGGTCTTGGTGAAAGAGGAAGGAAACTCAGATGAGTGGTGGCGACGAGCCGGTCAAGATCGAACCGGGCGAGGTGCAACAGACCGCGCATGGGGTTGCGGCCGCGCTTGATCAGGCCGCAGAGCCCGGCCCGGTCCCGGCCGCCACCGGCACATCGCCGATCGATCTCGCGGCGGGGGCGGCTGCGACGACGGTGATCGGCTACGTCGCGGCCGGGTCGGCGGATCTGGCGCCGCGCGGTGGCGAGGTGCTCGGCGCGGCCGACTCCGCGGTGGCGGGCTTGCAGTCCGCCGACGGCGGGAATGCCGCCGATCTTTCGGTTGTGGGGGAGCAGGCGGCCGCGCAGCAGGTGCCTGCTGGCACGGGCGCGGCGACGGCACCCGTCACCCAGGCCGCGGCGCAGACTACGGCGACCGGTGGTCTGGGTCAGGTGGAGCAGGCGGTGTCGAGCGCCGCGTCCATGGTCGGCTCGCCGCTAGGTGGCTTGGGGTCGATGTCGCCGGGCAGCGCGCTGTCGGGCGCGCCGCTGTCATCGCTGGCCGGATCACCGAATCAGCTCGCCCACGAGAGCGCCCCGCCGACACCGCCGGCTGAGTCAACGGCAACCGAGTCGACGCCGCCCGCGGAGCGTACGTAGCTGCAAACCTCGCGGCTGGGATCACTTCTCGCCGCGTTCGCTTGGCTCATGGCACGTTCCAGCCGCTAGCGCGACGACCGACCCGTCAACTGAACAGTTCGGGGTGTTCGGTGATGTATTGCTCAACCGTCAAAGCTTTTTTGCCCGTGAGTTTCTCAACATCGTCAGTGGCCCGGTCATAGCGGCCCTCGCGGTGCAGCCGGGCCATCGTGGCGATGTGTTGCTGAAGATGGGCGGGCAGACCGAAGGGCACCAGAACCTCCTCGACCCAGGTGTCAAGCGCGACATCGGTGCCCGTTATCGGCCGGTGCAATCCGCGGGCGTACTGCGCGGCCAGACCATCGATGCCAAGGCTCTCCGGGCCGGTCAACTCGTAGACGGCACCGATGTGATCCGCCGGATCAAGGAGCACGGCCGCAACGGCACCGGCGACATCACTGGCAGCGACTGGAGACGTGCGAGCGGCCCCAAACGGTAGCGCTAACACGTTCTTCTCTCGCAGTGGCGGCAGCGCAAACCAGGTGAACATCGGATTGTCCAGAAATGTCGTCGGCCTGATGTGTACAACTGGCAGGCCCGACCAGTTCAGCACGTGCTCGGCGAGAAAATGCAAATGGTGCTGGTGAGATTCTTCAGTGCTGGTCAGTGTCATCTGCGAAACAGTCATCTGCGACATGTTCACGATGACATCGAGGCGACCGTATTCCAACGCGGCATCGCACACCACCACCGTTGCCTCCAGGTAGTCCGGCACGACGCCCATGCTGAAAAACATGCGATCGGCGCCGTTGATCGCATCGACGACGTTTTGTGGGTCGGTCAGGTCGCCGACTACGACTTCGGCCCCGAGGTCGCGCAGCGGATCCGCTCGCTCGTCGTCGTGGTGAACTAGTGCCCTGACCCGTTCGCCGCGCCGCCGCAATTGTTCGACCACCAGCCGGCTCACACCGCCGGCGCCTCCACCGGCACCGGTGATCAGATACAGCGGCCCCGTCACGATTGACAGCCGATGACGATAAACGGTTGGCAATTCTGGCGATCCATGCGTTGCTCCTGCCCGCACGCGACACGTGGGCTGGCACCGATTGTGAACCGATCGCCAGTGGTCAAAGTGTATGCCGTCTTATCTGGACCCACGGTGCGGTGCACGTCGCACACCAGGGAGGTCAGTGGCGCGAGACGCGCACGCCCTGCGCGACTCTGCAGCGATAATCGAGCAACCTGACCTCGAGCCCGGTTCGCCGTCCCAGGCCGCCGTCAATGGGCGAACTTGGCCAGGATCTTGTCGGCGATCTGGTTGGCCTGGCCGATGGTGTCGCCGTCGCCTGCGCAGACGCTCGTCTCGACGACGACATTGACCTGGGCGGCCATCACGTGCGAGCAGGTGCGCGGCGTCGGCTGCTGGCGCTGCGAAGTAGAGGTGATGCGCAGATCGGTGACCGTCACCGGGCCGGCTGTCCACTGTTGGGTGCTGTTGTCGCTGGTCACCGTGAACGGCTGGCCGTTCTTGCAGGTTTCCCAGTACTCAGCGGATATCGACAGCATCTGCTTGGCGGTCTTGGCCGACGCCCAGATGGAGACCACTTGCGCGGCGAGCTTGCCGCCGGCGCCGGTGTCGGCATTGCCGTCCATCGCCGCTCGGTCGTCGCTGGAGTAGGAGAAGGTGTTGTTCACCAGCACCCGCTGACCGCATTCGGGTGGGTCGATGCCTTCGGTGACGTAGGCGGGATTGGAGTAGGTGTCTGTCTCTTTCAGCCCGGTGTCGCCGATGATGTCGGCGAGTTCGTTACGGGTGAGCAGCTTTCCGGTGATTGCCGAGGCAGGCACCAGCGAGGTGGTGCTCGGGGTAGTGGTGACGGGCCCCGGGTTCCCGGCCGGTGTCGGAGTGCCATTGATCGCGGTGCTGCAGGCCGCGACGACCGCGCAGGCGCCGATCAACGCCCCTCCTGCCCGCAGCCGTGTCGTCCGACGCGGGTGACGGGCGGGTGCAGGACTCATGTGGGTAGTACAGCAGAAGCCCACCGGACAACCCCGCGGCGAACGGTGTGAACCCGGCACTGGTTCCCGGAGCACAAACCATTTCACTGCTACGTTTCGACAGCGCCCAAGTCCACGTCAAGCCCGGCCTGGCAACGGGTCTCCGCTATAAGTCCGCACTGATCCCTACCGTAATATGACCACGTTAAGAGTAGTTTTCGCCCGCAAACGTGACACCACCCACCTGCTATCGTTTACCTGTTGCAGTGCTACGGTTTGATGTGTTAGCGTTGCAGCAGTCCGCCCCCTGGGGCCTGCACGAAAGGACTCTCAATGATCCTGTCAAGCCGCCGTTGTGGTGATCTGGGGTGCGTCGGGTTGCCAGGTGCGGTTGTCGCGGATGAGGGCGTAGAGGACGTTCGTGCGGCGTCTGGCCAGGCAGATGGTGGCCGGGATGGCGCGTTTTCCTTCGTTTCGTTTGCGTTGGTAGTAGGCGCGGGAATGCGGGTCGCAGCGGATCGCGGTCAGTGCCGACATGTACATCACCCGGCGCAGTCTGCGGTTGTAGCGCTGCGGGGTGTGCAGTCGTCCGGTCCGTTTTCCCGAGTCTTTGGGCACCGGCGCCAGGCCGGCCCAGGCCGCGAGTTGGTCGGGCGAGCCGATCAACGCGGGGTCACCGACAGCGGCGAGGAATTCGGCACCGAGCCGAAATCCCATGCCGGGCAGGCTGGTGATCACCGCGGCGAGTGGATGGCGGCGAAATCGGTCCTCGATGTCGGCGTCGATCCGCTTGATTCGTTCATCGAGGGCAATCACCCCCTGCGCCAACTGCGCGACCAGCCCGGCGGCGACCTGTTCGCCAGGCAGACGCACCGTCTGGGCTTTGGCGGCGGTGACCGCGGCCTGGGCGATCGCGTGTGCATTGCGCACTCCTGCGTCGGCCAGGACCCGGGTCAGTCGGGCGATGCCGCTGTGGCGGATGGCTTTGGGGCGCTGGTAACGCGCCAACAGCACGACCCAGCCGCGGTCTTGCGCCGGTTGGGCGGCGCGTTCCAGGGCGGGACACACTGCGACCAGTTGCTGGCGCAGCCGGTTGATGGTGCGCGTGCGGTCAGCGATCAGATCAGTGCGATGGGCGGTGAGCATCCGCAGTTCGGTGACCAGATCATCATCGGGATGCAGCACCGGCAGGTCTTCACCGCGCATGCGCGATTGATCGGCGATCACCCGGGCGTCCTTGGCGTCGGTCTTGGCTTCACCGCCGCGATAGATCACCGACGCCTGCCACACCGAGCGCCCCGACAGATACCGCACCGATTTACCGGCGCCGGCCAGCACCGCCAACAACAACGCGGCATACACGGTGGTCAAATCCACCGTCCACGACACCTGCGCGCCCAATCGGTCCACCTCGGCGACCAGGTTGCTGATCTGCTGCTCATCGTTGGCCAGTTTGCGCGACAACACCACCGTGCCCGTGTCATCGACCACAGCAACCCAATGATGCTCCTTGCCGACATCAACACCAGCCCACAACTGTCCACTTGCCATCGGACCTCTTTTCACTTGTCTGCCAACACGATCCCCACGGACGACCTCGCCAGCATTTCCTTAAACAAGCGATCACATCGCAGATCTCAATCAGCGGCTCGAGGAAGTCCAGGCGGGCCGGGCAGCCAGTCCTTTCAAGCCGCACTCGCAGAGCCGGCAAACCGTCATCGCCTCACCCGACCCACCCGGGTCACAGCACAACGTAACAACACGAAGTAACTGCACCTACGAACTTAAGGGAACCGTCACGATGACCGCGCTGATCAAAGCTTTGACATCCACCGCGCTGCTGACCGCCTGCGCGCAGGACCCCGACCGGTGGGCGTTGGCGACCGAGGTCGACGACGACACCAAAGCGCTGTGCCGCGCCTGCCCGCGCCGCTGGGATTGCGCGCGGGAGGCCTGCAAACTGCCCGGCGTGCAGGGCATCTGGGCCGGCGTATTCGTGCCGGAGTCCGGGCGCACGCGCACCACTGCGCTGCGGCAACTGCAGTCGTTGGCCGACCACGGCGCGCGTCAGGCGTCGCAGTGAACCTCTCAAAAGCCTTTGCCTACGAACAGATCTCAGACCGATTCAGGAGGACCCGATGACCGGAGACGGATATCCCGCAAACGCCATGACGATGCCCGCGCCGCGCTATCGGCCGCCGAGGAACCCGCGGGTGTATCCGCCGTTGCCGCGCAACGGATTCCCGCCGGCCGGTTACGGTCCGCCCCCGCCGCCCCCGGCCCCGGTGAGCCCGTTGGCGACGCTCTCGGTGGTGTTCGCCTTCGTGTTCGCCCCGGTCGGGATTGTGCTCGGACATGTCGCGCTCTCGCAGATCCGGTACCGCGGCCAGACCGGGCGCGACCGTGCGCTGACGGGGCTTACGTTGTCGTACATCTTCAGCGTGGTTGCGGTGATGACGCTGATCGTCATGGCGGCCACCGCCTCCACCGGCGACACCTCGCCATCGACAACCGACGCCTCGCCATCGACGACCAGACCACAGCGACCTCGCCCACCACGACCGAAACGACTCCGCCGACGACGACCAGGCCCGGCCAGTCACCCCGGTCGATCCCCGCGCCGCCTGTGCCGCCTGTGCCGCCGGACGCTGTGAACGTCGAGAACCTGCGGATCGGCGACTGCGTCGAGGTCCACAAGGACGGAACCGACCCGACCCGGCCGGACCTTGACGTGCTCAGCATCTCCCGCGCAACCTGCGAAAACCGCGCCGACGTGTACCGCGTCGACCGATTCGGGACCCGCCCCGACGACTGCCCGGGCTCGTTCTTGCTGAGCAGCTCCGAGACCCTCTACGTCTGCATTTCCAAGGTCAGCGCTACGTGACAGGTGCCGGCGGGGGCCGGGCTCACCGGGCCGCGAGCATGCCGATGAACGATTCCAGGGTGGCGGCCGTGCTCGGTCCGATCGGGCCGTCGGCTTCGGCCCCGGTGATCAGCTCCATCGACAACCCGGTGGCGTTGGCGACTTCTTCGACGGTCAGCTCGGCTCGCCGCCGCGCAGCGTAAAGCCGTTGCCCGAGTGTGGCTTCCGGTGAACGCGCCGCGCGCAGCATCAACTCGTCATAGCGCTTTCGCACGGTGGACAGCGCGATCGCGATCTCGGGTGCGCCGCGCGCGCTGCGGGCGGCGTTGGCGGCCATGCTTTCCAGCCGGCGCAGGTCGGCGAGCACCGCGCCCGCACGCGCGCTGAAGTCGGTGTCGGCCGGGTCGGGCAGCGCAGCGATGGTGCCGCTCAGGCTGCTCAGCGCGAGTTCGACGGTCTGGGCCATCAGCGGCGCCCGCACCGAGTTGGACAGCGCCTCGGTCGCCTGGTCGTCGGCGGGGGCGGCGCCGTAGCGGATGCGGCTGATCATCCCGGGTGGCCATTGCAGGACGTCTTCCAACTTGGTCAGGGTGTGCTTGCGCGGCCAGCTGCGCCCCTTCTCGAACGCGATCAGGGCGCCGGCGTTCATGATCTTGTTGCGGGCCAGGCTGCGCTGGGCGATGCCGAGTTGCTCTCGGCGGGCCGCCACGGCGGCGCCGGCCCGGGCGATGCCCTCGTCGAATTCTCCCTCGGGCACCCAGTCGGTGCGCTCCTCGTCGCTGATCACCGCGTCGCTGGAGAGCTTCGCGGTGCGCTCGGCGGCGTCGTCGAAGGCGAACGTCACCGGGATGCCGTCGGTCTCGCCCAGCATGACGGTCATCCCGTCGGCGATGACGAAGCTGGCCTGGCGGGTGCCATCGAGGTAGGTGCCGTTGCGGCTGTTGTCGACGGCCACCCAGCCACCCCTGTCGGGTTGCAGGCGCAGATGCGTGCGGGAGATGCGCGGGTCGTTGACCACCAGCTGGGCCGGCGGTTCGCGCCCGATGGTGATGGCGCGGCCGTCGGCGCGGGCGGCATAGATGACATCCCCGCAGCGGATGATCAGATCCGGCGCCGGAGCTGGGGTCGGGATCGATGTGGGATCCTGCCGCCCGTCGATGACAACCACCCTTCCCGTACTGCCGCTACATTTTCGCTACGCGCACGTTACCTGCTGCGTTCTAGCTTACTTCGGGCCGCAGCACCGGATTGTCAGGTTTTCCCTGGCAGCGGCCGCCACTGACCAGCACAGCCCGGACAACGTCCGGCCCGCAACCGCGTCGCGATGCAACACTTCAGCAGTTGCAGCGCTATCTCCGACCCGCGACTCAGCTGGTCAGCATCAGGTACTGGGCGGCGATCTGCTGGCGCGCATCGCGCGCCTGCTGGGACCACGCCTCGAACTGGTAGCGGTCGGCGGTGGCGAAGCAGCCGAACCGGGGGGTCTGTGATTCCTCGGGCTGGGTGAACTCGAAGCATTTCGCGGACGGCAGGCCGTCGACCCCTGCGGTGGGTTGGGCGCCCGGCTTGGCCTGCGCCGAGGTGGCGGTTGAGTCGAGCAGGTGTCGGGCGCCGGCGGCGTCGCGGGCGCGGTAGACGACGGTGCTCAGCACCGCCACCGCGTCGACACCGGCGGCGGTGAAGTCGGCCTGGGCCTGCAGCGGGTCGTCCTGGAAATGCAGCGCCGCGTATGGTGCGAATCCGCCGAAGTTGACGCTGCCCGGGGCGTCCTTGTCGGGGGGCAGCACCCGGTTCAGGAAGCCGAACGGGTCGACGGGTAGGCCGGCCAACTGGTCAGCGGGGGTGGGGCTGAACGCGTCGATCTTGGGAATCTGCCGGTCGAACAGGTCCGCGATCATCGCCGCGGCGTCGTCGGGACGGTCCGCCGTCTGCGCCCACGCATACAGCAGGTAGGGGCCGTGTGGCACGAACGCCTCCACGGCGTGCTGGTAGCGACCGAGGTCATTGGTGTCCATCGTGCTGCTCAACGGGGTCGGATAGCGCGGCACCGGGAACGGTGTCTTCGGGTTGGGCGGGGGGATCTGGGTGAACAGTTGCTGCGCGGCGTCGGCGGCCGAGGCGGGGTCGGGGAACCGCAGCACCATGTTGATCAGGTTCTTGGTCGATTCTTTGTTGCGCCGCGCGCTGGCGAAGCCCGCCAGCATGCCGTGCGCGGTCACGATCGCCTGCCCGGGGTCGGGCAGCTCGACCGAGATGCCCTGGTCCTGCTGCATGGTGATGATGTTGACGGACAGCGCTTCGGTCAGCGTGGCGTCGACGTCGGTGGGCAGTACCACGTTGTCGGCCATCCGGTGGCCCTCCAGCACGGTGCCGAGCTTGTCGTCGCCGGCGGCTCCCTTCGGTGCGCGGGGCGCGGTGGGGTAGTTGCCGGTCTCCAGCACCGCCAGGTCGGCCCCTTCGGCATTGATGTCGTGGGGGGCCTTGACCGGCGTCCCGCCGAGCACGGTGGCGCAGCCGGTGAGCGCCACCGCCAGCAGCGCGGCCAGCGCCGCTGCGGCTCTCCTGTTGGCAGCCATGCTCACCTTTCTGTCGGGCGGGCCCGTTACGAGATTTCCTGGGCGAGCGCGTTGACGAACGCGGTGTTGAGGAACTGGTTTGCCAGATACCCGCCCGGGTCGGCAAGGGCGGCAAGGATGTTGGGGTCATCAACGACGACCATGGTGCCGCCGTAGGTTCGGAACATGTCGGGCAGCCCAGCGTATCCACCGCCCTTGGCGGCCTTGTCGGTGCGCATCACCACGAGTACGTCCGTTTTGAGGGTGCCGATTTCGAAGTCGTTGGCCACCGGCTTGGTCGGGCCGGGGGTGACCGGGCTGGGTTGCAGAGTGGGTTCATAGCGGAAACCCAAGCCCTGCAGATAGTCGGCAACGTTGGATTCCATGAGCGACAACGTGGTTCCGCTGTCGGATATCCCGGCGGCCGCGACGGTCTTGCCCTGGAACGAGCCGTGCTGGGTGCGCAGATCGTCTTGTGCGCTGCGGGCGGCGTTGATCAGGTCTTGACCGTTGCCCTCCACGCCCAGGATCCGCGCGACCCAGCGCAGCTGGTCCTGCCATGTCCACGGCGCCGACGCCGATTCCTTGGGACGGGTGATCGTCGGGGCGATCGCGGCGAGTCTGGTGTAGGTGGGGTCGTCGACATCGCCGGTCATGATGATCACGTCGGGTTTGGCGGCAACGATCGCGGCGGTGTCGGGGAAGCCAAGGATCTTTGGGCTGCCGGTGACGGCCTGTTGTTCCCAGCTGGGCAGTGCCGCGTTAGGGGCGCCGATCGCAACGGGCTGCATACCCAGCGACAGCACCGCGTCGCCGTCACCGGGTCCCAGCGCAGCCACCGCGTGCGGAGCGGCGGTGATGGTGGTGGTGCCGTGCACGTGGGTGAACGTCTGCGTCTGGTAAGGGTTTTCGTTGTCGCCGGTGAGCAGCACGGTGGTCACTGTCGCCGCGGCGATTACCATTACCAGCGCGGCGATCACGGCAGCGACGCGTCCGCGCCGGCGGCGCGGGGCGGGCCCGCGGGCGCCGGGATGAGTGTAGGGGGCAACGGGCGGTGCTGCCGGCGGAAACCCGCCGCCGCCGGGACCGCGGGGGCCGCTGAAATGGCCGCTGGGATAGCTGGCGGCGTCGTGCCAGGCCGGCCGCGGCGGCTGAGCAGGCGGAGGCGGCTGCGGCGGCCGGGTGGTCCAGGGGGCGGTGGGCGCGCTTTGCGGCCGCACCGGGCTGGTGATGTCGGTGTCGAGGGCGACAGCGGCCGCGCGGGCCAGCTCGCCGGCGCTCTGATAACGCTGGTCGGGGTCCTTGGCCATCGCCTTGGCGATGACGTCGTCGATGGCCGAGGGCAGCGCCGGGTTTCGGTCGGTGAGCCGCGGCGGCGGTTGGGACACGTGCGCCGCGGCGACCGCAGCCATCCCTCCGGAGCCGGCGAACGGCGTTGTGCCCGTGAGCATCCGGTACAGCGAGCAGCTCAGCGAGTAGATGTCGGCGCGGTGATCGACAGGCAAACCGGCCATCGACTCGGGGGCGGCGTATGCGACGCTGGCCATCACCACGCCGGTCGCGGTAAGCCCGGTGGCGTCGTCGAGGGCGCGGGCGATGCCGAAGTCGGCAAGCAGCACTCGCTCGTCGTTGGGGGCGAGCAGGAAGTTGGCGGGTTTGACGTCGCGGTGCAGCAGCTTGCGGCGGTGGGCGTAGTCCAGCGCCTTGGCGACCTCACCGATGACGTGCGCGGCCCGGGCCGGGTCCATGCCGCGGCCGGTGACCTCCTTGTCGGCGTCGCTGCCCTGCACGTATTGCATCGCGATCCACAGCTGGCCCTCGTCGGTTTCGCCGCGGTTGTACACGGTCACGATGTTGGGGTGGTCGAGGGTGGCGGCCAGGTCTGCTTCCCGAATGAAGCGGGTCCGGAAGTCGGGGGTTGCCGACAACTCGGTGGACAGGACCTTCAGGGCGTCGCTGCGCGGCAGCGAGGGGTGTGCGGCCCGGTACACGGTGCCCATGCCGCCGGAGCCCAGCACGGCTTCGATGCGGTAACCCGAGATCACCGTTCCCGCACTGAGCGCCATCAGCGCCAGCCTTGCGCAACCGGGAATGTCGCGGCGGCGAAGTGCTCGTCGATCATTCGCGCATGCACCCCCCGCGCCGATGTGAACGTAGCTGCGTGAAGGGTATCGGAGCCCAGCAGCGGGTTGCACCGCCAACGCGCGAACGCGGCGGTCAGCCCAATTGCCGCCCAGTCGCGCTGACCGGCGACATTAAGGTGATCTGATGACCACGCAGCCTTTTGTGCCACCGGGGGAGCCGGTCGCGCCGCCGGCCACCGGTGGCGGCAAGATCGCAGTGGATCCGCCGATCAACGCGCCGATCCCGCCGCAGCGCAGCGTGTGGGCGATCGTGCTGCCGATCACCCTGGTGGTGGGCGTGGTCGGGTTCATCATCTCGATGTACGCCACCGGGATGCGCAGCTTCGGCAGCTACGGGCTGTTCGGCGGCATGATGGCGTTCGGTCTGGTGGGCACGCTGATCCGCGGGCGCGGGGCGTCCAACAAGATGTCGCACAGTGAGCTCACCTCCTACCGGCGCTCCTGGTTCTCCCGGCTGGACGAGGTGCGCGACGAGGTCGACGTGCAACGCCACCATCAGTGGCAGCATCGCACCCATTTCCATTGGGAGCCAGGCCGTTTAGCAGGAGTGGCCGGGTCGGCCCGGATGTGGGAGCGCAGTCCGCGCAACGACGAGTTCGCGGTGGTGCGGGTGGGGGTGGGCAAGGTCGCGCTGGCGATGCAGATCGAGAAGCCCAAGATCCCCGACGCCGCGCACGTCGAGCCGGCCACCGGACATGCGTTGCGTAAGTTCCTCATTGAGCAGGAATACATCGACGACGTCCCGAAAACGATTTGGCTGCGCCGCTTTCCGGGCCTGTCGCTGATCGGTGAGATGGACGCCGTGCGCGCGGTGGCGCGGGCGATGATCTGTCAACTGGCGGCCTTCCACAGCCCCGCCGACGTGCAGATCATCGTGGTCACTTCGGCCGCCTCAGAATGGGATTGGGTCAAGTGGCTGCCGCACCTGCAGCACGGCGTGGCCCGCGACGGCTGCGGGGAGCGGCGACTGGTGTTCTCCTCGCCGGCCAAGTTGGAGGCGTTCCTCGACGAGGCCGAACCACCACGCGCAGAGTGGTCGCCGCCGCCGTCGGGTCCGCACGGCGGCGACGGCGGCGGCGCGTTGCCGCTGCGGGTGATCATCGACGATCACTGCGCCACCGCCGAGGACTGGGCGGGGCTGACCGGCAACAGCGGCTACGACGGCACCTGCTTTGTCCGGCTGGCGCCGTCGGTACCGGCGCCGCCGGCGTCGGCGGGCGGCTTCTCACCGCGCGCCTGGGTGGGTTTCGACCCGTCGACGACGTACCGGCTGGCCGACGGGGTGCTGCGCAAGCGGGTGGCCGCCGACGAGCCGGCGCTGTTCAACGCGTCGCGGCGGCCCGGCGACGAGCTCGACGACGCGTTCTATGCCACCGCCGACCAGATGAGCCTCGCCCAGGCCGATCGGTTCGCGCGGGCGTTGGCGCGCTGGCGCGCCCCCGGCGCTGCGGTGGCCGCACCCAGCAGCGACGCCGAGCGGCGCACGTTGTTCGACGCGCTGGGCGTCGCCGACCCGGAGCGGATGGATCTGGACCGGCTGTGGGCGCCGCGGCGCACCCAGGGCCGCGACTGGCTGCGCTTCCCGGTCGGGGTGGACCCGTCGGGTCAGGTGGTGGAGTTCGACCTCAAGGAGGGCAGCCAGCAGGGCATGGGGATGCACTCGCTATTCGTCGGGACCACCGGCGCCGGCAAGTCCGAGGGCATCATCACCCAGGTGGCGTCGCTGGCGTTGACGCATTCCCCGGAGGTGGTCAACGTGGTGTTCACCGACTTCAAGTTGAAGTCGGCCGCCGGTGTGCTGGAACGGTTTCCGCATGTCGTCGCGTCGGTGAGCAACCTCGCCGACGAGCGCCATCTGGTGGGCCGGATGTATGAGGCACTGGACGGGGAGCTGGATCGTCGCGGCGCGCTGTGCGCGGCGCTGCCGGACTGCCCGGATCTGACCGCCTACAACCAGAAGCGGCTGACCGATCCGTCGCTGCCGCCGGTGCCGGCGCTGTTCATCATCTGCGACGAGTATCCCGAGCTGCTCTCCGATGAACAGTGGGGCCCGAAGTATCAGGAGCTGTTCTGGCGGATCGTGCGGCTCGGCCGCGCCTATCACATGTTTTTGCAGCTGGTCGGTCAGACCGTCGACACCCAGAAGCTGCGCAACGTACGCAAGCTGCTGGGCTTCACCATCGCCGCGCGCACCGGGCGCGAGGAGGACTCGCGCGAGGCGATCGGCACCAAGGTGGCCGCCCACCTGCCCGAGACCGGCGCGGAGGGCACCGCGTATCTGCGGGTGGCCCAGCGCCAGCCGCGCGAGTACCGGTTCTTCTTCTCCTCGGCGCCGTATGTGCCGCGGGCCCAGAGCGCCCCGGAGGCGGCATCGCGGCGGGCGGGCACCTGGTTTGAGCCGCGCCCGTTCAGCGCGACGCCCGCCGAAGACCCCGACGGTCTGCTGGCCGCCCGGGAGCAACCCCGGCCGCCGGTGCTCGCGTCGCCCGCGGCCGGCGCAGTGGCGGGTCAGCGGGTCCGCAAGCTCGTCGACGTGGTGATCGAGTCGGCCCAGGCGACGGGGGTGTGGCCGCCGCGCCAGCTGTGGCTGCCGCCGCTGGGCGAGCCGCCGACCGCCGACGAGCTGGTGGCGCGGCTGCGCGGGCGGCCCTGGGAGGTCGGCTACGGCGACAACGACGGGCTGCTGATGCCGATCGCGCTCGAGGACCGGCCGCGCGAGCACCGCCAGGATGTGCATTGCCTTGACCTGCTGAACGACAACGCGCTGATCGTGTGCGCCCCGCAGCGCGGCGCCACCAACGCGGTGATGACGATGGTCACCACCGGGTCGCTGATGTATCGCCCGGACCGAGTGCAGTTCTACTGCATCGCCGCCAGCGGACCGCAGCTGGCGGCGGTGGCGTCGCTGCCGCACGTGGCCGCGGTGGCCCCGCTGCTGGACCGGGAGGGAGTCAACCGGCTCATCGCGACGGTGCAGGGCATCGTCGCCGAGCGGGAGCAGATCTTCGCCGCGGGAGGGGCTGAGCATGGACCGGGTGCGCCGGGCCAAGTTCGGGCCCCGCCAGCCCGACGGCGGCCGGGCCGATGACGCGGCGCGGCGGGTCGCCGGCGGCGACGTGGTGCTGATCGTGGACGGCTGGGCCAACTTCGGCGAGGCCATGCCGGCGCAGACCGACGCGATCGTGGCGCTGATGCGGGCCCGCAACTACGGGGTGCGGGTGGTGGTGACCCACACCAGCTGGATTTCCGGGCTGCGCATCGCGCTGAAGAACGAGTGCCGTCAGCGCCTGGAGATGGTGCTCACCGACTGGCAGGAGTCCCAGGTCCCCCGCATCGGGGGGCGCCAGCCGGCCCGGGAGGTGCCCGACAGGCCGGGCCGCGGCGTCAGCGCCGACGGGCATCACCTCATGGTGGGCATCCCGCAGCTGGACGCACCCGCCGGGCGGGTGCCGGCCGAGCAGCTCGGCGCGGTGGTGGCCAGGGTGGCCGGGGCGGACCGGGCCGCCGAGGTGCTGCGGCTGCCGGAATCGGTTGCGCTGCACGAGATTTTGGTCCACACCGACCCGTCGCTGCCCCCCTCCATGGTGCCGTTCGGGCTGTCGGAATCCACCCTGGCGCCGGCCTACGTCGACTTCGCCGAGGCGCCGCACATCGTGGCGGTCGGGCAGGGCCAGTCCGGGCGGACCAATTTCCTGCGCACCATGTGCCGGGCGATCATGTCCCGCTACTCCGCCGACGAGGCGACGATCGCTGTCTTCGATCCACGCCGCAAGCTGATCGGCGTGGTCCCCGACGACTGGCTGACGGTCTACGCATACACCACCACCGACATTCGGGAGGCCGTCAAGCAACTCGGGCAGCTGTTCGCCGGCCGCATGCCGCCGCCGGGCACCAACCAGCAGGACATGCTGACCCGCCAATTCTGGACCGGGAGAAGGATTTTCGTGGTGGTCGATGACATCACGTCGTGGACCATGATCGACAACCCACTGCTGGGGCTGGCCGAGCACGTGGAGCGCGCCGGAGAGATCGGCCTGCATGTGCTCGCCACCGCCGACATCCGCAGCTGGTCCCAGCATTCCCAGGGGCTGGGCACGCTTGGCCGCATCGCCGGCTCGCTGGCCCCGGTGCTGATCCTCGATGGGCGCCGCCAGCACGGGGTGATCGCGTTCGACCGCCACGCCGAGCCGCAGCGCCCCGGCAAGGGCGTCTACGCCACCGCGGCCGGCACCGACGGAGTGCTGGTGGGTTGGTCGGATCCGCCGGCGGCACCCCGGCGAACGTAAAACCTAACGGCCCCTGGTTCGGTCGCTGTCGCAATGCGAGCTGACAACGGTCCGGCAACGCTTTCGCGCCGGCGCGGGTTTGGCGCGGGTTTGGCGCGGTTGTGCCGGACACTGGAGGCCATGTGTTTGGCGGCGGCGCTGTGAGCATCCCTGGCCCCCCGGCGCCTCGCCCTCGCCGCCCAACATCGCGTGCGCCGCGACGTTCGCCGCGCGATGTGGGCCGGGTGGTGGTCGGGCTGGCAGCGGTGCTCGTCGTGGTGCTGAGCGGCATGGGCTGGTGGGCCACCCGCAGCCTTCTCGGGGGGATGACGGTGTCCCAAGCGCTGGGTCTGGACGCGCCGCGCTCCACCGACGGTTCGATGAACATCCTGCTGATCGGTCTGGATTCGCGCAAAGACCAGAACGGCAACGACCTGCCCGACGATATCCTCGATCAGCTGCACGCCGGCGGATCAGATGACGGCGGCTACAACACCAACACCTTGATATTGGCCCATGTTGGCACCGACAACCACGTCGTCGCGTTCTCGATTCCCCGCGACGACTATGTGCCGGTCGATGGCATCACCGGCTACGACCACATCAAGATCAAGGAGGCCTACGGTCTGGCGAAGGCCCAGAAGGAACAGGCACTCACCGACTCCGGCGTCAGCGACCCGCAAACCCTGGAAAGGCAGGGCCGCGAAGCCGGCCGGGCCGCCGCCCTGCGGGCGGTGCGCAGCCTCACCGGTGTGCCCATCGACTACTTCGCCGAGGTCAACCTGGCTGGCTTCTACGACGTGACCAAGGCGCTCGGCGGGGTGCAGGTGTGCCTGAATGCGCCTGCGCAGGACGACTTTTCGGGTGCCGATTTCCCCGCCGGGCCACAGCAGCTGGACGCCGCCCAAGCGCTGGCATTCGTGCGCCAGCGCCATGGTCTGGACAACGGCGATCTGGATCGCACGCACCGCCAGCAGGCGTTCCTGGTCTCGGTGCTGCACCAACTGGTGCAGGCCGGCACCTTCACCGACATGGACAAGATGTCGGCGCTGATGGACGTCGCGCGCAAAGACATTGTGCTGTCGTCGGGTTGGGGTACCGAGCAGTTCCGTCGCGTGGGTGAGATCGCCAGCAACGGAAGTCTGACGTTTACCACATTGCCGGTGCTGCGCTACGACAACGTCGACGGCCAGTCGGTCAACATCATCGACCCGGTCGCGATCAAGGCACAGGTGGCCGCCGCGTTCAACCAGGACAGCGCCCAGGCACCGGCGCCTCCGCCCAAACCGTCGAGCACCGTTGACGTCATCAACGCCAGTTCCACAGAGGGTCTGGCCGCTCAGGTCTCACTCGCACTGGCTTCTCGCGGCTTCACCGCCGGGCAGGTGCGCAACGCGACGGACGGCGAGCCCACCGCGACCGCTGTCGTCTACGGCCCCGGTGCCGACGCCGACGCGAGCATGGTCTCGAAGCTGCTCGGCATTGCCACTGCGCCGACAGCCGCTCAGACATTGGCCGCTCACACCATCCGCGTCACGCTGGGCGCGGAGTATGCGGCCGTGGCGGTCCCCAGCGCAATCACCGGGGCGCCCTCCGGATTCGTGACGAGCTCGACCGACGCCAGCGCCGAGGGTTCCGACGCCCCGCCGGATGCCGGTCGGCCAATCGCCGGCGACTCGGTACCCTGCGTCGACTAGCGTTGGCCATCTGGCCCCGGCCAAGCCCAACGGCGCTGAAAACTCGCGCGGCGACCACACGCTGCGGTGTGCTTACGATGAGCGTGCGTGCCACGACCGGGCGCGCGCCACATCTCCTCGGGGAGGCATTGCGATGTCAGGTTTGATCGGTGTCGACCCGGTGGTGCTGGCCGCGTCGGCGGGTGTGGAGAACTCCGGAGCTGCGACGATGGCCGGCGCGATGGCGGCGGCGGCACCGCTGGTCTGCTCGGTACTGCCGCCCGGCGGCGACACCGTCTCCGCGGGCGCCGCGCTCGGGCTCAACGCCCGCGGTGCCGCGACCGAGGGCATGATGACCGAGCTGACCGCGATGCGCGCGCTGTTCGGCGACACCATCGGGGTGAACGGCGTGAGCTACGCCGCCACCGACACGATCGGTCAGGCGATCCTGTCCGCTTAGCGGCCCATTAACTGTCCCAATGATTCTCGGTGATTTCGCGGCCAACACGCCGCAGGCCAACTACTACACGCTGATCGCCGGCGACCACGCCGCCAGCACCGAGGCCGCCGCGGCGGCCTATCAGGCCCTGTCGGACGCACTGGGCGCCGAAATCGCGGTGATGGGCGCCAACACCACGATGACCGCGGCCGAGGGGTGGACGGGCCTGGGCGGGTCCGCGATGACGATGACCGCCGGGATGTTCAGCGGCGTAATGAGTCTGGCGGTGGCCTGGCTCAACGAGGCGGCGGCCGCGGCCACTAACATCGCGTCGGCCTATCACGCCGCCGAGTCCGGCATGATTCCCGGCCCGGTATCCGACACCAACCGCGCCACCCAGCTGGGGCTGGTGATGACCAACTGGGGCCAGAACACCCCGGCGATCAATGCCCTCGACGCCGATTACCTCCACCACTGGATGCAGAACGCGTCCTGGATGGGCACCTTCCAGGCGGCGGTGACCGCGGCGCTGGCCGTGCTGGCCACCCCGCCGCCGATCTCACCGGTCACCGGTGACCCCGCCGTGGCGGCGGACGCCGCGGCCCAGGTCGCCGCCGACCCCGCCATCAACGTGCTGTCGCAGGGCACCCAGTCGATGACCGAGGCGGTCAGCGGGCCGGCCAGCCAGGCCGGCACCCCGACCACCGCGAGCAGCGACGTGATGCAGACCGCCCTGCCCGCGGTGATGTCGACCGCCGGTCAGATCCCGCAGCTGATATCACAAGCGCCGCAAGCCGTTTCGTCACTGCCGCAGATGCTCAGCCAGGGCGCCGGGCAGTTCGGCGGCCTGCTGGGGCCGCTGTCCGGCGCCACCGGGCTAAGCGGGTCCACCCCCGCCGAGGTCGCCCCGCTCGCGGGTCTGGGCGCTGCACCCGGCGCTGGCGCGCTCAGCCCGGCGCTGTCCGGCGGACTGTCGGCCGCCGCCGGGCCGAGCAACGGGGTGCTGTCCGCGTTCACCAAACCCGTCAACAGCTTCAGCCCGCCAAACCAGCCGCGGCTGCCCGGCGCGTGGAAAGTCCCCGACGCCGACGCGATGCCGGCCCCGGTGTCCGGGTCGCCAGGGGCGGCGGGCACCGGCGGCCTGTACGGGGCGCCGGCGGCGATGGCCCGCGACGGCGCCACCGGGCAGGGTGCGCGCCCCCCGGCCCGCACGTTGCAACTGACCGGACGTCCGACGGCGAACAGGGGGGACGATCCGAAAATTTAGTGCATGGCGGGGCCGCTGCGCCCCCATAAACTCAAGCCATAGACGAACTTCCGTCGACCTCGAACGACCTCGAAAGAACTAGAAAGAAAAGGAACACCCGTCATGCCACTTGTTGATCAGGATGCCGTCCACACGGCCGCCAACGGATTCGAAGGCCAGATGCACGCGGCGTGCGACGTGCTGCAGCGCTACCTGGCGTCGGTGAATAACGTCAACGCTCCCGGGGCGTGGCGCGGCCCGGCGGTGCAGTCGAGCACCGTGACCGGTGAGGAGATCCATTCGGCTCAGCGTCGCCTGCAGGCCAAATTCGAGCTGGCGATCCAGACGCTGCGCGGCAACGTGCACGGGTTCGGCGATGTCGACGCCCACAGCACCTCCAACCTGCAGTCCGTCACCAGCCACATCAACCTGCGCCACGTCTGAGCGCGGTTTCATCTAAAAGGAAAGGACACACGCTATGTCTCTACCCGGCGGCGACCCCACTCTCGAGTACAACCCGGCCCTCATCGGCGAGTTCGTCACCAACGTGGTGACCTGCAGCTCCGAGCTGGAGCAGATCCGCGCGACCTGCATGCAGATCGTCGCGGGGCTGCCCGACAGCTTCAAGGGCCAAAACGCCGACGCGCTCAACGACGTGATGGCCTACATCAACCAGGGCATCGACGAAGGCCAGCAGGTCATCCGGATGCACGGCGACGCCGCCGACACCGCGCTGGGCCACTTCCTGGGCCAGGACGCCGCGGGCGCGGCGAGCATGAACTCGGTCATCTGAAAATCCTTGGCACAGCCGATGGCGTTGACGACGACAGCCAACGGGGTGTGGGTGCTGCAGGCGCTGCTGGGGGTGGAAACGCTGCCGGTCGCGTTGCGGCTGCGCCCGTACATCCCGTCGCTGCATGACGATTCGCTGGTGGTGTCGACCACGGCGGGCCCGGTCCCGGTGGCGCAGACCGCCGAATACGCGAGCCTGGTCGCCGCCGGTGTCATCGACGCCGCGGGGGCGGTGGATGACACCGTGCGCGACTGGCTGACGGTGCTGGGCCGCGCCGAGCGCCAGGTCGTGCTGGCGATCCGGCGCCCCGACCCGGCCACCGCCGGTACGGCCTCGCCGACGGTGGCCGAACGGGTGCTGGTGGTATGCCGGCATCGGCGGTGGATGGCGATAGCCGCCCGCGACGGCGACGAAGTCGTCATCGACGCGGTGGGGGAGTCCGATTCGGGCGACGAGCAGGTCGACCTGATCTGCAACGCCCTGCTGCCGGCGTTCGGGGACGCGGCGCCCGCCGACATAGAGGGCGTCAACGTCCCCGCCGAACTGATGTATTCGACGCTGGCCAATGCCGCCCCGCACGGGCGCGACGTGCTGGTCGCCGCGCTGGCTCGGCTGGGGCTGGCGCCCCCGCTGACCGAAGTACTCACCGCGGCCGCACGTTTCGACGAGTCGGCGATGGCGGTGGTGTCCCTGATCGACACCGGGGTCAGCCCGCACGTGCATCCGCGGGTGCTGACGATCGCCGACACCGACTACGGCCGGCTGAGCATCACCACCTCCGCGTCGGCCGACGGCAGAGAGTGGATGACGATCTGGCCGACCACGCCCGCGGGACTGCGCGACGATTTAGCGGCGCTGCTGGCGGTGCCGCAGGCGGCGTGACTCGGGTACGGCAGATCAGACCGCCTGCGGAGCCTCGTCGGCGTGTCGCCGTGTCCGCTCCCACGGCCAGGTCATCAGGGCCCACACGATGAGGACGATCGCCACCTCGGTCAGCAGGTACACCGGCCACGGGCCCAATACATCCAGCAGACTCGTGACGGGCGGTTTCCTGTTGAGATAGCCGTAGTCGGTTCCCGTGATCGAGTTGAAGGTGAACGTGATTGCCGCCCACACGAGGGTCGTGATGATCGCGAAACCGTAGCTGCGCCAGGTTGGCCGCATCCGACGCCCCCACGTCAGATAGATGGCCGCCCACACGACAAGCACGTGAAGCGTAAAGAACGTGATGAAAAGATGGCTGGGGAAATCTGGCGCGCCTTCCTCTGGCGTGCCGATGTCCGGTGTGATCAACGCCTGAGAGCTGAGGACGAGGCCCCAATAGTAGGCCAGCACAAAGGCCCAATGCCGCTGCGTCCACAACGCATAGGCCGCCGTGAGTTCTGCGACATCGCATAGCTGAAGGGGCACCGAACCGTCCATGGTGGGCCGGATCAGTTTATAAACCAGCGCGACGCTGAATGCCGCGAGGATCAGAACCGCCAGGACGCGGCCGAGGAGCCGGGCCTGCGATTCGCTCTGCCGACGTCCGATCCAGACCAGAAGCGCAGCGCCTATCGCGAATATCGCGAGCACCACCAAGTGTGATGGGCCGTACGCCGAGAACTCCCGTTGTGTAGCCAGCAGCTCCATTTGACTCCCCTGTTTCGTTGCACACTATTGCCTGCAGGTGCGCGCTGGCACAAATTGCGTCAGATCAACTAAGAAAATCGATTACCGCTGATCGCAGTGGGCATTCACTGTGAACTGTCCGGGTTTGATGCTGCAGTCCGGATGTCGGTATCGAAACTGCCTGTCGGCGCTGCCGTTTCAGACTCTGACGGACGTCGAGCGGGATCGCGAGGATCACCAGATACGTGACGAGCGTTGCCACTTTTCGTCTCTGGCCCGACCCCCATCACGCCTGTCGCCGTACCGCCAACATCAACGTCCTGGGGAGTGCGCGGGATGGAGAATCGCTGCGGCGGTCATGAATTTGCCGCCAGAGCCCTGGTTTCCAGGGCACGCTGCAGCCAGCCGAACATCAGCGGGATCACTTCGGGCAGCTTGCTGGTCGCGCAGTGCCCGGTGTCGGGGATGAGGTGGACGTCGGTATCGCGGCGGCCTTCGAAGACCAGGGTGTCGTGCTGGGGGACGTGTACGTCGTCAGCGCCGTTGACGACCAGCATCGGCGCGTTGATGTCCTGATCCAGCAGCGGACGCAGCGAGAAGGTGCTGACTGTCGCGGCCAGTTCCTCGGCGCTGGGTCGCTGGTCGAACCCGAGGGCATTTCCGACGATGCCGTCCATGCCGAACTGCAGCATCGAGGCGTCCCTACTGAATGCGTCTTCGACCGGTCCGCCCAAGACAATCGCGGCGTCCACCTCACCGGCCAGGCCCGAACGAGCCGAGTAGTGCCCGCCCATCGAGATCCCCAGATGGACCACGACACCGTTGCCCAACGCCCGTGCCTCGGCGATCAGGCCGCGCACGATCTCCGCGCCGCCATCCGCGGTCATCGGTACCGTCGATTCGCCGGTGCCAGCGATGTCGAAGGCCACCACCCGAACGCCGGCAGTCAGGGCCGCCAGCACGAACATGGTGTGCATGTCCATCTTCCAGCTGTCCACCCCGCCGGAGGCGAGCAGCACCGGTGCATCTGCCGCCAGGCCTGGCGCGGCGAAGATGTGCACCGGAACTGATGTGCTGGCACCCTGATAAGCCACATCGAGCACCCGTCGCTCGAAGTCCACGCCGAAATCCGGTGCGGCAAGCAGATACTGCTCGAGCTGGCGCTGCAGGGCAAGGCGCTTGGCGCCGTCGGCCAAGGTCGGGAATTTCGCCCAACCGTAGGCCAACGAGGCAAGTTGATGCTGGCCCTGCGCGACGTAGCGGGCGGCCAGCGCCGACCACTCATGTACCCACCCGCCGGGAGCGTCGGGCCACATCTCGGTGATTGCTGCACGCACCTCGTCCACGTCTTGGGCGGCCAACCCGGTGTTGACCATCTGGGGGTACCGCTCCTCGAACAGATCTTCGGCGTCGACTGGCCATTGAAACGACATCACGAACTCCTTCATCTCCGCTTCTTAACGCAGGACGCCTGCGTTAATGAAACCTAACACCACAGTTCGAGTTAAAGCAAGAAACTTGCGTTAGAATGCCTGACATGGGTGAAGTAGCGGTCCAGCGTCGCCGAACCGGCGGGCGGTCTGCTCGCGTCCGCGAGACCGTGCTCAGGGCGACACTGCAGGTGGTGGCCGAGCAGGGCGCAGACGCAGTCAGTATCGGCGAGATCGCCAGGCAGGCCGGGGTGCACGAAACGTCGATCTACCGGCGGTGGCGCACAAAAGAGCACCTCATCCTCGACGCGCTGCTCGACTACAGCCAGCAACAGCTCCCCGTCCCCGACACCGGGACGTTGCGTGATGACCTGGTCGCCTTTGCGACCTCTGTCACCAACTACCTCGCCAGCCCCCTCGGACAGACATTGGCCAGGTCGATGGCCGTCGCTGACGACGACGTCGCCCTGGCCGCCACGCGCGGCCAGTTCTGGCAATCACGATTCGACCTCGCCCGCGTCATTGTCGAGCGCGCAACATCACGTGGCGAACTGCCCGCCGATGTCGACCCGGCCATGGCGCTAGAACTACTGATCGCACCACTGCACTTCCGGGCATTGCTCACCCGACAACCAGTCGACGGGCAGCTCGCCGGTCAGGTTGTCGACCTTCTCCTCAAGGGAATCGCATCCCGGTAAGCAGCTGGCTCGTATGTCGTCTCTTTCAAGACGCCACGAGATCGCGTTTTCAGCCCTGTGAGACGGCGTTGTTGTTTCCAGTCTTGTCGACTTTCGGTGAGCCCGTGTGGTAGATCATCGCGTTGTCGTCGCCAAAAACACTGATGGTGTCGGCGCTGTCGACAGTGACATGATTTCCGCTGCCAAAGACCTCAAGCCTGCCACAGTGGCCGGTGACGGTGTACGTATTGTTGTCGCCGTCCAGCCTGAAGTTTCCGTTGTTGCACGCGATCGTTTCTTTAAAATCGTCATTGATCGCCTCGAGGTGTCCGTGCACGGTGCTCACGGAGTGATGCGGCCCGCCGCGAAAGAAAAGCACACCCCAGTACACGGCGTTGGCGATGACGATCGTCCCGATGACCAGGATCACGAGCCTCAATACCCGGTTCCGGGCCCCGCGGCGTCGGCGCAAGCTTCCCGACACCGCAAAACCGCCGTACGGTCCGCCCGAGTGCCGCACGCCCGGCGCACCGAACGGCGTGCCGAAGCCGGACGGCAGAGTTGGCGGCGGGGAGAACGGCGTGCCGAACGGCTGGGGCGGCGGGAAGGGCGCGGCCTCCGGCGTCTGGCTGACCCCGCGTTCCAGGTCGCGGATGCGCTGCTCAGGGTCTTCCGGGTTCATCGCTGAATGATCCCACGTCCGCACCGCCGGGACGCGGCCCTTGCTGACCGATGACCGCACGGAACGCCATCTTCACCGCTACCGAATGCATGCGCGACAAGACAGGGGGCTGGGTGTGCCGAGCTGAAACGTCAGCAGCCATTCACGGTGATTCAGAGACCGGGTTTGAGACCCGTATATGTCCTATGTTTCGAGACCACATAGCAAAAAGGTCGTCCGCCGTCGAGGTGCCGCGGGGAAAACTGACGCCGATTTCACCACGTCAGCCCCGGTAGGGTTGGCCGCATGCCGTTGAACCTGACGTCGCGGCTGCAGGTGACGGCGCACCATTTCTGGAATCGCCGCAACGCCGCAGCGCTGAGCCACCACGGCGTGCGCTTGGAGTACGACCCTGAGCAGCGCCGCTCGGCGGCACTGATTTTGGGGTTCACGTTCACGATCCTGGCCGTGGCGCTGATGTTCGTGCTGTCCTGGTTCAAACCCGCTGGGCAGGTGGGCAGCTCGGCCATTCTGGCCGACCGCGACACCGGCGCCATCTACGTTCTGGTGGACGGCCGACTGCATCCGGCGCTCAATCTGATCAGCGCCCGGCTGGTGGCCGGGGAAGCCAAGAACCCGACCTTCGTCAAAGCCGATGAACTGGCCAAATATCCGAGCGGTCCGACGGTGGGCATCGTCGGCGCACCGGCGGCGATGCCGATCCGCGCGGCGGGCACCTCGCAGTGGACGGTGTGCGACACGGCACCGGAGGCCACCTCGACCGCCTCGGCGGCCAAAGAGCCGGTGGTGACCGCGATCTCGGGTGCGCTCACCGTCGGGCAGCGCTCCGCGCCGTTGCGGATGCCCGACGCGATTCTGGCCGGCCACCTCGACAAGACCTATGTCATCTGGGACGGGCACCGCTCGGAGATCGACCTGTCCAACAAGGCGGTGGCGCTGGCGCTGGGGGTGGATTCGTCGGCTCCGGAGCCGGTGCGGCTGTCCAACGCGCTGTTTGACGCGCTGCCCGCCACTGACGCGTTGACCAGCCCGGCGGTCACCGGGGCCGGCTCGCCGCCGCCGTGGGACATCGCCCCGGGCGTGGTGGTGGGTTCGGTGCTGTCGGTGCAAGACCTGCAGCAGCCCGGCGACCAAACCCTATATGTGGTGTTATCAACTGGGGTGCAACGGATTTCGCCGTTTGTGGCCGCCCTGCTGCGCAGCGCGAACTCGTTCGGTGACACGACACCCACGGTGGTGGCGCCCGACCGGCTGGCGAAGGTTCCGGTGGTCGACAGCCTGCCGGTGCAGTTCTACCCGCCCACCCGGCTGCATCTGCTGGACACCACGGTCGACGGCACCACGTGTTTGACCTGGTCGAAGGGGGCCACCGATCGGGCCGCACAGATCGCGGTGCTCTCCGGGCAGGGACTGCCGATCCCGATCGGTGCCGATCCGCAGATTCAGCACGTGGTCAAGGACTCCCGCACCCCGGGCGCGGTGGAAGCCGATCAGGTGTTCGTCGACCGCTCCGCCCCGAACCTGGTGATGACCACCAGCGCCGCCGCGGCCGCCGACAGCAAGGAGTCGCTGTGGTGGCTCTCCGATCAGGGGGTGCGCTACGGGATTGAGCTCGACGACGAGACCGTCAAGGCGCTGGGTGTGTCACCGGCGTCGGCGCTGCAGGCGCCGTGGCCGTTGATCCGCGACTTCCCACCGGGTTCCACGCTGTCCCGCCAGGACGCGTTGACCCAACACGACACGTTGGCGCCGGTGATCGGCGCCGAGGCGCTGCCCACGGAGGGAGCGCACTGACCCGACAACGCATTTGATGATGAAACAACCCGCGCGGACATCGTGCATCAGCGATGTGAGGATGAGATTGTGACCGATCGCGACAGCGACGATTCGAAAGAGCAGCCCAACGAGCAGCCACCGGCCGACCCGGCGCCGGAGCAGCCCACGGCTGAACTCCCGCAGCCGGCGTTCGGCCCGAGCCTGCTCCCGTCGGAAGTCAGCGCCACTGAAGCCAAGACCGCAGAAGTCAACACCGCGGAAATCAAGACCACGGAGATCCGCCAGCCGCCGCATCCCCCGGCACCCGGGCCTGCGCGCAACGGCGGCGCCTCCGGCTGGCCGGGGGGGCCGGCAGAACCGCGGCTCGGCCCACGTGTGGACGCCCCGCCACGCGTCGACGCCCCGCCACGCGTCGACCTCCCGCCCCGCGTCGATATCCCCCGTGAGCAGCCCCGGTGGCAGGCCCCGCCCCCGCCCGCGGCAACCCCCTCGAACTGGTCATACGTCGAAGGCCTGCGGGCCAGCGAGCTGGTCCCCACCCGCAAGGTGCCGCCCGCGCGGGGCTGGCGGCGGATGCTGTACTCGGCGTCGTTCGGTCTGATCAACCTGGGGCCGTCGGCCGACGAGCGCCGCGAGGCCGAACTGGAGACCAGGATCCGGTCGCTGCTGCGCGGCCACTACAAGATCGGTGTGCTCGGCAAGGGCGGCACCGGCAAGACCACTGTGGCCGCTGCGGTCGGCTCGATTCTGGCGTCGCTGCGCCAGGACGATCGGGTGGTGGCCATCGACGCCGATACTGCGTTCGGCAAGCTGGCCAGCCGGGTGGATCCGAGGGCGGCGGGCTCGTACTGGGAGCTGGCCGCCGACCACCACCTGCACAGCTTCGCCGACATCCGCTCGCGGGTCGGCAACAACGCCGCCGGGCTGTTCGTGCTGGCCGGCGAGGCCGCCACCGCGCGCCGCCGGGTGCTCAACCCGCAGATCTACCGGGAGGCCACCGCGCGGCTGGACAGCCACTTCACCATCTCGGTGGTGGACTGCGGATCGACGATGGATTCTGCGGTGACCGGCGAGGTGCTGCGTGATCTGGATGCGCTGATCGTGGTGTCGAACCCGTGGGTGGACGCCGCGTCGGCGGCCGGGCAGACGATGGACTGGCTGGCGAACCGCGGCTACACCGGGCTGCTGCACCGAACCGTGGTGGTGCTCAACGACTCTGACGGTCACGCCGACAAGCGGACCCGCTCGGTGCTCGTCGAACAGTTCTCCCGGCTTGGCCAGGTCGTGATCGAGGTGCCCTACGACGCGCATCTGCGTCCGGGCGGGGTGATCGACGTCGACCACGAACTGGGCCGCCTCACCCGGCGCCGGTTCACCGAGGTCGCCGCCGCGATCGCCGAGCACTTCGTCACCACCACCGACGGGCCGCGGGAGCGCCGGTGACCTCCACGCAGCACGGCCCGATGTCCACCCCGGGCAGCCAGGCCCCGCTGGTCCCGTCCTCGGGCCGGGTGTCGATCCTGGTGGGCGAGTCGCATCAGATCGACGTGGTGCTGCCGGCCGCGGTGCCGCTGGCCGCGCTGGTCGATCCGGCGCGCGAGGCGGTCAACCGGGAGATGCGCGCCCGCGGCGAGGAGGAATTGCCGCACGGCAGTTACGAATTCGTGCGTGCGGTCGGAATGACCGTGCTGTCGGGGGATGCCTCGCTGGCCGCCCAGGGGGTGCTCGACGGGGATCTGCTGGCGCTGGTGCCCGCCGGCGCGGGGCAGCGCTACGGGCCCAACATCGAGAACGTCTCCACCGCGCTGGCCCGGTGGGCCAAGGACCACTTCCCGGCGGTGTCGGCGGGCGACGCGGCGCTGGTCGCGGTGGCGTTGACCGGCGCCGCGCTGGGGGTGGCGGCGCTGCTGGTGTGGCGGATGCGCTGGGCCGGCGGGCTCACGGTGGTGCCCCCGGCGGTGTTCGGCGGGGCGGCGCTGCTGCTGGCCGTCGCGGCGCTGCTGTGCGGGCGCCTGGATGCGCCCGGGGCGGCGGTCGACGGGGCGGCGTGGGCGGCTCTGATCGGCGCGGTGCTGGCCGGGGCGAGCGCGCCACCCGGTGCGCATCCGGCTGCGGCGCACGGGTTTTTGGCCGCGTTGGTGGCGTGTGTCGGCGCGCTGATGCTGGCCCGGTTTACCGGAAGGCATCAAAGCGTCGCCGCCGCGGTGATCACCGTCGGGGTGGCGGCGCTGGGCACGGCCGCGATCCGGATGTTCTGGCCGGTGCCCGGGCAGCGCATCGCGGTGGTGATGCTGATCGCCGTGCTGGTGGCCGCGCGGGTGGCGCCGACGCTGGGGTTGTGGATGGCCCGGGTGCCGCGGCAGAGCTTCGGCTCGATCACCGGCCGTGACCTGTTCGCCCGGGCTCCCGGGCAACCCGAGGACACCTTGTCGCCGGTGGAGTCGGCGCCCCATGACATCACGTTGCGCGGCGCGCAGGTCGGTGCGGTGGCGCGCCGGTCGCACCGGGTGCTGGCCGGGGTGCTGGCCGGCATCGCGGTGGTGGAAGTGGCGGCGTCGATCGCGGCGATCAACCCCGGACACGGCCGGCAGTGGCCGCAGGTCGCCGTCGTGGCGGTGGTGGCGCTGATCCTGGTGCTGCGGGCGCGTGCGTTTCGGTCCCGCGGCCACGCCATCACGATGGTGTGCGGGGCCGGCGCCTCGCTGTTGGCGATCCCGGGGCACTACGGCTTCGCCGCCGACCCGTCGGCCACCGCGACCGGGTTATGGTGCGCCGCAGCGGTGCTCGGGGTGGCGGCGGCGGCGCTGGTGGCCGGCGCGGTGGTGCCGTCGCACATCTTCTCCGAGCCGGTCCGTGAGGCGGTGGAGTACCTCGAGTACCTGGGCTATGCGCTGGTCGTGCCGTTCGCGGCGTGGGCGATCGGGCTGCTGCACTACGTGAGGTATCACTGATGGGCCTTCGCCGCGCTGCGTTGCGCGCGGGTGCGGCGCTGTGCGCGGGCGCGCTGCTGGCCGGGCATCTGCTCGTCGCCCCGGTCGCGCTGGCGGTGGGCCCGCCGGTGATCGACCCGGCGGCGCTGCCGCCCGACGACACCCCCGGCCCGCCCGAGGAGATGCGGCAGAACCAGGCCTGCGCGCTGCCGGTGGTGGTTCCCGACCCGGACTTGACCCAGCCCGCGCCGGGCAACACGATGCTCGATGCCACGGCGGCCTGGCAGTATTCGACCGGGGCCGGGGTGACGGTGGCGCTGATCGACACCGGGGTCACCCCCAACCCGCGGTTTCCGGCGCTGTCGGCCGGCGGCGACTACGTGCAGGGACTGCCCAACGGCGGGCTGACCGACTGCGAAAGCCACGGCACGGTGGTGGCGTCGATCATCGCCGGCGCCCCGTCCAACCCGGCGGCCCGGCCGGTTCCGCGGCCGACTGGGGTGGGTGCCCCGCCGCTGCCGCCGCCCCCGCCGGCTAACCCGGCGCCGACCAGTCCGCCGCCGTCCACACCACCGCCATCGACGGTGACGGTGACCGCGCCTCCGCCGCCGCCGCCACCGGAAGACGGGCCGCCGCCACCGGATGGGCCGGCGTCAGGTCCCGCCGACGGTAAGCAGCCGCTGATCCCCGGCCCGCCGCCGGGCGCGCCGGACGGCGTCGTCGGGGTCGCCCCGGACGCGGCGCTGATCTCGATCCGGCAGTCCTCGGTCGCGTTCAGCCCGGCCCGGCCCACCCCGGAGGAGGCACAGGGCCGCCGCAAGGCCGGCGACATCATCACGCTGGCCCGCGCGATCCGCCACGCCGCCGATCTGGGAGCCAAGGTGATCAACGTGTCGCTGGCGTCGTGCATCAACGCCGCGACCCCGGTCAACCAGGACCCGTTGGGCGCCGCGGTGCGCTACGCGGCGGTCGAGAAGGACGCGGTGATCGTGGCCGCCGCCGGCAACCAGGGCGACCCCGATCAGCCCGACTGCGGGCAGAACCCGGCGTTTAACCCGCTGGACCCGGCCGATCCGCGGGACTGGGCCGGGGTGCGCACCATCGTGACGCCGGCGTGGTTCTCCGACTACGTGCTTTCGGTGGCCGCTGTCACCCCCGACGGGCGGCCGATGCCCGATTCCATCAACGGCCCGTGGGTGTCGGTGGCCGCGCCGGGATTCCGAATCATGGGCTTGTCCAGCGTCAACGGCGCTCCGGTCAACGGGCTGCCGGACCGTGACCCTGGCATGGGTGACGGCTTTTGGGGCACCAGTTTCTCGGCGGCCTACGTGTCGGGGGTCGTGGCGCTGGTGCGCGCCAAATTCCCCAATTTGACTGCCCACCAGGTGATCCGGCGCATCACCGAGACTGCGCACAATCCACCGCGCGGGGTGGACAACCAGGTCGGCCACGGGGTGGTCGATGCGGTGGCGGCGCTGACCTTCGACGTCGCACCCGGCGACCCGGTGCCCGCCGAGCGGCTGAACACCGCGCTGCGTCCGCCGCCCGGGCCGCCGCGCCCGGATTTGCGCCCGCGCAACACCGCGCTGATCGGCGGGGCCGCGGTGCTGGCGGCCGCCGGTGTGATCGCGGCGGTGGTCGGGGTGCGCCGGAGGATGTCGTGAAGGCGCCCACCGTGGCGCTGCGTCCACGGTTGGCCGCGGTGGTGACCGCCGAGGTGGTGGCGCTGGCGGCCTTCGTGGCGCTGCCGCCGCACCGGGCGGGCTGGTGGCCGGCTACCGTGATCTCGGTGGCCGCGCTGCTGTTGCTGGTGGTGACGGTGCACCGTCGCAACGCGCCCGGCTGGGTGGCGGCGTGGGCACGGCATCAGCGCCGGGTGCGCCGGCCCGCGCCGGTGGGCGCGGCGGTCGACGTTCCGCACGGAGCGCTGGTGTGCGGGGTGCGCGTCGAGCAGCACGAGGCCCTCACCATGGTCCGGGTCAGCGGGCGGCCCTATGCCCCAACGCTTTTACGGGGGTCGACCCGCTCGGTGAGCAACAACGTGGTACCGCTTTCCGTGCTGGTGGGGCTGCTGGATCAGCCCGGCGGCCTGCACCTGGCCGGTATCGACGTGGTGTCCTCGGGACAGCGGGTGCGCCGCGCCGAGGGCTACCCGCCGCTGTACAGCACGCTGCTGGCCGACCGGCCCGCGGCGGGCCTGCGGGCCACCCGGCTGATCGTGCGCCTCGACATCACCGGCTCCGCGCCAGGCCTGGCGTACCGTGCCTCGATCGGCGCGGCCGCGGCCGCGGCCACCGAACGGATCGTTAATGCGCTGCGTCAGCAGGGGATTCGGGCCACCGCCCTGAACGCCGAGGAACTCGACGCCGCGCTGGCTGAGCTGGGCGCTGGTCTGGTGCGCGCCCCTGCGCGACCCGACGGTGAGGCTGACGCCGCCGAGCGGCCTCCGCCGGTGCCGGTGGGGGCGGCCGCGGTCGAGTACGGCCCGGCGCCCGGCCCGCGACCGCGCTGGCGCACCGTGCAGACCCCGGCGGGATATCTGTCGAACTACTACTTTTCCCCCGAGGACATCACCACCGCCGCGCTGAATCAGATGTGGGCGCTGCGCAGCGACGACGTCGTGCAGACCACCAGCCTGCGCACGGGACGCGACGACGGCGCCGCGGTGCTGGTGTCGGCGCTGGTGCGCACTGGTGATCCGCAGCCCCCGCCGCAGCCGCCGACGCTGAACCTCAACCCGCTGCCCGGGGACCAGTACGCGGCGACCCTGTGTGCCGCGCCGACCGCGCTTCCACACCTGAGCGTGCCGGCCCGGGATTTGAATGGCGGTGAGCCGCTGGATATTCCGATCGGTGCGACCGGCATCCTGGTCGGTGCGGCGCGCTACGACGACCCGGCCGCCGACCCGCCGGTCCAGGCCGACGACCTGGTGATGCTGTCGTTGACCGACCCGGACCGCGCGACGCGCATCAGCATGCAGACCTCCGACTTCTATGTGCGCCAGCTTTTGATCCGCGCCGCGGCGGTGGGGGAGCGCATCGCGATCTACTCCCATCAACCCGACCGGTGGAATTCGTTGACGCAGCCCAATATCGCGGTGGCCGAACGGCGCCGGCCGCCGCCGTTCGTCCCGACCATCACGGTCAACGACCGGCCCACCGCGCTGGCCGCGGCCGGGCTGTCGGCCACTGTGATCACGCTGGGCGCGGTCGGTGACGCCGGGCCCGCACCGGATCTGCGCTTCGTGCAGACCTCACCGGACACCGTGCAGATCACGACCGCGACCCAGCAGCTGGAGGTGGCGATCGTGGCGTTCCGCCAAGAGCAGGCCTGGATGGGTCTGGCGTGAGGCAGTGCGAGAGTTGTAGATTCTCATTTTCTTTGTCATATTCTCATTTTCAGTGTCATCGCAATGTCATCGATGGCACGAAAACGAGAATACGTAGCTATGGTTTTTAGTTGGGTGTCCCTATTCTGGTTGTCGTCTGCCTACCGCGCGATCTGGCCCACGTAATATCCGAGCCGATCTTCGACGTCCCCAGGCTTGTGAAAGCCACTGGCCATGAGCGCTTTGATTCCTTCCTGGGCGGCGGGTCGCCCAAGCGATGCGATGCACGCATCCCACCCGGCGGCGAGTTCGACGTCCGGCGGCAGGCTGGTGTTGACGAGGCGCTTGGTATTGGCGATCGCCCATTTGTCGAAACCGGCGATGCGGGTCGCTAGCGCCTCGACGAACGCGTCTAGATCGGCGTCGGGGAGGGCGCGATTGACGTAGCCGTAGGCCTCGGCCTGTTCTCCCCGGATGTCTTCGGAGCTCAAGAGCACCTCGAGGGCGCGGTTTCGGCCAATGAGTTGGGGCAGCCGGGCCATTGGGCCGCCGCCGGCGACCATCCCCACGCCCACCTCCCATTGCGAGAGGATCGCCTTTTCGCGGCTGGCGAAACTCATGTCGCAGGCGAGCGTGATCTCGCTGCCGTTGCCCGTCGCACGCCCACGGATGAGGGCGATGGAGACGACTGGCAGGCGGGTCAGACGCGCGAGGAAGTCCGGCCAAGGCGGCAACCCCGTCGGACCGGCCGGCATTGCGGTCAAGTCTTCGAGCTTGGCCAGGAAGTCGGAGTGATTGAGAAAGTAGTCCTCAACGGCGCTGTCGAAGACCACGACCCTGACGTGCTCGTCGGCTTCCAGGGCGTTGATGAGTTCCTGAAACTGCTGGACCATTACCGGGCCCATGACGTTGATCGGCGGGTTATCGATGGTGACTCGCCAATAGGCAGGCGACCGTCGGTCAAGGCGGATCTGTTCGGAGTTGGTCGGTGAGTTCACCGTTGTCATTGGGTTCTCCTCGTATTCGTAGTGTCGTAAACCGGTTGAGTGCCCTTAACGGCCTTCTCGCGCAACGGATTATCCGTGCGTCGCCGCGACTACTGCCGCGCCCGCCTGACTGACGATTTCATCCTGGCAATCCATTTCAGTGGCCTCCGGTGGTTTGGGAAGTTATCTTCAAACCGCTATGCCATCCCCGACGCTGGGCGTCGTCGGTGTCTTACTTGCGAGCCAGTGGAACTTCTGCACCGCGATACTTACCTCTGGTCGACGGTGCACGCGTCGGGGCGATGGCGTTTTCATTCGGGTGGTTCTGCACCGGCGTATTCGGCCACCATGTATTCGGCGTACCAATCGGGCCAATTCGGATCGGGCTGTCCGATCCGGTTCTCGTGCTGTCCGTGAGCGGTCGCCGCGCGTCGAAGTGCATTCGCGAGCTCGCCAGCAGAACTGAACGACGTCGTGGCGTCAATTCGCCCCGGCAGCCGAACCGTGATCTCTTGTAGCCACCAGCCGTTGCCGTCGGGGTCGCTGAAGCAAGCGAACGAGGCATAGCTCTGGTGCTCCGGGTGTGGGCCCGGGACTCTGCCGTTGGTGCCGGCGTGGTGAAACACACCGCCGACGTCGTGGAAGACCTCACTGACCTCGACTCCCGCTGCCATCAATTCGGTTCGCGCGGCCTCGATGTCGGTGACTGCGAGATGCAGTCCTGTGACGGGGGCCGTTCCTGCTGTGGTGATCCCGGCACCGAAGATGATCGAGCACGGTGAGCCGGGCGCTGTGAATTGAACGACACGGAAGTCGTCGCCTGCGGCGACATCGGCGTCTAGACGCCATCCGAGTGACAGGTAGAAGTGTTTGGCCCGGTCGACGTCGGTCACCGGAAGCACTACGACTTCGAGTTTAAGGTCCATTGCTTTGTTCCTCTGGGTAAGGGCCGCCGTGGTGCTCGCGACGCGGGCTTATTGCTTTCGTTGGCTGTGCTCGCACAGCGAAGACATTGGCTCCATCGAAGAGCGCCATCGCGGCAATGGCTGCACCGCGGGCGATCTGACGCGTCCCGCGTAACATCAGCATCTTGCGCATCGATGACGGCTGAGCCATGGCGTTGGAGGCGGACATGATGTCACGCCAGGGTGGCGGGGTCACTGGGATGTGGCGAGAGTTGCGTAGTCGTCGCCGTCATCCACGGGTAGAGGGGCAATGACCTCATGATGCCGTCAAGCTCATCTGGGTCGCGGGCGTTCCACAAGCCGAGAGTTCGCCGGACGGACTCGTCTGCGGGCAGCGCCCACAACCGCCGGAGGTGACCTCGGCTGGAAAGCTCACGAGCCCGCTGGGCTTCGCGGTCCAACTTGTCATCCACGGCAATGGAAGGCGTCCCGCCCGGGACGGTAATCGTCATGGCGATCAGATACTCCCCGCCTGGGCCGACACCGGACAGCGCGGGATCGTTCGGGTGCGGCGAAAGCGCCGTCACTTCGTCGGTGCGCCAGATCGGCAACGGCATCGACGCGAGCACGCTTTCAAGGTCGTCGGCGTCATCGGCAGAGAAGAGACCCAGCGTGCGCCACTCGCCGGGTTGCAATGGGGGACGCCACAAACGGTGCAGGCATCCGCGCTCTGCGAGGTCGTGCGAGTGGGCGGCCTCATGCTGCCGCACCTCGCTCACTGCTTCCTCGGTCGTGCCTTCAGGAACGTGGGTCGTCATGGTGACCAGGAACTCCACGATGCCTCCTTGGCGAAGTTACCTGTGGGCCAGGCGATTCGGATCGATGCGACCTCGTTGTCGCGCACTGTCAATCCTGGAGCGAGTTTGTTGAGCCCTACGCTTTTTGAGAATCGACAGCGCCGCTGTCGGTTCTCATCCAAGATGGCGGAATTCTCACAGTAATGGCGGACGAGTGGCGGATCCGCCACAAAGATGAGAATCTGATTAGCTGATCTATGCATCACGGTAGGCGGTTTCCGGTTTTCCGCACGAAGGGGTAACTCCGAGTGTCACGCTGAATTAGCGGCGGTTTGACCGTGCGGAGTAAGCAGTGTTGGGCGCTGCAAACCTTCCTGGATGAGGTCTTCTGGGAGCGGCTCAGCGGTGTCACGGACAGCTGAAGTAAGGAAATTCGGCCGTGATCCGCGCTGGGTCGGGCGCGACACCGGCGCCCAGCGGGGAGTTGGTCAACACCGACAGCACGTTGTCCAGCACGTTGTCCATCAACCCGCGCCCGTTCATTCCGGTGTAGTCGAAGGATGCGGGCGTGCCCAGCTCGTAGGGCAGGGTCATCGATCCGAACAGGTCGGCCACGCGGCGCGCGTAGGCGGCCGGATCAGTGGAAGTGCCGGCGAGTGTGACGTATTTGGTGACGGTGTCGATGGTGCGCGCGACGAACCGCGAATTGTCCCCGGACGGGGCCGTCGAGTTGAACGCCTCGCTCAACTCGTCGTCGTTGAGGTGGAGGTGGGTGAACATCGGCAGGCCCCAGCGGGCGACCTGCTGCTCAGGCGCGTGGCCGCACAGCGACACCGTGGCCCAGGCGTGCACCCTGGTCGTGCTGCTGATCAACCCGTTGGGCGCCTCGACGACGATGCCGGCGACGGTCCGATCCCGGAAGACGTTGACGTGGTTGGCGAAAGCCTCGGGTTTGTAGACGCCCGCGGCGGAGGCATCCCTGAAGTCATTGAGGCCCGCATTAGCGCCGAACACATCGTGCACCACTGAGGCGAAGACGCGCACCCCGCTCTCGCCGGCGACTGTGACGCCGGTCGTTCCCGACGCGATCAACTCACCAGATCCACCCTGAGCTGCGTCGGCGCCGGTGGCGAGGCGAAGCTCGAAGGTCTGTGCGTGTCCGCCCGCGGCGGCCGCGCTGTGCACCACCTCAGCGAACTTGAGTTTGAAGGACACCTCCTCATGGGCGTCACTGTCTGTGTCGAAGCGAAACACATAGAGAGCCTCATCGCGAAAAGGGGCAGACGTCTGGACGGTGGCCGCCGGGTTGACCGTCATCGCCATCACGGTCTTTCCGGGGTCGCCGGCGAAAAGATAGAAATCGCAGAGATTCAGACGGGGGTCTTCGCGACCCGTCGGGGTGTCGAAGTGATGGGACATCGGTCTCGGCTCTCCTAAATCCGTCAGCGACAGGCATAGTGAGACGTCGGCGAGCTGCGTCCATTCTGCGCCGGTCACCGGCGAGAGGCAACGGGAAACCCGATGTCACGGATGTGCTGAGTACCTATCAGTTCGCGTCCAATTGCAGTCGGTGAATGTACAGCGACCTCGATCGTCTCCGAAATCGCGGACAACCATATGGCTCGAGGATCCGCCACGAAGATGAGAAAAACCGCTCCGCCATTTTAATGAGAATTCTGCAAACCTGCAGGTAGGGGAGTCGGTATCTGCCACACGCGGGTGAGAACCTACATCTAGGGACGACGACGACAACAACAACGAAGACGCGAGACTGTAGGTGCGGAGCAGTTCGCCCCGCGTGAGCTCATGGAGCTGGCCGTGGAGGCCGAGGCGCATGGCATGGACAGTGCGGCGGTGAGCGATCACTTCCAGCCCTGCCGCCAGGGGGCGGGCACGCGCCGTTCTCGCTGGCCCGGAGGACCGCTGTCGGTGAGCGCACCAGCTGCTGCTGCTGGGAACCTCAGTGCTGACGCCGACGTCGACGCGGCCATTTCAGGTCATGACGAGGCAGCGAGCGCCACGTGACCCGAACCTCCACCTCGGACTAAGCGTGCATCTTCAGCGAGGACGCAGAGCACTACCATCCCTGCGATCATTACGAAACAATGCGTGTTGAGAACATCTCGGTCCTCGACTACTCGAAGGAGACCACGATGAGCAACGACCAGATCACCGCTCTGGTCACGGGCGCCAACCGGGGACTAGGTAAGCGGTTCGCAACCCAACTCATCGAGCGGGGAGCGAAGGTCTACGCCGCCGCGCGCCGACCCGAAACGATCGACGTGTCCGGCGTCGAACCCATCCAACTGGACATCACCGACCCGGCCTCAGTGCGCCGCGCCGCGGACGTGGCCAGCGACGTTACCGTGCTCGTCAACAATGCGGGTACCGCAACGCGCGCGTCAGTGCTGTCCGGGGCGTTCGAGGACGTCCGGCTGGAGATGGAGACGCACTACTTCGGCACGCTGAATGTCATCCGCACCTTCGCCCCGATCATCGAAGGCAACGGCGGGGGAGCGATCCTCAACATGCTGTCGGTGTTGTCCTGGCTGCATGATCCGACCTCCGGCGCCTATTCGGCAGCCAAGGCGGCGGAGTGGGCGATGACCGATGCAATCAGGCAGGAACTTGCGCCTCGCGGCATCCACGTCACCGCCGTGCACGTCGGCTACATAGACACCGACATGGCCGCCTTCGCGCCTGCAGATCAAAAGAGCGATCCCGCGGTCGTCGCCCGACTCGCGCTGGACGGCTTGCTCGCCGGCGAGCCGGAGATCCTCGCCGACGACCTAACACGCGCGACGAAGGCGCATCTGTCCGGCGGCATGCAGCGGTAACTCCGCCCGGCCGGCTTTACGGTCGCGCTGGACGTTATCTTTCGTCCGCGGCGCGGTCCAGTTCTCATTTGCGATGTCCACTGGATGTCCATTGTGGACAAGAAAGTGAGAATCATTGTGTTGGTGTCAAACTCGCTCGCACTAGCTCGCCGATGACGGGGTCGGCTTAGCAACGGAACGAATCTGGTTGTTTTGTGATTTCCCAACGGTTATGCGGGGATGCGTAGCGGGCGGTGGCCGTCGCGGCGGAGCTCGGCATCGATGTCGAAGGAGTAGGTGCCGTAGAAGTTGATGTGATCATGCTGGGCCGGCGTCAGGTGCGCCGCAGTCTCATCGCCGACCTCGATGCCATCTGCCAGCAGGGCGTCGATCGTGTCGCCGAGATAGGTGGTGGTCCACAGCACGCAGGCGTTGGTGACCAAGGTGAGGCACAGTGCCTGATCGATTTGGTCATCGAGATGACGTCGTCGGACGTGGCCTTGATGCGCGAAGAACAAGTCACGCCGCAGCGCATGCAGACTTTCGCCCTTGTTGAGCTGACGCCGTACCCGGCGTCGTAGTTCTTCGTCTGCGACGTAACGGCATACGTAGAGGGTGCGGATCAGGCGCCCGTACTCGTGCAGCGCCTTCGCGAGCGTGTTCTGGCGGCTGCTGGCGTGGAGCTTGGCGATCAGCAGACTTGCGGTGGTGTGCCCGAACTTCATCGAGGCAACCAGGCGCAGCAGATCATCCCAGTGGTCCGCGATCAGCTGGGTCTGGATCGGTTGGCCGAGCAGCCGCCCGGCGTGCGGGTATCGAGAGCGCCAGTCGGCGGCAGTTCCGATGCGGTAGAGCTGTAGGCGGCCGATGTCGCGGATCCGCGGAGAGAATTGCAACCCGGCCAGGTGGAAGATCGCAAACGTCGCAAGTGTCTGTCCGGCGGTGTCGACGGTGTGCTCGGTGAGAGGCAAATCGGTTGGGTTGCCGAAGATCTCGTCGAGCACCGCGACGGCCTCGCGCCAGGTGGTCGGGATGACCTTGGTGCCGTAGGTGGAGTGTTGATCGGACACGTGGGTGTAAGTGGTGGTGCCCTCGTCGAGGAAATAGCGCGACAACGCCCGGGCAGTCAGACTGCGTCCACGCTGCGGGAACCGCTGCCCATCGGAAGACGACAGCATCCCACCACCCCACAGTGCGGCCAGCGGGTGCGCGTGGTGTGCGTTGACCAGACGGGTATTCGCCGCCCGCAGCGTCTCTTGGCGCAGGTACCACTGCGAGGTCCAGGCCAGGGCGTCTTCGGAGATGCCCGAGGCGTCGGCCATCCCGGCATAGCCCAGGTTGCACGCGTAGGCGATCAGCGACGCATACACGTTGCGGGTGAGATCTGGGTTGCGTGGTTGCGCGCCGCCGGCATGGGTGAACTCCTCGCTGAACCCGGTCAGCTGGTCAACCTCGATCAGCAGCGCCGGCAACTGCACCGTGGGCAGCCGCGCCGACGTGGCCCCGGCGAGCGTATCCGCCTCGGCCGGGAGCTGTTCGGCGGGCAGCGGCGACACGATCAGCTCACCGTCATCACCGAGACGTGCGAGTCCCTCTGTGCCTGGATCCGCCAAGACCGTCTCTAACGCCGCGCCGGCTGCGTGCAGCTCGGCCTCGAGTCGATCGAGGTGCCGGGACGCGCTGGGGTCGGTGCCGGTGATGGTGCAGAAGTCGTCTCGCTGTCCCCGCCCACCGATCCGGCGGTAGCAGCAGGGTGGACGGATCGGTGTAGCGGCGTGAGCCGGGCACCCATAGGTCGCCGGAGCGCAGCCCGGCCTGCACCCCGTAGAGGACCCCCAGTTCCCAGTAGCGTCGGTAGGCCGCGCCGCGGCCTTGACCGCGGGTGGCGTCGAGGTAGCCACGCCAGCGCGCCGGCACGAACACCGTCGCCCCGGCGGTGGTCGCCTCGTCCGGGACAGCGGTGCGGGCGGCGGCGTTGAGCTCGCGCAGCACCTCGACGGCGGTGAGCAGCGCCGTGACGGACGGGCTTGTGGTGTTGCCGGTCAGCGGGAGCGCGGCGATCACGGCAGGGGTGAAGGTGCGCAAATATTTGTAGCGGGTCGCGAGCAGGTCGAAGTGTCCATGGTCGCGCTGCCCGCGATCCTCTGGTGGGCGTCGGGCGGCGATCAGGCGGTCCACGCTGATCCGCTGGCGGATGACCCGGCCGGCCTGCTCGACGGGGATGTTCGGGTCGGCGAGCACGTCGAGGATCTCGTCGAGCAACCGGCCCCGGTCTACCTCGGCCTTGGCGCGGTCGACCAGCCGCTGCGAAAGTTCTTGGCGGGCTCGGGAATCCGCGCTGGCGAGCGCCTGGTCGAGCAGCTGCACCAGCTCGTCGAGCACCTCGACATAGGTTTCGGCCAGCGTTGCCAACAGCACCGGGTGACGCCGGTCGACCGCGGCGCGCTGCAACGCCTGATTGGTCGAGCGACGGCCAATCTCGGCGAGGATGCGCCGGCGCCCAACCGGCAGCCGGGACAAGTCTAGGCGATCGGCGCCGTGGCGCCGTAGGAATTCCAGCTTGTCCAGCTCGGCCTTGAGCAGCTCGGGCGTGGCAACGGTGGCCCCGCGGCGCAGCCACGCCAGGCGTGTCAAGCCGAGGTCGGGGTCAACATCGAGCAGACCGTCCAGCTGCATCGGCCTTGGTGGCTGCAGCAGCGACCCAAGCCGGTGGTAGGTCTCGGCGCGAGCCGCATCGCGGGCCGTGGCCACCCGACGCGTTAGGCTGTCGACCGGAGGGCGGACAACCCGTTCGGCGCGCAGCCAGTCACAAGCCAACTGCAGCAGGACGCCGGGAGCATCGTGCTCGAGCGCCCGCGCCAGCAGGAACTCGTCCAGCAGCTTGCGTTCGCCGGCGGCGCACAAGCGCCAACCCAGGCGAGCCAGCACCCGTGCCCGGTGTTCCCGGCGGGTTCGTCCCTGCCAGCCGCCGTACTCCGCCAGCAATGCCGACGAGATATCCGGCGCAATACCCAAAGCCAGCGCGAGACGATCCAATGCGAAGGGCGGGCACGCGGCCAGGTCGTCGGGAATCCAGCCCAGCCACGGCAGCGTCGACAGTTGAACGGCGACGCCGAGACGGTTCTGCTGGCGGTTGAAGCCCGCCAGCCACGACAGATCGTCGGCCGACAGCGTGAAGTAGGTGACCGCGTCCTTTACAGCGATCTCATCCGGCCAGCTGCTCAGCCGGGCAAGCTCGGGATCAGACAAGTAGCGGACCGGCATCTCACCTCCGAACGGCCCGCGGTTCGAGCCGTCATCGCAAGGACGCTAGCCACGGTCAATGGAGGCCCGCAAGGGCCGCGGCGCACCGCCCGTAAGGGGATCGGCTTTCGGGCACATGTTCCTTCTTGCTACGGACGCTACGGATGCATCGACGGCGCGTACGAGAGGCCGATGATCACGCCCTCGCTTGACTGCAGTCGAGCGACTGTCTGTCCCCATGGCTCGGTGTGTGCGTCGTGCAGCAGCGTGAAGCCGTTCTCTTTCAACTCGTCCGCAGCGACCTGGACGGTGTCGATGTCCCCGACCTCGAACTCGATGCTCGTTTGCGGCACCCGCCGCTCCACTGGCCAATCAGGCGTCCCGAAGCACGCCTGCGCAGCCTGAGTTAGCGGCCAGACTCCGAAGGACTTGCAACCGTCGATGTCTTCGCTGTGTAGGTAGCCGTCACCTTCCGCGGTCAGCGGCAGGCCAAGCGCGTCGACGTACAACGCTCGGCTGACGCTCGGGTCGGGGGTGATCACTGCGACGCTGGTGATGAACTGCACATCCATGACGTCACCTTTCAGCATTGGTTCGACTTGGTTCGGCGATCGTCGCATCCTGCTCCGACAACGCCCCCGCTACGAGCTGCGCTGGCAGGTCTCGTAAGCCGATCGGCCATCAGAAAACTGGCCCGGTCGACTTTCGGCTATCGGAGCGCGCGCATGTTCTCTTTTTGATGTGCGGATCATCTCGGCCGTTGCATGGCTGACGTTTGGCAAATGTTTGAGGTGCCGCGCTCACCGCCCGAGCTGAGGCGCTTGTTGCGCCGCAGAGATTCGCCGCCGGCACGTAGAGTTTTTGATGTGGTGCTGCGCGGCCAGGAACGCAAAACGCGACCGGCAAGGACTGCCAATACTGGCCGGCCCGGTGAAACGGAGGAAGACGCGATGAGTGGGTACATCCGCGACATCGCCGAGGGCGACACATACGACTGGCACGGCGCGCGCATAGTCATGAAAGCCACCAGCACCGACACGGCTGGGCAACTCGCCGCGATGCAGAGCACCTACCCGCCGGGGCTGTCCGTCCCGGCACACCGCCACGCCGGGGAAGACGAGATGTTCTACCTCCTCGCCGGCGAACTGCAAGGGTTCTGCGACGACACCCGCTGGACCGCTACGCCGGGCAGCTTCGTGTTCGTGCCCCGAGACCGCCCCCATGGCTTCATCGTGACCAGCGACGATCCGGCCCGCGCACTGGTGATCGTCGGGCCGCCGCGATTGGACGGGCAAATCGCTGCGACAGGGACACTCATCACCAATCCGACCGCGTAGCTCCCCGGCTACGTAGCGGGGTCCTGACTGACATAGCAGCCAGCACGAAACTCTGTGGCCTACACCGCCGTAAGCGTTCACTTCCGGGCTGAGTGGCGTCGTTGGTGGTTGTATTTGAGTTTCCAGTCGCTGATCACGACGCTGGTATGGGTCGGCCTTGGTGCGCGCTCCCACGGCTGACACCCTAGCGTTGATCGACGCCGGGCGGCTGCCCGCCCGTCAGGTTGGTGAGCACTGGCGCCTGACCCGTAGCGGTATTCGCCTTGCTGTGCGGAGACGGTCCCGCGGCAACAGCAACGCGCCGGCCATAAACGGCCGCCAGCGCAGTAAGCGCACTGATCGAGTGTCCGGCCATCCGGCGTGGGACCGGAACGTCGCCGCGCAGACCAGCGGCATCTCGTCTTTCGACCGCACCCACACGAGCGGGGAGGCTCTCGCACGCCGCACGGTGTCAGACCTGTCGGCCGCGTCTGGGCTCGATTTACCGACCTCGGGGCTCACCGGAGGACTTCGGTGCGGCGATCGGTAGACGTTGTTGCGGCCGCCGGTTGTCTTCAGCTGGCCGCGTGCAGGCCTCGAGAGCTGGGCGATGTCACGTTTGGGGCACCTTGCTGCGTCCTATGGGTAGAGACAGTGCCAAACGCATGAAAAGTCGAAGGGTGGCGACGATGAATGTGACGTTGTGGGTCGGGCAGGGAATATTGGCGGTGGTGTTCGCCGTCTCGGGCGGGATGAAGGCTGTGCTGTCGAAGGAGCGCATGATCGCCACCGGGCAGACCGGGGTGGTCGATTACTCACTTCCCGCGATCCGGTTTATCGCGGCGTGTGAGCTCGCAGCCGTGCCCGCGCTCATCCTGCCTGGTGTCCTGGGTCGAGCGCCCCTGTTGACGCCGCTGGCTGCGATGGGGCTGGCGGGGGTGATGATCGGCGCTGCCGTCGCGCACACCAAGCTGCACGAACCCAAGAACGTCGCAGTCAACGCGGTGTTGTTCACGATCTGTCTCGCCGTGGCCGCAGGCCGGCTCGCGGGACTGTGAGTCGCGCCCGACGTGGAAACCACCGAGACATTCGAGGAGCACCGGGATCTCCTGACCGGGGTGGCCTACCGCATCCTGGGCCAACTCGGTGACGCCGAGGACGTCGTTCAGGAGGCGTGGCTGCGGTGGACGGCCCGCGACCGAGCCGAAATCAGCGAACCCCGGGCTTACCTGCTGCGCGTGGTCACAAGGCTGTCCGTGGACCGGCTGCGCCGAGAGGCCGCGCGGCGTGAGACCTATGTGGGACCGTGGCTGCCCGAACCGCTGCTCATCGAACCCGACGTCGCCGACCGAGCAGAGCTGGCCGATTCAATCTCGATCGCGATGCTCGTGGTGCTTGAAACACTGTCTCCGCTCGAGCGTGCGGTGTTCGTGCTGCATGAGGCGTTCGGTTTCACCCATCCCGAGATCGGTGTAATTTTGGAACGTAGCGATGTCACGGTCCGCCAGCTCGCCCACCGGGCTCACCGGCATGTCCGCGAGCGCCGTCCCCGGTTCGACACCGACCCGACTATCCGCGCGACGGTCACGGCGAGTTTCCTGGATGCCTGCCAACGCGGCGACATTGACGCCCTGCTGACGGTGCTGGCCCCGGACGTCGTCTTCGTCGGAGACAGTGGCGGGATAGGGCGCGCGCCGCGTCACCCAATACACAGCGCGGACAAGGTCGCTCGCTTCCTGCTCGCCATTGCCAACACCCCCATCCCGGGGTTGACGGTCGAGCTCGCCCACATCAACGGCGGACCGGCGATCCTCATCAGCTCCGAGGGTCAGCCGATGACCGTGTTTACCCTCGACATCTGCGACGGCCGCGTCCAGACTATCCACGCGATCGCCAACCCCGACAAACTCCACCACGTGCGCAAGCCTTGAGCACCGTATCGCGGCCGCGAGTGGCCGGCACACCTGTGACGCATCGGCAGGACCTCGCGGCCCGTTCCGGCGTGGTGCTCCACCTTTTTTCGTCAATAGCCGATCCCCTTGCACGCGACGGTTTCCGGGACTGCGGGGGATGTTGAGGTGGCGGGTGTCCACCTTTTGGCGTAAGGCCCCTGATGCGGACGGGGGTCAGGCATGCACCGGGATCAGTCGCGTTGTCGCGGTGTGACCCGTTCCCACCAGTTGATGGTTTCGCCGTCGGTGGCCATTCGATCGAGAAGGTGAGCAATCATCTCGATGTGTGTTCCGCCGCCACCGGACCAGCAGAATTTCCATAGCTCGCGGGCGGCTTGGTGGTAGTGGTGGAGCGTCTGATCGACGGCGTAGGCGTCGATCTCGCCGGCGCGGTAGCGGTCGACCGCTGCCGTGATGTGCTCGATGAGATGGGCCAGTTGCGCCTCGTGATAGGCGGATACGCTTTTGCTCGCTGCCCGGCGTTCGGCCTTGGTGCCCACGGCGGGACGATACCAAGCTCGGCCCCAACGGTGTTGGACGTAAATGGCCGCGAGAGAGGCAAGCCAGCGCCGCGCCGACGAGCGCTACGTCTGATTCCGCCAGGCCCATCGGACCAACTGGAAGTTGGTGGGCCGGGCTGGTTCAGGCGGGACGATGCAATTCGTGTTCGACTGCGCGGCGAATCCAGGACGAGACGGAGCGGTCATCTGCGGCTGCGGCGGCCCGGACTTGTTCAAGCAGCTCGGGTGGGAAGCGGACCGGCATGGTAGACGTGAGCCGCCGGCGTCCCGGCCCCTGAGGTTCTTGGTTTTCGGGGCGGGCGTAGAACTCGTATTCCTCGTCAGGAGTCATGGGCTGGTTCATCGGTCTCTCCGGTACTGGTCAGCGAGGTGTTTGGCGGCTTGATAGCAGCCGATCGGCCGGCAACGGGCGGGGTTGCTGTCGCGCGCGGGCGCTAACGGCACCACCAGGACGTCGGCGTCGATCTCGGCGACCATCAGCCAGTGGGCGGGTGGCTTGGCCGGGTAAAACATTGGATCGGACGCCCAGACCTCGCGGATGTCCTCGATGCCCAGGCGTGGGTGCTTGAACAGGTGTGCGGCCTGAGCGTCGATCTCAAAGGGATCATCGTCGTCGAGCAGATCCAGATCGAAACGCTCCGCCACCCTCAACAATGTAATACAAACAGATACGAAAAGAGGCGTACCTATTGCCTGGTGAGGCAGCGGTAGGCAGTTGCACGGCCTATCCCGAACGCGGCGGCAAGTTCTCGCACCGGCTCTCCAGTAGCGGCAAGCCGGCGCAGTTGCTCCTGGCGAACGGCTCTAAGATCAGGTTTCGCCGCGGCGCGAGAAGGTCATCGCCGAGATGCAGGCACGGTTCGACCACCTTGCCGGTGTCACTAAGCGATCGCTTATCGGGTCATCCTCTCGTTGAAGCGGCTCGGCGCGGGCCACAGCTCGGGGTGGCTCTCCAGCGTGGAGCCGTTGAGCTTGCGCGGGTAGCAGCGTGCCAGGGCCGCGCCGAGATCCGGCGGTAGCGGCGGCGCGTCGTGGTTTCCAGCGCCTCGGCAAACAGCATCCGGTCAATACCTCCGCAGCGGGTCATGACGAGATCAGGCAGCAGTATGCCGATGCGCGGGTCAGTCAGATCTACCTGGCACCAGGAAAGTGATGAAGTTTACCGTGGAGTGATGGCATCTCGAAACATGTTGTTCCGTGCGATGTACCGAGTCGGTTTCACACCGTGGGATGGCCATCCGCTGGCGAAAAGTCTGCACGACCTGGTCGAAGGCAACGGCTCGCCCGCCCTGCCGGCGGCCACCGCACTCGATATCGGGTGCGGTACCGGCGACGCGTCAATCTATTTGGCGCAGCACGGGTGGCAGGTCACCGGTGTGGACTTCGTGCCGAGGGCGCTGGCCAAGGCGCGCGCCAAGGCGCAAGCCCGCCAGGCCTCCATCAACTTCGTTCAGGCCGATGTCACCCACCTCAGCTCGGCCGGGGGCGTGGGGACCGGGTTTACGTTGATCGTCGACAACGGCTGCTTACATAACCTGACCGACAGGGACCGCGACGCGTATGTCCGCGAGGTCACCGCGGTGGCAGCGCCGGACGCACTGCTGTTGATTGGCGGGCTTGATCCCGGTGAGCAATTTGGCGTCCGCGGCATCACTCGGGCCGAAATCGAACGCCGCTTCACTCCCGCGTGGACGTTGCTGTCCGCTGGCGACGCACCGGAAATGGCCCGCTTTGGCAAGGGCCACTACTCCCTCTTACAGCCCCGCCAGTAAGCCATCAGACGCAGAATCGCATCCACGCTTGGCGTGTCTACGCGATTCCGCCTCTGCTCGCTGGGATTACGACGTCAGCGACTCCGGTGGCAGGAACCGGTCGCCGTACTTGGCTGCCAGCTCGCGAGCGACCCATTCACGACGGGTCGTCGGCGTCCACGGTGACTCCGATACAGAGTTTTGAGACTCTCGTATGTCGTCCTTACCTTTCTTGCAGGGGGTTCGTTGCCGCTGGCGTTAGGCTTCGAGCCACCCAGGGGCAGTGGGTATGGCTTTTATGTCGTTGCCGGCTGTGATGGCCAAAATAGATTGGCCGCCCGCTGTCCCGCGACGACTCGACCGCTAATTGAGAGATGCGATTGGATCGCTGTGTAAGGACACGACGGCGTGGTCGTCTGCTGGGTTGTTAATCGGAACGACAGCGAGCAGGGAGGTGGTTGTGGGCCAACCGTTGTGGGCTGGTGTTGATGCTGGGAAATCGGATCACTACTGCGTGGTCATCGATGCCGATGGGAAGCGGCTGTTGTCGCGGCGGGTGGCCAACGATGAAGCCGCGCTGCAGGAATTGATCAACGCCATTACCGCGCTGGCTGACGGCGATGAGCTCACCTGGGCGATCGACCTCAACGCGGGTGGAGCGGCCCTGCTGATCGCCTTGTTGATCGGCGCTGAGCAGCGGCTGCTGTACATCTCTGGGCGCACCGTGCACCACGCCTCGGGTGGCTACCGCGGCGAGGGCAAGACCGACGCTAAAGACGCCGCAGTGATCGCCGATCAGGCTCGGATGCGCCGTGATTTGCAGCCGCTGCGCCCAGGGGATGACATCGCGGTGGAGCTGCGGATCCTGACCAGCCGACGCACCGATTTGGTGACCGATCGCACCCGGGCGATCAACCGCCTGCGTGCCCAGCTGCTGGAATACTTCCCCGCGCTGGAACGCGCATTTGACTACAGCGCTAGCAAGGCCGCGCTGATCTTGCTCACCGGGTATCAAACCCCCGAAGGGCTGCGCCGCGCCGGGGCTGCCCGGTTGGCGGCGTGGTTGCGTAAACGCAAGGCCCGCAACGCCGATGCCGTAGCAGCCGCGGCGATCGAAGCAGCCAAATCCCAGCACACTGTGGTACCCGGGCAACAACTGGCGGCGGCGATGGTGGCCCGGCTGGCCGAGGAGGTGATGACCCTCAACACCGAAATCGGCGACACCGACGCGATGATCGAGGAGCGATTTCGCCGCCACCGCCACGCCGAAATTATCCTGAGCATGCCCGGCTTCGGCGTTATCCTTGGCGCCGAGTTCCTGGCCGCCACAGGCGGGGACATCGCTGCTTTCCGCAACACCGACCGCCTCGCGGCCGTCGCTGGACTGGCCCCGGTCCCGCGTGACTCCGGGCGCATCAGCGGCAATCTCAAACGCCCCCGCCGCTACAACAGACGGCTGCTGCGCGCCTGTTACCTGGCATCCCACAACGCCATCCGCACCGACACCGCATCACGGATCTACTACGACCGCAAACGCGCTCAAGGGAAACGCCACACCCAAGCCGTGCTGGCACTTGCCCGCCGCCGCCTCAACGTCATGTGGGCGATGCTGCGCGACCACAAGCCCTACCAACCCGCCGCACCTAATGCCGCAGCGGCTTGACAACTTCATTGAGAATCTATTTCGAGACGGCGTTCAGTTCTGCTCGGGCCTGGTCGATTTGGTCGTATGCGTAGGTCACCATGGCGGCGGTGGTCATCGTCTCACCCTTGCCGGCGAGCGATTCGTAGGTCTGGTCGCCGAGGACATCGCGGAGGTGGGTGATGGCGGTGTTGATCTCGGGTGTGGCCACCGCCGTGAGGGGGCTGAGGGCGAACCGAGCCATGGTTCCCGCCGATTGGTAGCGTCCGAGCCGGTTGAGAAGGGCGACGAGGACCGCGAGGACATTGCGCAGCCCGGTGGTGTTGCCCGCGTCGTGGTAGTTGCGGATCGCCAGCGTGAGGTGATCGAGCGCGGCAAGCGGGGCGCCGTGTTCGGCCTCGAGGCGGGACACAGTGTTCGCAAGAAGTGACTCGGTGAAGCGGTTGCCGCTGTCTTGGGCGATCAACAGGCCGCGAAGCACGGCGTCACGCGCTCCGGCGGGATCGGCATCATGGAAGGCGCGGCCGTAGGCGTAAAGCGCGAACGCGAACGCATAGGGGTTGTGGGTGGATTCGGCAGCATCGATCAGGCCGTTCGCGGCGGACCTCGCCTCCTCATCGCAACCGGCGAACGTCAGTGCCAGGACCAGGGATGCCCGGGTGAGTGTATGGGTGTCGCGACCGCATGCGAGCCGGGCGCGGCAATACTCGACCCATCGTTCGGGCTGGCCGATGACCGCATGCGCAGCGCCCAGCAAGCCTTCGAGGCCCAACGGCACCTCGTGGCGGCCACTGCCGATCACCATCTGGCCGGTGTCGCTGTAGCGGGCAGCCGCCTCGATCCGTCCGGGATTCCAGCATTGCGCCGCCAGCACGTACAGGAATGCCAGTCGGGGATGGTCGACGGCGCGGGCAGGTTCGATGAGTTCTTCAGTCCATGCGATCGGCTCGTAACTGTTGACCACAATGCCGAGCCACGCCGCGTAAGTCGCGATAGCGGCGGCGGCATCAAGATCGCCGTGGTCGGCGGCCCATCGAAACGCGGTGCGCAGGTTGGCCAGCTCGGTGGTGAACCAGTCGCAGGCCGCACGCTGGCGGGGGCTGTCCCACAGGGCCAGGATGTCGGCTTCACGTCCGGCGAAGTAGCGGGCATGCGCGGCCCTCGCCTCGGTGGCCAGCCCACCGGCGACGAGTTGCTCCTCGGCGAACTGGCGGATCGTCTCCAGCATCGAGTACCGGGTCCGCCCCGAAGATCGGTCGGCGATCAGCAGCGACTTGCGCACAAGAGCGTCGAGCACCTCGAGGATGGCGTACTCGTCGAGGTCATCTGATCCGGCTATCGCGCAGGCGCTTTGCAGGTCAAATCCGCCCGCGAAGACCGAACAGCGTTCCAACACTGTCTTTTCGGCGTCGCCGAGAAGGTCGTAGGACCACGCCACCGCGTGGCGCAGCGTGTGGTGGCGTTCCAGTCCGCGCCGCGAGCCGACCAGCAGCCGAAACCGCTGATCAAGACGATCACGCATTTCACTGGCAGTCATCGACGCCATCCGGGAGGCGGCCAGTTCGATGGCCAAGGGAATCCCGTCGAGGCGCTGACAAATCTCAGTGACTGCGGCGGCTTCATCGCCCTCAACAATCGAAAAGCTCGGCGCAATGCCTTGAGCGCGTTCGATGAACAGGCTCACCGCTGCAGAGTCGATTCCCGCTGCGGCGTCCAGAGAGCGCACCGGCCACACCTGCTCGTTGGGGACTCCGAGTCCTTCGCGGCTGGTGGCGAGGATTCGTACAGTCGCCGAGTGCGCGAGTATGGCTTCGATCAGGTCGGCGGCGTCGTCGAGAACGTGCTCGCAGTTGTCGATCACCAACAGCCGGACCCGGCCCTCCAGCGCGGCGGCCACCGACTCACTGACGGTCTTACCCGGTTGCTGGGTGATGCCCAGCACCGCCGCGACGGCGTCGGGTATCGCCGCCGGATCGGTGACTGCAGCCAGTTCGAAAAGCCAGACCCCGTCGGGGAACTCATCGCCCAGCCGCCCCGCGACCTCCAGCGCGAGTCGGGTCTTGCCGACGCCCCCAACGCCTGAGAGCGTCACCAACCGATGCGCCTTGACCGCCGCTTCGATCTCGGTGACCTCGGATTCGCGCCCAATCAAGCTTGCGGTCGCAGGCCGCAGATTTCCCGGAGTCGTATCGAGCGCCCGCAACGCAGGAAAGTCGAGCTGGAGGCCCGGCGCTCGTACCTGAAACACCCCGACCGGCACCGGCACATCCCGCAACCGTCGCGGTCCCAAATCAACAAGATCGACTCCGGTGAGCAGAGTCGCTGTCGACTCGGCCAGCAGGATCTGACCGCCGTGCCCGGCGGCCATCACACGTGCCGCACGGTTGAGGACCGCACCGAAGTAGTCGGCCTCCCGCAACTCGGCTTCACCGGTTGCCAGTCCCATTCGCACCGGCAACTCGAGTGCCCGCTGCGCAGCCACCGCCGCATACACCGCAGATGTTGGTGACGCGAATGCGGCGCACACGCCGTCCCCGGTGTGCTTGAACAACCAGCCCCCGTGCGCCGCGATCGCCCGACGTAGCGCCCCGTCATGGGCGGCTAGGGCCTTCCGCATGCCCTCCGCGTCGGCTTCCCACCGACGGGTCGAACCCTCAACGTCGGTGAACAGAAACGTCGCCACCCCCGAAGGAGCAGCCGCCGGATCAGCGGACACCCACGCAGGATGTCACAAGGAACACAGTCCCACCTCGAACATCGGCGGATCCGGCCCGGTCACCGAATCACGTGTTTTCGAGACGAACTTCCGCGAGTCGCATATGTCTATTTCGACAAGGCTTCCAGGTCTGTTCGGACCTGGTCGCCCCGCGCTGTTCCCTTGATGTACTGAAACGCCGAGCTGTCCCGAAAACGTTTTGAAGCGTGGCAAGGTGTCAATCGGCTGCTCGCAAGGGGATCGCTCAGCGGCGATGGCGAACGGCTCCTGGAGGGATTCCTCGGCCAGGTCGAAGTCGCCGAAGTAGCCGACCAGGGTGGCCAGGACCCGGCCCCACTCGTCGCGAAAGATCTGCTCGATCGGCGCTACCGCTCCACCGAGGGTCGTCCCTCGACCGAGCCACCGAGGCGGGCGGCCGGCATTCGCGAGGCCACCTCGATTGCCTCGTCATGGTTGTCCGCCTCGAGAAGATCCTGGCGGCGCTGGCCGCGACCCGGGACGGGCTGGGCAACCTGCCCGCGACTCCCTGACCCGCGGGTCGTGCCAGGTGCCGACCGCTGATGCCTGCGACGGTCGCCGCGGCAATCAGCCCTGGGGCGTGATCACCACGCCGGTGTCCGCATAGGGGAAGGGGCCCTTGCCCAGGTGTCGCACACTGTCCAGCAGCCGCATGATTGGCACCATCAGGCCGTACTTGGCCTTCAGCCTGGACGTGAGCGCCTCGAAGTCCGGACCGGAGGTCACCAGCTCAACGGTGCCGGTCACCGGCGTGGTGCCGGCTTTGACCCGGCCTCGGACGTCGCTCGGCTGCAGTGTCACGCTCGGGTTGTTCCGTAGCCGCTTGGCCTTGCCGGAGGCCGAGGAGGTCAAGAGGCCGACCCGGCCGCCGTCGAGCGGGACGATCCAGGTCGCCGTCGCGACCGCCACCCCGGTCTTGCGGAAGGTGGCCACGGACACGTACTTCTCATGCGAGATCGTCTGTTCGGGGTTGCTGCCAGTCATCTGCTTCTCCTGTCTAACTAATGCGATCTCCGAGATCGGGATCTGCGTTCGATGAGAGGACGATCGGCGAAACCAGTAAAGGACACCAGCAGCTCTGGAATCTGTCAGGCGGGCTCGGGCCTCACATCGAGGAGACGGGACACAAGCAGACGTCGTTCGCCCTCGGAGGGCGCCAGCGAGGCGGCGATTTCCAGCTCCCCGGCAGCCTCTGCCGTCCGGCCAAGCCGTCGCAAGTTGTCGGCCAGAGCGGCGTGCCAGAGATGGGACCGCTCCAGCACGACGATGGCCTCCAGCGCGGCCAGCCCGTGCTCGGGCCCATCGCGCTCAGTCACCGCAACGGCCCGGTTGAGCGCCACCACCGGGTTGGCTCCGGCCGACCCGAGCAGGTCGTAGAGCTCGATGATCCGGTCCCAGTCCGTCTCGGACCAGCTCGTCGCGGTGGAGTGGGCCGCGGCCAGGTGAGCCTGAAGCTGGTAAGGCCCAGCGGCACCGCCCGACAAGATGACAGCCCTAGACAACCACCGCGATCCCTCCGCAATGGCCTCCCGGTTCCATCGACCGCGATCCTGCTCGGCGAGGGTCAGGGCGTTACCATTGGCATCGCTTCGCGCCGGGGTGCGAGCTGAGGTGAACAACAACAGAGCCAGCAAAGACAGCACCTCGGGCTCGTCGGGCATCAACTCCACCAACAAACGGGCCAGGCGGACGGCCTCGGCCTCCAGATCCACCCGGGCCACCGCGTTCCCGCCGGTCGGGGCGTGGGCCTCGGTGGCGATGAGGTACACCACGGCCAGCACTGCGGCCAGACGTTCGGGGAGCTGAGCGTCGGAGGGAATGACATAAGGGATGCGAGCGGTGGCGATCTTGGACCTGGCCCGCACCAGGCGCTTGGCCATGGTGGGCTCGGGCACCAAGAAGGCTCGGGCGATGGCGTCCACTTCGAGACGGGCCAGTGTGCGCAAGGCCAAGGCCACCTGGGCCTCGCGGCTAAGAGCGGGGTGGCAACAGGTGAAGATCAGGCGCAGCATGTCGTCTCGTAGCTCGCTTTCTGTCTCCATCGCGTCGATCACCTCCTCTATCTCGTCTTTCGCGGGATCCGTTCCCCATCGAAACGCCGCCGTCTCCTTGTCAGGTCTGGCCGACTCCCGTCTCAGGAGATCGAGCGCCTTGCGCCGGGCCACCACGGTCAGCCAAGCCCGGGGGTTCTCCGGGATCCCCGAAGCGGGCCAGGCGACCAGAGCGGCGATCGTGGCCTCGGAGAGAGCGTCCTCGGCCACCGACAGGTCCCCGAACTGGCGCACCAGGGTGCCGAGCACTCTCGGGCCCTGCTCCCTCAGCACCTTGACCAAGGCGTCGCCGGCATCCATGGCCGGACGCCTAGGCGCGGTGTGGCGCGATCGGGCGGAGCTCGATCTTGCCCCTCCAAGCGGCTGGGATCTGGACCGCCCAGGCGATCGCCTCGTCAAGATCGGCCGTCTCCAGCACGAAGTAGCCGGCCAGGACTTCTTTTGCCTCCGCGTACGGACCGTCTGTCAACATCACCTCGCCGCCCTTGCCGCCCGAAACGGTGATGGTGGTCGACATGGTCACCGGGTGAAGCGCCTCACCGCCGCGCATCACCCCCGCTTCGGTGGCCCGCCGGGCGAACTCCGTGTACTCGGGAGAGAACTCGGTCTCGGGAGGCTCGTCCCAGTACCGGTCACGGTCGTAGTAACACAAAGCCACATACAGCGCCATCGTCAGAACTTCCTTCCTCTACTTCGCGGACATCTAACGTCTACTAGACGATCAAGGCTGTGCGAGGAGGACAGCGCATTTCGGCCGAACCCACTCGCGACCGTAAACTCGATCCGGACAGCCCATCGGCTTGTGGGCAGCCGATCGACCCTTGCTCACTTCAAAAACGTTCTGATACCGATGTGAGGCTGTAGGAGGCCTGCAGGTTGACCGGGTTACGCCGGGGAATCGCCGAGGCGGGCCAGCAGCTGGTTGGCGGGAATGTCTTTGTCGAGCACCTTCTTCGCCTGAATGGCGCCGGTCACCGGCAGCAGCGCCTCATCGATCAGCCCGACTTGGGCCAGCAGCGACGCCTGATCCCAGTAGATGCGCTCATAGGCCACCTTGTCGCCGTCGAATCCCATCACGACCACCACCGGCAGTCGCACGTGCCGGCCGGTCGGCGCGACGCCGGGAAGAAAGGTGTTCATCGGGATGTCGTGGGTGAAGTTCATGATCATCTCGTCAACCACGCGGTCGGTGCCGACGGTGCGGCTTACCGGGGTGATCGTGGTGTCTTGTGGCCAATGACCAATGAAGTACTTGTCATAGAAGTCGGCGACCGCCGCGCCGCCGACCCCGCCCATCATCGTGGGTACATGGTTGACGAACGGTTCGGCGGTCATCGTGGCCATCGTGGCGGCCACGTCCTTGGCGACAAATTCATCGGCAACGTGTTGGTCGAAAACCCCGCCGAGATCGTATCCACTCTGACCCATCTGGCACCCTTCGTCGGATCGCGTTACTCAAGATTGTCACCTCGGCGATCGGCATACGCGGGGTGATTGGGCGATCTAGCGGGTCAGGCGCATCCTGTTGGCCAGGCGACAAGTGGGCTGCAGCTGGGTCAGGGTTAACGTCGTGAGTTTGTGGTGCCGCTAGCGGGGAGCTGCGTGAATATTCCCTGCCGAGTCGATCATCTTGTGTAGCGGGCTGTGGGCGAATAATGCGGGCTCGGACCACCTGGAGATTTATGCGCACCGCATTCCATGAGCAGCTCGCCCGAGGCCGATGCCCGACCGATGATGAATGGCGCGCCGAGGTTAAGAATGGGGTGTGGGGGGCGGCGTTGGCGTTGGCGGGGATGGCGGCGACGGCGGACACACCCAGTTGTTGCCGGGACCCGGCATCTGGACGCACCCCGGCCCAGGTTGGGCGTTGGCGGTCCCGAGTCCGCCGCCGAAGAGGATTGCCAGCCCGACACCGGCAGCCAGCGATGACGCACAGATCGTGCGCTTGACGTTCATTCTCATAGCCAACTCCTCCGTTCGGGGTTCGCCATCACAGCCCGACGTTGAGCACCGCGGAGCGATCGTAATCCAGCTTCGACCGCGCCGCCGACGAATGGATGACGGCCACCGATTAGCCAACCTCCAACGGCACGCCCGGAACGACCGACCAGGACCCGGCCGGACTGGAGTGCCGACGTCCCGTAAGACTGGTTCGGTCATCGTTCCCGATGAAGGGGGGCTAACCGGCATACTGGTTTGCGTGACTGAGCTGAAGATCGGCTACGCGCGAGTATCGACGGTCGATCAAGATCTCACGGTGCAGCGGGAGGCGCTCTCGGCGCTCGGCGTCGACCCGAAGCGGATCTATGTCGACCACGGCCTGACCGGCACGAACCGAGACCGACCCGGATTGCGCCAAGCGCTCGCCGCCTGCCGCAGCGGCGACACGCTCGTCGTGACAAAGCTCGACCGCCTCGCCCGGTCCGTTCCCGACGCACGTGACATCGTTGACGAACTCACCGCCGGCGGCGTGCGTCTCAACATCGGTGGCTCGGTGCACGACCCGACAGACCCGATCGGCCGGCTGTTGTTCACGACCCTCAGCATGATCGCTGAATTTGAAGCCGACCTTGCTCGGGCCCGGACTCGGGAGGGCATGGCCGTCGCCCGGGCCAAAGGGCGGTTGCGTGGCAAGCAGCCCAAGCTCACCCCGCGGCAGGAGGCGCACCTCGTCGAGCTCTACCGCGCCGGCGAGCACACCATCGGCGAGCTCGAGGAGCTGTTCCCGGTGACCCGCTCGACCATCTACCGTGCCGTCGCGCGCGCCGGCGGGCGAGCGATGGGGAGGGCAACACAGAGCCCAACGCGATGACCGATCTCGTAGGACGTACCACGCGCGGCGTCTTCCGCGACTTGATGACCGACAGCACGGTCGGCGCGATCAGCACTGCATTCCAGGACGAAGGCTTCGCGCCCGACCCTGACTGCCGCTACGAAGACAGTAGCGTGCGTCGCCAGACGACGCAGTCCTACCTGGATGCGGTCGACTGGACCGACCCGCGACAGGTCGGTCGATTTCTCCGGGTCGCCGAACGGTTGCTCAATGGCTGGGAGCCGCAGTCCCTGAGCCACTTTCGCCAATCGCTACGCCGCGACGGCTACCAGGTCGACGAGCAGACCGGCCAGATCACGCCAGTGGGGCCGCAGCTGTCGATCGAGTCCATCGCGAGGCTCGCGGACCCGTCGGCCATCCGCGAGGGCTTTGAGCGCATCAGGCGCGCGATCGGCGATGATCCCGCGCTCGCGGTCGGCAGCGCCAAGGAACTGATCGAAAGCACCGCCAAGGTCGTTCTCACCGAACGCGGCCAGCCGTTCGACGACAAATCCGACCTACCCAAACTGGCTCGTGCAGCACAGCTTTCGCTCGGGCTCGACCCCTCGACCGGATCCGGGCCGGACGGCAGCGATGGCGTCAGGCGCATCCTCGGTGCGGTCACAACCATCGCCAATGGACTCGCCGAGTTGCGCAATCGCGGGCTGGGCACCGGGCACGGTCCGGCAACTGCACGCGTTGGTCTCGGCAGCCGGCACGCGCACCTCGCGGTCAACGCGGCACTCACCTGGTGCCAGCTCATGCTCGACACCCTCGCCGACCCCGAAGCGCCCTGGCGCAAAGATCACTCGTAAGCCGCGGCTAAAGCTGAAGCTAAACGAAGGTCACGAAAACAACCAGTTTCGTTCCGTTGCTAAGCCGACCCCTTCTTCGTCAAGCATTTGTCCGTCGTCGCGATCGATCCGGATCAGGTCCCGGTCGACGACGTCCATCAGTGCTTCGATCAGGGCTTGGCGATCGTGGCGGCCGTCCAGTAGCGGTAGTAGGTGGCGGTCCACCGGAGACAGCGGCAGCAATTCGTGCCAGTGGTTGAAGACGAACGCGTCGACGTCCTCCCGAGTTAGTTCGGCCATGCGCCTGGCCGTCTCGTTGAGTCGAACCGGCGTGCACGCGGGCTCCGGCGACAGCGGAGCAAGCCGGTATCGCGCCTGTCCCTGAATGATCAGGTGCTCGAGAAGGCGGTCGATACGTGCCTCGAAGTCGGGTGTGGGCTCGATTCCAACGCGAGCCAGGCGCGTACGCGCCGCGTCCACCAGCTCCTGCCACGACAGCGTCCACGGCCAGCGGGCGGTGAGCGCGTCAATGGCCGCCTTTAGCCCAGCGTCATGCGTGACGAGATTACTTCCGTTCGGGTCGCCGTATTGCTGGCTGGAGCCATCGAGCCGAGTCTCTCCAGTCAGAGGCGGCAACGACGCGGCGAAATGCATTCGGCGGCAGCGGGTTCGGTCCAATTTGCGCTGATCTGGGGTGCGTGCTCGGCGCGTACAAGCAGCGTCTGGCGGAAGTGTCGGTTGACGACGAAGTCAAGCTGTTGCTCGAGGAGTATCTGATCGTCTGCGTAATCGAGCAGGTGATCAACTACCGTCGGACCATAGTTGGACGCGAACGAGTACTCGGGCTTGGCCTCGGCGAGATAGTCCAACCCGTGTGCCCGGGCGCGATCAACGAAGTCGCGGAAGTAGCACGGCGAGTTGAATATCTCCAGTTCCTCGTGCAAAAGGTAGTAATCGCCGGCCCCGGCGGCGATCAGCTGATAATCGTTGAGCGCCCTGGCCAGTACGCTGTCGGGCTGGGCCACCTTCTGCAGGAAGTCGACCATGCTGCGCGCTCGGCGCAGCTTCTCGTCGATCGCCGTGTTGTCGCCGACGCTCAAGAGCATCGCATCGCGCACAATTTCTCTGGCCTTCCAGCCGGGATAGGTGTTGTAGCCGACGTATGCCACACCGGCGGGGGAGAGCAACTGACCGCAGGCAGTCAGGATCGCCTCCTGCACGTGCTCTGGTACCCAGCTGTACACCCCGTGACAGATGACGAAGTCGAACTGCCCGATGGCCTCGAGGTCGACGTCCGCAATATCGCTGTGCACCAGCTCAACGTTGTCAAGCCCTAACGCGCGTACCTGTCGGCGGCCGTGTTCTATCTGCACCCCTGACAGATCGATGCCCACCGCGCGCGCCAGCGGATGCGTCGCCGCGAACGGGATCAGGTTACCCGCAGCAGCACAACCGATTTCGAGCACCCGGGCGTCGTTCACGTCGGGTGGATCGAGTCCGAACGTCCACGCGATCGCGGCGAGTTGTCCAGGTGCCGATTGGGGGTGGGCGTACGACTCGTACGGCGCTTCGTCGTAGGCCGCGCGCACGTCGTCGACCCCACGTCGCCCACCCCGGGGTCGTGCCCTGGCCATTCGCATTGCCTCAAGGTCGTCTTCGGTGTCCGGCTGCCCGGATAAACGCTCGATACTGACGAATCCAAGTTGTGGGCAACACCTTTGAATCCTGTGAGTTTGCGCCCGCCGCCCGATCCTGCCGAAACCCAAGTAACTCGCTGTATGCCAAGAGCGCTTCTTCGAACTCCGGGTTAGTGCGGCGGTGACGGGGACGCCATTTGCTGGTTTCGTATTGCTTGGCGGCTGACACGCATATGCTGTGTCGGGTCTGTGAGTTGTGCCGGGCAGGACCGGGTGAGGTGGCGAGTCGGTGTCGCGGATCTTTGTGAGTCATTCCAGCAAGGACAATCGCCAGGCGGTGGCGTTGCGGGCGTGGCTGGTGGACAGGATCCGCCGCTGGCAAATGAAATCTTTTTGGACACCGATCCCGGCACCGGTCTTAAGCCGGGTGTGAAGTGGAAAAACCAACTCGTCAGCGCCAATTCGCGGTGCGAAGCGGTCATCTGTCTGCTCTCGACCAACTGGGAATCCTCGCCCGAGTGCCTGGCCGAGTACCGGACGGCAGAAAATCTGGGCAAGCAGATTTTGTGCGCGCGCCTGCAGGATGGCACCGGCCGATACACCAGCGAGTGGCAGCACATCGACCTGTTCGCCGACGGGCAGTCCGCCGAGGATGTCGAAACCATCCCGGTGCGCGGTGGGCCCCCGGTGGTGTTCGCCAAGACGGGTTTGCATCGGCTGCGCGAGGCAATCCGCGGCGCGGGGATCGCCGCAGAGCACTTTGTCTGGCCCCCGCCCTCTCAACCCGACCGGGCGCCCTATCGCGGGTGGGAGCCGTTCGAAGAAGTCGACGCCGGAGTGTTTTTCGGCCGCGACGCCCAGATAGTACGAGCGCTGGATATGTTGCGGGCGATGCGCAGCACGGGTGTGGACAGCCTGTTCGTGGTGCTGGGCCCGTCAGGGTCGGGCAAGTCGTCGTTCCTGCGGGCCGGGCTGCTGCCGCGGCTGCGCCGCGAAGACGGCCACTTCGTGCTGTTGGACATCATGCGCCCGGAACGCCACGCGCTGACCGGCGGCAGCGGGCTCGCTCACGCAATCTATGCGGGTCGCCGTCGTCTCGGGCTTGAGCAGCCACCACTGGGCGACATCGAAATCGCTTGCGCCGCCGATCCGGCCGCGGTGCGGTTCCTGCTGTCCGAATGCCGCCAGGCCGCCGCACGGCTGTTACCCGACGCGGCCCCCGATGCGCCGGCGCCTACCCTGGTGCTGCCGCTGGATCAAGCCGAAGAGCTGTTCACCGCCGATGCAGCGGAGGCGGCGGCGTTCCTGCAGCTGATCGCCGAACTGGGCAAGCCCGATGCCGCCGGGCAGCGGCTGGGCCTGATCGTGGCGGGCACCATCCGTACCGACCGCTATGAAGTGATGCAAATCGCCCCCGAGCTGGCAGGGTCGACCTCGGAAGTCTTCGACGACCTCAAACCCATGCCGGACAACCAATTCCGGGAGGTCATCACCGGCCCCGCGCACCGGGCCAGCGCCGAGGGGCATACGTTGGGCACCGCTCCCGACCTCGTCAACCGACTGCTCGAGGATGCCGCCGAGGGTGGAGATGCGCTGCCGCTGTTGGCGTTGACGCTGCGCCGGCTCTACGACCGAGACGGCGCCACCGGTGAACTGACCCTCGCCAGCTATGAGGCGATGGGCGGCATGGAGCGGGTGGTGCAAACCGCCGTCGACGAGGTGCTCTCCGCCGATCCGGAGCAGCGCGGCCGTCAACTGGTGGCGCTGCGGGCGGCGTTCATCCCGTGGCTGGCCACCATCAACCCCGAGAACGACCAGCCCATGCGCCGGGTCGCCCGGTACGGCGACCTGCCCGAGGAAAGCCGGGCGCTGATCGAGGCGTTCGTCGAAAAGCGGCTGCTGGTCATGGACCAGCGCGGCGGCGAGGTGGTGGTGGAGGTTGCCCTGGAAAGCCTGCTGCGCCAATGGGACGAGCTGGCCGGCTGGCTGCGCGAGGAGCGCCAGAGCCTGGATCGCCGCCGACGACATCGAACGCGCCGCCATTGCCTGGCACACCCGCCAGCGACGACCCCGACTGGCTGCTCACCGGCACCCGCCTTGCCGACGCGGAAACCCTGGCCGTCCCAAACTGGATACCACGACCGCCTCACCCGGCCGCCCACCCGCGACTACCTGGCAGCCTCCCGGCTGGCGGAAAACCAGAAACTACAGAAAAAAGAAGAAGAACGGCGCCAAGAGAAACTGCGCCACGCCGAAGAAGTGGCACGCCTGGCCCAAAAGGCCAGCGCCTCGCCCAAGAAGGCCAACAGAGCCGCCGAAGCCCACACCGCCGACCTCCGCTCGGCGCTCCCGCATCCTGCGCGTCGTCCTGGCTCGGCACGGCGATCTGTCGCCGTCATCGCCGTCGTCTGCTGCCGTTGGTGGCAGTGGTCGGGTTCGGCCGAGCCACCCGTGAAGCGCGCGATGCACTGGCCGCCCAGCTCGACCACCGAAGGCTCGGCGGTCTTTTCCGGGGCCACCGCCGATAGTGACATTCGTGCGCTGGCGGACACGCTGGCCGCGCAACGATTGCGGTCCGACCCCACCGCCAGCCGCGGCGCGTTCTACACCGCCACTACGGCGCTGGACACCACCCGCATCATCATCCCCACACCGGTAGCCGTGTACGCGGTGGCGTTGAGCCCCGACGGGCACACCCTGGCCTCGGGCAGCCGCGATGGCACCGTGCGGTTGTGGAATCTGACCGATCCGGCCCACCCGGTACCGCTGGGGCAGCCCCTGACTCGGCCACACCAGCATCGTGTACGCGGGGTGGCGTTCAGCCCTGACGGGCACACCCTGGCCTCCGGCAGCGACGATGGGCACCGTGCGGTTGTGGAATCTGACCGATCCGGCGCGCCCGGCGCCGCTGGGGCAGCCCCTGACCGGCCACACCAACACCGTGTACACGGTGGCGTTCAGCCCCGACGGCCACACCCTGGCCTCCAGCAGCGCCGATGACACTGTGCGGTTGTGGAATCTGACCGATCCGGCGCACCCGCGCTCCGCTGGGGCAGCCCCTGACCGGGGCACAACAGCGTCGTGGGCAGTGTGGCGTTCAGCCCCGACGGGCGGACCCTGGCCTCGGGCAGCGACGATGACACCGTGCGGTTGTGGGATCTGACGGATCCGGCCCACCCGGCGCCGCTGGGGCAGCCCCTGACCGGCCACACTGACGCCGAGAATTGTGTGGCGTTCAGCCCCGACGGGCGCACCCTGGCCTCCGGCAGCGTCGATGAGACCGTGCGGTTGTGGAATCTGACCGATCCGGCGCACCCGGCGCCGCTGGGGCAGCCCCTGACCGGCCACACCAACACCGTGGACAGTGTGGCGTTCAGCCCCGACGGGCACACCCTGGCCTCGGGCAGCGCCGATGACACTGTGCGGTTGTGGAATCTCACCGACCCGGCGCACCCCGCCCCGCTGGGGCAGCCCCTGCGCGGCCACAACAGCGTCGTGCGGCAGTGTGGCGTTCAGCCCCGACGGGCACACCCTGGCCTCCGGCAGTGGGATCAACACCGTGCGATTGTGGAATCTTTACGGGGCACTACCCCTGCAGGGCCACACCGACGCCGTGGAAAGCGTGGCGTTCAGCCCCGACGGGCGCACCCTGGCCTCGGGCAGCGTCGATGACACGGTGCGGTTGTGGAATCTGACCGATCCCGCCCGCCCGGCGCCGCTGGGGCAGCCCCTGACCGGCCACACCGCCACCGTGGAGTGCGTGGCGTTCAGCCCCGACGGGCGCACCCTGGCCTCGGGCAGCGCGATGGCACCGTGCGGTTGTGGAATCTGACCGATCCGGCCACCCGGCACCGCTGGGGCAGCCCCTGACCGGCCACACCAGCATCGTGTACGCGGTGGCGTTCAGCCCTGACGGGCACACCCTGGCCTCCGGCAGCGCCGATCACACTGTGCGGTTGTGGAATCTGACCGATCCGGCGCGCCCGGCGCCGCCGGGGCAGCCCCTGACCGGCCACACCGCCACCGTGGCAACCGTGGCGTTCAGCCCCGACGGGCACACCTTGGCCTCGGGCAGCGTCGATGAGACCGTGCGGTTGTGGAATCTGACCGATCCGGCGCACCCCGCCCCGCTGGGCAGCCCCTGACCGGCCACACCAACGCCGTGTACAAGGTGGCGTTCAGCCCCGACGGGCACACCCTGGCCTCGGGCAGCGAAGATGACACGGTGCGGTTGTGGAATCTGACCGATCCGGCGCACCCCGCCCCGCTGGGGCAGCCCTTGACCGGCCACACCAACGGCGTGTACAGCGTGGCGTTCAGCCCCGACGGGCACACCCTGGCCTCCGGCAGCGTCGATGAGACCGTGCGGTTGTGGAATCTGAACCGATCCGGTCGCACCCCGCGCCGCTGGGGCAGCCCCTGACCGGCCACACCAACGCCGTGAGCAGTGTGGCGTTCAGCCCCGACGGGCACACCCTGGCCTCCGGCAGCGACGATGGCACGATCCGGTTGTGGCCCACCCCCCTCGACGCCACCGTGACGACCCTGTGCTCCAAACTCACCTCCAACATCAGCCGCCAAGACTGGCACGACTGGATCTCGCCCACCATCGGCTACCTCACCCTCTGCCCCGACCTGCCTGTCCCGCAGAACTGAATCCCATTGCGCTGCCCCGGGTTTAGCGAGAAAACGATATTTCAGAATGTCGACGTCGGCGATCCACGACCCATCCCGGGTTCGGTGGCCTGCAACAGAATGAACGAAGCGACGCTAAACCGGAAGCGCCAGCCGGGTGGGCTCGTCGTGGCCGCGCAACGTCACCGTGTCACCGAAAGTCCAATGGCCGCGCTCTCTTTCGCTGGCGTTCTGGACCGTCTGCGATGACGCCAGCAGGTGGGCTGGGCGTGGACTTGGCCAGCTCGCACAGCCGTGCGGCCTCATTGACCGGCTCACCGATGACGGTGTACTCGAAACGCTCCTTGGCGCCGACGTTGCCTGCCACCGCCTCGCCGGACGCCACCCCGATACCGGCCTCACACTTGGGCACCTCCGTCGCGGATGCGCCGGCAGATGGCGCGGCCCGCCGCCAGCGCCTCGTCCTCGGGATTGTCGAGGTCGTTGGGGGCGCCGAACACGGCCAATGCCGCGTCGCCCTCGAACTTGTTGACGAACCCGTGGTGGCGATCGACCTCCTCGACGATCACCGCGAAGAACCGGTTCAGCAGGTCGACCACCTCGGTGGCCGGCTGCCCGGTGACCAACTGCGTCGAGCCGATGATGTCGACGAAGATCACCGCGACATGGCGTTCCTCGCCGCCAAGCTTGGGCCGTCGCAGCTCGGCGGCCGCGGCCACCTCACGCCCAACGTGGCGGCCGAACAGATCCCGCACTCGTTCGCGTTCACGAAGCCCGGCGACCATCGAGTTGAAACCGCGTTGCAGCTCGCCGAGCTCGGTGCCGTCGAACACCACCACGTTGCAGTCCAGGTCGCCCTGTTCGACGCGCTTGAGCGCGGCTCGTACCACCCGGACGGGGGTGGCGGTCAGCCAGGACAGAATCCACATCAGCAGGAAGCCGAACGAGCAGCGCGATGACCGCCAAAGTCATGACGGCGAAGGCGAATTGGGTCTGGGTCAAGTTATGCAGCGACAGCGTGAACGACTGCCGGTGAGCAGGATGCCGACCACGGGACGCCGAGCCGAGAAACCACACGGTCATCGTCCGGCCCATGATTCCCGCGGTGAACCGGCGCGGCGGGGGCCCGGCCTCCAGCGCCTGTGCGGCCACCGGCCGCAGCGCGAACTCGGTGATCAGGTAGCAGGCCGTCGCCACGACAACGCCGGGGAACCCGACGCAGAACAGGAACCGTGGGATGAACGCGGTGTTCTGCAACCCGTACAGGGTCGTCAGCAGGGCCGCGCCGACGCCCCACAGGATCAGATGCACCTTCGCCACCCGCCACGGCGCCAGGAAGGTGTTGCGCTGATCCTCGCGCGTCGGCTTGCGCTCCTCGATGGCCCACCGCAACGCGTTGACCGTCCGGCGGGTGATCCAGAAGACGCCGAGCACCAGCGCCAGTGCGATGTAGGCCGGGGCGCACCGCGAACGTGATCCACAGCGGGGCGTCGCTGAAGATGCTCGGCACCGGGATGACGACGGTGACCAGGAGCGAACGCGACGACGATGCCGATCGACGTTCGCGCCGAGGATGAACGACGGTGAGGATGACCTGGATGCGTATCCGCCGGCGCGCCTGGTTCTCGGAGACATTGCCCAGCAGCCAGGACCCATACTCGGGCGTGCCGGACAGCCGGCCGCTCTGCTGGGTGACCTTCTCGAGGACCCGGCCCAGCCGATGCGCGACGGTCTTGTTGGCGTTCATCGTGGCCCCAGCCTAATTTGCCGGTCCCGGCACAGCACCTAAGGTGGTTCGGGTGCGTCTCGTGATCGCCCAGTGCACCGTTGACTACGTCGGGCGGCTCACCGCCCATCTACCCTCTGCCCGTCGGTTGCTGCTGTTCAAGGCCGACGGATCGGTCAGCGTGCACGCCGACGATCGGGCATACAAGCCGTTGAACTGGATGAGCCCGCCGTGCTGGCTGGTCGAGGAGCCGGACGGGCAGGCTCCGGTGTGGGTCGTGGAGAACAAGGCCGGCGAGCAGCTGCGCATCACGGTCGAGGACATCGAGCATGACTCCAGCCACGACCTCGGCGTCGATCCCGGCCTGGTCAAGGACGGTGTGGAGGCGCACCTGCAGGCGCTGCTGGCCGAGCATGTCGAGCTGCTCGGCACCGGCTACACGCTGGTGCGGCGCGAGTACATGACGGCCATCGGGCCCGTCGACCTGCTGTGCCGCGACGAGCAGGGCCGATCGGTGGCCGTCGAGATCAAGCGACGCGGCGAGATCGACGGCGTCGAACAACTGACCCGATACCTCGAGCTGCTCAACCGTGACACCGTGCTCGCACCCGTCGCGGGAGTCTTCGCGGCACAACAGATCAAGCCGCAGGCCCGAACGCTGGCCACCGATCGCGGGATCCGTTGCGTGACTTTGGACTACGACCAGATGCGCGGCATGGACAACAACGAGTTTCGGCTGTTCTGACAGCGACCGTTCTGACAGACTGGTCGACATGCCCCGGCGTCGGAACCCGCCTCGCCGGCAACGCTCGGTGCCGCCGTTGCCGGCCTCGCGTCGGATCGAGACCGGACCCGACGGCTACGAATACGAAGTGCGGCCGATTGCGGCATCACGCGCGGCCAAGACCTACCGCTGCCCCGGATGTGATCAGGAAATCGTCGTCGGCACAGCGCACCTGGTGGTCTGGCCCGCCGATGCCGGTGAGCGCGCAGTCGACGACCGGCGCCATTGGCACACGTCGTGCTGGACGCACCGGGCAACGCGCGGCCCGACGCGCCGATGGTCCTAGTGGGCTCAGGCTTTCGGCGGCCGGCTCGACCAGCTCGACCAGCACCCCGCCGGCATCCTTGGGATGGATGAAGTTGATCCGCGAGTCCGCGGTGCCGCGTCGCGGCTCGTCGTAGAGCAGCCGCACGCCCTGCTCGCGCAGCCGCTCGCTCAGCGCGTCGATATCGCTGACGCGGTACGCCAACTGCTGCAGGCCGGGGCCGCGCTTGTCGAGGAACTTGGCGATCGTCGAGGTCTCGTCGAACGGAGCCATCAGCTGGATCTGGGCGCTGCCGACGGGCGCGCCGCGTACCGACAGCATGGCCTCGCGGACACCCTGGCCCTCGTTGACCTCTTCGTGCAGGACGATCATGCCGAGGTGGTCGTGGTACCACTTGATCGCCGCGTCCAGATCGGCAACGGCGATGCCGATGTGATCGATTGCTGTCACCAACGCGGTGGCCAGCAACGGGCGGGCATCGACTTGCTCGGCGGTCATAACGCAACGGTAACCTGGACGGGAAAGATTGTGTCTCGCCGATCGGCGACTTGAGCGGTTCAGAAGAGCCTGTGGAGGTAGGAATGACGACGTCCGTGATCGTTGCTGGCGCCCGCACGCCGGTCGGCAAATTGATGGGTTCGCTGAAGGATTTCTCCGGTAGCGATCTCGGTGCGGTCGCCATCGCCGGCGCCCTGGAAAAGGCAGGTGTTCCGGCGTCGGCCGTCGAGTACGTGATCATGGGCCAGGTGCTGACCGCAGGCGCCGGGCAGATGCCCGCCCGGCAGGCCGCGGTAGCGGCAGGGCATCGGCTGGGACGTGCCGTCGCTGACCATCAACAAGATGTGTCTGAGCGGCATCGATGCGATCGCGCTCGCCGATCAGCTGATCCGGGCCGGCGAATTCGACGTGGTCGTCGCCGGTGGCCAGGAGTCGATGACGCAGGCCCCGCACCTGCTGATGAACAGCCGGTCGGGCTACAAGTACGGCGACGTCACGGTGCTCGACCACATGGCCTACGACGGCCTGCACGACGTGTTCACCGACCAGCCGATGGGCGCGCTGACCGAGCAGCGCAACGACGTCGATCAATTCACCCGTGCGGCGCAGGATGAGTTCGCTGCGCAGTCGCACCAAAAGGCCGCCGCAGCATGGAAGGACGGCGTCTTCGCCGACGAGGTGGTGCCGGTGAAGATCCCGCAGCGCAAGGGCGACCCGATCGAGTTCACCGAGGACGAGGGCATCCGCGCCAACACCACCGCCGAATCGTTAGCTGGACTCAAGCCCGCGTTCCGCAAGGACGGCACCATCACCGCCGGTTCCGCCTCGCAGATCTCGGACGGGGCCGCCGCGGTTGTCGTGATGAACAAGGCCAAGGCGCAGGAGTTGGGTCTGACCTGGCTGGCCGAGATCGGCGCGCACGGCGTCGTCGCGGGCCCGGACTCCACCCTGCAATCGCAGCCGGCGAACGCCATCAAGAAAGCCATTGCCCGCGAGGGCATCTCGGTCGACCAGCTCGACGTCATCGAGATCAACGAGGCGTTCTCGGCGGTCGCGCTGGCCTCGATGAAGGAACTCGGCGTCGATCCGCAGAAGGTCAACGTCAACGGCGGAGCCATCGCGATCGGCCATCCGATCGGCATGTCCGGGGCGCGGATCACCCTTCACGCCGCCCTTGAGCTGGCCCGACGCGGTTCTGGCTACGCCGTGGCCGCACTGTGCGGCGCCGGCGGCCAGGGCGATGCGCTGATCCTGCGGGCAGGCTAGCGGCGGCCGCAGCGACACGCTACGACGCGCAGGGTAGTAGCGATTGGCCCGTTTATCGGGCACGCGACCGAGTCGGCGTTGCTGGCCGAGCATCGTCGCCGCGTGCGGTGTGATCTTCGCTCATATGGGCCGACTCTGGACCGGCCTCGACATTGGCAGGTGTTTCTCTTGGCCGAGGACCGCATCGGAGCGGTCGCCGCCAACCGGGGCGGCGAGCACCCGAAACGACGTGACAGACTTGTGGGCGTGACTCGTCCCCGACCCCCCATCGCGGCCTCCATGGCCGGTGCGGTTGACCTGTCGGCCCTCAAGCAGCGAGCTGCTTCGCCCGGCGAAGGCGACGGCGCCAGAGCCGAATCGGCGTGGAGATCACCGAGGCCAACCTCGAAGCCGAGGTGCTGGTCCGGTCCAAGCCAGCTGCCCGTGGTCGTGCTGCTGTGGTCGCCCCGCAGTGAGGCCAGCGCGCAGCTCGGCGACTTCCTCGCCCAACTTGCGGCCGCCGACGGCGGCAAGTGGTCGCTGGCGACGGTGAACGTCGACGCCGTGCCGCGGGTGGCGCAGATGTTCGGTGTTCAGGCCGTCCCGACGGTGGTGGCGCTGGCGTGCGGGCCAGCCGTTGTCGAGCTTCCAGGGTGTGCAGCCGCCCGAGCAGCTGCGCAAATGGGTCGACTCGCTGCTGAGCGCGACGGCGGGCAAGCTCGGCGAGGGCGGCGACGCCGAGGAGCCCGAGCAGGTCGACCCCGCACTCGCGCAGGCGCGCGAGCATCTGGACGCGGGGGACTTCCCCGCCGCGCTGACGGCGTATCAAGCGCTGCTCGACGCCGACCCGAGCCACGCCGAGGCCAAGGGCGCCGTGCATCAGATCGGCTTCCTGCAGCGCGCCACGGCGCAGCGGCCCGACGCGGTTGCCGTCGCCGACGCCGCGCCCGATGACATCGACGCCGCGTTCGCCGCGGCCGATGTCGAGCTTCTTCAGCAGAACGTTGCGGCGGCGTTCGGCCGGCTGATCGGGCTGGTCAAACGGACCGCGGGCGATGAGCGCACCAAGGTCCGCACCCGGCTGATCGAGCTGTTCGAGCTGTTCGATCCGACCGATCCCGAGGTGATCGCGGGTCGGCGCAACCTCGCCAACGCGCTGTACTAGCAGCCGGTTCGAACCAGAGCGCGGCCAGCGGCGGCAGCACCATCACCGCCGACGCCGGACGGCCGTGCCACGGCGCGTCGGTGGCTTCGACCGCGCCGTAGTTGCCGATACCCGTGCCGTTGTAGATGTCCGCATCGGTGTTGAGCACCTCACGCCAGGTGCCCGCGTGCGGCAGGCCGAGCCGGTAGCGGGTGTGCTCGGAACCGGAGAAGTTGAACACACAGGCCAGCATCGAGCCGTCGTCGCCGAAGCGCAGGAAACTCAGCACGTTGTTGGCGGAGTCGTTGGCGTCGATCCACGAGTAGCCCTCGGGGCTGGTGTCGCGTGACCACAGCGCGCGACGGCCGCGGTAGATGCCGTTGATGTCGCGCACCATCCGCTGAACCCCGTTGGAGAAGCTCTCCTCGCCGAGCTGATACCAGTCCAGCCCGCGCTCCTCGGACCACTCCGCGCGCTGACCGAACTCCTGTCCCATGAACAGCAATTGCTTGCCGGGATGGGCCCACTGATAGGCGAGCAGACCGCGCAGGCCGGCGGCCTTCACGTGGTCGTTGCCGGGCATCCGGCCCCACAGCGTGCCCTTGCCGTGCACGACCTCGTCGTGGCTGATCGGCAGCACGTAGTTCTCACTGAACGCATACAGCATCGAGAACGTCATCTCGTGATGGTGGTAGCTGCGATGCACCGGGTCACGGCTGATGTAGTCCAGCGTGTCGTTCATCCAGCCCATGTTCCACTTCATCGAAAAGCCAAGCCCGCCAAGGTTGGTCGGTCGGGTAACGCCGGGCCACGAAGTCGATTCCTCGGCGATCGTCACAATTCCCGGCGCCACCTTGTGCACGGTGGCGTTCATCTCCTGCAGGAACTGCACGGCCTCCAGGTTCTCCCGCCCGCCGTAGATGTTCGGTGTCCAGCCGCCGTCCGGTCGCGAGTAGTCGAGGTAGAGCATCGACGCCACCGCGTCGACCCGCAGCCCGTCGAGGTGGAATTCCTGCAGCCAGTACAGCGCGTTGGCCACCAGGAAGTTACGCACCTCGGCCCTGCCGAAGTCGAACACATAGGTGCCCCAGTCGAGTTGCTCGCCACGGCGCGGATCGGAGTGCTCATACAGCGGGGTGCCGTCGAAGCGGCCCAGCGCCCACGAGTCCTTGGGGAAGTGCGCGGGCACCCAGTCCATGATCACGCCGATGCCGGCCTGGTGAAGGGAGTCGACCACGTAGCGGAAGTCGTCGGGCGTGCCAAGGCGCGACGTCGGCGCGTAGTACGACGTGACCTGGTATCCCCACGAGCCACCGAACGGATGTTCGGCGACCGGCATCAACTCGACATGCGTGAAGCCCTGGGAGACAACGTATTCGGTCAGCTCCACGGCCAGCTGGCGATAGCTCAGGCCGGGTCGCCATGACATCAGATGCACCTCATAGGTGCTCATCGGCTCGAACACCGGGTTCCGGCGGGTGCGCTGGGCCATCCAGTCGTTGTCGCCCCAGGTGTAGGAGCTCTGGGTCACCTTCGACGCTGTCTGCGGCGGCACCTGGGTTGCGAACGCCATCGGATCGGCGCGGTCGGTCACCGCGCCGTCGGCGCCGTGCACCCGGAACTTGTACAGGCCGCCGACCTCGAAATCCGGGCCAGAACAATTCCCACACGCCCGTCGAACCGAGCACGCGCAGCTGCGCCTCATTGCCGTCCCAGTGGTTGAATTCACCGATCAGACTGACACCCTTGGCATTCGGCGCCCACACGGCGAAGGAGATGCCGTCGACGACGCCGTCGGGCGTGGTGAAGCTACGGGGATGCGCTCCCAAGATCTCCCACAGCCGCTCATGGCGCCCCTCGGCGAACAGGTGCAGATCCATCTCACCGAGGGTGGGCAGGAAGCGATAGGCATCGGCGACGGTGTGGATGTCGGTGGTGCCGTCCGCGCCGGGATAGCCGACTTCGAGCCGGTAGTCCGCCAGGTTCGTGTACGGCAGCGCGACCGCGAACAGGCCCGCCTCGATGTGCCGGAAGACATAACGTTCACCGCCGACGATCGCGGCCACCTCGACGGCGTGCGGTCGATAGGCTCGGATCACCGTGTGATCGCCGTATTCGTGGGCGCCCAGTATCGAATGCGGGTCGTGGTGTTCACCGGCCAGCAGGCGGTTCAGGTCGGCCGTGTGCGGCCGCAGATGCGGGCTGGTGAGTTGGTTGGTCTGCGTCATTTTAGAAATTGTTGTCACTCCCTACGCAGCAGGTTGAGTCGTTGATCGGCAGGCACCTGAGGCATGTTCAGCACATGGGCGACCGCCCGTGCCGGATCGATGCGGACGTAATTCTCTTGCCCCCATTGGTATTCGTCCCCGGTGATCTCGTCACGCACCCAGAAGCGGTCGTAGGGTTCCATCCCCAGTGCGGCCATGTCCAGCCAGAGCATCGCCTCTTCGGGCCCGAACGCGTTGAGCGTCACCACCACCAGCACCTGGTCGCCGGTCACCGGGTCGAACTTGCTGTAGGCCAGCAGCGCTTCGTTGTCGGGGTGGTGAAACTTGATCGTGCGCAATTGCTGTAGTGCCGGATGCACCCGGCGAATCTCGTTGAGCCGGGTCAGGAACGGCTCCAGCGACTCGCCGTCGGCCAGTGCGGCGTCGAAATCGCGTGGCCGCAGTTCGTATTTCTCGGAGTTGAGGTATTCCTCGCTGCCTTCCCGAACTGGCCGGTGTTCGAACAGTTCGTATCCCGAGTACACGCCCCACGCCGAGCTCATCGTCGAGGCCAGCACGGCCCGCATCGCGAACGTGCCGGGACCGCCGTGCTGCAGGCTCTCGTGCAGGATGTCGGGGGTATTGACGAACAGATTCGGCCGGGCATAGTCGGCGTGCTCGGCGATCTGCTGGCCGAACTCGGTCAGCTCCCACTTCGAGGTGCGCCAGGTGAAATACGTGTAGGACTGCGTGAAGCCGAGCTTGGCCAGCCCGTACAGCCGCGCCGGCCGGGTGAACGCCTCCGACAGGAACAGCACGTCGGGATCCTCGTTCTTCACCTCGCCGATCAGCCAGGCCCAGAAGTTCGGCGGCTTGGTGTGGGGGTTGTCGACGCGAAACACCTTGACGCCGTGAGAGATCCAGAACCGCACCACCCGCAGGACTTCCTCGTAGAGCCCCGCGGGATCGTTGTCGAAGTTCAACGGGTAGATGTCCTGGTACTTCTTCGGCGGGTTCTCCGCATAGGCGATCGTCCCGTCGGGCAGCACGGTGAACCACTCCGGGTGTTGACGCGCCCACGGGTGGTCGGGGGCACACTGCAGGGCAAGGTCGAGCGCCACTTCCATGCCGTCGTCGCGAGCAGCGACCACGAAGTCGTCGAAATCCTCGATGGTGCCCAACTTCGGGTGTATCGCGTCGTGCCCGCCCTTGTCGCTGCCGATCGCCCACGGCGAGCCGACATCCTTGGGCGCAGCGGTCGCGCGGTTGTTGCGGCCCTTGCGGTGCACCTTGCCGATCGGATGGATAGGCGGCAGGTAGACCACGTCGAAGCCCATTTTGGCGATGCGCGGCAACGCCTTTGTGGCCGTCGCAAAGGTGCCGTGCATGGGGTTGCCCTTGGCATCCCAGCCGCCGGTGGACCGGGGAAACATCTCGTACCACGCACTGAACCGAGCCAGCGGCCGGTCCACCCAGACCCCGTATTGCTCGCCGCGGGTGACCAGTTCGCGCAGCGGATACTGCTCGAGCACCTCGGTCACCTCGGCCGACAGCGCGGCGCCGGCACGCCCGAACGGGTCACCGGGCTCGCGCAGCCGGGCCGCCGCCTCGATCAGGGGATAGCGGCCCTGGCGCGGGACGCCCGTCGCGGCGCGCTCCAGCAGCCGGGCGCCGATCAGCAGGTCGTTGGACAGCTCGCTTTCGCTCTGGCCCGCGTCGAGCTTGGCCGTGACGCTCGTGCGCCACGTCGCGATCGGGTCGCCCCAGCCGTCCACCCGGAAGGTCCACAAGCCGACGCTGTTCGGGCTGAAGGCGCCGTGGAATACGTCGGGCTCCCGGCCCATCGACATCGGCAGCAGCTGAGGTTTCCGCCGCGGCGCGGGGTTGACGACGTCCTCGATTGGCACGGGTTGCGCGGTCCTGACCCGCCCGGGCGGATCCTCGGCGAGCCGGGGGTAGGCGGTGCCGTGGTAGCGCACCACCAGCGTGGCCGACACCGCGTCATGGCCTTCGCGCCACACCGTGGCCCGGACCGGGACGAGCTCACCCACGACGGCCTTGGCCGGAAACCGCCCCGACGAAACGACGGGTGCGACGTCATCGATCTCGATACGACCGGCCACCCATTCACTCCTTACCCCGGCCCTGTTGAAACTTCCTGGGCGCCCTATACCCACCGTAGTGGTCGGCCCAATCCACACGGAGCTGAAGCGATCACGCACGACCAGCACCGTGCGAAGAGCCGAAAGATCAGTAAGGTTGAGTCGCGTGACAGCCGAATGCGTGGACAGCCCTATGAAAGCCCTGAGGCGGTTCACCGTCCGCGCACATCTGCCCGATCGCCTGACCGCGCTCGAACGTCTGTCGATCAACCTGCGCTGGTCGTGGGACAAGCCGACGCAGGACCTGTTCGAGGCCGTCGATCCGGAGTTGTGGAAGCAGGTCGGGTTCGACCCGGTGGCGTTGCTCGGGCAGGTCGCTCCGAAGCGGCTGGACGAGCTGGCCGAGGATGGGTCGTTCCTGCGCCGCCTCGACGCGCTGGCCGCCGACCTCGACAATTACCTGACCCGGCCGCTGTGGTACCAGCAGCAGGCCGAAGAGGGTGCGCAGTTGCCGAACGGCATCGCGTACTTCTCCATGGAGTTCGGCGTCGCCGAGGTGCTCCCGAACTATTCCGGTGGCCTGGGCATTCTGGCGGGCGATCACCTGAAGTCCGCGTCGGACCTGGGCCTTCCGCTGATCGCGGTGGGGCTGTACTACCGCTCGGGCTACTTCCGGCAGTCGCTGACCGCCGACGGTTGGCAGCACGAGACCTACCCGTCGCTGGATCCGCAGGGCCTGCCGCTGCGTCGGCTCACCGACAAGGACGACAACCCGGTGCTGATCGAGTTGGCAATGCCCGACTCCGTCCAACTGCGGGCGTACGTGTGGATCGCGCAGGTGGGCCGAATCCCGTTGCTGCTGCTGGATTCCGACATCCCGGAGAACGACCACGATCTTCGCAGTGTCACCGACCGGCTCTACGGCGGCGACCAGGAACACCGGATCAAGCAGGAGATCCTGGCAGGCATCGGCGGGGTGCGCGCGATCCGCGCGTTCATGGAGGTGGAGGGCCTGCCTGCCCCCGAGGTGTTCCACATGAACGAAGGCCACGCGGGATTTCTCGGCGTCGAACGCATCCGCGAATTGATCGACGCCGGGCTGGACTTCGACACCGCGCTGACGGTGGTGCGATCGTCGACCGTGTTCACCACGCACACCCCGGTGCCCGCCGGTATCGACCGGTTCCCCGTCGAGATGGTCAAGCGGTACTTCGGCGGCTCTTGCGATGAGCGCTCGCGCGAAGGATCGACCCGATGCGGGCCGTCGATCACGTCGCGCCTTCTGCCCGGCGTACCGCTGGACCGGATCATCGCGTTCGGCGCCGAGGACGACCCGTCGAAGTTCAACATGGCCCACATGGGCCTGCGACTGGCGCAGCGCGCCAACGGGGTATCCCTGCTGCACGGGCGGGTCAGCCGGCACATGTTCAACGAGCTGTGGCCCGGATTCGACCCGGCCGAGGTGCCGATCGGCTCGATCACCAACGGCGTGCACGGCCCGACGTGGGCGGCACCGCAGTGGGTGGAACTGGGCCGGGAGCTGATCGGCAGCGAAGATCTCGGCTCGTTGATGGAGCCCGAGACATGGCAGCGGCTGCACCAGGTCGATCCGGCGCACATGTGGTGGATCCGCTCGCAGTTGCGCGCGGCACTGGTCGAGGACGTCCGGGCCCGGCTGCGCCGCTCGTGGCTGGAGCGTGGCGCGTCGGACGCCGAATTGGGGTGGATCGCAACGGCTTTCGATCCCGATGTGCTGACCATCGGGTTCGCCCGGCGGGTGCCGACGTACAAACGGCTGACGCTGATGCTGCGCGACCCGGACCGGTTGCAGAAGCTGCTGCTCGACAAGAAGCGGCCGATTCAGCTGATCGTGGCGGGCAAGTCGCATCCCGCCGACGACGGCGGCAAGGCGCTGATCCAGCAGGTGGTGAAGTTCGCCGACCGCCCGGAGGTGCGGCACCGCATCGCGTTCCTGCCCGACTACGACATGTCGATGGCCCGCCAGCTGTACTACGGCTGCGACGTCTGGCTGAACAACCCGCTGCGGCCGCTGGAGGCGTGCGGTACCTCCGGGATGAAGAGCGCGCTCAACGGCGGGCTGAACCTGTCCATCCGCGACGGCTGGTGGGACGAGTGGTACGACGGCGAGAACGGCTGGGAGATCCCGACGGCCGACGGACTCGCCGACGAGGGCCGCCGCGACGACCTGGAGGCCGCCGCGCTCTACGACCTGCTCGAGCACTCCGTGTCGTCGAAGTTCTACGACCGCGACGAGCACGGCGTCCCGATGCGATGGGTGGAGATGGTGCGCCACACGCTGATCGAGCTCGGGCCGAAGGTGCTGGCCTCGCGGATGGTGCGGGACTACACCGAGAAGTACTACGCCCCGGCGGCGCAGTCGCTGCGCAAGACCGTCGAACCCGGCGCGGACGGGGAGCCGTTCGGCGCGGCCCGCGAGTTGGCCGTCTACCGGCAGCGGGCCCAGGAGGCGTGGCCGAAGATCCAGATCACCGACGTCGACAGCTACGGCCTTCCGGACACCCCGTTGCTGGGCTCCGAGCTTTCGCTGACCGCGACGGTGCACCTGGCCGGCCTGGGACCCGACGAGGTGGTGGTCCAGGCGGTGCTCGGCCGTGTCGACGGCAGCGACGCGCTGGTGGATCCGGTGACCGTGCCGATGGAGCACACCGGGTCGGCCGACGGCGGCAACGAGGTGTTCTCGACGACGACACCGTTGCCGGTGGCGGGTCCGGTCGGGTACACGGTGCGGGTCCTGCCTCATCACCCGCTGCTGGCAGGTGACAACGAACTGGGCCTGGTCACCCTCGCATAACCGGCGTCAGCCGGTGCGCAGGCGTTCCAGCGCTTGGCGCACCCGATCTGCGTCCGTCGTTGCCCAGAACGGCGGCAGCGACGCCCGCAGATACCCGCCATAGCGGGCGGTCGCCATCCGGGAGTCGAGCACCGCGACCACGCCGCGGTCATCGACCCGTCGCAGCAGGCGCCCGGCGCCCTGCGCCAGCAGCAGTGCCGCGTGGCTGGCGGCCACAGCCATGAACCCGTTGCCGCCACGGGCGGCCACCGCGCGCTGCCGTGCGGTCAGCAGCGGGTCGTCGGGCCGGGGGAACGGGATGCGGTCGATGAGCACCAGCGACAGCGAAGGGCCTGGCACGTCCACCCCCTGCCACAGCGACAGCGTGCCGAACAGCGACGTCTCGGCGTCGTCGGCGAATCGCTGCACCAAAGCCGAGGTGGCGTCGTCGCCCTGGCACAGCACCGGGGTGTCGAGCCGTTCGCGCATGATCTCGGCGGCCGCCTTGGCCGCGCGCATCGACGAGAAAAGCCCAAGCGTCCGCCCGCCCGCGGCGGTGATCAGCGCGGTTATCTCGTCGAGCTGCTCGGCCGATCCGGTCCCGTCGCGCCCCGGCGGCGGCAGATGGGCGGCGACATAGAGGATGCCCGCCTTCGCGTGGTCGAACGGCGAACCGACGTCAAGGCCACGCCAGTCGACGGCTTCCTCGCCTGTCAGCCCCCATGCCGAGGCCATCGCGTCGAACGTGCCGCCGACGGTCAGCGTCGCCGAGGTGAGCACCGTCGTCGACCGCCCAAACAGCCTGCCGCGCAACAAACCCGCCACCGAAAGCGGTGCCACCCGCAGCACCGCACGGATACTTCCGCCTCTGTCCTTTGTGCTCCTCGCGTTCGCCCCGTCCTCATGGTCAAGCCACACCACGTCGGTGCGATCGGGGATGGCCGCGACGAACGCCGACAGGATGCGAGTCGCGGTGTCGCTCACGTCGGTCAGCGCCGTCACCGCTTCTGCGCGTGCCGAGGCCGCCTTGGGGTCGCTGGGCGCGGTGTCGATGACTGAACGGGCCCGGCTGGCCGCGTCGCGCAGGGCGGTCAGATAGGTCGTCAACTCGTCGTCGAGCACATCGATGCGGCCGGGCGTGGCGTCGTGGATGGCCGACGAAAACGTCGCGGTCGCGGCCTCGAGGCGTTGCGCGACCTCGGCGTCGACGAGCCGGCCGACGCGGCGCTGCGCGATACCCAGCGACGTCGCCGACAGCTCAGCGGTGGCCACGCCCGTCACCCGGTCGACCAGCTCGTGCGCCTCGTCGACCACCAGCAGCTCGTGCTCGGGCAGCACCGCGGCGTCGGCGATGGCGTCGATCGCGAGCAGGGCGTGGTTGGTGACGATCACGTCGGCGTGGCCGGCCTTGTCGCGTGCCTTCTCCGCGAAGCAGTCGGTGCCGAACGGGCAGCGGGCCACGCCGATGCACTCCCGCGCCGACACCGACACCTGCGACCACGACCGGTCCGGCACCCCGGGCGTCACGTCGTCGCGATCGCCGGTGTCGGTCTCCGACGACCATGCGATCAACCGCTGCACATCGCGGCCAAGCGCGCTGGCGGCCATCGGCTCGAACAGCTCTTCCTGCGGGCGGTCCTCGGGCTCAGCCGCCGCCCCGTTGTGAATTTTGTTCAGGCACAGATAGTTCCCCCGCCCCTTCAGCAGCGCGAACTCCGGGCGGCGGGGCAGGGCGTCGGCGAGGGAGTCGGCCAGCCGCGGCAGGTCGCGGTCGACGAGCTGGCGCTGCAGGGCGATGGTCGCGGTCGACACCACCACGGGCTGGTCGGTGTCAACGGCCCGCGCGATCGCCGGAACCAGGTAGGCCAGCGACTTGCCGGTCCCGGTGCCCGCCTGCACGGCGAGGTGCTCACCGGTGTCGAACGCGTGCGCGACGGCCTCGGCCATCTCGATCTGGCCGCGCCGCTCGCTGCCACCCAACGCGGCGACCGCGTTGGTCAGCAGTTCGATGACGTCCACGCCTCACACCATCCGGGTCGGTATCGCCGGTTCGCCCTTGGACAGCTTCAGGCCGTCCCACGGCAGGCTCCCCAGCCCGTCCTGCACCCGCCGACGGGCGGTGTCGATGCTGAGGTCGGCGACCGGTTCACCCTCGCGTACCAGGTCCATTGTGACGGCCCGGCCCGACAAATCCGGTGGTGGCCTGCCGAACGGATGGACGACCTCCTCAACGATGGTCCCCGACTGTTTGGCCAGCCGCAGCGCCTGCTTGCGCCCGCCATGGGATTCCTTGTGGCTGCTGCGCTTCTCCACCGGCATGCCGTCGACCTCTACCAGCTTGTAGACCATGGCGGCGGTCGGCGCGCCAGAGCCGGTGACCACCGAGGTGCCGACGCCGTACATGTCGACGGGTTCGGCGCGCAGCGCCGCGATCGAGAACTCGTCGAGATCACCCGACACCACGATGCGGGTCTTGGTGGCGCCAAGACCGTCGAGCTGTTGACGGACCTGGCGGGCCAGCACGCCCAGATCGCCGGAGTCGATGCGCACCGCTCCGAGCTCGGTGCCGGCTACCTCGACGGCGTTCGCCACCCCCTGAGTGATGTCGTAGGTGTCGACGAGCAGCGTGGTGCCGACACCGAGCGCGTCGACCTGGGCCTTGAATGCGGCCCGCTCGTCGTGGCCATCGTTGCTGGTGTGCAGCAGCGTGAACGCATGCGCGCTGGTGCCGAGCGCGGGCACGGCGTAGCGCCGCTGCGCTTCGAGGTTCGACGACCCCGTGAACCCGGCGATGTAGGCGGCCCGCGCCGCGGCGACGGCGGCCTGCTCGTGGGTGCGTCGCGAGCCCATCTCGATCAGTGGGCGCTCCCCGGCCACGCTGACCATGCGCGCCGCGGCGGAGGCGATCGCGGTGTCGTGGTTGAAGATCGACAACGTCAGCGTCTCCAGCACCACGCATTCGCCGAACGTGCCGTGGACCGACAGCACGGGCGAACCGGGGAAGTACAGCTCGCCTTCGGCGTAGCCGTCGACATCGCCGCGGAACCGGTACTGGGCGAGGTACTCAAGCGTTTCCCGGTCAAGAAAACTCTCGAGCGACGCCAGCGCGGTGTCATCGAATCTGTACTGCGCCAACGCTTCTACAAAGCGTGCCGTGCCGGCGACGACGCCGTAGCGGCGGCCCTCGGGCAGCCGGCGGGCGAATGTCTCGAAGGTGGTGCGACGGTGCGCACTGCCGTCGTGCAGCGCCGCGGCGAGCATCGTCAACTCGTATTTATCGGTGAGCAACGCTGCGGTCACACCGCAACGGTATCGGTTTCGGGGCCTCGGTATCCTGAAGCGCATGGTGACTCCGGCGAAGACCCGACCGGGAACTCGCGAGGAAAGGGACGTCGCATCCGTCCGGCAGGAGGATGAGGCCACCGACACCCCGTGGGTGACCATTGTCTGGGACGATCCCGTCAACCTCATGACATATGTGACGTACGTCTTCCAGAAGCTGTTCGGCTACAGCGAGCCGAAGGCGACCAAACTCATGATGCAGGTGCACAACGAAGGCAAAGCCGTGGTGTCGGCGGGCAGCCGGGAGTCCATGGAGGTCGACGTGTCCAAGCTGCACGCGGCCGGCCTGTGGGCGACCATGCAGCAGGACCGCTGATCCGGCTGTGCGTAAGTGGAAGCGGGTCGAGGGCGCCGACGGCCCGCACTTCCGCTCGACGCTGGCTTCCCACGAGGCCGACCTGTTGCACAGCCTGGTGACGTCGATGCTCGGGATGCTCGACGATCGCGAATCGTCTTCTCCAGCAGATGAACTCGAAGAGATCACCGGGATGAAGACCGGCAACTCGCGGCCGCCCGAAGACGAAACGATGAAGCGGCTGCTGCCCGACTTCTACCGCGCGCAGACCGATCACCCCGCCGGCTCCGGCACCATCGAGAGTCTCAACAACGCATTGCGCAGCCTATACGAACCCGACATCATCGACGCGAAACGTCAAGCGGCGCAACGGTTGCTGGACACCGTGCCCGAGGGTGGCGGCAAGTTCGAACTCAATGAGGACGATGCGCAGGCCTGGGCCGCCGCCGTCAACGACGTGCGGCTGGCGTTGGGCACCATGCTCGACATCGGGCCCAACGGCCCCGAGCAGCTGCCCGCCGGCCATCCCATGTCCGGACATCTGGACGTGTACCAGTGGCTGACGGTGCTGCAGGAGTACCTCGTGCTGGGTCTGATGGACAAGAGATGAGCGCCATCACCGATGTCGGCGGGATACGCGTCGGCCACCACCAGCGGATCGATCCCGACGCGGCGCTCGGCTCCGGCTGGGCCACCGGCACCACCGTCGTGCTGACCCCGCCGGGCACCGTCGGAGCCGTCGACTGTCCGCGGTGGCGCGCCGGGCACCAGGGAGACCGACCTGCTCGACCCCATCAACTCGGTGCGGTACGTCGATGCCGTGGTGCTCAGCGGCGGCAGCGCCTACGGACTGGCCGCGGCCGACGGTGTGATGAGCTGGCTCGAGGAGCAGCGACCGCGGCGTGGCGATGGAGGGCGGCGTGGTGCCGATCGTGCCCGCGGCGGTGGTCTTCGACCTGCCCGTCGGCGGTTGGACAGTGCCGGCCGACCGCGGAGTTCGGCTACGCCGCCGCCGAGAGCGCCGGGGAGGACGTGGCAATCGGCACCGTCGGTGCCGGCGCCGGGGCCCGCGTCGGCGTGCTCAAGGGCGGCGTCGGGACGGCGTCGGTGCTGTTGGAATCCGGCGTCACCGTCGGGGCGGTGGTCATAGTCAACGCCGCTGGTGACGTCGTCGACCCGGCCACCGGACTGCCGTGGCTGGCGTATCAGATCGAGGAGTTCGGCCTGATCGCGCCGCCGGCCGACCAGATCGCCGCCTATGCGGACCGGCACACCGAGCTCAGCCCGCTGAACACCACGATCGCGGTGGTGGCCACCGACGCCGCGCTGAGCCCGGCCGGGTGCCGGCGGGTCGCCGTGGCGGCGCACGACGGGCTGGCCCGCACCATCCGGCCGTGCCACACCCCGCTGGATGGCGATACGGTGTTCGCGCTGGCCACCGGTGCCGTCGACGTGCCGCCCGAACCGACGACACCGGCGTCGATGTCGCCGGAGACGATGCTGATCACCGCGGTCGGAGCGGCCGCGGCCGACGTCCTGGCCCGCGCGGTGCTGGTCGGTGTGCTGGCGGCCGAGTCGGTCGCCGGAATACCGACGTACCGCGACCTGTTGCCGGGAGCGTTCGAATGACGGAGAGGTAAGCAGTGCTGGTGATCCGAGCCGACCTGGTCGACGCCATGGTGGCCCACGCCCGCGCCGACCACCCGGACGAAGCGTGCGGGGTGATCGCCGGACCCGAGGGATCCGACCGGCCCGAGCGGTTCATCGCGATGCTCAACGCCGAGCGGTCGCCCACGTTCTACCGGTTCGACTCCGCCGAGCAACTCAAGGTCTGGCGCGCGCATGGACGACGCCGACGAGGCGCCCGTCGTCATCTATCACTCGCACACGGCGACCGAGGCCTACCCCAGCCGCACCGACATCTCGTATGCCTCCGAACCCGACGCCCATTATGTCCTGGTGTCCACCCGCGACCCCGACGAGCACGAGCTGCGCAGCTACCGCATCGTCGACGGGGTCGTCACCGAAGAACCCATCAAAATCGTTGAGCAGTACTAGAAAGGCCCCACCGCATGTCAGTCACGGTCTCGATCCCCACCATCCTGCGCACCCACACCGGCGGCGAGAAGCGCGTCACCGCGACCGGCGCCACGCTGCAGGCCGTCATCACCGACCTGGAGTCGAACTACTCCGGGATCTCCGAGCGCCTTGTCGACCCGGCCAATCCCGGCAAGCTGCACCGCTTCGTCAACGTCTACGTCAACGACGAGGACGTGCGGTTCTCCGGCGGGCTGGACACCGAGATCTCCGACGGCGACTCGGTGACCATTCTGCCCGCCGTCGCTGGAGGGTGAGCTTGACCCGTCACGACTCGCTGCTCGAGGCGCTGGGCAACACGCCTCTGGTTGCGCTGCAACGGCTTTCGCCGCGCTGGGAAGAAGACCCGCACGTGCGGTTGTGGGCGAAGCTGGAAGACCGCAACCCGACCGGGTCCATCAAGGACCGGCCCGCGTTGCGGATGATCGAGGACGCCGAGCGCCGCGGCGTGCTGCAGCCCGGCGCGACGATCCTGGAGCCGACCAGCGGCAACACCGGCATCTCGCTCGCGATGGCCGCCCTGCTCAAGGGCTACCGGATGATCTGCGTGATGCCGGAGAACACCTCGATCGAACGTCGCCAGCTGCTCGAGCTCTACGGCGCGCGGATCATCTTCTCCCCGGCGGAGGGCGGCTCGAACACGGCGGTAGCGCACGCGAAAGAGCTTGCGGCTGCGAACCCTTCGTGGGTGATGCTGTACCAGTACGGCAACCAGGCGAACACGTTGTCGCACTACGAGGGCACCGGCCCCGAACTGCTGGCCGACCTGCCCGAAATCACCCACTTCGTCGCGGGTCTGGGCACCACCGGCACCCTGATGGGTACCGGCCGCTATCTGCGCGAGCAGGTTCCCGGCGTCCAGATCGTCGCGGCAGAGCCCCGATACGGCGAGGGTGTCTACGCGCTGCGCAACATCGACGAGGGCTTCATCCCCGAGTTGTACGACCCGGAGGTGCTCACCACCCGGTACTCCGTCGGCTCGTACGACGCGGTCAAACGGACCCGCGAACTGGTCCAGGTCGAGGGCATCTTTGCCGGCATCTCCACGGGCGCCGTGCTGCACGCCGCGCTCGGCATGGCGGCAAAGGCGGTCGCGGCGGGCGAGCGCGCGGACATCGCGTTCGTGGTCGCCGACGCGGGCTGGAAGTATCTGTCGACCGGTGCGTACGCCGGTAGCCTGGATGATGCAGAAGATGCATTGGAAGGGCAGCTATGGGCATGACGCGGACCAGGGACTTCCCGCGACCACGGCGCCGAAGAAGCCGGCGCCGTGGAGGGTTGGCGGCGCCACCATCCTCAGCTTTGTCGCGGTGCTGTACCTGATCGAGGCGTGGGACGCCGCCCACCATCAGGAACTCAACGTCGACGGCATCCGCCCGTGGACAACCGACGGGCTTGTGGGGCATTCTCTGGGCGCCGCTGCTGCACGCCAACTGGCAGCACCTGATCGCCAACACCGGCCCCGCGCTGGTGCTCGGATTCCTGATGACGCTGATCGGTTTGTCGCGGTTCATCTACGCCACCCTCATCGTGTGGATTCTCGGCGGGTTCGGCACCTGGCTGATCGGCAACATCGGCGCACCACCGGGAGTCGAGTCCAACCACATCGGCGCCTCGGGCCTGATCTTCGGCTGGCTGACGTTCCTGATCGTGTTCGGCTTCTTCACCCGCAGGGCCTGGCAGATCATCGTCGGGGTCGTGGTGCTCTTCATCTACGGCAGCGTGCTGCTCGGGGCGCTACCGGGCACCTTCGGCGTGTCCTGGCAGGGCCACCTGTGCGGCGGCATCGCCGGCGTGCTGGCCGCGTACCTGCTCTCCGGCCCGGAACGCAAGGCGCGTGAGCTTCGCAAGACCAACAAGACCAAAGCGACGAACCGATACCTGACGTCGTGAGCTCTGCATTGGCGCCCGTCGGGATCTTCGATTCCGGCGTCGGCGGACTCACCGTCGCGCGGGCGATCATCGACCAGCTGCCCGACGAGGACATCATCTACGTCGGCGACACCGCCAACGGTCCGTACGGGCCGCTGACCATCCCCGAGATCCGTGCGCACGCCCTGGCGATCGGCGACGACCTGGTGTCCCGCGGCATCAAGGCGCTGGTGATCGCCTGCAACACCGCGTCGGCGGCGTGTCTTCGCGACGCCAGGGAGCGGTATGCGCCGGTGCCCGTCGTCGAGGTGATCCTGCCCGCGGTGCGGCGGGCGGTGGCCGCGACCCGCAACGGCCGCATCGGCGTCATCGGCACGGCGGCGACCATCGCCTCGGGCGCCTATCAGGACGCGTTTGCCGCCGCCCGCGATACCGAGGTGATCGGGGTGGCCTGCCCGCGGTTCGTCGACTTCGTCGAACGCGGCGTGACCAGCGGCCGCCAGGTGCTGGGCCTGGCGCAGGGGTATCTGGAACCGCTGCAGGCCGCCGAGGTCGACACGTTGGTGCTGGGCTGCACCCACTACCCGATGCTGTCGGGGCTGATCCAGCTGGCGATGGGCGATGACGTCTCGTTGGTGTCCAGCGCGGAGGAGACCGCCAAGGACTTGCTGAGAGTGCTCACCGAACTCGATTTGCTGCGTCCCCACGACGCCCCGCCTGCGCGGCGGCTGTTCGAGTCGACCGGCGACCCTGAGGCGTTCACCACACTTGCGGCCCGATTTCTCGGTCCCACTTGGATGGTGTTCGGCCTGTTCAACGTCACGTTGTGGCCCAAACATGATTTCTATCGCGCAAACGGGCGATGTTTTCGTCACGCGGACAGCGGGCATGGCAAGCTAGTGAGCGTGCGAATCACCGTACTCGGTTGCTCCGGCAGTGTCGTCGGGCCCGATTCGCCAGCTTCGGGGTACCTGCTGACGGCCCCCGACACCCCTCCGTTGGTGATCGATTTCGGCGGCGGAGTGCTCGGCGCACTGCAGCGCCACGCCGACCCGAACGCGGTGCAGGTGCTGCTCTCGCACCTGCACGCCGACCACTGCCTTGATCTGCCCGGCCTGTTCGTGTGGCGGCGCTACCACCCGTCACCGGCGAAAACGCGGGGCCTGATGTACGGCCCGGCCAACACCTGGGCGCGGCTGGGCGCGGCGTCCTCGCCCGAGGGCGGGGAGATCGACGACTTCTCCGACATCTTCGAGGTCCGGCACTGGGTCGACAATCAGCCGGTGCAGATCGGTGCCCTGAGTGTGACGCCGAAGCTGGTCTGCCATCCGACCGAGTCCTACGGGATGCGGATCACCGACCCGTCGGGCGCGATCCTGGTGTACAGCGGCGATACCGGCTACTGCGACGCGCTGATCGACCTGGCCCGCGGCGCCGACGTGTTCCTGTGCGAGGCGTCGTGGACGCATTCGTCGTCGCGGCCGGCCAAGCTGCACCTGTCGGGCACCGAGGCCGGGCGGGCCGCGACCAAGGCCGGGGTGTCGGAGCTGCTGCTGACCCACATCCCGCCGTGGACGTCACGCGAGGATGTCATCAGCGAGGCGAAGGCGGAGTTCGACGGGCCCGTGCACGCCGTGGTGTGCAACGAGGCATTTGATGTCGCGCGCCCCCAGCGCGGCTGACCTCCCGCGCCCCTGAGTGCGGTCGGGCCCACCGGTTAGGGTTGGCGCGTGTCAAGACGAGAAGACGGCAGGCTCGACGACGAGCTGCGGCCGGTGCGCATCACCCGCGGCTTCACCTCCCATCCCGCCGGATCGGTGCTGGTGGAGTTCGGCGGGACCAGGGTGATGTGCACGGCGAGCGTCACCGAGGGCGTGCCGCGCTGGCGTAAGGGTTCGGGGCGGGGCTGGCTGACGGCCGAGTACGCGATGCTGCCCGCGGCCACCCACGAGCGGTCGGATCGCGAGTCGGTGAAGGGCCGCGTCGGCGGGCGCACGCAGGAGATCAGCCGGCTGGTCGGCCGGTCGCTGCGGGCGTGCATCGACCTGGCGGCGCTGGGGGAGAACACCGTCGCGATCGACTGCGATGTGCTGCAGGCTGACGGCGGCACCCGCACGGCGGCGATCACCGGTGCCTACGTTGCGCTGGCCGATGCGGTGACCTACCTTGCGGCGGCCGGTCGGCTGTCGGATCCGCGGCCGCTGTCGTGTGCGATCGCGGCGGTGAGCGTCGGTGTCGTCGACGGACGCATCCGGGTGGATCTGCCGTACTCGGAGGACTCGCGTGCCGAGGTGGACATGAACGTCGTCGCTACCGACACCGGCACGCTGGTCGAGATCCAGGGCACCGGAGAGGGCGCGACGTTCCCGCGCTCGACACTGGACAAGATGCTCGACGTGGCGATGGTGGCCTGCGAGCAGTTGTTCGCTGTGCAGCGCGAGGCGCTGGATTTGCCGTATCCCGGGCGTGCTGCCCGAGTCGGGGGAGCCGGCGAAGAAGGCGTTCGGAAACTGACCGAGCTGCTGGTGGCCAGCCGCAACCCCAAGAAGCTGGCCGAGTTGCGACGGGTGCTCGACGGTGCCGGGGTGGCGTTGACGCTGTTGTCGTTGGCCGACGTCGCGCCGTTTGACGAGGCCCCGGAGTCCGGCGCGACGTTCGAGGAGAACGCGTTGGCCAAGGCGCGTGACGCGTTCAGGGCAACGGGATTGGCGGCCGTGGCCGACGATTCGGGGCTGGAAGTCGATGCGTTGAACGGCATGCCGGGGGTGCTGTCGGCGCGGTGGTCGGGGCGGCATGGCGATGATTCCGGAAATACCGCGCTGCTGCTGGCGCAGTTGGGCGACGTACCCGAGGACCGGCGGGGCGCGGCGTTCGTGTCGGCGTGCGCGTTGGTTTACGACGCGGGCGACACCCGCACAGAAACAGTGGTGCGCGGCGCGTGGCCGGGCAGCATCGTGCACGAACCGCGGGGCGAGGGCGGCTTCGGCTACGACCCGGTGTTCCTGCCGTCGGGCTCGTCGCGGACGGCGGCGGAGTTGACGCCGGAAGAGAAGGACGCGGTGTCGCACCGGGGCCGGGCGTTGGCGGCGCTGCTGCCGGCGCTGCGTGAGCTGGCGGGCCGACGGCGCGACTCCTAGAGGCCGAAGCGCTGCTTGATGTCGTTGGTCTGGAAGTGCTCGACGATGATGCCGAGGAGCGGGATGGTGCCTGCCAGCAGCACGCCGATGGTCTTGGCGATCGGCCAGCGGACCTTGACGGCGAGGTTCGCCGTGGCGAGCAGATAGACGAAATAGACCCAGCCGTGCACCACCCCGATCCAGGTGGGCGGGTTATCCACCTTGACCACGTACCGGACCACGATCTCGTAGCACAACGCGATCAGCCAGATGCCGGTCGTCCACGCCATCACGCGGTAACCCAACAGCGCCTTGCGGACGGTTTCGACCGGCATGCTCGGTGTCGGTGCCGGTGTCGGAGCTTCCGTCATGGGGTCTTGTGTTCCTTGTCTCTGTTGGTGAGCTCGGCGAGATAAGCGTTGTACTCGCGCAGGGCGGGGTCATCGTCGGAAGGCGTTGCGGCCTTGGGTCTTTCGGGCAACAGCCCGGGAGGGATCTCGGTCACGGTGTCATGCTTGCGGGGCTCGGGCGGGAATTCTTCGTAGCGGACGAACTTGTAATAGGCATAGAAGCAGAACCCGGCGAACAGCGGCCATTGCAGGGCGTAGCCCAGGTTCTGGAAGGTGCCGGACGCCGACTGGAAGCGGGTCCACTGCCACCAGGCCAGGCCCAGGCAACCCGCGGCGGCGACGATGACCAACGCGATGAGCGCCGGTCTCCTACGCCGTGTAGTCGACATCATTCAACGGTACCGCGCGGTCCTTCGGCCCGACGAACTCGTCCAGACGTGCCGTCGCGGCCTTGCGGTAGACGGATGGCCCAGTCATTCATGCCCGCCGCATATCGAGACGCCGTACCTCGTTCCGAGGGACTCGTCTGCCGACCGCATCGCGCGCCCCTCCGCTCGATGCTTCGGCAACGTGGAAGCCACTGACAGATTCGATGCTCGAGCGGGTACGATCGGCGCACTGCGGGCGTGAGCGGAATTTGGCAGACGTCTATGGATTCAGCGTTCCGTCTTAGCCATAGAGGTAGAGGCCCAAGCGGTAGCACTACGGCGTTAACAAGTGAGGCACAGTCGTGTGGTGGCGAATCTGCCTGCGGGTACGCCGTCGGTCGAGGTCTGCGCCGCATATCCCGGACCGTCGTCGTGGTATGACTGTCAGTCGAGCGATGGCACAGCGGCTCATGAGCCGCAACGAGACTCATTACCTCGTTGAACCTTCTGTCGACCGCATCCTCGCGCCCTGGCAATGCTCAACGGGAGGGCACCACCGCATTCTCCGGCGGTCAATGACCCGGGTCAGTCCCAAGACCCACAAATGTTGACGCTCGCGCAGCGGTACCCGACTCAGATCTGCGCTGGATCGACCTCGCGTCATGCACTGACACCGTCATACACCATCGAGTGCATGATGGTGTCATGTCGCGCACCAACATCGAGATCGACGACGAGCTGGTGGCAGTTGCACAGCGGATGTATCACCTGCCGTCGAAAAAGAGTGCCGTCGATCTTGCCCTGCGTCGACTCGTGGGGGAGGCGCTAAATCGCGACGAGGCCTTGGCGCTTCAGGGCAGTGGGTTTGATTTCACCAACGATGAAGTGGAGTCTTTTTCCGATCCTGGCGGTCGGCCCGGCGACAAAGCGTAAATGATCGTCGACACGTCCGTTTGGATTGAGTTCCTTACGACCGCGAGAGCATCTGTGGGTCGGTGCTGGCTCGGCGAACCGGCATACGCGACCGACTCGAAAATCATGTGCCCGAAGATGACGGTTTTGATGGAGCTGCCTGATTGGTACCACCGAAGATGGACAAGGCAGCACAGCGATCGTCGACTACTGCAACGCTTCGATATCGAGCCGCAGGCCCGCCTTGGCGTGATGCCGAAGATGCGGCCGCGATCCACCGTCGCTGCCGTCGCGGTAGGTAGAACACGTGTATCGCAGCCTCATCGACTGCCGGGTCGCCCGCAATGGATCGCTGCGCATGCGGAGTGGTCGTCGCCCATCGGGACCGTGCACTACGGAACCCTATCCGCACCCGCACAGCTTGACATGGCAAGACGTGTCACGCGCTGACAGCGGCGGCGGGCAGTACCGCCATGCCCGGGATTGAGCCGTAGTCAATTAGCCTACGGTTACGATGCCCCGCGTACTCGCTTCGCCGAACTGGAGGGCAATCGTGAAAAATCTCCGCCTGCTGACCGTCGTCTGCGTGCTGTCGCTCACGCTGATCAGCGGGTGCGGCAAGTCGGGCCAGGCGCCGGCCGGTTCGTCCAGTTCGTCGGCAACGCCATCGGCGGGCGCGACGATCATCGTGGCCGCGGCCGCCTCGCTCGACAAGTCCTTCACCGACATCGGCGAGCAGTTCAAGACCGAAAATCCCGGGGCCTCAGTGGAATTCTCGTTCGGCGGCTCGTCGGATCTGGTCACGCAGCTGACCCAGGGCGCCCCGGCTGACGTGTTCGCGTCGGCCGACACCAAGAACATGGACAAGGCGGCGCAGGCCGGTCTGCTGGCCGGCGACCCGGTGAACTTCGCCTCCAACACGCTGACCATCGTCGTCGCGCCGGGCAACCCGAAAAAGATCGCCTCGTTCAAAGACCTGACCCAACCGGGCCTCAATGTGGTCGTGTGCGCACCGCAGGTGCCGTGCGGGTCGGCCACCCAGAAGGTCGAACAGGCCACCGGGGTGAAGTTGAATCCGGTGAGCGAGGAGTCCTCGGTCACCGACGTGCTCAACAAGGTGACCGCCGGTCAGGCCGACGCCGGACTGGTCTACGTCACCGATGCGATCGGGGCCGGCGGCAAAGTTGCCTCCGTGTCGTTCCCCGAGGCCGCAGGCGCGGTCAACACGTATCCGATCGCCCTTCTGAAGGGCTCCAAGAACGCCGACTTGGCGCGCAAGTTCGTCGATCTGGTGACCGGGGCGGCAGGCCAGAAAGTCCTCAACGCAGCGGGTTTCGCCAAACCCTGAGGAAATACCCGACGAGGCGTCGTTAGATCATGTCCTTCTCGGTGAGCCAGCGCATGATCGGCCAGCCGATGAACACCGGCAGCCAGCACGTCAGCACCCGGTAGAGCAGCACCGACGGCACGGCGATTGCGGTGGGGACACCGAATGCGGCGAGGCCGCCGATCAGCGCCGCCTCGACCGCACCGACCCCGCCGGGGGTGGGGGCCGCCGAGGCGAGGGTTCCGCCGACCATCGTCACGACAGTCACCGTGACGAAGGACGTGTCTCCGCCGAAGGCTTCGATGCTGGCCCATAGCGCCAGCGCCGCGCCGAGAGTCGTTGCCGCGCAGCCGAGCACGATGATCGCGAGGCGGTTGGGTTCGCGGGCCAGCGCCGCGAGTTCGACGAGCACCTCCTTGAGCCGCGGGCCGCACCGCCGTCGCCAGCAACTGCCGCAGCTTGGGCACGAACAGAAACGTCCCGACGAGGCCGAGCAACAGCCCGCCGATCAGGTACAGCAGGGTGGCCGACGGGACGAAGTGGGATAGGCCCGACGAGGCTCCCGCCGCGGCAGTAAAGAAGATCAACAGCGTGACGATGCGAGATGACCTGCACCGTTTGTTGAAGTGCGACGGCAGCGGTGGCACGTAACGCGCCCAGCCCGCCCTTCTGCAGGAACCGCGTGGACAGCGCCAACCCGCCGACGCCGGCCGGTGTCGTGGTGGCGGCGAACGTGTTCGCCACCTGCATGATCGCCAGATTCTTGAAGCTGACCAATCCGTCGGCGCTGGCCCACAAGGCCGCCGCGGCGCCGAGGTACGTCAGCGCCGACACCGTCAGCCCGAGCAGCGCCCACCACCAGTTCGCCGTTCTCAGTTCGGCGAAGAATGCGGGCACGGTGCTGATGAACGGATAGGCGACGTAGACAAGCGCGACGAGCAGCACCAGTTGGATGACCTGATAGCGAGTGAACCTGGTTATCGTCTCGGCCCGGATCTGATCGGCGCCGGTGAGTCGCTTGACTTCGTCACGCGCGGCTCGACATCACGGCACCGGCATCGTCAACCGACCTTCGGATTCGTAATGGCATGGCGGACTTGGTCAGTCGTCGCGACGCCAACAGCACCGATGCCTTGCCGAAGACCTCGACGGCAGCGCCGACGGCGGCCGTCAGCGTCGTACAACGCGGTCGTCGTCACCAGAAGCTGGGCGACGTCTGCCTGCAGCTGTTCGTCGGTGGCACCGTATTCGGCGCTGCCGAACCCACCGAATCGGGCCGTGCCGTTCTCGAAGGTGATCTCCTCGGCGCGAAGGTCACCGTGGGAGATCTGGTGACCGTGCAGGGTGGCCAGCGATTCCCACACCCGGGCGACGGCGTCCTCATCGGAGCAGTCCTTGATCGGGGTGCCCGATGCGGGGGTGTGCGCGTACAACGTCCAGCCCCGGTCGAGGGTGGCCATGGCCAACGTCGAGGCGTTCGCGACACCGACGTCGCCCATCGCGATCGCCATCAGCGCGCGATGTTCGACAGCGCGCCGCATGGAGGCCTGTAGCGGTGCGGTTTCGCTGTTGCGCAGCCGCAGCCCACCGCCAGAACTGGCTCAGAAATCCACCGCTGCGCTGATTCGGGCCGTACATCTCGACAAACGCCGCCGACCCCGCGTCGTCAGACTTGGCCGACAGAACCAGCGGCCCGGTCCCCGCGGGCCGCACCACGGTCAGCGTCGATGACCAGGAACCCGCGCCGGGCCATGGCGCGGACGGCGTCGTCAAGCGGCACCTCGAGGGCGGGCGTCCCGACCACGAGCACCACCAGCGCGCCGACGAACCACCCGACCGCAAGGCCGAGCAGCGAGCGGGCGGGTACCACAGTGCTGACGACGAGGTGGATCGGCACGAAGGCAAGCAGCAGCGTCCACCACCATCGCCGCCAACGCGCGGGCAGCCACGGGCCCGAAACGGTGAGCACGGCGGCGAGCATCGCGATCCACCGCGGATCGTCTAGGAACTGCGAGAGCTGCGTGTCGAGTCGATCGGACAGGTCGAGATGCCATTTCGGCGCGGCGATGCCGTTGCCGCTGATCGACAGCGCAAGAAACGCGATGAACGCGGCCGCCGCGTACGCCCCGAGCAGCTTCCACTGCCGCGCGAGGATCAAGCCGACCAGGATCGCGAACGGCAGCGCCAGAATCACGACGCCGTACACGAAATACACCAGGTTGGACTGGGTCGGCGTCAAGACCCCGACGATCTGGGAGATGGACTTTTCGAGGGCGAACCAGTCGTTTCGGGTGATCAGCGAGCTGGTGATCACCGACCGCCAGGAACACCGCCGCGAGAACGAGTCGCAGGATGTCGTTGGTCCGCCGGGCAAGTGGTTGCAGCAAGTTGCCCGAAACGGTGATTTCGCGCCCGTCGACTCGCATATCCCCAGCATCTTTACACGTCGCCGCACGTGCGGGCGGTAGCTTTCAGCCGTTCTTGGGCGCCGAGATCTGGGTGAGTCGCGAACGGCCGCGCAACATCTCCGAACCCTGCACCGCCCAGCACCGTTGCTCGGCGTCGTCGGCGCGCTCGATCGCGGCCGCCGAACACAGCACCCGGCCCTCGAAGTCCTTGGCCCGGTCGGCCAGTCGCGCCGCCTCGTTGACGGCGTCACCGACAACGGTGTACTCATAACGGTTTTCGGCACCGATATTGCCCGCAAACACCGGCCCGGCCGATACTCCGATGCCGAAGTCAACCGGCAGGCGCCGCAGGTCGGCGGCCAGCCCCCGCGCCGTGGACAGTGCCGCCGACGCAGGATCGTCGATGTGCAACGGTGCACCGAACACCGCGAGTGCGGCGTCGCCCTGAAACTTGTTGATCAGCCCCTGTCGCTCGTCGACGGCCGCGACCACGATCCTGAAGAAGTCATTGAGCACCTTGGCGACCTCGTGCGGCTCCCGGGTCGCCGCCAACTGCGTCGAGTCCACCAGGTCGATGAACAGAATCGCGACGTCGCGTTCGTCTCCCGAGAGCGATTCGTTCTCCTCAATGGCGCGACGCACCACTTCGGGGCCGACGTGGCGACCGAACAGGTCCCGCAGCCTGTCACGTTCGCGCAGGCCCGCGACCATCCGGTTGAATCCGCTTTGCAGCCGCCCCATTTCGGATCTCTCGTAGACGTCGAGCTCCTCGCCGAGGCGGCCCTGCTCGACCTGCGCCATCGCGTCGACGACCTCACGCAACGGATCCGAAATCGATCGGGACACCAAAATCGTCGACCGAAGCCCGAGCATCGCTCCGACAACTGCCAGGACCAGGACGGGCCACTCGACTGACGCGCTCTGCTCGATGATCCAGCCGTTCCTGCGCATCAGGGTCAACAGCGTGATTCCCAGACCGGGAAGCGCCGTGCACACGGTCCACAGGAGTACCAGTCGCGCCCGCACCCCCGGCGTGGCAGGCCCGGTGTCGAGATCGGCTGCGGCGGCTGCCAATAGCGGGCGAAGCGTGCGTTGGGTGAACAAGAACCCGCTGCTGATGGCTGCGGTGGCGCCGAACATGATCGAAAAGCCGATCACGAGTGCGGCTCCCGCGCCCCCTTTGAGATTCATCGGGATCAGCACGGCCGTGGCAACCCACCACGGGCCAGACAGGATGACGGTCTGGCGCCACGATACGTTCAGCGCCGTGCGGCGTTCCTTCGCGGTGGGTTCGCGTCCCGAACCCTGCCAGCCCACCAACGGCGCCACGATCAGGATGCCACCGACTGCCACACTGACGGCACCGGCGACCACCAACGCGACGGTGGCGATCAGATTCTTCTCCGTGAACACGCTCTGCGCGCCCGCCACTGCATGATCGCCGAGCGAAACCACGATCGCGACAACTTCGGCCGCGGTAAACACAAAGGCCAACGTGAGGCCTGCCGCGTATCGAATGTGCAGGCTAAGCGGCCTCACCAGCCGCAGCGTATCAGTCGCTGGCCGGTAGCGGCTTTGCTTCCTTCAACGCCAGCGCCGTGGCGCCGATGCTCAGTGTCCCGGCGCCCGCCTTTGTCACGAGCACTTCGGCACCCGTCTCGTCGACGTAGCGCTTGCCCATCGCGTTGCCGTCGGAAAATGCCGGATCCAACGTGGCATCCCCGGCCGTTTCGGTGCCGATCGGCACCATCGGAGCGCCGCCCGCGCGCAGATCGTCGAGGCTGTCGGCGCTGCGCACGACGATCACTTGCGTGTCGCAGACCTGGCTCTGCAGCCGGGTTCCGTTCTTGATCATGTTCGGCTCCTCAGTTTTTCGTGCTCTCGCGTGCGCGGTTCAATTCATCGACCAGTTCGCGGCGCAACACCTTGCCGGTCGCGGTGGTCGGCAGCTCATCACGGAACACCACGCGATCGGGCGTGCGTGATCCGCGCAGGTGCGCTCGCACATGCTCGCGCAGTACGTCAGGGTCTGGTGCGGCGCCATCGGCGGGCACCACCACCGCGACGATGATCTGGCCCCACTCGGGATCCTCGGGGCCGATCACCACACAATCGCGCACCGAAGGATGCTCGACGAGCACGTCCTCGATCTCGGCCGGGGCGATGTTCTCCCCGCCCCGGATGATCGTGTCGTCGGAGCGGCCGCCGATGAACAGGTAGCCGCCCTCGTCAAGCATCGCAACGTCTTTGGTGGGGAACCATCCGTCGGCGTCGAGGACGGAGCCGATATCGCTGTAGCGTCCCGACACCTGCTCGCCGCGCACGAACAACTCACCGCTCTCGCCCGGCCCGAGGACGGTGCCGTCCTCGGCTTCGGATCTGGACCTCGATTCCGGGTACCGGCTGTCCGACCGATCCGAGCCGCCGAGCGATCGCGGCGTCGGTGGCGCCAAGGGCGGCCCGGTGGTCGTCAGGGGTGAGCACCGCGATCGTCGAGCTGGTCTCGGTGAGTCCGTAGGCGTTGACGAAACCGACCTCGGGCAGCAGGCCAAGGGCCTTGCGCACCAACGGAACAGCGACCTTCGAGCCGCCGTAGGCCAGGTTCCGCAGCGTCGGCAGCTCGACCGACTCGGCCTCCAGCGCGGACACGATGCGATCCAGCATGGTGGGCACCACGGTCGCGGTCGTGACGCCTTCGTCGCGCACCAGGCGGACCCACTCGGTCGGCTCGAACTGCCGCAGATAGACCATCTTTCGGCCGGCGTAGAGATTCGACAACGCGGCGCTGACGCCCGCGATGTGATACGGCGGCACGCAGATCAGCGCCGCATCACCGGCGTCGGCGGCACCGAACTCGACCGTCCCGGTGACGTAGCTGGTGAGGTTGTTGTGGGTCAGCTCAACGGCTTTCGGCCGCGAGGTGGTACCCGACGTGAAGAGCACCACCGCGACGTCGTCGGGGTCGGGGAACTCGGCGGCCGGCTCGGCGATGCGGGCGGCTTCGATGAACTCATCGGAGGTGATGACCTGCTTGCCCGCGCCGGCGAGGACATCGCGGTACTCGGCGTCGGCGATCACCAGCGGTGTCGGCAGCCGGTCGATCAGCTGCCGCAGGCCGTCCTCGCTGAGCCGGTAGTTCAGCGGCGTGAACGCCACCCCCGCTCGGGCGGAGGAAAACAGCAGCAGCGGCAGCATCGCGCCGCCGGTGCCGACGTAGGCCGCGTGCTGGGCGCCCGACGCCGCGATGACGCCGGCGCCGCCGTCGGCGAGTGCGCTCAGTTCATCTGTGGTCAGGCGCGTCTGGCCGGACACGACCGCGGTCCGGTCCGGATTCGATGACGCCGCCATTTCCAGCAGCAAGGAGATACTCATGGCTTGTCGACGAAGATATCAAGGATGGGATCTTTGCCGCCGCCGTAGCGGGACAGGTCGGTGACGCCGCTTTCTGCCAGTACCGCGGAGTCGATGAAGCATTTGCCGTTGACGTCGGCTGGCGGGCGGGACAGGATCTCGACCGCGGCGTCGGCCATGATCTGCGGGCTGCGCGATCGAGCCGCCAACGTGTCTCCGTCGGCCGAGATTGGTCACCGCCGCCGTGGCGATGTATGTCTGCGGCCACAGGCAGGCGAAACCGATGCCGGCGTCGGCATACTCGGCTGCCCAGCCAAGGGACAACAGCGTCATGCCGTATTTCGACAGCGTGTAGGACGGGTGGGCGCCCAGCCAGTGTGGATTCATGTTCAGCGGCGGTGCCAACGTCACCACGTGCTGGCGTTCGCCGACGCTCACGCAGATGGGGCAGGGCCGCCTTCGTCAGCAGGAACGTGCCGCGGACGTTGATGTCCATCATCAGGTCGAACTTCTTGGCCGACGAGCTGCTCGGTCGGGTTCTGTCGCGATGGCGCTGGCGTTGTTGACGACGATGTCGATGCCGCCGAAGTGCTCGACGGCGGCGTCGACGGCGCGCTGAACGTCCTCTTCGTTGCGCACGTCGCCGACCACGGCAACGCCCTTGCCGCCCGCGGCTTCGACGGCGGCCACCGCCGTGTGGACGGTGCCGGGCAGCTTGGGATGCGGCTCGGCGGTCTTGGCCAGCAGCACCACGTTGGCGCCGTGTTTGGCCGCGCCCAGCGCGATCGCGAGCCCGATGCCACGGCTACCGCCCGAGACGACCATCGTGCGGTCGGTGAACGTGGGCATGGGCCTCCTTGGACGCACGAGCTGACGCCGTCAGATCGATGCTATCTGGATACTACAGATCTGGAATTGGCGTTCTCATTCTAGGCAAGTGCCATAATCGCTGTGTACCGGGTCTTCGGGGGCCGTGCGGCGTCCGCCGCGGCCCGTGCTCCGTGCATGTTTCCACTGGGCGGTATTGGCATTCTCATTTTCTGCAAGTACGTTATCCTTTGATGAGCGACCCAGTACAGACCCCCTCCGGCATCCCGCTCGAGCCCGTCTACGGACCGGCCGATCGGGGCGGTGAGCCGCCTGCGCCGGGCGAGTACCCGTTTACCCGCGGCAACTTCGCGAGCGGGTACCGCGGCAAGACGTGGACGTTTCGCCAGTACTCGGGCTTCGGCACCGCCGAGGAGTCCAATCGGCGCTACCGCTACCTGCTCGGACCAGGGCGGGACCGGGCTGTCGGTGGCGCTGGATCTGCCGACCCAGTGCGGTTACGACTCCGACGACCCGGAGTTCGGCGAGGAGGTCGGCCGGGTCGGGGTCGCGGTCGACACCCTGGCCGACGCCGAGATCCTGTTCGACGGGATCCCGCTGGACACGATCAGCACCAGCTTCACGATCAACGGCACGGCCGCGATCCTGCTGGCGTTCTACGTGGCGGCCGCGGAGAAGAAGGGCATTGCCGCGGGCGAAGCTGACGGGCACCATCCAGAACGACATCCTCAAGGAGTACGCGTCGCGCGGCACCTGGATCTGGCCGCCGGAGCCGTCGCTGCGGCTGATCGCCGACACCATCGAGTTCTGCGCGGCCGAGGTGCCGCGGTTCAACGCGATCTCGGTGGCCGGCGCGCACTTCCGCGACGCGGGCGCGAACGCGGTGCAGGAGATGGCGTTCACGCTGGCCGACGGCGTCACCTACTGCGACACCGTGGTCGCAGCGCGGCCGGATGACGATCGACCAGTTCGCCCCGCAGATCTCGTTCTTCTTCTACACCCACGGCGACTTCTTCGAGGAGATCGCCAAGTACCGGGCGGGCCGGCGGCGCTGGGCCACGATCGTGCGGGAACGCTACGGCGCCACGACCGACAAGGCGTCGATGTTCCGGTTCGGCTGTGTCGCCGGCGGCGCCTCGCTGTACGCGCCGCAGGCGCAGAACAACCTCGTCCGGGTCGCCTACGAGGCGATGGCCTCGGTGCTCGGCGGGGTGCAGTCGATGTTCACCGCGGCCTGGGACGAGCCGTTCGCGCTGCCCAGCGAGGAGTCCGCGACGCTGGCGCTGCGCACCCAGCAGATCCTCGCCTACGAGACCGGGGTGGCCAAGGTGGCCGATCCGCTGGGCGGGTCGTACTTCGTCGAGGCGCTCACCGACGCGACCGAGGCCAAGATCATCGAGATCATGGCCGATCTCGAGGCGCACGGCGGCATGGTGCGCTGCGATCGAGGACGGCTACCTGCAGGGCCTGATCGCCGACGAGGCGTTCAAGATCCACCACGAGGTGGAGTCGGGCGAACGCCCGGTGGTCGGGGTCAACAGGTTCGTCGCCGACGAGCCGCCGCCCGATATCGACACCTACGAACTGGATGCCGAGGGCCGCGACCTGCAGCTGAAGCGACTGGCCAAGGTCAAGGCCGAACGCGACCCGCGCCGCGGTCACAGACGCGCTGGCCGCGCTGTCGCGCGCCGCCGACGGCGATGACAATCTGATGCACAAGCTGATCGACTGCGCCAACGCCTACTGCACCGTCGGGGAGATGGTGTCCGCGCTCAAGGCGGTGTGGGGCGAGTTCCAGCAGCCGGTGGTGTTCTGATGGCTGCACGCACGCGTATTCTGGTCGCCAAGCCCGGCCTCGACGGCCACGACCGCGGCGCCAAGATCGTCGCCCGCACGCTGCGCGACGCCGGCTTCGAGGTGATCTACACCGGCATCCGGCAGCGCATCGAGGACATCGTGTCGATCGCGCTGCAGGAAGACGTCGCGCTGGTCGGGCTGTCCATCCTGTCCGGCGCGCACCTGGCGCTGACCACCCGCACCGTGGAGGCGCTTGCGGGCCGCCGACGCCGGCGACATCGCCGTCGTGGTGGGCGGCACCATCCCGCAGGCCGACGTGCCCAAGCTACTGTCGGCGGGCGCAGCCGCGGTGTTCCCGACCGGCACGCCGCTGGACGTCCTCGTCCAGGAGGTGCGCAAGCTGACGTCTGAAAGGGTGACCGAATAATGCGTCTTGGCGTCATGATCGGGGCCGAGCGCGGGGACATGGCTCGCAAGGTCAAGAAACTGCTCGAGGACATCGAGTGGGCGGAGGCCGCGGGTTTCGACACCGCGTGGATGCCCCAGGTGCCCAACGACTTCGACGCGCTCACCATGGTCGCGCTGATGGCTGCGCGCACGTCGCGAATCGAACTCGGCACGGCCGTCGTGCCGCTGCAGGCCCAGCATCCGATCGCGCTCGCGCGCCAGGCGCTGTCGGTACATGCCGGTGCAGGCGGACGGCTGGCTCTGGGCGTCGGGCCGTCGCACCACTGGATCGTGCGCGACATGCTCGGCATCCCGTACGACAAGCCCGCCGCCTACACCCGCGACTATCTGGAGGTCCTCAACGCCGCGCTGGCCGGCCCCGGTCCGGTCGACGTCGAGAACGACACGTTCACCGTGCACAACCCGACCGTGCTCGGCGCGGACTCGCCGATGCCGGTGCTGGTCGCCGCGCTCGGGCCGGTGATGCTGCAGATCGCAGGCGAGCTCGCCGACGGGACGGTGTTGTGGATGGCCGACGAGCGCGCGATCGGTGACCACATCGCACCGCGGATCACCAAGGCCGCCGACAACGCAGGGCGCCCGGCGCCGCGGATCATTGCGGGCATCCCGGTGTGCCTGTGCGCACCGTCGGAGAGTCGATGCCGCCAAGGAGCGCGCCAACCGGATCCTCGGCGAGGCCGAGGTGTCGCCGAACTACCAGAACCTGCTGGAACGCGGCGACGCCCGTGATGTCGGTGACCTGTGCGCGGCCGGTGACGAGGAAGCGATCCTCGCGCGGTTCCGCCGCTTCGCCGATGCCGGCGTCACCGACCTGTCGGTGAGGCTGCTCCCGATCGGCGACACCCGCGACGAGTTGATCGCATCGAAATACCGTACCCGCGAAGTCATTGCGCAAGCTCGCCGCTGAGGTGCGAGAGCCGTGCCGATGACCAACGGGCCGCTCTCCGGTATCCGCATCCTCGAAGTCGGCGTGATGCTGGCCGGGCCGTACGCGACGATGCTGCTGGCCGACCTCGGCGCCGAAGTCATCAAGATCGAGCCGCCCGGCGGCGAGATCTCCCGCCAGGTCAGCGACAGTTACTTCGCCAGCCTCAACCGCAACAAGCAGAGCGTGTGCCTCGATCTGCAGTCAGAGGGCGGGCGTCAGCGACTGGGCGAGCTCGTCGCGAATTCGCATGCGCTGCTTGTCAATATGAAGCCGTCGGCGATCAACCGGCTCGGTCTCACCTACCAGGCATTGCGGCGGTTCAACGACCGCATCGTCTGCGTCGCGCTGACCGGCTTCGGGCTGGACGGCGGCGATGATCCGGCGTTCGACTACGTCATCCAGGCGGCGACGGGCGTCGCCGCGATGACGGGCGATCCGTCCGGGCCGCCGACGTTGCCCGGCTATTCGTCCGCCGACAATTCGACCGGGCTGGCCGCCGCGCTCGGTCTGCTCGCCCAGATCGTCTCGGGTCGCGGCGGGCAGGTGGACGTGTCGCTGCGTGACGTGATGCTGTCCCAGCTGAACTACCGGGCGTCGGCGTACCTCAACGACGGCGCGCCACCGCAGCGATACGCGTTCGGCGCGCATTCGTACTATGTGCCGGCGCAGCTGTTTCCGACGGCCGAGGGCTACCTGGCGCTGTTCATCACCCATGACGCGTTCTGGAAAGCCTTCGCATCCGAGGCGAAGATCGACGGCTTCCCGACGATGGCCGAGCGCGCGGCGAACCGCGACGAAGTGCTCGCCGTCGTCGCTGCCGCACTGGCCACCGACTCCGCGGCGAACTGGGAGGCGCGACTGCGTCCGCTCGGCCTCCCCGTCGCGGCCGTCCGGTCGTTGCCCGATGCGCTGGCGGCGACACCAGAGGCCGTCGTCACCGCAGGTGAGTTCCGGCTGGTGGGCAGCCCCATCCACATCGACGGGTACGAACCCGACTACCGTCCGCCGCCGAGCACTCGACGAGCACACCGACGTCACGACTCAGTCGTCGTAGCAGACGGCGACGATGTCCGTATCCGGCACCGCCTGGCAGGTCAGTACGTATCCCTCTTCGATCTCGTCGTCTTCAAGGGCATCGTTCACCCGCATGGTGGCGCGACCTTCGGTCAACTTGGCCATGCAGGTGCCGCAGTTGCCGGCCTCGCAGGAGAACGGGGGGGTCAGACCGGCGCGCCGGGCGCTTTCCAGCAGGGTTTCGCCCGCGACCCGGGGCACCGACACCTTCTTGCGATCGAGCACGATCGTGACTTGTCCGCCCTCCCCAGCGGACGAGGTCGGGACCGGTTCTGCCGTCATCAAGCCTCTCCTGGCACGTGGATTCTGACATTTAGAGAATACCATTCTCCATAAGTGATACGCTATTCTCATCGTAACGTGAACCGCGACGGCTAGTGAGGACAGGGTGTGAGTGAGCCGATCGCTCTCGCCTACGAGGAGCGGGAGTACACCCTCTCGCAGCTCGACGCTCTGGCCAGCGGGATGGCAACCACCCTCGAACACCGCGGCGTGCGGCCAGGCCGACCGCGTCGCGCTGATGTCGTCCAACCGTCCCGAATTCGTCGTCGCGCTGTGGGCCATCTGGCGGTTGGGTGCGTCGGTGGTGCTGCTCAGCCCGGCGTGGAAGCGGACCGAGGTCGAGAACGCGCTGGCGCTGACCGCGCCGTCGCACGCCGTCGGCGACCATCCGGTGCTCGCCGAATTGATGCCGATGCTGTCACTGGACGAACCGATCACCCCGGGGCAGCGGACGTTTGAAGCGCCGAACCCGGACAGCGATGCGCTGTTCGTGTTCAGCTCGGGAACGACGGGCATGCCCAAGGCAGTGCGTCACACCCACGGGTCGCTCGCGGTCGCGGTGCGGCACTGGCGTGATGCGCTACACCTGTCGTCGGCCGACCGGATGCAGATCATGACCCCGCCGTCGCACATCCTCGGGTTGCTCAACATCGTGATGGCGCTCGAAACCGGCGCATGGATCCGGCTGCACCGCCGCTTCGACGTCGATCTCATGCTGCACCACATCGAGACGGACCGGCATCACCATCGAGATGGCCGTAGCACCAATCGCTTTGGCGCTGGCCGCCCATCCGAAACTGGAAAGCTACGACCTGTCGTCGCTGCGCTACATCATGTGGTGCGCGACTCCGGTCACCCAGAGCGTCGCCGAAACGGTTTCCCGCAGGACCGGCGTGAGCTGGGTGACCGCCTACGGGACCAGCGAATTGCCGGTCATCGCGTGCAATGAGATCGAAGGCGCGCGGCTGGACACGGTGGGACGGCCGGTGCCAGGGACGCGGGTGCGGATCGTGTCGCTGGAGGACGGCGAGCCGCTGTCGCCGGGCGCGGTGGGCGAGATTCAGGTTCGCTCGGATTCGGTGATGGCCGGCTACCTGCCGAGCGAGGCTACGGCGCAGGCATTTTCGGACGGCTGGTATCGGACGGGAGACGTCGGATATCTGGACGTCAACGGCGGGCTGCGGATCACCGACCGCGCCAAGGAGATGATCAAGGTGCGGGGATTTCAGGTCGCGCCCGCCGAGATCGAGGCCGTGCTCCAGGGGCACGCGGCCGTCGAGGACTGCGCGGTGTTCGGGGTGCCCGACGCGGCGAATGGCGAGGCCATCGTCGCCGCGGTCAAGACGTGCGGACGGGTCGAGGCCGACGAACTCATCGCGCTTGTCGGGGACCGGTTGGCGTCCTACAAGCGGCCGAGTCGTGTCGTGTTCGTGCCCGAAATACCGCGTCTGCCATCGGGAAAGGTGTTGCGGCGAGTGTTGAAGGAGCGGCTGTGGACGTCCGTCTGACAAGTGAACAGCAGCAGCTGCGGGAAGCCGCGGCCAAGCTGGCCGACGATCTCGGGCCCGGTTCGGTCGCAGATCTCGACGACGCGAATCGGATCGCCCGGCTGGAGAAGGCCGTCGACGCGACGGGATTTCGCTCGCTGCGATCCGACGGCGCGTCAGGGGTCGAGGTGGCCATCGTCGCCGAGGAGTTCGCCCGCGGCCTTGTCGACGTGCCGTTTCTCGGGCCGGTGCTGGCCGACGAGCTGGGGCGTGCGCTCGGCCGAGAGCCATCGGTGCCGATCACAGAACGCGAGTCGGTCGACCTCACGAGAAGCGTTGCCGGAGTTGTCGAGTCGCCGCCCGAGCTGGGTGAGCTCTCCGCGCAGGACGCCGGCCGCTGGCATGCCCTGGCGCTGGCCGTCACCTCCGCCGACCTGGTCGGTGCCGCGCGCGGCACGCATGCGCTGGCCTGTGAGTACGCCAAGGTCCGCGAACAGTACGGCGCGACCATCGGGTCCTATCAGGCCGTCGGGCACCTGCTTGCCGAGAGCCTTGCCCTGATCGAAGGCTCGATCAGCGTGCTCGCGCCACGCCGCGTGGGCCGTCGACGAGCTACCTTTCGCTGAGGCGATCGAGGCGGCGCGAAGGTGGCGAAGATCTACTGTGCGCGTGCGGCATTGACGGTCTGCGAGACCTCGATTCAGGTCCACGGCGGGATCGGCAACACGTGGGAATGCCTCGCACACGTCTACTTGCGCCGGGTGCTGACGGCTACCGAACTGTGGCCGGTGAAGCTGGAGGAGCTCGTCCATTGGACTTTCGTGATTCGCCGGAGGAAGCCGCGTTCCGGGACCGGCTGCGTGGCTGGCTGACCGAACAGAAGGGCAAGTTCCCGACGTCGGGCGACGAGTACTTTGCGCGGCAGGGCGACTGGCATCAAGCGCTCTACGAGGCCGGCTTCTTCGGCACGTCGTGGCCCAAGGAGTACGGCGGGCAGGACCTGCCGCCGGTGTACGACGTCATCGTCGACGAGGAGATCGCGAAGGCGGGTGCCCCGGCGCGGCCCAGCCTCGGCTACCTCGTCGTCGGGTTGGGACATCACGCAGGCAAGGAACTGCAGCAGCGGTTTCTGCCCGGCATGATCAACGGCACCGAGCGCTGGTGCCAGGGTTTCTCGGAGCCCGGCGCGGGGTCCGACCTGGCGTCGCTGACGACCACCGCCACCCGCGAGGGGGACGAGTACGTCATCCACGGCCACAAGATCTGGACGAGCTACTCCGACGTCGCCGACTGGTGTCTGCTGCTGGCACGTACCGACAAGGACGTGCCCAAGCACAAGGGCATCTCGGCGTTCATCATCTCGATGCACCAGCCGGGCATCGAGCAGCGACCGCTGAAGATGATCAGCGGCGTCACCAGGGAATTCGGTCAGGTGGCCTTCGACGGTGCCCGCGTGCCTGCCGACCAGATGGTGGGTGCGCCGGGGGACGGCTGGAAAATGGCGATGACCGTCGTCAGCCATGAGCGCGAGCCGTCGACTCTCGGGTTCTCCGCGCGGTACGGGAAGCTGGTGCGCCAGTTGGCATCCCGCGTCGATGGTGCGACGCCCGAGGAGCTGTCCTGGGCATGGGTGCAGACCGAGATGCTGCGGCTGCACGTGCGCAGGCGGCTGTCCGAGCAACTCGACGGCATCACCCACGGCCCGCAGGGATCGCTGGACAAGCTGCTGATGACCTGGGTCGAGCAATCCGTCGGCCACGCCGCGCTTGGCCACCGTCGGCACGTCCGATCCCGAATTGTTCGGCGCCTACATGTACAGCCGCGCGCAGAGCGTGATGGGCGGCACCTCACAGATCCAGAAGAACATCATCGCTTCACGAATACTCGGATTAGGAGTCTGAAATGTACGACATGCCACCGGAAATCGATGTCAAGGCCGACGGGGCGCTGCGCATCATCACGCTGAACCGGCCCGATGCGCTCAACGCCGTCAACGATGCACTCCACGTCGGGCTTGCCCAAGATCTGGGACACATCTGGGCGAGGATCGTCGATGCCCGCGCGGCGGTGATCACCGGGGCGGGCCGGGCGTTCTCGGCAGGCGGTGACTTCAACATACCTCGAGGAACTGCGTCAGGACGCGGATCTGCGCGCGAAGACGATCAAGCACGGCCGCGAAATCGTCGTCGGCATGGCCCGCTGCCGAATTCCGGTGGTGGCGGCGGTCAACGGCCCGGCGGTCGGGCTGGGCTGCAGCCTGGTGGCCTTGAGCGACATCGTCTACATCAGCCGAAGACTGCGTATTTCGCCGACCCGCACGTGCAGGTCGGGTTGGTCGCCGCCGACGGCGGACCGCTCGTCTGGCCGCTCGCAGATCAGCCTGCTTGCATGCCAAGGAGTTCGCGTTGACCGGCGCGCGCATTTAGGCCCAGCGGGCGGCGGAACTCGGGCTGGCCAACCACGTCGTCGAGGACCCGCTGGCCGAGGCGATCGCGTGCGCCAAGAAGATCATGGAGCTGCCGCGGCAGGCGGTCGAGAGCACCAAGCGGCTGATGAACATCCACCTGGAGACGCTCCGTGCTGGCCGTCCTGGACTACGCCAACACTCGCCGAGGAGCAGTCGTTCCGGACCGAGGACTTCCGCGAGATCGTCACCCGCCTCAACGCCAAGAAGGGTTAAACCCACGAGCCCGTCGGTCAGCCGGTGAGTTCCTCTGAGCGCTGGATGGTTCCGGTGATGCCGCTCGCGTCCTGCTGAGCCAGCAGCACTGCGGCATTCGCCATGGCTTCCGGCGGCTCGACCATCTCGGCCGGAATCTCCATCCCGCCGCCACCGGCCTGCCATCCCTCGGTGAGCACCACCCGCGACGGGCTCAGGCAGTTCACCGCGACGTTGTCGGGCTTCAGATCCGCGGCCAGGCCGAGGTAGAGCCGTTCGACGCCGGCCTTGGACACCCAGTAGGCGTTGGCGCCGTGCTCGATCATGCCGACGCCGGTGGTGGTGATCGCGATCAGCGACCCGCCGCCGCGCGCCTTCACGTGCGGAATGATCGCCTTGGTCACCAGAAAGACACCGGTCAGGTTGACGTTCAAGCACAGCTGCCAGCGCTTCAGCGGCGTGGACTCGATCGGGCCGAGCCACAGCACGCCCGCATTGGCGATCAAGATGTCGATCCCGCCGAACTCCGAAACCGTAGCCGCCACAGCCGCTTCCACCGACTCCTCGCTGGTGACATCGCACTGCACGGGCAATGCGCGTGCCGCCCGCCGACGTGATGCGGTCGGCGACGGCATGGATCGTGCCGGGCACCTTGCCCTCGTGCTCGGAGCGGGCGGCGACCGCGACCGCACGCTCCCTCGCGGGCCAGCGCTTCGGCGACGGTCGCCCCGATGCCGCGGCTGGCGCCGGCGACGAAGGCGATCCCTTCCAGCGCCCCCGCGCTGTCATTTCGGCGGGAACCGCAGCGCCCCGTCGAGCCGAATGATTTCGCCGTTCAGGTAGTCGTTCTCGATGATGCTCTGCGCCAGTTGCGCGTACTCGGTGGATCGGCCCATGCGCTTGGGGAACGGCATCTGCGGACCCCAGTACTGCTCGAGCTGGTCGACCGCCTTGCCGTACGCCGGGGTGTTGATGGTGCCCGGGGCGATGGTGACGACGCGAATGCCGAGCGGCGACAGGTCGCGCGCGGCGACGAGCGTCATGCCCAGCACGCCGCCCTTGGCGGCGGAGTAGGGGAGCTGGCCGATCTGGCCCTCGTAGCCGGCGATCGACGCGGTGTTGACGATGACGCCGCGGCCACCCTCGTCCAGCGGCTCGGACTTGGCGATCGCGGCGGCAGCCAGCCGCATGACGTTGAAGACCGCGGTCAGGTAGAACTCGATCGTCTTCTTGAAGCCGTCCAGGTCCAGCGGGGAGCCGTCCTTGCCGATCAGCCGTCCGCCGCTGGCCGGACCGCCGTGGGTGTCGACCGAGATGCGCAGCGGGGCGAGCGCCGCCGCTTCGGCGATCGCGGCGTTCACGGATTCCTCCGAGGTGGCGTCGGTCGGCACGTAGCGCACGCCGAGTTCCTTTTCCAGCGCCTTGCCCTTGTCGTCGGCGAGGTCGGCGACGACGACCTTGGCTCCCGCGCCGTGCAGGCGCCGGACGGTCGCTTCGCCCAGGCCACCCGCACCCCCGACGACAATCGCCGAGCTACCTGCGATCTGCATATGGTTTCCCTTCTTGCAACTGACACTCTCGAACCAAGAGAATATCATTCTCATGCGAACCGGAGACAGCTCCGTGAAACTGCGTATCGATGACCATCGACGAGCTCATCGAGGCGGCGCGCAGCGGATCCACCCGAGCCGCCGGCCGATTGCTGAGCCTGGTCGAAAGTCCTCGCCGCGACGAAGTTCTCGATGCGCTTGGCGCGGTCTCCACACCGCGGGTCGTCGGCGTGACGGGTCCGCCGGGAGCGGGGAAGTCGACGACTGTGGGTGCGCTGGTGAGTGCCTACCGCGAACGCGAGATGCGCGTTGCGGTGCTTGCCGTCGACCCGTCGTCGCCCTACAGCGGGGGTGCGCTGCTGGGTGACCGGATCCGGATGGCCGCTCATATCAACGACTCCGACGTGCTCATCCGGTCGGTCGCGACGCGCGGGCACCTCGGCGGTCTGGCCGCCGCCGTCCCGGCCGCCATCAGGGTGCTCGCCGCACTGTCCTACGACCTGATCGTGCTCGAGACGGTCGGCGTCGGACAATCCGAAATCGAGATCGCCGCGATCGCCGACCCCACCGTCGTGATCCTCAACCCCGGCGCGGGCGATGCCGTCCAGGCAGCCAAGGCGGGCCTGCTCGAAGTCGCCGACATCGTGGTGGTGAACAAGGCTGACCGCGAGGGTGCCGACCAGACGGTGCGCGACCTGCGGGCCGAGACCAAGGCGCCGATCCTGAAACTCGTTGCCGCAGACGGCGATGGCATCCCCGAGCTGGTCGAGACCATCGAGGCCCATCATCGTGCCGACAGCCCAGAACGGCGCAAGGCGCGCGCCCGGGCGCAGATCATCTCGTTGGCGCAGACCCGCCTGCGTAGTCATCCCGATCTGGATCGCGTGGCGGGGTTGGTCGCCGACGGTCGATCCGACCCGTACACCGCGGCCGAGCAGTTGTTCGCCGTACCTGTCGAGCCATAGCCACGCCTCCCGCTGCTATTCGCGAAGATCGAGCATCCGGCGTGTCATTTGCAACAGCTGCGCGCGCAGCGTCTCGTCATCGACATCGGCGACCAGCGGATGCATCACGGCGACGCTGATCGCGCTCGACAGCATCGCCGCGTGCAGGCGCGCCTCGACGCCTGCCTCGGTGCCGAGCAGCGCGGCGTAGAGACGTTCGATGAAACGCTGAAACGGCTTGTGTTCGGCCTGCAGCCGGATGATCACCGGATCGAACTGCAGCACGCTGACCACTCCGCGTCGCTCGATGGCCTGGTCGATCATCCGGTCGAGCAGAACCTGCCGCGCCCGCAGTCCGTGCCCCTCGGCCTCGGCGGCCTCCCCCTCGGCCTCGGCGGCCTCCACCGCATCCTCCAGCGTGCCGAGTTCACGTTCGGTGATCGCGATGACGATCTCTTCCTTCGTTTTGAACTGGCGATAGACGGCAGCCTTGGTCACGCCCATGGCGTCGGCGATCATCTGCAGCGACGTCCCGCTCACGCCGCGCTCGGCGATCAGTTTCAATGCCGCGTCCAGCACCCGGGTCTGGGCAGCGGTGCGCGTGATCGCGCTGAACCTGAAGCCTTCCCGCGTGGTCGTCACAGCGACGAGGGTAACCGAACATTGACCGTCTAGTTGCCGATCGGCTACTGTGCGGGTTGCCGATCGGCAACCAACGTTACGCGTGAAGAGGGCTCGACGATGAGACGACCTGATGGCGAGTTGATCCTGTTCTGGACATTGCCCGCAGTGGCGATCATTTGGGTGTCCGCGTTCTTCCTGTTTCCTGGCTTCCTTCACCCGATGTCGCCAACCATGTCTGCGGATGAGGTGGCGGCTTTCTATCGCGATGAGACCGCGCGGATCCGCTACAGCATGATCCTGTTCAACTGGTTCGGCGTCGGTTTGATCCCCATCGTGATGCTGTTGGTGATCCAGATCCGTCGGATGGCCCACCGCACGCCGATCCTGTCCTACAGCCTGCTCGCCTGTGCCGGCGGCCCGCCCGCGCTGTTTCTGATCGCCAACATGTTTTGGCTGCTCGGCGCCTTCCGCCCTGAACGCGCCCCGGAGCTGACCCAGTTGCTCAACGATCTCGCGTGGATCACCTTCACGATTCTGGTTCCCTATTTGATCGCGCAATGCCTACTGCTGGCTTTGGCGATCTACTGGGATCGCCAAGATCGACCCGTCTTCAAACCGTGGGTGGCACACTTCAATCTCCTTGTCGCGGCCGCGCTAGCGCCTGCCGCATTCACCGCGCTGTCCTTCAGTGGGCCTATTGCGTGGAATGGGCTGTTGTCGTTCTGGGTCAAGAACGTCGCGATCGCCCTTTGGATCGTCGTCATGGGAGTCGTTCTCGGCCAGACCATCCGGCGCCAGCGAGCCGAGGAGCGGGCTGTCGGATGAGTACGTCGACGGCGGAATCGGCGACCATGTCGGAGCCGCCCCCGGGCTCTGCGGCTGAGCCGGTTCGTCTGGAATTTCCGTAACCATCCCAAGCGCGAGTTGTGGTTCGCGTGGTGGGTGATGCTTATTTTCTACAACCTGTACGGCGTGCTGTTCTTCTTCATCACGCGCGTCCAGCCGCCGCCGAGCCCTGGCTGGGATACCCCGACGGTGGTGCGCTGGGTCGACGACCACCACTTCGGCATACTCGCCGGATTTGGCGTGGTGTTCCTCGTTGCAGGCATGTGTGCGCCGATGAACGCCCTCCTCGCGTACTCGATGCGGCGCATGTCGGTAAGTCCGGTCTTCGGGTATTCGTACCTGGTCATGTATGCGCTCAGTCGCCGTCCCCGGGTTGCTGGTGATGGCGATCGCGATGACCGTTGCCGCACTACGGCCGGACCGTGATCCCGCGCTGATCCAGTGGCTATACGATTTCGCGTTCCTGTCCTTCAGCGGAACCATGGGAGTGTTCCTGCTCGGCTCGTTGGTGTGGATGCTGGCGATTCTGATCGACAAGAATCGCGTGTTCCCGAAGTGGTTCGGTTACCTCAACCTCTGCAACGCGCTGACCGAAGTGGTCGTCGCGCCGGCCTGGATGTTCCACCGCGGCGCGTTGGCGTGGAACGGTGCGATCGCATGGTGGATCAACATGGTTGTGTTCGTTCTGTACACCGGCGTCTTCATCACGCTGCTGCGCAGAATGATCCAGCGCGAGGACTTCGGCACCGGGCCGCTGCCCGACCTTCCGGGCAAACGTGTGGAGGCGGTTCGATGACGAACCTTGCCGGTGCCGGCTCGCGGCCACAACTCGAGGAGAAGCCGACAAAGTTCGTGCCCGGGCAGCCGGACATGTGGATGTTCGTGCTCTTCGAGTCGCTGCTGTTCACCGGGTACTTCTCGGTTTACCTGGTCTCCCGCACCCAGCACGAGCGAGCTTTACCTGCGGTCCCAGGCAGACCTGGATCTCCGCGTCGGGGTTTTCAACACGATCGCCTTGCTGCTGAGCTCGTGGGCCGATCGCGCGTTGCGTCCAGGCGTCGCCGGGCGGGCGCGTACCGGTCGGCGCTGTTCAACGCCTTCCTGACGGTTTCTTCGGGCTGGTGTTCCTGGTTTCCAAGGTGCTGGAGTGGGTCAAGGCAGATCCGAGCTGGGAAACACGTTCACCAGCAACGAGTTCTTTCAGCACTATTTCTTCCTGACGTCGATCCACTGCATACACGTGTTGATCGGCTTCATCGTGCTGGGCGTTGTCATCTATCAGTTGTGGAGCCCGTCCCGGCGCTCCCAGCAGCTCATCGAAACGTGCGCAACCTACTGGCACACCGTCGACTTCCTTTGGGTTTTGATCTTTGCGTTGCTCTACGTCGTGAGGTGATCTGTGAGCACCACTTTCAACAAGAGACTGCTGATCGTCTGGTTGATCCTGACGTCGATGACGCTCGCATACGTCTGGATTGATCACACGGCCGATCACAACGGAACGTTACGAGCCAGCACGGTCGTCACCGTCAGTGCGATCGTGATCGCTGTCTTCAAGGTGCGCATCATTTTCCGGGAGTTCATGGAGGTGCGCCACGCCCCCGCTGGCTGTGTCGGCTCACGGATGCCTGGGTACTTCTCATCGCCGCGAGTCTGTTAGGCAGCTATTTCGTCGGCTCAGCCATCGCCGGCTAGCAGCGCGCAGACACCGCCAAGCCGGCCCGATACCCGAACACCATTGTCGGGCCGATGGTCCCGCCGGCGCCACCATAAGCCTTATTGGGCATGGTGTTCGTCGAGCGCGCAACCCCAAACTGCGGCGGGTGTCAATGGATCCGTTCTTCATGCAGTGGATCAGCTAATTTCGCGACAGCGTTGCCGACGTCTATCTCCGGGTCGAGTTGGGTTGCGCACCGCAACGACGTGACGAGGAGTTCGACGACCACTTCGACCATCGCGTCGGGATCGAAAGGGCGGTCGTTCTTCAGCCAGTAGGTGGTGGCTTCATCGAGAGCGCCCGCGCAGGAGCGCATCATCAATCGCAATGCCGGCCGGGCGACGTCGAGTTCGAGTAGCTGACACGTCCATTCGATGGTGTGCCAACGCGACTGATCGAAGATCTCCCACGCTTCAGGGTCGCCGCCGCTCCCGCCAAGGACCAATCGCAGGGCCAGACCGTCGTGCTCGCTGAGGTACGCCAGATGAGCGCGCAACATTCGTCGAAACTGCTCACCGGGGGAGCCGTCGCTGGGCGGCGGTGCGGCGGCGGCGTTGAGCCTGTTGGCTGCGTCGCGGAGCGCCTCGAGGTAGATCCCGCGCTTGTTCCCGAAATAGTGGAACAGCAGCCCCTGGGCGACACCCGCACTTTCGGTGATGTCGCTGGTCGCGACGTCGTCAAAGTGACGAGCGGAGAAGTGCTCGACAGCGGCTTCGAGAAGCTTGCGCCGGGTCAGTTCAGCTTGCGCCTGGCGTCGCGTTGCCGGTCGTGGCGTCTGTCGGGCCAGTTTGGCATTGCTGGCAGTCACTGATCGATCGTGCGCCAGGGAACCGGCGAGCACAACTCAACGAAGAGAACTCGTGAGAGTCACACTCATTGACTCTGACTCAACGAAGAGCCTATGTTGTCTGCATCTATTACACCCATCCGAGGAGACCGCTCATGCCCGAAGTAAAGGCGTTCGTCATCGTGCAAATCGTGATCAACGATCGGGATGGCTACCGTCAGTACGAAACTGCCGGTCACCAAGAGATCTTCGACCGGTTCAGTGGGAAGGTGGTCGGCATCGACGAAGACGTGGAAATCGTCGAGGGTAGCTGGCCCTGCACGCGCACAGTACTCATCGAGTTTCCGAGCAAGCAGCTGGCGCGGGCCTGGTATGAGTCCGACGAATATCAGGCAGTGGTTGGGTTACGCCACGGCTCTGCGACATCGAACCTGGTATTTGTTTCCGGACTAGCCTGAATCGCCTTGGTTCTGGAACTCTGCGGGTGGTTGGACATCTCAGCGATCGCCGGCTAGCGGCGCCCAGACACCGCCAAGCCGGCGCGGTAGCCGAACACCATTGCGGGGCCGATGGTTCCGCCCGCGCCGCCATAAGCCTTACCGGTCGCACCGGCCATGGCATTGCCCGCCGCGTACAGACCCGGTATGGGCGAGCCGCTGACGTGCAGCACACGGCCGTCGCGATCGGTGCGTGGACCGCCTTTGGTGCCCATCGCGCCGATCGACACCGGAACCGCGTAGTACGGCGCCGTGTCGATCGGGCCGAGCGTCTTGCCCGCCGCTGTGGTCGCCTTGTCGTCGCCCCAATACCCGTCGTAAGCGCTTGAGCCGCGGCCGAAGTCGGGATCTGACTCGTGGGCGACGGTGTCGTTCCACGCCGCCAGCGTGCGGGCAAGGCCGTCGGTGTCGATGCCGGTCTTGGCACCCAGTTCGGCGAGGTCAGCCGACGGCGAGAACCAGTCGGGGGCCGGCTCGCCGGGCGCCACCCCGAGAAACCCGTAGCGTTTGAGATGAAGCGAGTCGAAGACGATCCACGCCGCCGCGTTCGCATACCCGTCGCGCGGGTCGAGGTACTGGAACGGACCCGCCATCGAGTTGTACTCGCCCGCCTCGTTGAGGAACCGCTTGCCTGCCCGGTTGACGATGATGCTGCGGGGGCGGGTTCGTTCGAGTCGCACACTGCGGCTGCGCGGATGTCCTTCGAACGTATCGCCCGGCAACTGCACGATCGGCACCCACCATGCTTCGCCCATGTTCGCCAGGTCGGCGCCGTGCGCCATCGCCATCCGCAGCCCGTCGCCGGTGTTGTTCGGTGGTGACACCGCGCCGCGCATCGGACCGCGCAGATAGGCCTCGACCAGCGCGGCGTCCCACTCGAATCCGCCGGTCGCCAGCACCACGCCACGGCGGGCGCGAACCCGAAAATCGTTGCCTTCAGTCGCGATACGCACGCCGACGATTCCCGCGGCATCACCGATGAGCTCCACCGCGCGGGCATTCGTCCGCGGCATCACTCCTCTGTCGAGCAGCCCCTTCAGCAGCCCGGCGATCAGCGCGGTACCCGCCACGCAGTAGTCACCGGACTCGGTCGTCGACCGACGCATGGATGCGCGCGCGGGTCTCGGCATCGATGCCGACGTTGCTGAAATCCGCGGGGAACGAGGTGATGCGGTCCCGCCACTCGCCGAGCAGGGCGAGGTCGACCGGTTTGGCGTTCAGCGACCGTCCGCCGGCCGGCCGGCCACCCGGCAACTCCGGTTTGTAGTCCGGGAAGCCCTCGGCGATCTCGAACCGCAGCTCACTGTGCGCCTCGACGAAATCCAGCATCTCCGCCCCGGTTCGGACGAACGTCTCCACCAGCTCGTCGTCCATGTAACCGAGCGACTGTGCGCGCAGATAGGCCATCGCGTCCTCGACCGGCAACTCACCGTCGGGGGAGCGCCGATGCGCCGGGATCCAGACGATGCCGCCGGACACCGCGGTGGTGCCACCGACCGTCGCCGCCTTCTCGTACACCGCCACCGTGGCGCCGGTGCTCGCCGCGGTCAGCGCGGCCGTCAATCCTGCACCGCCGCTTCCGAGCACGACCACGTCGACGTCATCGTCCCAGTCGGTCACGCGTGTCTCCCTTCAGCTCAGGATCACGGATAGTTCGGCGGCCGCCTTGATGACCGCGTCCCTGCCGCCGAGCACCACGTCCTCCCGGTGCGAGATGAGGTTGATGCACGTCGGCGGCGACGGCGGCGGCCGCCGCACCGGCACGGCCAGGCCGTAGGTGTTCGGTTCGACCTCGCCGTGGGTGATGATCCAACCTTGTTGTCGCGCTTGGGGAACGAGCTCACGTTCTGCCGGGCGCGGCGGCATGCAGGCGAGCAGGGCGATCCCGGCGGCTCCGCGCTCCAGCGGATATCGGCTGCCCTCGTGGAAGGACAGTTGATAGAACACATTGGTCGGCACGATCACGGCGATCGCCACCTGCTGATCGCCCTCGGCGACCAGCAGCGACACGGTGGTGCCGAGTTCGTCGGCCAATGCGCGCAGGGTGGGCACGCTCAGCTGCCGCACGTTGTTATCGAACGAAGCCCCCAACACGGCCAGCGCGGCGGCCGACCGGTATCGCCCGTCCTCGCCCTTGGCGACCATCCGGAACTGCGCGAGCGTGCTCAGCAGCCGGTACGCGATCGTTCGGTGCACGCCGATGTCGTCGGCGACCTGCTGGACGGTCAACCCGGTTCCCGACGTGGCGACCAGTTGCAGCGCCGCCAGCCCCCTGGCAAGGGTCTGCGAGCCGGGCGCACCGCTGCGTGCGGCGGTGCCGCCCGCCTCACCGGCCGAACCAGCCATGGCGCCCCTTCCTTGACAGACACCCTCGCGAGAGTGATGCTCTGACTATAGTGCACATGGTTGTGCGATAAATGAGCAAAGTGCTTACACAATACGAGAATCAACTTCTCGCAGCCAGGAGAGGGTGACGAGTGGCGGAATCCCCCTTGCTCCTCACGTCCGCGGAGTTCGAGAGCGTCTGGGGCGACCTCCAGGGCGTCGCGTTCTCGCAGGGCTATCTCGACGCCGGGGGAGTGCGCACCCGCTACCTGCACGCAGGCGACCCCGGCAGCCCCGCGCTGGTCTTTCTCCACGGCTCCGGCGGTCACGCCGAGGCATACGTGCGCAATATGGAGGCCCACGCCGAACACTTCTCGACGTGGTCGATCGACATGCTCGGCCACGGATACACCGACAAGCCGGGTCACCCCCTGGAAGTCAGGCACTACCTCGATCACCTGATGGCCTTTCTCGACGCCATCGGCGCAGAGCGCGCGCACCTCAGCGGCGAGTCGCTCGGCGGCTGGGTGGCGGCCCGCGCCGCCGTCGACCACCCGGATCGGATCGACCGGCTGGTACTCAACACCGCGGGCGGCTCGCAGGCCGATCCCGAGGTGATGAAACGGATCATCACGCCTGTCGATGGCCGCCGCCGAGAACCCGACATGGGAGACCGTGCAGGCCCGCATCAAGTGGCTGATGGCCGACAAGTCCAAGGACTACGACGACATCGTCGCCAGCAGGCAACGCGTCTATCGGCAACCGGGTTTCGTCGCTGCGATGAAAGACATTATGGCGCTGCAGGATCCCGAAATCCGCGCCCGCAACCTGCTCGGTCCGGCCGAGTACGGGGCGATCACCGCGCCGACGTTGGTGGTGTGGACCAGTGACGACCCGACCGCCGACGTCGCCGAGGGCCGGCGCATCGCGTCGATGATCCCCGGTGCCCGCTTCGAGGTCATGCCGGGGTGCGGGCACTGGCCGCAGTACGAAGACCCGAAGACGTTCAACTCCCTGCATCTCGATTTCCTGTTGGGCCGGTGACGATGACCGCCTCGAAGGAGCCGTGGACGTCGTCATCGTCGGGGCGGGTCCGGTCGGCCTGACCCTGGCGAACATCCTTGGCCTGCAAGGCGTTCGCACGCTCGTGGTCGACGAACGGCCCACCCTCATCGACTACCCTCGCGGCGTCGGGCTCGATGACGAGGCACTTCGCACCTTCCAGTCGATCGGTCTCGTCGAGGCCGTCCTGCCCCACACCGTCCCCAACCAGATCCTGCGGTTCTTCGACGCCAAGCGCCGGCTGCTCGCCGAAATGGCGCCACCCGACGCGCGTTTCGGCTGGCCCAAGCGCAACGGCTTCGTCCAGCCCATGGTCGACGCCGAATTGCTGGTCGGGCTCGACCGATTCGACCACGTCGAGGTGGCGTGGAACCGGCAGATGGAAAGCTGCAGAGAAACGGATGCGACCGACGACGGCGTGACGGTCGAGTTCGCGGATGGGAAAAAGCCCGTGCACGCCCGCTACGTGGTCGGCTGCGACGGCGGCCGCAGCGTCACCCGCCGGCTGATGGGCGTTTCGTTCGATGGCACCACGTCGTCGACGCGCTGGCTCGTCATCGACACCGCCAACGATCCGCTCGGCCACCCCAACAGCGAGGTGGGCGCGGATCCCGCGCGGCCCTACGTCTCGATCTCCATCGCACACGGAATTCGGCGCTTCGAGTTCATGATTCACCCCGATGAATCCGACGAGGACGCCGAGGACCCGGCGTTCGTCACGCGCATGCTCGCCCGGCTGGTCCCGTACCCGGAGCGCGTCGACGTGATCCGGCACCGGGTGTACACCCACCACTCGCGCATCGCCGGGGCATTCCGGAAGGGCCGCCTGATGGTGGCAGGCGACGCCGCGCATCTGATGCCGGTCTGGCAGGGGCAGGGCTACAACAGCGGTATCCGCGACGCGGCCAACCTCGGCTGGAAGCTGGCCGCGGTGGTCAACGGTCACGCCGACGACGCGCTGCTCGACACCTACGACGTCGAGCGCCGCAAACACGCTCGGGCGATGATCGACCTGTCCACGTTGGTGGGGCGGGTCATCTCGCCGACGAACCGCCGGGTGGCGTCGCTGCGAGACGTGTCATCCACGCCGCGTCCGTGGTGCCCTCACTCAAGCGCTACGTGCTGGAGATGCGATTCAAACCGATGCCGCGATACGAGCACGGCGCCGTTTTCCACGCCGAGCCCCGCTGCCAGACCTGCCCGACCGGCACGCTGTTCATCCAGCCCCGCGTCGACACCCGCGAGGCGCAGCAACGTTCTGCTCGACGACGTGCTCGGCCCCGGCTTCGCCGTGCTGTGCTGGAGCAACAACCTCCGCGCATTGCTCGGCGACAAAGCCTTTGACCGGTGGAAAGCGTTGGGGGCCACGTTTATTGCCGCGCGGCCGATGACCCAGCTGCACTGGGCCGGACACGACGACCCCGACGTCGTCATCGTCGGCGATCGCACCGGCGCGCTGAAATCGTGGTTCGACACCCACACCGATTCCGTGTTGTTCCTGCGCCCCGACCGCTGCATCGCCGGAGCCTGCATCGCACAACGCGCGCCCGAACTGTCCGAATCACTGTTCGAAGTCCTCTGTTTGACCCAGGGAGGAGGCAACGGTGCCACTCGCCCTGTGTTGTATGTCGCACAGCCCGCTACTGAACCTTCCGGGACCGTCGCGGGAACTCCTTGACGAGATCGAGTCCGCGCTCACCCAGGCGCGCGACTTCGTCGCCGCGCTACGACCCCGAGCTGGTCGTCATCTTCTCGCCGGATCACTACAACGGGTTCTTCTACAAGCTGATGCCGCCGTTCTGCATCGGCACCTCGGCGGCAGGAGTCGGGGACTACGGCACCCAGGCGGGGCCGCTCAACGTGCCTGCCGACGTCGCAACCGACTGCGCCAGTGCCGTTCTCGAATCCGGAATCGACGTCGCGATCTCGGCCAGCATGGAGGTGGATCACGGCACCGTCCAACCGCTGCAGAAGCTGTTCGGGGACGCGGCGTCGCGTCCGGTGATCCCGATCTTCATCAACTCGGTCGCCACGCCGCTGGGGCCACTGCGCCGGGTGCGGGCGCTGGGCGCCGCGGTCGGAGCACACCTGGCGACGTTGGGCCGGCGGGTCCTGATCATCGGATCCGGTGGGCTATCCCACGATCCTCCCGTACCGACCCTGGCCACCGCCGCCCCGGCTGCGTTGGGCCGAATCGTGCACGGCAACCCGATGACACCCGAGCAGCGAGCCGCCCGGCAGGTGGCCGTGATGGACGCCGCGCGCGAGTTCGCCGAGGGCGCGTGGTTCGCTGCGCCCGCTCAATCCCGACTGGGATCACGCCTTTCTCGAGTTGCTCGACTCCAACCGGCTCGCCGACGTCGACGCGTGGTCGAACTCGTGGATCGCGCACGAGGCGGGCAACTCGGCGCACGAAATCCGCACGTGGGTGGCCGCATTCGCGGCCCTCGCCGCGCACGGCCGCTACGAGACGCAGCAGCGGTTCTACCGGGCGGCGCCCGACTTGATCGCGGGGTTCGCCATCCGAACGGCGGTGCTGGCACCGTGACCACGCAACTGAGTTCGACCACACCGTCGACGTGCTGGTGGTCGGGTCGGGCGGCGGCGGCATGACCGCGGCACTGGCCGCCGACGCGTCGGGGCTGGACACCCTCGTCGTCGAGAAGTCGGCTCAGTTCGGCGGTTCCACCGCGTTGTCCGGCGGGGGCATCTGGGTGCCAGGGGCGCCGAGCCAACGCAAGGCCGGCTACGTCCCGGATCCCGACGGGGTGTTCGAATACCTGCAGGCAGATCACCGGCGGTCTGGTCAGCGACGCGCGGCTGCGTCAGTACGTCGACACCGCACCGGTGATGATGGAGTTCCTGGAGAAGCTCGAGCCCGTGGTTCGAGTTCGTCTGGAAGCCGGGCTACGCGGACTACTACCCCGAACTGCCCGGCGGCTCCGAACTCGGCAGCACCATCAACGTGCCCGAGATCGACCTGCGCAAGCTGGGCGACGAGGAGCAGAACCTGCTGCGGCCGTTGGCGCTGGCGCCAAAGGGTATCTGGTTCGCCCCCAAGGATCTTCGACTGTTCTACCAGGTGCGCCAGAACTGGCGCGGCAAGGCCGTTCTGGTGAAGCTGATCTGGCGGATGTTCCGGGCGCGGGTGTTCGGTGACCGGATGGCCGCGATCGGCCAATCGCTGGCGGCCCGGATGCGGCTGGCGCTCAAGCAGCAGGACATCCCGCTGTGGCTGAACTCGCCCATGACCGAGCTGATCACCGACGTGGACGGGACGGTGACGGGGCGGTGATCGAGCGGGACGGGCGAGCCGCAGCGAATCCAGGCGCGGCGCGGGGTGATCCTGGCCGCCGGCGGCTTCGATCACGACATGGCGTGGCGCAGGCAGCATCTGCCGGTGCTCGAGAAGGACTGGAGCTTCGGCAATCCCGCCGCGACGGGGGACGGCATCCGGGCGGGGGAGAAGGCCGGTGGCTGCACCGACCTGCTCGACGAGGCCTGGTGGTTCCCGGCGATCTGCTGGCCGGACGGGCGGCTGCAGTTCATGCTCAACGAGCGCATGATGCCGTCGCAGTTCGTCGTCAACGGCGACGGGAAGCGGTTCATCAACGAGGCGGCGCCCTACATGGACTTCGCGCACGCGATGATCGACGGCCAACGCTCCGGTGTCACGCATATCCCGTGCTGGCTCATCACCGACATCCGCTCGTTCCATCGCTACGTCGTCGCCGGGCACCTCCCGATCCCGAAGATTCCGTTCGCGCCCGTACCCACCGGTTGGAAGGTGCCCAAGGCTTGGCTGGAATCCGGCGTCGTCATGGAGGCCAACAGCTTTGAGGACCTGGCGACCGCGATCGGGGTGCCGCCGGCAGCGCTTCGGCAGACCGCGGAGCGGTTCAACGAGTTGGCGCGCAAGGGCCACGACGACGACTTCAACCGCGGCGACAGCGCCTACGACAACTACTACGGCGACCCGACCCTGCCCAACCCCAACCTGTATCCCCTGGGCAAGCCGCCCTACTACGCGTTCCAGATCATCCTCGGCGACCTCGGCACCTCCGGCGGCCTGCGCACCGACGAATTCGCCCGCGTGGTCCGCGACGACGACAGCGTCGTCAAGGGCCTCTACGCGGTGGGGAACAACTCGGCCGCGGTGATGGGCCGTAGTTACGCGGGCGCAGGAGCCACCATCGGGCCCGCCATGACCTTCGGCTACGTGGCGGCCAAACACATCGATTCGGCACTCGATTCACATCGAAAGGTAACTAAATGAAGATCTCGCTGTTCTACGAGTTTCCGCTGCCGCGGCCGTGGAGTGACGACGACGAACACCAGCTGTTCCAGGATGGCCTCGACGAGGTGGAGGCCGCCGACAAGGCCGGCTTCTCGACCGTGTGGCTGACCGAGCACCACTTCCTCGAGGAATACTGTCACTCCACCGCGCCGGAGATCTTCCTCGCCGCAGCGAGCCAGCGCACCGAGAACATTCGGCTGGGGTTCGGCATCATGCATCTGCCGCCCGCCGTCAACCATCCGGCTCGGGTCGCCGAGCGCATCTCAACCCTCGACCTCATCTCCAACGGCCGGGTGGAGTTCGGTACCGGGGAGTCGTCGTCGGTGGGCGAGCTCGGCGGGTTCGGCATCGATCCCGCGGACAAGCGGACGATGTGGGAAGAAGCGCTCGAGGTCTCGATCCGCTGCATGATCGAGGAGCCGTTCACCGGCTTCAGGGGCCAGCACATCGAGATGCCGCCGCGCAACGTCGTTCCCAAGCCGCTGCAGAAGCCGCATCCACCGGTGTGGGTGGCGTGCACGCGGCCGGCATCGGTGCAGATGGCTGCGCAGCGAGGGCTGGGCGCCCTGAGTTTCGCCTACACCGGACCCGGACCGCTCACCGAGCGAGTCAACGGCTATTACAAGGAGTTCGAGGAGAACGGCGCACCCGTCACGCCGCAGATGAACCCCAACATCCTCGCCATCGGTGGCGACCTGTCGATGATGGTGGCGCGCACCGACGAGCAAGCCGTCGAACGGCTCGGCATGGGCGGCGGATTCTTCGCGTTCGGCATCATGCACTACTACATGACCGGCATGCACACGCCGGGACGGACCGGGGTCTGGAAGCGGCACCTCGAGGAGATCGAGAAGGATCCGACCATGGTGTACGGCCCGGGCCGCGGGCCGATCGGCAGCCCCGCCACGGTGCGAGAGTTCCTGCGCGGCTACGAGGAGAGCGGTGTCGACGAGCTGATCGTGCTGCTCACCCCGCGCACCCACGAAGGGACCATGGAGTCCATCGAGTTGATGGGCAAGGAGGTGCTGCCCGAGTTCATCGAGCGCGACGAGAAGGCCGTCGCCGAAAAGGCCAAGCGGTTGGAGCCGATGATCGAGAAGGCCGAGACGCGCAGGCAGCCGTCGAAGGCACCGGAGTTCGACGAGAGCTACGCGTTCGGCGGGCTGCCGACCGGCCGCGAAAACTACACCGCCAATGAGGTGTCCCTGGCGATGGACGAAATGAACGCGGGCATCGAGGCAGCGGCCGCGAAACTCAAGTCAGGAGCAAGGGTGGGACAGCAGGAACCCGAGCTGACCGGAAATGACCATGGGACAGATTGACGAGCTGCTGGCGCTACGACGGTCGCCGCGTCGTGGTCACCGGATGCGCGTCGGGCATCGGTGAGCAGGTCGCGCGGCAATTGACCGAGCTGGGCGCCGAAGTCGTCGGGCTGGACGTGCGGCGGCCGGCGTTGCCGCTCAACGAGTTCCACGAGGTCGACCTCGCCGACCCCGCGTCGATCGAGGCGGCCGCCGCATCGATCGGTGGCCGGGTCGATGGCCTGTTCAACATCGCGGGCGTGTCGTCGGGCATCGGCGATCCGCTGCGCGTGGTCACCATCAACTTCCTCGGCACCCGGCAGTTCACCGAGGCGCTGGTGCCAACGATGCCGCCCGGCTCGGCGATCGCCAGCGTGTCGTCACTGGCCGCGTCCGGCTACCGGGAGAACGCCGCCGTCACGGCGGGCCTGCTGGACACCGTGACCATGGCCGAAGGGGCCGACTGGTGCCTGCGCCATCCGGAGGCGTTGGCCGACGGCGGCGGCTACCGGTTGTCCAAGGAGGCCATCATCCTCTACGGGATGGCCAACGTCGCAGCGCTGGGCGCCAAAGGAATTCGCATCAACTGCACCGCACCGGGGGTCACCGACACGCCGATGCTCGACCAGCTGACCGGCGCCTACGGACAGGAGTTCCTCGACTCCTTCCGGACTCCGCTGGGGCGGACCGCCGGACCCGACGAACAAGCCAGTGTGCTGGTGTTCTTGAACAGCCGGGCCGCCAGCTACATCACGGGCCAGGTGATCTGGGTCGACGGTGGCACGATGGGCGAGACAGACCTCGCGGGGTCGGTGCCGCGACGATGAGGAGAGGCGACTGATGGCCGGCATGAGCGATTTTCGCCGCGTCGCTGACGACGTCCGCAATTGGGGACGGTGGGGTGACGCCGACGAACTGGGTACGCTGAACCTCATCACGGCCGAGAAGGTCCAGCAGGGCGCGAGTCTGGTCAAGCACGGCAAGGTCTTTCCGCTCGGTGTCGACTTCGGCTCGTCGGGACCTCAGGGTGCGTTCCATTACCGGCAGAACCCGATGCACGTGATGACGATCGACGGTGGCGACGCCAGAACGCTGCTCGAATACGGGCCCAAGTGGCTGCAGAATCCGAGCGCCGTTCAGTTGAGCGGATATTGCGAGGCCGGCCCGATGCGGTTCAACGACGACATCATCATCATGCCGTTGCAGGCCGCCACGCAGTGGGATGCGCTGGCCCACGTCTACTACGAGGACACGCTCTACAACGGGTTCCCGGCGGAATCGGTGACCAGCCTCGGCGCGTTGCACTGCGGTATCGACAAGGTCGACGGCAAGGGCATCACGTCGCGCGGGGTGTTGCTCGACATCGTTCGACTGCGCGGAGTAGAGACCTTCTGCGAACTCGGCGATCCGATCACGCCTGCCGAACTCGACGACGCCGCCCGCGCGCAGGGCGTCACGGTCGGGCCGGGTGACATTGTCCTGGTCCGGACGGGTTGGTGGGCAAGGTTTCTGCAGACCGGCGACGGCTCTGAGCCCGGCGCAGGCCTGGACTGGACGTGCGCGTCGTGGCTGCATGATCACGAGGTTGCCGCGGTGGCCGCCGACAACCTGATGGTCGAGAATCCCAGGTCGGGCGTCGACGGCGCGATCTTGCCGATGCACATGCTCTGCCTGCGCGACATGGGTCTGATGCTCGGCGAGTACTGGGACCTGACCGCACTCGCCGCGGACTGCGCCGCCGACGGCGTCTACGAATTCCAGCTCGTCGCGCCGCCATTGCGGGTGACCGGTGCCGTCGGGTCACCCATCAATCCGATCGCGATCAAGTGAAGCGATCCTCTGTCGTCGTCGACGGGCTCGTCACCGGGTATCTCGAGGCCGGCGACGGTGATCCGGTCGTTCTGTTGCACGGCGGCGAGTTCGGCGCCAGCGCGGAACTCGGGTGGGAACGCAACATCGACGCGCTCGCCGCGCACCACCGGGTGCTCGCCCCGGACATGCTCGGTTCGGGGGATCGGCGAAGGTGGTCGATTTCACCGACGGCCGCGGGATGCGCATCCGGCACCTCGCGCGGTTCTGTGAGCTGATGGGGGTCGAGTCGGCACATTTCGTCGGCAACTCGATGGGCGCGGTCAACCTGTTCACCGACGCCACCTCGGAGTCACCGCTGTTGCCGGTGCGCAGCATGGTGACCATCTGCGGCGGCGGCGAGATCCAGCGCAACAAGTATTCGGCGGCCCTCTACGACTACGACGCAACTCTTGCCGGCATGCGCAGCATCGTCGAGGCGCTCTTTTATGATTCGTCCTATCCTGCCGACGACGCCTACGTGCAACGGCGTTACGAGTCGAGCATCGCACCCGGCGCATGGGAGGCGTTGGCGGCGGCCAGGTTTCGCCGGCCAGGCGTGGATGCGCCGCCGCCGCCGTCGAGCGTGCGACCGTACCGGCGCATCAGCGTGCCGACGCTGGTGGTCGAGGGCGGCGGCGACAAGCTGCTGGCGCCGGGTTGGGCGGCACAGATCGCCGGGCAGATCCCTTCGGCCCGTTCGGCGGTGATCCCCGACGCGGGGCACTGCCCGCAGATCGAAGCGCCCGCGGCGGTCAACGAACTGCTGGTGGCCTTCCTGGCCGAGCAGCGGGAAGGGGCGGGGAGATGACCGGCGAACTGGAGGGCAAGGTCGCGATCGTCACCGGTGGCGCGTCGGGGCTGGGCGAAGGGCTGGTGCGACGGTTCGCCGCCGAAGGCGCGAAGGTGCTGATCGCCGACATCGACCGGGACGCCGGTGTGGCCCTGGCCGCCGGCCTGGGTGAGCAACCAGGTTCGTCGAAGCCGATGTCTCTGACATCGGCCAGGTGAGCGACGTGGTGTCGACGGCGATCGAGCATTTCGGCGGCCTGCACGTGATGGTCAACAACGCCGGCGTGTCCGGCACGATGCACCGCCGGTTCCTCGACGACGACCTCGCCGACTTCGGCCGGGTGATGGCGATCAACGTCGCGGCCGTGATGGCAGGCACGCGCGACGCCGCGCGGCACATGTCGGAACACGGTGGCGGATCGATCATCAACCTCACCTCCATCGGCGGTATCCAGGCCGGGGGCGGCGTCATGACCTATCGCGCGTCGAAGGCCGCCGTCATTCAGTTCACCAAGTCCGCGGCAATCGAGTTGGCGCACTACGAGATTCGGGTCAACGCGATCGCGCCGGGCAACATCCGCACGGCGATCGTCCGGAAGTCGGCGGCGGGGGAGGACCTGGAGAAACTGGAGCAGTTCGAAGAGAAGATCCGGGCCCAGATGCGCGCCGACCGACCGCTGAAACGTGAGGGCACGGTCGAGGACGTCGCCGAGGCGGCGCTGTACTTCGCGGGGGACCGGTCGCTCTACGTCACGGGCACCATCCTGCCGATCGACGGCGGGACATCTGCGGGCAAGGTGATCGTCCGTAAGCCGAAAATTTAGCGCTGCGTGTGCCGGTGTCGACGAGTGGGTAAAGCTTCGCGCACAACGCTGAAAGCCAAGCCCATCCAATGATCACCGCCGCGGTGAAGAGCGTGTTGGCGACCGCTCCACCGGCTCCTGATGCGAGGAAGACGAACGCGGCGCCGAATACGGATGCGACCAGTCGGGAGATCCAGGCCCAGCCAACGAGGTTCATGGCGGCGAATGCGGCGCCGATCACGAATCCTGCGGCAACGAAGCACGTGAAGCCGATGCCACCAGCGATGATGTGGCCGGTGCCGCGCCAGGTAATCCGTGCGACACCGGACGCCGTGCCTGGCGGGAAGCCGACGGAGCGGTCGGCGCGCAGGATCCCGGCGGCGATCAGTCGAGCCCGTATACCGTGAGCAGTGCGGCCGCCCAGCGGGCACGCTGGACCGGACGCAAAGCCCGTCCGATCCCGACAGCGCCTGCGATGGTCATGGCGCCGGTAAGGATGAAGTTGACGATCTGGACCCAACCGAACGCTCCGTTAGCAAGCTGGCTGACTGCGTGGCGAGTGGGATCGAAGCCGTCTCGGCAGAACGCTTGTACAGCGGCGGTGACAACGTAGAACGGTCCGGCGATGATGCCGTAACCGAGCAGAGACTTGGTGACGCGATCCGCCAGTGGCGGGCAATCTGTTGAGCTCACGTCGACTCCCTTCGGAACTAGACCGTACAGTACCCGTTCGGTGAACTAGACTGTCCAGTTTGCAAGGGAGAAATGAATGACGACGTCGCTACCAGCGCGTTCCGTTCGCAAGCGGGATGCGATCATGTCAGCAGGACGCCAACTTTTCCTCACTCACGGCTATCAGGGCACTAGTGTCGACCAGATTGCTGCGGCGGCTGAGGTCTCCAAGCAGACGGTCTACAAGCACTTCACCGACAAGCGGGAGTTGTTATTCGCCATTGTCACAGAGGTGCTCGACAGCGCGGTGACGCCGTTCCTGGACCAGGTCTCGGATCTCGCTCGGACCCGCCACTTGGAACGTGACATGGTTCGACTGGCAGGCGGCTACTTGCGGTCGGTGTTGGACGAACCGGTCGTACAGTTGCGTCGGCTGGTCATCGGTCAGGCGAACGCGCTGCCTGAACTTGCCGAGATGTACTACCAGCGAGCGCCCGCGCGGACCCTGCAGGCGTTCGCCGAAGCATTCGAGGTACTCGATGCGCGCGGCCTCCTACAAATCGTTCAACCAGCACTAGCGGCAAGGCAATTCGCGTTCCTTGTGGTCGGCCCGTCAATCGATAAGGCATTGTTCTACGGCGGTCCCAGAACGCTTGCGGACCTCGATGTCGACGAGCACGTCCGAGCGGCTATACGCGTATTCTTCGCCGCCTACCGGCCGATGCCCGAACCCTGACCGACGGGCGATGGACTTATCGAGCCCGTGGCGGGCGGGGCTAGGGGTCCATCACCCGCCACGGGTGTCTGGTAGGGCGCGCGATCGACTCATCGAGGTGGCACCGCGCGAGACATGCCTGCAGTGCCCAGCTGGGCGGCCAGCCATGGCAGCGTGACTGCGAATGCCCTTCCCGCCCAGGGCCAGTCGTGCTTGCCGGGAACTGCGATGAGGCCGCAATCGATGCCGTTGCGGGCGCCCAAGGCGCAAAGTTGGGTCGCCGCAGCGTGCTCGGCATTGTCGACCGCGACGACGTGTTGGTTGCCGTCCGATGCTGCTCCAGACGAGACGAAGATACCTGAAACCCCCTCGTAGTGGCCGTGTCTGGTGATCGCCGTGCTGGGGTCGAAGTTCTGCCACGCCGCAAGGCTGCCGCCGAAGAGCCGATCGATGGTCTGGGTCGTGGTCCCCGAGTTGGGGCGAACGTCGCCGGCGATGTCGACGAAGGCCCCAAACAGCTCGGGGTGCATCACCGCCAGGTCCAGCGCGCACGTCCCGCCGGCTGAAAACCCCACCACGCCCCAGTTCCGCGGCGCGTTGCTGACACCGAAGGTGTGGACCATGAACGGGACGACGTCCTTGGTCAAATGATCGGCGGCGTTGCCCCGGACCCCGTTGACGCACTCGGTGTCGATGTTGAAGCTGCCTCCGGAGTCGACGAACACGACCACCGGCGCCTGGCCGCCATGAGCCGCGGCGAACGCATCCAGGGTGGCCACCGCATCCCCGGCCCGCGGCCAGTCCGTGGGTGTATTGAACTCCCCGCCGATCATCATCGCTGTCGGCAATGCCGGCGGCGGATTGGTCGCGAACCACGCCGGCGGCAGATACACCAGTTCGTCGCGGTGTTTGAAGTGTGACGCGGCCGAGTCGATCGTCACCGACACTACGACACCGTTAGCGGGAATGCGGGCGGCCCGTTGTATCGCCGCTAGCGTGGCACGGTCGGTCTGGTCGGGTAGGGGCCCCGCGCTCAGCGCGCTCCATGCCGCACCGACCGTCGGGATGTAGCCGACCCAGTCGTTGACCGTCACGGCCACACATATCAGGGACAGCGGCACCGCGAGCACCGACACGGCGCGGCGCCACCAACGGCTGCCCGCCCAACCCGCGACTGCCGCCGAGGCGGCCAGCCCGGTCGCGCCGATCCACACCCATAGCGCCCGAGGCGCGGGATCGCCGCTCGAGTCCCGCCGCGCCGATATACCAGTGTGCGACGGCGGCCAGCGCCGCACCACAGGCCGCCGAGATGGGGATCCACACCGTTCGCCAGCGCCGGGTCCGCCACCCCAACCCCAGGACCAGTGTGAGCACAGCGGTCAGTTCGATGATCATCGGGATCCAGCCGTGCATCAGCGACAGATGCACCCAGAATGTGCCCATCAGAGCGCGCCCTCATCGGGGGCTGGCACGACGACATTGTCCGCCAAAACTGGCACGACGACATTGTCGCCCCACGCCGCTGAGCGGTTGCTGAGATTTGGACGACATCTGCGGCGATGCGCCATCCCTAGCGTGTCATCTCCGAATCACCGCAGGACGGTCCCGGTCATCCGGTGGGCGCCCTGAGGGTAGGGCACGTTGACGAGGACACCGGTCACAGCCGGTGCCGTAGAAAGTAATTCACCTGCCAGTAACCCGAATAACATCACCGAGGTACACCGAGCGAGATGACACCGATAGCGTCGTCCGGGCACCGCAAGAGGTTGGTGACGGTGGCGGCGATCGCGCTGGCAGCTGGCGCCACCACCAGTTGCCACGGTCGGACCGACGGCGCGTTCGCACCGCATGCTTCAGCCAGACCACCTTCCGCCCGGCTGGGATGTTGTGAGCGTGGCCGAGTACCAGCGCATTCAACTCTGCGGCTTCCCGGTTCGGACGAAGCCCAGCGGACCGCGCGGCGCTGATAGTCGGGGATCTGGTCGGCCGTCGCACGTCGGGCCAGCTGATGGCGAAACCCGATCGCGCCGCCGTCGCCCACCGGCGCTCCGTCACGTACGACGCTCGAATGCTCTCGGCCGCAGCGAATCTCGGGATAGCAACGGCCTCGCCGCGTTAAGGATTGCGGCTGGTCGTCAGATGGCGATGATGCGGACGAGGTTGTTCAGGCCGGTGAAGTCATTGGCGTTTCGCGTGTAGAGATCGAGCCGATGGGCGTGTGCGGCCGCAGCGATCAGCAGGTCCGATCTTCTTTCGCTTTTTACGGTGGTAACGATGAGTTCGTAGCTGCGCACGGCGGCCGCGTCGAACGGAATCGGTTCCAGCTCGATTCGACTTCCTGCAGCCGTGTCTGTCGTTTCGCCGCTTCCATCGGGGTTGCGGCCAGATGCGGACCGGCCGCCAGCTCGGCCGCGGTGATGGCGGAGATCGCGATCTCGTCGGGCAAGGCGGCGATGATGACCGGGTCGTGCCAGTCGATGACCACGGAGGTGTCGAGCAGACCCGCCGTCATCTCATAGTCCTTGGTCGATGACCCGGTCGAGGTCGGCGCGGAACTGACGATGGTCGATCCGCACGCCGCTGGCTGCCGCCAGCGCCGCGACATCGCCGGCGGTGACCGCTTCGATCACCTTGGCGTTTTTATTGCGCAGCTCAGTACGCTACAGGTTCGCGGATGGTGCGCCGGACGGCTGGCTTTGGGACTCACCCCAGGGAAGGCATCAAACCACGGCATACTAGCGAACGAACGAATAGGCAGGCATGGCTGCGTTGCGAACCGGTGACGGATTGCGCGATGTCGTCGTCACCGCCCTCGCCTCGAGCACGGCGCTCGCACCCGATGCCGACGACACGTGGCAGCAGCTACTCGCGGGTGAAAGCGGGATCCGCCCGCTAGACAAGCCGTTCATCGAAGAATTCGACTCACCCGTGCGCATCGGCGGCGAACTGCGGGAAGAGTTCGACCAGCAGCTCAGCCGCGTCGAACTGCGCCGGCTGTCGTACATGCAAAAGATGGCCGTGGTGCTGAGCCGCCGGCTCTGGAAATCCGCCGGATCACCCGAGGTCGACACCACCCGGCTGATGGTCTCGATCGGACAGGCGCAAGGCACCACCGAGGCGATGATCGACCTCTACGATAAGTTTCAGGCACGCGGCATGCGGGCGGTCAACCCACTTTTCGTGCAGATGCACATGCCGAACGCGCCCGCTGCCGCAGTGGGGTTGGATCGTGGGGCCAAAGCCGGAGTCACCAGCCCATCGTCAGCCGAGGCTTCCGGCGCCGCAGCGGTGGCCCAGGCGTGGCAGCACATCGTGTTCGGCGAAGCCGACATCGCCATCTGCGGCGGCGTCGAGACAAAGATCGAGCCCGTGCCCGTGGCAGCGTTCTCGCAACTGGGCATGGTGTCGACCAACAACGACGACCCGGCGGGCGCGTGCCGCCCCTTCGATCAGGACCGCGACGGCATGGTGTTCGGTGAAGGCGGCGCACTGATGCTCATCGAGACCGAAGAACACGCCAAGGCACGCGGCGCCCGCATCCTGGCCCGACTGATGGGCGCGGCGATCAGCTGCGACAGCTACGAGCCCATCAGGCCCGACCCCAGCGGGGAGCGGGCCGGCGATGCCATCGCCCGAGCAGTAGCGCTGTCCGGTTTGACGTCGACCGACATCGACCACATCAACGCCCACGCCACCGGAACCACATTCGGTGACCTGGCAGAAGCGCGCGCCATCCGGCGCGCACTAGGTGACCACATGCCCGCGGTCTATGCATCCAAGGCGGCGCTGGGGAACTCGCTGGGTGCAGCCGGAGCGGTGGAAGCTGTGCTCACCGTGCAGGCCCTGCGTGACGGCGTTGTTCCCGCCACCCTCAACCTGAAGAAGTTGGACCCCGAAATCGATCTTGACGTCGTAGTCGGCGGCCCGCGTCGCGACAACTATCGCTACGCGCTCACCAATTCCTTTGGCATCGGCGGTAACAACGTCGCGGTAGTGTTCGGCATGTCCTGACGCGCGGCTAACCCTTCGCCAGGGTGAACTGGCCCAGCTCGCTGAAAACTTAGCGATTCTTGTCCGCGCGGTCGGCGTGTTCGGCAACGAGCCGCGGGTATCGACCACGGTCCGGACGGAAGATGTCGTGGGGCGAGTCACCGAACTCGATTAGTTGAGCGTGCGGGAAAAGGGTTTTGTAGCGCGACCATTCCTCGTCGGTGACAAGGACCCGCTCGCCGCTGCGCACCACGAGTAGCGGGAGTTGAAGTCGGGCAAGCGCTTCCCAGAAGGACCGTTGCCGCGCGGCCTGAAACGTCTTGGCCCCGGCGTCGTCGTCGACGCGCTCGCTGACGGGTGATCCGCGCCAGGTGCCGTCGAGCAGGCGACGCGAGAGACCCGTCGGGCAGCACACGTTCCTCCGGGATGTAGTCGCCGATCGCGAGTGAACGAACTCGGTCGGCGTTCTCCAGCGCCCACGCGATCGCATAGCGACGTTCCCCGGGAGAACGTCATCAAGTGAACTGGCCCGGTCGTCACCGCGTCGACCACCGCGCCGACGTCTGCGCTCAAGGCGGCGAGGTCGTAGCCGTTATCCGGGGCGCTGCTTCTTCCGTGCCCTCGAAGGTCCATCACCACGGCCCGGCGACCGAAGAGCGGGATGACTTCGGTGTAGTCGTCGGCGACGTCGGTCATGCCGGGCACAAACACGATCGGAGCGCCGTGCTCGTCCCCGCCCGAGTCGAGGTAGTGAATGCGCACGTCGCCGTTGTGGGTGAACCGGGAACTGACCATGGTCAGCGGCACTTTATGCAGCGCGCGGGCGAAGGCGCCCGGAAAGCGCCCCAATCAATTAAATCAGTCGCTTGACTTAATTCTCTGAGCCGGGGTTCACTGATCCGGTGACCACCGCCAGCAGGACCGTTCGCACCGAGCGGGCCAGCGTCACCCGCGAAGCGATTCTGGCCGCAGCCGAGCGCCTGTTCGCCGAACACGGTGTGTATGCCGTGTCGAACAGGCAGGTCAGCGAGGCCGCGGGGCAGGGCAACAACGCCGCCGTCGGCTACCACTTCGGCACCAAGGCCGACCTGGTCCGCGCGATCGAGCAGAAGCACCGCGTGCCGATCGAGCGGCTGCTCGCGCGGATGGTGGCCGAGACCGGTGACTCGACGGAGTTGCGCGACTGGATCGCCTGCATGGTGTGCTCGCTCACCGAGCACCTGGACCAGCTCGGCAACCCGACGTGGTACGCGCGCTTCGCCGCCCAGGCGCTGGCCGACCCCGCCTATCAGAAGATCGTGGTCAAGGGTGCGCTGGCATCGCCGTCGGTGCTCAAGGTCGTCGACGGCATCACCCGCTGCCTTCCCAACCTTCCGATGGCCGTCGTCACCGAGCGCAACATCATGGCGCGAAACCTGATGATGCACACGTGCGCCGACTTCGAGCGCTCGTTCGCCGAGGGCTCCGCCCTCCCCCGAACAAGTTGGGACGCGGTCGGGTCCGGGCTCATCGATGCGATCGTCGGCATGTGGCAGGCACCCGTCACGGAGCACCCTTGACATGAAAGAGTCGACCATGACAATGCGTCTCCTCGAAGACCATATGGCGTCGACACTGTTGACAACCGGCGACCACCGAACGCCGTAGCAGCCCGCCACATCACCAGGCGACTACCCCATGGACCGCGACGCCCGCTGCCATGACCGGATTCGCTCCTTCGCCCCCCACCGAAGGTGCTCGAGATGGGCGGGGCCAAACCGCTGTCGCGCGTGCGGATCTGGGACGGAAGTACGCCGTGGCTGATCACCGGTTACGAGGTGGCGCGGGAGTTGTTCGCGGACTCCCGCGTCAGCGTCGATGACCGCTACGACGGCTTCCCGCACTGGAACGAGCACATGCTGTCCACGGTGCACAAGCGGCCCACGGTCGGTGTTCACCTCCGATGCCGAGGAGCACACCCGGTACCGCCGGATGCTGTCCAAGCCGTTCACGTTCAAGCGCGTCGAGGGCCTGCGCTCGGCCATCCAGGAGGTCACCGACGAGTGCATCGACGAGATCCTGGCCGGCCCGCAGCCCGCCGACATCGTCACGAAGCTCGCGCTGCCGGTGCCCACCAAGGTGATCAGCGAGATGCTCGGCGTCCCGTACGAGGATCACGAGTTCTTCCAGCATCACGCGAACGTCGGGCTGGCCCGCTACGCCTCCGCGGAGGACGGCCAGAAGGGCGCGATGGGCCTTAACAAGTACCTGATCAACCTCGTCGAGACCAAGATGGACAACCCCGCAGAGGATGCGGTGTCGGACCTGGCTGAACGAGTCAAGGACGGCGAGATCAGCGTCAAGGAAGCCGCGCAGCTGGGGACCGGGCTGTTGATCGCCGGGCACGAGACCACCGCCAACATGATCGGCATCGGGATACTGGCCCTGCTCGAGAACCCCGAACAGGCTGCGCTGCTGCGTGATTCCGACGACCCGAAGTTCATCGCCAACGCCGCCGAAGAGCTGATGCGCTACCTGTCGATCATCCAGAACGGCCAGCGCCGGGTGGCCATCGACGGACATCGAGATCGGTGGCGAGACGATCCGCGCCGGTGAGGGCATCATCGTGGACCTGGCGCCCGCGAACTGGGATGCGGCAGCCTACCCGGAGCCCGACAAGCTCGATCTGGCCCGCGACGCCGGTCAGCAGCTGGGCTTCGGCTACGGCCGCCATCAGTGCGTCGGTCAGCAGCTCGCCCGTGCCGAGCTTCAGATCGTGTTCCACACCGTGCTGCGGCGCATCCCCACGCTGCGCCTTGCCGTGCCGTTCGACGAGGTGCCCTTCAAGCACGACCGCCTCGCCTACGGCGTCTACGAACTTCCCGTTACCTGGTGAATCTTCAGTTCCTAACAGCCCGATTGGAGTGTCAACGATGTCCATGTCAACAACAACACAGCCACGCTCTACCCGCCCGGAGGCTACGGCGCGCCAAAGGACCGGCACGGGTCACGCGCACGCGAAGACGTCGGGCTGCCCGCGGGCACCGAGGTGTTCTCCGCCGACAACCACATCTCGGTGGCCGAGGACATCTTCTACGAACGCTTTCCCGACGACCTGAAGGACAAGGCGCCGCGGATCTGGTACGAGGACGGCGCCTACATGGTCGGCCGCAAGGGGCAGAACTTCCTGCCGGGTGACTTCAGCCGCGTGCTGATGCAGTACGACGACCTCGCCGGCGCCGCCACCAACAACATCGAGGCCCGCATCCAGGAGCTGCGTCGAGGACGGTGTCGACAGGGAGTTGGCGTTTCCCAACGCCGTTTTGGCGCTGTTCCACTATCCGGACAAGGAACTGCGCGAGCGGGTGTTCCGCATCTACAACGAGTGCATGGCCGACCTACAGGAGCGCAGCAACGGCCACTTCTACGGCGCCGGCCTGATCAACTGGTGGGATCCCGAGGGCACCCGGCGGACGCTGACCGAACTGAAGTCGCTGGGACTCAAGACGTTTCTGATGCCGATCAACCCCGGCAAGGACGACGACGGCAACGTCATCGACTACGGAAGCACCACGATGAGTGCGGTGTGGGACGAGATCGAGGACGCCGGCCTGCCGGTCGCCCACCACATCGGGGAGACGCCACCGAAAACACCGTGCGAATTCAACAGCGTCGTCGTGGGCATGATGATCAACATCGACGGGTTCCGCGAGGTGTTCTCCAAGTACGTCTTCAGCGGCATCCTCGACCGTCACCCGAAGCTGCGGATCGGCTGGTTCGAGGGCGGAATCGCCTGGGTGCCATGGGCGCTGCAGGATGCCGAGCACCTGGTCGCGTCCTATCAGCACATGTTCAACCACCAGCTGGAGCACGACATCCAGTACTACTGGGACACCCACATGAGCGCGTCGTTCATGGTCGATCCGCTGGGCCTGCAGTTGATCGACCGGATCGGCATCGACAAGGTCTTCTGGTCGTCGGATTATCCGCACAACGAGAGCACGTTCGGCTATTCGGAGAAGTCGCTGGCCTCGGTCGTCGGGGCGTCGGGCCCGAAAACGCGGCGAAGGTCGTCAGCACAAACATCAAGAAGTTCCTGGGTTCAGTCTAGGAGACGCTGATGACCACCTTCTTGGCGCCGGGTGCCGCGTCTGCCTCGACATTCCCGGACGTGCCCGACCGCGCCCGCATGTACCGCGAGATGCGGCGCGCGCCTGCGGGCTGCGATGAAGTGAGAAGGGCGTGGACGCCCTGGTCCTGCTGGGCAACGGCAACGTCGTGTACGCGACCGGCGCGAGCTGGCCGCTACTGGATGCCGGGCCTGTCCCACGTCGAGCGGCCGGTGGCGATCGTGCTCGCCGACGACGAGCACCCGCACCTGTTCATGCCGTTCCGCGAGGGCGCGGCGGTCGGAGTCCGAGCTGCCCGCCGACCACCTGCACGGCGCCGCTGTATCTCGAATTCGACGAGGGCGTCGAACATTTCGCGCGGGTGCTGGCCGACCTGGTCCGCCCGGGCGCAACGGTCGCGGTCGACGAGATGACCGGCGCGATGCGGCGCGCCGGGGACCGGCTATTCCCGGCGGGCCGCCGTCGGACGCCGCACCGGTGGTCGGGTCCGGCCAAGCTGGTGAAGACGTCGGATCAGATCTCCTGCATCCGCAAGGCGTGCCGCATCACCGAAGAAGCCGTCGTCGAGGTCCAGAAGTCTCTGGCGCCGGGCATCAGGCAGATCGACCTGTCGGCGCAGTTCGTCCGGCGCGCCTTCGAACTCGGCGCCACCGCGAACATGCTCGAGGCCATCTGGCAGGTGATGCCCAACTCGAAGGCGGAGGGCACCTGGACGACCACCGGAGATCTGGCGCTGCCGCTGTTGACCACCGAGCGCGAGCTGGCGAAGGGTGACGTGCTGTGGACCGACGTCAGCATCACCTACCACGGGTACTGTTCGGACTTCGGCCGGACCTGGCTGGTGGGTGACGCAGCCGACGGCCCGCCAGCAGGATCAGTTCCGCAAGTGGCGCGACATCCTCGATGCCGTGTTGAAGGTCACCAAGGCCGGCGCGACGTCGGGTGATCTGGCCCGCGCGGCAATCGCCGCCAACGGCGGCCGCAAGCCGTGGTTGCCGCACTTCTACCTCGGCCACGGCATCGGCACCAATGCCGCCGAAATGCCGATGATCGGAACCGATCTCGGCCAGGAGTTCGACGACAACTTCGTGTTCCCCGCCGGCATGGTGCTGGTGCTTGGAGCCGGTGGTCTGGGAGGACGGCACCGGCGGATATCGAAGCGAGGAGATCGTGGTCATCACCGAGGACGGCTTCACGCCGATCACCGACTATCCCTACGCTCCGTACGGCGCGGGCACTGATGGCCGACTGAGATCGTCGCCCGACGGCCGGGCACTGCGCACCGGACGGCGCGACCGCGCACTCGCGCAGATGGAGGCGCACGACCTCGACGTCCTGGTGCTCGGGCAGGCAGGCCAACGTCCGCTACGTCACCGGGGCGCCGCAACTCTGGGTCGCCGGGACGCGGCCGTTCGCGCCGATCTGCGTGGTGGTCCGCGCCACCGGCGAGATCCACCTGAACAGCAGCTGGGACGAGGGCATGCCGGAGGAGATCGACGCACGACCACCTCTACGGCCTGGCGTGGAACCCGATGACCCTGATCGAGGTGCTGAAGGACATCGACGGGGCCGCGACGGCAGGCCGGGTCGGAACCGACGCCCTGTCACCGACTTTCGCGCAGCTGCTGCCGATCGCGTTCCCGAACGCCGAGCTCGTCGACGGTGAACTCGCCATGCGCGCCGCCCGGCGGATCAAGACCGCCGAAGAAGTCGTCGGCGCTGCGCGGGGCGCTGCGGGTGGCCGAAGCCGGCCTGGCCGCAGCGCTTTCCGAATTGTCGCCCGGCATCACCGAGCAGTCGTTGACCGGCGCGATGCTGGAGGCGCATGGCCGCTGGCGGGGTGAGCACGTCGGCGACTCAGGACGGTGCGTGGGTCACCTCGCGCGAGCACCCGTGGCGGCGGGTCCGCAGGCGACGGTCGGGTCGCCGACGGTGACCTGGTGGCATTCGCCGCGGGCGCGCTGGCCGACGGCTACGTGGCAGAGGTGGGCCGGACCGTGCCGGTCGGCGACGTCCCCGGCGCCGGCGAGCTGTTCGATCGTTCGAATGACGCTGTGGGACAAGCTAGTTGCGGCCTGCAAGCCCGGCGCGCCTGCGAGTGATCTGCTCGCGGCATACGAAGTCGCCGGCGAACCGTTGCCGCCGATGCCCGTCGCGCACGGTCTCGGGCTTGGGCTTCGACCCGCCGGTGGTGTCGCCGCACCTGCCGGAGACACCACCGAGGCACGCCTGGACCCGGCATGGTGCTGGCCGGTCACCGGATACGTATGGGCAGCAGGGCGTCGGCGCGGTCTTCAGTCGCGACGCGGTCCTGATCACCGACGACGGAGCCGAGGTGCTGACCTCGAGTCCGTCGGTCAGTCGCGCCAGAGCGCCGTCGAATAGGCTGAAGTGAAACGGATGTCGAAGACCAAGACGGCCCACCGCCCGAGGAGATCATCCTCTACGAGAAGGACCCGAAGACCAAGATCGCGACGATCACGTTCAACCGTCCCGAGTTCCTCAACGCGCCGACGTCGGAGGCGCGGTTGCGCTATGCCGACGTGCTGCGTGCCGCCACCGTCGACAACGACGTCAAGGTCGTGGTGATCCGCGGCGTCGGCGACAACCTCGGTAGCGGCGCCGACCTGCCCGGAATTCATGGAGGGCAACGACGAATCGGAGCAGCGGCTGCGCCGAACTGCAACTGGAGGGCCGACTAGGCGTCGACGACGTCAGCTATCCGCCGAAGGGGACGTTCCGCAACGGCGCCACCATCAGCGGTTGGTATGCCAACGTGCAGGCCGGCAACCGGCCACTGCAGGAACTCAAGAAGATCAGCATCGTCGAGGCCAAGGGCTACTGCTACGGATGGCACTTCTACCAGTGCGCCGACGCCGACCTGGTGATCTCGTCCGACGACGCGCTTTTCGGCCACCCGTCCTTCCGCTACTACGGCTGGGGCCCGCGGATGTGGACCTGGGTGCAGATGATGGGCCTGCGGAAGTTCCAGGAGATGGTCTTCACCGGACGGCCGTTCACCGCCGAGGAGATGGACAAGTGCAACTTCCTCAACAAGGTGGTGTCCCGGGATCAGCTGGAAGCCGAGGTGGACAAGTACGCGCGGGCGTGTGCGCGCAACCGCCCCGTCGACACCGTCTTCCATGCAGAAGGTCTTCTTCGAGGTCTACAAGCAGCACCAGGGCGAGTACATGGGCAGCCTGCTGTCGCGCGTTCTTCGAGTCGATGGGCAGCGGCGTCGCCGCCGACGGCACCGATGACCTGGACATGATGGACGTCCATCGACAGCGGGCTGGCCGATGCGGTCAACGACAACGACGACAAGTTCCCGCCCGACTTCCGGCTGAGCAAGTCGAACCGCAAGAAGAAGAAGTAATCGGCGCGCAGCAGGAGCACCCATGGATGTCGCGCCGCTGGACGGCTACACCGTCATCGACCTGTCCACGGGGATCGCCGGTGCCTACTGCACGAAGCTGCTTGCCGACGGCGGCGCCGACGTCATCAAGGTCGAAGCGCCGGAAGGTGATCCGCTGCGCCGGTGGTCGGCGTCGGGCGCCGAGATTCGCGCCCGGCGACGACGGCGCGTTGTTCAGCTTCCTGGCCTGCTCGAAGCACAGCGTCGTGGCCGACCCCGAGCACCGACCCGACCGACATCGACTTCGTCAACCGGTTGCTCGCCGCATGCCGACGCGGTGGTGTGGTCGCGCGGATCGCCAGTGGCCGAACATCGCGCCTTCACGCCCGCCGAGATCCACCGCGGCCATCCGCACCTGACGGTCACGGCCATCACGCCGTTCGGGCTGGACGGGCCCATGGAAGGACCGACCGGCCACCGAGTTCACGCTGCAGGCGTGGTCGGGCGGGATCGTCGGGCTCGGCCGCGGATCGGCCGACCGGGCACCGGTGTTCGTCGGCGGGCAGGTCGGCGACTGGCTCGCAGGCGCGTACGCGAGCGCGGCACGATGGCATCCCGGATGCGGGGCGCGGCGCGAGCTGGTCGACCTGTCGATGCTCGAGGCCCAGATCCTCGGCCTCACCTACTATCCGGTGACGCTACTACGAGATGCTCGGGCCGGCCATGGCGCGACGCCCGCCGGCTCACCGTGCCCGGCGTCGCGCGGGCCAAGGACGGCCTGGTCGACATGGGCTGCGGCACCGCGCAGCAGTGGTTCGACCTGTGCGCGATGATCGGCCATCAGGACTGGATCGACGAGGAGTCGCCGCTGTCGATCACCGAGCAGGCCAACGAGCACGTCCGGCGAGCTCGTACGCATGGGTCGCAGAGCCAAACCGTCGACGAGATCCGCGATCTCGCCACGGCGTTCCGGATTCCCAACGCCCCGGTCGCCAACGGCGCCAACGTCGATCCGACTCGACCACTTCCAGGCGCGCGGGTCGTTCGTCGCCAATCCGCGCGACGGCTTCTCCCAGCCCGGGCCGCCCTATCGGATGCAGCCGGCGCGGCTTCGCGCACCGCAGCCGGCGCCGCGCCTCGGCGAGCACACCGAGCAGTACCGCCGGAACCATGTCGCCGGTCACGACGTCGCCGCGCCGACCGGCGCCGCCGGCTCGGCTGCCGTTCGAGGGGCCTGCGTGTCCTCGACATGACGACCTTCTGGGCCGGGCCGTCCTGCACGCACATGCTGGCCATGCTCGGCGCCGAGGTCATCCACGTCGAGTCGACGCGACGGCCCGACGGCACCCGGCTGATCGCGGGCATCCCGATCACCGAAGAGCAATGGTGGGAGAAGTCGCCGATCTTCTCGGGGCTCAACACCAACAAGAAGGGCCTGACGCTCGATCTTCAGAGCCCGACCGGACGCGAACTGCTGATGCGCCGCTGATCGCGACGTGCGACGTCATCGTCGAGAACTACACGCCGCGGGTGCTCGACCAGATCGGGCTGGATTTCGCTGCCGTGCAAGAGGTGCGTCCCGACGCGATCATGCTGCGGATGCCCGGCTTCGGCCTCGACGGGCCGTGGCGGGACAACCCGGCGTTCGCCTACGTCATCGAGGACGGCGTCCGGGATGAGCTGGCTGACCGGCTATCCCGACCGCAACCCGTACGAGCCGTACTCGGTCGGCGACCCCAACGCCGGCGTGCACGCGCTCAACGCGCTGCTGCTCGCGCTCGAGCATCGTCGCCGCACCGGGCGAGGGGGTGCACGATCGAGGCGGCGATGGTCGACGCCGCGCTCAACGTCGCCGCCGAGCAAGTCATCGAGTACTCGGCCTACGGTGCGCTGCTGCAGCGCGCCGGCAATCGCGGGCCGACGGCGGCGCCGCAAAACCTGTACCGCACCAACGAGATCGACGAGTTCGGCAGGCGCGACTGCTGGGTTGCCATCGCGGTGGCAGACCGACGAGCAGTGGGCGGGACTGCGCGACGCGCTGGGCGGCCCGGCATGGGCGATCGACCCCGCGCTGGCGAGCGCCGACGGCAGGCGCAGCCACCACGATCTCATCGACGAGCATCTCGAAGCGTGGTGTGAGCGGCGCAGCGGCGACGACATCGTCGAGCGCGCTGTGGCGCCGCCGGTGTCCCGGTCGGCCAAAGTCATGCAGCCCCACCGCCAATCCGAGCTGCCGCAGCTCGCCGCCCGCGGCTTCTTCGAAGACGTCGACCACCCGGTCAACGCGACAACGCCCCACAGCACGCTGCCGTCACCGTTCTCCGCGGGCCCGCAGAGTCCACGTGCGGCCCGCGCCGCTGCTCGGGCAGCACAACCGCGAGCTGCTGTCCGAACTCGGGCTGCAGCGACAAGGACATCGACGAACTGGAGGCGACGGGCGTGATCGGCACCGCACCGGCCATGCACGGCACCAAGGTCTGATAGCTTCGCCGCTGATGGCCATCGAACCGTCCGACATCCTGCTCACCGGTCGCGTGGCGGTCGTGACCGGCGGGGGAGAGGGCATCGGCCGCGGAATCGCCGAGGGGCTGGTCGCCTTTGGTGCGTCGGTTGCGATCTGGGAACGCAACGGCGCGACGTGCGCATCGGCCGCGGAGTCCATCGGCGCGCTGGGCATCGTGACCGATGTCCGGGACAGCGAGCAGGTCGATGCGGCGCTGCACCGCACCACGACCGAACTCGGGATGCCGTCCATCCTGGTCAACAATGCCGGTGGGGTATTCACCTCACCACTGCTCGACACCAGCGAGAACGGTTGGGATGCGCTCTACAAATCCAACCTGCGCCACGTGCTGCTGTGCACACAGCGGGTGGCGCGCGCCCTGGTGGACGCCGGGCAACCGGGCAGCGTCATCAACGTGACGTCGATCGAGGGTGTGCGTGCGGCGCCGGGTTACGCGGCGTATGCCGCGGCCAAGGCCGGCGTGATCAACTACACCAAGACCGCGGCGCTCGAGCTGGCGCCACACCGGATTCGGGTGAATGCGCTCGCCCCGGATGTGACCATCACCGAAGGCATCATGCGGGTTTTACCGAACGGTCTGTCGCCGAACATCGGAAACCTGATACCGATGGGCCGACCCGGGCATGTCGACGAAATGGCCGGTGCCGCAGTGTTTCTGGCGTCTGACATGTCGAGCTACATCACCGGTCAGACCATCCACGTCGACGGCGGAACCCAGGCCGCGGGCGGCTGGTATCACCACCCGGAGACCGGCGATTACCAGCTGGGGCCCGGCTAGGCCCGGTTAGTTAATGCGTCCAGCCTTCGGCGGCCTGCTCGTCGAAGGTGCGGTCGATGCGCCCGAACCGGCGCTGAATCGAATCCCGCGCCGCCCGGTGCGGCAGCACGTAGAGGCGATTGGCGAGGATCGCGTCGGCCGTCAGGCGGGCGACGTCCTCGACGTCGAGCACGCTGTCGTCGTCGGGAGCATGCGGCCCCGACGCCAGCTGCTCGACGGTTTCGGCGGCCGACGGCGTGGCCGGGCCGTAGTCGTCGCTCCTGACGCGCTCGGTGTTGGCCAACAGGTTGGTTTCCACGATCATCGGGCAGAGCACCGAGACCCCGATGCCGTTGGGCCTGACCTCCCGGGCCAGGGTCTCGGCGAGCGCGACCACGCCGTACTTCGCGACGCAGTAGGGTCCGAGCCCGACGTTCGGGATCAGCCCGGCGAACGACGACGTAAACACGATGTGGCTCGCGGCCGCCCTGGGCGATCAATCGCGGCAGGAACGCCTCGACCCCGTGGATCGGTCCCCACAGATCGACATCGATGACAAAGCGCCAGTCGTCGTGGCTGGTCCCCACGATGGGACCGGCGTAGGCGATGCCGGCGTTGTTGAACACGACGTGGACCTCACCGAACACCCGAAACGCCTCGTCGGCCAGGTGGCTGACGTCGTCGAGCTTGCGCACGTCGCACCGGACACCGTGCGCGTCGACCCCGTCGGCGCGCAGGGTAGCGACCGCGTCGTCGAGCGCGGACTGATCGATGTCGGCGAGCATCACCCTGGCGCCTCGGTCGAGCGAATCGTCGTGCCGTGGCGAAACCGATGCCGTTGGCCCCGCCGGTGATGACTGTTGCGCGCCCTTGGAATGTGTCCACGGCGCGAACACTATGCGGTTACGTGCGCTCGTATGGCTTGTCTGGTGCCGGTTCGCCCAACTTGGCGCGGATCGCGCCCCACGGATCCGCGTACTGCCCGGGCGCCTTCCAATAGGCGCCCCGGCGCTTGAGGATCATCCGCACGAGTGGAGCAAACGAGTGGCAGTAGATAGCGCGTCCAGCCGGCGTTGGCCCGCATCTCGGCGAGCATGTCGTCCCACGAATGGTGCTGAAACTGCAGGGCTTCCTGGGCTCGGGTGGTGTCCATCCAGTCGGTGACGAACCAGTCGTCGTCATTGTCAGGGTTGCCCGGCCGGCCCGTCGGCAGCCCGCCTTCAGCCCCCGGGCGGCGGCCAGCGCGGGCCCGACGTCGCCGTATTTGATCTTGTGGGTGTCGTCGCCGGCAATCAACAGGATTTCCCCGACCACGTCGGCAGTGGTGGCCGCGGCGAACGCCCACGCCACATCTCGAACATCCACACTGTGCATTCGGCAATCGGTCGGCAGCGCGCTCTCGAAGTACAGGGCGTCGGTCGTGAGCGGCATCGCCGACGGGTCGACGCTGAGCACGCCGCCGAGCCGAAGGACCACCCAATCGAGGCTCGACGCGCGCACGATCTCTTCGGCCTCGATCTTGTGCGCGCTGTACAGGTCCGACGCCCGCATCGGCATGTCCGCGCGAACCCCTTCAGGTGAGCGGTGCGGGTTGCGCGAACCGAACACCGCATTGCTCGACGCCTGCACCCAGCGAGGCGGAGTCGGTTGTGCCTCGGCGATGCGGACCAGGGTGGCGGTGGCGTCGACGTTGACCCGCCGCGCAAGTTTGGCGTTGCGATAGATGGGGGGCGGAATCACCGCGGCGAGGTGAATGATCGCCTGCGGCGACACCTCGGCCACCAACCGCTCAACCTGCCCCGGATCCGTCAGATCCGCCCACCGGGCTTCGGCACCGTCAGGGAGCTTCGCGGCCTTTTTGCGGTTGGCGGGGGTGTCGAGGTCAGTGGCGACGACATGACGGCCGAGGTCGGTCAACCGTTGCACGGTGGCCGAACCCGACCAGGCCGAACCCGCCGGTGACGAGCACAGTTCCGGTCATCAGACCCTCCTACCTGCGGATATGACATTCTCTTTTTAGGAAAGTACCATACTCATACCACCGTTCTGGTGGTTGGGGGCGAAAAGTGGGAACTGTTACTTCATGAGTAGAGCGGACAAGCCAGAGGTCGCCAAGTGGGATCCCGGCTTCACCAAGCAGATCGCGAACTGGGTGGGACCGGTCATCAAACGGTACTTCCGCGCAGAGGTGCGCGACTTGGACGCCATGCCCGCCCACGGTGGCGCGCTTGTGGTGTCGAATCACTCCGGCGGCATGTTCACCCCCGATGTACTGATCTTCGCGCCGGCGTTCTACCAGAAGTTCGGTTACGACCGGCCGCTCTACACCCTGGCCCACTACGGCGTCTTCATCGCCAACGTCGGCGATTGGCTGCGCCGCGCCGGCGTCATCGAGGCCAGCCGCGAAAACGCCGCGAAGGCATTGCGGGAGGGCGCCGTCGTCCTGGTCTTCCCCGGTGGCGACTACGACTCCTATCGGCCCACGTTCACCGAGAACGTCATCGACTTCGCGGGCCGCACCGGCTACGTCAGGACCGCCATCGAGTCCGGTGTACCGATCGTGCCGGTGGTGTCGATCGGTGGCCAGGAAACCCAATTGTTCCTTGCCCGAGGCGATTCGATCGCCAGACGGTTGGGTCTTAAGCGGGCCCGGGTGGAAATCCTGCCGATCAGCTTCGGTTTCCCGTTCGGCCTGTCCGCGATCATCCCGCCCAATCTGCCGCTACCCGCCAAGGTCGTCGCCCGGGTGCTCGAGCCGATCGACGTCATCGCGGAGTTCGGCGAGGACCCCGACGTCGACGAGGTCGACCTCCACGTCAGGGCGGTCATGCAAGCCGCACTCGATGAACTGGCGCGTGAACGCCGGTTCCCGGTGCTGGGTTAGCCGCCCGCGGTCGCGGGCGCCATCGCGGTGCCGACGGTGGTCGGCCCGCCGAGGCCGCACGCCCGCCGGATCTCCCCGAAGGCGTGCACCATCGCGTCGGTTGCTTCATGCGGGTCATCGAACGTCTGGTCGTCGGAGAGCACAGCAATATCCAGCTGATCCACATAACTCCAGACGGTCATGTTGAAGGCGCTGCCCGCCGAAAGCACTCCAACGGAATAGATCTCGCTCACCGGGGCGCCGCCGACGTGGCCCCGCTCCCGCGGACCCGGCACGTTCGAGACCGCGACGTTCATCAACCTGTTGTGGGCGGCATGTTTGGCCTGTCGGCGAAACATCGCAGGCGCCAGCAGCGGCGGTAAGTACTCCATCATCCGGCCCTGCAGCTCGGGACCGAGCAGATCGTTGCCTTCCTTGGCTCGCTTGGTGGACAGCGCCGTGAGCTTCACCCGCTCGAGCGCGTCGTCGATGTGCACAGGAAGCGACACGGTGATGCCGCTGATCTCGTTGCCGGTGATTCGCTCTGCCGACATGTCGGTGCTGACCGGAACCGTCGCGAGTATCGGTCGATCAGCGCGACCGTCGTAGTGCAGCAACAACTCCCGTAGCCCGCCCGCCGCCGTCGCCAGCACGATGTCGTTGAATGTGACGCCGAGATGCTTGGCGGTCTCCTTGACCTCGGCCAAGGACAGGGTGGCCGTCGCGAAGGTCCGGACCGGCGACACCACATGATTGAGAAAAGTCGGCGGCGCCCGAAACATTTTGGCCATGTCGGGCGCCTCGGGCCGCTGCCTTGTTGCGCTGTCGAACTCGGGCGAACCCGCGCGCAGCGTCCGCGATCAGCCGGGGCAACGCGGCGATGTTCTGAACGTGGTCGAGTTGGGCTTCCCAGAGCAGCTGCCGTTTTGGCGGCGGGTCGCACGCGATGTAGCACGATGCGCTCGTGCTGCGCCGAGCCGGTCAAATCCATCAGCCGCGCCAGCAGGTTCGCCGAGGCGACCCCGTCGGCCAAGGTGTGGTGCACCTTGCCGATCAACGCGAAGCGGTCGCCCGCCATGTCTTCGGCGAAGTGGAATTCCCACAGCGGGCGGGTGCGGTCAAGCGGAGTGCTGGCGATCTCACCGATGACCTGATCGAGTTCTCGCCGGCCGCCGGGGGCGGGCACGTGCACGCGGCGCAGGTGGTAGTCGAGATCGACCGGGCAATCCTCGAGCCACATCGGATGGTGAAGCTTCCACGGGATGTCGACGAGCCGGTAGCGCAGCGGGTCGAGCAGATGCAACCGCCGTGCGACGGTCCGGCGGAACACGTCGAAGGTGAACTCGCCACCGTGGGCGGCGCGGTAGTCGGCGGCGTGGATGATCGCCACCTTCAACGTGTGGGTGTGCAGGTTCGGCGTCTCGCTGTACAGCAGCATGGCGTCCATGCCGTTGAGTCGCTTCACATCCCACCCCACTCGCGGTCGACGGTTCCATCGAACCACCGAGCGCGCGGCGATCGGGTGCTTTGGGCGAACGGGCTACTTCAGGCAGCTGCCGCCGTCGATCGGCAGCGTCACGCCGGTGATGTAGCGCGCCTCGTCCGACGCCAGGAACAGCACGGCGTTGGCGATGTCCTCCGGCTCGACCCAGCCGATCGGCAACGTGTGCATCAACTGGCCGACGACCTTCATGTCTTCCGGCCCCGGATTTTCCAGGTCGGGGCGGAACAGCCTCATCGTGCCGTCGTTCATGAACAACGGGGTGTTCACGTTGGTCGGGTGCACCGAGTTGACGCGGATGTTCTGGGCGCCGAGTTCGACGGCGAATGTCCGCATCAGGCCCACCACACCGTGTTTGGCGGCCACGTAGTGACCGGTGTGCGGGTAGGCCTTCAGGCCGCCGACCGAGCTGGTGAGGATGATCGATCCGCCGCGGCCGCCGGCCAGGAGGTGGGGAACGCCGGCCTTGACGGTCTTCCACACGCCGCCGAGGTTGACGTCGATCATGGCGGTCCAGTCGGCTTCGCTGGTCTTGTCCAGTGTTTGGCCGCCGTTTCCGATGCCGGCGTTGGCCACGATGATGTCGAGGCGCCCGAGCTGCTCGACGCCGCTGTCCACCGCGGCCTTCAATGCGTCGTAGTCGCGCACGTCGACCTCTGCCGTGACGATCCTGCGATTGTGCCCCTTGACCAGATCTGCGGTCTCGGCCAGATCCTCCGGGGTGGCTGCGGCGATCAGCTCTACTGTGTCGATCTTCTTACAGATGTCGACGGCGATGATGTCGGCGCCTTCCTGCGCCAATCGCACCGCATGCGCACGGCCCTGGCCACGGGCCGCGCCGGTGATGAAAGCGACCTTGCCTTCAACACGTCCAGTCATAGCTACCTCAATTCGTCGTTGGTGGAAGGGAATTCACTTGAATGACGGCCGGCATCGAATCCCAGCCGCGGACTGTGGACGTCGGGGACAGCGACGCATTGGCGATGTCGACATCCCATTCGGGGAAGCGCGTGAGGATCTCCTCCAGCGCGATGCGCCCCTCGAGGCGCGCGAGCGCCGAGCCAAGGCAAAAGTGAGTGCCCACACTGAATGCCAGGTGCTGGCGTTGCTCGCGATGGATGTCGAAGACCTCACCGTCGGGCGGGAACTGGCGGCTGTCCCGAACCGCCGCGCCGATGAGCATCATCATGGCACTGCCCTCGGGCACCGTCTGTCCGTAGAACTCGACATCGCGGGTGACATAACGGGCGACGTGGGGCGCCGGTGGTTCGAACCGCAACAGCTCCTCGATGGCCTGCGGGACGAGGCCCGGGTTCTCGACGAGGTCGCGGCGCTGCTCGGGGTGTTCGGCCAGCACCTTGCCGGCCCAGCCGATCAGCCGGGTGGTTGTCTCGTTGCCCGCGCCCGCGACGACGTTGATGTAGATGAGCAGCTCTTCGCGGGTCAGCTTGCGGGTGACGCCCTGCTCGTCGGTGAACTCGACGTTGAGCAGTTCGGTCATGATGTCGTCGGACGGGTTGTCCGTGCGCCAGTCGATGTAGGCCTCGAAGATCTCGCCGGTGACGAGTCCGTCCTGGGCAGCGGCCATGGGCTTGCCGGCCTCGGTGCGCATCTGCGCGTTGGCGTGGTCGCGGATCATCTCCTGGTCGCCCTCGGGGATGCCGAGCAACGCGCTGATCACCTTCATCGGCATGACGGCGCCGAGGTCCTTGACGAAGTCGAACGTGCCGGTGCCGACGAGCGGGTCGAGGGCCTGCGCGCAGTAGTCGCGGATCTTGGGCTCGAGTGCGTTGATCTTGCGGGGTGTGAACATCCGCGACAGCAGCTTGCGATGAGTGGTGTGGATCGGCGGGTCCTCGAAGATCAATGCGCCCGAAGGGATCTCGATGTCGGCCTTGATCAGCTCGATGATGGCCCCACGTGCCGAGCTGAAGGTCTCGTGGTCGATGAGAGCCTTGTTGACGTCGGTGAACCGGCTCAGGGCGTAGAAGTCGAACTGCTCGTTGTAGTACAGCGGCGCCTCCTCGCGCAGCCGCGCGAAGGACGGATACGGGTTGGCGTTGATCTCGACGTCATACGGATCGAAGTAGACATCGTTCGCCGCAGCCGTCTCACGCTGTTCGTCACGTCCTCGCCTCTCGCCTGATCGGGGTCCCGTAAGACATATGCCCTCCCATTTGTCTCACAACTCTGGCATCGGCCACGCGCGGGTGTCAATAAGAGACTCATTTCTGGCGAATTAAGCTCTCTGCTTACAAGAATCAGCTTCTGCAGGGCTGGGAGACAACGGGTTTGCGTGCATCGAGAACCTCGGCTCGCGAACCGGCGTCAGATCGGTGGCGTAGGTGACGCCATCGCCGGCGTGCCCCTTGCCGGTGCCCCCCGACGGCACCGGACGGAGCTCAAGGCGTGCGAGTAGGTCGGACCAGAGATCGGACACTCGCTCAGTGTAAGCGCGATTCTACGTCAGTGAGAACGTAATTCTCGCGCTAGCTGGCGGCGAATCCATGAGAGCAGAAGTCCCAGACTTCGTCGGCGGTGATGGGGTGCGCCGACCCGTCTTCAGGGTCCCCGCTGTGCTGGGAGACGAACATCACCGTCTGCATCGTCATCGCGGCCATCCGCTTGGGATTGATGCCCGCACGCAGTTCGCCCGCCTCGCTGGCCGCCTCCATCAGCTCGGTGAGCAGCGCCAACAGCGGCGCGTGCGCAATGTTGACCTCGGTGGGATGCGACACCAGCAGGCGCGGGGCGAAGTCGGTGAACAGCGGCCGCTTGGCGGTCGGATCGGGCCGCGAGGACTCGAACAGCAACGTCACTGCGACCTTGAGGCTTTCGAGCGGGTCTTTCTGGTTCGCGGTCGCCGCCCGGATCTGGTCGGCAGACCGGCTCAGTGCGTCCTCGAACAGGGCCAGCAGGAGTTCGTGTTTGCCGTCAAACTGCAGGTAGAAGCTTCGCAGCGACTGGCGCGACCGGTCGACGACCTCTTGGACCGTGAAGTCGGTGCTGCCCTTCTCGATGATGATCGCCTGTGCGGCGTCAAGGAACCGCTGAACGCGCTGTGCGGCCCGGAGCTTCGCAGTCTTGATCGATCGCTCGACCGCGCGCTGCTTCCAGGCGGGTTCTTCGCTGGGACTGGTCACCGGCGGCTCGGATCCAGGCCTATTGGGGAGAACATGAACTGACTGTACCGGAGAACGCCTTGCCATCGCGGTCCTCGACCCCCTCGCGGTTCACGTGTCAGAGATTGTAACTTTCTCACCACGAGAATAGTATTCTCATTTTGGAGATAACAGAAGTCTTTCGAATTTTCTTCCCCGGGAGCGAACGACCGTGTACATCGACTATGACGTTGCCGACCACATCGCGACCATCACGCTCAATCGGCCCGAGGCCGCCAACGCCCAGAACACCGAACTGCTGGACCAACTCGACGCCGCGTGGACCCGCGCTGCCGAGGACAGCGAGGTTGCGGTGATCGTGCTGCGTGCCAACGGCAAGCACTTCTCGGCGGGCCACGACATCAGGGGCGGCGGCCCGGTTCCCGACAAGATCACGCTGGAGTTCATCTACCAGCATGAGAGCCGTCGCTACCTCGAGTACACGCTGCGCTGGCGCAACGTGCCGAAGCCGTCGATCGCGGCGGTTCAGGGTCGCTGCATCTCGGGTGGGCTGCTGTTGTGCTGGCCGTGCGACCTGATCCTGGCCGCCGACGACGCGCTGTTCTCCGACCCGGTGGTGCTGATGGGCATCGGCGGTGTCGAATACCACGGCCACACTTGGGAACTCGGCGCCCGGAAGGCAAAGGAGATCCTCTTCACCGGCCGCGCGTTGACCGCCGAGGAGGCCGAGCGCACCGGCATGGTGAACCGGGTCGTGCCCCGCGACGAGCTCGACAGCCAGACCCGCGCACTTGCCGAGCAGATCGCGAAGATGCCGTCGTTCGCCCTGCGCCAGGCCAAGCGGGCGGTCAACCAGACGCTGGACGTGCAGGGCTTCTACGCGGCCATCCAGTCCGTGTTCGACATCCACCAGACCGGACACGGCAACGCGATGAGCGTCAGCGGCTGGCCGGTGCTGGTGAACATGGAGGAGATGAAGGCCAACATCAAGTAGACACGCACGCGCGCCGTTAGAGCTGGACCAGTCTCGGGGCGTAGCCTTCTGCGCGCAGCGTGGCCCCGGCCTCACGGGTCAATTCCCGTGCGCTGCCGAGCAACCCGTCGAGCACCAGCACCCGCTTGACGTGCCGATGCAACTCGTGCTCGTTGGTGAACCCGATCCCGCCGAGCACCTGCTGGCAGTGTTTCGCCGCGGTGAGCGCCGCCTGACCCGCCGCGGCCTTGGCGAGCAGGGAGGTGAAGTCGTCGGTCGCGGCGTGCAGGGTCGCCTCCGCGCCCTCGATCGCGACCAGCGTCTCGGCGAGTCGATGACGGATGGCCTGGAACGACGCGACGGGCTTGCCGAATTGCGTTCGGCTCAGGGCATGTTCGCGTGCCAGCGCGAGCATGGCCCTGCTGGCGCCGACCAGCCACCAACCCAGCGCGCGCCTGCCCGGGGCCAGCGGCACCGGATCGCCGGATGACACCCGGCGGATCGGCAGCTCGTCGTCGACGGCCGTTCCCGGTTCATCGGTGCGCCCCCAGACAATCCACGAACCGCCCGCATAGGGCAGCGGCCCCGTCCCGCCGCCGGCCAGCACGACATCGTTGATCACCGGAGCATGCGCACCCGTTTCGCCGAGCAGACCGAAGACCAAAGGAATTGCGGTGTCGGGCATCTCCTCGAGCATTTCCAGCCAGCCCAGCTCCGCGAGCGCCTTGTCGAGTTGCTGGCCCTTGGACGCCGCCATCGTCTTGCGAAGCGTCTCGGTGAGCAGCTGCAGATCATGGTCGGCCGAGCCGACCCATGGGCCTGGCTGCACGATCACTCCTTCCCGAGCTCGAGCAGCCGGCGCGCGATGATGTTGCGCTGAATTTCGGCCGTGCCACCGTAGATCGTTGCCGCCCGCGAGTACAGATACTCGGTCCGCCACGACGACTCGTCGAGTTCGATCGCGCCGGGCAGCAGATCGTGCGCGGTGTCGTACATGCGCTGCTCGGCGCTGGCGAGCAGCACTTTGTCGATGGAGGTGTCGGGGCCCAGCCGGGTGCCTTCGCCGAGTCGGTACTGGGTGTCGCGTGACCGGCACCGCAACGTGTGCAGCCCCAGGTAAGCGGCGCCGAGAGCGGCATCGTCCTCGCCGTCCTGGACGCCGCGGTCGTTCACCTCGACGATGAGCTTGTCGAATCGCGAGTACAGGTAGGCGATTCGCTGCCAGAAGCAGGTCGACCGTTCGAACGGAAGCAGGTCCATCGCCAACCGCCAGCCGTCACCGGGCTGGCCGAGCATGCGGTCGGCCGGCACGGCGACGTCGTCGAAGTAGACCTCGCAGAATTCGTCGACGCCGTGCATGGTGCGCAGCGGCCGCACCGTGACGCCCGGCGTATCGAGGTCGACGAAGAAGGCGGTGAGCGCTTCGTGGTTGGGGGTTCCCGGCGCGCCGGTGCGGGTGAGCAGGACGCACCGCGTCGCGTACTGCGCGAAACTGGTCCACACCTTCTGGCCGTTGACCACCCACTCGTCGCCGCGCTGCTCGGCGCGCGTCGACAGGGACGCCAGGTCGCTGCCGGAGCCGGGCTCGGAAAAGCCCTGGCACCACGTCTCTCGGCCGGACAACAGCAGGGGCACCATCTCGGCCGCCAGTTCGGGTCGTGCGTAGTCGATCATTGTTGGCGTCAGCACGTCGAGCATCGAATACGGTCCTGGGTCGTCGAGCCCGCGGCCGACGACCTCCTCGCCGACGACGGCCCGCAGGATCGCCGGTCCGCCCAGCCCACCTGCTGATTCGGGCCATCCGTACCGCATCCAGCCCGCGTCATACAGCGCGCGCAGCACCCGGGAGTGTTGCGCGCTGGTGCGCGTCCAGCGAGTGACCGTCGGACGGTGGTGTCAGGTCGTTCTCGTCAAGCCAAGCACGCAGGTTCGACCGGAACTCCGCGACATTCATGCACTCGGCCGGCCGATCGCGTGGGGTCGGCCCATGGTCGTGGTCCCCGCTGCGGCGGATGAAGGTCATCGCTCTGGTCTTCAGCCGCCAGCCGTCGGCGGTGCGTTCGTAGGTGTCGCGGTAGTAGCCGATGCGCATGTCGTGTTGGGAATGCTCGATGAAGCACAGCGGCTGGGTACCGGTGGCGGTGTCGCCGTCGAGGTCGACCAGTGCCGTGCCGGTCATGAACAGGCCCTTCGGCGCAGCGTCGACCAGGATGGGAAAGCGCTCCAACGCATAGGTCTCACCGAAGGCGCTGTAGGTCCCGTCGGGAGTGAACACTGAGACGAGGCCCTCGATGTCGCCCTGCGTGATGGTGACCGCGTACTTCGCGAGGAGCTGCTGGATCTCCACCAGATCGTCAGTTCTTGTTGACATAGACCTTGCCTCCTTTCATTACAAAATTTACGTTCCGTGTAACGCCGATGTCCAGCAGGGGATCGCCGGGCACGGCGATGATGTCGGCGAGGTAGCCCTCTGCCAGTCTGCCGAGATCGGGCTTGTTGATCAGATCGGCCGCCACCACCGTCGCCGCGCGCAGCACGGCCGCCGCCGGCATGCCCCAGTCGACGAGGGTGACGAGCTCGTCGGCGTTCTTACCGTGGGGGATCGCGGGTGCGTCAGTGCCGACGGCGATCTTCACCCCGGCCTCATAGGCGGCCTTGATCGACGTGCGCGCCTTCGGGAACATCTCGGCGGCCTTGTCCTGCAGCTCCTTTGGTGCCTTCGATACGTCCATCGCTTCGGCCAGCCGCCGGGTGGTCACCAGGAACCGGTCGTTGTCGACGAGCATCTTGATGGCCTCGTCATCCATCAGGAATCCGTGCTCGATGCAGTCGATGCCGACCGCCACCGCGTGCTTGACCGCCTCGGCGCCGTGCGTGTGCGCGGCGACCCGCAGGCCACGCCGGTGTGCCTCGTCGACGATCGCGGCGCAGCTCCTCGTCCGAATAGTGTTGCGCCCCCGCCTCTCCGGTCAGCGACATCACGCCACCCGAGACAGCACACCTTGATCAGCTGCGCGCCGTGCTTGATCTGGTATCGCACGGCCTTTCGGATCTCGTCGACGCCGTTGGCGATGCCCTCCTCGACGGTGAGCTCCAGCACGCCGGGCATGAACGCGGCGAACATCGTCGGGTCGAGGTGCCCGCCGGTCGGGGTGATCGCGTGACCGGCAGGCACGACCCGCGGGCCCTCGATCCAGCCCGCGTCGATCGCCTTGCCCAGCGCGACGTCGAGCAGGTAACCGCCTGTCTTGACGAACAATCCGAGGTTGCGCACGGTGGTGAACCCCGCGCGCAGCGTGCGGCGGGCGTTGCCGACCGCGCGCAGCACCCGGGTCGGCGGATCGTCCTGTACCTGGGACAGCCCGGGATTCTCCCCGCGCCCGCCCATCAGCAGGTTGACCTCCATGTCCATCAGGCCGGGCAGCAGGATGGAGTCGCCGAGGTCGATGACCTCGCCTCGTCGGCCGATCCATCGGTCGCCGCCGATGCCGACGATCCGGTCGTCGTCGACGCGAACGATTCCCGGCCGGACGATTTCGCCGGCGTCGACGTCAAGTAGCCCTGCTGCCCGCAGCGTCAGCACGCCTAGACCACCGGCTCCTTGATGAGCTCGATATAGGTGGCGCCGCTGTCGAGCACGCGCGGCTGCTTCCAGACCTCGATCGGGAACGACACGTTGACCAGCGACTGCATCAGATGCATCAGAGCCTTTGCGTCGTCAGGCATTTCGTGCAGCGGGAACCGGGCGTCGAGGTAGACCATGGCGTCCTCGAGCCGGGCGAACGCCGCGTCGTAGAACTCCTGCATCTCGGTCATGGTCGAGGCGAGTCGCTTGGTGTAGCGCTCCTGCTCGGTAGGCAGGCACCAGTCGGTGAACCGCTCCAGGTCGGCGAACTCAGACGGTAGCTTCGACGAGTCGAATCAGACCCTGACAGCGCCATTTACGTTCTCCTTCTTCTTGTACTCGTTCACGTAGTCGCCCGCGGTCTTGTGCAGGTGCCGGAGCAGGATCTCCTGATCGCACAGTGGGAAGTCGGTGACCACCCTGGTGTTGATCATGGTCTGCGTGGCCTCCAGAGTGTTGGCATCCTGGAATGCGTATTCCTTGAACGTCACTGCGGCCAGCTCCTGGGAGAGTCGTTGACGCGTGTTCGTCGGCGGCACGAAGTACAGGGTGGACTCGAAGATGTGCTTGTCCACCGCGGTCGGCCAGTAGTGGTAGGTCAGATACCAGCCCGGCGCCCAGAAGAGCAGGGTGAAGTTCGGGAAGAACTCGAACGAGTCGGTGCCCCAGGACTTGTGTCTGGCCGGATTGATCGCGGGCGGTAGCTCGTCGGGAAGAATGCCCTTGATGTCCGGGCGGTCCCACGGCCCGAACAGGCCGCTGTGCAGTACCCGCTCGATCGGCTTGACCATGCTCGAGGTCCTTCGGCGGCGACATGCCGCCCCAGGACGAGATCATCGCGTGATCGCCCTTCAGGTCGTAGTGCAGCGCCTCGAAGCCGTACCCGAGCAGCTTGTCGGCCTCCTCCTTGGTCGCCTGCTTCTGGTGCAGCATCGGCGCGTGGTAGAACTCGGTGAACGCATCGATGAACAACTTCCAGTTCGCATTGACCTCGGCGCGGTACGTGTAGGTCTCGGTCATCTCGTGGAAGGGATAGCCCTCCAGGCCCTTCCCGAAGTCGCCCAGGTAATCGACAAGCGGTTCGGCGTCATTGTCGAAGTTGATGAAGATGAACCCTTCCCAGAGCTCGCAGCGCACGGGCACCAGGCCGAACTTCGCCTTCTCCAGGTCGAAGAACTCGTCCTCCTGCTGCACGAAGGTCAGGTCACCCTTGAGGCTGTACCGCCACGCGTGGTACTTGCAGGTGAACTGGCGGCACGTTCCGGAGACCTCTTCGCCCGGATAGTCGTTCCACACCAGTTTGTTTCCGCGGTGACGGCACATGTTGTAGAAGGCGCGGACCTCGCCGTCGGTGTCCTTCACGATGATCACCGAGGTGCCCGTGCCAACCGACGGCATCTCCTTGGTGAAGTAGCTGCCCTTGCGGGGGAGCCGCTCGACCCGGCCGACATTGAGCCAGAGCTTCTTGAAGATCGCCTCTTGCTCGAGCTTGTACTGCTCGGGATCGATCGAGTCGGTGTAATCGACCGGCGCGGTGCCGAGCTCGGGCCAGTTCTCTGTCCAGCTACCGGCGGCCGGCTTCGGGAAGTGTGCCACTGTTTGTTACCTCTCCTGGTCGAGTTCTATGCCAAAGGTTTTCAAGGCCATGGCCACGGTGATGTAGCAGCCGATCGTGAAGACGAAGTCCATCCGTTGCCGCTCATCGAAGCGTGCGCCCAGCGCCGACCACGTCGCGTCCGAGAGTTCGTAGGAGTCCATCAATTCGTCGACGCCGGTCAGCACCGTGCGGTCGAACTCATCGGCGGCTGGGTAATCGGCCGGGCCGCGCTGCACGCCGGCGATCTCGTCTTCGGTGAGTCCCTCGCGCAGGCCCATCTTGACGTGCTGGAACCACTCGTATTCGGAGTCCGTGCGGTGTGCGACCCGCAGAATCGCCAGTTCCCGCAGCCGGGGCGGCAGCGTCGAGCGAAACAGCAGGTGGACGTTGAATCGCAGGAACTCCTTGGTCAGCGCGGGATGGCGGACGAACGTCGAGAGGATATTGCTCGCATCCTCGGGGTTGCGGCGCTCTTCGGGAAGCATCACGGCGAGCGCCTGCTGGACGGCGTCGTCCCACTGGTCGGCGGGCAACGGCGGCAGTCGCACCGGCTGTGTCCTCTCCCTCACGAGAATCAGGTTCTCATATTTCGCCAATAGGTTTCCACCTTTTCGCGCGAATGGTCAACGTCAGGCGGCCAGAAGCGCCGGTCACGGCGGTGCCCGCCGCGGGGCAACGGTGCTGCCAGAAGGCCATGGGGTGGCTTTCGGACGTTGATTCTCGTACGGTGAGAAGATAGTTTCCTCACATAGAGAACCTTACTGGTTTCGGGGGCATGAGACCTCGACGAAAGGAACGGGCGTGAACAAGGAAGACATGATCCTGATCAGCGTTGATGATCACATTGTTGAGCCGCCGGATATGTTCAAGAATCATTTGTCGGCCCGAAGTATATCGATGAGGCGCCGCGGTTGGTGCATAACCCCGATGGCAGTGATACCTGGCAGTTTCGCGATGTGGTGATCCCGAATGTGGCGCTTAATGCGGTGGCGGGCCGGCCCAAGGAGGAGTACGGGCTGGAGCCCCAGGGTCTCGATGAGATCCGGCCGGGGTGTTGGCAGGTCGATGAGCGGGTCAAGGATATGAACGCCGGCGGGATTTTGGGGTCGATGTGTTTCCCGTCGTTTCCCGGGTTTCGCCGGGCGGCTGTTTGTCACCGAGGATCCGGAGTTTTCGTTGGCGCTTGTTGCAGGCCTACAACGATTGGCATGTCGAGGAGTGGTGTGCGGCCTATCCGGCCCGGTTCATCCCGATGACGTTGCCGGTGATCTGGGACGCCGCAGCGTGTGCGGCCGAGGTGCGGCGCAACGCCGCGCGGGGGGTGCATGCGCTGACGTTCACCGAGAACCCGGCCGCGATGGGGTATCCGAGTTTCCACGACGAGTACTGGACGCCGTTGTGGGAGGCGCTGGTGGACACCGACACGGTGATGAATGTGCATATCGGGTCCTCGGGCCGGTTGGCGATCACCGCCCCGGATGCCCCGATGGATGTGATGATCACGCTGCAGCCGATGAACATCGTGCAGGCCGCCGCGGATCTGTTGTGGTCGGCGCCGATCAAGAAGTACCCGGACCTCAAGATCGCGCTGTCGGAGGGCGGCACCGGCTGGATCCCGTATTTTCTGGAGCGCGCCGATCGCACCTATGAGATGCATTCGACCTGGACCGGTCAGGACTTCGGCAAGCAGAAGCCCTCGGAGGTGTTCCGGGAGCACTTCTTGACCTGCTTCATCTCCGATCATGTCGGGGTGCAGCTGCGCAACGAGATCGGGATCGACAACATCTGCTGGGAAGCCGACTACCCGCACTCAGACAGCATGTGGCCCGGGGCCCCCGAACAACTCCACGAGGTGCTCACCGAACACCAGGTGCCCGACGCCGAGGTCAACAAGATGACCTACGAAAACGCCATGCGCTGGTATCACTTCGACCCGTTCACCCACATCACCCGCGAACAAGCCACCGTCGGCGCCCTACGCAAAGCCGCCGAGGGCCACGACGTCTCCATCCAAGCCCTCAGCAAGCACGAGCACGGCGGCGCCAGCTTCGCCGACTTCGCCGCGAACGCCAAAGAGCTGACCGGCAATAAGGACTGAGTCGTACACGTGCCGGGCGGGATGAGTTTCGAGCTGAGCGAGGATCAGGAGCTGATCCGCAAATCCGTCGCCGAGCTGGCCGGCAAGTTCGACGACCACTACTGGATGACCAAGGACCAGGCCCACGAATTCCCCACGGAGTTCTACGACGCCATCGCCAAGGGCGGCTGGCTCGGCATGACGATTCCGGAGGAGTACGGCGGCCATGGTCTCGGCATCACCGAGGCGACCCTGCTGCTCGAGGAGATCTCGCGCTCGGGGGCGGCGATGAACGGCGCCAGCGCCATCCACCTGTCGATCTTCGGGATGCAGCCGGTGGTCAAACACGGCTCCGCGGAGTTGAAGGCCGCGACGCTGCCCCGGATCGTCAACGGCGACCTGCACGTGTGCTTCGGTGTCACCGAACCCGGTGCGGGGCTGGACACCTCGCGTATCACGACCTTCGCCAAGCGCGAGGGCGACAACTACCGCATCAACGGCCGCAAGGTCTGGATCTCCAAGGCGCTCGAGTCCGAGAAGATCCTGCTGCTCACCCGCACCACGCCGTATGACGAGGTCACCAAGAAGACCGACGGGATGACGCTGTTCCTGACCGACCTGGACCGCGACCACGTCGACATCCGTCCGATCAAGAAGATGGGCCGCAACGCCGTCAGCTCCAACGAGGTGTTCATCGACGATCTGATCGTGCCGGTCGAGGATCGGGTCGGCGAGGAGGGCAAGGGGTTCTCCTACATCCTCGACGGGCTCAACCCCGAACGCATGCTGATCGCCGCCGAGGCGCTGGGCATCGGGCGGGTCGCGTTGGAGAAGGCGGTCAAGTACGGCAACGAGCGGGTGGTGTTCAACCGGCCGATCGGCATGAACCAGGGTCTGCAGTTCCCGCTGGCCGACTCGCTGGCCCGCCTCGATGCGGCCGAGCTGGTGCTGCGCAAGGCGACCTGGCTGTACGACAACGGCAAACCGTGTGGGCGCGAAGCGAATACCGCGAAGTACCTGTGCGCCGACGCCGGCTTCGGTGCCGCCGACCGGGCGCTGCAGTTGCACGGCGGGATGGGCTACTCCGAGGAGTACCACGTGTCGCGCTACTTCCGCGAGGCACGGCTGATGAAGATCGCGCCGGTCAGCCAGGAGATGATCCTGAACTTCCTCGGCGAACACGTGCTCGGCATGCCCAGGAGTTACTGATGTCTGGCCCGCTGGCCGGGGTCACCGTCGTCGCGATGGAGCAAGCCGTGGCCGCGCCGATCTGCACCCGCGTGCTCGCCGATTTCGGCGCACGCGTGATCAAGGTGGAAAACCCCAACGGCGGTGACTTCGCGCGCGACTACGACGACGTGGTCAACGGTCCCGGCGGTCTTGCCGCGCATTTCGTGTGGTGCAACCGCGGCAAGGAATCGGTGACGCTGAACACGAAGTCACCGGCCGGCCTTGACCTGCTGCACCGGCTGCTCGACCACGCCGACGCGTTCGTGTCCAACCTCGCGCCCGGATCCACGGCCCGGATGGGTATCGCGGCCGCCGACCTGGCTCAAAGCCATCCCAACGTCATTCCCGTCGAGATCGACGGCTACGGGCCCGGCGGGCCCATCTCGCACAAGCGCGCGTATGACCTTCTGGTGCAGGCGGAATCGGGTTCGTGTGCCGTCACTGGCTACCCCGGCATGCCCGCCAAGCCGGGGCCGGCGATGGCCGACTTCACCACGGGCCTCTACGCGGCGATCTCGATCCTGGCGCTGCTGTTCGCGCGCGGTGGCCGTCCCGAGGGTGCCGCGGTGCCGTCGGTGGAACTGAGCCTGTTCGACGTGATGACCGACGTCATGGGCTACGCACTCACCTACACCCAGCATTCCGGGATCGACCAACAACCGCTCGGGGTCGGATCGCCCGCGGTGGCGCCGTACGGCGCGTTTCCCACCCGCGACGGTCAGACCGTCGTGCTCGGAACCACCAATGACCGCGAGTGGCAGCGGGTGGCCAAGGAGATCATCGATCGCCCCGACCTGGCCGAGGACCCACGATTCCGCACCAAATCCGGCCGATGCGCGCACCGCGACATCCTCGACGAGGCGATCGGATCCTGGTGTGCCCAGCATGATCTCGCGGAGATCCAGAAGATCGCCGATGCGGCAGGTATCGGCAATTCCAGGTACAACCTGCCGAGTGAAGTGGTGGTCCACCCTCAGTTGACCGCCAGGGACCGCTGGCGGACGGTTGCCACATCCAAGGGCGACATCCAGGCATTGCGGCCACCACCGGTGATCCGCGGGTTCGAGCAGCCGATGGGCGCCGTGCCCGGGCTTGGTGAGCACACCGACGCGGTTCTGGGCGAATTGGGGCTGACCATCGACGAAGTCAGCCGGCTGCGTGCCGACGGAGTGATCGGGCCCGCGTACTCGTGAGTGAAGCAGAGGTGTTCACTGGTCGATGGGCCGTACCGAGATCGGAGGAGGTAGATGCGTGAAACGGTAATCGTCGAGGCGGTGCGCACGCCGGTCGGCAAGCGCAACGGCGGGCTGTCCGACATGCATGCGGCCGACCTGTCGGCCATCGTGCTCAACGCGCTTGATGGAGCGCGTCGGGGTCGACCCCGAGGTCGTCGACGACGTGGTGTGGGGTTGCGTCTCGCAGGTGGGCGACCAGTCGAGCAACATCGGCCGCTACTCGGTGCTGGCCGCAGGCTGGCCCGAGAGCATCCCGGGGACCACGATCAACCGCGCGTGCGGGTCCAGCCAGCAGGCGCTGGACTTCGCCGTGCAGGCCGTGATGTCCGGCCAGCAGGACGTCGTGGTGGCGGGCGGTGTCGAGGTGATGAGCCGGGTGCCGCTCGGCTCGGCGCGGGCTACGGGCATGCCGTACGGCCCGAAAGTACTTGCCCGCTATGGGGATTTCTCGTTCAACCAGGGCATCTCCGCGGAGATGATCTCGCAGAAGTGGGGTTTTTCGCGGACCCGTCTCGACGAGTATTCGGCGCGCTCGCACGAGCTGGCCGCCAAGGCCCAGGACGACGGCGCGTTCGAAACCCAGATCATGCCGGTGTTCACCGACGGCGAGCCGGTGGTCGCCGACGAAGGCATCCGGCGCGGCACCACCGTCGAGAAGCTCGCCGGGCTCAAGCCCGCCTTCAAGGAGGACGGCGTCATCCACGCCGGCAACTCCTCTCAGATCTCCGACGGCGCGGCCGCCCTGCTGGTCATGACCGCCGCCAACGCCATCGCGCTGGGCTTGACGCCGATCGTCCGATACCGCGCAGGCGCCGTCACCGGGGCAGACCCGGTGCTGATGCTCACCGGTCCGATCCCGGCCACCGAGAAGGTCCTGCACAACGCCGGTGTCGGGCTGGACGAGGTCGGCGTGTTCGAGGTCAACGAGGCGTTCGCGCCGGTGCCGCTGGCGTGGCTGGCCGAAACCGGCGTCGACGAAGACAAACTCAACCCCCTCGGCGGCGCGATCGCGCTCGGCCACCCGCTTGGCGCGTCGGGCGCGGTGCTGATGACGCGCATGATCAATCACATGCGCGACAACGGGATTCGCTATGGCCTGCAGACCATGTGCGAGGGCGGCGGCACCGCCAACGCCACGCTGGTCGAACTCGTCTCGTAGACACCGCCTTTCCCGCCCAGCCCACCCGAGGAGATCCAGTGCGCCGCGATCTGTTCACCGAGGACCACGAAGCGTTCCGCGAACTCGCCCGCGACTTCGTCGACAAGGAGGTGGTTCCCGCACTATCCCGAGTGGGAGAAGGGCGGACGGATGCCCCGCGACGTGTTCAAGCAGATGGGTGGGCTGGGCATGCTGGGGATGGCGATCCCCGAGGAGTACGGCGGCGCCGGCATGCCCGACTACCGCTACAACGTCGTCATGCAGGAGGAGGCGGCGCGCGCGCTGGTCACGCTGTCGACCGTGCGCACCCAGCTCGAGGTGATCCTGCCGTATTTCCTGCACTACGCGAACGCCGAACAGCGCGAGCGCTGGTTCCCGGGTTTGGCCGCAGGCACGCTGCTGACCGCGATCGCGATGACAGAACCCGGCACCGGCTCGGATTTGGCAGGGATGCGCACCAGCGCGGTGCGGGACGGCGATGACTTCATCGTCAACGGCGCCAAGACGTTCATCACCGGCGGCATGCAGGCCGACCTGGTGATCGTGGTCGCCCGCACAGCGACCGATCCGGACAACCGCCGCAAGGGGCTGACGCTGCTTGTCGTCGAGGACGGCATGGATGGCTTCACCCGGGGCCGTGAGCTGGAGAAGATGGGCTGCAAGGTGCAGGACACCGCCGAGCTGTCGTTCGTCGACGTGCGCGTGCCGGCGGCCAACGTGCTGGGGGAGGAGGGCGAGGCGTTCGGCTACCTGGGCCACAACCTTCCGCAGGAGCGACTCACCGTCGCCGTCGAGCAATATGCCAACGGCATCGTCTTCCTGCTTCATCAAGCCAGTAAGGCATGCCTGACCATATCCGCGGCGTGGTTCCTGAATGATGGGGGCCCCCATAGCCGCCGCGATTTCGGGGGTACCGTCAGCCGATTGTCATCAACCACGATTACTTCTCGATAAGATTAGAGGGGAGATCCGCAAGGACGCGGCCGATCGCCTACGCTTCATTGTGGGTGGGAATAATCACCGACACACGCATGTGGACTTGGTTAGTGCACTTGGAACCTAACTAATAAAGTGCGCTCTATCATCACCACATCGAGGACGGCCATCGTTGTGCCAGCCAGGTGTTGCCCCCATCTCCGGCCGGCACTTCCGATGGCGAGCCCAAGGCACGCGAGTACCGAAACCAGCAGTTCCCATATCCACGAGTACCCAGCTCCGAAATCCAAAGGCTGCCAAGAAATAGAAAAGCCACGAAGGCGACTGGACGGGTAAGCAGTCCGATGATGAGCAGGACACCAAGGAAATCTCGGTCAGGGCTTGCAGGGAGCGGCGATCGCAGCGAAGTTTACGACGAACTCCATGATCGCCTTCCAAACCCCCGGCGAATGATTGTTCTTGATGTAGTAGTTAATCACTCCTGCATAGCCCGCGGTCGTGTAGGTCCCTTTTCCCAGATTTTCGAAGAAGACCGAGACAAACATCGCTCCGATCGTCACGCGTACCACCGCAAGTCCGGCTGCCGGATCGAGCAGGCCGGCCGATTTTGGCCCTTGGTTTTGCCCTGAAGTTTCGAGTTTTGTCATGGTGGTTCTCTTTGATTTTTAGAGTTTACTGGTTGTTCTTTTATTTCGGAACAATTCTCCTGCAGAACCCATTTCCCGTTACCCGGACAACGCTATCAAAAACCAACCGGCAAATCGATTAAGACCATGGTATCGCCTGATTGGCAGGCGTCTTTCTGCTAAAAGGTGAACGCAGCAAACTGCCTTGGCTCCGTAGGAGCTGCATCTGATAGAAAAACACGACAAAAACGTACTTAGCTCCGTTAGGAGCGACATATAAACCGGATATTCATCCAAGCCGCTTGAAAACAAAATCAGATGTCGCTCCTAGCGGAGCTCGCCGCGTTTTGTATGTCGGAACTATAAAGATTAGCTTCTAAAGCACCAACCGGCGGTGAAATGTCCAACTCCACCGCCAAGCGAAAGCCACGCAGGAAGGACTAAATGAAGCTAGCCAGGCGATTTATCGCCTGGAATGTATCAAAAGGGACCCGTCCCGGAGGGACTGCCTTTTACATAGGGAATGAGGTCTAAATAAAACCGATATAACAAAATCTCTTGCCCGGTCTACTAGTCCTTGGTCATCGCCATGGATAATCGCAAGCGGTTCACCGCGCTAAAAGAAATGGCAATGACAATATTGATGATGTAGGGATATAGGTCGTCGCCCCTGCTTGGCGACAAGGCCATGAAGGATCAAGCACGAAATCACATCGACCGCAAGCTAAGTGAGTCCGACGGAGCGCCTGCCAAGCCCACCGGCGCAGGCTGGGAGAGTTTGACACCGATGCTCGATTATGACGGAGGAAGGCAGGTCACGGGGTACGTTCCACGGACCCGCCCGAAGCAATCGTCTTCGCCGGTGACGGTCAGCAAATCTCAAAGTGGGGGCGGTTGCTCAAGAAGGCCAACGTACCGTCCACAATGATCGTCGGTGTACATCGGCTGACCGATAGACGCTCGGCTCCATGAGTACTCACCGGGCTTTGAGCCGGAGCGGTTCGCGGCACACGCGAACTTCTTCGTCGAGGGCGTTCGCCGATGGACGGAGTCGCGGTTTGGCGTGGCGCTGCCCACTGAACGTACCGCAGTGTTCGGTGTCTCGGCGGGTGGAGAGCTCGCCCTCGCTCTTGAATCGGCATCCACATGTCTACGGTGCGGTCTTGTGCGCCTCGCCTGGCGGCGGTTACAAGCCGCCTGGCATTATGCCGAGTCCTCTTCCGCGCATATACCTTGTCGCTGGCACACAGGAGCCGTTCTTCCTGGAGAATCCAAGGAGGTGGGCGAGGCGCTGAGCGATGCAGATGCGGATGTCGTCATGAATCAGCGAACTGGGTCGCACGGTGGCGCATTTGTCGAGAAGAGTTCCCGCTGATGGTGGCGTGGGCATTTGGTAATCACACCGAGGGTCGCGTCTAAATCGTCAACACAATCAACAAGCCTTACAGCGAGCTGGCAAAGTCACTACCAGGCACTTCGTACCAGGCTACCTTCACATAGTCCCTTCGGGACAACAAATCGTCTGAGCCGCCGCCCAGAGCGGACCATGTTTGTAGCAACCATTCCGGGCGGCACGGAAAAAGGTTCGGTTGGTCGGAGCCTCGCCCTACAAAAGTCACGCCTTCGGCCGATCAAAAAAGCCCTGACGGGCAGCGGCCTGTCGAAGCGAATCGTATCGATCGAGATGGGGTACCTCCCAGCGGCGGAGCCCTTCTGCATCCAAGATGGGCCGATGGCTCGGATTGTCGTAACTCATACCGGACAGTGCTTCGGCGAAGCGTTGTTCCGCGGACGGGTCGAATCGGTTCAAGCCGTGAACATGCAATGATTGAAGGGTGGCGATGTCCAAATTTCGGTTAACGCTCCTTCCGGCACCAGTCGCTCGGTGTTTAACGTTTTCCAAACACGGCTGTCCTCCGCGCCAGCATCGGCTCTGCCGTCAAGAACCGCGCGAACCACTTCGGCCTCGCTTCTACCGGTGTCCCCATGTTTGCCGACATCGCTGTCTAACGCCGTGCGATAATCTTTTTCTTCAATCAGACCTTCGCTCTGAAGAAAGTCACGGGTAAGTTTGCGGCATGGCCACTGTCCGGCTCCCGAGAGCCAACGTCCGGTTTCTGAGATCAGTAAGGTTTTTAACCGCTCCCCCGGTGACGGCAAAAATCTTAGTGGTCCAACCGAGATCGGTATCGCGCATAGCAATCGGCCGGCAACGCTGCTCGCTCCAGTGCTCGGATTGTAAAAACGCGAGATTCGTATTCCAGGCGATATCGATCCGCGGCACCCATCATTCTCGCCGGCCAAAAGTGTCATGACTTGCGCTTCATAACTTTGAAATAAGACGACCTCTACTGGGAGGCCGGCCTCTTCGTGAAAATAACGCCGCATCCCTTCCCAGATGGTTACGACCTTCGGATCGTATGCGACTGCACCTAGCCAGATTGATTCGCTCATAATTGTTTGAGGCTGCTCAAAACAACGGCATCCCAGAATGGCCTTGGCGATAAATTCCCTCAACACATCACCGGTCGGAGCCATCACGGCGCCCGCGTGGGCATCTCTGAATAAACGTTAACGCTCAGGCGCTTGGAAAACGCCGACCCGCCCACACCCGCATCGCCGTGGAAGTGACTGCGATAGCGGTGTCGCCGGCAGCCGCTTTGGTTTCGAGTATTCGTAACAGAGTGGTTTCTCTGGGTCGCTCGAGGTGCGAAACCAGGTCGTCCACACGCGCCGACAGCCCATCCGTGTCGATCTGCATCTGCGCGAGCTGAGCGCGCAGGGTTGGTAAGCTCTCTCCAGGCTCTGGCCGAGTGTTCGAAGCGAGCGTTTTGGAGATGGGCCGCCGTGGCTGCAACTGCCGCCCGGCAAAGCCCCAGCGCAACGGCTGCCGACCCCAGATTGAACTACGGCAGAGACACGTTCAGCATCGCGGCAAAGCCTTGGCCATCGTTAGTCAGTTGGAGTTCAGGTGACACCTCACAATTTTGAAGCACCATGGGAGCGGAAGCATTTGCCCGCAGCCCCATTCCATCCCATACCCCCTCCACCGACAGTCCCGATATCCCTGCCGGAACAAGGTAAAGCGTCGAATCTGTCGGACCCTGGCCTTCAGGAGCGGGGTCGACACCACATAGCTTTGCGCCCAGCCTGCGCTCGTCACCCACGACTTCTTCGCGCTAATAACCACTCCGTGACCATTTCGCTGCGCGCGTGAGACCGGCGCCCAGAAATGGCTGCGTGAGCCGGCCTCGCTAAAGGCGAGCGTAGATAGATGCTTACCGGCAGCAATCTCCTTGAGAATCTGTTCAATCGCGGCGGTTCGCGGAGCCGCAGCCACCGTTGTGGTGGCACATTGATGCATCAGATAGACCATCGCGACGGATGCGTCCGCTTCAGCCAGTATTCCGGTGACGGCCGCAAAAGTTCGTACCCCGAGGCCGGCGCCGCCCAACTCGGCCGGTAACATCAGCCCGAGAAACCGGGCTGGGCCAAGCGCCTCAATCGCTTCGGTCGAGACCAGCCCTCTTTGTCGTTCTGCCTAACCGCCGGCGCTAGTACACGATCGGCTATTTCTTTTGCCGTCGAATCCGCTGTCTCATGATTCATGGTGTTCCCAAAGTGGGTTATGATGTTTTAGTGGGGGAGAAGAATGAAGTGAGTTAGAGCTCCTACATCAGGCGTTAATAATTGCTCCTAAATTTAAACGCCTAAGCCAGTCCATTTTTTATTTCGTTGGACGCTCTACGATCCCACAGAGGTTTCACAACCACAGGATTCCCGAACCACCAGCTGCTGGTTCGCGGATTTTACCGCGAAGCGGTTATACAGTATAGCCCAGGCCTTTAGGCCTGGGTATACACCCGGCTGAGACCCGCCTGTAGGGGCGGCAGATGTAGTTGTAGATCGTCCGATCGGTAGGTATTAAACCCGGACTGGTTAGCCCACATCTTCCGGCGCCA
>CAVTDY010000026.1:0-28085 GCA_963733605.1 uncultured Actinomycetota bacterium
AGTACCACGTGATTTGGTGCCCGAAGTACCGACGCCGTGTGCTGGGCGGCGCAGCCGAACTCCGGTTGAAGCAGATCATCGAGGAGGTCGTCACCGAGTTCGCCGGCTTGGTGATCGAGGTTGAGACGATGCCTGATCAGGTGCACCTGCTGGTTGAGTTGCCACCGCAGGTGGCGGTGTCGAAACTCGTCAAGATTGTGAAAGGCCGTTCCTCACGTCGGCTACGGCAGGAGTTCCCGTACCTGGCGCGGATGAAATGTTTATGGTCTCGGTCATGGTTGGTCTCCACCGTGGGTGGTGCCCCGCTGCAGGTCGTCAGGCGGTATGTCGAGAATCAGAAACTCGCTGCCGCCGGGAAACAGGCGAAGGCGGCATAGCTGATGGCACACCGTTCCCGCATGTATCCGTCTGCGGAGCAGGCGGTGTTCATGCGGAACGGCACTGCGCCGATGCACGCTTTGTGTGGAACCTGGCGTCGGAGCAGTTCAATTGGGGGCGCGCCGGCCGGTCAGCGCCTGGCCCGGCTGCCCGGCAGAAGCAGCTCGCTGAAGCCCGGCAGGCGTTTGAGTGGCTGGCGGCGGGGTCATCACCGGTGCAGCAGCAGGCGTTGCGTGATTTCGACCGCGCAGTCGCGGGATTCTTCAACGGTGTGTGCCGGCGGCCGCGTTGGCGGCGCAAGCATATCGACGAGGGGTTCTGCATTCGCGATAGCCGTGTTGAGATCGTCAACCGTAAGTGGGCGCAGGTATTTGTGCCCAAACTCGGGTTGGTGAAGTTCCGGCTTTCGCGCCCGCTGCCGGCGGGGAAGTTGGGTATGGCGCGGGTCACCTGCAAGGCGGGCCGCTGGCATGTTGCGTTCCCTGCGCCGCAACCCGGGGTTGCTGGCGCAGCCTGGACGCCAAGAGCGCATGGTCGGCATCGACCGGGGGGTAAAGACCACTCTGGCGTTGTCGGACGGCACGATGCTGCGAGCACCAGTGATGCGAGGTGGCGAGCAGAAGAAACTTGTGCGCCTTCAGTGTCAGCTCGCCCGCTGCCCTAAAGGCAGTGTCCGGCGCGCCAAGGTGACGGCCCGTATCGCGAAACTGCACGCCAGGGTGGCTGATCGGGGTAAGGACTGGGTCGAGAAGACGACGACGCGGATCGTGGCGACCTATGGTGTGGTCGCGGTCGAGAAACGCCCGACCTGCAACATGGTGCGGGCACCCAAACCCAAACCCGATCCCGACAACAAGGGCCACTACCTCCCTAACGGGAAAGCCGCGAAAGCGGGTTTGAACCGGGGTATCTACGCGAACTGCTGGGGTTTGATCGCCCAGCGCTTGGAACATAAAACGTCCGCGTCTGGCACAGCCCTCCTGCAGGTGCCAGCCGCCTACAGCAGTCTGGAGTGCCGCGACTGTGGCCACAGCGTGAAGGAAAACCGTAAGAGCCAAGCGGAATTCCAGTGCGTGAAATGTGGCCACGAAGACCACGCGGACATTCAGGCAGCGAACACAGTCCTGGCCCGGGCCACCCGGCCCGCGCTCACCTCCGGACCGGAGGCAACACCCGCACATGCCGGTGTCTCGCGCAAGCGAGTAGACCCGATGACGCGCAAGCGGCATAGGGAATCCCGCGATCTTCAGTCGCGGGAGGAGGTCAAATGCGCAAGTTGATCTACTCGATGAATGTCTCGCTCGACGGCTACATCTCCGGACCGCAGGGAGAAGATGACTGGGCGGTACCGGACGAGGAGCTGCATCGGTTCCACAACGACCAGGTGCGCGCGCTCGGTGGGCATCTCCTCGGGCGGCGACTCTATGAGGTGATGAGCTACTGGGAGACGGCCGAGGAACGCAACCCGGCCGCCCCCCAATACGCGCTCGAGTTCGCTCGCATCTGGAAGGAACTGCCCAAGATCGTCTACTCGAACACGCTCACGAGTGTCGAGGGCAAGACGAGGCTCTCGAGCGAGGATCCGGTCGCGGAGGTACCGAGGCTCAAGGAACAGCCAGGGGAGCCCCTCGCGGTGGGCGGCCCGACCCTCGCCGCGACCTTGATGCGACACGATTTGATCGACGAGTATCGCCTCTTCGTCAGCCCGATCGTCCTCGGTGGCGGCAAGCGTTACTTCACCGAAATGGAGCAGAGTATCGAGCTTGCACTCCTCGAGACGCGAACCTTCGGCACCGGCGTCGTCTACCTGCGCTACGAGCGTCTCACCACGAAGGCGGGTTAGCCGATTCGGCTGCTTTGGCCGCCGTCGACGGGGAGGAGGGCACCCGTGATGAAGGAGGCTTCGTCGGAGGCCAGGAACAGTGCGGCGTGTGCGACGTCCCAGGCTGTGCCCTGGCGGTTGCCCAGGGGGACCATTTTGTCGCGGGCGGTGCGCACGGCGTCCCGGTCGATGCCGGTGGCCTGGGCGTAGCCCTCGATAGCCATCGGGGTGTCGATCAGGCCGGGCATGATGGCGTTGACGCGGATGCCGTAGCTGGCGTTGTCCATGGCCAGGGCCTGGGTGAGGGCGTTGACGCCGGCCTTGGAGACCTTGTAGGCGGCCAACGGGGCGGCGCAGACGGCGGCGATGGATGAGACGTTGAGAATGACGCCGCTGCGGCGTTCCCGCATGTGGGGGATCACCTGGCGGCAGGTGGCCCAGGTTGCGGTCAGATTGACGTTCAGGATGCGGTCCCACGCCTCCGCGGAGACGTCGGAAGTGTTCCCGTCGCCTGTGCCGATGCCAATGTTGTTGTGCAGCACGTCGATACGCCCCCAGTGATCGATCGCCGTGCGGGTGATGGCCGTGAGGCCGTCGGGGTCGGTGATGTCGACGATGAGCGGCTGTGCGATGAAACCCTCCGACGCGATCAGCTCGCAGGTCTGCCGCACCGAGGCTTCGTCGCGGTCGACGGCGAGCACCTGCGCTCCCTCGCGGGCGAACAGCAGCGCCGTCGCTCGCCCGTTCCCGATGGTGGTGCCGGCGGTCTGACCCGCTCCGCAGACGATGGCGACCTTGTCCTGCAGCCGACCGGTCATTCCGGAAAGCCTTCCAATCCCTCGTCCAGCGGTACCTGGAAGGTGTTGAGAGCAGTGGACACCAGGACGTACTGCCCGACGGTGAAGACGATGTCCATCGTCTGCTGAAGTGACCAGTCGGCCGAAAGCGCGGTCCACAACGCGTCGTCGAGCCGGTGCTCGGCGACCAGTTGGTCTGTGACGAGCAGCAGAGTGCGCTCACGATTGGGCCACCCCTCGCCGATGTCCGCCTCGGTGACCCGCACGATCTCGTCCTCGGTCAGCCCGACGCGCCTTCCCAGCACGCGGTGCTGCCCGAACTCGTACTCGGACTGGCACAGCCAGCCCGTGCGGAGGATGACGAGTTCGCGTTCGCGTGCGGGTAGGGTCGAGCCGGCCAGGATGTGATTCCCGAACACCAGCCAGCGCTTCAGCAGGTCGGGATGGTGGGCCAGGACGGTGAAGATGTTCAGCCGCCTTAGCCCGCCGAGTAGGGCCCGTGTCTCCTCGGTCCAATCGCTCTCGCTTGAAACCGGGACACGCGGCGGTAGGTCCGCTTGCATGCCGTCCCCCTTTGCCGATAAGGAAATCGTCTGATGAATCATCATCACATCACGGCAGGTCAACACTGCTCATCTGATGAAAAGTCGGCAACCTACGACCGGTAACCCTGGAAACTCAATTCCGTCGTATTCGTCGCGCCGCCAAGCAGCGCGCCCGAAGGCGGCGTCGGTTGGCTGTCTCAGATGTGCACGCGCCCAGGACGTATGGCGGCTCGAAGTTCTGTGGTGCAACACGCGGCGGCGCTCGATCAGCCCGACCCGTTGGGAGCGGTCCGGGCTATTGCGCCGCGGGGCGTGCACCGCATCGTCGAGGTGGCGCTGTCGGATAACGTCGATCTCGACGCCGCAATCGTGGCGAACGACGCGGTCATCGCTGCGTACGCCACTCGCGCAGACCGTCCCGAACTGCCGTTTTGGCCAATGCTATTCAACAACGTGACCATCCGACTGCTCGGCAGCGACGATTTCTCTGCTGAAGCCAAACAGCAAGCCGCCCGGGACCTCACGACAGCAGCCACGGAGGGCGCCCTGAGGATCGAGGTTGGTCAGCAATACGCACTGGAACAGATCGCCCAGGCCCATGACCGCGTCGACGCGGGCGGACGCGGCCGAATCCTCCTCACCATTCCCGCGTAGCGACGCGCATGACGCCATGCAGTCAACAAGCGTGGAACGTCGGCCTGCAGATGCTCCTATGTTCCGGCAATGGTTTGGCCCGTTGTTCGTCGCGGTTGGAGGGCGCCGAAGACTTCGCATGAGACGGAGTGCTTGAAGCAGCGCAACAGGTCCACCCTCGGGGCAGCAGCAGCCTCCTCAGTCAACAGCAGGGTGTGTATCGGCGGGCCCTCACTGCTCCGCCGGGGCGCCGGGGGCGTGCCGTCGGTGATGTCAGCGCCTTCATTCCCGGCTTGTCGAGCCTCCGGCTGATACGGAGCCCTTCGCTATGGACGGTTTCCACGCTGACGCTTACCGAAACTGACCCGTGCTGCTCGTCGAAAATGACCGTGCTGGGCGTTGTTAGAGGTTGCGTTAGGTGTGATGGTTGTCCGTGATTACGCGGTCAGGTGGTGGGCGGGTTGGGCTGGTCGATTCTCTCCCCAGCGGCACTCCGCGTCGGGGTATCGATGGGTTGGCGATGTGGGGTCGCGGTGAGGCCTGACCAGTTGTTGATGATGCGGAGGGCTTCACCGATGTTGCCAGTCTGGCAATGATTGCTGGCCTGTTCGCGGGCGGTGAATGTGCACGTCGTCAGTGACCGAGCGTGGGTGAGAGCGGCGGCCTGGCGCCCCAGCGTCTTTAGCGGGACGAAGTGGTCGTCAGCACCGGCGAGCAGTAACACGTCTGCGGTGACCCGCTGCGAGATGTGCTTCGTGCTGACCTTGATGCTCGATTGCAAGAAGTCATAGGGCGTGGTCGTGCCGGTGATGTGCATGCCTTGCTGTAGACCCCATTGCGCAACGGGTCGCCGCGAGACGGCACGGCCGGCAACGGCGTTGACAATCCCACGTGCGCGCATTGCCATCAGCGCCCGCAACAGCAGGGCTTGGCCGCCGCCAAGTTGACCGGAGATGATCTCGAACTCGTCGTCGAGGATGTCGTAGGCGACGGCGCGGGTGATTCGCGGTTCGAATGCGGCCGCACGGATGGCCAGGCCGCCGCCCAGCGAGATGCCGACCGCGGTGACGTCCTCGAAGGCCGTAGTGGTCAAGGACGGCGGCCACTGGTAGCTCCCACTCAGGCGATCATCGGCAACCCGTGGTCTACGAGTGAGCCACCTCGGCCGGGGCCTTCGAACACCACGATGCGGCGACCGGCGTCGACCATCGGGGCAAGCATCGGGAACAACTCCTCGACGTAGCTGTCGAATCCGCCGAACACGACGAGTGGGGTGCCGATCTGCTGGTGTGGGTGTAGGTCGTAGAGCAGGAATCGCACCAGATTCAAACGGAATGTGTTCGGGGACTACGTCGTGGATGGCGCGTATGGTCTGCAGGAAACGAGCGCGAGCAGCGCCGCGGCGCGGGTCGTCGGCCGTCATAAAGAACTCGGCCGCCCGATCGTAGTAGGCCGCCGCGAACGCGCGATCGGCGCCGCGTGCCTGTTCAGCGAGCTGCAGGAACCCGACGATCCACTCGGGATAGGTGTTGGCCCGGGGCGGGCCAGTTGGGCCACCTCGCCGATCGCGGCCGGCCCGATGAACTGGACCCAGCGGTTGCACTGGAAGTTCAGGCTGACGTCGGGGTGGAAAAAGTGGGTAGCCGACCGGTGGTGTGGTGCCGGTGCAGTCAATTCGGGGCGCCGAAGCGTCCATGAGGGTTCTCCTATCGCAAGTAGACTTGCACAAGACTGCCACGTTGGACGGCGCAATGCAAGTGAACTTGCGATAGGTGGGACTTTATGACTTCCACGGTGTCGCACCGTCGCGGGGAACACGTCCGTAAGGCCGTTTTGGCCGCGGCGTTTGACGAGCTCGCTGCGAATGGTGTCGCCGGCTCGACGGTCGCGGGCGTGGCGCGGCGTTGCGGCGTGCACGAGACGACCATTTACCGGCGGTGGGTGACCCGAAAAACTCTGTTTGTCGATGCCATGTTGCACCGCAGCGCAGACGCCATCCCCGCTCCCGACACTGGCTCAACGCGAGGTGATCTGCTGGCGATCGCGCGCGCCGTTATCGCATTCTGTGACTTCCCCAGGCGGCAGGGCGGTGCTGCACGCGACACTCCTAGCCGTCGACGACGACTACATCAGAACTTCACCCCGCCAAGCCTTTTGGTCAACTGAACCCGACTAGACGTGCTGGCGCCCGCGGTGGAACGCGGCATCGCACGCGGCGATCTGCGCGCCGGCACCGACGCGCGACTGTTGCTGGAGACGCTGGTGGCACCGCTGCATGGCCGGCTTCTACTCACCGGCGAGCCAATCGACGACCTGCCCGAACGCCTCGTGGACCTCTTGCTCGACGGCGCGGCTGCCCATCGGCCGGGCCCCATTTCCTTAGCCAATCTCGTGTAGGCGATCATCACCGGTAGGACCTGATATCAGATCCCCATCTGTAGCAGTGAAAGAGAGACGTTTCATCGGGGGAGTGGCGGGCGTTCGGGCCGTCAACAAGCGCCGTCTGCTTGGTGGCGAGTTGCACTTCCTCCGACATGGCCGGTGTCCCTTCAGTGGACGCGCCAAGCTTGCCGCGGTCGGCCGATGACTATGCGCCCACGTTATCCGTTAATACATCTGGAACTTACGGCAGTTGACCAGGGGGAGGCTGCGCACCCGGCGGCGGGGGGCCAGCGACGTCGTTGGCGGGGCCGGGCGCGGGCGACCCAGCGGGCGGCGGCGCAGCATCTGCACCGGGGCACCCCAGCACGGGTTGTGGTGTCATCGACAGGTAAAACGGACTGCAGTCACTGCCGGAGTCCGCGTTCGCCTGGGCCGCCAGGCCCACCGCGCAGCCACCAATGACGGCGCCTGCGAAGGCGATCCTGGCCGCATTGATCGCCGAAGTCATGAGGGCCGTGCGGTGCGGTTCAGTCATAAGTGGGTGCCGTTCTCTTCTGTGCGGGCTGTCAGCCCGGGGTCCGGCAAGCGTAATGCTTCGTTCCCGATGACGTCGGGTCATCGGCGCGACTCAGGAGCCCGGCGGAGCCGGCATCGGTGTCAATAAGACGGGCCGCGACGAGCCTGCGAAGACGTGATGGCATCCCGTAAAAATTCGCCGGCTGCCCCGTATAGATTGTGTTTGGAAAACGTCGGCTGTTCGCAGTTCGGCGTAGGTATCGATATATGAACGAGAGCTTCGACATTTCCGACACTGAAGGGCGACCCGCGAAGCGATCACCCAGCCGGCTCGCCCGGTGGTGGACACGGTTGCTGGACGGCGAACACCTTTGGGGCACGCTTGACATCTGGCCCGGTCGGCACGGCGTCCACCGGTATCGGCTGGTTGTTTTCCCGCCAGGCATGAGTGTCGGCGACCGGCGCCTGCTGCGACTGTGCCGGACCTGGCCGATGTGGGGCGCGGGGCTGTGGCTGTTATCGGCGATTTGCCTCGGCGGCATCGTCGGGCCGTGGGCGGCGATCGGGATTGCCACAACTGTGTACCTGAGTACCGGAGTAATCACCAGGGCCCTGGCGGGACACCTGAGGTCACGGGTTCGCACACTCGGCGTGCTGATGATCGACGGTCGCTTTGATCGCAGGTCCGCGGACGGGTATGCCGAATTGGAGACTCTGGTCGAAACGCTTCGTGACGCGGACGCCAACCGGCGGGCGGGCCGGCTGTCAGCAGTCGACCACGAATTGGCCTGTTGGCAGGCCTACGACAGTCTCGGGCCGGACCATCCCAGATCCGTTGAAGGACACCTGTCCAGCTGACGGATGCTACGGATGCTGTGGTGGCGTAACACTGCGGTCACCCGGCACGCGCCGATGCGTTACAAACAGCCCCTAACGTGGCCGGGTGACGGGCCCACGGTTGCAGCAGCACACCACGCGCGCCGGCGGTGTGACATACAGCTTCAACGGCTTGGTGGAATTGATGGCCAAGGCCACCCCGCTGCGGTCTGGCGACGAACTGGCCGGCTGCGCGGCATCCTCGGACGCCGAGCGCGCGGCCGCCCAGTGGGGGCTGGCCGACACCCCGCTGGACGTGTTCCTCGAGGAGATGGTTGTCCCCTACGAGGACGACGAAGTCACCCGCCTCATCATCGACAGCCACGACCGGGTGGCCTTCCAGCGCATCTCCCACCTGACCGTCGGTGGCCTGCGGGAGTGGCTGCTGGACGTCGCCGCCGGCCCGGATCGGTTGGCAGCGGCGGCGGAGATCGCCGCGGTCGGTCCGGCGATCACCCCGGAGATGGCCGCGGCGGTCAGCAAGATCATGCGCAACCAGGACCTCATCGCCGTCGCTCGCGCGACGACGGTGACATCGGCCTTCCGCACCACCGTCGGCCTACCCGGCACGCTGGCCACCCGGCTACAGCCCAATCACCCCACCGACGACCCACGCGGGATCGCCGCGGCGACGCTGGACGGTTTGTTGCTGGGGTGCGGCGACGCGGTGATCGGAATCAACCCGGCAACCGATTCGCCGGAGGCCACAGCGGAACTGCTCACCCTCCTCGATGACATCCGCGTGCGCTACGCAATCCCGGTGCAGTCGTGTGTGTTGTCGCATGTCACCACGACGATCGAGCTGATCGAACGGGGCGCCCCGGTCGACCTGGTGTTCCAGTCGGTCGCCGGCACGGAGCCCGCCAACTCGGCATTCGGCGTCGACATTGCCCTGCTGCGTGAGGGCTTGGCGGCCGGCCGGTCCATGCACCGAGGCACCGCGGGCGACAACGTGATGTATCTGGAGACCGGGCAGGGATCGGCGCTGAGTGCGGGTGCGCACCTGGGCATGGGCGGGCAACCCGTCGATCAGCAGACGCTGGAAGCCAGAGCCTATGCGGTTGCGCGGGACCTGGAACCGCTGCTGGTCAACACCGTGGTGGGGTTCATCGGGCCCGAATACCTCTACGACGGCAAGCAGATCGTTCGCGCGGGCCTGGAGGATCACTTCTGCGGCAAGCTGCTGGGCCTGCCGATGGGTGTCGACGTGTGCTACACCAACCACGCCGAGGCCGATCAAGACGATATGGACACCCTGGTCACACTGCTGGGTGCGGCCGGGGTGGCGTTCGTCATCGCGGTGCCGGGTGCCGACGACGTGATGCTCGGCTATCAGAGTCTGTCCTTTCACGACGTGCTCTACGCGCGCCAGGTGCTGGGGCTGCGGCCCGCACCGGAGTTCGAGGCGTGGCTGCGCGGCCTGGGGATGAGCGACGCGGCGGGCCGGGTACTGCCGGTCGACGTCGACCAATCGCCGCTTCGTGCGCTGACGGACAAGGTGGGGGCGTGAGCAGCCCTGCGGCGCAGGAGTTCTGGGACCGGCTGCGGCTGACGACGCAATCTCGCATCGGCCTCGGCCGGGCCGGCAACGCGCTGCCGACCACCCGCGTGCTTGAGTTCAACGTGGCTCATGCGGCCGCGCGCGACGCCGTCCACATCCCGCTCGACGTGCCGGCGTTCGCGGCCGCGGTGGCCGCGGTCGGCATCGGTGACCCCGTGGTGGTCGCCAGCCAGGCCACCAGCCGCGGCGAGTATCTGCGCCGCCCTGACCTGGGCCGCTCACCCGCCAACGTGGAGCAGGTGCCGGCCGGCGCGGCCGATATCGGCGTGGTCCTCGCCGACGGGCTGTCGCCGCGCGCCCTGGCCCGTCACGGCATCGGGGTGCTCACCGCGTTGGTCGCCACGTTGGGCGAGCGCTATTCGATCACCGCGCCGGTGATCGCCACGCAGGCGCGGGTCGCGCTCGGCGATCACATCGGCGCGCGCATGGGCGTGCGCACGCTGATTGTCGTCATCGGCGAGCGGCCGGGCCTGTCCGTTGCCGACAGCCTGGGCATTTACCTCACCCACCTGCCGCGGGCGGGTTGCACCGACGCCGATCGCAATTGCGTCTCCAACATCCACCCGCCCGAAGGTCTGGGCTACGCCACCGCCGCGCGCGTGGTGGCGGGCTTGGTCGAGGGTGCGCGGCGGCTGGGCCGTTCCGGAGTCGACCTCAAGGACACCTCGCGGGCAGGCGAGTTGGCGGCGCGGCCGACGCTGACCGTTGAGTGAAGTCCGGCGCGGCGTTCCTCTCTAGGAGTCCAGCGGGCAGTCATCAAGGTTCATGCGGAGAAGTTTCATACGGAGAATCTGAGGAACTTCGTACGAAACCACCGCTGGGGCGTCCGGAAGGTTACAAACAGGTCACACAGTCCTGACTCGAACTAAATGTGACTGTAACCCGCAGACGTGTTTTCTCTCGTTATCTTTTATTTCTTGCCAGAAGAATCCAAACCGGGAGGAATCAGTGCCTGAGTCCGTCACGCCCGAGACCACCACCGCGCCGACGTTCCGGGTCACGACCGGGTTCTGGGAGACGTTGCCGCCGATGCCGCTCGAGCAGTACCCGCGGGACCGAGGGGTTCATCGACGACGTGTACGTCAATCCCGACGGGTCGCCGATGTGCTCGGGCTATTTCGAACTGCGCCACACCGAGGCGCCGCTGGACTACTACTACGAGTACGACGAGATGAAGATCGTGCTGGAAGGTGAATTCCGGCTGGAGAATCCGGACACCGGTCAGGTGCTGCTCGCGAAGGCCAAGGACGCGATCTTCTTCCCGAAGGGCTCGCGCATCCTGTTCTCCACGCCAGATCGGGCGCTTGCGTTCTATGTGGGCTACCGCAGCTTCGCCCCTTAGTCGTCATGCCGGTCAGCATGTCTCACACCAGCGTGCCGCGCTGGACCGCCGAATTTGCGGCGCCCGTCACCGCCTCGCGGGTCGTCGTGATCGCCGCCGGGCTCACCGACACCGTGGCGCGAGTGGTTTCGGCTCTCGGCTGCGATGACACGCCGGTGGAGCCGGCCAGCCTGGGCGGGTTGTTGGAAAGAGCCCGCGTCGGTTGGCATTTCGTGATCGTGGGATCCGAGGCGCTGGTGGCCTCGGTGCGGGCGCAGCTGCTGGCGGCCGGTGCGATCGACGCCGAGATGACGGCGGTGGTCGACGACGGTGAACAACGCCATGTGTATTGCACGCATTGCCGTTGGGTGACCTCGGCGCCGATCGCGGTCAGCGCCACGCTTGATTGCGCCGGATGCGGCGCGCCACTGGCCGTCTACCACCACTTCTCCCGCCGCTTGGGCGCCTACATGGGCTACCGAGTCGACTCGGAAGAGCTCCTGTGACCTGGGAACTCACGTGATCCGGGAACTCATGTGACCCGGGAACTCACGGTGGCCGCGGCGACACCGCTCACCGCCGACGTGCGCAGGCTGGTCCTGACGACCACGGACGGGTCGGCATTGCCGTCGTTCACGCCGGGCAGCCACATCGCCGTGGAATGTGGTGACGGGCGCCGCAATGCGTACTCCCTGACAGGACCCGGCGTGGAGCCCGACCACTATGCGATCTCGGTCAGGCTGGCCGCGGACGGTCGCGGCGGGTCGCGCTGGCTGCACGAGATCGCCGTCGGCCAGCCCGTATCGCTATCGGCGCCGCGAAGCGATTTCCCGCCGGTGCTCACCGCCCGCCACCACGTGTTCGTTGCGGGCGGAATCGGCATCACACCGGTGCTGTCGCACGTGCGGGCTGCGGTGGCGTGGGGGCGGTCGTTCGAGGTGCATTATGTCGGGCGCCCGGGCACGGTCGCGCACCTTGATGACCTGCTCGCGCTGTGCGGTGATCGGCTCGCGGTCTATGCGCACCGAGGTGAGCTGTGGGCGGCTCTGGGCCCCGCCCTGCGGGACCGGCCGCTCGGCACCCACCTGTACACATGCGGGCCCGCCGCGATGATCGATGAGGTGGCCGCCCGCGCCGAGGCCGCAGGCTGGCCGCGACAGCGGCTGCACGCCGAACGATTCGCCGCTGCCGACACCGATCCGGGCGAACCGTTTGCCGCCAAACTGGCCCGCAGCGGCCTGCTGGTGCCGGTGGCGCCGGGAATTTCGCTGCTGGATGCGTTGCTGGCCAAGGGGATTGACGTCGCCAACATGTGCCGCCAGGGAGTGTGTGGCGAATGTCGGCTTCCCGTGCGCGGTGGCGGGATCGACCACCGCGACCACTACCTGACCGATGACGAACGGGCGGCGGGCGATGCGCTGATGGCGTGCGTGTCCCGTGCCGCGGGCGATCTGCTGGAGCTGGAACTATGACGACGACTGAGTACTCGGAAGCCGTGCGGCGCTTTCCCTTTCCGTTCCCCAAGGACCAGTATCGCTACAGCACCAACCTGGAACCCGCGGGCACCGTCACGATCACGCCGGCAGGCGAATGGGGCGCGCGCCAGGTCGACATCGATGACTACTACGAGGCCGAATTGGCCGAGCGGAGCCGGATTCTGGTGCAGGATCCATCCCGCTACCAATGCCTGGCGCACATGGCCCCTGCCGCGTGGGACGCCATGTTGACCTTGATGCGGGAACTGGCCGTCGGCTATCCCGAACAGATGTCGCTACAGCGGACCGGCACGCAATGGCATTGGCGCAACACCAGACTCGACATCGACATCACCTTCGTCCTTGGCGACGTCTCCACGCTGCCGTGTCCGCCGTTGCGGTTCATCGCCGATCAGGTGCAGGAGGACATCGTGCTGCTGGATCAGCGCGAGGGCCAGCTCTGGGGTGACGCCGGGGTAGTCACTTTCGCCGCCGACTGGTCGATCGCCTTCGACTGCGGGATGAGCTTCCTGCAGATCCACGGCCCGGTGCCGCGCGTGCACACCGAGCGCGTGATCACCCGCGCACACGACTTCCTGCTGCGTCTGCAGCCCGATCGCAGCTTTCGGCGCACCAACTGGACACTGACCGTGGACGGCAAGCTCGACACCTCCACCGAGCGGTACCCGGAGTGGGGTCGCGACCGGCGCACGCTCGCCGAAGGCCCGCTCGACGACGTCGGTGCGCGCCTGTACCTGCGGGTGGAGGTGCAGCACCTGATCCGGCTGGCCGCCTCCGGCGCAGTGATGTTCCTCATCCGCACCTACATGTTGCCGCTGCGCGACGTCGTGACCGTGCCCGAATGGGGGCGGCGACTGCATGCTGTGCTGGTCGAATTGCCCGAGGACATGGCCGATTACAAGGGGCTGACCCGCACCCGCGAACCCGCGGTGCGCTGGCTGGCAGGCCAGGGAATGGCGACGATGGCGACGTAGCGGTTTGGGGGACGGGGCGGGGTTGGCCGGGTTGGCCGGGTTGGCCTAGGCCTGGCCGACTGGTTGTCCCTGCTGGCTGTCTTGTTCGACTCCGTCGAGCTGGTCGACGGGGACGTCCTTGAAGACCGCGAAGCTGGAGGGCTGCTCGGTGAGGTAGGGGAAGTGAAAGCCACACTTGGGACACTGCTCGCGCAGCACCATCTGCTCCTGGGCGAGCTCGTACTCCTTGTCCTGTAGCTCGCCGCAGCACGGGCAGATGCGGAGCAGCCGGGTACCGACCAGTTCGAAGTTGGTGATGATGTCTTCCATGATCGCGCCGTTGGCGGCCCAGGCCTTGGCGTACTTGTGGTAGGTGTCCATGTGCCAGTCATAGAGGGCTTGCTTGCTCGTCCAGAAGCTGCACTCGTTGAACCAGCCCGCGTCGTCCGGGTGCTCCCACCACGTGAGGTGCAGGAAGCCGGGGAGCTGCATCAGGTGGTGTCGCGTATCCCCGAAGACGACCTTGAACTTCTCGTAGGCGTCCGGGCTGGAGAAGCGCACGCGTTGCATGCTGAGGTAAATGGGCACTGGATACCTCCTGGTCGGTTTTCGGACACTTGATTGAGCGTCGGCGGCGACGACAAGGGGCAGAAGTCCGAGCACCTGGAACGAGACGTCACCCGGTCGCATCGACGGGAGCCAACCCTGCACCAGGCCACCGACTTCCGGGCCTATTGGTTCTAGAGTTTAGCCAGAATGACGCTGTTCACCAGAGCCAATTAGCAGGTATGTGGGGGAGCCACGTGACATCCGACGGAAACATGCGCTGGGCTGCGGATTCCGCCGCCGTAAAGCCGGCGGTGCCCGCCTATAAGGCGCTCTACGAACAGATCAGGACCAGCATTCTGAGCGGGCAGCTCGCCGCAGGCTCGCGGCTCCCACCCAGCCGGGTGCTGGCGGCCGAGACGCGCTTGTCCCGCAACACGGTCCTGGCGGCATTTCAGCGACTCGAGGCGGAGGGCTACGTCACGGGCCGCCAGGGCTCGGGCACCTACGTCGCACAGATCCTGCCGGACCAGTTGCTCCGGCCTGCGGGCGGCGCCGCCCCATCGGTGTCGCACTCGATCAACACGACCGGCAAACTCTCGGTGCGCGGTGAGCAGCTGGCCCGGACCCGCCGGGTACCCCTTCCCTCCGTGCTGGGCAGCACGCCGCGCGGCACGTCTTTTCTCATCGGTCTGCCGGCCCTGGACGCTTTCCCGTTCGCACTTTGGAGCAAGCTCTACTCATCGCGCTTCAACAAGTCCGCACCGCTGCTGATGCGCTACGACGACCCCGCCGGCTACCGGCCGCTGCGAGAGGCGATCGCCGCCTACATCGGCACCGCCCGCGGTATCCATTGCACCGCTGATCACGTGATCGTGATGACCGGATCGCAGCAGGCCCTCGAGTTCTGCGCCCGTATCCTGCTCGATCCAGGAGACACCGCCTGGCTCGAGGACCCCGGCTACCTCGGCGCGCGGGCCGCGCTGGTCTCTGCGAGCGCCCGCATCGTCCCGGTTCCCGTCGACGAGTGCGGACTCGATGTCGCCGCGGGCATCAAGCTGGCGTCGACAGCGCGGCTCGCCGTGGTGACCCCGTCACATCAGTTCCCGCTCGGGCACACGATGTCACTGGACCGCCGCATCACCCTGATCGATTGGGCGGGTCGCAACGGGTCGTGGATCGTCGAGGACGATTACGACGCCGAATTCCGTTATGTCGGTAGGCCTCAAGCCGCCCTCAAGGCAATCGACACCCATCAGCGCGTCATCTATGTCGGCACCTTCAGCAAGGCCCTCTTCCCGAGTCTGCGGCTCGGCTACATCATCGCCCCTCCCGACCTGGTCGACGGGTTTCTCGCCGCACATCTGAGCATCGACATGCACGCGCACCTGATCGACCAGGCCGTCGTTGCCGACTTCATGGAACAGGGCCACTTCGCCCGCCACCTGCGCCGGATGCGCGTCCTTCACCGCGAGCGCCAACAGATGCTGATTCAGGAGGCCGAACGGATCAGCGACAAGATCCAGCTGACCCCCTCCGACGGGGGCCTGCATCTGGTCGGGTGGCTCCCAGACCGCAACGACGACGTCGGCATACAACGACAAGGTGATCGCCATGCGGCGCTGCGGCAGGGGGTGCACGTTTGGCCCCTGTCGACCCATCGCCTGGGACCCGGGAACACGGCCGCGCTTCTGCTCGGCTACGCCGGGACCACGAAAGCCGACATGCGCTACGGCGTGGACGTCCTCGACAACGTGCTCACGAATAAGTAGCTGCTCAGGAGTAACTGGCGCTGCTCAGGAATAAGTAGCGCTGCCGGGGATCCAGTTGGTTCCGGCGAGCGGCACGCGGGCCATCGCGGCCGATTCGACGGTGAGCGCGACCAGGTCTTCGGGCTCGAGGTTGCGCAGGTGGGACTTGCCGCAGGCGCGGGCGAGGGTCTGGGCCTCCATGGTGAGCACGCGCAGGTAGTTGGCGACCCGGCGGGCGCCTTCGACCGGGTCGAAGCCGCTTCTCCAGCTCAGGGTCCTGGGTGGTGATCCCGGCGGGGTCGCGGCCGGCCTGGAAGTCGTCGTAGAAGCCGGCTTCGGAGCCCAGTTCGCGGTACTCTCGGCGTAGCGCGGATGGTTGTCGCCGAGGGCGATCAGCGCGGCGGTGCCGATGGCCACCGCGTCGGCGCCCAGTGCCATCGCCTTGGCGACGTCGGCGCCGGTGCGGATGCCGCCGGAGACGATCAGCTGCACCTTGCGGTGCACGCCGAGCTCCTGAAGTGCCTGCACCGCTTGGGGAATCGCGGCCAGTGTCGGGATGCCGACGTGCTCGATGAACACGTCCTGAGTGGCGGCGGTGCCGCCCTGCATGCCGTCGACCACCACCACGTCGGCGCCGACCTTCACGGCGAGCTTGACGTCGTAGTAGGTGCGGGTGGCGCCCACCTTGACGTAGATGGGCTTTTCCCAGTCGGTGATTTCGCGAAGCTCGATGATCTTGATCGCGAGATCGTCGGGTCCGGTCCAGTCGGGGTGGCGGCAGGCGCTGCGCTGGTCGACGCCTTGCGGGCAGGGTGCGCATCGCCGGCGACCCGTTCGGTGATCTTCTGCCCGAGCAGCATGCCGCCGCCGCCGGGCTTGGCGCCCTGCCCGAGCACGATCTCGATCGGCGTCGGCCTTGCGCAGGTCGTCGGGGTTCATCCCGTAGCGCGACGGGAGATATTGGTAGACGAGGTTCTTGGACTGGCCGCGTTCTTCGGGCGTCATGCCGCCGTCGCCGGTGGTGGTGGACGTGCCGACCTCGCTGGCGGCGCGGCCGAGCGCTTCCTTGGCCGGTCCCGACAGCGCGCCGAAGCTCATGCCGGCGATGGTGATCGGGATGTCGAGGTGCAGCGGGAACTTCGCGTGCAGGTCGCCGAGGACCACGTCGGTGCCGCAGCGTTCGCGGTAGCCCTCGAGGGGGTAGCGCGACATCGACGCGCCGAGGAACAGCAGGTCGTCGAAGTGGGGGAGCTTGCGTTTGGCGCCCCAGCCGCGGATGTCGTAGATGCCGGTCTCGGCGGCGCGCTGGATCTCGTGGATCACGTCGCGGTCGAAGGTGGCCGATTCGCGCAGCCCTGGCGCGTTGGTGGTCACGGTCGTCCTCCTTGACAGTCCGTCAATACGCTGCGGCGTTGTCGACGTGGAAGTTGTACAGGGTGCGCGCCGAGCCGTAGCGCGTGAACTCGGTCGGCGTCGGCGTCGATACCCGCGGCGTCGAGCAGCTCCTTCGAGCTTCGGCAGATGCTCGGCGCGCATCGGCTTCTCGACGCAGTCGGCGCCCGAGCGATGCGACGGTGCCGCGCACGTAGATCCGCGCCTCGTAGAGGGAGTCGCCCAGCGCTTCACCGGCATTGCCGCAGACCACGAGCCGCCCGGCCTGGCCCATGAAGGCGCTCATGTGTCCGATGTTGCCGCCGACGACGATGTCGACGCCCTTCATCGAGATGCCGCAACGGGCGGCGGCGTTGCCCTCGATGACGAGCAGCCCGCCGTGCGCGGTGGCGCCGGCCGACTGCGACGCGTCGCCGGTGACCCGGACGGTGCCCGACATCATGTTCTCCGCCGACGCCGACGCCGGCGTTGCCGACCACGGTGACGGTGGCGTGCTTGTTCATTCCCGCGCAGTAGTAGCCGACGTCGCCGTCGATGGTGACCTCGAGTTCGGCGTCGAGCCCGCACGCGAGGGCGTGGGCGCCCCGCGGGTTGGTGATCCGCAGCTGGCGTCGGCGCGTCGGGCGAGCCCGAGCAGCGCGTTGATCTCGCGGGTACTGGACGTGGTGCAGGTCGATCGTGACCGGCCGCGCGGGTCGCTACCGGTGCCATACGTACACCTCTTCGGGTTCGGGTTCAAACATCCTGGCGTCGTCGATGCCCGGAAGGTCCGCCAAGGCGCGATACTCCGAGGCCACGCGACCCACTGGCTGGTCTCGGCGACGATCGCCGGTTTCCATGAGATCGCGTCGCGGACCACCGCGAACGAGTCGGCAGTGGACACCAGCAGGGTGTAGAACCCGTCGAACGTCTCGTTGAGCATCAACAGCGCCTTCTCCAGTCCGGCACCCTCGGCCAGCTGTTTCGCGACGAAGCGGGCGCCCACTTCGGTGTCGTTCTCGCTGTCGAAGACGACGCCTTCGCGCTCCAGTTGGTGCTTGATCGTCATGTGGTTGGAGAACGAGCCGTTGTGCACCAGGCACTGGTCCGGCCCGACCGAGAACGGATGCGACCCTTGGGCGGTCACCGCGGATTCGGTTGCCATCCGGGTGTGTCCGACACCCTGCCAGCCCACCGCGTTCGGCAGGCCGAACCCGATGGCCAACTCGCGGGGGTCGCCGACGCCCTTGAGCACGGTGAGGTCGGATCCGAAGCCGATGACGCGAGCGCCGGGTGCGGCGGCGCGGGCGGCGTTGGTGAGCAGGTCGTAGTGGACGGGGGCGTGCAGCACCGTTGTCGGCGACTCGTCGATTCCGGTGATCGGCACACCGAGTTCGGTCGTCAGCGCCGCCGCGAGCGCGGCGGCCGGGACGCGGGCTGTCGAGCAGGGTGACGGTGCTGTGCCCGTCCGGCGACCAGGTGGGGTCGCCGTAGATCGCCATCCCCGCCGAGTCGGGCCCGCGCTCGGCCAGTGCGCCGAGCATCGTGGTGAGCAGGGCGCCGAGCCGCGGGTACAGGGCCGGGTCGCGGAGGTGGAGTCCGACGATTCCGCACATGAGTTGAGTCCTCCTGGTCAGAACGCGGTCAGAACGCGGTGAGGTAGCGGTCGATCTCCCAGGGGGAGACCGTGTTATGCCAGTCGAAGAACTCCTCGCGCTTGATCTGCGCGAAATACGTTGCCACGCCTGCTCCTACGCCATCGAGCGCGCCGGCGACCACGGAATCGGCCTCCAGCGCCTCGACCGCGTGCAGCAGTGTCAGCGGCAGCGCCGGACCGGTTCCGGTGCCCAGCGGGCCGGGATCGAGCTTGCGCGAGATGCCGTCCAGGCCGGCGGTGATCACGGCCGCCGACGCGAGGTAAGGATTGGCCGAGCCGTCCGCGCCGCGCAGCTCGACGCGGTTGCCATCGGGCACCCGCAGGTAGTGGGTGCGGTCGTTACCGCCGTAGGTGGCCAACTTTGGCGCCCAGGTGGCACCGCTGCTGGTGGTGGCGGCCCCGGTGCGCTTGTAGGAGTTCACCGTCGGGGCGATGACGGCCTGCAGCGCGCAGGCGTGGTCGAGGATCCCGGCGATGAACGCGTAGGCGGTGGCCGACAGCCCCAGCCCGTTCGAGTCGGTCGGGTCCGGGAAGAGCGGGCCGGACCCGTCGCACAGCGACATGTGCATGTGCATGCCCGTGCCGGTGCGGTTGCCGAAGGGCTTGGGCATGAAGGTGGCCTGCATGCCGCGGCGTTCGGCCAGGACCGAGTGCAGATACCGTGCGGTGACGACACGGTCGGCGGTGGTGAGCGCGTCGGCGTATTCGAAGTTCTGCTCGAACTGGCCGTTGCCGTCTTCGTGGTCGTTGGCGTAATTGCCCCAGCCGAGGGTGTTCATCGCCTGCGAGATCTCAGTGAGATGGTCATACATCCGCGTCACGTCACGGGCGTCGTAGCACGGCAGTGCGCTCAGGTCGGATTGGTCGGCGGTGGTGAGCGTGCCGTCGGCGGCGCGGGTGACGAGGAAGTATTCGACCTCGGCGCCGATGTTCACCGACAGCCCGGCATCCGCCGCGTTGCGCAGGGCTTCCTTCAGGATCAGCCGCGCCGCGTAGGGCCACGGCTCGCCGTTGACGTGCGGATCGCAGTGCACGATCGCCAGTCCGGGGCGGACGAACGGGATCGGAGTGAACGACGACGCGTCGGGGATGGCGATCAGATCAGGGTCCTTGGGCATTTGCGCCATTGCGCCCGCGGCATAGCCGGCGAAGCCGACGCCTTCGTCCTCCAGCATCCCGACGGCCTCGACCGGCACGAGTTTCGCGCACGGTTTACCGGTCAGCGTGACGAACAACGCCAGGATGAACTTGGTCCCGGCCGCGTGGGCGCGTTCGGCGAGGCCGGGTGGTTGAGCGGAGTCGGGTTGCGGCGGTGCGGTTTCAGTTTCAGTGACGTCGACGGTCATCGTCTCCTCCTGGAATGGGTTTCGCGGATACGCCGGAATCGGGTCGGTGCGGTCATCGCATCGTGCCGGCGCCGGTGTAGGGGTGTGCGCTGGTCAGCAGGTCGCCCTCGGCGAAGCGGGAGTACCGGAAGTCGTCCGCGGTGACGCCGGGCAGGTCGGTCTTGCCGTCGATCAGCAGGTCGGCGACGAGCCTGCCGACCGCCGGTGAGATCTTGAACCCGTGCCCGCTGAACCCGGTGGCGAGGAAGAGCCCGTCGAGGGGGGAGGGGCCGATGATCGGGTTGTAGTCCGGCGTCACGTCATAGCAGCCGCCGTAGGTGGTGGTGATCCGCGGATCGGGCATGTCGGGCAGCCGGTGGCCGAGCTTGGCGATCACCGTCTCGATGGCGGCGGCGTCGGCATGGTTGGGGTAGCTGTCCGGGTCGACGAACTCCGGGGCTGAATGGTCGCTGTTGCCGACCAGCAGCTCGGCGTTGGGTTCGCGGCAGATGTACTGCAGACCAACAAGATCAGAGAGCACGGGCACGACGGGGGTTGGCTGCCCCTGGTCGACGAGGACCACCTGGGCGCGTTGCGCCCGGACCGGGATGTCGACCCCGACCGCCGCGCCGAGCGCCGGCGCCCACGGTCCGGTGGCCAAAACAACGGTGGCGGCGTGTATTTCGGAGCCGTCGGCCAAGACGACACCGTAGACCGATCCGTCGGTGTGCGCGAGCAGCGATGCGACCGGTGTGCCCTGGCGGATGCGGACGCCGAGGGTGCGGGCGGCGGCGGCGAACGCCATGCCGGTCGTGTAGGCCTCGCCACGGCCGCCGCGGGGTTCGTAGGCGAAGGCGGCGAAGTCGTCGGTGTTGACGCCGGGCCACAGTTCGGCCACCGCGTCGTGCCCGAGGAAGTCGACCTCGACGCCGAGTTCCTGCTGCATCGCGATGTTGGCCTTCAGCGCGTCGAGGTCGGCATCGCCGACCCCGACCACGTAGCCGCACTGGCGGAAACCCATGTCGTCGCCGAACACCTCGGTGGCGTGTTCGAAGACGTTGACGCCGTACCAGGCCATCGCCGCGAGCGACGGGACGCCGTAGTGGCAGCGCACCACGGCGCTCGACTTGCCGGTCATGCCCGAGCACAGCGTGTCGCGTTCGAGCACCACGATGTCGGTCTCACCGCGATCGGCGAGCGACCACGCGATCGCGAGGCCCTCGAGCCCGCCGCCGACGACGAGGTACTGCGCTGTCTCCGTCACTGCTGGGCCCTACCCCCTGTTTCTTAACATGAATCATCGTTAGTTGAGATGAAACACGACGATTATGTCATGCACGTTTCGCATTGATCAATTCTTGTGTCATGCCGTCCCTGGGACGTGCAACGTTTCGGTATGCCGCGGCCGGCAGCGACCACACCCGCCCGCCGGTGCGCCGGTCCTGTCCGTCCCGGACGTCGTTTCCTGAGAAGGAGGGCGTTTCGCGCTACAAAGGGGACTACAGAAGGGGTGTACGGCGGGGAGTACGGAGGGGCAAGAGGACCGACAGAAGGGGAGCAGGAAGTCTCAGTGCTCAGTCGCGGAAATCCGGATACGCAGTGACCGCGAGGAATCGGATCGGCAGCCGTACCAGGTCGTGCGGACCGTGCAGGCCTTCGCCGTCGAGCAGCAGGGTGTCACCCGGGCGCATGGTGTATTCGCGCTCGCCGTGCCCGTAGACCATGACGCCCTCGAGCATGTAGAGCATTTCGGTCCCCGGGTGTTGAAAGAGGGGGAAGGGTTCGCTCTTGTCGGTCAACGTCACAAGAACAGGCTCGAGTCGTTTGTGCTGGCCCCGCAGGGCGCCCAGCAGTTCGTAGTGGTGACCGACCCGGGTGCCGCGTCCTACGATGACCGACCCGTTCCCGGCCTCGGTGAAGGCGGCTTCACGGCCATTGTCGGCGCCGCGTAGCAGCGCGGTCACCGGGACGTCCAGCATGGCGGCGAGTTTCGCCAGAGTGGCCAGGCTGCAGGAGGTTTGGGCGTTTTCGATCTTCGAGAGCATGGCCTTCGAGATCCCGGCCTTGGTCGCCATGTCGGCGACGGACAGGCCGGTGGCGCGGCGCAGGGCGCGGACCTGGACGGCGATCGCCCGCTCCAGCACCGGCACCGCGGAGGTGTCGGTCGGGACCTCCCGATCCATCGGCGCGGGGTCTCCGGTGTCCCGAATGATCCGCCGGTGCGTCTCGGTCATCCGGCAAGCGTATCGCAGTTGTCTACTGACAGTGAACTCGGCGCGCGTGCGGCTGCCTGCGGAAAATGGGCGCGGCTGCTCGGGAAAATGGCAACTGCGGCTCCACCGCTCACCCGCCTCGCGGCAGGTACCTGATCAGGTCCGCACCGAAGGCTGCACCGCCGGGAGCGCCGGTCTATGCCGCGGTCGTCACGGTGGCGGAACGCCCGAGTCGACGGGCGACCCGGCGCGCCAGGTCACCCTCTACCAGACGCCGCAGGCGACTGGTGGTGGGCCGTTCCAGCAGAACCCGGGTGGCGCCACGGCGCCGGACGATGCGCACGATCGCCCGGTGTGCGTGGCGCGTCACCACGATTTGACCGTCGGCGTCGACTCCAGCGCGCCGCAGCCGATCGACCGTGGTGGTGATGGCGTCCTTACCCAGCGCGCGTTCCCGCGCGGTGGGCATCAGGCCGGGGTTCGGCATGCCGAAAGCGGAGCCGTAGATTCTGAGCGGCAGTACCACGGTGACTGATCCGGCCGTCTCGCGGGCGGCGGCCAGCAGCTCGGGTGAGGCGGCGGCGTCGGGTCGCAGGACAACCACCACGTCGCGCGGCGAGTCCGGCGGCGGATCACCCCGGCGCGGGCGGAATCGCTTGATCGCCGTGGTCATGCCTGTCCGGCCGGAATGGCAACGTCTGCCGGCGCCTCGACGGGTGTCTCGGCGCCGAGGCGCCGGTCGGAGAACCGGCGCCACAGGTGCAGCGGAACGTAGGCGGCGACAATGAGCACCCCAATGAAGAACAGGGCGTGATCCGGTGAGCCGAGCACGACCAACGCGCTGTTCCACCCGCCGAAGGTCAGCATCACCAGGCAGACGACGCCGACCGCGAGGGCCACCCAGCGCATGAACCCGGGCAACCGCACCGGACGTTCAATCGATGGTTGGGTCTGGCGGTGTGCGAAGTAGGCGAAGAACGCCATCATGACGGCGAACAGGTAGCCGATGTTGGAGAAGATGTAAATCCGAAGCGGGCTACCGAACAGCAGGACAATGATCGAGGCGACCACGTTGAACGCCATCGCTCGGTCGGGCACCCCGTGCTTGTTCAGATGGCCGAACCAGCGCGGAATCATGCCGTCCTCGGCCGTCTGGTACAGCGAGCGCGCGCAGCCCATGATCGCGTTGAGCACCGACAGCAGCAACGCGATGATGAGCGGCAGACCGATCGCCCATTGCACCCACCCGCCGGAGGAACCGGTGATCTTGCTGATGAACGTCGAGAAGATGGTCAACGGGTCGACGTTGGTGGCCACCCCTAGGACCAGGACCAGCACAACCGCGGTCATCACGAAGATGAAGAAGCCGTAGAGGCCTTCGGCGGTCATCGCGATCTTTGCGTCGCGCGACGGATTGCGGCACTCGCCCACGTAGCAGGCGGCTGCTTCCACGCCGAGCACCGACCAGCTCATGACGAAAATCCAGGCGATGATCAACGTCGGGCTGCCGACCACGCCGGGAGCAAAGTGAAAACCCGACAGGTTACTGAAGTGCATCGAACTGGGCCGGAAAAGTGGCAGCAGGATCAGCAACGTCAGCGGTGCCATCCCCAGGATGCCCATGACGGTGGCGAACCCGGCCCCCAGCTTGATGCCCAGATAGGACGGGACATACATGCCGCAGATGGCGATGACCGAGATGATCAGGGAGGCCAGGGTGACCGCGCTGCCGATCCCCCCGAACGGAAGAAACGAGCGCCCCTGCGGTATGTGGAACAGCTGGGTGATGTAGGCCGAGGCCAGGATCATGTTGATCGGTGCGACCGGAAACCAGCCCAGCCAGTACGCCCACGCAGACAGGCCACCCAGATGCCTGGACGTGCCGCGGTGCAACGGCTCGAAGGCCTCCGTCGTATAGGACGGGATTCCACCGGTGCGGTCCGGCATCACCGCGGCCAGTTCGGCGGCGAACATGCACAGCAAGAACCCGATCGCGGTCGTGATCGCCAGAAGCGGCACCGCCGCGGCGCCCAGCGCCTGAACTGCCGGCGGATCGATGCCGGTCACCAGAATCGGGGCGGCGAGGCCGATCACAAAACAGCCCCACCAGTTAGTCCCCTTGTGCAGTCCCGTTTTCTGCTCCCCGGTCGTCGATGTCATCACCCATGTCCGTTCTTCCAGGGGCCAACATGGCCAGTGATCAAGCTTCACCGACAGTGAACAGCTCGGTTGTTTCCATACAATAAATTCGATGTAACGGGGGGAGACTTTTCGAGACAGGGCACGACTGACGAAACCTACGGTTACGGTCATCGTTGGGCTCGCCGGTCGGGGTGGTCGGGGAGGTCGGCCGTGCGGTCCGTCGGGCGGGCGTTCGGGGCGCTGGACGACTACCTGCGCCGGTGCGATGCTTTGAACGATGGCGTTAATTGATCGGCGGCGGTTTCTCGCGCTGTCGTTAATGGGCGCAACGGCGGTGGCATGTTCGAGGCCGAAGGACAACGCCTCGGTAGTCGAGGTCGCGATGACTCCTTCGGAGGCCGATATCGACCTGGGCGGGGTGCCAGTGCGCACCTGGGCCTACAACGGGCTGGTGCCTGCCAAAGAGATCCGGCTGCGCAAGGGGCAGACGCTGCGGGCGGCGCTGACCAACAAGCTCCCCGATGCCACCACCGTGCACTGGCATGGGCTGGCGATCCCCAACCCCATGGACGGCGTGCTCGATGACTGGATCGACGGTACCGGCACCACGCCGGACCAGGTGCTGGCAAATCTGAGGAAAAACGGCATGGCCAGCATGGCGCCGGCCGAGCCTTCTGCAAGTGTTATGCCGACGACACCTCTTGGCGACGACGGCGGCGACGTCAAGTACCCCTACTACCTGATCAATGGTCGGCTCACCAAAGACCCCCAGGTGGTGGATTACCGCTCTGGACAACGCATCCGGCTGCGGGTGATCAACGCCGCCTCCGACACCGCGTTCCGGGTCGCGGTGCCGGGCACGGCGCTGACAGTCACACACACGGACGGGTTCCCGGTGGTGCCACAGCAGGCGGATTCCGTCATTCTCGGCATGGGAGAACGGGTCGACGCGACGATCACCGTGAACTCGTCAGTGCCGGTGATCGCCGCGGCCGAGCGCAAGGACGGCTACGCCCAGCTGAACCTGCGCGTGAACGGGGCGCCCAGCAACGTCAACGTCGACCACTTCGTCGCGGGGCTGCGCAACTCGACCGTGCTCAATACCGCCGGCCTTGCCGCCGCGCCGCAAGTACAGCTGGCGCAACGTAATCCCGACCAGACGGTCGAAATGCGGTTGGCCGGACCGGTCAACGGCTACAACTGGACGATCAACAGCCAGCTCTACAACCCGCCGAACGACGGCGTCGCCGTGCCCAAGGGGCAGCGGGTCCGGATAAGCTACATCAACCAGTCGAAGATGTTTCATCCCATGCACCTGCATGGCCACACGTTCCAAGTGATGGGCGCCAGTGGGCCCGCCGCCCGCAAGGACACCGTGCTGGTGCCGCCGTTGGCGACGGTCAACATCGACCTCGACACCGACAACCCCGGCCGATGGATCAGCCACTGCCACAACACCTATCACCTGGAAGCGGGGATGGCCAACTTCATCTACTACTCGTAGGCAACGGGCGTTATTACTCGTAGGGAATGGGCGTTATCCGCGGAGCAAGTGTCTCGCGGCGTTTAGTCCAATCCTGCTTCGCGCAGGGTGTGGGTGAGCCCGTCTTCGAGAGCGCTGAGCGCAATGTCGGTGAGCCGACTCAGTTCGTCGATATCCCCTCCGCCCGTGCTCATCCAGGCTTCCAGCGAGGCGAACACCGCGGTAGCCAAGCTGTGTGCCGCGATGTCGGCGATCAGGGCGCAATCCGCAGTGGGTGCCGATCGTGCGTGGATGAAGCGCTGGATCTCGTCGGCGACCTGATCGCGCATCCGCCGGATGTGGCGGGTGATGATGTCCTGGTCGAGGTCGCGTGAGCGGATAGTGGCCGCTTCGCGAACCATGCGGAAATCAAAGGGGAACGCGTCGACGGCTTTACGCACCGAAGCGGCGATGGGTTCACCGTGCGGGCGCAGCGCCAACGCGCGAGCAAACCACTCGAAGCCGATGTCGTAGTCGGCGAAGATCACCGCGTGCTTGGACGGGAAGTGCCGGTAGAAGGTTCGCTCGGTGACCCCGACGTCGGCGGCGATGTCGGCGACGCTGGTTTGGTGCACGCCGTCGGCGACAAAGCGTCGCATCGCCGCCTGTTGGAGCGCCTGACGCGTGCGTTCGCTACGGGTCGGGGCGAGCATGCGTTCCTCGGTAGTCGGTGACTGGCGATATCACGGGGCAGGCAACCTCCAAATGTCACTATTGACGCAAATATGTCAGATATGACATTGTGCGGTCAACCACAGGATCACCACCGCGGGAGGCTCAGCATGGCGGACTACGACGCTATCGTCATCGGGGCAGGTCACAACGGTCTGGTCGCCGCGAATGTGCTGGCGAAGGGTGGCGCGAAAGTGCTTGTCCTCGAACGTGCGCACTTCCTCGGCGGGATGGCCGCGACTCGGGAACTCTTCGATGGGTACAAGCACAGCGTTGGCGCGTGGGCGGTGCTGATCTGGCGACAGGAAATGACCGAACGCCTGGAGCTCACCAAATGGGGCTTCGAACTGATGAATCATATGGACATCCACGTGCACGTTCGGCGACGCCGCCGACACCCCGTTCGTGATGTACAACGACCTCGAACGGATGGGGCGTCACCTAATCGAGGATCACGGCGCCGACGTCGCGGCCGCCCTTGGCGGCTTGTTCGCACACATCGGCCGGTTCGCGCCCTATTTTGTCGAGTCGGCGTTCGGCCCGCCACTGGACATCATCGAGGTCATCGCGTCGCAGCCCACCCCGGAGGACCGTCACGACTTCGCTCAGATGTGGTACGGCAGCACCATGGACACGGTCCGGCGTTTCATGGCCCCCAACCAAGGCCGCTGCATTCAGGGCTCGCTGGCGGCCTGGATCGACGGTACCGGCACCACGCCGGACCAGGTGCTGGCAAATCTGAGGAAAAACGGCATGGCCAGCATGGCGCCGGCCGAGCCTTCTGCAAGTGTTATGCCGACGACACCTCTTGGCGACGACGGCGGCGACGTCAAGTACCCCTACTACCTGATCAATGGTCGGCTCACCAAAGACCCCCAGGTGGTGGATTACCGCTCTGGACAACGCATCCGGCTGCGGGTGATCAACGCCGCCTCCGACACCGCGTTCCGGGTCGCGGTGCCGGGCACGGCGCTGACAGTCACACACACGGACGGGTTCCCGGTGGTGCCACAGCAGGCGGATTCCGTCATTCTCGGCATGGGAGAACGGGTCGACGCGACGATCACCGTGAACTCGTCAGTGCCGGTGATCGCCGCGGCCGAGCGCAAGGACGGCTACGCCCAGCTGAACCTGCGCGTGAACGGGGCGCCCAGCAACGTCAACGTCGACCACTTCGTCGCGGGGCTGCGCAACTCGACCGTGCTCAATACCGCCGGCCTTGCCGCCGCGCCGCAAGTACAGCTGGCGCAACGTAATCCCGACCAGACGGTCGAAATGCGGTTGGCCGGACCGGTCAACGGCTACAACTGGACGATCAACAGCCAGCTCTACAACCCGCCGAACGACGGCGTCGCCGTGCCCAAGGGGCAGCGGGTCCGGATAAGCTACATCAACCAGTCGAAGATGTTTCATCCCATGCACCTGCATGGCCACACGTTCCAAGTGATGGGCGCCAGTGGGCCCGCCGCCCGCAAGGACACCGTGCTGGTGCCGCCGTTGGCGACGGTCAACATCGACCTCGACACCGACAACCCCGGCCGATGGATCAGCCACTGCCACAACACCTATCACCTGGAAGCGGGGATGGCCAACTTCATCTACTACT
>CAVTDY010000027.1:0-404887 GCA_963733605.1 uncultured Actinomycetota bacterium
CGGCGTCGCGGTGGCTCTGACCAGTGCCAGCGACAGCACCAAGGCCACGCAGCCGCCGAGCACCGCCAAGCCGGCGGCGCCCACCCCCGTGGCTCGCCCGCGCCCGTGGCTCCACCCACCCCGGTGGCACCGCCCACCAGCGCGGCACACCGCCGCCGCCGCCGAGTCCACCCGTCCAAACCGTCACGGTCACCAGCGAGCTGCCACCGCCTCCGCCCACGACGACGGTTCCCCCGCCGACGACGTGGGTTCCACCGCCGACGACCACGCACACCGTCACCACGACGCCGCCCACGACCACACCCACCACAACCCCGTCGACAACCACCACGACGCCGCCGACAACCACCACCACAACCACGACGTCCACGGCGCCAACGATGACCACGACGTACATCAACCTGCCGTTCGTACCCGTGCCGATCCCGATCCAGGTGCCGGCGAACCCGAATCAAACGACGCAAAACCCGTATCAAAATCCGCAGTACCCGTATCAGGCGCCGCAGAACCCCTATCAAGCTCCGCAGTACCCTTATCAGGCCCCGCAGTACCCGTATCAGGCCCCGCAGTACCAGCAGCCCCCGCAGCTGGGGTACTGACCACTGGCGTTTACTCGGGCGGCGAAGTCACTGCCCTGCGCCCTTGCGGGATGCAATGATCGGGAATCAGCTTGGTAGCAGTCACAAGAACGGAAATCACATGGAATCACAACGGATGACCCGTCGGCTCTCGGCCGTTGCCTTCGGTCTCGCGATCGTCGCGATTGCCGGTTTGACCGCATCTTGCGCCACGGAAGCACCACCAACAGCGTCGGGGACCGACACCACCACGACCACCACCACGAGCGCGACCATCACGACGCCGCCGGTTTTGGCACCCCCGGCACCCACGGGAATTCCCGGGCACCATTAGAGCGCCGGGTTGTGACATCGGTAGACTTTTGACATCGATAGACATATATACATCGATAGACATACATAGCTAGACGTAGACATCGATAGACGTAGACAGGACTGCACCATGAATTCAGCTTTCTCGGGTCGTCGACTGGCGGCCGTCGCGGGCGTTTCCGCGGTCATTGCGATGGGCGCGATGACCGCCGGATGTGCCAAGCAACAGCAGGCACCCCAAACCACGACCCCGACGACCACGACGACCACCGCCACGACCGCAACGCCCACCCCGCCCGGTGCCGGCGCACCGACCGAAAAGAACATCAACCCCACCGGCGGTAACTTGTTCACTCCGCCAGTTGTGGCGACCCCGGCGCCGGCCGCCCCAGGTGGACAGCAGCCTGGCATCGACAAGGTGCCCTAGGTCGCTCGATCGCGGGAGTGTCGGAATGGCTTCCGTCGCACCGCTCCGCCGATGTAGCGCATGAGGGTGCGTTACCCACTGCTGGCGATCCTCGCGACGGCGGTGCTCGTGCTCGTCACGGGCACCCGGGCCGCGCCGGTGTCCCACGAACCGGCGGTGATCGGGGGTCCACTGGCGTCATTACTCGCCAGCTCAACCGATCTCGGGCCGGCACGCGACGACAGCGCGCAGCTCACCGCTACGCTGCCTGACTCGGGTCGCCCAGCGACGTTGATCGAATGGGCACGCGCACACGCGCATGTGGGTGCGGTGGCGGCCCGGCGACGAATGGGCCATCGTCGAAGGCGCCGCACAGGACGTGGCGACTGCTTTCGGCGTGCCGCTGAACGACTACCGCGGCCGCAAGGGGCAGGTGTTCTACGCGTCGCCGCGGCAGCCCTCGGTTCCCGACCCACTTCGCGGCGTCGTCACCGGGCTTGGCCGAATCCTGGGCTACACCCCGCACCATGAGGCCAGACCCGGATTCCTTCCGCTGGACGTGCCGGTGCAGGGACTGCGCCCACACGCATTGTTGGAGGCGTACAACGCCAACCCGTTGGCCGCCGCGGGCTTCACGGGCAAGGGCGCCACGATCGTGTTCTTCGAGTTCGGGGGCTTCGACCAGGACGATCTGGACAAGTTCGCCGACTCGTCCGGCGTTGCCGAGATTCACGCCGGAGCTGGTCGGCGGTCAGCCCGGCGCATCTGGTGCCGAGACGGTGATGGATCTCGAAGTGGCGGATGCGATCGCGCCGGATGCCCACAAGGTCGTCGTGAACGCCCGACCAACCGTCGAGGGGGATGGTGGCTACGAGAAGATCGGGCGAATGTTCGAGTCGGTGGACCGGCAGTTCCCCGGCGCGGTGTGGAGCCTGTCGATCGGGTGGGGATGCGACGCGCTGGTCCGCGCCGCCGACCTGGCCCCCGCCCGGGCCGCGCTGGCCACCGCGCTGAACGCACGGGACGTCGGCATTCGACGCGAGCGGCGACACCGGAGGCCTGGAATGCAAGGGCGGCGACGACTGGTCGTCGCCGCCCGGCCCCAATGACATCGGCCTCGACGCCGTTTCGTCGCTGCCGTCGATGACCTCCGTCGGCGGCACCACCTTGTCCACCGATGAGCAAGGACGGTGGCTCGGCGGAGTACGGCTGGGTGGACTCGCCGTTATCCCAGGGCACCAGCGGCGGGGTGTCGGCGCTGTTCGACCGCCCCGCGTGGCAGGCAGCGTTGTCGGCGGCGCGGGACGTCAAACAACGCCGACTTGCTCCCGATGTCGCTGCCGACGCCGATCCGTTCACCGGAGTCCGAATCGTCTTCGGCCAGCAGTCGCTGCTCGGAGCGGGCACCTCCCAAGCGGCCCCGATCTGGGCCGCGCTGACCGTGCTGATGAATCAATACCTGCGCGCGCACGGCGGGCAGCCGCTGGGCGACATCAACCCTCTGCTGTATCGGGTTGCCAGCGGCGCCAACCTGCCCGGGTTCCGGGCCATGCGCCTTGGCGGGAACGCCGTCGACCTCGCGGAGCCCGGATACGACCTGGTGACCGGCCTCGGCAGCCCCAACGTCGACTACTTGGCCCGCGACCTTTTGGACATCCAGAAGGGCGTCGCTCCCCGATGACCACGCCGGACTCGCCCCAGGACGGAGTGCCGACGATGCACTGCGCGGTATGCGAAACAGACGTTCCCGCAGGCGCATTCTGCGGAACCTGCGGCGCGCACTTGACGGACCAAAGCGGGGGCGGGCGCGGTGTGCTGCGGTCGCAGGCGTACGCGGCGGCTCCAGGCGAGCATGTGCTGCTGCTGTCCGCGGCGAGTTCGCTGTTTCCGCACCTGCCGCACGCGTCGCGCGCACCGTTCCGGGCTGCGTTTGGCCGCTCTGTCCGTTGTGCTGGTGGCCTTCGCGCTGCTTCGGTGGCAAGCACCGTTGGTCGCGGTCAGCGTGCTCGGGGTTCCGCTGCTGTTCCTGCTCTATCTGCACGAGGCCGACATTCATCGCGACCTGCCGGTCCGCCGGCTCGTGCTGGTCGCGATGCTGGGCCTCGGACTCGGCGTCGGCTGGGCACTGCTGACCGGCGAAATCGGCGCCCACGCCTACGATGTCGCGCTGAGCGAGAGACACTCGGTACTCGAAGGGCTGGTCGTCCCAGCGGGTGGCGCGCTCCTCATGCTCGTCCCTGCGGTCGTGGTGCGGCTGCTGCGGCCTGTGACCCGAGAGTCGTTGGACGGACTTGTGATCGGCGCACTGAGTGCGATCGCTTTCACCGCCGCGGCGACGCTGACTCGGTTGGCCCCCCAGTTCGGCACGGGGCCGATTGCGAAAAACCAAACGGTCACCGGACTCGTCGCCGAGGCCGGCATCCAGGGGATAGCGATGCCGTTGACCGCCGCGGCGGCGGGCGGCTTGGTCGGGGTGGCGCTGTGGTTCAGCCCGCCCGCGGATAAGGGCCGTCTGCCGGCGATCGCGTTGCGTGCTTCGAGTCTGCTTGTGGTGCTCGGCCTTTACGCCGCTATCGGCCTGATGGAGGTGGCCTCGTTACCGAACGGCTTCCATCTCGGGTGGCATCTGCTCGTCGCGGGTTTTGCGTTGCTGGCCTTGAGAATTGGTACGCAGTCGCGTTGCTCCACGAAACGCATGACGAGATGAACCCAGCGGCGCAGGTCTTGTGCCCGCACTGCGACCATGTCGTTCCGGATAGCGCGTTCTGCCCCAACTGCGGGGTCGCGACCCGTGCGGCGTCGCGGACTGCGCGCGCGACCCGTCGCAGCACAGAAGATACCGGGGTTCGCGCCACCCGGCCCGGATATGCGGTGCCGGCGGGTTCGTACGCGGTGGTACCGGTGCGAAACACCACCCACACCGGACTGCTGACGACGCTGGCCGCGGGCCTGACTGCCGCGGTTGCCGCGGCGGTCACCGTTTCGGTACTGGTGACTCCAGGTGCGCCGCGATACGTCTGCCCGCCCGATTGCGGACAACCTCCGATCGGCAAGCCCGTCGCGACGAACCCGTGGTTCACGTCCACCGACGGCAAGTTCTCCGTCCAATATCCGCGCGCCGGCACGGCGTACGCGGTGAAACTGAACCCCGACGGGGTGGAGGTGCACTTCACGGCGGGCGACGGCGGCACGATGGAATTCCTCGGGAGGCCCGCGCGTAACCGCACGCCGAAGCAGATCGCCGATGATCTGATCGGCCAGCATTATCCCGACGCCACAATGGATTACGAGATACCCAATGCCCTGGTCGGCTATCAGCCGGGTTACGGCGTGGTCAAAGACGAATACCAGCAGGACGCCTCCGACACCTTCACGCGACTGCGGCTCCTGGTCATGGTGGCGGTCAAGGACGACTACGCCTTGGTCGCCGCTGCGATCGGTCCCTACCACCAGTTCAGCCCCAAGTTCGGAAGCGGCCATCCGTCCGGGGTCAACCTGGAGCTCGCGCTGGACATGGGCAAGTACGTGAACAGCTTTGCCTGGCGTGGCGGTCCGCCCCACTAGCGTCCGCGGAGTTTCGGCTACGTTCGCAAACCGTCCACAAAACCCAGCACGGCCTCAGGTTCTGGCTTTAGGGTGCTGTCGTGCCTCACATCGATCGACGCAACATGATGTTGATGTCGGGGATCGGCCTCCTAGCTGCCGCTATCCCCGTCCCGCAGGCCAGCGCTGTCCCATCCCCTCGGGAGGCGCCGGCGGATCGTGTCCCGCCGCCCGCTGCGCCGCCGCCCAGTCGCGACGCCCCGGCGTACATCTTCGACGACGAGTTTGATGGCCCGCTCGGTGCAGCCCCGGATCCGGCGAAGTGGACGGTGCAGAACTGGCAGGACGACGTGTTCCCGCCGGTCGTTGGGCAATACCGCGACGATCGCCGAAACGTGTTCCTCGACGGCAACTCCAATCTCGTGCTCCTGGCCACCCAGGAAGACGACAACTACTACACCGGCAAGCTGCGAGGCAACTGGAGGGGCCTCATCGGCCACACGTGGGAAGCGCGAGTCAAGCTCGACTGCCTGACCCCCGGTCTTTGGCCCTCGTTCTGGGCGGTGAACGAGGATCCTCTGCCCGACGGCGAGGTCGACTTTTTCGAGTGGTACGGCAACGGGAGCTGGCCTGCGGGAACCACGGTCCACGCGGCATCCAACGGGAAGACATGGGAAGGGAAAAACATCCCCGAATTGGTCGACAGCGGGTGGCACACCTGGCGAATGCGATGGGACGAGGACGGATTCAAATTCTGGCGGGACTACGTTGACGGTGCGAAACCGTACTTCAGTGTGCCGCCGAAGCCCATACCGGTGCACGGCAATCCCACCGACTTGCGGTGGCCGTTCAACAAGCCCGGCTATTGGCTGTCTCCCATGTTCACCCTCGCGGTCGGTGGGGTTGGCGCCGGCGATCCGGCCCTGGGTACCTACCCGGCGGCCATGCGCGTCGACTGGATCCGCGTCTGGTAGTGACGTGAGGTCATCTCGTTGTCTTGATGACGTGACCCAAGTCGCACTGGCAGCGCTCTGACCAGGACTTTCCGCGGAACACGCGGCGTTGCCAGACGCGGTAGCCGCACGGCCTGACGCTCTGCTTTATCGTTTACCGCTGTGCCTAACACGAATCGTCGCAACGTGATGTTGATGACGGGGATCGGCCTGTTGGCCTCCGCGATCCCCGTTCCTGTAGCCGGGGCTGACCCGTCCCGCCCGGACGGCCCCGCGGGTCCGGTACCCCCGCCGACCGCGCCGCCGCCCAGTGCACAGACGCCCGGCTTTCTCTTCCACGACGAGTTCGATGGCCCGGCCGGCTCGGCCCCCGATCCGTCGAAGTGGATGGTGGCGAAAGCCCGGGAGACGATCAAGGACCCGGTGTTCTGGGACAGGCCCGAGAACATGGGGCAGTACCGCGACGATCGCGAGCATGTGTTCCTCGATGGCCACTCCAATCTCGTCATCCGCGCGACGAGGAATAACGGCAAGTACGTCAGCGGCAAGCTGCAGGGCACGTGGTGGGGCGGCATCAACACCACCTGGGAAGCCCGGATCAAGTTCAACTGCCTCACTGACGGGTGCTGGCCCGCCTGGTGGTTGTCGAATGACCATCCCGTCGTCGGCGGCGAGATCGACCTGGCCGAGTGGTACGGCAACGAAGACTGGCCGTCGGGAACCACGGTCCACGCACGGTCGGATGGCACATCGTTCGCGACGCAACCGACCCCTATCGACGGCGCATGGCACACGTGGCGCGTCACGTGGAACGACTCCGGCATGTCCTTCTGGGAGGACTACGCGCCGGGTGCAGAGCCGTACTTCCAGGTCCCGGCGTTCTCCCTGGACGATTGGCCGTTCAACCTTCCCGACTACCGCGTGTTTCCGGTGTTGAACCTGGCGGTGGCCGGCTCGGGCGGCGGCGATCCCAAGGGCGGCAACTATCCCGCGGAGATGCTCGTCGACTACGTACGCGTCTGGTAAACGTCTCACGCTGCTGTTCGAGACAACCGCCGCACCTCAGGACAGATCTCAGGAATGTTGCTATTCATGTTCGGTTTGATCCGAGGGTGCTGCCTGCGGGCCGCCATGAATTAGCCTTTCCCGCGGACACCAGCGTCAAACCACGCCGAACGTCACCATTTGGAAACGGTGCGGTGCGGCGGGCCGCGTGTTCGACGTTCGCTGCTGATAATTGACGCGGTCGTCTAACCGCGACTTCGGTACGGCATGCGGTTCTGCGCACCACTTGATGCGAAATGTCTGAGCGCGAATGAAGGAGTCGACGTCGATGACGGTCTTTGATCGATTCAACATCAGGGTAGTTGCTGCCGCGGCTGGGTTGTGCGGGGTCGCTGTAGCGCTGAGCCCGGGCGTTGCGGCCGCCCCGCTGATAACCGGCGGCTCCGCATGCATGCAGACGACGGCGGGCGAGGTCGGTGCATCTCCGGTAGCGGCCATGTGCAGTTCGGCTGGCGCTCCGCTCTCCGACATGGCTGGTATTCCGATGGCTTTGCCCGGGCCGGTTCCCGTGGCTGCGCCGCCGCCGCTGGCTCCGCTGGCTCCGCCGCTGGCTCCGCCGGTTCCGGGGCGCCGCCGCTGGCTCCGCCGGTGGGTGCGCCGGCTCCGTTGGGTGCGCCGGTGCCGGTGGGTGCTCCGCTCATTGACAACTCTGGTAGCTATGGCGGTAAGGGGCAGCCGACTGGTCCGCCGCCGGATGGAGCGCCTGTCTCTGGTCAGCCAATTCTGCCCGGTCCTGCAGGTTGACGGCGCGCCGAGGCTGACGTTCCCCGGTGCATGCACCGGACATCGTCTAGATGTCGAGCGTCTTGGGGCCGGCGGCAGTCGCCGGCGTCATTCCTGCACTATCACCGGGTCGCCGACGTTGACCGTGTTGAAGTACCACTCGGCGTCCTCGGGGCTAAGGCTGATGCAGCCGTGGCTGACATTGTCATACCCGAGTGAATTGACCGCCCACGGAGCCGAATGCACGAAGAGGCCACCGCTGCTGATACGCACAGCGTCATCCACCGTCAGCAGGTAACCGTCGGGAGCGTCGACGGGGATGCCGACGCTGCTCGAATCCATCACCACCGAGCGTTCCTTGGACAACACGGTGTAGGAGCCGACCGGGGTCGGATACTCCGGTCGGCCCATCGAAGCCGGGAACACGCCCTGTTCTCCCCAGTGGGGTCGGTGGTGCGGCGCCGGCAGTGCGGCCGGCGGTCCCGCGTCGACGCCGTCGATGCTCACGGTGAACGTGTGGGCCGAGATACTGGCAACTCCGACGACGGCAGGACCCGTTTCGAAGTCCGTTGACTCGTCGCCCACCGAAAGCGCCACCGTGCTGTGCGCCGGCCAGAATCGGTCGGGAACCCACTGCACGACGTCGTTATCGGGCCATTCGAACTTGCCCGTCATCGCGGGCACCGATTTGATGTCGATGGCGCGTTCGGCCGCACGCTTGTTGGCGACGGGCGCGCTGAACCTCACCACGACGGGGTGCGCCACACCCACGACCTCGCCCCGCGTTGGCAGGACCGACGCGATGGCAGGCGTATACGACGGGTTCGCCGCCGCCATGCTGGCGCTGGCCGGCTCCGCAGCCGCCATCGCAGTGATCCAGACCGCTGGAAGAACACACCAAACAACCCCACGCATGGCTTCTGTTTCCTTCGAAATTACAACAGTGTCAATTGATCGTAGGGGTGCCGCGACGATTCGATGTGGAGGTGCGCCTTAGCGATTCGATCAAGGATCCATCACGCTTCGGCTACGGCGAGCGAATCCGGCAACGTGATTGCGCCGGGATGAGGCGCTCAAGATCGGGCGAGAGGACCAACCCGACGATGCGCAGGCCGCAGCACCAATCTCAACCGCGAAGGATGTCGTCGAGTTCGTGTTTAAGGACGCCGCAGATGTAGTCCACGGTCGCTTCGGGAATTTCGCTTGTGATCGGAAGACACAGCATCGTGTCCGCCAGCTGTTCGCTGATGTCGAGTTCCGAACGAACGAGGTTCTTGAACGGCGCCATCTTGTGCAACGGCCGGAAATAGGGTCGCGTCTCGATGCGGTACCGCGCTAGCCGCTCGGCCAATTGATCGCGCAGCTCCGAGGACTCGACCACACAGGCCACGTCTTTGGCCGAGCTGATCCGGCCATCAACCCGGTGTTGCACGACGCGCAGCTGCTCCAGTTCGCCCAGACTCTGCTCATACCGCGCCGCTGTTCGACGACGGGCGGCCAGCCAGCCGTCGATGTAATCCATACCGGCAAGGGCCATTCCGGCCGACATCTCGGTGAGGCGGCCATTCACGCCGAGTCCGACGCACACGAAATTGTCGTCGAGGCCGTATCGTGCGATTTCGCGCAGTCGCGCGGCTGCCTGATCGTCACGAAGACTGAGGAAACCGCCTTCGCCGGACGTCAGCACCTTCGTGCTGCTGAGGCTGAATACCTCGATATCGCCGCAGCTTCCGACCTTCTGCGTACCCACCTGTGCGCCCAGCGCCGCGGCGGCATCGGTGATCAACAGCGCACCCGCATCCTCTGCCAGCGCCTCGATGGCGCGGACATCGCATGGCATGCCGTGCGCGTGCACGGGGAACAGGGCCAGCGTCCGCTCATTCACCAGCGGCGCCATTGTGTCGGCCGATGCACACAGGGTGGCCGGGTCGACATCGCAGAACACCGGCGTGAGTCCGGCTCTCATCACCGCGTTGACTGTCGACGGGAACGTGTAGCTGGGGACTACCACCTCATCCCTGTCACCGCGTCGGTCGGCGGCCAGAAGCATCGCCATCCCCAGTGCCGTGTCGCCGCTGGCGGCGGTGACGACGTGGGGCACGTCAAGGTATTCCGCGAGCGCTATCTCGAGCTTCGCATTGAGAGGGCCACGGTTCGACAGCTGCCGGGTCGACGCGATTTCGTCGACCAACGCGTGCAGACGCTCGGTCGGCGGTAGTGACGGCATCGAAACCCGCACCCGACTGTCGGGGTCGCCACCGAGCGTGACGGCCTGATCGGTGGAAAGGCTGGCGAACGTTGCTCCGGCCTCGAGCATCGCCGACCACTTACCCGTGTGTGGATCCGCGACGTCCTCCGGGAACTCGACGCCTTGCCAGGTGGACCGATAGGCCACGCTGCACGCATGGACCGCAGTGTCGTCGAGCGCCGTCTGGTCATCGGTGTTCAGATCATGTCGCCGTACCCGCCCGTGAACGAGGTCGGCTGAACTCTGTTCGAGAGTATGAACGCATTCTTGGAGGTGGGTGGGGAGATACTCGGTCTCCTCATCGAGCAGGAACAGCACATGGCCCGTCGCGAGTCGCTGCGCACGGTTTAGCGCAGCGGCATATCGGCGAGTCGTCGAGGTCCCGTGCTCGGGCGTGGAAAGTTCTTCGTATCGAATACGAGAGTCGTTGAAGCGGGCCACGGTGTTGCGCATCGCGACGTTGGCACCCACCGCGCTGACGACTATCAGCTCCCAGTCATCGATCGTTTGTGCCAGAAGTGACGGGATCACCCGTGCGCCAACCGAATACGACCGGTGCTGGCACGGCAGCAAAACGCTCACCAGCTTGCGTGAAATCGGCATTCCTCCGTCCTTCACTCACACCAGCGCAAGTCGTCGGAGAGCTTGCCCCGGTCCAGCAAGTGACGCAGGCGCGCGGCCCGGTTGCTCTCCGGTGCGGCCGCGCGGCGCTGCCAGTCCATGCGCCCAAAACCTGCGGCGACTTCGGCGACTCCGGCGTCGAGCGGGCGCGGCTGCCGTGCGCACAGCCGGTGCAGGCGAGTTCCGTCCGCCAAATAATGGCGCCGGTCCTCTCCTCCGGGGTGCTGGACGATGCGGCTTCCTGGCACGGCCTTTCTCACCACTTCGGCTATATGCGCTACCGAATAACCTGTCGATTGGTCGGTGACGTTAAATATACGTCCGCGCACTTCGTCCTCGCCTGCTTTCAGCAGGTCTAATACGGTTGAGGCGGCGTCCTGAACATGGACCAGAGGTCGTGACTGTTCGCCGGTCCCATTGACCGCGATCTCACCGGACCGCCAAGCCGAGGACACCATCGCATTAACGACCAAATCGGTTCTCAAGCTCGGCGAGGGGCCGTACAAAGTCGCGAACCGGAGGACCGTCGGCGCAAATGTTGCACTCGTCTCGGCCAAGATCGCGCTCTCCGCGCGTTGTTTCGCCACCGCATAGGACGAGATCGGGGTGCATTCGGATTTTTCGTTGGAGATTCCATTCGGCGCGGCGCCGTAGACGCTGCAGCTGGACGCGAAAATGAAACGAGGCACTCCGGCCTCCCTCGCCCGCTGTGCGAGCTCGGCGGCCGCGGACCCGTTCACTCTGGCTGCCGCATCACTGCGCAGGTCGCACGCTGCATCGCTGGAGATGGCTGCGAGATGGACGATCGCGTCGTAACCCTGCAGCTCATCGGCCTGAAGATCCCGGAAATCCGAACGGGACGGTGTCGGACCTGACGGCACGTACAGATCCATGTCGAGACTGCTGACAGCCCAGCCGGCCTCATGCGCCTGCTCCACAAGTACGGATCCGAGGAATCCGCGAGCACCCGTGACGAGAATCCTCACTACCGGCTCCGTAGTGGCGAAACTATGTAGTGCGACACCATTAGCGCTCCTATCCTGCCGACGTCGGCCCCTCGGGGCTGAGGGCCGACACCGACCGTGTTGTATAGCAGTCTGCCAGAATCCTTGGCGAACGTATAGCGGGGAGCCAGCAAACTTGGCTACGTGTCGCATCGGCGGTGGCCAGGCCCCTGTGGGCAGCACATACGCAGAGTATTGACGAGTGTGAAATTTCTCGGCAACGATACGCACACGATCAGGCAACGCTAGAAATAAGGAAGCCGCGAGATCCAAGAGGCGGGATGAGTCCGGATTAGGCGGATAGCGAATTGCCGGATGAAACGATGAGTAAGTCGTGAACAATGTACGGAGCCGCAGTGTGCGCGATTTCGAGGATTCGTCGAACGCTCTCGGCGTGCCAGATGAGCATGTTCGCGTTCGCATTACCCGCAAGAAGCGGACCCGTGACGAACAGTCGGGGCGCAACTCTGAAGCGGCTGTCTGTGCGAAGGCCCCTGTCCGAGCTCGAAACATGCACAATTCCGTCGTCAAGCAGCTGCCGGAGCAGCGGGGAGCCAGTCGCCGAAACCGTCTCGAATCCAACGGCACCGATGACGACGCCATAACGGGCGTCGAGTTCTCGCCTTACGCCGTCGCGGTCTATCACCGTCACCTCGAAATACGACTGCCGGCGGCGCGAGGTCCAATAACGGCCAGCCTCGAAACTGATGATGCCCGCTGCGATCAAGGTATCCAGGATGTCGACTGCGTCGCTGCAGTCCTCACGCAGAAGGTTGGTGATGCGCATGCCGTACTCGGCGGCGAGCGCTTCACGATCTTGCGAACCCAGCATGCCGAGGAAGGATGGGATGACGTCCATGATGGCGGGAACGGCGGCGACGTCGGCTCCCGACGCGAGTGCCCCGGCCAAATCCGCAGCCACCGCTTCGTATAGGTCCGACGCAGTCACCCGTTGGCCGGCATCGGCTCTCGCCTTCAGCGCGGTCAGTGCAGGCAATTGCGTTAGCTCATCGGGCTTCTTCTTGCGCCAGTGCCTGGGCCGTCCGGATGGCGACAAAACCGTGATGGTCGCGCCGAGGTTCCGGATAAGAGTGTGGGCGGCCAGCACGAAGTCGAGCGCGGCGGCGTTGCCGCCGACGACGAGCACCTTTCGATCCGTTTGCGGCAGATCCTCCAATCGCGCTCTCACGCGCGCCAGTGTGTGCTCCAGCCCGGGATCGAAACGTCGCGAACAAGACCGTCCGCTACTGCATCGCCGTCGGCGTTCAACTCGCGGACGGGCGGAGAGCCAATGGCCAGGACGACCACCGCAGCGTCGATCTCACCGGCTCGGCCGTCGGCGTCCTCGGTGTCGAGCAGGTAGCGACCCTCCGATTCGGTCAACCTGGTGACGGCCGCATTGAGAATTGTGAACTCGGCGACATTCTGAGATCGGGCCAGCCAGATTGCGGCACTTACGCATTCGGCTAGATACTTGCCATACAGGCGTCGCGGGATGAACAACGGCTCCCACTGCCCGGAGACGATGGCCTCGCGGTGCCGATCGATCCACGCCTCATCGAGGTCAGGGTCGCTCAGCACGTCATCGCGATGTTGGTTCAGCCACTCGACGAAACCTTCGCGTTCTTCGTTTGGCAAGAACCGTTCCACTGTGGAGAGGGTGAGTGAGCCTCGACCGGAACGTCGGCCGTAGGCGACGCCCGAGAAGAATTCGGGATCGCGGTCAATGATAACGATCTGCGTCGGCCGCGTCCTGGCGTCCGTGCCTTCATGGACCGGCGACAGTTCTTTCAGGACGGCAAGCAGACTGTGGGCGCCGGAAGCGCCTGCGCCGACAATCGCCACATCGGCTCTTTGCCGTTGCGACGCAGAGAATTCGGAAACCCGCTCCGCGATCACCCCGTAGTCACGATGCCTGCGAATAGCGCCGCAGCAGTCGCCTCTCCTGGCGCGGGCTCAGGGCCGCGAGGCCAATGTCGCCGCCATAGTGCTCGAGCACCCGTCGATCCATGACACGACGCCACAACGGGGGGATTACGGCCATCAACAGCATCGTCGGGTAGCCGGCAGGAAGCTGAGGGGCCTCGTCGGCGTGGCACAGTGCCTGATAGCGACGAAGAGGATTCGTATGGTGATCGGAATGCCTCTGCAGATGGAACAGAAACAAGTTGGCGATCACCGTGTTGTTGTTCCAGCTATGCGCCGGGCCCACGCGTTCGTAACGGCCGTCGGGCAGTTGTTGCCGACGCAGTCCGTAATGCTCGATGTAGTTGATGGCCTCCAGAAGACAGAAACCGAGCACCGCCTGCCCGATCAGCCACCCGAGGATGTCGACGCCGAACGCTGCCACGAGCACGCCGAACAGAGCGACGCTCAACAGCCACGCCGTCAAGACGTCGTTCTGCGGAGACCACCGCGACCGATGCATCCGCGTCAGGCGTCGACTTTCCAGATTCCACGCGGACCGCATGTTCCCGAAGACCGATCGCGGAATGAAGGACCAGACACTCTCGCCCAGCCGTGAGCTCGCCGGGTCGCGCGGGGTGGCGACGTGCACGTGGTGGCCGCGGTTGTGCGCGACGAAGAAGTGTCCGTAGCACGTCTGTGCCAGCGCGACCTTGCTCAGCCGCTGTTCCGCCCGTGCCCGCTTGTGCCCCAGCTCGTGTGCGGTGCTGATGGAGATACCGCCGATTCCGCCAACCGTCACCATCAAGCCCACGTCGTCGATCAGGCTCATCTCGACCCAGCCGCCGCCGCTCCACAACCAGCATGCGAGCAGCAGTGAGAGGTATTGGATCGGCAGGTATAGATAGGTGGCCCAGCGATAGAACGGGTCGCGTTCCAACCGGGCGAGCGCGCTGTCGGGAGGATTGTCGGTGTCGGCCCCCACCGCGTAGTCGAGGATTGGGATGATCACGAACGTCAGGATCGGTCCTGTCCACCAGAACACCCCGAGGCCGGTCGCCAACACCGCCAGCCACGATGACACGACGAGCGCGGGGACGACCAGGCCGAGAAGCCACATGTACCGCTTCCGGTCGCGCCAGCACTGCACGGTCAGCGCATTCTGAACGAACAAGTCTCCCTCCCCACTCTCACAGGATTTTCCCACCCAGTTAATTCCTAAGCCATGCAAAGAGTACCGCAATCACCGCCGATAGGCGCGACGATTGCGCGCGCTGGGTTACCGATGTCTGACCGCGCGAAGGTTGCGGCGATCTCTCGGCGCGTCAGACGTCGAACCGCAACAGATGTTCTAAAGAGCTGGTCATTGCCGCTTTCGTCGGCATTGTGTGCCATCGCCCGCCTGTGTGGTTCAGCCAGCGCACCGCCGCGTGCGGGTCGCTGGCATCGGAGCCGCGCAGGTGTGGAATGCTGGCAAGATCTGTCTAAATGCACTCTTTGCGGAAGGTTCAGCCAGCTAACGATCTTCGAGCTAGATGGCACATTCCCAAAAATGGATGGGGAAGTAAATTGCACCGTTCGCCGTCCGACGAGAAGTCGGCCGTCGGCTCGCGGCGCGGTGCGGGCATCACCCGCAGGCGGTTCCTGTACGGCGCCGCAGGAGCGACGGCCGCCGCAGGCGCCGGCGGCATCTACGCGTTGATGCGAGAACAGCCAGCAGCACGGCCGCACTATGCGGCGATCGTCGTGGGCAGTGGTTACGGCGGCGGGGTTTCCGCGCTGCGCCTCGGGCAGGCCGGGGTGCAGACGCTGATCGTCGAAAAGGGTCGGCTGTGGGACCACCCGGACGACGACGGCAAGCGCTTCTCCAAAATGCTGCCGCCCGACAATCGTGCGGGCTGGTTCACCAAGGTCGCGCCCAGCCTCGTACCCTCGTTCGACGGCGTCTCGGTGGAGGACTTCGCGAGATTTGCGCCGTCGACTCAGCCGGTCCAGGCCGGAATCTGCGACATGGTCGCGCACGGTGCGCACAACGTCTTTCGAGGCGTCGCAGTGGGCGGTGGATCGATGATCAACGCGGCCATCGCCGCCATTCCGACCCCCGGTCAGGTGCGGGAAGCCTTTCCCGATATCGATCCGTCGGAATTCCTGGGGACTTACATCGAGCGCGCCAAGCAGACACTGCGAATCAACTATCGGGACATGGGGTGGTTCGAACAGACACCGTGGTTTCAGTACGCACGCGTAGGGCGTCAGTACGCACAGGCGGCCGGATACGCGGTCGATTACAACGGCAGCGCGTACTCGTTCGACTACATGAAACAAGAGGAGGCTGGTCAGGTACCACGCTCAGCGTTCGATTTCGAGCAGCAGTACGGCAACAACTATGGCCGATTGGGCAGTGTCGACCAGACGTACATCGCGGCGGCACTGAAGACCGGCAAGGTCAGCTTGAAGTCCATGACCGAAGTGCTCGATATACGACGTGAATCGTCGGGCGAGTACGTCGTCTCAACGCGAGAGATCGACCGATACGGCAAAGAACTCGCCCGTGCCGAAATCGGTTGCGATCAGCTCTATCTCAGTGCCGGCGTGCTCGGTACCAATCAACTGCTTCTGCGTGCCCGCGACACTGGCGCGTTACCGGATCTCAGCGCAGATATCGGTCGCGGCTACGGCAACAACGGCGACGTCATGGTGGCGCACAGAACCAAAGACAGCGAGCCCGTCGGCACTCACCAGTCGCTGATGGGCTTCATCAGCCTCGACGGTCGAGACGACCCCGACAATCCGGTGTATGCCAGCATGTTCTCGATTCCTGTGCCAGAGGAAACACACACGCTGGGCTACTACGTGATGGTGAAAACAGGTGACCGCGCCGACATCACCTACGACCGCGCTTCCGACGCGATCAGCATCCACTGGCCGCAGAGCTATACCGACCACCTCGTGGCACGAGCGCGATCGGTCTTCGACCGAGTCAACAAGGCCAACGGTGTCGACTATCGCAATGACATCTTCGACGGGCAGGTCTTCGAGGCCAACACGGTTCACCCCCTTGGCGGCTGTGTACGCGGCATCGCGACCGACAGCTTTGGCCGGGTCAACGGATATCACAACCTTTACATCAACGACGCCTCACTGATGCCCGGCTACCTGGGTTGCAACCCGTTGATGTCGGTCACTGCACTCGCCGAACGCAACATCGAGGCAGTGCTGGCCGGACGCCGCTGAGTCGAGCCCGCAGCGAAGGCGGATCGTGGAGCCGACGAGGGGATTCGAACGAGGAAGTTGCACGCCGCGCGGCATACCTGCGCGACGCTCATGGATCTGCGGGGAGTGCCCGTTGCGGTGATCGCGGCGTGGATCGGACACAAGGACGCGTAGACGACGATGCGGATCTACGCGCACTCGCAGAGCGATGCTTTGAAAGCAGCCGGAGAGAGTTTGAATCGAGTTGTGACAACTCTGACACCTGGGCCGGGTAATCGAACAATTCGAACAGCGAAAGCTGTAGACGTGGAGCCGATGACGGGAATCGAACCCGCGTATTCAGCTTGGGAAGCTGATGTTCTGCCATTGAACTACATCGGCCTGTTCGACTGGCATTGTTGATCACGAAGGCTAACACTCGAGCGACTACGCTCGTCGCGTGCTGCTCTCCGATCGTGACATCCGCGCCGAAATTGCTGCCGAACGGCTGGGTATCGATCCCTACGACCCGGGCCTGGTGCAGCCGTCGAGCGTCGACGTTCGCCTCGACAACATGTTCCGCGTGTTCAACAACACCCGCTACACCCACATCGATCCGTCCATCCAGCAGGACGAGCTCACCAGCCTCGTGCAGCCGGACCCTGGGGAGCCCTTCGTGCTGCATCCGGGTGAATTCGTCCTCGGCTCGACGCTGGAGCTGTGCACGCTGCCCGACGACCTCGCCGGCCGGCTCGAGGGCAAGTCGTCGCTCGGCCGGCTCGGCCTGCTGACCCACTCGACTGCGGGCTTCATCGACCCCGGATTCTCCGGCCACATCACCCTCGAGCTGTCCAACGTCGCAAATCTGCCGATCACGCTATGGCCGGGGATGAAGATCGGCCAGCTCTGCCTGCTCCGATTGACCAGTCCCGCCGAGCATCCCTACGGCAGCGCGCAGGCCGGCTCCAAGTACCAGGGCCAGCGGGGCCCGACACCATCGCGGTCCTATCAGAACTTCATCAAATCCCGCTGAGGCGTCAGGGAACGTTAGGGAAGTTGAACCGGGCAGCGCGGGTCCGCGTTGACGCGAGTAGGGTTTTGATACCGGCGCCGGGGGTACCCGTGCCGTCGCGGTCCGGCCAGAACTTCAGCGCGATCAGCCGCTGCCGTTGAATGTAACGCCCGAGCTGGTAACGCCGATAAGTATCTAGTTGTCGGCTCGTGCGGGATGAGTGCGCAACGGCGATCCAGATAACCCATAGAGCGTAGCAAACACTTGGAGGGTCAGTGGACATCGTATTAGGTGTGTCGATGACACCTACAACGGTGCGCATGGTGCTGGTTGAAGGCGATAAGGCCGATGGACCGATCGTCGACCACGACACCTTCGATGTCACCGCCAACAACGGCTCAGCAACGTCTTTGACGGCGGCCGAGCAGGTCGTCGAGGCGGTTCTTGGCACCAAAGAAAGCGCGGCCGCCGGGGGCCACCACCTGAAGTCGATCGGCGTCACCTGGAGCGACCACGCCGAGGCGTCCACGTTGCGCGACACCCTGGCCGCCCGCGGCATCGACGACGTGATGCTGGTGTCCGACGGCCATGCCGCCGGCGCGCTCGCCCAGGCCGCTGGCCGGGCCGTTGGCTATGCCACCACCGCATTGTTGTTCGTCGACCGGGACACCGCCACGCTGTCGGTGGTGCAGACGGGCGACGGCTCCGTTGTGAAGGTGCTGAGCCGCTCCTTGCACAGCGAGGATGCGATGGCGGTCCTCACCGAGATGGCCGCGGCCGTCGACGCCCAGGAGTCGGCGCCGCAGGGCATGTTCGTGGTCGGCTCGGGGGTCGACGTCACCTCGGTGAAGTCACATCTGGAGAACCTCATCAGCCTGCCCGTCAGTGCGCCGGACGAACCGGAAATCGCGCTGGCCCGTGGCGCCGCGCTGGCATCGGCTCACGCCCCGGCCTTCGAGGCGACCACCACCGGTCTGGCCTACTCCCAGGACCCCGTCGGCACTACGGCAGGTAACGCCTACCCGGGCCTCGCCGCGGCCGCAACTCTGCTGGCCCCGGGCGCCGATGTGCTGCTCGACGATTACGCATCGCAGCCCGATATGCAGACCGACATGGAGCCGATTGTTGCCGAGGAGGGCCGCAAGCCGTTCCTGCTCGTCGGCAGCGCTCTGACGTCGATCTTCGTGGTTGGCGTTGTGGCGCTGGTCATTTCGCTCGCCGTCAGCATCCGGCCGACTGTCGATCAACGGCCAAGCCCTGGCCCGAACGCGATCGTGCCGAGCACCGAGGCGCAGGCGCCTGCGCCGGCGCCGGTGCAGGAGGCCCAGCAGCTGCAGCCGGTGGCGCCGCCGCCGCCTCCCGAGACCATCAAGCCGCCGGTGCCCGTCGCCGTGGAGGAAGCGCCCGCGCCTGCGCCGCGCAAGGTGTTCGTCGAGCAGGCTCCCGCCCCGGCGGCGCCTCCGCCCGCGCCCGCAGCACCGCCACCGGCTCCGCCCCCCGATGCACCGCCGCCGGCTCCGGTTCCCGCGGCACCCGTCCCCGATATCCCCGCCACCGGCCTACAACCCCTTCCAGCCGCCCGGCTACTACCCGCAGCCCAGGACCTGGGCACCGTGGCAATCGCCCCCTCCCGGTGACTACCCCGGTTCGGGTTCCGGCGGTTACCCGGGTTCCGGCGGTTACCCGGGTTCGGGCGGTTACCCGGGTTCGGCGGTTACCCGGGTTCCGGTGGTTACCCCGGTTCTGGTGGTTACCCCGGTGGTTACGGCCACCGTGGCCCAAGCTGCTTCCTGATCTTCTGCCGTCGGCTAGCGGCGCGTGGTGACTTCCACTCGTTACCTGCCGTTGGCTTGGCGCTCAGTGTCGCTTAGCAGTTAGCTCATAGGGGCTGCCTATAGAGGCAGTATGCGATGCACCGTTTTCGGCACTGGCTATCTCGGCGCGACGCACGCCGCCGGAATGGCCGAACTCGGGCACGACGTGATGGGCGTCGACATCGATGCCGGCAAGGTCGCCAAGCTCGCGGCCGGCGACATTCCCTTCTACGAGCCTGGTCTGCGAAAGGTGTTGAGCGACAACCTCGCTGCCGGCCGGTTGCGGTTCACCACCGACTATGACGCGGCAGCCGACTTCGCCGACGTGCACTTCCTGGGTGTCGGGACCCCGCAGAAGAAGGGCGAATACGGCGCCGACCTGCGCCATGTACACGCGGTGATCGACACGCTGGTGCCGCGGCTGCGCCGGCCCGCGGTGATCGTCGGCAAGTCAACGGTTCCGGTCGGCACCGCCGCCGACCTGGCGGACCGTGCTCGCGGCCTGGCGCCGGAAGGTGTCGACGTCGAGGTGGCGTGGAATCCCGAATTCCTGCGCGAGGGCTTTGCCATCCACGACACCCTGCACCCCGACCGCATTGTGCTTGGGGTGCAACGGGATTCAATCCGCGCCGAGGCGGCGATCCGCGAACTCTACGCGCCGCTACTCGACGAGGGCGCGCCGTTTTTGGTCACTGACCTTCAGACCGCCGAGTTGGTCAAGGTGTCCGCGAACGCCTTCCTGGCCACGAAAATCTCGTTCATCAATGCGATCTCCGAGGTGTGCGAGGCCGTCGACGCCGACGTCACTGTGCTGGCCGACGCGCTGGGCCACGACCCGCGCATCGGGCGTCGCTTCCTCAACGCCGGCCTCGGCTTCGGCGGCGGCTGCCTGCCCAAGGACATCCGCGCGTTCATGGCCCGCGCAGGCGAGCTCGGCGCCAACCACGCGCTGACGTTCTTGCGCGAGGTCGACAGCATCAACATGCGCCGTCGCACCCGCATGGTCGAGCTGGCGACCAAGGCATGCGGCGGCTCACTGCTGGGCGCCAACGTGGCCGTGCTCGGCGCCGCGTTCAAACCCGAGTCCGACGACGTACGGGACTCGCCCGCACTGAACGTCGCCGGCATGCTGCAACTCAACGGCGCCACGGTCAACGTTTACGACCCGAAGGCGATGGAGAACTCGCAGCGCCTGTTCCCGACGCTGAATTACTCGACGTCGGTGGTGGAGGCTTGCGATCGCGCCGACGCCGTGTTGGTGCTCACCGAGTGGCGCGAGTTCGTCGAGCTCGATCCCCACGACCTTGCCGCCACGGTGCGTGCCAAAGTCGTTGTCGACGGCCGCAATTGCCTCGATGCCGACCGGTGGACCGGCGCCGGCTGGCGGGTGTACTGCCTGGGCAGGAGCGTGGACAGGCTCAATCAGCAGACGCCTGCTTGAGCATTCCGTCAAATCCCTGCCACAACAGCATGAAGACAAGCTCGACCACACGCTCGCGCGGAACGTCGCGGTTCTCGTACCACCAGGTGGCGACGCCGTGGGTGGCCGACTGCGTGGCGCGGGCCAGGATCCACGCCGCTTCGTCGAGGGTGATGCCCTTGACAGGTTTGACGTCTCCGGCGCCGAACCGGATAAGACCCGCGATGTGCTCGGTGCCCAGGTCGGCGATCTCGCGACAGACGTCGGCGATCTCGGGGTCGGCCGGCGGATCTCGGTGAAGGAAGCGCCAAATGAACGGATCTTCCTCGACGAACTCGAAATAGGTCGCAACGCTCGCGCGGACCAGCTCCTCCACGGAGGCGCCCTCGAGGCGGCGCAGCGAGCGGTCCCTCAACTGCTGGGCATGGAGCTCCAGCAGGGCGACGTGCAGTTCACGCTTGGAGCCGAAATGGTCGTAGAGGACGGAGGGGACGACACCGGCGCGTGCGGCGATGTCCTGCATCTTCGCCCCGGCATAACCGCTCTGGGCGAACACTTCCACGGCAGCGTCGAGGATGCGAATCCGACGTTCCCCAGCGGGTATTCGCTTCCTTGCCATACCGAATACGTAATTCGGTAAGCTGCTGACACATTACCGAACGGGAATTCGGTTGGACGGAGTGTCATGATGGCCGTGAAGCAGCGGATCCGTTGGTTGGCCCTGCATGGTTTCGTTCGGGGGCTTTCGACGTTCGGTGCTCGTCGTGGCGACCCGCAGGCCCGGTTGATCGCCGATCCGCAGGTGCGGGAGAACCCGGCGGCATTCGCCGACGAGATGAGGGGCCGGGGCCCGCTGATCCGCGGCCGCGCCGGGTTGCTGACCTTCGATCACCAGGTCGCCAACGAGCTGCTGCGCTCCGACGATTTCCGGGTTTCCTCGCTCGGCGGCAACCTGCCCGCGCCGCTGCAGTGGGTGATGCGCAAGACCGACACCGGCCTGCTGCATCCGATCGAGCCGCCGTCGTTGCTCTCGATCGAGCCGCCTGACCACACCCGCTGCCGCAAACTCGTGTCATCGGTGTTCACCACCAGGGCCGTCGCCGGGCTCAAGGAACGGGTGCAGCAGACCGCCAGCGAGCTGCTCGATGAGATCGACGACCGCCACGGCGTCGTGGACGTCGTGCAGAAGTACTGCTCGCAGCTGCCGGTCGCGGTGATCGGCGACATCCTCGGGGTCCCGGACAAGGACCGCTCGCGCATTCTGCACTTCGGTGAGCTGGCCGCACCCAGCCTGGACATCGGGCTGACCTGGCAGCAGTACCTGCAGGTCCAGGACGGCATCGCGGGTTTCAGCACCTGGCTCGCCCAACATCTTCAGCAGCTGCGCCGCAACCCGGGCGACGACCTGATGAGCCAGCTCATCGTCGCCTCCGACGACGGGGCGCAGCTGTCCGAGCGGGAGCTGCAGGCCACCGCGGGTCTGGTGCTGGCCGCCGGCTTCGAGACCACGGTCAACCTGCTCGGCAACGGGATCCGGATGCTGCTCGACACCCCCGAACACCTCGAGACGCTTTCCGCTCGGCCGCAGCTATGGCCCAACACCGTCGAGGAGATCCTGCGGCTGGATTCCCCCGTGCAGATGAGCGCACGGGTGGCGCGCACGGACATCGACTTCGCTGGCGTCGCGGTCAAGGGCGGCGAGATCGTCATCCTCCACTTGGCCGGGGCGAACCGCGACCCGAAGGTCTTCACCGACCCGCACCGCTTCGACATCGAACGCGACAACGCGGGCAAGCATCTGTCGTTCTCCGGCGGCAGGCACTTCTGCCTTGGCGCGGCGCTGGCGCGCGCGGAAGGCGAGGTCGGCCTGCGGACGTTCTTCGAGCGCTTCCCGGAGGCCAGGCTGGCAGGCGGCGGCAGCCGCCGCGACACCCGGGTGTTGCGGGGATGGTCGTCACTGCCGATCACGCTTGGCAGGGCGCGCACCGCTGTAAGTTCGTAACGTGGATTTCCGAGCGGCGCTGCTCGACCAGACCCGAGAATTCGGGGAACTGATCCGCAGCGCAGACCCGTCAACGCCCGTGCCGACTTGCCCCGACTGGACGCTGCGTCAGCTGTTCCGCCATGTCGGGCGCGGAAACCGTTGGGCCGCACAGATCATCGCCGACCGCCGGACCGGGCCAGCTTGACCCCCGCGATGTCCGCGAGGGCAAGCCGCCGGACGACCCCGATGCGGCGATCGACTGGTTGAACAGCGGCGCACAGCTCATCATCGACGCCGTCGACCGGATTGGGCCCGATACCCGGGTATGGACGTTCATCGGCGCGCGGCCGTGCGGCTGGTGGATCCGCCGTCGCCTGCACGAGGCCACGGTGCACCGCGCCGACGCGGCGCTGGCGGTGGGCGTTGACTACGACCTGCCGCCGGAGCTGGCCGCTGACGGGATCAGCGAATGGATCGAGCGCGTCAGCATCGAGGCCCGATCGCAGCCGTTGCCGCTGGAGCCGGGACGCACACTGCACCTGCACGCCACCGACGACGGTCTCGGGCCCACCGGTGAGTGGACCATCACGAGCGACAAACTGGACGGCGTCGCCTGGTCGCACGACCACGGCAAGGGCGACGTTGCGGTGCGCGGCCCGGCCAAGGATCTGCTGCTGGCCGTCGTGCGTCGGTGCTCCGCCGCCGAGGGCGGAGTCGAGGTACTCGGCGACACCGCCGTCTGGGACGGATGGCTGGAGCGCACGCCGTTCTAGGTGGCGTACCTTCTCGACCATGACCACTTCGGAGATCGCGACCGTGCTCGCCTGGCATGACGCGTTGAACGAGCAGGACTTCGACACCCTGATCGCGGTTTCCAGCGACGACATCGAGTTCGGTGACGCCAACGGCGCAGGACAGGGGCATGACGCCCTGCTCGAGTGGGCGAGTTCGTTGGACGTCACCGCCACCATTCCCGGCCGGATGTATGTCCACGACGGTGTGGTGGTCGCCGAAGAGCAGGACGGCTGGGCGTCGGCGTTTCGTGTCGTCCACGACCACGTCACATCGGTGTTCCGGCACCCCGATCTCGCCGCGGCGCTGGCCGCGACCGAGCTGACCGAGAAGGATCTCGCCGGCTGATGCGGGGCATCATCCTGGCCGGTGGATCGGGGACGCGCCTCTATCCGATCACGATGGGCGTGTCCAAGCAGCTGATGCCCGTCTACGACAAGCCGCTGATCTACTATCCGCTGTCGACGCTGATGATGGCAGGCATCCGCGACATCCAGGTCATCACCACGCCCGACGACTCGTCGGCATTTCACCGATTGTTAGGCAGCGGTGAGGATTTGGGCATCAACATCACCTATGCGGTGCAGGCTCAGCCTGACGGGCTGGCGCAGGCATTCCTGATCGGCGCCGAGCACATCGGTGACGGTTCGGTGGCGTTGGCGTTGGGCGACAACATCTTTTACGGTCCGGGATTGGGCACCAGCCTGAGCCGATTCCAAAAGATCAGCGGCGGGGCGATTTTCGCGTACTGGGTGGCCAACCCATCGGCGTACGGCGTCGTTGAGTTCGGCGCCGACGGCACCGCGTTGTCGATCGAGGAGAAGCCGGCCACCCCGAAGTCGCACTACGCCGTGCCGGGTCTGTACTTCTACGACAACGACGTCGTGGAGATCGCCCGCTCGCTGAAACCCTCGGCGCGCGGTGAATACGAGATCACCGAGATCAACCAGATCTACCTGAACCAGGGGCGGCTGTCGGTCGAGGTGCTCGCCCGCGGCACCGCATGGCTGGACACCGGCACGTTCGACTCGCTGCTGGACGCCAGCGACTACGTCCGCACCATCGAACGCAGGCAGGGGCTCAAGATCAGCGTGCCCGAGGAGGTGGCGTGGCGAGTCGGCTTCATCGACGACGACCAGCTCGCCGCCCGCGCGCACACCCTGCTCAAGTCCGGATACGGCGCCTACCTGCTGGAGCTGCTGGAGCGGTAGCGGGCGTCGCGAGCACCGCCGCGATCGCGGTCGTCAACGGCACCGACAGCGCCAGCGCGATGCCGCCGACCGCCGACCTGGCGATTTCGATGGCCACGCTCTCGCTGGTCAGCACGTCGCCGAGGGACCGGTTGGCCACGCTGAACAACAGCAGCAGCGGTAGCGCGCTGCCCGCGTAGGCCAGCACCAGCGTGTAGACGGTGCTGGCGATGTGGTCGCGGCCCACCCGCATGGCGCCGACGAAGATCGCGCGCCGCGAGGTGCCGTCACCGAGCTCGGCCAGCTCGAAGACCGTCGATGCCTGTGTGACGGTGACGTCGTTGAGTACGCCGAGCGAGCCGATGATGAACCCGGCCAGCAGCAGCCCGGTGATCGACACGTTGCCGAGGTAGGCGGACACTTCGTTGTTCTGCTCCTCGGACAGCCCGGTCAAGTGGGCCAATTCGATTGCGCCCCAGGACAACAGCGCGGCGAGCAAGAGTGCCGCCAACGTTCCGAGCAGCGCCGCGCTGGTCCGCAGGCTCACGCCGTGCGCGAGGTAGATCACCGCATAGAGGATCGCCGCCGAAGCGACCAGCGCGACGGGAATCGCGGAGGCGCCGTCGCGCAGCGCGGGCAGCAGGAACACCACCAGCACCGTGAACGCGACCACGATGCCGATCAGGGCCCGCAGCCCGCGCCAGCGCGCGACCGCGACGATCACGACGGCGAACATCGCGGCGAGGCCGATCAGCGGCCACGTCCGCTCGTAGTCGAAGAATGCGTAGCTGGTCGCGCCGGCCTGGTCGACCTGGCGGCTGACCCGGATGTCGTCGCCGACCGCGAGGCTGGGCTGGCCGGGCCCGCCGCTGAACTCGAGCAGCGTGTTGGCGCCCTTGTTGGGTCCCGAGTCGATCGCCACCAGGGTCTGCACGCATTTCGCGCCGCTGGCCGGGGCCGGCGCGGGATTGCCCGTCAGCACGGCGCCCGCCGAGGGGCTCCCGCAGTTTGCGGCCGTGCTGGACAGCACATGGCCGGCCTCGGTGGTTACCGCACCGCCCGATGCGTTCTGGAACGGCAGCGGGATGTCGACCTTCTGGTGGCTGGGCCACAGCCATACCGCCCCGGCGAGCACCGCGACGCCGATGGCGACCAGTGCCCCGACAACGATCTTGGCTGCCATCGGGCTCACCGGGGCCGGGCCGCTCAGCGAGTGCGAGTGAGCGTGGGAGTGGGTCACGCGCAACAGGGTAGACGGGCGGGCTGGCCGCTCACTGACCCCCGGTGTGACAACGCCGCCGTAGCGTTACGGCCCGCGTTTACTGGCGGTAGGACGACAGGAAGTTGCCCAGCCGGTCGATGGCGTTGGCCAGGTCGCGCGACCACGGCAGCGTCACGATGCGCAGGTGATCCGGGGTCGGCCAGTTGAAGCCGGTGCCCTGGGTCACCAGGATCTTCTCCTGCAGCAGCAGGTCGAGAACGAGCTGCTCGTCGTCGACGATCTCGTACACCTCCGGGTCGAGCCGCGGGAACGTGTAGAGCGCCCCCTCGGGCTTCACACACGACACCCCGGGGATCTCGTTGAGCTTGGTCCATGCCACGTCGCGCTGCTCGAGCAACCGCCCGCCCGGCAGCACCAGGTCCTCGATGCTCTGATGGCCACCGAGCGCCACCTGGATCGCGTGCTGGGCCGGGACATTGGGGCACAGCCGCATGTTGGCCAGCAGGCTGATGCCCTCGATGAAGCTTTCGGCGTGTTCTTTCGGGCCGGTGATCACCAGCCAGCCCGAGCGGTAACCCGCCACCCGGTACGCCTTGGACAGGCCGTTGAACGTCAAGCGTCAGCACGTCGGGCGCCACCGACGCCATCGCGATGTGCTTGGCGTCGTCGTAGAGGATCTTGTCGTAGATCTCATCGGCCAGCAGCAGCAGTTGGTGTTTGCGCGCGAGATCGGCCATCTGAGTGAGGATTTCGCGGGTGTAGACCGCGCCGGTCGGGTTGTTCGGGTTGATCACGACGATCGCCTTGGTGCGGTCGGTGATCTTCGACTCGAGGTCGGCGATGTCGGGCATCCAGCCCTGCGTCTCGTCGCAGAGGTAGTGCACCGGGGTGCCGCCGGCCAGCGAGGTGCACGCCGTCCACAGCGGATAGTCCGGCGCGGGGATCAACACCTGGTCACCGTTGTCCAGCAGCGCCTGCAATGTCATTTGGATGAGCTCGGATGCGCCGTTGCCGAGATAGACGTCGTCGACGTCGAATCGGGGAAAGCCGTCCACGAGTTCGTAGCGGGTGAACACCGCCCGCCTGGCGCTCATGATGCCCTTGGAGTCCGAGTACCCCTGCGCGTACGGCAGCGCCTGAATGATGTCGCGGATGATGACGTCGGGTGCCTCGAAGCCGAACGGCGCGGGGTTGCCGATGTTCAGCTTGAGGATGCGGTGCCCCTCGGCCTCCAGTCGCGCGGCATGATCGTGTACCGGGCCGCGGATCTCGTACAGGACGTCCTGCAGCTTGGACGACTGGGTGAACGTGCGCTGCCGCCCATGGTGGCCGGTGGCATGCCACGGCATCTGGTGGGTAGTCACGTCACCAATGATCGCACTGCCGTCCAGCGATTTTGTAAAACCGCAGGTTACCGCGCACGCGAGGCGCGAAAACGACTATCGCTTACCCGGCGGGCGGGCACCCTTGGCGATACCGAGGCCCTTCACCGGCGGAGCAGGGGTGTCCCCGTTGCCCTCGGCGGAAGGCTCAGCCGCAGCGCCGGATTCGCTGTCGGCCGCCGGTTCCGGTTGTGGCGCAGCGGGCTTCGGTGCTGTTGGCGCCTTCTTCGCGCCGGGCCGCCGGGCACCCGCCGCGATGCCGAGTCCCTTGACCTCTGGTTCCGGCTTGCCGGTTCGGCCGCCGCCTCGGTTCCGCTTGGCCGGTTCAGCCGCCGCCGCGGGCTCTGGCTGAGGTGCCGCTGCTGCCGGCGCGGGCGCCTTGTTGGCGCCGGGACGCCTTGCGCCCGCGGCGATGCCGAGCCCCTTGGCCGCCGGTGCTTCGGGGCCGGTGCTCGGCAGGCCGGTGCTTCGGCGGCAGGGGCTGCCGTCTTCTTGGCGCCCGGGCGCTTGGCGCCGCCGGCGATGCCAAGACCCTTGACGGGCGCGGCGGCTGCGGGCTTCTCGGCGGCAGGGGCGCCGTGGCCGTCTCGGCGGCGGCGGTCGCCGTGGGCTTCGGTTCTTCCTTTGGCTCGGCGGGCGCTGCGGGCGCCGCGTCCGCCTTGACGGCTCGTCTCAGCCCGCGCGGCGGCGGCCTTTGCGGCCGTGCCCTTTTCGGGCAGTGTGACCGAGCTCGTGTCGAGCGAGCCCAGCAACAGCTGGGCCACGTCGAGCACCTCGGCCTTCGGCAGATCAGTGGCCGCGGCGACGTCATCGACACCGTCGGTCATCATCACTCGGCAGAACGGGCACCCGGTCGCGATCTTCGACGCGCCGGTGTCCAGCGCCTCCTCAACGCGCTCGTGGTTGACGCGCTTGCCGATGTGTTCCTCCATCCACATCCGCGCACCGCCCGCGCCGCAGCACAGGCCGCGGTCGGCGTGCCGGGGCATCTCGGTGAGCTTGGCGCCGGAGGCCCCGATCAGCTCGCGTGGCGCCTCGTAGACCTTGTTGTGCCGGCCCAGGTAGCACGGGTCGTGGTAGGTGATGTCGGCACCCTGCCCGTTTGAGCCGACGGACGACACCGGCACCAGCTTCTTGTCCCGGACCAGCCGGTTCAGCAGCTGGGTGTGGTGCAGCACGGTGTAGTTGCCGCCGACCTGCGGGTACTCGCGGCCCAGCGTGTTGAAGCAGTGCGGGCAGGTGACCACGACCTTGCGGTCGACCCGCTCGACGCCCTCGAACAAGCCGTTGAGCGTCTCGACGTTCTGAGCGGCCAGCTGCTGGAAGAGGAACTCGTTGCCGGAGCGGCGGGCCGAGTCCCCGTTGCAGGTCTCGCCCTCGCCGAGCACGAGGTAGCGCACGCCAGCGATCGCGAGCAGTTCGGCGACGGCCTTGGTGGTCTTCTTCGCGCGGTCCTCGTACGCGCCCGCACAACCCACCCAGAACAGGTACTCGTAGCCTTCGAAGGAGTCGACGTCCTTGCCGTACACCGGCACGTCGAAGTCGACCTCGTCGATCCAGTTCGTCCGGTCCTTGGCGTTCTGACCCCACGGATTGCCCTTGGTCTCAAGGTTTTTGAACAGCACACCGAGCTCGGAGGGGAACTCCGACTCCATCATCACCTGGTAGCGCCGCATGTCGACGATGTGGTCGATGTGCTCGATGTCGACTGGGCACTGCTCGACGCAGGCACCGCAGGTGGTGCAGGACCACAGCACGTCGGGATCGATGACGCCGCCCTGCTCGAGCGGTGCCGACGAGGGGACGTGTCGCCTGTTGCGGACTGTCCGCGGGCACCCGCTCGAATCCGGACTCCGGGACGTGGTGCTCTTCATCGTGCTTGGTTTCGATGAAGCCGCCCTCGGCCGACTCGAGCTCCTTGCCCACCGACTCGTCGCCTGGGATGTCTTTGTCGCCCAGGATGTATGGCGCCTTGGCGAACAAGTGGTCACGCAGGTTCATGATCACGAGCTTGGGCGACAACGGCTTTCCGGTGTTCCACGCCGGGCACTGCGACTGGCAGCGACCGCACTCCGTACACGTGGTGAAGTCGAGGTATCCCTTCCAGGTGAAGTCCTCGATCTTGCCGCGGCCGAGCACCGCGTCCTCGGCGGGATCCTCGAAGTCGATCGGCTGGCCCTCGGACTCCATCGGCAACAGCGGGCCGAGGGCGTTCGGTAGCCGCTTGAATGTGACGTTGACCGGAGCCAGGCCGATGTGCAGGTGCTTGGAGTGCAGCACGATCAGCAGGAACGCCAGCATGACACCGATATGCAGCAGCAGCGCCACCGTCTCGATGATCTCGTTGCCGGTGTAGCCCAGCGGCTGAAGCAGCTCGCCCATGGCGTGTGAGAAGAACGCGCCCCAGCCGTAGGGGAATCGCCCGGTGTTCACCGAGGCGCCGCGGAACAGCGCGTACGTCCAGATGACGTTGAAGATCATGAACAGGATCAGCCAGGCGCCGCCCAGGTGGCTGCCGTAGAACCGGGAGTCCCGGCCGTGCTTCTTGGGCTCGCGCACGACGCGGATGATCGCGAACGTGGTGATGCCTGCCAGCACGGCGAGCGCGATGAAGTCCTGCAGGAAGCCCAGCGCATTCCACTTACCGACGAAGGGAATATGGAAGGCCGGGTCGAAAAGCGTGCCGTATGCCTCGAGGTAGACGGTGGCCAGGATGAAGAAGCCCCACATCGTGAAGAAGTGGGCGATCCCGGGCAGCGACCACTTGAGCAGCCGGGTTTGCCCGAATACCTCTTTGATCTGCGTGGTGATCCGGGTGTCGAGGTGGTCCTTGCGGCCGTGCTCGTCGCTGGTTTTCTGGCCCGAGCGGATCAGGTTCGTCAGCCACAGCACCCGCCGGGCGGCGAATGCCAGCACGACCACTGTCATCAATAGCCCGATGATGAGCCTGATCAGCGTCTGCGTATCCACCGCGTGCCTCCCGATTCCCTAAGTTACTCGAGAGTAACTTAATGAATGTTACTGACCAGTAACTTTCGCTCGATGCCTGCTCATAGTTGCATCTTGCGGCGAAACGCCGCTACGAAGGCTGCCCTTACTTCGCTGGGGGCCCGGCGCCGGATCCGCGCGACAAGTTGTTCTCCGGTCGGCCGCTCGTACCTCGGTCGGGCCCATGGGGCACGGCTACGTGGTCGTGACCGGCGACAGCGTGGCGGGCGTGGTCGTTGTCACGTGCTGAGTGGTGGTCGGCGGGTTTGTGGTGGTGGTGGGTGGCGGCGTGCGTGGTGGGCGGCGTCGTGGTCGTCGTTGCCGCGGTGGTCGTTGTGGTGGTCGTTGTCGTCGTCGTGGTGGGTTGGGTTGTGGGCTGGGTCGTCGTCGTGGTCGTGCTCGACGGTGGTGGCGGCGGCTGCACGACGGTTGTGCTGGGCTCGCCGTTGGATCCGGTCACCGTAATCGTCTGCGGTGCTTGTGAAGTCGGTGGCTGTTGGGGCGACGGTCCAGTCTCGACATGAGTGGCCGTCTCGGTCACCGGGCCGGTGTTGCTGCTCGTGCCGGTGAGAGTGATCGCGAGGCCGCCGATGGCCAGCAGCACGGCCGCGGCCGCCGCCCCGAACAGGATGGGCGGGCGCTTGTACCAGGGCAGCGGCCCCGGCTCGGGCTCATAGCCCTCTTCCTCGTGCGCGAATGCCACCTGCGGGCGGGCGTCGGTGGGCCCCTGATCGAAGGTGTAGTCCTCGCCGGAGTACGGCACCGGCTCTGCGCCGGGCGAATCGTCTTGCGACCATGCCAGCGCACGGAAGGTCGCGGACGCGGAGCCGTCAGAGGCCGACTCGGAGGCGGCCAAGCCCGCGACGCCCGCGGCCCAACCCGCGGCGGCCATCGCCGGTCGGCGCATCCGGGGCCACCGCCATCCCGGTTGGTGCATCCGGGGCCACCGCCATCCCGGTCGGTACATCCGCCGACGCTCCGCGGTCGGCCACCAGCGCGGCGCCCGCAGCGACGTTGAGTTGTGGTTGCGGTGTGGTGACGACGGGAGCGCGCAGCCGCTCGGACAGTTGCTGGGTGACCCGAGGAATGTTGGCCCCGCCGCCAACGGTCGCGACGGCGGACACATTTGCCGCGGCAATGTTGTTGCGCTGCAACGTTTCTTCGATGGTGTTGAGCAGACCGGCCAGCGGCTCGGAGATGAGGCCCTCGAGCTCGTTGCGGGTCACCGTGATGTCGGAGTTGAACGCCGGGCAGCTCGGCGCGCACAGCCGTCGCTGTCGATGCGCTCAGCCTTTCCTTGGCCTGCCGGGCCTCGTCGCGCAGCCGGGCCAGCGATCCGAGCCCCAGTGTGTCCGTGGGATCGGCATTGCTGGCTTCGCCGATTCCGGCGACCACATGGTTGAGCAGCGCCTGGTCGATCTGGTCGCCGGAGAAGTCCGAATACCGGATCGTGTCGCCGATCTGGTCGAAGTTCGAACCGGCGTCGGCCAGCGTGATGCTGGTCCCGCTGCCGCCCAGGTCTACCAGCGCGACGACGCCGTTCGACGGCAACCCCGGTGCGGCCTGCAGCGCCGCCAGCGCCGCGATGGAATCCGGGATGAGTGCCGCGGGGACGCCGTTGGGCGCGAGGCTCGGCTTCGCGCGCAGCGCACCCCGCAGCGCACCGACGGTTGCGGGGCCCCAGTGCGCGGGTACGGCGATCGCGATAGGGGCACCGCCGCCGACCGTGCGCGCCATCGCGTCGAGGGCTTCGGCAAGTACTCGCTCGCCGAAGTGCGAAGAGCCGTCCGCGGCCACCAGCGGAACCGGGTCGCCGACCCGCTCGACGAAACCGCTTAGCACCAGGCCCTGATGACCAACGTTCGGGGTCGCTGGATTTTCGATGGCCACGCCGACGTCGGGGGCGCGATCGTTGAACAAGGTCAGAACGGAACGACGCATGACCGGAGCGCGGCCCATTCTGGCGGCCACCAGGTTGGTGATCCCAATCGACAGCCCCAGTGAGTCGCTCATGTTCCCCTCTTGCGGCCGTGAATTCGGCCGATGCTCACGATAGCGGCTCGCCAGCCGATCTCCTTTCGTTTGTCGATGGCCCCGACCTCGATACCAGCGCAGTCGTTTGGGGCGAGGCCGTCGAATGACTCAGCGATGCCTAAGCTGGGTCGCCGAGTATGCGGCCAGAGACCGCGAGTTCGTCACTGAATTCGGTTGGGCAGCAAGACCGTCAGCCGCATCGACGACAGCGCCTGCCCGATCAACGACCGCACTCGCTCCTCGTCGCTGGCATACGAACGGCCGGCGTCACGTCAGGGCACGGGCGCCGGCACCGTGACGGTCTGGGTGACCGTGCTGGTGCTCGTACTCGTGCTGACGCTCGGTTCGGTTGTCGTCGTCGTTGTGGTCGTGTGGTCGTCGTCGTTGTGGTCGGTTCTGTGGTCGTGGTCGCGGTTGTGGTCGGCTCGGTGGTGGTCGGCGCCGTCGTCGGCTGCGGCGGTCGTCGTTGTCTGCGCGGTGACCGACGTCGTGGAGCGGGTAATCGGGGTGAGGATGGTCGGCGGGGTGTTCGACGACGTGCCACCGATGAGCAGCTTTACGAAACCGAAGATGATCAAAGCGACCAGCACTGCGCCGAGCGCGCCGAATGCCACCAGCGCCACGGGTTTGCGATGCCACGGGAGCGGCTCTCCTGGCGGTGGGCCGGGTGGCTGAACCGGCGGCTGACCCGGCGGCGGACCGTAGTCGCCGTAGCTGGCGTACGCGGTCGGCTCGTTGTGCGGGTAGTTCGGGTCGTCGGGAGGTCCGTAGCGCGCCACGGGCACCGATAGTAGGCGGTCAGGGCTACGGAGAAGGCAGGCGCGTCACATTGAAACGCGGCCCGCGGTGTGTCGTCGTTGGCGCCGACTCGCCACTGCTGTCATGGGTCCAGGGCGAGGTCCACGCGGTCCCGGGTGGGGTCGACGTGTCGCTGCCCGAAGTGCCGGAGGACGAGGTGGTAGACGACGGCCCGTCGATGTCGGTGGTGACCGGCGGGCTGGTGCTGGTGATTGTGGCGGTCGTGGTCGGCGTCGATGACGACACCGGGGCGGTCGCCGAGAACGACGGCGCGACGAAGTTGAGCGGGGCCTGCTCGGGCTCGTTGAACCGGCGCGCCACGGACGTCACGACCACGATGAGGATGCCGATCACTACGACGCCGACCAGGCTCGCCCCAACGACGGCCGGCGTGCGGTTGTACCACGGCGAAGACGACGGCATCTGGCCGCTGTCGTAGTCGTCGGGGTCCGAGCCGGTCACGGCCACTGATAGTAGCCGGGGGTTGCGGCAGGACGCTGGGTCAGCCGAATTGCGCCGCGACCTGAGTGGCGAAGAAATCCAGGTGATCCAGGTCGGACATATCGAGAACTTGCAGGTAGACCCGCTGCACACCCATCTCGATGTACGCGCCGAGCTTGTCGGCGATCTCGGCGGGCGTTCCCACCAGCGGGGAGTTGCTGCGCAATTCATCTACCTCCCGGCCGATGGCGGCCGCGCGCCGTGCGAGCTCCGCGTCGTCGCGCCCCGCGCACAGCACGAAACACGCCGAGTAGATCAGTGAGTCCGGCGACCGTCCTGCCTCGGCCAGCGCACCCGCCACCCGCTCGTATTGGGTCTTGGCGATGTCCAACGGCGCGAACGGGATGTTGAACTCGGCCGCGAACTGCGCGGCCAGCGCGGGTGTGCGCTTGGCGCCGCCGCCACCGATGATGATCGGCGGGTGTGGCGACTGCGCGGGTTTGGGCAGCGCCGGGGATTCCGCAACGGTGTAGTGCGTTCCGGCGTAGTCGAACGTTTCGCCGGCGGGCGTCGTCCACAGGCCGGTGATGATGTGCAGCTGTTCGGTCAGCCGGTCGAAGCGCTCGCCCAGCGGCGGGAACGGGATCGCATACGCCGAGTGCTCGGCCTCGAACCAGCCCGCGCCGATGCCTAATTCGACACGGCCGCCGCTCATTTCGTCGATCTGGGCGACCGAGACCGCCAGCGGGCCGGGGTATCGGAAGGTGGCCGAGGTGACCATCGTGCCGAGCCGGATCGTCGACGTCTCGCGCGCGATCGCGGCCAGCGTCACCCAGGCGTCGGTCGGCCCGGGCAACCCGTCGCCGCTCATCGCAACGAAGTGGTCGGACCGGAAGAACGCCGAGAAGGCCAGACTCTCTGCGGCGCGCGCGACCGCCAGCTGATCGGCGTAGGTGGCACCTTGCTGGGGTTCGACAAAGACACGGAAGTCCACGACCGCCAGCGTAGAGGCAGCCCGTCGACACCGCGCCGGCCACGTCCCACGCCGACACCTTCCCGCGAAAAGCCGCCTCGTCAGCTCTGGCACACTGTACGGATGGCCCAGATAACCCTGCGAGGAAACCCGATCCATACGGTCGGTGAGCTGCCCGCCGTCGGATCACCCGCTCCCCAGTTCACCCTGACCGGCACGGATCTCGGTGCGGTCACCAGCGAGCAGTTTCACGGTAAGCCATTGTTGCTCAACATCTTTCCATCCGTCGATACACCTGTGTGCGCGACCAGCGTCCGGACATTCAATGAGCGCGCCGGGGCAAGCGGGATGTCCGTGGTGTGCGTGTCAAAAGATCTGCCGTTCGCTCAGAAGCGATTCTGCGGCGCCGAGGGCATCGAGAACGTCACGACGGCATCGGCGTTCCGGGACAGCTTCGGCGAGGACTACGGCATCACCATCGTCGACGGTCCGATGGCCGGGCTCCTTGCCAGGGCCGTTGTGGTGATCGGCGCAGATGGCAACATTGCCTATACCGAGTTGGTGCCCGAGATTGCCGCCGAGCCCAGCTACGACGCGGGGCTGTCCGCACTGGGCGGTTCGGTCTAGTTCGTGCCGGGTGGCCCCCGACCAATTACTTTGCCGGGCAACCGGATGACCATGATCCCGGCATTGCAACCGTCCAGGAGGTAACGCGGATGACCACGATCAGCGCGGATGCGATTCGTGCAGAAACCATCACTATCACCGGTCACGGCGGCGACGACATCGAGGCGTACCGTGCGGTGCCGCTTGCGCCGGGCTCACGCGGCGGCGTGGTGTGGATTCACCACATGCCGGGATACGACCGCGAGACCAAGGAGTTCGTCCGCCGGTTGGCGGTGGCCGGTTACAACGCGGTCTGCCCCAACCTGTACTCCCGTGAGGCGCCGGGCGCTGACCCTGATGACGCGGCGGCCACGGTGCGCGCAGCCGGCGGCGTGCCCGACGACCGACTCGTCGGCGATGTCGCGGGCGCTGTGCAATATCTCGGTCGGCTGGACGGCGCCAACGAGAAGACGGCGGTGATCGGCCACTGCTCGGGCGGCCGGCAGGCGTTCCTGGCGGCGTGCTCGTTGCCGTTGGATGCCGCGGTGGACTGTTACGGCGCCTTCGTGGTCGAGGATCCGCCGGAAGGCATGCCGGCCAGCCATGAAGCCGATTCTGGGACTCGCACCCGATCTGAGCTGCCCGCTGCTCGGGCTGTTCGGGAGCCAGGACCAGTATCCGTCGCCGGAGGCGGTGGCCAAACTGGACTCCGAGTTGACTCGGTTGGGCAAGAGCCACGAGTTTCACTCCTACGACGGGGCCGGACACTCGTTCTTCTCGGTGGACCGCCCGGCCTACCGCGTCGAAGCGGCGCTCGACGGTTGGCGTCGCATCAACGACTTCTTCGCCGAGCACCTGAAGGGCTGACGCATGTGCACCTACCTGACCGAAAAGATCGGCGTCGACGGCAGCGGCAAGGGTGCCAACGGCTGGTTCGGTGCCAGCCAGGCAACGGTCTACGTCGACCATCCGGTGCATGCCGCTTACGGCCACACCGTGAACATCGACGTGCTCAACCCCGCGCTGGGCCCGTCGGCCCGGGTGGCGCTCGAACTGACCGAAGAGACGGCGCTTGCGCTGGCCGAGGCTATCCAGCGCGCCATCGCCTCCGCTCCCGCGGGGTTGGCCTCGAAGAATCAAACAATCTGACGCGCAGGGTAACTGAGGTCCTGCAGCTACGTCACAGCCCGCGCCGCGATGCGCGAACCGCGTCGACGGCTGAGGCATCACCGTCGAACTCCAGCCGGACGGCGTCGCGGCCCGAGATGAACAGCAGCAGCTCCTGGGGTTCACCGGTCACGGTCAGTTCCGGTCCCCGGCCCACGGTGGCAAGCGTCTTGCCCTCCTGAGTGCGCAGCGACACCCGAGCCGGCGCCTTGGCCAGCGTCAGCCGGGCCATGATCGGAAGTCCTCGGCCCAGTGCCTTCACCGTCGCGTCATGGAGCTGCCTTGGTTCCCAACCGGTTTGGGCGCGTCGAACGTCCTCATGGTGGATGAACATCTCACCCATGTTCGCCACCGGGTCGAGGAGTTTGAACGGCGAATACAGCGGCGGCCCAGATGCGATCTTGTCCAGCAGTTCGTCCCATCCGGCTGAAGCTGCGACCTGGTGCTGGACCTTGTCGGTGTAGCCGGCCAAGAACGGGATCGCGATACCCGGTGCGGCGTCGAGCCTGCGCTCTCGCACCACCAGGTGGGCTGCCAGATTGCGGGTCGTCCAGTCGCCGCACAAAGTGGGGGCGTCGGGTCCCACGGAGCGCATGGTTTCTACGAGTGCGACGCGTTCGCGCTGAGCCTCGGTCATGTCAAGACCTTAGAACGTCCCGACGCGGTCGACGGCGACCGTCATCCAGTGCCCGCCATGGCGGCGTAACCGTCGGCCAGCGACCGCAGCTGCGCGGCGCCGTCGCCGGAGTAGGACGAGCCGTGCATGATCGCCAAGGTAGTGGGGTTCAGGTCCGCCAGCTGCTCCAGCGTCGGCCCGAGGTCCGTCGTCAGTCCGGTGGCGTGGAAGATTGCTTCGGCTTCCAGAGCCGCGTGCGACACAATCGGATTCAGTCAACGCAGGGCACCGGCCGATGTGGCTCAGCAGGTCGCCGGCGAGCAGAGTGGACGTCGTCTCGTCGAACCACAGCCCGGCCTCCCAGTTGTGCGGCACGTGCGGTGTTGGAATGAACCGCAGCCGGTGCCCACCGATATCGTGCACGGCGCCCGGCTCGACGTTGGCCGCGACCGGCGGGCGGTCGCACATGTCGATCAGCGACAACATGCAGGCCAGCGGACCCTGGATCACCTCGGCGTCGGGTGCGGCAGTCCAGGAACAGGTTCATCGCGCCGCACTCGTCGGCCTCGAGGTGGCCGAACGAGATCCACCGCAGCTTCTCCAGCGCGATGACCCGATTGACCGCCGCCGACACCAGCGGGAACAGTTGCCGCTGCCCGGTGTGGAACAGCAATGGCTCGTCGCCGGTGAGAAGGAACTGGTTGAAGGTGAAGCCATGCTCGGTGATGTCCGGGACCCAGGTCGACATCCGGAAGATCCCAGGCGCGATTTCGTCGACCTGGGTTTGCGGTCCTGCATTCATGTGCCCATCGTGCGCCCCGTTGTCAGGACAGGTCGCGGAATGCGAGGGCAAATCCCGCCACAGCCATCACCGCGGCGATTGCGTAGCCGATGGTCGACCACCAGCCAAGGTGGAAGTACGCGGTGACGGCCACGATCGCCATCGCCGCGAACACCATCACCATGCCGTACAGGGGTGGCTTGGCGGCATATCGGTTGCGGGCCATGCGGCTCACCTCTCAATCATCGTCGGTGTCCACCGGGCGGTTCGCCACCACGGGGAACTCCCCGGTGTAGCCGATGCGCTCGTCGGCGGCGGCGATCACCCGACCGCGGACCAGGTACCAGCCGCCGATCAGGGCCGGGATCACGACGACAAGCGTTCCGATGGTCCAGGTGCCGATCGGTGCGTCGAACGCCATCAGCACCAGCACCGCGACCAGGAATACCAGGGTGAGGTATCCGCTGTACGGCGTGAAGGGCATCCGGAATCGCGGTCGTTGCATGACCCCGGCCTTCGCCATCTTGACGAGCCGGAGTTGGCACAGAACGATCGTCCCCCACGAGGCGATGATGCCCAGCGCGGCCATGTTCAGCACGATCTCGAAGGCCTGGCCAGGCTGGAAGGCGTTGAGAGCGACGCCGAACAGGCAGATCAGGCAGGTCAGCAGGATCCCGCCGTACGGCACACCTTGCTTCGACATTCGCGCGGTGAAGTTCGGAGCACTGCCGTTCATGGCCATCGACCGAAGAATGCGCCCGGTCGAGTACAGGCCGGCGTTCAGGCTGGAGAACGCTGCGGTCAGGACAACGACGTTCATTATGTCGCCGGCGTCGCCGAAGCCGATCTTCGAGAAGAACGTGACGAACGGGCTTACGCCGGCCTTGTACGCGGTGTAGGGCAGCAGCAGCGACAGCAGGGCAACCGACCCGACGTAGAAGATCGCGATGCGGGCGACGACCGAGTTGATCGCGCGCGGCATGATCTTCTCCGGATCCGCCGTTTCGCCTGCCGCGGTACCCACCAATTCGACTGCGGCATATGCGAACACGACACCCGACGTGACGATCAACAGCGGAATGATCCCGGTGGGGAACAGTCCGCCGGTGTTGTGCCAGATGCTCAATCCGGTGCTCTGGCCCTCGATCTTGTAGCGCCCGGCGAGGAAGATCGTTCCGGCGACCAGGAATGTGATCAGCGCGAGAACCTTGATCAACGCGGCCCAGAACTCCATCTCGCCGAACCATTTGACCGAGATCATGTTCACCGACAACACCAACACCAGCGCGATGAGCGCGAGTGCCCACTGCGGGACCACGTTGAATGCCTTCCAATAGTGGAAGTAGGTGGCGATCGCGGTGGTGTCGACGATCGAGGTCATCGCCCAGTTCAGGAAGTACATCCAGCCGACGACGTAAGCGGCTTTCTCCCCGAAGAATTCGCGCGCATAGGACACGAACGAGCCGGACGACGGGCGGTGCAGCACCAGTTCCCCCAGCGCCCGCAGGATGAGGAAGACGAAGATCCCGCACACCCCGTAGACCAAGAACAACCCGGGCCCGGCCGTGTGGAGCCGGCCGCCCGCGCCCAGGAAGAGCCCGGTTCCGATCGCTCCGCCGATCGCGATCATCTGCAGCTGCCGAGGCTTGAGGCCCTTGTGATAGCCCGCGTCCTCGCGGCGCAGGCGTTCTTCGGCGGACAGCGCGGGCGAACCCGGTGGCGGAGTGGTGGGCAGCGAGGTCATCGAATCCCTAACTCGGCGAACAGCGTGGACATGCTGCCTAGCTGTCTGACAGCTCAGCGGAAAGAGTGTGGCACCCGTCACGTTAAAAAATCGAGCACCGCGTCCGTCGGGCGCCCGCGCCTGTCGACAAAAGGTTTCAGAAACTGTCCCGGCGCGGGGTGTTCGCCGCTCCTACCTGTGTAGGCGACTCCAAACAGTCGCGACAGATAGGCAAAAGGACATGTCATGAGCACTTTCCGCCCGCAGTGGCTGCATCATCGAACCCAGCACACAGCGGTCTACCAGGTCACTGATCGGCTCCACGGCGGCCGAACCATTCGCGTGGTCCCCGACGAGATCGCCTCGGCGGTGTCGGGATGGCTGGCGGAACTCGGCGTGAAAAGTCCACTGGTCGACGACTTCGCCCGCGCGGTGCGCGCCGGCGACTGGCCCGCGGCGCACGCGTTCGCCGATGTGCTGTCGGTCGACGTTGCCGTCGCCGCCTAAGGGATCAACGTAGGAATTAGCTGTCGGAATGGGTACGGCGCCGAGCGAAGATAATCCGCGCAGCAGGACATCAGCCGATACGTCCTCGACCAGATGGTGCATGACAATCAGGCCGTGCATCAGCGAAAAGACCGTGGCAGCAACGGCTTTAGTATCGGCGTCGATGGGGATATGGCCGGCATCGCGCCACCGGGCGGCCAGTGCAGCGATGTGGTTCAGCGCGTCGCGGTATCGGGCGCGGGCATACTCATGCAGGACCGGATCGCGCAACGCCTCTGCCCAGGTCTGCAACGCCACCCGGGTCATGTCGTAGTCCGGGTTGTCCGTGCGGGTGTGTAGCTCGTCGACCAGCAGGGCCAGCGTCTCAGCGGGCGTCGGGCAGGGGTCGCGGTCGAGCAGGGCCACGAAGATGTCACCGACGCGCTCAACGCCGATCTCGGCGGATGCGCGGATGATCTCCTCCTTGCTGCGGAAGTAGCGGTAGACCGCGCTGGAGGACATCCCGGTGGCCGCGATCACCTCCTCGATCGAGGTGGCGTGGAACCCATCGCGCGAGAAGCACCGCCACGCGCTGGTCAGGATGTGCTGGCGGCGCTGCTCACGGGTCTTGTCGCTCAGTTTGGGCACGACGTCAAGCCTAAACGAAAAAGATCCTTTGCGCTATGGGGGCGCCGGGTGTACCGTTGCCAACAAGCAGAAAAGATTCTTTCCGTTTGAAGGTAAGCTGTGACCACACATGTGAACCGGTTCGTGGTCGGACCCGACGCACAACACCGCTCTGCGGTCTTGCACCGTGGACTCGGCAATGTGCGATCCGGCGAGGGGTTCTGGAGCGCCACGTTGTGGGCGACCCAGGAAAGCCCGGCCGACAACACCATCGAAGGCGACCGGTCGCAGACACCGGCCCTGGGCACGAGCCTGCAGCCCCTGCCGAACGGACTGATCTGCCGCGCACTGGAGATCGGCCCCGGAGCCGGATTTCCAATGCACCACACCGACACACTGGATTGCCTCACCTGCGTGCGCGGCGAGATCTACCTGGTCACCGAGACCGACGAGGCGTTCATACGACCCGGTGACACGGTGATCATCCGCGGCGTCAATCACGCATGGAGCAACCGGTCCGACCAGCCGTGCCTGGTTGTCGGCACCAACACCGACGCGACCCCATTGGGCCAGCACCGATAAGACACGTCAGCATTGGAGCATAAGCTACCGCGTTGATCGGGCGCGATCACGTGATAGCCGCGCGCCGCGATGAGGGGCATGAGCTTGTGCCAGCTGAACGCCAGTTCGGGGAACCCATGTAGCAGCGGCCCCGGTCAGCAGCGCGTCTGCCACGGCGAAACCGGCTTAACGTGCGCAACCGACGAACGTCTCGCCCGGCTGCGGCCCAGTTTGAGCACGGCCCAGTCCTCCAGTTGTATCCCTCGTTCGGCGGCCTCACGGGCAAGCCGGGCGTGCAGCGTGCGCGAGACGCCGAGACGCAGCTGTCTATCGGTGTCCCGGTCCTGCTCGGTGGGCGTGCCGCAATGACGTGCGATGTCGGTCACATAGGCGTCAACCAAGTGGTGTAGCTCCTAATTCCTCGCGGCACTCATGGGCGACGGAGTGCCTCGAAGATCTCCCGGTAGCAGCCGCCCGGGAACAAACGCCGCCGACCTGCCGTTGACACCTTCGACAGTTGAGCGCATCACACTCAAGTATGGGTTGACACGGTAGGGTCGCCTGGAGCAGTCTTGAGTGCGGTGCACTCAGACCCCTAAAAGTCTATTCAGGAGGCAAAACCATGGCTCGTGCGGTCGGAATCGACCTCGGGACCACCAACTCCGTCGTCGCGGTACTCGAAGGCGGCGACCCCGTTGTGATCGCCAATTCGGAGGGCTCCCGCACTACGCCGTCGGTTGTCGCGTTCGCGCGCAACGGCGAGGTGCTGGTGGGACAGCCCGCCAAGAACCAGGCGGTGACCAACGTCGACCGCACCATTCGTTCGGTCAAGCGTGAAATGGGCACCGACTGGTCGATAGAGATCGACGGCAAGAAATACACGGCGCAGGAGATCAGCGCGCGCATCTTGATGAAGCTCAAGCGCGACGCCGAGAGCTACCTGGGTGAGGACATCGCCGACGCGGTGATCACCGTTCCCGCGTACTTCAACGACGCCCAGCGCCAGGCCACCAAGGAGGCCGGCCAGATCGCCGGGCTCAACGTGCTTCGCATCGTCAACGAGCCGACCGCGGCGGCGCTGGCGTACGGGTTGGACAAGGGCGAGAAGGAACAGACCATCCTGGTCTTCGACCTGGGCGGCGGCACGTTCGACGTCTCGCTGCTGGAGATCGGCGAGGGCGTCGTCGAGGTCCGCGCCACTTCCGGTGACAACCACCTCGGTGGCGACGACTGGGATGACCGGATCGTCTCGTGGCTGGTCGACAAGTTCAAGGGCACGTCGGGCATCGACCTGACCAAGGACAAGATGGCGATGCAGCGGCTGCGTGAGGCCGCCGAGAAGGCCAAGATCGAGTTGTCCAGCTCGCAGGGCACCTCGATCAACCTGCCCTACATCACGGTTGACGCGGACAAGAACCCGTTGTTCCTCGACGAGCAGCTCACCCGCGCCGAGTTCCAGCGCATCACGCAGGATCTGCTGGACCGCACCCGCAAGCCGTTCCAGTCGGTGATCGCCGACACCGGCATCTCGGTGTCCGACATCGACCACGTCGTGCTGGTCGGTGGCTCCACCCGGATGCCCGCGGTGACCGATCTGGTCAAGGAACTCACCGGCGGCAAGGAGCCCAACAAGGGCGTCAACCCGGATGAGGTTGTCGCTGTCGGTGCCGCCCTGCAGGCCGGTGTGCTCAGAGGTGAGGTGAAAGACGTTCTGCTGCTTGATGTTACGCCGCTATCGCTCGGTATCGAGACCAAGGGTGGCGTGATGACCAAGCTGATCGAGCGCAACACCACGATCCCGACCAAGCGGTCGGAGACCTTCACGACGGCCGACGACAATCAGCCGTCGGTGCAGATCCAGGTCTATCAGGGTGAGCGCGAAATCGCCGCGCACAACAAGCTGCTCGGCAGCTTTGAGCTGACCGGCATCCCGCCGGCCCCGCGCGGTGTGCCGCAGATCGAGGTCACCTTCGACATCGACGCCAACGGCATCGTGCACGTCACCGCCAAGGACAAGGGCACCGGCAAGGAGAACACGATCCGAATCCAGGAGGGCTCCGGCCTGTCCAAGGAGGAGATCGACCGGATGATCAAGGACGCCGAGGCGCACGCCGACGAGGACCGCAAGCGCCGCGAGGAGGCCGACGTCCGGAACCAGGCCGAATCGCTGGTGTACCAGACGGAGAAGTTCGTCTCCGAACAGCGCGAGGCCGAGGGTGGTTCGAAGGTTCCCGAGGACACCTTGACCAAGGTCGACGCGGCGATCGCCGAGGCCAAGGCGGCGCTCGGAGGCACCGACATCGGCGCGATCAAGACGGCGATGGAGAAGCTGGGCGTGGAGTCGCAGGCGTTGGGCCAGGCCATCTATGAGGCCACCCAGGCCGAGCAGGCGGCGGGCGGTGGCGCCGGGTCGGCGGGCGGATCGTCCGACGACGATGTCGTGGACGCCGAGGTCGTCGACGATGACCGGGAGAACAAGTGAGTCAGAACGATTCGCACGAGCCGGTGACTGTCACCGACAAACGGCGTATCGATCCCGAGACTGGCGAAATTCGTGAGCAGGCGACCGGGCCGGCCCCAAGTGGGCCGGCGCCGGAGGCCGTGGGATCGACGTCGGACGAAGTCGCCGAACTGAAATCCACTCTGCAGCGGGTCAAGGCGGAATATGACAACTACCGCAAGCGCGCGCTGCGCGATCAGCAGTTCGCCGCCGAGCGAACCAAGGTCGCCGTGGTCACCCAACTGCTGCCGGTGCTCGACGACCTCGAGCGCGCGCGCAGCCACGGTGACCTTGAGTCCGGTCCGTTGAAGTCGGTGGCCGACAAGTTGACCACCGCGCTTGAGGGGCTTGGCCTTTCGGGATTCGGCGACGAAGGCGACGAATTCGACCCGGCGCTGCACGAGGCCGTTCAGCACGAGGGCGAGGGAACTCACCCCATCGTCGGTGCGGTGATGCGGCGCGGATACAAGGTCGGCGACCAGGTGGTGCGCCATGCCCTCGTCGGCGTGGTCGACACCGTGCCGGACGCCGATGCCGCCGCGGATACCCCCGATAACGGCGACGAGCCGGCCGATGAGGCCGCAGAATCCTAAGAACCACTACCAGAGAAGAAGTCAGGAGGTGACGCGGTATGGCCCAACGCGAATGGGTTGAAAAGGACTTCTACAAGGAGCTCGGCGTCTCCTCTGACGCCAGCGCCGACGAGATCAAGCGGGCCTACCGGAAGCTGGCCCGCGATCTTCATCCCGACACCAACTCCGAGCCGAGTGCCGCCGAGAGATTCAAGGCGGTGTCCGAGGCGCACAGCGTGCTGTCGGATCCGGCCAAGCGCAAGGAATACGACGAAACCCGGCGGCTGTTCGCCGGCGGCGGATTTGGCAGGGGCCGCTTCAACGGCGACAACTTTGGCGGATTCAGTTCCGATGGCGCTGAGTTCAACCTGAACGACTTGTTCGACGCGGCCGGGCAGACCGGTGGGGCGAACATCGGGGATCTGTTCGGCGGACTGTTCGGCCGTGGCGCGCAGCCGCGCCCGAGCCGGCCGCGCCGCGGCAACGACCTGGAGACCGAAACCGAGCTGTCGTTCATGGAGGCCACCAAGGGCGTGGCGATGCCGTTGCGGCTCACCAGCCCGGCGCCGTGCACGAATTGCCATGGCAGCGGGGCACGCCCGGGCACCAGCCCGAAGGTGTGCCCGAACTGCAACGGGTCCGGCGTCGTCAGCCGCAATCAGGGCGCGTTCGGGTTCTCCGAGCCGTGCACCGAGTGCCGGGGCAGCGGCTCGATCATCGAGCACCCGTGCCAGGAGTGCCAGGGCACCGGAGTGACGACCCGCACCCGCACCATCAACGTGCGGATCCCGCCGGGCGTCGAGGACGGCCAGCGGATCCGGTTGGCCGGGCAGGGCGAGGCCGGGCTGCGCGGAGCGCCGTCGGGCGACTTGTACGTGACGGTACATGTCAAGCCGGACAAGGTGTTTGGACGCGACGGGGACGACCTGACCGTCACTGTGCCTGTCAGCTTCCACGAACTGGCCCTTGGCACAACGCTTTCGGTGCCGACGCTGGAGGGCAAGGTCGGTGTGCGGGTGCCCAAGGGCACGTCCGACGGCCGCATCCTGCGGGTGCGGGGACGCGGGGTTCCGAAGCGCTCGGGTGGCCACGGCGACCTGCTGGTCACCGTCAAGGTTGCGGTGCCGCCGAACCTGGAAGGCGAGGCGCAAGAAGCGCTCGAGGCTTACGCGAAAGCGGAGCGGGCCAGTGGGTTTGATCCGCGCGCCGGATGGGCGGGTGCGTGATGCCGAATAACGATGACGCCCGCACCTTTCTGATCTCGGTGGCCGCCGAGCTGGCCGGCATGCATGCGCAGACATTGCGCACCTACGACCGGCTCGGCCTGGTCAGCCCGCGGCGCAGCTCCGGTGGCGGGCGCCGGTACTCGCAGCATGACGTCGATCTGCTGCGAGAGGTGCAGCGGCTATCGCAGGACGAGGGCGTCAATCTCGCCGGCATCAAGCGCATCATCGAGCTGACGAATCAGGTTGAGGCGCTTCGTGCCAGGCTCGTCGAGTTGGCCGGGGAGCTCGACGAATTGCGCGCCAGGCAACGCCGTGACGTCGCCGTCGTGCCGAAGAGCACGGCCGTCGTCGTCTGGCAGCCGCGCAACGGTCCGCGCTAAGTCACCGTGATCGAGAAGCGCGCCGTCTCCGGCTTGCCGGGCACCGCGTAGCGGTAACTGCCGCGGCGCAGTGAATCCGTCGGTGCGGTCATCGGCTCGATGCCGACGACGTCGTCATTGCGCGGCGCGAAGAGTTGAGCGGCGGGATAACCCTTCTCGAATTTGACGTCGATGCGGCGGTCGCCTCCCGCGAGCGTGAACACGGCGCCGTCGGAAACCTCGTCGAAGCCGTCGTCGTACTCGGCGCTCTTCAACGGCTCCGTCGAGCCCGGTCCACTCCGTGTGAGCGCCGGTCGGGATGCCCCAGTTGTCCACCGGCAGATGGCGCATCGTCGGGGTCGTCAGCAGCCAGTCCTCACGCGGGCACGCCAGGAATCTTGAGATACGGGTGGTAGCCGAAGCACAGCGGCACCGAAGCCGAGGTGGTCGGCATCACGGTGGTCTCGATGGTGAGCTTGCGATCCTGCAGCGTGACGTTCTGCGTCAGCACATGCGGAAACGGGAACGACGCGAGCAACCGCGGCTTGCCGCCGTAGTCCAGGACTGCCGTCAGGGTGTTCTCCGACCGGGCAGTGACCAGCCAGCCGGGATAGGCCGCGAGCACCCCATGAATCGGCACACCGTGTTCGTCGGTGCGTACGCCGCCGGTGCCCGGGGTCAGGGTTACTACGGCGCCATTGATCCCATACTTGCTCGCGCTCAACCGGTTTGCCCACGGATACAAGATCGGGATACCCATCGTCTTGCCCGTGGTCACGTAGGCGTCCAGGCCGCGGCGCTGGCCGAGGAACTCGTCGCCGCCGTCGGCGAGCGAGGTACCCACCATGCCGGCCAGTGGTACGAACGTGGCGGTCAGCGACGACGACGGGTCCTTGAGGCTGACGGATTCAAACTCGGACATGGTTGACGATCCTGCCATGCTCAGCTCGCGAGGGGATCATGTTGTATGCGTTCTGCCGGTGCGCCCTTCGCGATCAGCGCGGCCTTGGTGGCCTCGACCATGTTCGGCCCGCCGCAGACCAGAATCTGACGGTCACTCCAGTTGCCGTATCTGGTGACCACATCGGGCAGTGTGCCGATCTGCCGCACGTGCAAGCCGCGGGGCGGCGACACGTCGGGGTACTCGGCGGCCCAGGGCGGATCGGTGTTGAACTCCGACACCGGCGTCACCGACAGCCACGGATTCGTCGAAGCGATCTGCCATAGCGTGCGCAGGTCGTAGAGCTCGCTGGGATAGCGGGCGCCGAAGAACAGGTGCACGCGTGGGTTCTCCCCGTGGCGGGTGAGGTCCATGATCAGCGTGCGCAACGGCGCCAGACCCGTGCCGCCGGCGACCATCAGCACGTCGCCGCCATCGCGGGCGATTTGCATGCCGCCGTGGGGGTTGGACAACCGCCACCGGTCGCCGGGCCTGGTCTCGCCGACGATCGCGGTGCTGACCATGCCGCCGGTGACCGAGCGGATGTGGAACTCGATTGCTCCGCCACGGTCGGCGGGGATCGCCGGGCTCAGGTAGCGCCACCGTCGCGGCCACTGCGGCACCTGGACCGTGACGTATTGGCCGGGGTGGTAGTACAGCGGCTGATCCAGCTGCAGCCGGACCACCGACACGTCGCGGGTGATCCGCATGTGCTCGACCACGGTGCCATCGCGGTATGGCGGGCCCTTCTCGGCGTCCGCCGCGCCGCGCATCACCCCGATGATCAGCGCGACAGCGTCGTGGGTGGCCGCGGCGAGCCTGTCGTCCCAGCTCCCGATCAGATGACTGCGCAGCGTGGTCAGCAGCGCATCCTGCATGCTGTCGTAATGCCGTTGCGTGACACCGTATTTGCGGTGGTCGCGACCCAGCTGAGCGAGGAACGCCACGGGCTCCTGGGCCCGCTGGGCGATCATCTCGGAGAGCAACCACGTCATTGCCGTGGCGAACACGCGCGCGCTGTGCCGCCATATCGGGGGGAAACAGGTCGCGGACCGAGATGTCGATAGCGAACCAGCGGGTGTAGAACCTGCGGATCAGTTCGTCGGAGTCCAGGGCGGGATCGACCGCGTCGCGCAACATGCGCAGCGCGTCACGGTCGTCGAGTCCCACGCCGCCCGAGTTTAGGCGGGCCAAGACCTACCCTGGCGAACAGCGCCGATCATGATCAACGCTGACTCGGGTTGCCCGCGCTATAGGCCGTGAATTCCCTTGTAGATCACCAGAAGACCGATCACGATCAGGATCGCGGCCACCAGAGTGCCGTGCTGGCGCTCCATCCAGTCTTTGAGTCGTGCCAACGGTCCGTCGAGGCGGTCGCCGGACACCACGTAGGCCAGGATTGGCAGCGCGACCGTTGACCCGGCCACCGCCACGTACCAGGCCACCGTGATCCAGGCGCGAGTGCTGTCTATCCCCGCTGTGCCGATTGCCAAACCCGCTGCGGCGCAGATGAATAGTACCTTGGGATTGACCACGGTAAGTGCGGCCGCGGCCGCGGCCGCACGCGGCGGCGAGAGCTTGCTCAGGCTCTGCATCCAGCCCGGCATGTGTTCTGAGCGCTTGCGGGTCAACCACCGATAGATGCCGAACGCGATCAGGGCGGCACCGATGGCGATGCGCAGCCATGACGCCCAACTCGGCGGCTTGTCACGGAGGCCGCCAATCAGGTCGGAGACCTCGACGAAGATGGCCGTCAACGCGGCAAGCCCGATCAGCCAGCCTGCCAAGAACGCCAGGCCCGTGGATCGTGGCCGTGGGGTGTGCAGTACCAGGACCGCCGGGATGATCGACAGCGGCGACAGCGCGACCACCAACGCGAGCGGGATCAGCTCGGTGAGCACCGATCCCCAACTTGCCGACATCGAAGGCCCTTTCGTCGTGTCATTCGATGAGACCGTAGCAATCGATGCTGCGCGCGAAGGGACGACCGCGCGAGGGGCCGACCGTGACCGGCAGGCGCCGTGGGCCCGGGAAACCGCACGCCTTCGAGGTGCACATCACCGCGCCGGGGCGCTGGGCAGGTGCCCGCTCGGACATTTCTAAACTTGAGCGGAACAGACTCAACCTTGACGGCGTTGAACAACGCGACAAGCATTTTCTCTGACGATCGGAGGTGTCGTGGACTCGTTCAACCCGACGACCAAGACCCAGGCGGCTCTGACTTCGGCTTTGCAGGCGGCTAGTTCCGCCGGCAATCCGCAGATCACCCCCGCCCATCTGGTGATGGCACTGCTCACGCAGAACGATGGCATCGCCGCCCCGCTACTGGAGGCCGTCGGCGTCGAACCTGCGACTATTCGCACCGAGACCCAGCGCCTCCTCGACCGGCTACCCAGCGCCAGCGGCGCGGCGTCGCAGCCGCAGCTGGCACCTCAGTCGCTGGCCGCGATCACGGCCGCCCAGAACCTGGCCACCGAGATGGACGACGAGTACGTCTCCACCGAGCACCTGATGGTCGGCCTTGCCACCGGCGACTCCGACGTGGCCAAGCTGCTGACCGGACACGGCGCCTCCCCGCAGGCCCTGCGCGATGCGTTCGTCAAGGTCCGCGGCAGCGCCCGAGTCACCAGCCCCGATCCCGAGGGCAGTTACCAGGCCCTGGAGAAGTACTCCACCGACCTGACCGCCCGTGCCAGGGAGGGCAAGCTCGACCCAGTCATCGGGCGCGACAACGAGATTCGCCGCGTCGTCCAGGTGCTGTCCCGGCGCACCAAGAACAACCCGGTGCTGATCGGCGAGCCCGGCGTCGGCAAGACCGCGATCGTCGAGGGCCTGGCCCAGCGCATCGTGGCGGGCGACGTGCCGGAAAGCCTGCGCGACAAGACCGTGGTCTCGCTCGACCTCGGGTCGATGGTCGCCGGGTCGAAGTACCGCGGCGAATTCGAGGAGCGGCTGAAGGCCGTACTCGACGACATCAAGAACTCGGCAGGCCAGATCATCACGTTCATCGACGAGCTGCACACCATCGTCGGTGCCGGTGCGACCGGTGAATCCTCGATGGACGCAGGCAACATGATCAAGCCGATGCTGGCGCGTGGTGAGCTGCGGCTGGTCGGCGCCACCACCCTCGACGAGTACCGCAAGTACATCGAGAAGGACGCCGCGCTGGAGCGCCGCTTCCAGCAGGTGTTCGTCGGTGAGCCGTCGGTCGAGGACACCGTCGGCATCCTGCGCGGGCTGAAGGAGCGCTACGAGGTGCACCACGGCGTGCGGATCACCGACTCCGCGCTGGTTGCCGCGGCGACGCTGTCCGACCGCTACATCACGTCCCGCTTCCTGCCCGACAAGGCCATCGACCTGGTCGACGAGGCCGCGTCTCGGCTGCGGATGGAGATCGACTCCCGCCCCGTCGAGATCGACGAGGTCGAGCGCCTGGTGCGCAGGCTCGAGATCGAGGAGATGGCGCTGTCCAAGGAGGAGGACGCTGCCTCCAAGGAACGGCTGGAGAAGCTGCGCGCCGAACTGGCCGACCGGAAGGAGACGCTGGCCGAGCTGACCACCCGGTGGCAGAACGAGAAGAACGCCATCGACGTGGTCCGCGAGCTCAAGGAGCAGCTCGACGAGCTGCGTCGCGATGCCGACCGTGCCGAGCGCGACGGCAACCTGGAGAAGGCCGCCGAACTGCGTTACGGCCGCATTCCCGAAGTCGAGAAGAAGCTCGATGCGGCGGTGCCGCAGGCCGAGGCCCGCGAGGACGTCATGCTCAAGGAGGAGGTCGGGCCCGACGACATCGCCGACGTGGTGTCGGCGTGGACCGGCATTCCGGCCGGCCGGATGCTCGAGGGCGAGACCGCCAAGCTCCTGCGCATGGAGGACGAGCTGGGCAAGCGTGTCGTCGGTCAGACCAAGGCCGTGCAGGCGGTGTCGGATGCGGTGCGCCGGAGCCGGGCCGGCGTCGCCGACCCGAACCGGCCGACCGGGTCGTTCATGTTCCTCGGCCCGACCGGTGTCGGCAAGACCGAGCTGGCCAAGGCCCTGGCGGAGTTCCTGTTCGACGACGAACGGGCGATGGTCCGCATCGACATGAGCGAGTACGGCGAGAAGCACTCGGTGGCCCGCCTGGTCGGTGCGCCTCCCGGCTACATCGGCTACGACCAGGGCGGTCAGCTGACCGAGGCGGTCCGACGGCGTCCGTACACGGTGATCCTGTTCGACGAGATCGAGAAGGCCCACCCGGACGTGTTCGATGTGCTGTTGCAGGTCCTCGACGAGGGCAGGCTGACCGACGGCCAGGGCCGCACGGTCGACTTCCGCAACACGATCCTGATCCTGACGTCCAATCTCGGCGCGGGCGGCACCGAGGAGCAGGTGATGGCCGCGGTGCGCTCGGCGTTCAAGCCGGAGTTCATCAACCGGCTCGACGATGTGATCATCTTCGACGCGCTCAACCCCGAGGAGTTGGTGGAGATCGTCGACATCCAGCTCCAGCAGTTGGCCAAGCGGCTGGCGCAGCGGCGGCTCACCCTCGAGGTGTCCCTGCCTGCCAAGAATTGGCTGGCCGAGCGTGGGTTCGACCCGCTCTACGGCGCCCGCCCGCTGCGTCGCTTGATCCAGCAGGCGATCGGCGACCAGCTGGCGAAGATGCTGCTGGCCGGCGATGTGCACGACGGCGACGTGGTGCCGGTCAACGTCAGCCCGGACGGGGACGCTCTGGTTCTGGGCTGAGCCTGGTTCTCGGCCGAGCAGCGGTCGCGGCGGGCGTGATATCCGTGATATCGAAGAGCCGTGATATCGATGAACAGTGATCACGTCCGCCTCGCCGGTTTCCGGTAAACCCAATCTTCTTATCGGCGTCTACGAGCCGGAGACGCTTGGCTACCGCGCGGAGGAGTTCTTCGTGTCGGGGACCGCGACGTCGCACGCGACCGGGGATCGGGCCGAGTACACCACCCGCATCGTCGTTCTGACCCCGACGGACGATGCCGCGTTCAACGGAACGGTCATCGTCGAGTGGCTCGAATGTCAGCGGGGGCATCGATGCTCCCGCCGTGTGGTTCATGGCTCATCGCGAGATCGCGCGCGCGGGTTACGCCTATGTCGCGGTCTCGGCGCAACGAGTCGGTGTCGAGGGCGGCGTCAGCCTCGTCGGCGCCGACATGTCGCTCAAGGCCCAGGATCCTGACCGGTATTCCCGGCTGCACCACCCCGGCGACGCCTTCGCCTACGACATCTTCTCCCAGGTCGGCCAGCTCGTCCGGGACAGCGCCAACGGCACTCTCGGCCAACGGAATCCGGAAGCTGTTATCGCAGTGGGCGAGTCCCAGTCCGCCGCGTATCTGACCACCTACGTCAACGATATCGATCAGCTGGCCGCGGTTTACGACGGCTTCCTGGTCCATTCACGATTCGGGCCTGCGGCGCCGCTGGACGGCTCCACCGTGTACGAAACATCTCGCCCGGACGTCGTCGCGGCGGTGCCGTTCCGGCCCGACCTGCGCGTGCCGGTCATCACGGTCATCACCGAAACCGACCTGATCGGTGGCTGGCGCACGGGATACCACTCGGCAAGACGTGCCGACAATGAACTCTTCCGGGCGTGGGAGATCCCCGGAACCGCCCACGCGGACAACTACACCATCCGCGTCGGGTTCATCGACACCGGATCGGTGCCGATCGACGACATCGTCGCGGCGTACGCGCCGACGAATGAGCTGATGGGCACGCGGTTGTCGTACTGCATCAATTTCGCCCCACAACAGCACTACGTCCTGCAGGCCGCCGTCGCGACGCTGAACACCTGGGTTCGAACCGGCGAGCCCGCGCCGAGCGCACCACCGATGGCCCTGGCCGAGGCCGACCCGCCGCGGCTCGACCTCGACGCGAATGGGGTCGCCAAGGGCGGTGTGCGCACCCCGTGGGTCGACGTTCCGATCGCGAAGACGTCGGGCATCGCACCCAACGAGAGCGACATGTCGTTTCTGTTCGGCTCCGGCGAGATGTTCGACACCGCGGCGCTGCGCGCGCTCTATCCGCGCGGTTCCGCGGACTACCTCGAGCGATTCACCGAGGCGCTCGACCGCGCGATCACCTGCGGGTTCATCCTGCCTGCGGACCGCTCCGAAATCCTCGAGCTCGCCGCGGCGATGTTCGGCGGTTAGCGGCCCTCTCGGCGGCGTCCACGGCCCCTTTGACGGCCGCGATGACCTCGATCGGGGGCGAGGTGATCCGGACCGCGATCCGAAGTCGCTGGTAGTCGTCATAAGCCAGGCCAAGACGCTATGTGACGGGGTTGTGACTCGCTTGAGTTCGGGATTGAGGCCTGCCTGCAAGTAGGCTAGGCGGCAATGGTCCCGCTATGGTTCACGCTGTCCGCGCTCTGTTTCGTGGGTGCGGCGGTACTGCTGTACGTCGACATCGACCGTCGGCGCGGACTGGGCCGTCGCCGCAAGTCGTGGGCGAAGTCGCACGGCTTCGACTACGAGCACGAGTCGGCCGACATCCTCAAACGCTGGAAGCGCGGCGTGATGTCGACCGTCGGCGACATCGCCGCCAAGAACGTGGTGCTCGGCCAGATCCGCGGCGAGGCCGTGTTCATCTTCGACCTCGAAGATGTCGCGACGGTCATCGCGCTGCACCGCAAGGTCGGCACGAACGTCGTCGTCGACCTGCGGCTCAAGGGCATCAAGGAGCCGCGGGAGAACGACATCTGGCTGCTCGGCGCGATCGGCCCGCGGATGGTGTACTCCACCAATCTCGACGCCGCGCGCCGCGCCTGCGACCGGCGGATGGTCACGTTCGCCCACACGGCTCCCGACTGCGCCGAAATCATGTGGAACGAACAGAACTGGACGCTGGTGTCGCATGCCGGTCACCAGCACCCGCGCGCAGTGGGACGAAGGCCTGCGCACGGTGCGCCAGTTCAACGACCTGCTGCGGGTGCTGCCGCCGATGCCGCAGGCCATCGCGGGCCAGCCCGTCGCGCGGCGCAGTGGCTCGCCGAGCCGCCCGCTCACGCCTTCGCCGTCGCGCTCTGAGTTGCCGCCAGGCCGGGCAGACGTGCCGCCAGGGCGCGCGGATGTGCTCCCGCCCTCCCGCCCCGAAGCCGGCCGCTACGCACAGCCGCGGCCCGAGGGCGGCCGCGCCGAACCGGTGCGCCGCCCGCCGCCGCCACCGTCGCGCAACGGGCGGCAGTCCCCGCACTACCAGCGCTAAGTAGTCTCTAGGGCATGTCCCGCCCCGTCGCACTGATCACTGGACCGACGTCCGGGCTTGGCGCGGGATTCGCCCGCCGCTACGCCATCGACGGCTACGACCTGGTGCTGGTCGCCCGCGACGCCGACCGGCTGGAGTGCCTGGCCGCAGAACTGCACGACGAGGCCGGGGCGAACGTGGAAGTTCTCGTTGCCGACCTGGCCGCCGACGCCGACCGCGCGAAGGTGGCCGACCGGCTGGCCGCCGGAGTGCGGGTGCTGGTGAACAACGCCGGATTTGGCACGTCAGGGGAATTCTGGACCGCCGACCTGGCGCTTCTGCAGTCCCAGCTCGACGTCAACGTCACCGCCGTGATGCAGTTGACGCACGCCGCGCTGCCGCCCATGCTGGCCGCCCACGAGGGCACCGTGATCAATGTCGCCAGCGTCGCGGGGTTGCTGCCCGGCCGCGGGTCGACGTATTCGGCGTCCAAGGCCTGGGTGATCGCGTTCTCCGAAGGACTGGCCAACGGTCTTACCGGCACCGGCGTCGGGATGCACGCGTTGTGCCCCGGCTTCGTGCACACCCAATTTCACGCGCGTGCGGGCATCGACATGGCCAAGACCCCGTCGTTCCTCTGGCTCGAGGTCGACGACGTGGTGCGCGAATGCATGGCCGACGTCGCCAAGGACAAGGTCGTCATCGTCCCCGGCCTGCAGTACAAGGCGCTCACCGCAGGCGGACGGGTGGTGCCGCGAAATCTTGTGCGCGCCATGACTAAAGTCGTCGGCAAGGGCCGCGGCCGCACCTAAATGTCGCTGCGTGCACTGGGCGCCGTCATGGCGGCGATCGTTGTCGTCGCCCCGGCGTGCTCAGGTGATCACGGCCGCATCCATCCGTACTCCGCGCAATCCGCGGCGATGGGCGAACCGCTGGCTGTCCTGGGCTGGAACATCTCGGTGACGAATCTGCGGTTCGACGCCGACTACGCGCTGGTCGACGTGGACGCCACCGCATCGCAGAAGAACGGCCCGCACGCCAAACCCGAAGAAATCCGGTTCGGGCTCTACGGCGCGCTGGCCCACCCGATCGAGGCCAACGCCGTTGGCGGCTGCAAAGACGTGACAAGTCTTGCATTGCAACCATTGTCGGCGCCGACCCCGGACCGGCTCACGGGCACGGTGTGTTTGGGGCCGCAGCGCGATCAGTCCCAGGTGCGTGGTATCTACGTCTACTCGCCGCGCGACCGGATCCCCGACACCGCTGCGGCGTACCCGGCGGCGTTTCCCATCGGCGTGCTGCCGACAAACCAGAACGACACCGGGCTGGTTCTCAAGACGACGAGCGTTGAGGCGTTCCGTGCCGACGGCGCTCAACTCGACGCTTCAGCGATTGGCGACCCGACGGCGTTCTCAGGCAACGGCTATCTGCTGCTTGGCCTCGAAATCGACGGTCTGGCAGCCAGATACCGCGACGACTCGGCCCGCCGCGGCGGACCCATGATGGTGCTGGCGGCGCCCACCCTGCCCGCTCCAGGGCTGAGCCACGCGTGCGACATCTACGGTGCCTCGGTGCTCGTGCTGCCGGAGGCTTCGCGCGACGCCGTCCAGGTCCGTGCCTCACTGTGCACGCAGGGTGAGATCAACACCGCACTGCTGTACGCGACGGTGTCGCTGGTCGGCACCCACGCCGGCCTGTGGACCACCCATGACTGAGCATCCGCCTGATGGCGCAGGCAGCGCGGCCGCGGGACCAACGGAATGGGGCGAAACCCCCGGCGTTGGCCCGTGGCCGCCGCACTTGCCCCGCCCTCAAGACGCGCGATATGACCCCACGCTGCTGGGTGACGGCGACACCCGCAACGTCGTTGACGCATATCGGTATTGGACCCGCGACGCGATCATCGCCGACATCGACGAGCGCAGGCATCCGCTGCACATCGCGATCGAGAACTTCGGCAACGACGCGAACATCGGCGCGGTGGTGCGGACCGCCAACGCGTTCGCCGTCGACACCGTGCACATCGTCGGCCGTCGACGCTGGAACCGGCGCGGCGCCATGGTGACCGACCGCTACCAACGCCTGCGCCACCATGACACCACCGCCGAACTGCTGACCTTCGCCGCCGATGCCGGGTTGACCGTCGTCGCCGTCGACAACGTGCCCGGCGCGGTGCGACTCGAACACACGGCACTGCCGCGGGACTGTCTGCTGATCTTCGGGCAGGAGGGGCCAGGCATCACCGCCGACGCGAAGGCCGGCGCCGCCGTCACCGTGTCGATCGCGCAATTCGGATCGACCCGAAGCATCAACGCCGCCGTTGCCGCGGGCATTGCCATGCACACCTGGATCGCTCAACACGGGGACATCTCCAAGGCCTGGTAGGGCAGGATCTATCGCATGGATCAGGTATGGGCCAACCGGGCCGCAAGCGCGGAGGCCGCCGTTGCCAAGCGGCATCTGAAACGGATCTGGAAGCTGCCGGGAACCCAGCTCGGGGTGGTGTCGTGGCCGCCGACCCGGCGCGACGGCGAGTTCCGCACCTGGGACTACTGGTGGCAGGCCCACCTGCTGGACTGCCTGGTCGACGCGCAGGTGCGTGACCCGCAACCCGACCGGATCGTCAAGATCACCCGCCAGATCCGGTCACATCGGCTGCGTAACAGCGGTTCCTGGGTCAACAACTATTACGACGACATGGCCTGGCTCGCGCTGGCTCTCGAGCGGGCCGGCCGGCTGGCCGGGGTGCGAGCGCCCGAAGGCGCTGAAGAAGCTGTCCGAGCAATTCCTCAACGCGTGGGTGCCCGAGGACGGCGGCGGCATCCCGTGGCGCAAGCAGGACCAGTTCTTCAACGCGCCGGCTAACGGGCCCGCTGGGCATCTTTTTGGCCCGATATGGCGACCGGCTGCGGCGCGCCCAGCAGATGTCCGACTGGATCGACGAAACCCTGATCGACCCGGAGACCCATCTGGTGTTCGACGGAATCAAGGCCGGGTCGCTGGTGCGTGCCCAGTACACGTACTGCCAGGGCGTCGTCATCGGGCTGGACGTCGAGCTGGCGGCGCGCACCGAGGACCCGCAGCACGCCTCGCGGGTGCATCGGCTGGTCGCGGCCGTGCGCGACAACATGGCGCCCGACGGGATCATCAAGGGCGCGGGCGGCGGTGACGGTGGCCTGTTCAACGGCATCCTGGCGCGCTATCTGGCGTTGGTGGTGACCTCGTTGCCGCAGAAGGGCGCCGAAGACGCCGAGGCTCGCGACACCGCCAGGTCGCTGGTGCTGAAATCCGGCGAGGCGGCATGGGACAACCGGCAGACCGTCGACGGCCTGCCGTTGTTCGGTGCGTTCTGGGACCGGGTGGCCGAGATGCCAACGGCGGGCGGCAAGTCGGCGGAGTCCGTCGACGGCGCGGTCAACGCCTCCGAGGTGCCCGAACGCGACCTGTCGGTCCAGCTGTCGGGCTGGATGCTGATGGAGGCCGCTGCACACCGTCGCCGGCGACGACACCGCCGGCGACGACGCCGCAGCCAGCGGCCAGGCATGACGTTCGCGGAGCGCCCCCGAAGGTGACTGCAGAACCCCTTCCGCGGTTCGTTCGCCTGCTGCCCGGCCGATTCGGTCGCGACCCCAAGGCGCCAGGCACGAAGGAAAACACCGCGGCCGCCCTGCTGCTCGCGTGCACCGTCGCCGCGATCCTGTGGGCCAATTCGCCGTGGGCGCACACCTATTGGGCCCTTTTGGACACCCAGGTCGGCTTCACGTTCGGTGATCACACCGTCAAACTGACCGTCAAGCATCTGATCAACGACGGCCTCATGACGTTCTTCTTCTTCATCGTCGGCCTGGAAGTCACGAGTGAATTCGCCATCGGCGAGCTCACCGATCGCGCAAGGGCGGCGGTGCCGGTGGTCGCCGCGATCGCGGGACTCGCCGTGCCTGCCGTCATCTTCCTGCTGTTCAACGCGTCGGGGGAGAACGCGCGGGCGTGGGGAGTGGTGATCTCCACCGACACCGCGTTCCTCATCGGCGCGCTGGCCATCATCAAGCCCAAATACCCTGCCCGGCTGCGGATCTTCCTGCTCACCCTGTCGGTGGTCGACGACATCGGCGCGCTGTGCGTGATCGCGCTCGTCTACTCCGGTCGCATCCAGGTCGTTCCGCTGGTCATCTCGGTGGCATTGATCGTGGCGATCGCGTCGGTCCGGTTCATGCCGGCGGCGCGCGGCCCGGCCTATGCGGTGCTCGGCGTCGCGCTGTGGGTGGCGCTGTCTCTGGCCGGTATTCATCCCACCCTGGCCGGAGTCGCGGTCGCGCTGCTGATCCCCGTCTTCACGCCGGAACGTCAGCAGGTCGAACAGGCCGTCGGGATGATCCGCGCGTTCCGCCAATCACCCAACTCGCAATACGCCCGCGCCGCCGCCCGCGGTCTGCGGGAATCGATTTCGATCAACGAGAGGCTGCAGAACGACGTCGGGCCGTTCGTGTCGTTCGTGGTGCTGCCGCTGTTCGCGTTGGCCAACGCCGGGGTGCGGCTCGACGCGCACAGCGTGACCGCCGCGCTGCGGTCGCCCCTGACGTGGGGCATCGTCGCCGGCCTCGTGGTCGGAAAGTTCATCGGCATCACGGGCGCGACATGGTTCATGCAGCGCACGGGGATGGGCGCAGCTGGCGCCCGGGCTGACGCTGCGCCGGATCGCCGGCGGCGCCGCACTGTCCGGCAATCGGCTTCACCATTGCGCTTTTCATCGTCGACGTCGCGATCCCCGAGCCGGCGCGGCAAGACCAGGCGCGGGTCGGAGTCCTGCTGGCGTCCGGCGATCGCCTTCCTCGTCGGGTGGGCGATCTTCCGGGTAACCGACTGGGTCAGCCCACCGGAACCGGTGGGGCTGAAGCTGATCCGGCCCGTCGACCCCGACCGCGACCATATGCGCGGCAGACCGCGACGCCATGCTGACGCTGGTGGAGTACGGCGATTACGAGTGCCCGTTCTGCAGCCGCGCCACCGGCGCCATCGATGAAGTCCGCGCCCACTTCGGCGACGAGCTGCGCTACGTGTGGCGCCACCTACCGCTGGAGCGGGTGCACCCGCGGGCGTTCGAGGCCGCGCGGGCCAGCGAGGCGGCCGCGCTTCAGGGCAAGTTCTGGGAGATGGGCCGCGAACTGTTCGGGCACCAGGACGATCTGGAGTGGTCGGACATGTACCGCTACGCGGTCACCGTCGGCTGCGACATCGAGCAGTTCGACCACGACGTACGGGTCGACCCGTCGAAGGTGCTGCACCGGGTGCAGGACGATGCGCAGGACGCCGAGCTGATGGACCTCAACTCGACGCCGACGTTCTTCGTCAACGGCAAGCGGCACAAGGGTCCGTGGGATGCCGCCAGCATGATCCGCGCACTGGAGGCGAGCCAGGCAGCACCTAGGCCTCGGGGGCGGGCTCCTCGGTGGGCTTCGGTGCGCCGGGAGCCTTCTTGGCTGCGCGGCGACGCTTGTACCACTCGTAGATCATCGGGCTCACCGAGGCCACCGCGATCAGGATGAAGATCGGCTCGATCAGCTTCTGAATGACGTCGAACTGGCCCAGCCAGTACCCGAGCAGCGTCAGGCCGAGGCTCCACGCGACCGCGCCGATGACATTGAAGAGGGTGAACACCGCCGTAGCTCATCCGGGCCGCGCCCGCGGTGATCGGCGCCAGCGTGCGCACGATCGGCACGAACCGGGCGAGCACGATGGCGAACGGGCCGCGCTGCTCGAAGAACCGGTGAGCCTCGTCGAGATACTTCTGCTTGAGGAAGCGCGCGTTCGGCTTGAACATCGCCGTGCCGACGTTGCGACCGATCCAATACCCGACCTGCCCACCGAGCACGGCGGCGATCGGGATGAAGACGAGCAGCTGCCAGAGCTGAAAATTAACTTGTGGAGCGCCGTTCCTGGCAGCCGCGGCGGTCCCCGCGGCGAGCATGCCGGCGACAAAGAGCAGCGTGTCGCCAGGAAGGACGGGAAAGAGCACACCGGACTCGATGAACACGACGACCAACAGCCCCAACAGCGCCCAGGTGCCGAAGTAGCCGATGAGCTTGATCGGATCCAGGAAATCCGGCATCAGCGCGAGACTGGTCGTAGCCTCGGCGAGGGCAGTCGTGGTCATGGCAGCACCAAGATACCGGCGAGCACCTTGGGGGCCGCTGTTCCGGGCTGTGCCGGCCTGCCCCCCGGCGATAAGGTCAGCTATGCCCACCCACAAAGCCGTTCAGGTCGCGTCGCCGGAAGCGCCGCTGACCCTCGTCGACGTCGAGACAACACCGCCTGCCCGGGGGCAGGTCCGCATCGCCGTCGCCGCCTGCGGGGTGTGCGGGACCGACCACGCGCTTCGTCAGCGGCGGCTTTCCCGACATGACGTGGCCGCTGACGCTGGGCCACGAGATCGCGGGAACCGTCGCCGAACTGGGCGACGGTGTCGATGACTTCGCGGTCGGCGACCGGGTCGCCGTCGGCTGGTTCGGCGGCAACTGCAACAAGTGCATCCCGTGCCGCAAGGGGCTGTTCATGCAGTGCGTGAACGGGCAGGTGCCGAGCTGGCAGTATCCGGGCGGCTACGCCGAGTCGGCGACGGTTCCGACCACCGCGCTCGCCCGCATCCCCGACGAGCTGTCCTTCGCCGAAGCCGCGCCGTTGGGCTGTGCAGGCGTGACGACGTACCACGCGCTGCGCAAGACCAAGGCCGTGGCAGGGGACCGGGTCGCCGTGCTTGGCATCGGCGGGTTGGGCCATCTCGGCGTGCAGTGGGCGAAGGCGATGGGTTTCGAGACGATCGCGATCGCCCGCGGCGCCGACAAGGAGGCCAACGCCCGCGAGCTGGGCGCCCACCACTACATCGACTCGACGGCCGGTGATGTCGCCGCCGCGTTGCAGGCGCTCGGCGGCGCGTCGGTGGTGCTCGCGACGGCGGCCAATTCGGCCGCGATGGCGCAGACCGTCGGCGGCCTCGGTCCGGAGGGCGAACTGGTCATCGTCGGCGTCACCGCCGAACCGCTGCCGATCGCGCCCATCCAGCTGATCACCCCCGGGTTGTCGGTGGCCGGTCACCCGTCCGGTACCTCACGCGACGTGGAGGAGACCATGCACTTCGCGGTGTTGTCCGGCGTCCGCGCGTGGATCGAGGAGCGGCCGCTGGCCGAGGCCGCCGAGGCATACGCGGCGATGGCCGAGGGCCGCGCGCGCTACCGCATGGTCCTGACCATGTGAGCACGGATCGTTCTTGAGATACTGCAACAAACCTGGATCAGCCGAGAGGAACTCCAATGCCCATCGCAACGCCCGAGGTCTACGCAGAGATGCTGGGTCGAGCCAAGGAGCACTCGTTCGCATTCCCGGCGATCAACTGCACGTCATCGGAGACAGTCAACGCCGCGCTCAAGGGTTTCGCCGATGCGGGCAGCGACGGCATCATCCAGATCTCCACCGGTGGCGCCGAGTTCGCGTCCGGCCTCGGCGTGAAGGACATGGTGACCGGCGCGGTCGGGCTGGCCGAGTTCGCCCACATCCTTGCCGACAGGTACCCGATCACCGTCGCGCTGCACACCGACCACTGTCCGAAGGACAAGCTGGACAGCTACGTCAAGCCGCTTTTGGCCATCTCACAGAAAAGGGTCGCCGACGGGCACAACCCGCTGTTCCAGTCGCACATGTGGGACGGGTCGGCGGTGCCGATCGACGAGAACCTTGAGATTGCCCGTGAACTGCTCAAACAGGCCGCGGCCGCCAAGATCATCCTCGAGATCGAGATCGGCGTGGTCGGCGGCGAGGAAGACGGCGTGGCCCACGAAATCAACGACAAGCTCTACACCACCCCGGAGGACTTCGAGAAGACCATCGAGGCGCTCGGCGCGGGCGAGCACGGCAAGTACCTGCTGGCCGCGACGTTCGGCAACGTGCACGGCGTCTACAAGCCGGGCAACGTCAAGCTGCGCCCCGACATCCTCGAGCAGGGCCAGACGGTCGCCGCGGCCAAGCTTGGATTGCCCGAGGGCGCAAAGCCTTTCGACTTCGTGTTCCACGGCGGGTCCGGCTCGCTGAAGTCCGAGATCGAGGACTCGCTGCGCTACGGCGTCGTCAAGATGAACGTCGACACCGACACCCAGTACGCGTTCACCCGTCCGATCGCCGGGCACATGTTCACCAACTACGACGGCGTGCTCAAGGTCGACGGCGAGGTCGGGGACAAGAAGGCCTACGATCCGCGCAGCTACCTGAAGAAGGCCGAGGCCAACATGTCGGAGCGCGTCGTCGAGGCGTGCAACGACCTGCACAGCGCGGGTCGGTCGGTGTCCGCTGGCTGACCAGCTGTTTTCACGTTGTCCAGCAAGTCGCAAGCTGGTGCGACTACAGTGGCCAGCGTGAAGCGTGGAATTCTGGTCGCCTGCTGCGCACTTGCGACGGTATTAGGATCGATCGCCGTCGCTTCGCCTGCCGCGGCCGACAGCTGCCCGTACGGCACGGTGCCTACTCGGTTCCCCGGGGTGTGCACCCAAGGTCAGGCAGGTTCGGCCCCGCCCGGCGTCGTCGTTCCGCCGAGCGTGGGGGCGAGCCCGGCGACCCCGGTGGTCTCGCCGGGAGGCGGGCTCGCAACGGTGGACGGCATTCCGTGCAACCAGAACCACATCGGCACCTGCATCGCACTGGAGCAAAACGGAGGCTAGGCGTCGGGCGCCTGGCAGATCCTCCACTGGTCGTCGCGGAACTGTAGGTCGAAGCTGCGCGTCGAACGGGTCTGCGGCGCGTCGGCCATGAACGTCGTGACGTTGGCCTCCGCGTGTTCCCCGTTGACCACCACCTGGTCGATGCTGGCAACCACCGGATACTGCTTGGCCGCGGCGACCCGGGCATGGGTTTGGGTCCATGCGCGCTCGTCGTAGTTCACATAGCTGTCGCGGGTGGCGCCGCAGGTGATGGTGCGCAGCGCGGCCAGGTCGCCGTTCTGGACGGCGACATCGAAACTCTGAATGGTCGAGCGGACCATGTCCTCCTGCGACACCTTCGGCGTTGAGCCGCGGGTCAGCAGCACCGTGCCGAGAATAGCGACGGCCACCAGCGCGGCGATGACCAACAGCAACGCCACCACCCAGCCCCAGCTGCGCCGGTTGCGCGGCTGCTTCGCGGGCTCGAAGCGAGGCGGAATGAGTTGCGGTGCAACGGATTTCTGCTGGGCCATCGGCGCGGTGGTGGCAGTCTCCGCGGCCATCCCTGCTGGCGCTCCATCCATGCGGGGTACTGGCATCACCTCGGTGACCGGGTCGGGCGGGGTGTCGATCTTCTGCGTCAGGCCCGCGTCGAACGCTGACGGCGCGGTGAACCGGCGCTGCTCCGGCTGGTTCGTCTCGTCGTGCGCCGACTGGTTCGTCTGGTCGTCCGGCAGCTGGGTTTCATCCGTCTCGACGGTGGCTTCTGCCGCCGGTTCGGTGGCTTCATCCGGCTGGTCAGGCCCTGATGGGTTCGACATCCCTGCTGCGGTTCCTCCCTAACGACGCTACGGCCCGAAGCTTAGCGATCCGCCCCGGTGGGCCGCACGGCACAATAGGCCCCATGACGCGCATGGGTGATCTCCTTGGACCGGATCCGGTGCTGCTGCCGAGCGACAGCGCAGCAGAGGCCGAACTCGCCGCCTCCGTAAACCCCGCAATCGTGGCCGCCGCACATCCCTCGGCGTCGGCGGCGTGGGCCGCACTCGCGGAGGACGCACTGGCCGAGGACAAGGCCGTCACCGCCTACGCCTATGCCCGCACGGGCTATCACCGTGGCCTGGATCAGTTGCGCCGCAACGGGTGGAAGGGCTTCGGCCCGGTGCCTTACGGCCACGAGCCCAACCGCGGATTCCTGCGCTGTGTGGCCGCGCTGGCGCGGGCCGCCGACGCCATCGGCGAGACCGACGAGTATCAGCGCTGCCTGGATCTGCTCGACGACTGCGATCCGGCGGCGCGCCCGGCAATGGGTCTGGGCTAGGAGCTCACTACTCCACTTCGCACTTGCAGTCCGCGGCGTCATCTGGTGGCTCGACTTGCACGGTCGCGTGGTCGAGCCCGCGCGCGGTGAGTACCGCGCGGGCGTCGTCAAGCACCAGAGCCGAATTCCGGGCGCTGGTCAAGTGCGCGGTGACCATGTCCTTGCCCGGCACCAGCGTCCACACGTGCAGGTCGTGCACCTCGGTCACGCCCTCGACGGCGCACAGCGCAGAGCGCAACTCCTCGACGTCGATGTGGTTGGGTGACGACTCGGACAAGATGCGCAATGCGGCGCGGGCCAGCGAGATCGCCCGCGGCAACACCCACAGCGCGACGAACACCGCGACCACGACGTCGGCGTAGGGCCACCGCGTGGTCACGGTGACGATGCCTGCGATCAGAACGCCGATGCTGCCGACAGTGTCGGCGACGACCTCCATGTAGGCGCCCTTGACGGCCAGGCTCTGCTGCGAGTGCGACCGCAGCAGCAGCACGACAACGCCGTTGGCCGCCAGGCCGGCCAGCGCGACGGCGATCATCGGCACACCGGGGATTCGGGGCGCGTCGCCGAGCCGTTCGAAGGCTTCGTAGAGGATGAACGTCGCGACGCCCAGCAGCAGCACCGCGTTGGCGACGGCGGTGAACACCTCGGCCCGGTGCCAGCCGTACGTGCGCGCAGGCGACGCGCTGCCGTGGCGGGCGAGCAGCACCGCGGTCAGCCCCAAGAACATCGCAACCAGGTCGGTGAGCATGTGCCCGGCGTCGGCCAGCAGCGCGATCGAATTGATCAGCAGCGCGGTCGTCAGCTCGAGAGCGAAGAAGGCGGTCAGGATCGCGGCGGCGATGACCATCCGGCCGACCCGGGTGTCGGCACTGCTGTGATCATGTCCGGCACCCATACCTGCAATCTATGCGCGAAGGCGCATATGTCGCAAGGTGGCCGTCAGAACCAGGCCGACCAGAACCGCGTTAGCTGCCTGCCGATCTGCCACAGGACGGTGTGGATCCCGGACAAGCCGAAGAACCAGTCCACGAGGCCGAAGAACCACGCGCCGACCTGCGGCGTGAACAACAGGAGCAGTAGCAGGAGGAACCCCCACTGCTTGGCGGGCAGCAGGGCGCGCTGCGTCTGCGGACTCAGGTGCGGCTCGAGCGCGCTGTAGCCGTCCAGTCCGGGGATCGGCAGCATGTTGAGGACGAACGCGGTTATCTGCAGGAAGGCCAGGAACGCCATCCCGGCCCAGAACATCACGTGGCCCGACTCGTACAGCAGCCGGATCAGTACGAGCAGGACGATCGCGAACCCGAGGTTGGTGGCCGGACCGGCCAGGCTGACCAGGGTCTTCTGCCGCTTCGTCATCCACGACGTCCGCAGGTACACCGCACCACCGGGCAGCCCGATCCCGCCCAGCGCGATGAACAGCGCAGGCAGCCCGAGCGAGAGCAGCGGGTGCGAGTACTTCAGCGGGTTCAGTGTCAGATAGCCACGGGCCTCGACGTCGTGGTCGCCGAACCGCCACGCGGTGTAGGCATGCGCGAACTCGTGCACGCACAGCGACACCAGGAAGCCGGCGATCACGAAGATGAACACCCCGGCGTAGGCCAGCGGCCGCACGTCGTCCGCGGCCAGCCAGGCCAGCACCCCGCCGCCGGCCGTGATGGCCACGATCAGCAGGAAGATCGGGCTGGGCCGTACCGATTGGTGCAGCGGGCGGATGCTCACGTCACGAAACTACCCGCAGCCAACCCTGGGTATGTCGATAGAACGTCGACCGGCGGACCGGCCGCGATGCCGGCACGCCGTCGCGCACGACCAGCGCCGCGTCGGCGCCGAGCTGCGCGGCGCGCCCGGTCACCCAGCGTTTGGGCCGCATGCCGACTCGACAGCGCGCTCGCCCGCAGGCCCGGCATGGCCGGTGTCGGCTCGATGCGCACGCCGGTCGCCTCGCCGTCGAACAGCGTGGTGTCGTCGACGACCGCCTCGCCGTTGATCGTGTCGCGCCTGCTCGTCGGGCGGCAGCCAGTACGCGGCCCGGACGATGACGGTCCCGGTCTCGTCGCGGATGAGCGGCACCCGTTGCGTCTCAGCGGTGGCCGCCCGCCGGGCGTTCCACGGTCGCCGAACGTGGGCGACTTCGATATCGAGCCGGTCGGAGCGCACCAGCCGGGTCAGCGCGGTCGCCAGGTCGGCATCCGACCCCACCACGACGACGCGGCGACAGCGCGGTGATGTCGTCGAGCCCGGCCATCGGCAACCCCTGCAGCGAGCGCGGCAGTCTGCGCCCGCCGAAGCGCAGCACCACAACATCGGTGGTGGTCAACGCAGCTCCTTGGTTGCGGCTGGGATAAGGTAGCTCACCGGCTGCACAGTGTTGATGCAGATGAGCGGGAGACAATGCCATGCCGGCAATCGTGCTCATCGGCGCCCAATGGGGCGACGAGGGCAAAGGAAAGGCGACCGATCTGCTCGGTGGCCGCGTCCAATGGGTCGTGCGCTACCAGGGCGGCAACAACGCCGGCCATACCGTGGTGCTGCCGACGGGCGAGAACTTCGCGCTGCACCTCATCCCTTCGGGCATCCTCACCCCCGGCGTCACCAACGTCATCGGCAACGGGGTGGTCGTCGACCCCGGCGTGCTGCTCGTCCGAGCTGAAGGGGTCTGGAGGACCGCGGCGTCGACACCGAGCGGCTGCTGATCTCCGCCGACGCGCACCTGTTGATGCCGTACCACGTTGCGATCGACAAGGTCGTCGAGCGCTACGCGGGCAGCAAGAGGATCGGCACCACCGGCCGCGGCATCGGCCCGTGCTACCAGGACAAGATCGCCCGCATCGGCATCCGCGTCGCCGACGTGCTCGACCCCGACGCTGCTGGCCGAAAAGATCGAGGGCGCACTGGAGTTCAAGAACCAGGTGCTGGTCAAGATCTACAACCGCAAGGCGCTCGACCCTGCCGAGGTGCTCGACACGCTGCTGGCGCAGGCCGAGGGCTTCAAGCACCGCATCGCCGACACCCGGCTACCTGCTCAACGACGCGCTGGAAAAGGGCGAGACCGTTCTGCTGGAGGGCTCGCAGGGCACGCTGCTCGACGTCGACCACGGCACGTATCCCTTTGTGACGTCGTCGAATCCGACTGCGGGCGGCGCGGCCGTCGGCTCCGGCATCGGCCCGACCCGCATCACCACGGTGCTCGGCATCCTCAAGGCCTACACCACCCGGGTGGGTTCGGGTCCGTTCCCGACCGAGCTGTTCGACGAGTTCGGCGAGTACCTGTCCAAGACCGGCGGCGAGGTCGGGGTGACCACGGGCCGGCGCCGCCGCTGCGGCTGGTTCGACGCGGTCATCGCCCGCTACGCCACCCGCGTCAACGGCATCACCGACTACTTCCTGACCAAGCTCGACGTGCTGTCCAGCCTGCGAGACCGTGCCGGTGTGCGTCGGCTACACGGTGGACGGCAAGCGCACCAACGAGATGCCGATGACGCAGAGCGACATCGCCCGCGCCGAGCCGATCTACGAGGAACTGCCCGGCTGGTGGGAGGACATCTCCGAGCGCCAGGGAGTTCGACGACCTGCCCGCCAAGGCGCGCGACTACGTGCTGCGGCTGGAAGAGCTTGCCGGAGCGCATGTTTCGTGCATCGGCGTCGGACCCGGGCGTGATCAGACGATCGTGCGCCGCGACGTCCTGGCGGCTCGCCCGTGACCGACGATCCGCATCTCGTCGACCCCGACTACGACAAACACGGCGGCTTCCCGAATTTCCAAGCGGCCGAGCCCGGTCCGGGTTTCGGGCGATTCCTGACCGCGATGCGCCGGGCGCAGGACCTGGCGGTGTCGGCCGACCCCGACAGCGAGACCTGGGACCAGGCGGCCGACCGCGCGGAGGAACTGGTCGAGCTGCTCGACCCGTTCGAGGCCGCCGAAGGCGTCGGGCCGGCCAACCGGGTGCCGGGCCTGCCGGGCAGCGGCAGCCTGCTGATGCCGCCGTACCGGGTGGTCAAGTTCGACGCCCGACGGCGTCGAATTGAGCGTGCAGTTCAGCCGGTTCTACGTCGGCGGAAACTATGCGGTGCACGGCGGCGTGCTGCCGCTGCTGTTCGACTCGGTGTTCGGCATGGTGATCCACGCGGCTGGGCGGCCGATCAGCCGCACCGCCTTCCTGCACGTCGACTACCGCAAGGTCACGCCGATCGACACACCGCTGACCGCGCGCGGCTGGGTGCGGAGGCCGAGGGCCGCAAGGCGTTCGTCAACGCCGAGCTGCGCGACCCGCAACCGACGCCAACCTGCTCGCCGAGGCGAACGGCCTGATGATCCGGTTGCTGCCGGGCCAGCCCTAGCCGTGCCACGATGGCTTCGTGCACGAGACCGGTCCATCGCGCAGCTTACCTCGCACTGTCCACGCCGCGGGCGGCGGCGGTCGCCGGTGTGCTGTTCGCGTTGCTGTTCGGCACGGCGCTGGTGCTCATCCGCACTCGCGCTGCCCGAGGGCGCCGAACCGGGGTCGCAGTGGGTTGACGTCGACGGAAGCACCAAGCTCAAAGTCGCGGCGACTGCTGATGCCGTTCGCGGGCATCACGTTCCTGTGGTTCATCGGGGTGGTGCGCGACGGGCTTCGGGCGCTTCGAGGACAAGTTCTTCGCGACCGTGTTCATCGGCAGCGGGCTGCTGTTCCTGGCGATGATGTTCCTCGCCGCCGGCGGTGGGCGCGGGTCTGGAGACGCAGCGATCGCCGACCGCGCAGTGCACGCGAGGTCGCCGCGTTCGGTCAGATGGTGTTGTTGACGCATCACCAAGACGTACGCGCTGCGGATGGCTGCGGTATTCATGATCTCGCTGGCCACCATCTGGCTCAAGACGGGCCTGATGCCGCGCTGGCTGGTCGGCGTGACCTACGTTGTCGCAGTTGGCCTTCTGCTGGCCAGCGACATCAGCATGTGGCTGACGCTGGCCTTCCCGACCTGGGTGCTGGTCGTCAGCCTGCTGCTGCTGGTCAGGGCCGGCGTCATCGACCTCGACCGAGACGATTAGTCGGCGATTCGCAAAGCCTTTGACGGGCAGAGCTTCACGGCCTCACGGGCGTGGTCCTGTTCCCCCTCGGGCACGTCGTCGACGAGCATCACCACGATGCCGTCCTCGTCCTGATCGAATACCGCGCCGGCGACCATCACGCAGTTGCCCGCGCTGATGCACACGTCGCGATCTGCGGTGATTTTCACTGGACCCTCACCAGGTCACCGCAAGCGATTTCAGGCCGTAGATGAAGTGGAAGGACCGGAACTGCACGTCGGCGAAGTCCTCGGCCAGCGCCAGCGCCGGGGAAGCGGCGCAGCAGCGCCGGGAACGCGATCCCCATCTCCATGCGGGCCAGCGGGGCGCCGAGGCAGTGATGGACGCCGTGGCCGAACGCCAGATGCCCCGGCGCACCGCGACGGATGTCGAACGCCTCCGGCGAGTCGATGAAGTCCGGGTCGCGGTTACCCGACGGCAGCGACGCGAAGACCAACCGTCCGGCTGGAAGATGGCGTGCCGGCGATCTCGACATCGGTGGTGGTGATGCGGGGGATGGCGCTGTGCACGATCGACAGCCAGCGCAGCAGCTCCTCCACGGCCGGTCCGACCGCGTCAGGGTCGTCGCGGACCTCGGCCAGCTGATCGGGGTGGCGCAGCAGTGCCAGCGTGCCGAGACCCGAGCATGTTCGACGTGGTCTCGTGGCCGGCGAGCAGCAACAGGCCTGCGATGCCGATGAGTTCGTCGTCGGTGAGCTCGGTGCCGTGTTCTCGGACCAGCATCCCGAGGATGTCCTCGCCGGGCTGCCGCCGCGCCCGCTCGACCAGTGAGCTCATGTACGCGCGGCCGTGCCGCTGCAGTTCCATCCGCTCGGGCATCGGAATGGACAGGTCGAGCTGGCGGGCGGTGCGCCGCTGGAAGCCCGCGCGGTCGTCATACGGCACGCCGAGCAGCTCGCAGATCACCAGCGACGGGATCGGCAGCGCGAAAGTCGGCACCAAATCCGCTGGCGGGCCGGCCTTTTCCAGTCGCGTCCAGCTGCGCGTCGACGATCTCGACGATGCGTGGCTCAAGCCGTTTCATGCGCCGGATGGTGAACTCGGGCGTCAGCATCCGGCGCAGCCGCTGGTGCTCGGGCGGGTCGAGGCCCAGGAGGTTGCCCGCCCGCGTGCTGGCCTGCTCCTGCTCGGAAACGGTTGGGGCTCCTGGCACGACGAAGCCCGGTGGACGGCCGTTGGAGAACCGCTCGTGGTCGGACAGCACCGTTTTGACGTCTTCGTGACGGGTGACGAGCACGACGTCCATGCCGAACGCGCTGGTGATGGTGCGCACCCCGGCGGTCTCGCGGATCTCGCGCAGTTCCGGAGTCGGGTCGAACGCATCCCGCCGCATATGAAGGGGCGGCAGTTCGGGCGCTTGGGTCATGAATCGACGCTACCCGCGAAACACAAATTCCCCGATGAGCGCGTTGACGACGTCCGGGTTCTCCAGTGCGGCCAGATGCGCCACCCCTTCGACCACGGTGATCGCCGCGCCGGGGATCGCCTCTGCCATCGCGGTCGTCTCTGGCAACGGGAACGTCGCGTCCTCGTCGCCGGCGACCACCAACACCGGCGCCGTCACCCGGGACAGCAGCGCGCGCTGGTCCGGCCGGGCCGGCACCACGCTGCGAACCGCCCAGCGACCGGAACGCACGTCGACGCGCTGCACGGTGTCGCGGACAAACGCCACGACCTCGGGCCGGGTGTTGAACGTCGTCGGGCCGAGGAAAGCCTTGAGCACCGAACGGGTCAGCGGCGGCCGGATCCCTCCCATCAGTCCCGCCATCCGCAGCAGCAGACCGTACTCGATTTTCTGCCGCGTGCCCGCGGGCGACGCGGTGCAGTTCATCAGGACCGCGCTGCCGATTCGATCGGGGTAGAGTGGCGGCGAATGTCCCGCCGATCATGCCGCCCCACGAGTTTCCGACGAAGTGCGCCCGCTGCACGCCAAGACCGTCGAGGATGTCGACGATGCAGCGGGCGCAGTCGTCGAAACCGAAAGGCGTGGTGAGTTTTTGGCTTTCGCCGAAACCCGGAGGGTCGACGAGGATCACCTGGTGTTCGGTACCGAAGTGCTCGGCCTGCGCTGCCCACATGTCGCCCGTCATCAGCAGGCTCGGCCAGAACATGATCGCCTCGCCGCTGCCGCGAACCTGCACCCGCACCGATCCCAGCACGGTGTCGATCGATCGTGATTCAGCCACGGTTCAGTGTCGCCTCCTCGAAGTCGAGCCCGCGCAGCGCGTTGCGCAGCACCTCGTCGTCGATCTGCCCGCTGTCGCGCGGTCGCGTCGTTGAGCAGGCTTTCGCCACCGAGCAGCGTCAGATGCGACGGGGCAGCCCGAGCCGGCGTCCGACCGCGGTGGCCGAAACAGCGTCCGGCGGCGCCACGATCGCGCCGAGCGTCAATGCCGCCGCGTCAGCGCCTTCCAAACCCGCCGTATCCTTGCTCAACATGGTGAGGAGATCACGCCGCGGTGAGGCCGCCTCCGCGGCGGTCCCCGAAACATGCGAACATCTCGCCGCCGACGCTGAATCCGGGGTCGAGCCGGAACCTCTCACGCCTGGCAAATGCCAGGAGTGCGACGAGCTCGGCGAGAGCACATGGGCGCACCTGCGGATGTGCCTGACCTGCGGCCATGTCGGCTGCTGCGATTCGAGCCCGCATCAACACGCGAGCGAACATTTCCATGCGACGGCTCATCCCGTGATGCGCTCGGCTGAGCCGGGTGAGGGCTGGCGGTGGTGCTATCTCGATGTCCGGCTGGGTTGAGCATCTGGCAGGCTGGATGCGCGATGAGTGAAACGACTGAAGGCGATACCTCGACCGCGCCGGAGCAGGTTGGGGACGACAACTCCCCAGAGCCCACCGGATCCACCGTGATGCTGCTGGGCTCGGGTGAACTGAGCCGCGAGTTGGCGCTGGCGTTCCAGCGTCTCGGGGCGGAGGTGATCGCGGTCGACCGCTATGCGGACGCGCCCGCGCACGGGGTCGCGGACCGCGCCGCCGTTGTCAAGATGGCCGATGCCGAGGAGCTGACCGCGCTCATCGAGAAGGAGCACCCGCGTTACGTCGTCGCGGAGGCGGGCGTCATCGCGGCCGACGCGCTGATCGCCGTCGCCGAGCGGGGCAACGTCGAGGTGTTCCCGACGCCGCGCAGCACGCGGCTGTCCGTCGACCGCGAGGGCCTGCGCCGGCTGGCAGCCGACGAGCTCGGGCTGCCCACCGCGCCGTTCTGGTTCGCCGGCTCCGTGGAGGAGCTGACCGCGGTGGCCGGGCATGCGGGTTTCCCGCTGCTGGTCAAGCCGATCGCGGCCGCGCCCGGCGAGGGTCAGTCGGTGCTCCTGCGCGTCGACGACGTCGAGCCGGCCTGGCACCGCGCCGTGGCCGCGGGCCGGATCCCGCATAACCGGGTGATGGCCGAGACGGTCGTCGAGGTCGACTGCGAGGTCACGCTGCTGACCGTTCGCACCACCGGACCTGCGGGCCCAGGGGTGCACTTCTGCGAGCCGATCGGTCACCGCCAGGTCGACGGTGACCTGCTGGAGTCCTGGCAGCCGCAGCAGATGTCGCCCGCCGCCCTTGACGCGGCGAAGTCGATCGCGGCGCGTGTCGTCAACTCGCTTGGCGGTCGCGGGGTGTTCGGGGTGGAGCTGCTGGTGCGCGGCGACGAGGTGTACTTCGCCGACGTTCGGCCCCGCCCGTACGACAGCGGCCTGGTGACGCTGCGCTCGCAACGGTTGTCGCAGTTCGAGCTGCACGCCAGGGCGATCCTAGGATTCGCCGTTGACACCATCATGATCTCGCCGGCCGCGGCGGAGGTCAGCTACGCGGGGGCCGAGTCGACCGGCGCAACGGACGCGGACCTGCGCGTGGTCGCCGAGGCGCTGGCCGTCGCCGAGAGCGACGTGCGGCTGTTCGGCCGGCCCGACGAGACCGACGGCAGGCGACGCCTCGGGGTGGCGCTGGCCACGGCCCCGGATCCGATCGTGGCGCGGGACCGGGCCCGTCGCGTGTCGGCGGTGCTGCGCAAACTCTGGTGACCGAACCCGAAGACGACGCCGGCGCTGACCGCCCGACGATGGCACCCTTCCTCGGTGCACTGGCAATCGTTGTGCTCGTCGTGATCGCAATCGCTGTGGTCAACATCTTCGGTGACCACGGCGCGCCCTCCGACCAGCAGGTCGGCCGCGCAGCGGTCGGCCAGAACGACGCGCTGCAACGGCAGGACTATGCCGACTTCCGCACCTACACCTGCCGCGATCAGCAGGGCGTCCAGGCTGATGTCCTTGCCCGGCAACGGGATTCGGTGGCAAACCGCGGGCAGCGGTTCGTCGACGACGTCACCGACGTGAAGATCGACGGCGACCGCGCCAACGCCAACGTGACTTATCATTTCGGCAAGGCACCGGATGTCAAAACCGGTGTTCCGATGACGTTCGTGCGTGAGGACGGAGCATGGAAGGTCTGTTCGACCGGCCCCAACTAGCTGTGGGACACTTCCGACCGTGAGTTACGCCGGAGACATCACGCCTGAGGAGGCGTGGAAGCTGCTGAGCGACAACCCCGAGGCCGTGCTGGTCGATTGCCGAACGGACGCCGAGTGGCGCTTTGTCGGGGTGCCGGATCTGTCTTCGCTGCAGCGCGACGTGGTCTACCTCGAGTGGAACAGCTACCGACGGAAAGCGCAACGACGATTTCGTCGACGACCTCATCCACGAAATCGGGGTCGCAGGCGCAAAAGAGCGACCGGTGGTGTTCCTGTGTCGTTCCGGCAACCGCTCGATCGGCGCGGCGGAGGCGGCCACCGAGGCGGGCATCGCCCCGTCCTACAACGTGCTCGACGGGTTCGAGGGCAACCTCGACGAACACAAGCATCGCGGCGGCACCGGATGGAAAGCCGTCGGCCTGCCCTGGCGGCAGTCATGAGCTCCGAGGTGCCGTCGGTTCGCGAACCGGCCGAACTGCCCGACGGCGTCAGCCAGGCCACCATCGGCGTGCGCGGCGGCCTGCTGCGCTCGGGTTTCGAGGAGACCGCCGAGGCGATGTACCTCACGTCGGGGTATGTCTACTCGTCTGCAGCTGAAGCGGAGAAGGCGTTCACCGGCGAGATCGACCGCTACGTCTACTCCCGGTACGGCAACCCGACGATCTCGATGTTCGAGGAGCGGCTGCGGCTGATCGAAGGGGCGCCGGCGTGCTTCGCGACGGCGACGGGCATGGCGGCGGTGTTCACCTCGCTGGGTGCGCTGTTGGCGGCCGGTGACCGGTTGGTGGCGGCGCGCAGCCTGTTCGGGTCGTGTTTCGTGGTGTGCAACGAGATCCTGCCGCGCTGGGGCGTGGAGACGGTGTTCGTCGACGGCGACGACCTGTCGCAGTGGGAAGAGGCGCTGTCGGTGCCCACCCAGGCGGTGTTCTTCGAGACACCGTCCAACCCGATGCAGTCGCTGGTGGACATCGCAGCGGTGTCGCGAGCTTGCACACGGCGCAGGGGCGAAAGTGGTGTTGGACAACGTGTTTGCCACACCGCTGCTGCAGCAGGGCTTTCCGTTGGGGGTTGACGTCGTCGTGTACTCGGGCACCAAGCACATCGACGGGCAGGGCCGCGTGCTCGGCGGCGCGATCCTCGGGGACAAGGCCTACATCGATGAGCCGGTGCAGAAGCTGATGCGCCACACCGGGCCGGCGATCAGCGCTTTCAACGCCTGGGTGCTGCTCAAGGGGTTGGAGACCATGGCCGTGCGGGTCGACTACAGCACGGCGTCGGCGTTGCGCGTCGCCGAGTTCCTCGAAGCCCACCCCGCGGTGAGCTGGGTGCGGTATCCGTTCCTTGAGTCACATCCGCAGTACGACCTGGCCAAGCGGCAGATGACCGGCGGGGGAACGGTTGTCACGTTCGAGCTCAAGGGTGGCAGCAAGGAGCGCGCCTTCGAGGTGCTGGACAAGCTGCGGGTGATCGACATCTCCAACAACCTGGGCGACTCCAAGTCGCTGATCACGCATCCAGCTACCACGACGCACCGGGCGATGGGCCCGGAGGGCCGCGCCGCGATCGGCCTCGGCGACGGGGTGGTGCGAATCTCGGTGGGGCTGGAGGGAACTGAGGACCTGATCGCCGACCTCGACCAGGCTTTGAGCTAGGTGTCGAGGCGGACCGAGGCCAAGAAGGCACGCCGGCAGAAGCGGCGTGCTGTCCGCGACGTCAGCTGGCTACCCGAAAACGTCCTGGACGAACTCGTCACCACGCAGGCGGCGATCGCCACCGATCTGGAGGCGTTCGATGCCCGAATTGTCGAGCGCGGCTGGGAATTCGACGAAGATGAGTCCGACGAGGACTTCGCCTTCTGGTTCTACGAACCGTCAAGCGCGCAGGTCGGCGACGACGACATCGCCCCCGTGACGACGATCTGGATGTCGGCTGACGAGGACGCTGAACTTGTTCATCTGATGCTCGTCGGGATGACGGAAGATAACTCGTTCGCCCCGGACGAGTTCTTCGAGTCCATCGACGCGATAGAGGCGTACCGCGATGGTGATGCGCCACCGGAGTTCGACCACCGGTAGTGCCCCGCCGCACTAGGTTTCTTTGGAGCCCTCAACGACGCCTTGCGCGGCCTGTGCGCGCTGCTCGTAGGCTTGCCGCGCCTTGGCGTCGAAGGTGAGGAATACCGTGTCGTTGCCCATCTTGTGCGACAGCCAGCGACGAGCCTTGGCCGGCAGCGTCGGCGTGAGGGCACCGACGAATCGCCCCCACGGCGGAACCGCCGCCAGTGTCGTCGGCTTGTCCAGAACCTTCACCACGGCCGCCGCGATGTCCTCGGGCTCGACCGGCTTCTGCGCCGCAGAGGGATGGGTGCCGGCGATCAATTCGGTGTTGGTGAACGTCGGCATCACGCAGCTCACCTCGACACCCTGTGGGGCGAACTCGTCGGCCAACCCGGAAGAAAGGCCGACGACGGCGAACTTGGTCCCGGCGTAGACAACCTGCCCTGGCACGGCGAGCAGGCCGGCGAGTGAGGCGATGTTGACGATGTGGCCGCTGCGCCGGGCCACCATCTCGGGCAGCACCAGCCGGCACCCGGTGAGCACACCGTAGAAGTTCACCTCGATGGCCGAGCGGATCGTCTGCTCGGACTGTTCGAGGAACGGGCCGATGGGCATCACGCCGGCGTTGTTGATCAGCACGTCGATCTGCCCGCCGCCGTCGGTGCGCGCCTTGTCGAGGAAGGTCGCGAACGATTCGTGGTCAGTGACGTCGAGCGGGTAGCCGGAGACCTCGCCGAGCTTGGTGAGGCCGGCGACGGCCGACTCCTGCAGCGCGACGTCACGGTCGCCGATGACCACGCGCGCGCCGCGGGCCAGCAGGGCCTTGGCGGTGGCGTATCCGATGCCGCGGGCGGCGCCGGTGATCGCGATGGTCTTGCCCCTGATGTTGTCCATGCGGCCAAACTTTACACGTGTCAAGTTTGTCTTGGAAGAGGGTCTGACCTGGCACGATTTCAAATCGTCCTGAGTGAATCGGCGGCTTTGGAATGCGCTCCGACGCCGGACGTTAGACATTTAGGTGATGTCCGTTCCTGCAGTCGACAAGCTCCGGTTCGTGGCGGTCGGCCAGGACGACCCGCTGGCCGAGCCGCTGCTGGCCGAGCTCGCCGTCGAGTACGCCAGCCGGTACGGCGCCCCCGAGGAAGCGGTGTCGAAATGGCTGCGCGGCTATCCGGCCGACGAGTTCACCCCGCCCGGCGGCGGTCTGCTGATCGGGCTGCTTGACGGCCGGCCGGTCACCGGTGGCGCGTTCCGACGTTTCGACGACGCCACCGCCGAGCTCAAGCGCATCTGGACCGACAGCCGTCATCGGCGCCACGGCCACGGCAAGGCGTTGCTGGTCGAGCTCGAAGCCGAGATCGCCGCCCGCGGCTACCGTCGGGTGTATCTGACGACGGGCGACCGCCAGCCCGAGGCCGAGGCGCTCTACCTCTCGGCGGGCTACCGTCGGCTGCCCGAGCCGCTGCCCGCGGAGGGCGACGTCTATCCGCTCGCGTTTGTGAAGACGCTGTGATGACCGAGCATCTGCACCTCGCGGTCGCGCTCGACGGTTACGGTTGGCACCCGCAGGCATGGCGGCACACGCCGGAGCTGCAGCCCATCACCAGCGGCCGGTATTGGTCCGGCCTGGCCGCCACCGCCGAGCGCGGACTGCTCGACTTCGTGACCTTCGACGATGCGCTCACCGCGCAGCGGCGTCGCCGCCCCGAGATCGAGCCCCGCTGGCTCGCGGGCCGCCCCGACGCGGTGCTGGTCGCCTCCCGGGTGGCGCCGGTGACCAACCACATCGGTCTGATACCCGTCGCCACCGTGACCCACACCGAGCCGTTCCACGTCTCGAAGGCCATTGCCACACTTGACTTCGTCTCGCACGGCCGAGCCGGCTGGCAGGTGCGCGTCAGCGGCACCCCGCACGAGGCCGACCTGTTCGGCCGGCGCGACATCCGCGGCGCGGATCTATTCGACGAGGCCTCCGATGCGGTGGAGGTGGTCCGCAGGCTCTGGGACAGCTGGGAGGACGACGCCGCCATCCGCGACGTCACCACCGGACGATTCGTCGACCGGGACAAACTGCACTACATCGACTTCACGGGTAAATACTTCTCGGTCAAGGGCCCGTCGATCACCCCGCGTTCACCGCAGGGCCAGCCCGTTGTGACGGCGCTCGCTCACGCACAGCCGATCTACGAGTTTGCCTCGCGCAGTGCCGATCTGGTCTTCATCACCCCGCAGAGCGACGACTCACTTCGAGCCATCCTCGGCGAGATCGCGCGAGGCCGGCGGCGCCGGCCTCAAGGTCTATGCCGACGTCTTCGTCTCCTTCGACGGCACCACCGACCCCCGCTCGGACGCATTGGTATTCGACGGCGCCCCAACCGAACTCGTGGACCTGCTGCTGCGTTGGCAGCAGTACGGCATCGAGGGCGTGAGGCTGCGGCCGGCGGTCAACGCCACCGACCTGCCCGTGATCGTCGACGAAGTGGTGCCGCTGCTGCAGCAGGCCGGCCGCTTCCGCAGCGCCTACCACGACGGCGAGACACTTCGCGAACGGCTCGGATTGCCCACCGCCGTGAACCGCTATGCGAGCGCGGAGCCGTCATGACCGTCGCGCTGTCGATCCTGGACCTCGCGCCGATCAGCGAAGGCGGCGATGCCGCGTCCGCGCTGCGCAACACCGTCGACCTCGCCCAGCACGCCGAACAGTGGGGATACCTGCGCTACTGGATCGCCGAGCATCACTTCGTCGCCGTCGCCAGCTCACAGCCCGCCGTCTTGATCGGTCAGATCGCGGCCGCCACCGACAGGATTCGTGTCGGCGCCGCAGCGGTGCAACTCGGCTACACCACGGCCCTGGCCGTCGTGGAGAGCTTCGGCATGCTCGACGCGTTCCACCCCGGCCGCATCGACCTCGGCGTCGGCCGCTCCGGCCAGCGCCGCCGAGACGCGCTCACGGAGTCGAAGCCCAAACCGCCAAAGCCGCCCCGGGAATGGCGCGATGTCGACGGCGTGACCGTGCCGCCGCCGTTCGACCTCAGCGCCTTGATGCGCAATCCGCGGCTGCGCGCAAAAATGTCGGTGCTGCAGCAGCCGCAGGCCGTCACCCCCGATTTCGGTGAGCAGGTCGGCGACATCCTGGCCATGCTCGACGGTAGCTACGAGATAGCCGGTGTCGACGCGCACGCCGTGCCGGGGGAGCGGGCCGCGATGACGCCATGGGTGTTCGGCAGCAGCAAGGGCAAAAGCGCGCAGGTGGCCGGGGCCCGCGGGCTGCCGTTCGTCGCCAGCTATCACATCACCCCCGCCACCGCACTGGAAGCGATCGATGCGTACCGCGCCGCCTTCCAGCCGTCGGCCGCGCTCTCCGAACCCTACGTCGTGGTGTCTGCCGACGTGGTGGTGGCCGACGACACCGCCACCGCCCGGCATCTCGCATCCAGCTACGGCCACTGGGTGTACTCCGTCCGCTCCTGCGACGGCGCGATCCCCTACCCAGATCCCGACAAGGTCACGCCGCTGACCGCTGAGCAGCTGGCGGTGGTAGAGGACCGCACCGCAACGCAATTCGTCGGCGATCCGGACGAGGTTGCCGACAAGCTGGCCACCCTGCAGCGGGTCACCGCGGCCGACGAGCTCGTCATCACCTCGGTGACGCACCGCCACGCCGACCGACTGCGTTCACACGAATTGATCGCCAAACGCTGGGGGCTGACCGGATGAATATCCGAGAAGGCAAGCACCGCAAGCCGATCCACCTCGGCGCGCACTTTCCCGGCGTCAACAACACCACGGTGTGGTCGGATCCGGAATCGGGCAGCCAGATCGAGTTCGACTCGTTCGTGCATCTCGCGAAGACGGCGGAGCGCGGCCTGTTCGACTTCTTTTTCCTTGCCGAGGGCCTGCGGTTGCGGGAGCACCGCGGCCGCATCCACGATCTGGACGTGGTCGGCCGACCCGACACCTTCACCGTCCTCGCCGCGCTTGCCGGCGTCACCGACCGACTCGGGTTGGCCGGCACCATCAACACCACGTTCAACGAACCATTCGAGGTGGCAAGGCAATTCGCCACCCTCGACCACCTGTCCGACGGCCGCGCCGGCTGGAACATGGTCACCTCGTCGGACGCGTTCACCGGCGAGAACTTCCGCCGCGGCGGCTTCCTCGACCATTCCGACCGCTACAAGCGGGCCGAGGAATTCATCATCGTCGCCCGCGAGTTCTGGGACAGCTGGGCGCCCGATGCCGTGGTCGCCGACCGTGACAGCGGAATCTACGTCGATCCCAGCCGCATTCGGCAGGTCGAGCACAACGGCGCGCACTTCGACGTCCGCGGCGTCGCAACGCTGCCGCCTGCACCGCAGGGCCACCCGGTGCTGCTGCAGGCCGGCGACTCCGCGGATGGCCGCGCGTTCGGCGCCAAACACGCCGACGCGTTGTTCACGCTGCATTCCGCGTTGGAGGCCGGACAGCAGTACTACGCCGACGTCAAGGGTCGCGCGGCGTCCTTCGGCCGAGATCCCGACCAGCTCAAGGTGTTTCCCGCGGCGACGTTCGTGCTCGGCGACACACCCGAGGACGCCGCCGACAAGGCGCGCCACATCCGCCTGCAGCAAGTCAGCGGGCCGACCGCGATCGCGATGGTCGAGCAGGTCTGGCAGCGTGACCTGTCCGACTACGACCCGGACGGCCCGCTGCCCGACGTCGAACCGGACGACAACCCGACCATCACGCAGGGCCGGGTCCGCCACGGCGACCCGAAGGCCGTCGCCGCCGCCTGGCGGGAGCGCGCGCAGGCCGACAATCTGAGCATCAGGGAACTGGTGATCGCCGTCACCAGCCGTCAACAGTTCGTCGGCACGCCGGCCCAGGTCGCCGACGAGATCGACCTGCACGTGCAGTCCGACGCCTGCGACGGCTTCATCCTGGTGCCCCACCTGACCCCGCGCGGACTCGACGACTTCGTCGACCAGGTGGTCCCGCTGCTGCAGGAACGCGGTAGTTTCCGCACCGAATACACCGGGCATACGCTGCGCGAACACCTCGGCCTATAGGCTGACCCGAGGTGTCGGCGACACCGGGGGTGCGATGTGGCGATTTCTCAGACGACGGTCGGGTGGCTGCTCCTTGGCGCCGCCGCCCTGACGTTCGTCGTCGGGTTCGCGTCACGGACGTTCATCGGCCGCAGGCGCAACACGAAGGCGGTGCGCAGGCTGGTCCACACATTCCGCAGGACCGGGGTGGCGCGGGTGCTGTTCGGGCGATTCGAGGGTGACGTACTCGACGATGACGAACTCGACAGCATGATCCTGATGCCCACGATCGTCATCGGGTGCGGGTTGTGCCTGACGGCGATCTTCCTGTTCGGCTACCGGGTTCTCACCTAAGGGTTAGCCTGCTCGGCCGCTTCGCGGACAGCGCCCCGCCACACCGGCCCGTGGCCGGGCAGCAGCACCTCGTTGTCCAGCATCCCCAGCGCGGCCAGGCTGCGCACGCATCCGTCCTGGTCGTGGTTGAACATGTCGGGCAGCAGCTGAGGGCCGTTGCGTGTCGACACCGGGTGGCCCGTCACCAACGCGTCGCCGGCAATGAGCACACCGTCCACCACGAACGAACAGTGTCCGCCGGTGTGGCCCGGGGTCGGAATCGAGACCGGCGCACCCGGCAGCCCCGCCGCGACGTCCGCGGTCAGCGCCTGCGTGGTCGGGATGCCGCCGCGCGTGAACGCGCCCTTGCGGGAGATCGCCACCGACCACTTCAGCCACCGCGGCTGCCAGATGTGCATCGCGACGTCCGCCGGCGAGGCCTGCTCGAGATATTCGCGTTTGGCGTGGCCGACCTCGTCGGCATGGCAATACACCGGTGTGCCATGCGTTTTCGCGAACCAGATCGCCGAGCCGAAGTGGTCGATGTGTGCGTGGGTCAACAGGATCGCCCGCAGGTCGTCGAGGCCGAAGCCGAGCTCTCGTAACGATGCGAGCACGTCGTCACGGCTGCCGGGAAATCCGGCGTCGATCAGCATCACACCGTTGCCGTCGGTGACCAGTGTCCAGTTGACGAGGTCGGTCTGCGCGAAATGCACATGGTCGGTGATGGCGGTCAGGGCTGCTGCCATGAGGCGAGTTTAAGCAGGGGAGTAGAAACGAACACGTGGCTGAACTGAAACTGGGATACAAGGCGTCGGCGGAGCAGTTCGCCCCGCGGGAACTCGTCGAGCTGGCCGTCGCTGCCGAAGAGCACGGCATGGACAGCGCAACTGTCAGCGACCACTTCCAGCCGTGGCGCCACGAAGGTGGTCATGCGCCGTTCTCACTGGCCTGGATGGCCGCGGTGGGTGAACGCACGAAGCGGTTGATCCTCGGCACTTCCGTACTGACCCCGACCTTCCGCTACAACCCGGCGGTGATCGCGCAGGCGTTCGCCACGATGGGCTGCCTGTATCCGGACAGGATCTTTCTCGGGGTTGGCACCGGCGAGGCACTCAACGAGATCGCCACCGGATATGAAGGTGACTGGCCGGAGTTCAAGGAGCGCTACGCCCGCCTGCGGGAGTCGGTCAAGTTGATGCGCGAATTGTGGGTCGGCGACCGGGTTGACTTTGATGGCGAGTACTACCACACCAAAGGCGCGTCCATCTACGACGTGCCCGAGGGCGGCATCCCGATCTACATCGCCGCGGGCGGGCCGCAGGTGGCCAAGTACGCCGGACGCGCGGGCGACGGGTTCATCTGCACCTCCGGCAAGGGCGAGGAGCTCTACAAGGACAAGCTGATCCCCGCCATGATCGAAGGTGCAGAGGCTGCAGGCCGCAATCCCGACGACATCGACCGGATGATCGAGATCAAGATCTCCTACGATCCCGACCCGAAGCTGGCGCTGGAGAACACCCGGTTCTGGGCGCCGCTGTCGCTGACCGCCGAACAGAAGCACTCGCATCGACGATCCGATCGAGATGGAGAAGGCCGCCGACGCGCTGCCCATCGAGCAGGTCGCCAAGCGTTGGATCGTGGCATCCGATCCCGACGAGGCCGTGGAGAAGGTCGGCCAGTACGTCACCTGGGGACTCAACCACTTGGTCTTCCATGCGCCAGGCCACGACCAGCGCCGGTTCCTCGACCTGTTCCAGAAGGATTTGGAGCCGCGGCTGCGCCGACTCGGCTGATGCGGCAGGCTCTCAGGCGTGCCAACCGCCCCATGGTCTTCGCGCGAGCCCTCATCCGCGTCATGGTCTTCGCGCGAGCGCTCATTCGCGATCTATGTGGCCTCCCCCGAGGGCGACACCGGAAAGTCGACGATCGCGCTGGGGATCCTGCACCGGTTGGCGGCGACCGTCGCCAAGGTCGGTGTCTTCCGTCCGATCACCCGCCTGGACGAGGAGCGCGACCACATCCTCGAGCTGCTGCTCGCCCACACCACCGCGGGCCTGCCCTACGAGGAGTGCGTCGGCGTCGGCTACCAGCAGCTGCACGAAGATCCGGACGGCGCGATCGCCGACATCGTGGACCGCTACCACCACGTCGCCAACCAATGCGATGCGGTGTTGATCGTCGGCAGTGATTACACCGACGTCGCCACCCCGAGCGAGCTGTCCACGAACGGCCGGATAGCGGTCAACCTCGGAGCGCCGGTGGTGCTGGCGGTGAAGGCCAAGGGCCGTACGCCAGAACAGGTCGCCCAGGTGGTGGAGCTCTGCCTGGCCGAGCTGGCGGGCCAGCACGCCCACACCGCGGCGGTGGTGGCCAACCGCTGCGATCCCGCACAGATGGCGGCGGTCGCCGACGCGTTGAAGCGCTTCGAACCGCAGACGTACGTGCTGCCAGAAGAACCGCTGCTGGTGGCCCCGTCGGTGGCCGAACTGCAGAGCGCTGTCGCAGGCACGGTGCTGCGGGGCGACCCGGCGCTGCTGACGCGCGAGGTGATGGATGTGCTGGTGGCCGGGATGACGGCCGAGCATGTGCTGGAGCGGCTGACCGAAGGCGTCGCGGTGATCACCCCTGGCGACCGCTCGGATGTGGTGCTCGCCGTGGTGAGCGCCCATGCGGCCGAGGGTTTTCCGTCGCTGTCCTGTGTGATCCTCAATGGCGGCCTTCAGTTGCATCCGTCGATCTCGTCGTTGGTGTCGGGTCTGGGCTGCGGCTGCCGATCATCACGACACCGTTCGGCACGTTCGAGACCGCCAGTCGGGTAGCGTCGGCGCGTGGCCGGGTGACGGCCGGCTCGCAACGCAAGATCGACACCGCGATCGCGTTGATGGAAACCTACGTCGACACCGCGGATCTGTTGGCGCGCCTGGCGATTCCCATTCCGTCGGTGGTCACCCCGCAGATGTTCACCTACCGGTTGCTTGACCGTGCCCGATCGGACCGCAAGCGGATCGTGCTGCCCGAGGGTGAGGACGACCGCATCCTCAGGGCGGCCGGCCGGCTGTTGCAGCATGGCGTTGCCGACCTGACGATCCTCGGGGAGGAGACCCAGGTCCGTTCTCGCGCTGCCGAACTCGGTGTCGACCTGTCGTCGGCGGCGGTGCTCAATCCGCGAACCAGCGAGCTGTGTGACAAGTTCGCCGAGCAGTACGCCGAGCTGCGCAAGGCCAAGGGCGTCACTGTTGAGCAGGCCCGCGAGATCATCCACGACGTCTCGTATTTCGGCACCATGCTGGTGCACAACGACATGGTCGACGGAATGGTGTCGGGCGCGACGCACACCACCGCGCACACGGTGCGGCCTGCGTTCGAAATCATCAAAACACTGCCCGACGTGTCGACGGTGTCGAGCATCTTCCTGATGTGTCTGGCGGACCGGGTGCTGGCGTACGGCGACTGCGCGATCGTGCCCGATCCGACCGCGGAGCAGCTGGCCGACATCGCGATCTCCTCGGCCCGCACTGCCGCCCAGTTCGGCATCGACCCAAGAGTGGCGATGCTGTCGTATTCGACCGGTACGTCGGGAACCGGCGCCGACGTCGACAAGGTCAGGACGGCAACCGAATTGGTACGCAAGCGGGAACCCGATCTGCTCGTCGAGGGCCCGATTCAATACGACGCCGCGGTAGAACCGTCGGTTGCGGCTACCAAGATGCCGGGCTCGAAGATCGCAGGCCGCGCGACCGTCCTGATCTTCCCGGACCTCAACACCGGCAACAACACGTACAAGGCGGTACAACGCAGCGCGGGCGCGATCGCGATCGGTCCGGTGTTGCAGGGCCTGAACAAGCCGGTCAACGACCTGTCGCGGGGCGCGCTGGTCGAAGACATCGTCAACACCGTCGCCATCACCGCGATCCAGGCGCAGGGCAACGGCCGCGCACGCGAGGAGTGAAGACAGTGATGCCGCGTTCGGTCCTGGTGCTCAACTCCGGATCGTCGTCAGTGAAATATGCCGTCGTCGAACCGGATTCGGGCACGATGGTGGCCGATGGGATCATCGAACGCATCGGTGAGGGCGCGATCCCCGACCATGCCGCGGCGCTGCGGGTCGCCTTCGAACAACTGGCGGAGGCCGGGCAGCACCACGAGACACTCGGGCTGGTGGCGGTCGGACACCGGGTGGTGCACGGCGGTCCCGACCTCTACCGGCCGACGCTTGTCGACGACGCGCTGATCGCCAAGCTCGACGAACTGTCTCCGCTTGCGCCGCTACACAATCCGCCTGCCGTGCTTGGCATCGAGGTGGCGCGCATGGCGCTGCCCGACCTTCCGCACGTAGCCGTGTTCGATACCGCGTTCTTCCACGACCTGCCGCCGGCGGCGTCGACGTACGCAATCGACCGGGAAATCGCAGCGCAGTGGCGCATCCGTCGCTACGGGTTTCACGGAACATCACACCAGTACGTCAGCGAGCAGGCGGCGGCGTTCCTCGGCGTGCCGCTGGCGAATCTGAGCCAGATCGTGCTGCATCTGGGCAACGGCGCATCGGCGTCGGCGATCGTCGGCGGGCGCCCGGTTGACACCTCGATGGGATTGACGCCGATGGAGGGCCTGGTGATGGGCACCCGCTCCGGCGACATCGACCCCGGCGTGATCACGTACCTGTGGCGCACCGCAGGCATGAGTGTCGAAGACATCGAGTCGATGCTCAACCGGCGCGCAGGCGTGCTGGGCCTCGGCGGCGAGATCGACTTCCGGGTCCTGCACCAGCGCATCGAATCCGGCGACGAGACTGCGCAATTGGCCTACGACGTGTACATCCACCGGCTGCGTAAGTACATCGGTGCGTATCTGGCGCTGCTCGGTACGGCGGACGTCATCACCTTCACCGCCGGGGTGGGGGAGAACGACGCTGCCGTGCGCCGCGACGCGATGTCGGGGATGGCGGCGTTGGGCATCGAGCTCGACGAGCGCCTCAACGCCAGCCCCGTCAGGGCGACCGCGCCGGATCTCGGCCGACAGCTCGCCGACCACCGTGCTCGTCATCCCGACCAACGAAGAGCTCGCGATCGCCCGCGCCTGCCTGGAGGTGGTCTAGGGCCCTGCGCCAAATCAGAAGGTGCTCGTCGGGCGAACACTATTGGCCAGGTCGACCAGCGCGTAGCGGTGCGCCTGCGTCGGGGCGACGCGGGCCAGGCTGCGCAGTGACGCCTCAACGCCGAGCTGCAGTCCGTGCTCGGTGAACGGGAAGCCAAGGATGTGGTTGGTGCTTGCGGTGTTGTCGGCCAGCCAGTCCATCGCGGTGCCGAGCACCAGCGCGCGGATCTGCAGCACCCGCGGCTCGGTGTCGGGTAGCGCCTCCACGCGGCGGGCGGCGTCGCGGATCTGCTGCTCGGTGACCTCGCTGATCGACCGACCCGACAACAGCGTTACCGCACTTGTCAGCCGCGCCGTCGTGAAATGCCTTGAGGTGGCGGGCACTTCGTCCAGCGTCCGCACCGCCGCGTCTCGGTTCCCGGTCGCCGACTGCGCACGGGCCAGCCCGAACCCCGCGGAGATGACACCGTTGTCGGTGCACCACACCGTGTGGTAGAACTTGCCCTCGTCGGCGTTGCCCGACAGCTCGGCCGTCGCCGCCAGCGCCAATTTGGGCGCCAGCTCGCCGGGCAGCGTGTCCAGCACCTCGGTGAAATGCTTTGTCGCCGAATCGTAGTCGGCGGACAGCATCTCGGCGACGGCGCGGAACCACACCAGCCGCCAGCGCCATCCGACCCGGCCCGTCAGGTCGTCGAGCTTGCGGGTGGCCTTTGCGACGTCACCGAGATCCAGCAGCGCGCGCACCTCCATCAGTGGCAGTTCCACCGACTCGGACAGATCGATGCCCTCCGAGTCCAGCGTTCCGTGCCGGGCCGCCCGCAAGGAATCCAGTGTCTGCACGGGCTGACTCAACACCGTCGCCGACAACACCGTCGCACCGACGTCGGCGGGGTCGACCAACGGCACCGGGAACGCCTTGACGATGTCCTGCGCGGTCAGCTTCTCCGAATGCACCTGCCCGTCGAGGTACACGTCGGTATGCGCGACCAACAGGTCGACCCCGAACGTCGACCGCGACGGCGAGAACACCGTCGACAAGCCCGGCCGCGGCACCCCGGTGTCCTGCGCGACCACCTCGCGCAGCACACCCATCAGCTGGCCCGACATCTCCTCCGCGCTGCCGAATCTGCGCCGCGGGTCCGGGTCGATGGCGCGACGCAGAAGCCGGCCGAATGAGTCGTACTCGGACAGCACCGGGTCGTCCTCGGGCAAGCCGTCGACGTAGCGGCCCCTTCGGGTCCGCAGGTTCAACGTCAACGCCGCCAGTGTGCGGCCGACCGTGTAGATGTCGGTCGGCACGGTCGGGCCGGTGCGGACGATCTCGGGTGCCTGGTAACCCGGTGTGCCGTAAAGGTATCCGAACGAGTTGACCCGCGACACCGCACCGAGGTCGATCAGCTTGAGCTGCTCCTCGGTCACCATGATGTTCTCCGGCTTGAGGTCGTTGTAGACCAACCCGACCGAATGCAGGTAACCCAGCGCGGGCAGGATCTCCAGCATGAAACCGATGGCCTCGGCCACCGGTAGCCGGTCACCCTTGGCCTGCTTGAGCGATGTCCCGCCGACGTACTCCATGACGATGTAGCCGACCGGGTTGCCGTGCTTGTCGTCGTGCTCGACGAAGTTGTAGATCTTCACGATCCCGGGGTGCGTTACCTCGGAGAGGAACTGGCGCTCGGCCATCGCGATGGCCTGCGCCTCGGCGTCGCCGGAATGCACCAAGCCCTTGAGCACGACGGGCCGGTCGTTGACGTTCTTGTCGTATGCCAGGTACACCCAGCCCAGTCCGCCGTGCGCGATGCAGCCCTTGATCACATACTGATCGCCGACTTCGTCGCCGGGAGACAGCTGCGGCAGGAACGAATACGAGCTGCCGCAGTGCGGGCACCAGCCCTCCGACAACGCCCGGCCGTCGGGCGACGACCGGCCGACGGGGCGGCCGCAGTTCCAGCAGAACCGCTTCGACTCGGCCACAACGGGATTTGTCATCAGCGCTTGCGAGCGGATCCTTCGCGGGCACCCGAGGGATCTCCACCAGGCCACCGCCGAGACGACGGATCGGTGAGAGCCCCGTCACCGTCGTGGCGTGGTCGTGCGGCTCGGTGTCCTCCGTACCGACCGACGTGCTGTCCAGGTCGTCGTCGAAGTGCGGGCGGAAGATCGCCTGGGTGGCCATCGGACGCATTGTCGACATGGAGTCCATGCCGAGGTCGTCGAAGCTCGCCGGCTGCGTTCCGGGATCGGCGTCGTCGAATTCGTCCTGGTGCGCCTCGGCCATCAGTCGATGTACCTCGCGACTGGGGGCGCTGGAGCCGGGCCGAGCACCGTTAACCACTTGCGGTACAACGTGTTCCACGTGCCATCCCGGCGGATGCGCTCGAGCGTGCCGTTGACGTATCGCACCAGCCCGGTGTTCTGAAGGTTGACCCCGATGCCGTAGGGCTCTTCGTCGAGGCTGGGCCCGACGATGTGCAGGTACGGATCCTGCGACACCAGCCCCGCCAGGATGGCGTCGTCGGTGCTGACCGCATCGACCTGCCGCTGCTGCAACGCCACCAGGCAGTCGGCCCACGCCACCACCCCGACGATGATCGGTGGCGGCGTGATCTGCTGGATCCGCTCGAGCGAGGTCGTGCCCTTCGCGACGCACACCCGCTTTCCGGACAGATCGGACGGCTGCGCGATCGTCGAATCCCGCGCCGCGAGGATGCGCTGGTTGGCGTTCAGGTACGCCGTCGAGAAGCCGATCTGCTTCTTGCGGTCACACGTGATGGTCATGGTCTTGACGACGACATCGACCTGATTGTTCTGCAGTGCCGCGATGCGGTCGGCCGAGGACAGGATCCGGTACTCCACCTGCGACGGCGTGCCGAAGATGTCGCGCGCGATCTCGCCGGCGATGTCGACGTCGAAACCGGTGATCTCGCCGGTGATCGGGTCGCGGAAGGAAAACAGGTTGCTGCCGATGTCGAGACCGACGATCAGCCTGCCGCGGTTGCGGATGGTGGCGACGGCGGCGTCGGCCTCGGCCCGGTTGTTGAACGGGCGCAGGCTCGCGGTGCGGTTGCAGTCCGCCTCGTTCGTTGGCGCTCGCGCCGGCTGCGGTGGCAGCTCCTCCATGCCCGCGGGGGTGGGCGGCGCGAGTGTGACGCCGGGTGTCGGCATCACCGCCGCCCCTTGCGCGCAGCCGCTCAGCACCACCGCCGGTGAGCGACTCAGCTGCGCAAGTCAGCACTCGCGTTCTTCGCGCAAGAGTCATCACCGCCGTCTGTTCTTCGCGCAAGACGCTCATCACCGGTACTCGCTGAGCCTCGGCCACAACCCCAGCGCCACCGCCAGCGCGGCGACGACGCTGAGCACCGCGGCGCCGACCGTCGCGCCCGAGAGCACCCGGCGTGCGTTGAGGATGTCGTTGCGCAACTGGTTGCGGCTCTCCTCGATGCCTTTGGTCAGCGCCGAATCGAGCTTCTCGAACGCGGGCGTTGAGTCGTCCTCGCCGGTGCCCAACGCCACCTGGGTGGCGGCCTGGTAGTTGCCGACCCCGATGTAGGCGTTGATCCGGTCGTCGGCGGCCCGCCACCGGTTGAGCAGTTGCTCGGCGTCGGCCAGGTCGCCCTTGTCGATCGCGTCGTCGCGGCCCAGGTAGTCGGACAGCTGTTGCTGCATCGTGTCGATGCGTTGGTAGTAGGACTGCTTGCGCACGTCCTCGTCACCGCGGCGGATCAACGACAGCGTCTCGTCGGCGCGCGCCTGCTGCGCGGTGATCGCGAGGTTGGTGACGGTCTTGAGGGACTCAGCCGCAGTGCCTTTCGCGCTGCGGCTGTCCGATGTCGAGATGACGAGGGCGGTGCCCACCCATATCAACATAATCAAAACGGCAAGGCCGCCCGCGACAAAGCCGATATTCACGCGGCGCCGGGTGCGGTGCGCAAGCCAGCGGTTCGCGAACGCGCCGAACAACAGCGTCGCGAGCACCACGAGAATGACCGGGCCGGGAATCCTTGTCGACGCGGTGGTTTCGGTGTCCACCCGCGCCGACGTCTGTTCGTAGAGCCGCTGCGCGTCCGGCAGGATCTGCGACTGCATCAACGACGACGCCTCGGACAGATACGACGAGCCGACCGGGTTTCCGGCGCGGTTGTTGGTGCGGGCGGTTTCGACAAGCCCGGTGTACACCGACAATTGGGCGTTGACCCGGCCGAGAAGCTGCACCATCGGCTCGTCGGTCAGTCCGCTGGAGGCACGGGTGACCGCAACCGACGCGTCGGTGATGGCCTGCTCGTAGCGCTGCCGGACATCGCGCGGTTCGGCGCCCGCGATGAACGCGGTGGCCGCCGCGGCGTCGGCGACCGACAGCGTCGTGTAGAGCTGGCCTGCCGCGAACGACAGCGGCTCGGTGTGGTTGAGAACGGTGGTCAGCGCCTGCTGGCGGTCGTTGATCGTCGTCGACGTGGCAAACGCGCTGGCGATGACGAGCGCCGACAAGCACGACCCCGATGGTCAGGATCCGGCCAGGGGTGGTCCAGAGGAACCACCAGCGCGGGTGCGCTGGTGTGGTCGGCGACCGCGACGCCAGTGGCTCGGTCGAAGGGTGCGCCAACTCCACAGTCACGTGTGCGCGGACCTCATCTTTTCGCTGCTCTCCGGCTATCGTCCCCGAACTGCTCACAACTCTATAAAAGAATTCTAAGAGTTCCAGCGGGTGACGTGCGCGCATTCGAGGGGCACGTCTTACGCCGCGTGTTCCCTATCCTGAACGCGTGCGTGGCGACGGGGACGGCTGGGTGATGTCGGACAACGGCGCCGCGTATTGGGGCAAGCACGGCGCGGCCGGACTGCTGCTGCGGGCCCCGCGCCCGGACGGCTCGCCCGCGGTGCTGTTGCAACACCGGGCGCCGTGGAGCCACCAGGGCGGCACGTGGGGTCTGCCCGGCGGCGCCCGCGACAGCCACGAGACACCCGAGCAGGCCGCCGTCCGCGAGGCCAACGAGGAAGCCGGGCTGCCGGCAGATCTGCTGACCGTGCGCACCACCGTCGTCACCGCCACTGCCACGGGCAGCGACTGGACCTACACGACGGTCATCGCCGACGCCGCCGGAATTGCTTGCGACGGTGCCGAACCGGGAGAGCTCGGAGCTGCGCTGGGTCGCTGAGGATGAGGTGGTCGAGCTGCCGCTGCATCCAGGCTTCGCCGCCAGCTGGGACCGGCTGCGTGAGGTGGCGGCGACTATCCCGCTGCGGCAAGCCGAGCTTTGAGCCGCTGCGCCGCGGCCCGCGGGTCATCGGCGCCGGTGATCGCGCGCACGACAACGATCCGGCGAGCGCCCGCCGCCAGCACCTCGGGCAACCGCTGCTCGTCGATTCCGCCGATCGCGAACCACGGTTTGATGACCGGACGCCGCTGCGCCTCGGACGCCAACTCGGCGGTGGCGCGGACCAGGTCCAGGCCAGGCGCGGGGCGGCCCGGTTTGGTCGGGGTCGGCCAGCACGGGCCGACGCAGAAGTAGTCGGGTCCATCGGGCGCGGACTCGGTGACCGCCGCGAGCGCCTGTGCGCGGTCGTGGGTGGACCGGCCGATGACCGGGCCGTGGCCGAGGATGTCGCGCGCGATCGGCAGCGGCAGGTCGTCCTGGCCAAGGTGCAGCACGTCGGCGCCCGCCGCCACCGCGATGTCGGCGCGGTCGTTGACCGCCAGCAGCGCGTCATGGCGACGCGCCGCGTCGGCGAGCACCTCGAGTGCCTCCAGCTCGTGTCGGGCCTCGAGTGGCCCGAACCGCTGCTCGCCCGGTGACCCCTTGTCCCGCAGCTGGATGATGTCGACCCCACCGGCCAGCGCCGCGTCGGCGAATTCAGCCAGGTCACCGCGTTCCCGGCGGGCGTCCGTGCAGAGGTACAGCGACGCTGTGGCCAGCCTTTCACCGGGTTTGTGCACACGGCGACGGTAACGACTAACGTTGAGGGCCGACACGGGAGTCCCTGGAGCGGGGACTGAGAGTGGGCACGCCTGCCCTTACCGTCACACCTGATCCGGGTCATGCCGGCGAAGGGAGGGATGTGACCCCCAAGGGATCGCTGGCCGTCATCGGCGGCGGCGTCATCGGACTCTCCGTAGCGCGGCGCGCCGCGCTGGACGGCTGGACCGTTCGCGTGCACCGAAGCGACGACAAAGGCGCGTCGTGGGTGGCCGGCGGCATGCTCGCGCCGCACAGCGAGGGCTGGCCCGGCGAGGACCGCCTGCTGCAGTTGGGCCTGGCGTCGCTGGCCCTATGGCACGACGGCTTTCTGGACGGCCTGCCCGCCGACGTCGTCACCGCGCGCGAATCCCTGGTGGTCGCCGTGGACCGCGCCGACGCCACCGACCTGAATACGGTTGGGCAATGGCTGGCCGCCAAGGGCCAGCCCGTCACGCTGACCTCGGCCGCCCGCGACATCGAACCGCTCCTGGCGCAAGGCATTCGGCACGGATTCGTCGCCAGAACCGAACTTGCGGTCGACAATCGGGCGGTTGTCGAGGCGCTGGCGGCGCACTGCGAGCGAATCGGCGTGCAGTGGGCACCGCCCGTCGCGGAGCTGTGCTGACGCGGATGCCGACACCGTCGTCATCGCCAACGGGATCGACGCGCCCGCGTTGTGGCCAGGGCTGCCGATCCGGCCGGTAAAGGGCGAGGTGCTGCGGCTTCGCTGGCGACGCGGCTGTATGCCGGTGCCGCAGCGCGTGATCCGCGCCCGCGTGCACGGCCGCCAGGTGTACCTGGTGCCGCGCGCCGACGGCGTTGTGGTCGGGGCCACCCAGTACGAGCACGGCCGCGACACCGCACCCGCCGTGACCGGGGTGCGTGAGCTGCTCGACGATGCATGCGCGGTGATTCCGGCGCTGGGAGAGTACGAACTCGCCGAATGCGCCGCCGGTTTGCGTCCGATGACGCCCGACGGGCTGCCGATCGTCGAACGGCTCGATGAGCGCACACTGGTCGCTGCGGGGCATGGGCGCAACGGATTCCTGCTTGCACCGTGGACCGCTGAGCGGATCGCGGCCGAACTGAACGTCACGGTGGGAGCACGTGGATGAAAGTGACCGTCAACGACGAAGCCGTCGAGGTCGACGAGCAGACGACCGTCGCTGCGCTGCTGGAGCACCTCGGCTTTCCGGGGAAGGGCATCGCGGTCGCGGTCGACTGGTCGGTGCTGCCCCGGTCGGAATGGGAAACCGCGCTCACCGACGGCGCGCGGGTGGAAGTGGTGACGGCGGTGCAGGGTGGCTGATTCCAAGTTGACGATTGCCGGTCGTGAGTTCGGCTCGCGGCTGATTCTGGGTACCGGCGGCGCGGCCAACCTCGCCGTGCTCGAAGAGGCGCTCATCGCGTCGGGCACCGAACTGACCACTGTCGCAGTGCGCCGGGTCGACGCCGAGGGCGGGACCGGCGTACTGGACCTGCTGAACCGGCTCGACATCACCCCGCTGCCGAACACCGCCGGCTGCCGCGGCGCCGCCGAGGCGGTGCTGACCGCACGGCTGGCTCGTGAGGCGCTCGGCACCGATTGGGTCAAACTCGAGGTCATCGCCGACGAACGCACGCTGTTGCCCGACGCCATCGAATTGGTCAGGGCCGCCGAGCAATTGGTCGACGACGGCTTCGTCGTGCTGCCCTACACCAACGACGATCCGGTACTCGCGCGCCGGCTGGAGGACACCGGCTGCGCGGCGGTGATGCCGCTGGGGTCGCCGATCGGCACCGGGCTGGGCATCGCCAACCCACACAACATCGAGATCATCGTCGAGCAGGCCGGGGTGCCGGTGATCCTCGACGCAGGCATCGGCACCGCCAGCGACGCCGCGATGGCGATGGAGCTGGGCTGTGAGGCTGTGCTGTTGGCCAGCGCGGTCACCCGTGCGGCCGACCCGCCGACCATGGCAGCGGCGATGGCGGCCGCTGTCACGGCCGGATACCTGGCCCGCCAGGCCGGCCGGATTCCCAAGCGGTTCTGGGCGCAGGCCTCCAGCCCGGCGATATGAGCCGGTATGTCGCGCTGGGCAGCTCGATGGCGGCGGGCCCGGGCATCCGGCCGTCCGCCGACGGTGCGCCGTTTCGTGCGGGCCGCTCGGCCAGGAACTACCCGCACCTGGTCGCCGAGAAGCTGGGGCTCGACCTCGTCGACGTGACGTATTCGGGTGCCACCACCGCCAACGTGCTCACCGAGCCGCAGCATGGCGCGCCCCCGCAGGTGGATGCGCTCGATGGGTCGGAGGACTTGGTGACGGTGACGATCGGAGGCAACGACGCCGGCTATGTGCCGTTGCTGTTCGCGGCGGGTCTGCCCCGGCTGGCCCGCTCGCTGCCGCTGCTGGGCAGCAGGCTGCGCGAACAGCTCGACCCGACGGCACGCGACCGGTCGCTGGTCGACGTGGCCGAATCGCTGAAGGAAGTGGGCCGCACGCTACGGCAGCGGTCACCGCGGGCGAGGGTGCTGTTCGTCGACTACCTCACTCTGCTGCCGCCCGCGGGTGCGGCCGCGCCTCCGCTGTCCGGTCTCGACGTCGCACTCGGCCGCCGAGTCGCCGACACGCTTGAGCGGCTCACCGGCGAGGCCGCCGCGGACACCGGCTGCGAGTGGGTTCGCGTCGCGGATGCCAGCCGCGAGCACCATGCCTGGTCAGCGTGGCCATGGACAACGAGGTTCGGGTTGCCGCTTCCGGGCAGGCCGGCGCCACTGCACCCCAACGCGGAAGGGATGCGGGCCGTCGCCGACCTCGTCGTCGGCATGGTGGGTCGCACAGGCAATCTGAAATCATGAACTCGATGACCGACGACCGCACCCGGCACGTACTCCATTCATGAGGGCCGTCGCTGCAGTGATGGCCATTGCGGTGGCGGCGCTGGCGTCGTGTTCGTCCACCGCATCCGCACCCGCGCCCGAGCTGGCCCGCGACATGGCGGGCAGGGTGACCGCGGACGGCATGTACACCCACCTGCGCAAGCTGCAGGACATCGCCAGCGCCAACAAGGGCAGCCGCGCCGAGGGCACGCCCGGCTATGACGCCAGCGCGGACTACGTCGCACAGGTGTTGAAGGACAAGGGTTTTGACGTCCAAACTCCGGAGTTCGACCGACTCGACCGCACCGAAGGCGGCAACCCGACACTGACGGTTGCCGGCCGCGGCTATCACGTCGACCAGGCCTCGCTGCTGGTCACCACGCCACCCGGCGGAGTCAACGCGATCACGCTGCGGCCGCAGAAGGCACCGGGGTGCACCGCGGCGGACTACGGCGCCGTGTCGGTGAAGGGGGCGATCGCCGTCGTCGACGACACCGGCTGCTCGGTCCGCGACAAGCAGAACGCCGCGATCGCCAAGGGTGCTGTCGGTTTGCTTGTCGTCAGCCAACCCGGCACCGGCGGCAGCCCGGCGGGCCTGTTCGCCCCTGGCTACTACCAGCAGCTCACCGTCCCGGTCGGTGTGATCGGCAACGACGCCGACGCGGCGCTGCGGCGCACCAACGCTGCGGTGCGGCTGGTGCTGGACAGCAAACCCGTCTTGGTGAAGTCACGAAACGTGGTGGCGCAGACAAAGACTGGCGACACGAAGAACGTCGTGCTGGCCGGCGCGCACCTCGACAGCTCCGCATACAGCCCCGGTATCAACGACAACGGGTCGGGGGTCGCGGCATTGCTGGAAGCCGCATCGGTGCTGGGGTCACAACCGCGGATCACCAACGCCGTCCGGTTTGTCTTCTGGGGATCCGAGGCAGAGGGTCCGACGAAATACGTTGGCGGACTTGCCCAGGACCAACTCGACGACGTCGCGATGTATCTCAGCGTCGACATGCTCGGCTCGCCGAACGCCGGATACTTCACCTATGACGGTGACCAGTCCGGCCAGCCCAACCCCGACATCCCCGCACCGACCGTGCCGAGCGGATCGGCCGGTGTGGAGCGGACGCTGGCGGGTTACCTCTACCTTGCCGGTGTGCGGCCCGCCGACATGCCGCTGAGCAGGACCACCGACTACGGACCGTTCCTGGCCGCGGGTGTCCCGGTCGGCGGCCTCACCGCAGGCTCGTCGCAACGGAAGACCGAAGTGCAGGAACGGCTTTGGGGTGGGCATGCCGGCGTCGCGTTCGACCCGAACTACAACACCGCCCGCGACACCATCGACAACATCGACCGGCAGGCGCTGTCCGTCATGGGTCAGGCCGCTGCCTTTGCGATCGGCACCTACGCGCAGTCGATCGCGGGCGTCAACGGCGTTCCGCCCCGTGACCAGCGGCACCGGAGTACCCCCTAGCCAGTCAGAGGAGTTTCTCAAGCCTGATGGGCAGGTCGGTGACCCGCCGGCCGGTCGCGTTGAACACCGCGTTGGCGATGGCGGCGGGCACCGCGACGATGACCAGCTCGCCGAGTCCCTTCACGCCGAGCGGATCGGCGAGCGTGTCTTCGCCGGGAAGGAAGTCGGCGTCCAGCGCCGGGATGTCGGCGTTGACCGGTACCAGGTAGTCGGACATGTTCGCGTTGACGATCCGCCCGTCGCGGTAGTCAAGGTGGGTGCCCTCCAGCAGCGCCATCCCGATGCCTCCCACCATCCCGCCGATGGCCTGGCTGTGCGCCAATTTCGGGTTGATGATCCTGCCCGCGTCGTAGCACGCGTAGACGCGCCGAATCCGCGCGGTGCTGAGCAGTTCGTCGACGGCGACCTCGGCGAATACCGCGCCGTATGCGGACATCGAGAAACGTTGGTCCGCATCATCGGGGGACCAGGTCTGTTGCGCGTCAAGGCTTTCCCATCCGCGGCGACGAAGCAGATCCTGGTAGCTTTCCCCACGGGTCGGCTCGCCGGTGTGGAACATGCGTCCGTCGGAGATCGACACCTCCTCGGGCCGTAGCCCGTTCAGCGGTGAACCGGGGTCGACGATCGCGGTGCGAATGAACCGGTCGCGAAGCATGTTCGCGGTGGTGAACACGGCCGAGCCGACACTTGCCATGGTGCGCGATCCCGGAGTGCGACGGCGCCGCGGGAAACCGACTGTCGCCGAGCGCGAACCGCACCCGGCTCAACGGGATTCCGAGCGCATCCGCTGCCACCTGCGTCATGGACGTGTAGGTGCCAGGGCCCATGTCGCTGGTGCCGGACTGCACATCCGCGGTGCCGTCGGCGTTGATCCTCGCCCACGCGGCGCATTGGCTGCGTTGGGTGTGGTAGGCCGCCGCGGCCACCCCCATTCCGATCAGCTGGTTGCCGTCCCGAACCGACCGGGGAGTCCCGTTGCGGCGAGACCAGCCGAACGTTGCGCTGCCCTGCCGGATGCAATCGGTCAGGCGCCTGGTGGAGAAGGGCAGATTGTCGGACTGGTCACGGTCGGGTTCGTTGCGCAGCCGAAGCTCGATCGGGTCGATCCCCAGCCGGTATGCCAGGTCGTCCATCGCGGACTCCAGCGCGAAGGCGCCGGTCGTGGCGCCCGGCCCCCGCATGGATGTGGGCGGGTTGATGTCCAGCGGGACAACGCGATACGTCGATCGCATGTTCGGTGCGCTGTAGAGAAACCTGGGGGCGGTCATGAGGTTGTCCTCATAGGCGTTGTATCGAGAGGTCTCGGTGTGCGCCTCGTGGACGATGGTGCTGATGCGCCCCGACCGGTCGGCGCCGATCGCCATTCGCTGCCGACTGGTGGGCCGGTACCCGACGCCGCTGTATATCTGTTTGCGGCTCAACACCAGCTTGACCGGTCGCCGCATCTGCCTGGCCGCGAACGCCGCCAGAAGCTGGTGCGGCCAGGTCGTGCCCGCGCTGCCGAACGCGCCGCCGACAAACGGTGAGATCACCCGGACCTGCTCGGTCGGCACCCCGAATGCAGCGGCGTAGGCCTGCTGAGCGCCGCTGATGCTCTGCACCTTGTCCCATACGGTGAGCCCGCCGCCGTCCCAGCTGGCGACGGTCGACGGGAGTTCCATCGGGTTGTGGTTGTTGCGCTCGATCGAGTAGGGCAGGTCGGTGACGACGGCAGCGCGGCGCAACGCATCATCGGCGTTGCCTCGGGCGTAGTCACGCGTTCTGCTGCCCGGCTTCTGCTCTGCTTGGGGCGCATCGATGTTCGTGAGTTGCGGACCTGGTTCGTACCGCACGTCGACGAGGGATGCGCCGTGCATCGCGCCTTCGAGCGTGCTGGCCACCACCACCGCGACGGGCTGGCCGAAACAGGACACCTGCCGGATGTCGTACGGCAGCTTGACCCCGCCGAAGTCGGTGAGGACGCGCAGCACATCGTGGTCCCTTACGGCCGCCGCGGCGTCAACGCGCTGCACGCTTCCGCGCGCGACGGTGCTGCACACCAATGCCGCGTACACCAGGTCCGTGGCCGGGTTGTCGGCCGCGTACAGCGCCCTTCCGGTGACCTTGAGCCTGCCGTCCACCCGGGTCACCGGCTGGCCGGCGATCAGTGCCGCCGGCAGTGGCCGGGTCACGGCATCCCCGCAACGGCCGCGAGCTGACGCTCGACTGTGCGTTTGACAAGCTCCACCTTGAACCCGTTCTCCGACAACGGCTTGGCACCGTCAGCGGCGTGCGAGGCAGCATCCCGCCACAGACCCGGGATTCGCGGTCCGGCCGACAAGTGCCTGCTCGACCGCGGGCAGCCGCCACGGCACGGTCCCGACACCGCCGACGGCGACGCGGGCCGCTCGCACCGTGCCCGCGGCAATGTCCAGCGCTACCGCCGCCGATGCAAGCGCAAATTCAAACGACTCCCGATCCCGCACCTTGAGGTAGCCCGACCGTCGCGCCTCGGGCACGACCGGCACCTCGACGGCGGTGATGAGCGCGCCCGGCCGCAACGTGTGCTCCTGATCCGGTGTGGCGCCGGGCGGGCGGAAGAATTCCGAAATCCGAATCGGGTACTCGCCGTTGGGGTCCCGCGTGATGACTTGCGCGTCGAGTGCCACCAGCGCCACCGCCAGATCAGACGGATGGGTGGCCACGCAGGCGTCGCTGATGCCCAGGATCGCGTGCGTGCGGTTGCGGCCACCGATGGCCGAGCAGCCCGCGCCCGGCGTGCGCCGGTTACAGGCCGCAGACACGTCACGGAAGTACAGGCAGCGCGGCCGCTGCATCAGGTTGCCGCCGATCGAGGCCATGTTGCGAATCTGTGCGGACGCGGACAGCTCCAGTGCTTGCGCAATGACAGGGAACTGCCCGCGCACACCGGAGTGGGCCGCCAACTCGGACATCCGTACCAGTGCACCGATACGAAGTCTCGACGGCTGCAGGTCGATGTCGCGGTACGGCAGCGCATTGATGTCGACGACGTCGGCGGGGCGCTCGACCGTCTCGCGCATGAGATCGATCAGCGTCGTGCCCCCGGCGATGTAACGGGCCCCGGATGCGGCCGCGGCCAGCGCCGATGCTTCGTCGGCGGCTTTGGAGAACCGGAACGGGAACACGGGCCGCTACGCCATGCGCGCCGCGTTCGCGACCGCGGTGACGATGTTGGTGTAGGCGCCGCACCGGCAGATGTTGCCGCTCATCCACTCACGGATCTCGGCAGGGGATGCCGGTGTGGCCCTCCTTGATACAGCCGACCCCCGACATGATCTGCCCCGCGGTGCAATAGCCGCACTGGAACGCGTCCTCGTCGATGAACGCCTGTTGCAGTGGGTGAAGCCGGCCGTTGCGCTCGAGTCCCTCGATCGTGGTGATCTCGGCACCGTCGTGCATCACCGCAAGAGTCAGGCACGAGGTGACTCGCTGACCGTTGACCAGAATCGTGCACGACCCACAGGCACCCTGGTCGCAGCCTTTCTTGGTGCCGGTCAGACTTGCCCGTTCCCGCAGCATGTCCAGCAGCGACGTGCGGTTGTCCACCGTGATGTCGCGGGCCTCGCCGTTGATGCGCATCCGTACCACCGACGTCGTGGCGTCTTCGTGCTGGTCGTCGCCGCAGCCGGCGATGAGGGGGCCGGTCGCCACCGCACCACCGACTGCGACCGACGCACCGACGAATGTTCTCCGGTTGATGTCCACCACTGGATCGAGGGTAGGCACGAACCCTGTGAGCGCGCCGTACGCCCTGTGAGCGCGCCGTACGCCGCGGAGTCCCGCCGGCGGGGCCTCAGCGACACTGGATCATTTCGTTGCTCGATGCCTTCTGAACCCCAGCAGCCGCATCCCGTGATACACCAGCAGCGCGGCTATCGAGCCCAATGCGATGCCGGTGAACGTCAGATCGCCTGCCTGCCAGGTGAAATCGGCGATGCCGATGATCAGTGGAATCGCCGCGGTCATCTGGTTCAGCGGCTTGGAGAAGTCGACGTGGTTGGTCAGCCAGATGCGCACGCCAAGGACGCCGACCAGGCCGTACAGCACCACCGTCGCACCGCCGAGCACACCCGGCGGAATCGCCGAGATCGCAGCGCCCACCTTCGGGCACAACGACAACGCGATGGCCACCGCGGCGGCGATCCAGTATGCGGCAGTCGAATACACCCGGGTCGCGGCCATCACACCGATGTTCTCGGCATACGTGGTGGTCGCCGATCCGCCGCCGAGGCCGGCCAATGTCGTCGCCACCCCGTCGGCGGCCAGTGCGCGGCCCATCATCGGGTCGACGTCCCTGTCGGTCATCTGGCCCACCGACTTGACGTGCCCGATGTTCTCGGCCACCAGCGCGATGACCGCGGGCAGGAACATCGGCAACACGGCCACCGTGAACGTCGGGGTCTGAAAGTGCGGTAGGCCCACCCACGGTGCCGCCGCGATCGCCGACGTTTTGACGTCGCCGAGGATCAGGGCCAGCGCATATCCCCCGACGACGGCCAAGAAGATCGCCAGCCTGCCGATGATGCCGCGAAAAAACGCGAGCGTCGCCACCAACAGCACCAGCGTGACGAGTCCGACGACCGGGCCCTTCTCGAAATTCGACTTGGCTGCCGGCGCGAGGTTCAAACCGATGAGCGCAACGATCGTTCCGGTCACCACCGGTGGCAACACCACGTCGATCCAGCGGGTTCCCACCACGTGCACGGTGACACCGATGATCATCAGCACGACGCCGACCGCGACCAGACCGCCCAGCGCGCTGCTGGTTCCATGCGAGGCCGTGGCAGCCGTCACCGGCGCGATCACCGAGAAGCTCGAGCCCAGATAGCTCGGCAGCCGGTTGCCGGTGATCAGCAGAAACAGCACGGTGCCGAGCCCGGAGAACAGCAGGGTGGTGGCCGGCGGAAAGCCCGTGAGTACCGGCACCAGGAAGGTGGCGCCGAACATCGCCACCACGTGCTGGGCGCCGATGCCGATGGTGCGGGCCCAGCTCAGCCGCTCGTCGGGGGCGACCACAAAGTCGTCGTCCGACCGTGACGCGACGGGCTTCCAAGTCAGCGGGATCACGGTTGTCGACTACACACCATCCCGCCTCGGGGCGCAGGCTAAATGGCGGCGAGCCTCGGGATGACCTCGTCGCCGAGCCGCTTGACGAAGCCGACCGGGTCGGGGTTGCCGGGCAGGGGTCCGGCATTGATCTGGTCGATGCCCAGTGCGGCAAAGCTCTCGGCGGTCTTCAGGTACGCGTCGACGTCGTCGAACGGGTTCGTGAACAGGGCCGCGGTCAAGCGGATGTCGGCGGGATCGCGGCCAACGGCATCGCAATGCCGGTGCAGCACATCGATCTTGTGCGCGAGTTCGTCGGCGACCGACGTCGTAGCGTTCCACATGTCCGCATACTGGGCGACCAGCCGCAGTGTTTTCTTTTCACCGCCACCACCGATCAGGATCGGTGGGCGCCGAATCGGTGGTGGCTCACAGATCGTCTCCGCCAGCCGATAGTGCTTGCCCTCGTAGGGCCCCTGGTCCTCGCTCCACATCTGCAGGCAGATCTGCAGCGTCTCTTCGAGCATCTCGAATCGCTCGCGAACGGGTGGGTAGGGCACGCCGAGGCCCAGATGTTCGCGCTCGTACCAGGCCGCTCCGATGCCGAACACCAAGCGGCCTCCCGACAACACGTCCACCGTGGTGGCCGTCTTTGCCAACAGACCGGGATGGCGATAGGTGACGCCGGTGACCAGGGGGGCCAACGCGATGCTTCGTGTCTGACCGGCCAGGAATCCCAGTGTCGTATAGACCTCGAGAAATGGGTCCTGCGCCCGCCCCATCTCCTCCATCTGGAAGAAGTGGTCGGCCAAGGTGAACATCGTGGCGCCGGCCTCTTCGGCGGCCACCGCCGCCTGCGCCACCGTCGGAGCCAGCCGGTCCGGTGCACCGGGTAAGAAGTCGATGTAGTGCACACTCAATTCCATTGCCGAATACCGCCTTTCAATCGGTGAGTCGTTGCAGCAGCGATAGCGCCTCGTTGATGACCTGGCGCTCACGCTCGGTGTAACGGTGTTGCATGGCTTGCACCAACCATTCGTCGCGAACCTTGCGATCGCTTTCCGCGTGCCTGCTGCCACGCGGTGTCAACGTGATCAGCTGACGCCGTCCGTCGTCGGGATCGGGTTTACGCCCGATCAGTCCATGGCGGTCAAGCCCGGCAAGCGTGGTCGCCATCGACTGCGGACGGACTCGTTCCGCCCCGGCGAGCTGACTGGTGGACGCGGGTCCGTCCTTGACAAGCCGGATGAGCACCGCCGTCTGTGACGGCGTCAGGTCGTCCGCCGTGGCCACCTCCGAGAGCTTGCGGCGCACCCTGCTGAACATGGCGCGCAGTTCCCGGGCGGCGACCACGGATGATTCGTTGACCTGTCCCACAATAGACAGTCTAGACTGTGCAGTTGCAACTAAACAGTTAGAACTGTTTAAAATTCCTCATCCGCGCCGGGGAACACGGGCCGCACGCACCGCATAGGCGCGGCGCCGACAGCCACCACGGCCGCACCCACCAGTACGGACGAGATCGGCAGCAGAAATGCCAACATCAGACAGCCAACGAAGCCGATGGCGGGAATCACCTTGCGCCCTAACGTCCATGCCGACGCGTTCGCGATCGCGTAGTACAACAGCACCGCGAACGACGAGAAGCCGATCGCGCCCCGCACATCCACCACCGCCGCCACCGCGGCGACGACCAGGCCGACGACGACCTCCGCGCGGTGCGGGCTGGTGAACCGCGGATGCACAACCGCCAGCGCGTGCGGCAGGTGACGGTCGCGGGCCATCGCGAAGGTGGTCCGGGAGACCCCGAGGATCAGGGCCAGCAGCGAGCCCAGCGCCGCCACCGCGGCACCGGCCCGCACCACCGGGTCCAAGCCGGGAAAGCCCGCCGCGCGGACCGCGTCGACCAGCGGCGCGCTCGCTGACGCCAGTGCAGCACTGCCCAATTCGCTCAGCACCACTATCGCGACGGCCGCGTACACGACCAGCGTGATACCGAGCGCGATCGGTATCGCACGCGGGATGGTGCGGGCCGGGTCGCGCACCTCCTCGCCCAGCGTGGCGATCCGGGCGTACCCCGCGAACGCGAAGAATAACAATCCGGCGGCTTGTAACACGCCGCGGACGCTGACGTCGTCGCCGAATGCCAGCCGCGAGCCGTCCACGTTGCCGAAGCCGAGGACGATGCCCACCACCACCGCGAGCACCGCCAGCACCAGAGCCACGATGATCCGGGTCAGCATCGCGGACTTCTGGATACCGGTGTAGTTCAGCGCGGTCAGCGCGACCACGGCGGCCACCGCCACCGCGTGCGCCCAGGCGGGCCACGCGTAGTAGCCGACGGTCAACGCCATCGCCGCGCAGGACGCCGTCTTGCCGACGATGAAGCTCCACCCGGCGGTGTAGCCCCAGAACTCACCGAGACGTTCTCGCGCGTAGATGTAGGTGCCGCCGGACTGCGGATATAACGCGGCCAGCCGAGCCGACGACGTTGCGTTGCAATACGCGACGACGGCGGCGACGGCCAGCCCGATGAGCAGACCCGAGCCGGCGGCGGCCGCGGCCGGGGCCAGCGCAACGAAGATGCCGGCGCCGACCATCGAGCCGAGCCCGATCGTCACCGCGTCGAACGTGCCGAGCCGGCGTTGCAGCGCAGGGTCGTCCGGCGTGCTCACGCGGCGATGGTAGCCCTGACGACCCAATAACAAGTGTTGACGTCAGGCGCTGTCGTGATGCGGGACGAGCGATTCGCGGGCCGATGTTATCGCCGACGCGGCGAGGACCGCGAGCAAAACCAGCGCACCGACGGCGACGAGCGGAACGGTCCACAACCGGCGCATCGAGCAGCGCGGTCTCGCATTGGTCGACGACGTCGTGCCGGCCGACCGCGGCCGCCGCCTGGCTCAGATCGGTGGCGTATCCCGTCCCACACTTGATCTGGAATCCCCATTGGTCGTAGGCGTCGAGGAAGACAGGAAAATTCAGTGCCAGCAGTCCGATGGCCACCACAACGCCGCAGACGATGCCGGTGTAGGCCAGGCGATGATGCCGCTGATTCAAGGTGTTCCCCCGTTCAAGTCATGCAGACGTCGGTGAAAAGCAGCACCGGCCACGCAACGATCGACCCCAGATACGCCAGCGCCATGTCGGCGCCCGTCATGTGCTGCAGATGCGCGGTGTGCGTGCTCGACCAGATGACACCGACGATCAGGTATGGAGTGCCAAGAATCAGCGCGACGACGAACAGCTCACCTATCGTCACCTGAAACCCCAGCAGCCGTCGCAGCGCGCCGAACACCCTGACTATGTTAATGGCCATTCTTGCGTATGCGAACACTTTTTTCGAGATTTTCCAATCGAAGTGGACATCTATGTGTGCAGTCAGGTCCGTTATGGTGTTTGCCATGGCGCGCACCAGGCCCACCCGTGCAGAGGGTGTCCGGCGTCGCCCGAAGGATCGCAAGGAGCAGATCGCCCGCGCGTCGGCCGAGGCGTTCAGTGCGCTGGGCTATTACGGCGTGAGCATGGAGACCATCGCCACGCGCGTCGGAATTTCCGCGGCGGCGCTGTACCGCCACTACTCGAGCAAATACGAACTGTTTCGCGACGCGGTGCTCAACCTGGGTCAGCAGTTGGTCGATTGCACGGCCTTCGCCGAGGACGCCACAACCGATCCCGAGCTGATCCTGCGCCGGCTCGTCTCGGCGCTCATCGACACCGCGATGGCCAACCGTGAGTCGGGCGGGCTCTACCGCTGGGAAGGCCGTTACCTGCGGGGCGACGACCAGGCCACGCTGATCGCGCAGATGCGCACCGTCCATCACCGGATCCAGCGGCCGCTCATGGCAATTCGGCCGGAGCTGAGCTCACGGCAACGTTGGACTCTGTCGACGTCGGGACTGTCCGTGATCGGTAGCATCGTCGATCACCGCGCCAAGCTGCCCGCGATCCAGGTGCGCGCTTTGCTCGCCGACCTTGCCGACGCGGTGCTGGCCGCCGATCTACCCGATACCGCGAACAGCATCGTCGAGGCGCATCCGCCGGTGGCGGCGGTCACGGACGGGTCGAAATACGAAGCGCTGCTGAACGAATCGATGCGCCTGTTCAACCTCAAGGGCTACCGCGACACCAGCGTGGAGGACATCGCGACGGCTGCCGGCATGCCTGCGTCGGGCATCTACCGGTATTTCTCGGGTAAGAGCGACATCCTCGCGGCGGCGTTCCGGCGGGCGGCCGACCGGCTGTCGGCGGAGCTGTCGGCCATCGTCGGCACCATGGCCGACCGCGAGGACGCACTGGCCGCCGTCATCGACGCGTATGTGACGAGGTCGTTCTGCCGGCCCGAACTGGACTACGTGTATTACACCGAGCGGCTCAACATGACGCCGGGCGACCAGAAGATCCTGCGCAACCTGCAGCGAGCCACCGTGGAGTCGTGGGTGGACCTGGTGGTGTCGGTGCGGCCGGAGTGGACGCCGGGGCAGGCGCGGTTCGCCGTGCATGCCGCGATGTCACTGGTGATCGACCTGGGCCGGTTGATGCGATATGAGGATTCGGCGCCGACCCGGGCGATCGTGGAAGGGCTGGTGGACCTGACGCTGCTCGGTCACTACCGGTTGCGCGCCACGTTGCCGGCCAAGTAGGCCACGTAGCCGATGGTGCCGACGGTCGCCAGCGACCGGGTCTTGCGCGAACTCAAGCCAAGCCCGAGTGCTGTTTCGATGCCGCCGTTGATGTAGAGGTGCTGGCGGCTGTTGCGCGGGAACGCCTGTTTGGTGATGCCGTCGAACAGCTGTGGGCTGGTGAAGTGGGCCAGGCCCGTCCCGGCGACGGCCAGGCCGGCGAACTTGGCGGCACGCGAATTCTTTCTCGCCACTGCTGAACCTCTCATGTCTGACGTCGCCGCCGAGCGGCTCCGGTGTCTACGCAATCTGGTAGTCGCTCAACGGGAATTGGGACGCCTCTTCGATCGCGGTCCGCGTCGACATCGGCCGCAGCAGGGTCGGCTCGCCTTGGGGATTGAAGTAGTAGGACCGCGACGTCGCACAGTTGCCGATCGTCCACAGCGAGTCCCCGAGCAGTTCGGTCATCCGGTCCCGGTACTTCGTGTTGGCGTCCTCGGTGACTTCGAACGTGGTCGCGCCACTGCGCTTGAGTTCACCGAACAAGCGGTCCATGTGCCGCATCTGGTACTCCATGGTGTTGAAGAAGTTCAACCCGAGGAAAGCGAACGGACTTGCGAGGCTGAGGTAGTTCGGGAAGTAGGGCATGGTCACACCCTGGTAGGCCTGGAATCGCGTTTCGCGCCACCACTTTCCGAGGTTGCGGCCGTCACGCCCGATGACCTCGATAGCCGGGAAGTTTGCCTCCCACAGGTCGAACCCGGTGGCCAGCACCAACGTGTCGATGACGGTCCTTGAGCCATCGGCGTTGACGATGCCGTCGGCCTCGACGCGCGCGATGCCGTCGGTCTGCAGATGCACGTGCGGTTTGGTGAAGGCGCGGTAGTAGCCGTTGGAGAATGTCGGCCGCTTACATCCGAAGTCGTAGTCAGGGGTCAGCCTGCGGCGTAACTCCTTGTCGCGGATCGATGCGAAGCGGTGCATCTTCGACAGATCCGCGGCGGCGATGTTGAGTCGGCGGAAGTTCCGGTGATGAATCACCGCGGTGTTGATCATGACCTCGTAGATCGAATCCGTCAGCCAACGAATTGCCCGCTGGGTAAAGGGGATCCGGGCGAACAGCCGCTTGGCGCGTTCACCGAAGCGCACGTCGATCTTGGGCACCACCCAGATCGGGGTGCGCTGGTAGACGGTGAGGTCGGCGACCTTCTTGGCCAATTCGGGGATGAGCTGGACAGCGGTGGCGCCGGTGCCGATGACAGCCACCCTGCGGCCCTCGAGCGGGTAGCCGTCATCCCATGCGGTGGTGTGGATGACCTTGCCCGCGAAGTCGGCCACACCGGGGATGTCTGGCACCTTCGGCTGCGACAGAAAGCCCGTCGCGGTGATCAGATATCGAGCGGACAGCGTCTCGCCGTCGGCCACCGCGACCTGCCAGACTTCGGCCTCCTCGTCCCAGCGTGCGCCCTCGACGGTGGTGTTGAACCGCATGTGCCTGCGCACGTCGAACTTGGCCGCGACGTCGTCGGCGTATTGCTTGATCTCGGTGCCGGTCGAGAACAGCCTCGACCAGTTCGGGTTCGGTTCGAAAAAGTAGGAGTACGTGGTGGTGGGGACGTCGACGGCCAGGCCTGGGTAGCGGTTGACGTGCCAGGTCCCGCCAAGGTCGTCCGCGCGGTCGAGGATCACGAAGTTGTGGTAGCCCATCCGCTTGAGCTGGATGGCCGCGCCGATCCCTCCGAACCCCGCCCCCACGATGACCGCGTCGTAGCGCTCCGAAGTCATGTCCCAGACGGTACCTCAGGTACCGGAAACTTTGATGACCGGCTCAGCCCCTGACTGGTCCCGATGCAGGTCACCGCGCTGCGGCGCCGTCACGCCAGGAGCTGTAGCGCCGCATCGACCGCCAAGACCGCGCACGTCGAGCGTCTTGGAGCCCAGGTCGTGGCGGGCCCCGGTGATCTCGACGATCGCGGCGGGGGCGGCGATCAGCGCGGCGGCGGGGCGCAGTTCGTCGATGGTGCCGAACGGGTCGGCGGTGCCGTGGGTGAACACCGTCGGCACCGTGATGCGGGGAAGGTGATCGGTTCGCGCCCGTTCGGGCTTGCCCGGCGGATGCAGCGGGTACGAGAAAAGCGTCAGCACATCGACGGCGGCCGACCTATCGGCAACCACCATCGACGTCATCCGGCCGCCGTACGAGTGCCCGCCGGCGATGACCGGGCCGTCGGTCAGGGTGTGGGCCAGCGCGATGGCCTGCACGACACCGGCCTGATCGCTCGCGGCGGATCCCGACGGCGGACCCTTGGGCCGTCGCTGCCGGTACGGCAGGTTGTAGCGCACGGCGAGCCAGCCGCGCCGGGCCCACTCGTCGCAGATCTTCACCAACAGCGGTGACTCCCGGCTACCGCCCGCGCCGTGGGTCAGCACGACCGCGCCCGCTGGGCGCGCCGTCGGGCTCGTGCGCGATACCCGCAATCTGATCGAGGTTCATCGGCCCAGTCTGAACAGTGCCGACACGGGACCATGACCGTGTCCCAACGGGTAGGCGGCGCGCAGACATTCGGTCACCCAGCGTTTGGCGAACGCCACCGCGTCCGGCACGGTGTAGCCGTGCGCGAGTGCGCTCGCGACCGCCGCGGCCAGGGTGTCACCGGCGCCGTGGTCGTTGCCGGTGTCGATGCGGGTGGCGTCGAACTCGTAGAAGTCGGTGCCGTCGAAGAGAAGGTCGGGGCTGTGCGGCGACGAGCGCAGATGCCCACCCTTGACCAGCGCCCAGCCGGGGCCGAGTGCGTGCAGGGCCCGGGCGGCCTCCCGTTGCGATGTGTCGTCGACGACGTCGATATCGACAAGCAGGCGGACCTCGTCGAGATTCGGTGTAACCAGTGTGGCCAACGGAAAAAGCTGGCCCTTAAGGGAATCCAGCGCACTCGGATGTAGCAGCGGGTCGCCGTGCATCGATGCGCACACCGGATCGACCACCAGCGGCACCGTGTCGGCCAAGCCCAGTGCGCGCCACGTGTCGGCGACGGTGTCGATGATCGCCGACGACGCCAGCATGCCCGTCTTGGCGGCCTGCGCACCGATATCCGAGGCCACCGCCTCGATCTGACCCGCGATCACGTCGACCGGAATCTCGTGAAAACCCTTGACGCCGACCGAGTTCTGCACCGTCACCGCGGTGACGGCGACGAGGCCGTGCACGCCCAGCAGCGCGAAGGTGCGCAGGTCGGCCTGGATGCCCGCGCCGCCGCCGGAGTCAGATCCGGCGATGGTCATCACCCGCGGCGGTGTCTCGCCCGGTCGGCTTATCGGCAGGAACGACATAGCCCTCTGCTCTGCTCGTCGACAAGCGTTCATCACTGCGCCAACGGTAAATAGATCTGGTTGCCGTGTTCGGTGAATTCTCGCGACTTTTCGGCCATCGCGTCGCGGATGTCCTGCGTGATGCGCATCGAGCAGAACTTCGGCCCGCACATCGAGCAGAAGTGCGCGGTCTTTGCCGGCTCCGCGGGCAGCGTCTCGTCGTGGAATTCACGCGCGGTGTCGGGATCCAGCGAGAGCGCGAATTGGTCGTGCCAGCGAAACTCGAACCGCGCCTTCGACAATGCGTCGTCGCGTTCCTGCGCGCGGGGATGGCCCTTGGCCAGATCGGCGGCGTGCGCGGCGATCTTGTAGGCGATCACGCCGTCCTTGACATCCTTGCGATCCGGCAGGCCGAGATGCTCCTTGGGTGTGACGTAGCACAGCATCGCGGTGCCGGCCTGCGCGATGATCGCCGCGCCGATCGCCGAGGTGATGTGGTCGTAGGCCGGCGCGATGTCGGTGGCCAGCGGGCCCAGCGTGTAGAACGGAGCCTCCTCGCATAGCTCCTCTTCCAGGCGCACGTTCTCGACGATCTTGTGCATCGGGATGTGGCCCGGGCCCTCGATCATCACCTGCACGCCATGGGCTTTGGCGATCTTGGTCAGCTCGCCAAGCGTGCGCAGCTCGGCGAATTGCGCCTCGTCGTTGGCGTCGGCGATCGATCCCGGCCGCAACCCGTCGCCCAACGAGAACGTGACGTCGTAGCGAGCCAGAATCTCGCAAAGCTCCTCGAAATGGGTGTACAGGAACGACTCGGTGTGATGGGCCAGACACCAGGCCGCCATGATCGAACCACCGCGGCTCACGATGCCGGTGACTCGCTTGACCGTCAGCGGAATGTAGCGCAGCAGCACGCCCGCGTGCACCGTCATGTAGTCCACGCCCTGCTCGCACTGTTCAATCACGGTGTCGCGGTAGACCTCCCACGACAACTCTGTGGGGTCGCCGTTGATCTTCTCCAGCGCCTGATAGATCGGCACCGTGCCGACCGGCACCGGTGAATTGCGCAGAATCCACTCACGCGTTTCATGTATGTTGCGCCCGGTCGAGAGATCCATGATGGTGTCGGCACCCCAGCGGGTGGCCCACACCATCTTGTCCACCTCCTCGGCGATCGAGCTCGTGACGGCCGAATTGCCAAGGTTGGCATTGATTTTCACCGCGAACGCCTTGCCGATGATCATCGGCTCGCTTTCGGGGTGGTTGTGGTTGGCCGGGATCACCGCGCGGCCGCGGGCCACCTCGTCGCGCACCAGCTCCGGCGGCACGCCTTCGCGGGCGGCGATGAACGCCATCTCCGCGGTGATCTCGCCGGCCCGTGCCCGCTGCAGTTGTGTGCCCCGATCCGATACCACACCGGGCCGAGGCGGCAGCCCGGCATGCAGATCGATCGCACACGTGCGGATCCGTGTACGGGCCGGACGTGTCATAGAGGTCCAGGTGTTCGCCGTTGGACAGGTTCACCCGCCGAAACGGCACACCGTCGACATAGATTTTGGAGCTGCCCGCAATTGGGCCGGTGGTCACAGACGGATCGAGAACAACTTCACTCATTTCATCTCCCTACGCCGGCATTACCCGGTCAGGTTCGTACGGTCGACAGCACCATCGGCTGAACGGACGATTCAGCCTTTGCTGTCCTCTCAGCGCACTGGGTGTGCGCTCCCGCGTTTGGACGACGTCCACGCTAGCGCAGCCGTCCAGCGAATGGGAATAGGAATTGCTCCCGGTTGCTTTGTATAGCTAATGTATGTGTTTTGCGCTGTTGTTGCGCGCCAAAGCTAGCTAAGCGAAGAGATGCCGACTGAGATCGAGATGACGAAACCCCCGGTTGTGGTGGACGCCGATGCTGCCCTCGTAGAGACCGCTCGCCGGCGCCGGACAATGGACCACGACCACCCGTTTTACAAGTGGATTGCGCTGTCCAACACGACGCTGGGCACGCTTTTGGCCACCATCAACGCGTCGATCGTGCTGATCTCGCTGCCGGCCATCTTCCGCGGCATCGGGCTGAACCCGCTGGCCCCGGGCAACGTCAGCTACCTGCTGTGGATGCTGATGGGCTACCTGGTGGTCACCGCGGTGCTGGTCGTGCTCTTCGGCCGGCTCGGCGACATGTTCGGCCGGGTGCGCATCTACAACGTCGGCTTCGTCGTCTTCACCCTCGCGGCGGTCGCGCTGTCCTTCGACCCGTTTCACCTCGGCGGCGGCGCGATGTGGCTGATCGGCTGGCGCGTCATCCAGGGCGTCGGCGGGGCGATGCTGATGGCGTCGTCGTCGGCGATCCTGACCGACGCGTTCCCAGCGAACCAGCGTGGCATGGCACTCGGCGTGAACATGGTGGCCGCTGTCGCCGGCTCGTTCCTTGGCCTTCTCATAGGCGGCGTGCTGTCCCAATGGGACTGGCGAGCGATCTTCTGGGTCGGGATACCGGTCGGCATCCTTGGCACGATTTGGAGCCTGAGTTCGCTGAAGGAACTCGGTGTGCGCACGCCGGGAAAGGTCGACTGGGCGGGCAACGTGACATTCGGTGTCGGTTTGACGATTCTGCTGACGGGAATCACATACGGCATCCAGCCCTACGGGGGGTCCACCACCGGGTGGGGAAATCCGTTGGTGCTCGGAGCAATCGGGTTCGGATTGCTTCTGCTCGTCGCGTTCTGCTTCGTCGAACTTCGAGTTGCTCAGCCGATGGTGGACATGCGGCTGTTCCGCTCGACATCGTTCGGGATGGGCAACCTGGCCGGGCTGATGTCATCGGTGGGCCGAGGCGGCTTGCAGTTCATGCTGATCATCTGGCTGCAGGGCATCTGGCTTCCGTTGCACGGGTACAGCTTTGAATCGACCCCGTTGTGGGCGGGCATCTACATGCTGCCGATGACCGTCGGCTTCCTGGTGGCAGGTCCGCTGGCCGGGTCACTGTCCGACCGCTTCGGTGCGCGGCCCTTCACGGTGGCCGGGATGGCGTTGATGGCGGTGTCCTTCGTCGCACTGGTGTTGATTCCCGTCGACTTCAACTACTGGCTGTTCGCCGTGCTGGTGTTCTTCAACGGCCTCGGCGGCGGCATCTTCACCGCCCCGAACACCGCGGCGATCATGTCGAGCGTGCCCGCCGCCCAGCGTGGCGCGGCGTCGGGTGTGCGGGCGACGTTCTTCAACGCCGGTTCGTCGCTGTCGATCGGAATCTTCTTCTCGCTGATGATCATCGGGTTGGCCAAGACGCTGCCGAGCGCGATGAGTTCAGGGCTGCAGGCGCAGGGTGTGCCCGCTTCGGTCGCTCATCAGGTGGCGAATCTGCCGCCGGTGGGCAGCCTGTTCGCGGCGTTCCTCGGCTTCAACCCCATCGAACAACTGTTGGCGCCGTCGGGTGCGCTGCAGCAGCCGGGCGTGAACGCCGATGTGCTGACGGGCAAGACGTTCTTCCCACACCTGATCACTGAGCCGTTCCACTCGGGCTTGGTCGTGGTGTTCATCGCCGCCGCGGTGATGATGGTCCTCGGTCTGGTGGCGTCGATCTTCAACCCGGGCCGCTACGCCGACGCACCCGGGGCCGACAACGAGGCTTAGCCGACCCCGGGCCGCGTGCTAGCGGGCTCAAAACGGTGGTTCATCGTCGGGTTGTTCCGACGGCGGGGGTGGTGGTTCCCAGTCGGGTGGGAGCTCTTCGGGTTCGAAGGGATCGTTGACCCAGGTGCACCAGGGGCTGGTACTTGGCTCACGGCCTTTGAAGAGGATGCAGCATCCTGCGCATGTGGTTGCGCCACTTGCGGTCGGCGATTTCCTGTCTGCGGGCCCTAGTTGACACGCCGTGTCTCGGCGTTGACCGGGCGCTGGTCTCGAATCGCGCGGCGGGCCCGGGCAATCCGCATCGCCTTCTCCTTGGAGCGACTGCGCTTGCGTGGTTTGGGCGCCACACACGCCGGGCGCATCTGCGGGAACAGCTCCGGCCCCCCGGGTGTGGTGCGATAGATCCGTCCGGTCGGCGAGGTCCAGACAATGGTGCCGTCGGGCAGCTGTTGGTCGCGCCACCCGCCGACGCCGCCGTGAAACGTTTTGAGCCGATGATGCTCTCGGCAATAGCACGCCAGATTCCACGGCACGGTCTGTCCGCCGGCGCCGGGATCAGCGTGGTTGAAGGCAATGGTGTGATCGACGTCGCAGATGGGCGCCGGCCGGTCGCATCCCGGGAACCGGCACGTCACATCCCGGCAGCGGACCCAACGCTCCAGCGCGGTCGAGGGTTGATAGCGCAGCGCTTCGGCCGGGCTGACCTCCGGGCACTCGACCAGTCGCAGCGTCGCCGCCTCGGCAAGCTGGCGGACTTGGGCGGCGTCGATCACGCCGTAGCCCTCCAGATAGCCGGGCTGATCACTGTCCCCGGTGACGGTGGCCTCACTCGCGATCACGTTGATCACCGTGCGGACTTCGCGGGATCCCTGCCCGGTGGCGCGGGCAGGGCAATCAGCGTGGCCGCACTCGCAACCGAGGACGCGGCCCTCGAGGATGGCCGAGAGCGCGTCGGCGCGGCGCTGAGCGATGGTGCGGGGGTCATTGGCGCACACCGACGTGGCCATCTGCGAGAGCCGCTTGTCGAACGCTGCCCCCGCAGTGGCGGTGAGGCTGCCCCGCACTTGGGCCATCCCGTCGGGCAGCGCCGTGACGCTGATATGACGGTCATCGTCGGCGCGCACCCGGCGTTCCCTGGCGGCATCGGGGTCGATCGCGCGCACCGCGGCATCGACGGTGTTGATGATGCGCCGTCGCGACCAGCACTGCCAGTTCCCGATGCGTTTGGCCAGCGATTGATCGAGCTGGGCGATCAAGTTGTCGCTGACCAGTTCGGTGCGGGCGATGATCACCTGCACGGTGCGCCAATCGGCTTTACCGTCGGCAAGCAGTGCGGCCACCCTCGGTAGCCGGGTGTCCAGTGTCTCGGCGTGACCGACCACGTGGTTGGCGCCCATCGGGGACATGTTCATCGCCGCGGATACTTCTGCGGTGGTGCGGGCGAATCCGGTGACCATCGCATACCCCGGGTCGGGGTCAGCCTCCTCGGCCTCGGCGATGCGCCGCCCCAACAGGGCTGCGATCGCCGCCAGCCGGCGCGCCATCAACGCCGACTCCTGCCGCTGGCTCGCCTCGATCTCGGTGATCAGGGCGTCGGTGGTGAAAGCTTCGAACACATGTTCGATTATGCCAGCCGAATGTGACGAAAAGACTGGTCATCCACAAGCGGGCGGGTATCCCCAGCGAACGTGCCTGTTCGGCTGATGGCTACCGCCACAGCGCTCACACCTCGGCTGATGCAGCGGGTTAGGTCAGTTCCACGACGACTGGGGCGTGGTCGCTCGGCGTCTTACCTTTGCGCTGCTCGCGGACGATCTCGGCGTGGGTGACGCGCTGCGCAAGCGCCGGTGAGCCCAGGATGAAGTCGATGCGCATGCCGCGGTTCTTCGGGAACCGCAGCTGGGTGTAATCCCAGTAGGTGTACACGGCCGGACCGGGCGTGAAAGGCCGCACTACATCGGCGAATTGGGCGTCGACGATCGCGTTGAACGCCGCGCGTTCTGCCGGGGTGACATGCGTGCTGTTCGCGTAGAACTCGGGGCTCCAGACGTCCTCGTCAGTGGGCGCAATGTTCCAATCCCCGACCAATGCAATCTGCGCCTGCGGATCGTCCGTCAGCCATCTGTGCGCCGTGTCACGAAGGGCGGCAAGCCATTCCAGCTTGTATATAAAGTGCGGCGAGTCGACGGTGCGCCCGTTGGGCACGTAAAGACTCCACACCCGCACGCCATTGCAGCTCGCACCCAATGCCCGCGCCTCCGCTGCCCCTTCGACGTCGGGCTTGTCGCTCCAGGTGGGCTGGCCGTCGAAGCCCACCTGAATATCGTCGAGGCCAACGCGGGACGCGATCGCCACCCCGTTCCACTGGTTGAACCCGCAGTGCACGACGTCATAGCCGAGCGCGACGAACGGCATGGTGGGGAATTGGTCGTCGGAGCACTTGGTTTCCTGCATGGCCAGCACGTCGACGTCAGAACCCTCCAGCCAGGTCGGTGACGCGGTCGACGCGGGCGCGGATCGAGTTGACGTTCCACGTGGCCAGTCGCATGTCCTACAGGCTACGGGCGCAGGCTACGGGCGCAGACGTAACGCGAGCGGTGGTGAACCGAAAAGCCCATCGACTCGTACAGCCTTGTCGCTGCGGCGTTGTCGGCGAGCACCTGTACATAGGTCCGCGTCGCACCGCGGTCGGCGCCCCAGGCCAACAGCGCTTCGCACAGTTCGCGGGCCAGGCCGCGACGCCGCGCCGTCTCGGCTACCCGTACCGCCGACAACCCCACCCAGCGGGTGCCGTCGGGCGCTGTGGTGACAGCGGCCCGTCCGACCGCGGCGCCGGCGGTCGTCGCGAACGCCACCTCTCCGCCGACGACAGCGGTCAACACATCGACCGGCACATCGCGCCGATACAGCCTCTGCCAGTCGTCATCCGGCCGGGCCGCGATCGCCACCGCCGTAGCCCGCCGCCGGTTGCCGCCGTCGTCGCCGCCGCCGTAGCCGCCGCCATAGCCATAGCCGTCACATCACCTGTCATGACGAGGTTTTCGGCCTCGGTTGACACCCCGGGCGGCACGCGGAACAACCGGTCCGGCGCGGCTATCAGAGGGGCTACGCCCCGGGCGTCGTACCAGTCGATGAGCGCGCTCAGGTCGCTGCCCGCCGGAACGCCGAGCGGATCGCCCGCCGGAACGCCGAGCGGATCGCCCGTCGGAACGCCGAGCGGGACAGCTGAATTCGCGCGTCGAGTGCTGCCGCGGCCGAAGCGCAGCAGCCAGCCGCCGAGCCACCGCTGCTCGACGCCTGGCCATGCCAGCGCCGCCGCGTGCTCGATGTTGCGAATGTCACCGGTGCGCACCGGCGCCGCGGCAAGTGCTTTGATCGCCACCACGTCGGCGGCGGCGACGGCCACCACGTCGCCGCGTTTGGTGCGCACGCTCAGCGTCGGGCCGACCGCGAGCAGATGGCCGACCACGTCGGTCATCGGGGGCACCGATCCGGCTGGCAGCCGGTAGCGCAGGGTGATCCGTGTTCCGACCGGGGGCAGTTTGGGCACGAGCTAGTGACCGAACGGATCGGGATCCACGCCGGGCGTCCAGGTCAGCCCCGGCACCCCCCAGCCGTGCGACTTCAGCGCCCGCTTGGCGCTGCGCGCGTTCCGGCCGACCAGCCGGTCCAGATACAGGAAGCCGTCCAGATGACCCGTTTCGTGCTGCAGCATCCGGGCGAACAGGTCGGTGCCCTCGATCGTGATCTCGGTGCCATCGGCGTCCAAGCCGGTAACCCGCGCCCATTTGGCCCGGCCGGTCGGGAACGATTCCCCGGGAACCGACAGGCAGCCCTCGTCGTCGTTCTCGGGGTCAGGCATGGTCTCGGGCACCTCGGACGTCTCGAGTACCGGGTTGACGACGACGCCGCGGCGGCGGGTGGTGCGGCCACGCTCCTCGGCGCAGTCGTAGACGAATACCCGCTTGGAGACGCCGATCTGGTTCGCGGCGAGGCCAACACCGTTGGCGGCGGCCATCGTGTCGTAGAGGTCCTTGATCAAGTCCGCGAGATCGGGCGGTAGCGAACCGTCCTCGCCGACGGGCACCGGCTCGGTCGCGGTGTGCAGGATGGGATCTCCCACGATGCGGATGGGTACGACGGCCATGGTCGGCAAGCTTAATGAGCCGACTCGCGGGTATGGCTCACGCCTCAGCTTGCAAACCCGTGGTTGAATGTTCGCCGAAACCCCAGTGTTGTCATTTCGACTGTCGAAAGGGCCCAGGAGCGATATGGACGGCGCGATCGCGCGGACGGAGCGATCCGGGGACGACGCTGATCTCACCGATGGGCTGACCCGGCGCGAGCACGACATCTTGGCGTTCGAGCGTCAATGGTGGAAGTACGCCGGCTCCAAGGAAGACGCCATCAAGGACCTCTTCTCGATGTCGGCCACCCGGTACTACCAGGTGCTCAACGCGCTGGTGGACCGCCCGGAGGCGCTGGCAGCCGACCCGATGCTGGTCAAACGGCTGCGGCGGCTGCGGGCCGGCCGGCAGAAGGCCCGGGCGGCGCGTCGGCTCGGCTTCGACGTCACGTAACGCTCGCGGCGAGCCCCAAGGCGCCCGCGGCGAGCCCCGGGGAGACTGCGCGGGCCGAGCGGGCCTTCTCGATACAGTGGGCGGTAATGAACCAGCGAAGTTCCTCCGGGCTGCCCCTGCGCGCGATGGTGATGGTGTTGCTGTTCCTCGGCGTGGTGTTCCTGTTGGTCGGGTTCCAGGCGATGGGCTCCAGCGACTCCGACAGCGACCAGTCCTCGCCGTCGATCGCCACCACCACCGTCACCACCCCGAGTCCGGCAGCGTCGTCCTCGTCGCCGGCGCCTGCGAAGGCCGACGTGCGGGTCTACAACATCTCGTCGACCGAAGGCGCCGCCGAAAGCATGGCCAACCGGCTGCGGGACGCCGGCTGGAACGTCACCGAAACCGGCAACCTCAGCCTGCCTGAGGTCACGGCCACCACGGTGTTCTTCAGTGACGCACCGGGCGAGCACGAGGCCGCCGATGCGGTGGGCAAGCTGCTCCAGGCGCCGGTGCAGGCGCGCGTCCCTGAGTTGGCCGAGCAACCGCCGGGAGTGGTCGTGGCGGTCACCGGCTAGGCTCTTGCACATGCTCAAGACCGCCGTTGCAGCCGCCTTGTTCGCAGTCCCCGTCTTCGCCATCAGCGCGTGCAGCCCGAACGAACCCACTGCCACCTCACCCGGAACGACGCCGTCGATCTGGTCCGGCGCGCCGTCACCCTCGGCGTCGCCCAGTGCGGCCGCAGGCGGGCAGGGCACCGGCCAGGCCGCCAGCGGCGAGAAGCTCACCGCCCAGCTGAAACTGGCCGACGGCACCACGGTGGCGACGGCCGACATCGAGTTCGCGGGAGGCTTCGCCACCGTCACGGTCGAGACGACGGCGCCGGGCCTGCTGACGCCGGGCTTCCACGGGATGCACATCCACTCGGTCGGTAAGTGTGAGCCCAACTCCGTCGCCCCGACCGGCGGTACGCCTGGCGACTTCAATTCCGCGGGTGCCCATTTCCAGAAGGCCGGCCACACTGCACATCCCGCCAGCGGCGACCTGACCTCGCTGGAGGTCCGCCAGGACGGCACCGCGAAGCTGGTGACGACGACCGACGCGTTCACCGCCGAGGATCTGCTGGCCGGTGCGAAGACCGCGATCATCATCCACGCAGAACGCGGACAATTTCGCCAACATTCCGCCGGAGCGCTACCAGCAGGTCAACGGCACCCCGCCGCCAGACGAAATCACCATGGCCACCGGCGACGCCGGAAAGCGCGTGGCGTGCGGTGTCATCGGCACCGGCTAGCAGCCACATCGACTTCGCCGGCTCGCCGCGGCCGACGGTCGGGGTCGAGTGGGAGTTCGCGCTCGTCGACGCCAAGACCCGCGACCTGAGCAACGAGGCCGCCGAGGTGATCGAGGAGCTCGGCGAGAACAACCCGCACGTACACAAGGAACTGCTGCGCAACACCGTCGAGATCGTCACCGGCATTTGTGAATCCGTGCCGGAGGCGATGGACGATCTGCGGTCGACGCTGGGGACCGCGCGCACCATCGTGCGCGACCGGGGCATGGAGCTGTTCTGCGCCGGTACGCATCCGTTCGCGAAATGGTCCGCGCAGAAGCTGACCGACGCGCCGCGCTATGCCGAGCTGATCAAGCGCACCCAATGGTGGGGCCGCCAGATGCTGATCTGGGGTGTGCACGTACACGTGGGGATCTCCTCGGCGCACAAGGTGATGGCGATCAACACGTCGTTGCTCAACCACTATCCGCACCTTCTGGCGCTCTCGGCGTCCTCACCATTCTGGGACGGCGGCGGACACCGGATACGCCTCCAACCGCGCGATGATGTTCCAGCAGCTGCCGACGGCGGGGCTGCCGTTCCACTTCCAGACCTGGGCGGAGTGGGAAGGCTTCGTCTATGACCAGAAGAAGACCGGCATCATCGACCATATGAATGAAATCCGTTGGGACGTCCGGCCTTCACCGCATAAAGGGACGGTGGAGGTCCGGATCCTCGACGGGGTCTCCAACATTCGCGAGTTGAGTGCGCTTGTTGCGCTGACCCATTGCCTCATCGTCGACCTTGACCGCCGCCTCGATGCCGGCGAACGACTTCCGACAATGCCGCCGTGGCACGTGCAGGAAAACAAGTGGCGGGCGGCTCGCTACGGCCTGGACGCGGTGATCATCCTGGACGCCGACAGCAACGAGCGACTGGTCACCGACGACCTCGACGACCTGCTGAACCGGCTTGAGCCGGTGGCCAAGTCGCTGCACTGTGGCGACGAACTCGCCAGGGTCGCCGATATCTACGGCTCGGGTGCGTCCTATCAACGACAACGCCGGGTCGCCGAAGAGACCGACGGCGACCTGCGCGCGGTGGTCGACGCGCTGATCGGCGAGTTGGACATCTAGCAGTGCCCATCACGCCGATGTTTCCGCTCGAGGTGGCGATGCTGCCCGGCGAGGAACTGCCGCTGCGGATCTTCGAGCCGCGGTACGGCGCACTGGTGCAACATTGTCTTGGCGCCGACGATCCGTCGTTCGGCGTGGTGTTGATCTCGGCAGGGCGCGAGGTCGGCGGCGGCGACACCCGCAGCGATATCGGCGCGCTGGCCCACATCACCGAATGCGCCGATCTCGGTGACGGGCGCTACCGGCTGCGATCCGTGATCGCTGAGCGGATCCGTGTGCTCGAGTGGCACCCCGATAATCCCTACCCGCAGGCGGCGGTGGAGATTTGGCCCGATGAGCCCGATGCGCCCGGTACGGCCGTCGACGTCGAGGCGATCCGTGATGTCGAGGACCGGATGGTCGCGTTGTTCGAGCGGATCGCCGCCGCTCGCGGCGCACAGGTCAACCCTCGGGACATCGTCGCCGGCGCCGACGAGTCGGGCGACGCCGCGATGTGGTTGTACGCGTTGGCTTCCCGCGTCCCGATGGGTCAGGCCGACCGGTATGCGGTGCTGTCGGCGCCCACCGTTGCCACCCGGCTCGCGGCGCTTCGAGACGCGGTGGAGACCGTGACGGCGATGGTTGAGTTTCAGTTATCGGAGGGTAGCTAGCGTCGAGGCTACGAGAGCACGGCCTCCACGAAGGTGGTTCGGGGCGTCGTGTCGTCGTCTTCTCCCGATGCGCGGCGGCCGTAGCGCGTCATCAACTCGACCGCATCGACAGACGTCACGTCCCAGCAGTGCTCGGTCAGCCAGGCCGCCACGTCGGTTCGGTCCTCGATGAACCACAGCTCCTCGTGATCGGAAACATCGCCGCCATCGGGCGCGCCGGCCTGTTCTCGCCACCGGCGCAACCTATCCCGACGGCGGGCCAGATACTCCGGGTCGAAGAAGTCGGCGCCGAAGGACTCCACGGCGATGCGGCTGTCTCGGGCACTGTGCTGATGAATGCGGTCGAACAACAGGTCCTGAGCGTCGGCCGGTAGATAAGCCAGCAATCCCTCCGCCGCCCATGCCGTCGGTTTGCTCGCGTCGAAGCCCGCGTCGCGCAACGCTTTCGGCCAGTCGTGTCGCAGGTCGGCAGGCACCGCGACGTAACGCGAAACGGCCGACCGGACGTCGTGTTCGGCGAGTGTTCGCGTCTTGAACTCAAGGACCTTGGGCTGATCGATCTCGTAGACCACGGTGCCGTCCACCCACGGCAGCCGCCACGCCCGCGCGTCAAGGCCGGCGGCAAGGATGACCGCCTGCTGGATGCCGCCGGCGCCGGCAGCGATGAAGAACTCATCGAACCACTTGGTGCGCGAGGCGGTGTACCCGGAGATGGATCGAATCCGCTCGAGCATGTGCGCGCGGCGGTCGCCGCCACCCGCGCTCGGTGGCGGCATCGAGGAACAGCTGCGCATACGGGTCGGTGAACAGCGGGTATTCAGTCGTCGCCTCGTCGGCGCGTGCCATGGCCACCCCCAGCGCGGTCTGGCCCACGCCGTCGGTGATGCCCCAGCTGTCGTCGTCAGTTCTGGCCATTGCCACCGGATTCCCTCTTTTCGGCAAACTCATGCATTTCGTCCTTGGTCAGCAGATCGTCGCGAATGTTCTGCTCGCGGTAGGCCAGTTGACCGACGCGGTTGGCCACCACCGGAGCGGTGATCACGGTGAACAGGCCGGTGAGGATGACCATGCCGACGTCGACGTTGCCGCGCAGCCGGATCGCCGCGCCGGCCAGCACCAGCAACAAGCCCAGCACCTGCGGCTTGGTCGCCGCATGCATCCGGGTCAGGGTGTCGGGGAAACGAACCACCCCGATCGCGGCGGTCAGCGCCAGCGTCGAGCCGCACAGCACCAGCACCGCGGTGACGATGTCCAGTGCGCTCATCGCAATCGCCGCAATCTTTTGTCGGGCGGACCTGCCGGTTGCCGGGACCTGCCGTGCCGCCCCGGGACCTCCGGTTGTGGCCCGGGCGGCTGACCGTGTGTCGGGCACCCGGAATCGCGCGACGCTGACGGAGCCGACGAAGCTGATCAACGCGAGCGCGGTCAGGCCGTAGGTCGCGGTGGTGTCCAGGCTGAAGGCCGCCCAGGTGCCGATCGCGCACATCGTCACCGCGACAAGCGTGTCCAGCGCAACCAGCCGATCAAGTGTGCTCGGTCCGGCCAGTAGCCGGAACATCGTGATGACGGCGGCGGCGGTGAGCAGCGACCGCGGCGATCACCCAGACCGTCATCATCCGCGATCCGCCTCCTCTCGAGCCGCAGGCCGCCAGTCGGCTTCGCGCTCGAACGTCGACACCAGCAGCCGCTCCACCTCGGCGATCTGGCGATAGAACCGATTCACGGCGCGGTCGGAGTCGACGTCGATGACGTGTACGTAGATCATCCGGCGGATCTGGTCGATCTCCAACACGATCGATCCCGGGATCAGGTTGACGATGTTGACGGCCAACGCCAGCACCAGATCCGACTTGATCGCCAGGTGGGCCCGCAGCACGGCGGACAGCGGCGGCGGCCCCGGCTCGATCGCCAGCCACGCCACCTGAATCGACGACAGCACCAGGTAGTACGCGACCGTGACGATCAGCCGCAGCAGCGACAGCGGGTGAACCCTGCCCTCGATCGGCACCGCAGGCAACGGCAACAGCAGGGTGATCAGCAACGCGATCGCCAGGCCGGACAGGATGTTGGCCGCAGAAACCGTTGCCCCACAACAGCATCCACACCAGAATCAGCCAGCACAACACCCAGGCCCGCAACGCGATTCGTCTCATGGCGTCCTCCCCAGCACCGCCGAGATGTACTGGCCGCGGTCGAGCACCTCATCGGCGGCCCGGCCGCTGTAGGCGAAGATCGGGCCCGCCAACACCGTCAGCGTCAGGCCGACCACGATGAGCGCACCCGTCGGCGCCAACATGCCGATCGGCATCCGGCCCACATCGTCGCGGTGGACCAGCTCGATGTCCTCCGAATCATCCAGCAGCGCAGCCGGTGCCGCCGCCGCGAGGTGTCCTTCTGGAGCGTCCTCACGCGATCGCCAGAACGCCTTGGTCCACACCCGGGCCACCACGTACAGCGTCAGCAGGCTGGTGAGCGACGCCGCCGCCGACCAGCAGCCACGCCAGCACCGAACCGTTCTGCGCCCCTGCTTGCATCAGCGCCACCTTGCCGATGAAACCCGAAAACGGCGGAATGCCACCGAGATTGAGCGCAGGAACCACGAAGAGGAACGCCAGCAGCGGGCTGGCGGCGGCCAGCCCGCCCAGCCGCTGCAGCGTGGACGCACCCGCCTGACGTTCGATCAGGCCGACCACCAGGAACAGCGTTGTCTGCACCACGATGTGGTGCGCCACATAGTAGATCGCGCCGGACATGCCGAGCTGACTCGACAGCGCGATGCCGAACACCATGTAGCCGATGTGGCTGACGAGCGTGAAGGACAGCAGTCGTTTGATGTCGCTCTGCGCGATCGCGCCGAGGATGCCGACCAGCATGGTCAGCAGCGCCGCGATCAGCAGCAGCGAGTCGAGCCCGCCGCCGGGGAACAGCAGCGAGTGCGCCCGGATGATCGCGTACACACCGACTTTCGTCAGCAGGCCGGCGAACACCGCGGTGACCGGTGCGGGCGCGGTGGGGTAGGAGTCCGGCAGCCAGGTCGACAGCGGGAACACCGCAGCCTTGATGCCGAACGCGACCAGGAGCACCGCGAACAGCGCGGTGCGGGTGCCTGCCGTGACGCCGTCGAGCCGCACCGCCAGCTCGGCCATGTTCAGCGTCCCGGTCGCGGCGTAGACCAGCGCGATGCCGAACAGGAAGATCAGCGACGACACCATCGAAACCATCACGTAGGCGATGCCCGCGCGGACGCGGTCCTTGCTGGCGCCGATCGTCAGCAGCACGAAGCTCGCCGACAGCAGCACCTCGAAACCGACGAACAGGTTGAACAGATCGCCGGCCAGGAACGCCATGCACACACCGGCCGACAGCACCAGATAGGTGGGCAGGAAGATCGACACCGGCTGGCGTTCGTCGCCGTCGCGGATGCCCTGCCCGATGGCGTAGAAGACGACGGCCAGCAGCACGATTGCGGAGACGACCAGCATCAGCGCCGACAGCCGATCGACCACCAGCGTGATGCCGAGCGGGCCCATGCCGGAGACTGTTTGGCCCCACCCGCCGACATGCAACGCCAGCGTGCCGTCCCGGTCGGTGAGATACAGCAGGCCCGCGCACACCGCGACGACCACCGACAGCGCGACCAGCGTGATGACGCCGCTGCAGCCGGGGCCTGCGGCCCGCGAACAACGTGAGCGCGGCGCCGACCAATCGGGATCAGCACCGGTAGCGGCGTCAGCACCGAAGCGGTGGTCATCGCGAGCCCTCCGGCCCGGGAAGCGCGTCGAGCTCGTCGGGTGCGTCGGTGTCGCGGGCCGGCCCGGGTTGCGGGCGGTCCTCGTCGAGTGCGCTGGCAGCCTCGTCGGACATCTGCGAAACCCGGGTGTCCTCGGGGTCGGTGCCGACTTCCTCTCCCCGGGTCAGCCGATACGACCGATAGGTCAACGCCAGCACGAACGCCGCGATGCCCATGGTGATGACGATCGCCGTCAGGATCATGCCCTGAGCCAGTGGATCGGCTGTGGTGGTCTCACCGTCGCTGATGCGGCCCCGCACGGGCGGGTTGCCGGGCGGTCCGCCGACGGTCAGGATCAGCAAGTTGATCGCGTTGCCGATCAACAACAGCCCCAACAACATTCGCGTCAGGTGCCGCTCCAGCAGCAGATAGACACCCGCGCTGGTGAGAGCGCCGATAAGCACAAGGGGAACCAGGTAGGTCGTCATCGCGGCACCGGCTGTCCTTGGGCGATGTCGACATCCACCCGCGCGCCGAGGCTGCGTAGCACGTCGAGCACCAGGCCGACGACGATCAGATACACACCCAGGTCGAAGAACAGTGCGGTGACGAACTTGACCGTGCCCAGCACGGGCAGGTGGACCTCGATCAGCGCCGAGGACAACACCGGCGCACCCATCAGCAGCGACACCAGTGCGGTGCCCGCCGACAGTCCCAGACCGGCACCGAGGATCTTGCCCGCATCCAGCGGGAGTGTTTCGCCGAGTTCGTATCGCCCACCGGCGAGGTAGCGCAGCACCAGTGCCAGTCCGGCGGTCAGCCCCCCGGCGAACCCGCCGCCGGGCGTGTTGTGTCCGGCGAAGAAGAAGTACGCCGACAACACCATGATCAGCGGGAAGATCAACCGGGTCGCGACCTCAAGCACCAACGACCGGTACTGCGGGTCGCGCAGCTCACTGCCCCGAAGCCAGGTGACGTCGCCGACGGCCGGGCTGATGTCGGCCAGCGCGCCGAGCCGGCCGATGTCGGGCTGGCCCGCATCGGCCACCCGTGGTGCGGAGCCGAACCGTCTGTGCCGGAACACCATTGACGCGACGCCCGTCGCGGCAACCAGCAGCACCGAGATCTCGCCCATGGTGTCCCAGGCCCGGATGTCGACCAGCAGCACGTTGACGGTGTTGGCGCCGTGCCCGCGGAAGTACGCGGCATCGGGCAGCAATTCGGCGATCGGAGCGCCGGTGCGGGCCGCCATCGCATACACCGCCAACGTCGTGACGGTTCCGCCGACGGCGACCGCGAGCACGGCGCGCGGCAGCCGGTGGCGCCTGATGTTCAGGCTGTCGACTTCGGCGGGAAGCGTGCGCAGCACAAGCACGAAGATCACCAAAGTCAGTGTCTCCACCAGAAACTGGGTCAGTGCCAAATCCGGTGCGCCGTGGAACACGAAGATCGTGCCGCATCCGTAGCCGGCGACGCCGACAAGAAGCACCGCCGCCAGCCGGTTACGCATCACGATTGCGCCCAGTGCCGCGGCGAGGATCAGCAGCCCGACCACGACTTCCAGCGGCGAGTCCCACCACGCGATGTCGGGCCGGCCGCGGGCGCCGAGAGCCAGGACAGTCAGGGGAACCAGCACCAGCGTGGACAGGATCACCGACTGGGTGGCCGGTATCGAACCCCGCTGGATGAATGCGGTGAGCCGCACCGACATGAGGTCGAGGCCACGCAGCACGGCGTCGTAGATGCGGTCGGCGTTGCCCAGCGGCTGATATGCCACCCGAACCCGGCGCAGCCGGGCCCTCGCGAAGTACGCCGCCGTGCCGACGGCCAGGACAAGCACCGACAACAGCAGTGGCGTGCCGAGCCCGTGCCACAGCGCGAGGTGGTAGTTCTCGCCGCCGGGCACGGTGTCGGCGTAGGTGTCGAGGACGTCGTCAAGGCCGGCGGGCCACACCCCGAACACCAGGCCCGCGGCGGCAAGGATGGCGGGGGCGGCCAGGAAGCTGGCAGGCGGACGGCGCATCTGCGCGACCCGCTTGCTGGGGTGCGGTAACCCCTTGCGGCCGAACGCTCCTACCAGGAACCGCAGGCTGTAGATGGTGGTGAACACCGACCCGAGCACGATGCCGGTCAACACGTAGGGCGCCGCGGCGCCGAGTGACGGTGCGTGCGCGACGGTTTCGAAGTCGGCCTCCTTGGCGACGAAACCGAGGAACGGCGGCAGCGCGGCCATGCTCGCCGTCGCGCCGACGGCGATGACCAGCAACGGTCGGCTGCGCTGCCCGAGCCACGCCAGCCTGCGGATGTCACGGGTCCCGGTGGCGTGGTCGATGACGCCGACGACCATGAACAGCGACGCCTTGAACATCGCGTGCGCACACAGCATGGCCAGCCCGGCCAGCATCAAGTCACCGCCGCCCGCGCCGACCAGCACCGTGATCAGCCCGAGCTGGCTGACCGTGCCGAACGCCAGAATCAACTTCAGGTCGTATTCGCGCACCGCGCGCCACCCGGCCAACAACATCGTGAGCAGGCCGAGGATCACCACCGTCGGTCGCCAGGGCGGGGTGTCGGCGAAGCCCGGGCTCATCCGCGCCACGAGATAGACGCCTGCCTTGACCATCGCCGCGGCGTGCAGGTACGCGCTGACCGGTGTCGGTGCGGCCATCGCGCCGGGCAACCAGAAGTGCATCGGCACGATGGCCGATTTCGACAGCGCGCCGATCAGCACCAGCATCACGGCGACCGACGCCGCCGGGCCCGCCGGCGGTGCCGCGATCAGTTTGGACAACAAGTAGGTGCCGGACATGTTGCCGAGCACGACGATGCCGACCAGCATCGCCAGCCCACCGAACGTCGTCACCAGCAGCGCCTGCGTCGCGGCCCGGCGGCTGGTGGCGCGTTCGGCGTAGTGGCCGACCAAAAGGAACGACAGCACCGTGGTCAGCTCCCAGAACACGTAGAGCACCAGCATGTTGTCGCTGACCACCAGGCCGAACATCGCACCGGCGAACGCGACCAGCTCGGCGGCGAAGCTGGGCAGTCGCTTCTCGAGGCGTCCGTCATGGTGGTGGAAGTAGTCGGCGCAGTAGAACAGCACCACCGCGCCGATCGCCAGCACCAGCACGCTCATGATCGCCGCGAGCCCGTCGAACCGAAGGTCGATGTTCATCGACAGCTCGGGCACCCAGCCGACGGCGACCGTCGCCGCCCGGCCGTGGCCGGGCCAGTTGAGCGCGACCCAGACCAGCGACCCCAGCGGCACCAACGCCAGGGGATAGAACGCCATCCGGCCCCACCGGTACACAAGCAGCGGGGCGAGCGCCGTTGCGACGGCGTGGGCGAACAGGATGGCGAGCATGGCACTCCGATCGTGGTGTCGGGGTGTCAGCCGGGTTAAGGGCTTTGGTTTATCGCGAGTCTACGTGGGCGGATGCAGCTACCATCCGGCGTCGTGGCTACTCCGGACGTTGTCGTGGTCGGTTCCGGACCGACCGGACCGATGCTGGCGTGCGAGCTCGCGCTCGGTGGCACGAAGGCCGGCTGCGCGAAGAGCGCACCGATACGCCGACCGTCACCACGGCGTTCGCCGTGCATGCGCGGACGTTGGAGCTACCCGACGCCGCCGACGTGGCGGGGGCCGTCGATCGCTGGACGCGCGTGACATAGCCCGGGGACGGCGAGGCGAACGGGGATGGCGTGGGAGGCGAGACCGACGCCTGCGCCGAGGATCGGCCAGATCGGCCAGAAATACCAGGCGCCGGCGGTGAGGCCGACCGCCAGCCACACCGTGAGCACGATGACGACCATCGCCAGGTACGCGCCGAAGTGGATCTGCACGCCCAGCCGCGCGGCCCGCGCTCGCGCGGCCCTGCGCTGCGGATCGTTGCGGCGAAGCTGCCCGAGCGGCAGGTCGGCGACGAGTTGGCGCAGCTCAGCGGTGGTGTGGGCGGCTAAGGTGGCCTGCAGCCGGGTCTCGTACTCATCGATCGCGAGGTAGCCCTGCGTGAGCGCGTTGCCGAGCTGGTTCGCGGTGCTGTCCCGCTCGTGATCGCCTGCGCGGACGGCTGGTGCTGTCGGGGCGGTCATGGTTCCTCCCTTACTCAATCTTGGCAGTGTCTAGTTCAAGAGTCGACTATGCGCCATCGACTTGTCACTGTCAAGATGTTGTTGAATCGGATCATGGCCGACAACACCGAGGTCCCCACGGTCGTCAGCGCGAGCCGCGAGATCGCGGCTGCTGCGGACACGATTTTCGAGTTCATCGCCGATCCATCGCGACAGCCACGGTTCGATGGCAACGCCAACCTGACCGAAGCTCAGGCCGGCCAACGGGTGCGGGCGGTGGGTGATGTGTTCACGATGACGCTCACCCACGGCGCCGTCCGGACCAACCACATCGTGGAGTTCGAGGAGGGCCGGCTCATTGCCTGGCGGCCCTCGGAGCCGGGCATGGCACCGCCTGGACACCTCTGGCGGTGGCAGCTCAAACCGGTCGACGACGCACGGACGCTGGTCACCCATACCTACGACTGGTCGCGGCTGACCGACGAGACTCGCTTGCCACGCGCGCGAGCCACCACCGCGGACCGACTGCAGGCGTCTGTCGACAAGCTCGCCGAGCTCGCCGAACGCGGCTGAAATTCAGCGCGCCGCCGAGAACGCCCGCAGCGACTCTACGTCGACCGGGTCAAGGGACGGTCGCACGGCGTCGCGGGCCTTGGCGACGTCGGCCCCGGTGACAGTCGGCCGCGTCGATCGAACGCCGCATCGCGGTCAGCGCGGCCTCGCGCAGCAGCGCCACGCAGTCGGCCGCGCTGTAGCCGTTCAGCTCTGCGGCCAGCGCATCCAGGTCGACGTCGTCGCTGAGCGGAATGGATTTGCCTGCGGTGCGCAGGATTTCGCGGCGCGCCTCGGTATCGGGCGGATCGACGAACACCAGCTTCTCGAGCCGGCCCGGCCGCAGTAGCGCGGGGTCGATCAGATCGGGTCGGTTGGTCGCACCGAGCACCACCACGTCGCGCAGCGGCTCGATGCCGTCGAGCTCGGTCAACAGCGCGGCGACCACGCGGTCTGTGACGCCGGAGTCGAAGCTCTGCCCGCGCCGCGGTGCCAGCGCGTCGATCTCGTCGAGGAACACCAGCGACGGCGCCGAGTCGCGGGCGCGCCGGAACAGTTCACGCACCGCCTTCTCCGAGGCGCCCACCCATTTGTCCATCAGTTCGGCGCCCTTGACCGCGTGCACCGACAGCCGTCCGGAGCTGGCCAGCGCCCGCACCACGAACGTCTTGCCGCAGCCGGGCGGGCCGTAGAGCAGCACACCGCGTGGCGGGGCGACGCCGAGCCGCGCGAAGGTGTCGGGATGCCGCAGCGGCCAGAGCACCGCCTCGGTGAGCGCCTGTTTGGTGGCGGCCATGTCGCCGACGTCGTCGAGCGTCACCGACCCCACCGACACCTCTTCGGTGCCCGAGCGCGACAGCGGGCGGATCACGGTCGTCGCGCCGATCAGGTCGTCTTGCGTCAACGCCGGCGCCTTGCCGTCCGCGCTGGCCCGCGCCGCCGCCCGCAATGCGGCCTCCCGCACCAAAGCGAGCAGGTCAGCGACGACGAAACCCGGTGTGCGCTCGGCTATTTCCTCGAGGTTGAGCTCCCTGGCCGGCACGCCGCGCAGCAGCACCTCGAGCAGCTGCTTGCGGATGGCGCCGTCGGGCAAACTCAGCCCGAGCTCGCGATCGCACAACTCGGGTGCCCGCAGTCGTGGGTCGAGGCCATCGGGCACCGCCGAGGTGGCGATGAAGGCCACGCCGCGGGTGGCGACGGCGTTGCGCAGTTCGGCGAGGATCAGCGTGGCCACCGGGTCGGCGGTGGACGGCAGCAGCGCGTCGACATCGGTGATGAGCAGCACGCCGCCGCCGTCGCACACGGTGGCCACCGCCGACGAGACGCTCTTGAGGCGGTCTTCGGCGCGCAGCGCGCCCACTTCGGGACCGTCGAGTTCGACCAACCGTCGGTCGGCGCACACGGCACGCACCAGCGTGGCCTTGCCGACGCCCGCCGGCCCGGACACCAGCACGCCGAGATTGGATGTGGCCCCGAGCGTTTCGAGCAGCTCGGGCTGGTCGAGTGCGAGCTTGAGCCATTCCGTGAGCCGGCCGGCCTGGGCGTGGGAGCCCTTGAGGTCGTCGATGGTGACCGTCGCCGACTGCTTCGGGGTTGACACCGTGTGCTGGCTCGCCGTGGTCAGTGCCGTCGGCGTCACGCCATCGCCCCAACTCACCACCGAATTCGGTTGCACGCTAACCGGTCCGGCGGGGTCGACCGCGGTGATCGTCAACAGTTCGGATGTCCAGGTGATGCCGACGGACGAGGCCAGCGCCGCGGTGGCCTCCGACGTCGGGATGTCGGGGCCGAGCTCGCGCGGCAGCAGCGACACGGTGTCGCCGACCGTCATCACCTTGCCGAGCAGGGCCCGACGCAGCGTCGCCGACGAGATCGACGGGGTGGCCAGGTTCGAGCCGCGCACCGTCACCGACCGGGCTCCGTAAACCGTCACCGCCGAGACGACCACCGTCGTGTCCTCGCGCAGGCCGGCATTGGACAACGTCACGTCGTCAAGCAGTGCGGTGCCCGTCGGGGTCCCCGCAGGCGCCACTCCCGCCACCGCGGCGGTGGTGCGCGACCCGGTCAGCGACACCGCGTCCCACTCCCGAATGCCGAGGGCTGCAATGGCTTCCGGATGCAACCGGACCACGCCGCGGCGCGCGTCGAGAGCCGACGTGTTCAGCCGCGCGGTCAGCCGGAGGTGGCTGAGCGGCGGATCCTCGGCGACCTTGGTCTGCGTCATCTCACCCGCCCGGCCTGCGCAGCCCGAGCCGCAACATGGACCGGCGGTGTGGTTGCGCGCGGCGGATCGCCCGTCGCGCGGCGCGCTGTTGTCGCGGTTTGTCGTTCCACACCTCCGGATGCTCCGCCAAAAAGCGCCTGGTGCGGATGGCGAACGGGATGTGGATGACATAGGCCACGATGATCACCAGGATCGTGATGTATCCGTACAGAATTGCCGCCGCCACCAGGATCGCAAGCGCCGCCAGTAGCGGGGCGCACGATGTTCGGCGATACGGAGAAGGTGTGGATCTTGCGCATCGGCAGGGTGCTCACCACCAGCAGCGAGACGCCGATCATCCAGATGACGACTGCCGACTCCGATGTCCACCAGCCCTCGCCGAACTGCATTTTGGCGGCCAGCGGCCCGATCGCGCCGATCGCGCCTGCCGGGGCGGGCATGCCGACGAAATACTCCTTCTCGTAGGCGGGTTGGTCCACGTCGAGCAGCGCGTTGAAGCGGGCCAGCCGCAATACGATGCAGACCGCGTACAGCAGCACCACGATCCAGCCCACTCGCGAGTGCGAGAGCAGCGTGGCGTAGACGATGAATGCCGGTGCCACCCCGAAATTAACGGCGTCGGCCAGCGAGTCGATTTCCTCGCCCATCCGCGAGGTCGCCTTCAGGATGCGGGCGATGCGGCCGTCGAGCGCGTCGAGGATCGCGGCGACCGCCAGGAACGCCATCGCCTCCGTCGGGCGGTTGTCGAGCGCCATCTTGACCGACGTCAGCCCGAGGCAGATGGCCGCCACCGTCGATGGCGCTTGGCAGGATGCGCAGGCTGACGACCGGCGCCTTGATGTGCGGCTTCACGGCAGCTCGGCCAGCACGGTCTCGCCGGCCAGCGTCCGCTGCCCGGTGGTGACCAGGACGTTGGAGCCCGCAGGCAGGTACGTGTCCAGCCGCGAGCCGAATCGGATCAGGCCGTAGGTGTCGCCGATCGACAGCTTGTCACCGGCCTTGACGTCGCAGACGATCCGGCGCGCCACCAAGCCCGCGATCTGGACCGCGATCACCTCCGCGCCGTCGGGGGTGCGGATCACGATGCTGTTGCGTTCGTTGTCGGCACTGGCCGCCGGCAGGTCGGCCGACAAGAACAGCCCGCGGCGATGCTCGACGGCCACGACCTGACCGCCGATCGGGGCACGCTGCACGTGCGCGTCCAACACCGACAAGAAGATGCTGATGCGAGGCAACGGCGTTGCGGGCAGGCCGAGTTCGGCGGGCGGCAACTCCTCGTCGACGACGCAGATCAGACCGTCGGCCGGAGCGACGATGAGGCCGGGGCGCGTCGGTGGTACTCGCGGCGGGTGCCGGAAGAACGCGGCATTGGCGGCCGCCGATGCCAGCCCGGCGCGCCGCAGCCAGGTGTTGTGCCGGCCCGCCACGGCCACCGCGAGGCTGATCCCGACGAACGGAAAGCCCTGGGGATGCATCGGTGGTACTGCGGAACGCACCAGCGCCACAAGTCGCGCGGGGCCTGTCTTGAGGTCGGGGCGTCTGGCCATCGTGCAGCGATTCTACGGGCGAGTGGCCCGGCAGATATGGCTATGCCAGGTCCCAGACCTGCACGGGCGACCCCGCGGCGAGCTCGGTGACGTCCTCGTCGATCTCCAGCAGGCAGTTGGCCGAGGCCAACCAGCGCAGATGGTGTGACGCCGGCGGGCCGTAGCTGGTGACCGTGCCCGCGTCGCGGTCGAGGACGCCGCGGCGGAACTGACGCTTGCCGGGTGGGGAGGTCAGATCCTCGGACAGCACCGCCGTGCGCCGCGGGCGCTCCGGATTCGGCAGCCCCATCGCGGTGCGCAGCGGCGCGCGGATGAACACCTCGAACGACACCAGCGCGCTGACCGGGTTGCCCGGGAAGCGTGATGATGGGCGTGCCGTTCACGGAGCCGGCGCCCTGCGGCATGCCGGGCTGCATGGCCACCTTGACGAAGTCGACCTCGCCGCTACCGCCGGATGTCGCCGGCCCGCCGGCGCCGAGCGCGTCCTTGACCACCTCATACGCCCCCGCGCTGACGCCGCCGGTGGTGATGATGAGGTCGGCGTCGCCGGCGTGGCGGCTCAGCGCGTCGCGGAACGTGGCGACGTCGTCGCCGGTCATCGGCGCGGCGACCACCCGGGCGCCGGCGTCGCGCACCGCCGCGGCCAGCATCACTGCGTTGGACTCGTAGATCTGGCCGGGCCGCAGCGGCGTACCGGGAGCCACCAGCTCCGAGCCGGTCGACATCACCAACACCCGTTGCCGCGGAACCACTTTCAGCTCACCCAGGCCCAGCGCGGCGGCCAGGCCCAGCCCGGCGGGCGTGAGCAGCTGGCCCGCCCGCAGCACCGTGGTGCCCGCCGTGACGTCCTCGCCGGCGCGGCGGATGTGCTGACCGGCCTTGGCGCTCACGCGGATGGAGACGGTGTCGGTTGCGCCGTCGGTGGCCTCGACGGGCACCACCGCGGTTGCCCCCGTTGGCACCGGCGCGCCCGTCATGATGCGGTGTGCCGTACCGGGTTTCAGTGTGAGCGGGTCGGTGCGGCCGGCGGGGATGTCCTCGGCGACGGGCAGCAACACGGGCTGCTCGGCTGTCGCGGTGTCGATGTCGCCGGCCACCACGGCGTACCCGTCCATCGCCGAGTTGTCGAACCCGGGCAGCGAAAGGGGCGCGACGATGTCATCGGCCAGCACCAGGCCAAGAGTGTCGGCGAGCGGCAGCGTGACCGGCACGCTGCGGGTGATCAGGCCGGCGACGACGCGGCGGTGCTCTTCGACTGACCGCATCAGACGGGATAGGTGACGCCGGTGAGCTCCTCGGACACGGTCCAGAGCCGGTGTTGGATGGCCTCGTCGTGCGATTGTGCGCTGGACTCAACGACTTTCGGGTGACCCCGCTGTTCGCCGAAGCCGTCAGGACCGTAGTACTGCCCGTTCTGCGCCGCGGGGTCGGCGGCCGCGCGCAGCGTCGGAAGCGCACCCATGTCGGGCGGCTGGGCGATGAACTGCCAGAAGAACTCGCTGACCTGCCTGATGCCGCCCGGCATGTTGCGCAGCAGCTCCGTCTGCGAGCCGCCGGGGTGGGCGGCGAGCGCGATGGTCGGGACGCCCTTGGCCGTCAGCCGCCGCGCCAGCTCGTAGGTGAACATCAGGTTGGCCAGCTTGGATTGCCCGTAGGCGGCGACCCGGTTGTAGCTGCGCTCCCACTGCAGGTCGTCGAAGTGAATCTTGGCGATGATCCGGTGGCCGACGCTGCTGACCGTCACCACCCGCGAGCCCTCGACTCCCAGCATGTTGTCGAGCAGCCGGCCGGTCAGCGCGAAGTGGCCGAGGTGGTTGGTGCCGAACTGCGACTCGAAGCCGTCCTTGGTGGTCCCCTTGTCGGTGTACATCACCCCGGCGTTGTTGATCAGCAGGTCGATGCGGGGGAAGGTGGCTCGCAGTTCGTCGGCCGCCTTGTGGATGTTGTCCAGCGACGTCAGGTCGAGTTCCTGCACCGTGACGACGGCGTTTGGGCTCGCGGCCTTGATGCGGCCGACGGCGTCGTTGCCCTTGTCGAGGTTGCGCACCGCCAGCACGACGTGTGCGCCCCTGCCGGCGAGGACGGCGGCGGCCTCGTAGCCGATGCCGGTGTTGGAGCCGGTGACGATCGCGACCCGGCCGGACTGATCGGGCACGTCGGCCGCGGTCCACTTGCTGCTCATGGGCTCAACATACTCAGCGCAGGTGCGCCACAATCGAGGACATGATCATCGGCATGGCCCACACCGGTGTGTGCGTCCCCGACTGCGAGGCCGCGGTGGCCTACTACCGCGACGTGCTGGGATTCACCGTGCTCTCGCCGCCGTATGTGATGGATGGCGACGCCATCCGCGCCGATATGGGCGAGCTGTTGGCCGATCCGGCGATGAAGGCCGCGATCGTCGGGTTCGGCACCGACGGCGACCGGGTGCTCGAGGTCATCGAGTACCTGCGCGCTGACGGCAGCGACGCGCGGCGGGCCGCCGGCCTGGCCGACCCCGGGCTGACGCATGTCGGACTGATCTGCGACGACCTCGACGAGACCCGGAAATCGCTGGCGGAAAAGGGAGTTCGCTTCCTGGTCGACGGGATAGCCGACATCGCCGGGGTGCGCACCACCTGGTTCGCCGATCCGTGGGGTGTGGTCTTCATCCTCGTGGAGAAGCGCAAGCCGCAGCGTCCGTACTTCGCGCAATTCGGATAGCCCCCGATTTGCGCTGATTCGATTGCCGTTTACTGTCGGGCCATGGCTATCGGTGGTGTGCTCTTCGACATCGATGGCGTCCTGGTGACGTCGTGGGAGCCGATACCGGGTGCCTCAAAAACGCTGCGGACATTGTCCGATCACCAGATTGCGTGCTCATATCTGACCAACACCACGACGCGGACCCGGGTGCAGATCGCCGAACTGCTCACCGAGGCCGGCATGGTGGTGCGCGCCGACGAGGTCATCACCGCGGCGGTGCTGACCGCGGAGTACGTCCGCAGCCGCTATCCGCACGCGCGGTGCTTCCTGGTCAACAGCGGCCAGATCGCCGAGGACATGCCCGGCATCGACATCGTGTACTCCAGTGAGTTCACCGGGCCGAAGGCCCCGGAGACCCCCGATGTGGTGCTGCTCGGCGGGGCCGGGCCGGAGTACAGCCATCTGACGCTGTCGTGGGTCTATGACTGGATGGCGCAGGGGGTGCCGGTGGTCGCCATGCATCGCAGCACTGCCTGGACCACGACAGACGGGTTGCGTGTCGACACCGGCATGTACCTGATCGGGATGGAGGAGACCTCCGGCCGCAAGGCCACCGCCGTCGGCAAGCCCGCGCCCGAGGGGTTTCTCGCCGCCGCGAGCCGTCTCGGCGTCGATCCCGACGAGATGTACATGATCGGCGACGACCTCAACAACGACGTGCTAGCCGCTCAGGTGGTCGGCATGGTCGGGGTGCTGGTGCGCACAGGCAAGTTCCGCCAGGACACGCTGGACCGTTGGGCCGCAGACGAATTCGCGATGCAGCCCAATCACGTCATCGATTCGGTCGCGGATCTGCCGCGGTTGCTGGGGCTCTAGCTCCGGCTTCAGCGCTGTAGCTCGCGTACCGCGTCGATGCGCGCCTTGAGTTGATCCGTGGTCGCCGCCGCGATGGGCGGGCCGCCGCACACCCGGCGCAGCTCGTTGTGGATCCAACCGTGCGACTTGCCGGTGCGGTGGTGGGCGATCGAGACCAGTGCGTTCAGTTCGCGGCGCAGCTCCCGCAGCTGGCCGTGCGTCGATGACGCGTGGCACCTCACCGGTCGCCGTCCGCTTGGTCAGCTGCTCTTCTTGCCTGCGCCGCAACAGATCTCGCATCTGATCCGCGTCGAGCAGTCCGGGGATGCCGAGGTAGTCGGCCTCCTCCTCGCTGCCCGCCGGAGTCGCCGTGCCGAACGAGGAGCCGTCGAAGATGACCTGGTCCAATTCGGCATCGGCGCCAAGCGATTCGAAGCCGTTGTCCAATTCACCTGGCTCGGATTTGCGTCGCTCGACGTACTCGTCGTCTTCCTGGGACTCCCTGTGCGGCTTGCCAAGCACATGGTTGCGCTGGGCTTCCATCTCGCTGGCCAGCAGCAGCAGGTTGGGCACCGACGGCAGGAAGATGCTCGCCGTCTCCCCGGGTCGGCGGGACCGGACGAAGCGGCCGATCGCCTGCGCGAAGAACAGCGGCGTCGACGCGCTTGTGGCGTACACGCCGACCGCCAGCCGGGGCACGTCGACGCCCTCGGACACCATCCGCACCGCGACCAGCCAGCGGCCGGTACCGGTCGAGAACTGGCTGATGCGCTGCGAAGAACCGGGGTCGTCGGAGAGCACCACGGTCGGCGCCTCACCGGTGATCGTGGTGAGCAGGTCGGCGTAGGCGCGAGCGGCGGTTTGATCCGACGCGATGATCATTGCGCCTGCGTCGGGCATGTGTTGGCGCAGCTGACGCAGCCGGGTGTCGGCGGCGCCGATGACCGCAGGCATCCATTCGCCGGTCGGATTCAACGCGGTGCGCCACGCTCGGGCGGTCTGCTCGGCGTTGAGCGGCTCTCCAAGGCGTGCCGCATGTTCCTCGCCCGCGCTGTCCCGCCACCGCGCCTCACCCGAGTAAGCCAGGAAGACGACGGGCCGGACAACGCCGTCGGCCAGTGCCTCGGCGTAGCCGTAGGTGTGGTCGGCCTGCGAGCGCATCAGGCCTTCGCCATCGGGTTCGTAGGTGACGAACGGGATCGGGCTGTCGTCGCTGCGAAACGGCGTGCCGGTCAATGCCAGCCGGCGCGTGGCGTCGGCGAAGGCCTCGCGGATGGCCTCGCCCCAGCTCTTCGCGTCGCCGCCGTGGTGGATCTCGTCGAAAACGACCAGGGTGCGGTAGTTCTCGGTGCGCACCCGGTGTCGGCCTGGGTGGCTGGCCACCTGCGCATAGGTGACGGCGACACCGTGGTACTCCGACGACGTCTGCGCCGACGAGTTGGTGAACTTCGGATCGAGGGCGATGCCGACCTGCGCGGCGGCCAGCGCCCACTGCGTCTTGAGATGTTCGGTCGGTACGACGACGGTGACGCGCTCGACGGTACCGTCGGCCAGCAGCTCTGCGGCGATTCGCAGGGCAAACGCTGTCTTGCCTGCGCCAGGAGTGGCGACGGCAAGGAAATCGCGCGGTTTGACGCCAAGATACCGCACCAATGCCCGACGCTGCCAGCTTCGCAAAGCCTGGGTGTCGGGCGCCGCAAAAGCCCGCACCCAGAACTCCTCACTGATCGAGGAGCAGCCTAGCGCAATGGATTACGGCGGCGCATCTTCGGCGTGTCGGCTATTCGACGAAGAAGTTATCATTCTTGACGAACCAGTCCCGACGCTCGTCGTCGGTCATGTCGCCCAGCTGAGCGAGACCCTCGAAGTAGTGCTCGCGCGGAGCGCCGGGAGCAAACAGCATCAAGATCGACGTCGGCTCGTCGGCCTCATTGCGAAAGCCGTGGATGCCGCCGGGCGGAACGTAGAGGAAGTCGTTCGGGTGCCCGTCGATCCAGTCGTTGCCGTCGTACAGCTTGACCGTTCCCGACAACACGAAGAACGCCTCGGACATCGCGCGGTGAAAATGCGGGCCAGGTCCGCCGCCCTTCGGGGCGATCTCCACCCGGTACAGCCCGTAGTCGCCGTCGGTGGCTTGCTGGTTGGCCAGATAGTGATACTTCACCAGACCGAACGAGTCGTAGTCCGGTGGTTCGGTGCCCCGCCGAAGCGATGCACTGACCTCCGGGCTGTCTTTGGTGTACCGGGGCGGCGGATAGGGCGGCACGACGAGAGACATCGGATCCCACCCTAGCCGAGCCGGTATGGTAAGCAGGCTCGACGCCGAAACCGCCGACAGGGGGAGTCCTTGAGTAGCCACCTCAGCTACGTCGAAGCCGTTGTGGTGGGCGCGTTTCAGGGCGTCACCGAATTGTTTCCGGTGTCGAGCCTTGGGCATTCGGTGCTGATTCCCGCCCTTATCGGCGGCCGGTGGGCGCAAGACCTCAACGTGTCGGCGCCGGAGTCGCCGTACCTGGCGTTCATCGTCGGGCTGCACGTGGCCACCGCGGCAGCGCTGCTGGTGTTCTTCTGGCGAGACTGGCTGGCCATCATCGGCGGATTCATCACGTCCGTGCGTCATCGGCGGGTGAGCACCCCGGCCGAACGGCTGGCGTGGCTGATGGTGCTTGCGACGATCCCGGTCGGCATCGCCGGATTGGCGCTCGAGCACACGTTCCGGACCACCCTCGGCCGACCCGTGCCTGCCGCGGCGTTTCTGGCGATCAACGGCGTCGTGCTCTACGCCGGTGAACGGCTGCGCCGCCGCAGCCCGGCGGTCGTCAACAGCAGCGCCCCGGCGCACAGCGCCCCCCCGGTGAAGAGTGGACTGACGCCGTCCGACGAACGGATCGCCGAGTTGCCGATGGGGCAGGGCGTGCTGATCGGCAGCGCGCAGATTCTTGCCCTGCTGCCGGGAATCAGCCGCTCGGGGATCACGATGGTGGCCGGGCTGTGGCGTGGCCTCAATCACGAAGAGGCCGCGCGGTTTTCGTTCCTGCTTGCCACGCCGGTGATCCTGGCGGCCGGTGTGCTGAAGATCCCGGACCTGTTCGGTCCGTTGGGTGAGGGCATCCAGGGCCAGGTGCTGGCCGGCAGTGTGGCGTCCTTCGTCGCCGCCTACCTCGCGGTCCGGTACCTGACCCGCTACTTCGAGACCCGCACCCTTACGCCGTTTGCCATCTACTGCACCGTCGTGGGCATCGGCGAGCCTGATCTGGTTGCTGCGCTGACACCGGGCGCCGACCGGGCACGGACAGGTCGGCGGGGGATAGTGTGCCTACATGGATCCGGCGAGTGTGCCGTTGACGTGGGCGACCGCACTGACCAGCTGGCGGTGGGACAGCGTGGCGGCCCTGTTGATCGTCGGAGGGTCGATTGCCTACGGCTGGGCATGGCGTCGCGCCAGACGGTGTTCTGAGCCGGTCACGCGTGGACCGGTGTGGTGCTTCGCAATAGCCGCGGCCCTGTCGATCGCGGCGACCATGAGCATGATCGGCGTCTACGACAGGGTGTTGTTCTGGGCGCGCGCGCTGCAGGTGCTGCTGCTGCTGTTGGTCGTTCCGTTCTTCCTGGCGATGAGCCGGCCGGTGACCGTGCTGCGCGGGGCGCTCGGATCCGCCGGCCGCCGCCGGCTGGACCGGCTGTTGGCGACACCGGCCGCGCGGTTCGCCGCCCACCCGGCCACGACATCGCTGGCGATGCTCGGCACGCCGTGGCTGCTGTACCTGACGCCCTGGTACGTCACGGCCCTCAGGTACAGCGCGGTTACGGCGGCGACCTGGATGCTGTTGGTGTTGGTCGGTTTCGGCTACTTCTACGCGCGGCTGCAGACCGATCCGGTGCCGCGGCGCTATTCACAGTTGATCTCGCTCGTCATCAGCATCATCGAGTCGATCGGCGACGGCCTGCTCGGCATCGTGTTGTGGCTGGGGCCGTTGATCGCCGCCGATTACTACGCACACGTCGGCAGGCAGTGGGGACCCAGCCTGCGCGTCGATCAATCGATCGGCGCAGGCATCCTCTGGATTGTCGGCGATGTGCTCGGCGTTCCGTTCATCATCGTGCTGATGCGCCTGTTCTCCGCGGACGAGAAAGCCCATGCTGCCGCCGTCGACGACGAACTCGAAAGCGCCCCAGAGAGTTCCGGCGGGACGTCGGGTCTCTGGTGGGAGAACGATCCGCAATTGCGCGAGCGGATGGACCGGCGTTGACGGCGCCCATTCAGCCGACGGGAAACACCACCGAAGTCAGTTCTTCAGACACCGTCCACAGCCGCTTCTGAACGTCGACGTCGTGGGACTGGTCGCTCGACGCGACGACCTTCGGGTAGCCGCGCTGTTCGGCGAAACCATCCGGGCCGTAATACTGCCCGCCGAGCACGCTGGGATCGGTGGCAGCGCGCAGCGTTGGCAGCGCCCCCATGGCAGCGGGCTGGAAGATCGGCTCAACCACCCGCATTGCGACACCGACCGGCCGTGGCAGGTTGCGGGTCAGCTCCGATCTGGAACCGCCAGGATGCGCGGCAACGGCGATGGTGTTCGTGCCGATCAACCGCCGCTGCAGTTCGTAGGTGAACAACAGGTTCGCCAGCTTCGCCTGCCCGTACGCGCCCAGCCGGCTGTAGCTGCGTTCCCATTGCAGATCGTCGAAATGGATCGCCGCGCGAATGCGATGGCCCATGCTGCTGACCGTCACGATGCGCGAACCTTCGACGGGCAACAGCCGGTCCAGCAGCAGACCCGTGAAGGCGAAATGGCCGAGATGGTTGGTGCCGAACTGCAGTTCGAAACCGTCCTTGGTGGTCGACTTCGGTGTCCACATCACGCCGGCGTTGTTGATCAACAGGTCGATGGTGTCGTGCTGGTCCCGCAGCTCGCCTGCGGCGGCGTTGATCGAGTCCAGCGACGTCAGGTCGAGCTGCTGCAGAGTCACCTGCGCGCCTGGGGTGGACTCTTCGATGCGGCGCACTGCTTCCTTGCCCTTGTCGAGGTTGCGCACGGCCAGCACGACGTTGGCACCCTTCGCGGCGAGCGCGGCGGCGGTTTCGTAGCCAAGGCCGGTGTTGGCTCCGGTGATGACGGCCGTGCGACCCGTCTGGTCGGGAATGTTGGCGGTGGTCCACTTGGACATGAGAATCTCCTACAATCGAGGTAAACGGGGCGGACGCTCCGGATGATGACGACTATACGGAACGCGCGCCCCGTTTCGTTCATTCCTGAAGTCCTCGAGCCGGGAAGAGGTGTGACGTGGCTCAACCCGACCGGCCATTGCGCGCCGACGCGGTGCGTAATCGTGCGCGGGTCCTTGAGGTGGCCTACGAGACGTTCGCCGCCGAGGGACTGGCCGTACCGATCGACGAGATCGCCCGGCGCGCCGGCGTCGGCGCGGGCACCGTCTACCGGCATTTCCCCACCAAGGAGGATCTCTTCCGGGCGGTCATCGAGGACCGCATCAACCATGTCGTCGACGCCGGCCGCGCGCTGCTGACATCGGGGAATCCCGGCGAGGCCCTGTTCACGTTCCTGCGGTCGATGGTGCTGCAGTGGGGCGCGACGGACCGCGGTCTTGCCGACGCGCTCGCCGGGCTCGGAATCGACATCAAGGACGCGGTGCCCGAGGCCGAAGAGGCTTTCCTGGGACTGCTCGGCGAGCTGCTGCGGGCCGCGCAGACGGCAGGAACGGTGCGCCGTGATGTCGATGTGGCCGACGTGAAGGCGATTCTGGTCGGGATGCCAGGCGATGCAGGCCTACACGCCCGACGCCGCCCAGCGGCTCACGGAGGTCGTCCTTGACGGCCTGCGGGCGCCGTAGGCGACCTTGCACTCGCCCTGGTCGAGTGCTAAGAATGCAATTGGCACTCGCGACCGGTGAGTGCTAGGTCGGGACGGTGAGGCTTGGGGCCGCACGCGCGGAGCACATCCCCAGCCGTCCGTCGCGGGCACTGCACCGACCACAGACGTGCCATCCCCAATCCGGAGGAAACACTTCGCAATGGCTAAGACAATTGCGTATGACGAAGAGGCCCGTCGGGGCCTCGAGCGGGGCCTGAACGCCCTCGCCGACGCGGTAAAGGTGACGTTGGGTCCCAAGGGCCGCAACGTCGTCCTGGAGAAGAAGTGGGGCGCCCCCACGATCACCAACGATGGCGTGTCCATCGCCAAGGAGATCGAGCTGGAGGACCCGTACGAGAAGATCGGCGCTGAGCTGGTCAAGGAAGTCGCCAAGAAGACCGACGACGTCGCAGGTGACGGCACCACCACCGCCACCGTGCTGGCCCAGGCGCTCGTTCGCGAGGGCTTGCGCAACGTCGCGGCGGGTGCCAACCCGCTCGGCCTGAAGCGCGGCATCGAGAAGGCCGTCGAGAAGATCACCGAGACGCTGCTCAAGTCGGCCAAGGAGGTCGAGACCAAGGAGCAGATCGCTGCCACCGCCGCGATCTCGGCCGGCGACACCCAGATCGGTGAGCTGATCGCCGAGGCCATGGACAAGGTCGGCAACGAGGGTGTCATCACCGTCGAGGAGTCCAACACCTTCGGCCTGCAGCTCGAGCTGACCGAGGGCATGCGCTTCGACAAGGGCTACATCTCGGGTTACTTCGTCACCGACGCCGAGCGGCAGGAAGCGGTCCTCGAGGATCCGTACATCCTGCTGGTCAGCTCCAAGGTGTCGACGGTCAAGGATCTGCTGCCGCTGCTGGAGAAGGTCATCCAGTCCGGCAAGCCGCTGCTGATCATCGCCGAGGACGTCGAGGGCGAGGCGCTGTCCACCCTGGTCGTCAACAAGATCCGCGGCACCTTCAAGTCCGTCGCCGTCAAGGCGCCTGGCTTCGGTGACCGCAGGAAGGCGATGCTGCAGGACATCGCGATCCTCACCGGTGGCCAGGTCGTCAGCGAGGAGGTTGGCCTCTCGCTGGAGACCGCCGACATTTCGCTGCTGGGTCAGGCCCGCAAGGTCGTCGTCACCAAGGACGAGACCACGATCATCGAGGGCGCAGGGGATTCCGACGCCATCGCGGGCCGGGTCGCACAGATCCGGGCCGAGATCGAGAACAGCGACTCCGACTACGACCGCGAGAAGCTGCAGGAGCGCCTGGCCAAGCTGGCCGGCGGTGTTGCGGTGATCAAGGCCGGTGCTGCCACCGAGGTGGAGCTCAAGGAGCGCAAGCACCGCATCGAGGACGCGGTCCGCAACGCGAAGGCCGCCGTCGAGGAGGGCATCGTCGCCGGTGGCGGCGTGGCCCTTCTGCAGTCGGCTCCTTCGCTGGAGGATCTGAAGCTCACCGGTGACGAGGCCACGGGCGCCAACATCGTCCGGGTTGCTCTCGAGGCTCCGCTGAAGCAGATCGCCTTCAACTCCGGTCTGGAGCCGGGCGTTGTCGCCGAGAAGGTGCGTAACCTTCCCGCCGGCCACGGCCTGAACGCAGCCAGTGGCGAGTACGAGGACCTGCTGAAGGCAGGCGTTGCCGACCCGGTCAAGGTGACGCGTTCGGCGCTGCAGAACGCGGCGTCCATCGCGGCGCTGTTCCTGACCACCGAGGCGGTCGTCGCCGACAAGCCGGAGAAGGCGCCCGCTGGTGCGGGCGACCCGACCGGCGGCATGGGCGGCATGGACTTCTAAGTCCGAGCGGAAAGGCCCGGTCCCTTTGGGGGCCGGGCTTTTTCGTATCCCGGCTCGCCGATGGGCTGGTTTAGCACAACAGACTTCGGGCTGGTTCTGCGAGGTTGGCCGGATGGTGATGTCGCCGATCTCGACGTCGTGGGGCTGCTCGCTGAGCTGGACTGTAGCGTGATGACCGTGAACTCCACTCGTGTGTCTATTTCCGTCGCACTCGCGGCCTGCGCCGTGTCGTTCGTGATGACGCTCGCCGCATGCGCCACCGTCACCGAAACGGCAACGGCAACGGCAGCCGGCACGTGCCCGACGGCAGCTTCGCAGGGCGGTGGCACACCCGGCTGGACCCTGCCTGGGACCACTGGCAGCGTCGCGGTCACCGGGCCCACCGATACGACGGCGCCGAACATCAACGTGGTCGCACCGTTCAGCGTGGCTCAGACCCAGGTGCACACGCTGCAGGCCGGTGACGGGCCGGTCGTCGCACCCACTGCGAATGTTTCCGTCTGCTACATGGGCGTCAATGGCCGTGACGGGTCGGTGTTCGACAGCAGCTACGCGCGGGGCACGTCGGCTGAATTCCAGCTCAACGGAGTCGTGCCGGGCTTCCAAAAGGCCATCGCAGGACAGAAGGTCGGGTCCACGGTCGCTGTCGCAATGACCTCTGCCGACGGTTACCCCGACGGTCAGCCCAGCGCTGGAATCCAGAAGGGTGACACGCTGGTCTTCGCGATCAAGATCCTCGGCGCCTCGGGTTGAGCTGCGGCTCCAGCGGCCGAATGTCGCGCTACCCTGATGCGACCGCGGCCTGTTCGACGGCGAGCAGTGTCGCGGCGTCGTGCTCGGCGTGGTAGGCGGCTGCGCCGCCGTTGAGGCCGAACAGCCGTTTGGTCCATAGCAGCCATACGACGGCGGCGATATTGATCGCCAGCGCGATCGCCCGAAAGGCGGTGACCTTCTCGGTGATCTCGTATATCTCCAGCGGCAGGAACACCGATGTGGCGATCACCGCGAAGTATTCACCCCACCGGGTGATCAGCCACAGTCCGATGGCTTCGATCAATTCGATGGCCGCATAGCCGAAAAAGCCGGCGGCGATCCAGGCCAGGGTGGTCGGCGACAGCGAGAACGCTTCGTCGATGCGGTGTAGCAGTTTGGAATTGTCAGGATTCCAGCCAATCTGGTTGGCCAATGGCCGGATCAGAGGCAGTTCGTTCTCAAATGCGGTCTGCAATTGGCTGTGTGTCCCGCGCACGGCAAGCACACCTAAAGCGAGCAGGCTGAAGATCACCGTCCGGAACACTCGTTCGACGGCGAGTGCGCGCATGACAATCACGTCGCGCAGGTTAGGTCCGCGCCGCACGTGCGGCGCGGTTGCGGCGGGGCCGCGGTCTGCTGGTTGGCCGACGACGAAGTTCTCGCACCGCAGACAACGCCACGCCTCACCGACGGGAGTCTCGACCCGCAGCCTGGCCTGCAACTCGGGCTCATCTGGAGCGAACGTGGCGTGGCCGCGAAACCCACAGGCGTGTAATGCGACATCCATGCCGAACGAGACTACGTGTGCAGTTAGAGATAACAGTGTCGATTCGGCCTCGCGGCTAGCGCAGTAGCTCCATCATCGATCCATGGCGACCGCCGAAATGGAGCTGGACCGGGAATCGCGGCGGATACAGGTACGGCGGGCGGCGTTGGGGAGTGCGATCGGCACGACGATCGAGTGGTACGACTTCTTCCTTTACAACACGGCCGCCGCGCTGGTTTTCCCGCATCTGTTCTTCCCGGCTTCGAGCGCGTACGCGGGTGCGATGCAGTCGTTCGCGACCTACGCGGTCGGGTTCGCCGCGCGCCCGGTCGGTGCCGCGATCTTCGGGCACTGGGGCGACCGGATCGGGCGTAAGACCACGCTGATCATCACGCTGCTGGTCATGGGCATCTCGTCAGCCATCGTCGGGATGCTGCCCGGGACCGCGTCGATCGGCCTCGCGGCGCCGCTGATCCTGGTGCTGCTGCGGCTGGTGCAGGGCATTGCGATCGGCGGGGAGTGGAGCGGATCGGTGCTGCTCGCGATGGAGTGGGGTGATCAAGAAAGGCGCGGGCTGCTCGGCAGTGCCGCGCAGATCGGTGTTCCGGTGGGGCTGGTGCTCGGTACCGGTGGCATGACGCTGCTTTCGGCAACGTTGTCGCCCGAGGCATTCAGCTCCTGGGGCTGGCGGGTGCCGTTCCTGGCCAGCCTGCTGCTGGTGGCGGTCGGCCTGGTGATCCGGCTGAAGATCCTCGAGACGCCCATGTTCGCCAGGGTGCTCGCTCAGGGGAAAACCGCGCGGACCCCGGTGCTGGACGCGATCCGGCAGCACTGGCGGGAGATCCTGCTCTCGGCGGGTACCCGGTTCAGCGAGCAGATGCCGTTCTACCTGTACACCACCTTCGTGCTGACCTACGTCGTGGCGACGCACCACTACAGCAAGACGTTTGTGCTCACCGCGGTGCTCGTCGGCGCAACGTTGGAACTGGTGGCGATCCCGCTGTTCTCCCACCTGTCTGACCAGTTCGGGCGCAAACGGGTTTACCTCACCGGAGCCGTCTTGACCGGGATTCTCGCCTTTCCGTACTTTGCCGTGCTGTCGCGCGGCGGCTACCCGCTGATCTTCATCGCCATCGTCGTGTCCTTGGTGGTGCACGCCATGCAGTACGGGCCCCAGGCCGCGCTGATCGGCGAAAGCTTCCCGACCCACCTGCGCTACGGCGGCGCCGGTATCGGTTACCAGCTCGCGTCGGTTTTCGCCGGAGGCCCCGCGCCCCTACTGGCGACCTGGCTGCTGCACGAGACCCGCACACCGTACTCGATTTCCGCATACATCGTCCTTGCCGCGGTTATCACCGTCGCCTGTGTCGTCGCCCTCCCCGACCGTTCCCGCGCGAACATCGATGACGCGGCTGTCTACAGCCGTGCCCAAATGGACAGCCCCACCAAAGAACTCAGCGACGCCAGCTAGCGACGCCGAGGGGGGCATCGCCGAACAAGCCAGATCTATTGATCATGACGATTGCCCGGCGGATATCGCACGCGCGAAAATGGTTTTCTAGCTGAAGTTTTCGTTGTTATCGAGGGTTCTGCGGGCGGGTTGGACTGTCCAGTGTTCTCTCGGCGGCCATGATGCCGCCTTTGAGAAGCTCGTCGATCACCTTCTTGAACACCGGCAACATCAGCCGGTCAACACCGGGGATCTTCAGCGTCGACCGAAGATGCCAGCTCACCACGGTTCCGGTGCCCGCTTCGCGCAGCTCAATCGTGCCGATGTGATCCCGGGTCGGCGCGCCGGAGGGCATTTTGTACGCGTACCCGGTGGGTCGCTGGTACTCGATAATCTCTTCGACGAATGGGGGTCCGATCGCCACCACGCGTCTGATCGCGCCGACACCGTTCGGTGCAGGAGTTCCCTCCCGATCCAGGGTGCTGCGACGGCACAGCCACCCGGAGTCCGCGATCCCGCGGTGGTCGGTCATGGCGTCGAACACCGTGTCGATCGGGGCCGTCGAGGTCCGCGTAAGGGTGAAATCGATCATCCGCCCTGCACGCTCCCGACGCGTCCTGCCGGGATCGCGACCGACTCCGTCATACCGCGGCGGGCGCGGGCCGGCGGCCGCGAACGAGACGGCCCGGGCGCTCGGCGGTGGGCACGCCGTTCTCGGCGATGATCGCACCCGATACCACCGTCGCGACATAGCCGTCGGCGGTCTGGTCCAAGCGTCGCCCGCCGGCAGGCAGGTCGTGGGTGATCACCGGCTTGTGCAGCCGCAGTGCGGCGTGGTCGATGACGTTGAGATCGGCCTTGTAGCCCACCGCGATCCGGCCGCGGTCGGCGAATCCGGCGACCCTTGCAGGCACCGAGGTCAGCTCGCGGATCACATCGGCGACGCGCATCCGGCCCGACGCGCGGTCGCGCGCCCAGTGGGCCAGCAGGAACGTCGGATAGCTTGCGTCGCAGATCATTCCGTAGTGGGCGCCGCCGTCGCCGAGTCCGAGCACGACGTCGTCGCGGCGTAGCAGCTCGCCGACGGTGTCGAGCGAATTGTTCTGGTAGTTGCCCATCGCCACCAGCAGCATCGCGTGGCCGTCGTCGTCGAGCAGCCGGTCGTAGGCCTCCTCCATGGGGCTGACGCCGCGCTCGGCCGCCCGCGCGGCGATCGACGTCGACGCGGCCGGCTCGTAGTCGGGGTCGTCGTTCAGCGGGAAGATCCAGTTCCACGCCTGGGCCAAATACAGCAGCGGATGGCCGTCGCCCGCGGGTTTGTCGGCGAGGATTCGCGCGCGCACCTCCGGCTTGTGCATCTCCGCGACCCGCTCCGCCAGTGGCAGGTCGGCGATCTCGCGATAGCTCGGATAGAACACGAACGGGTTGCCGGTCAACTCCAACCCGATGACCAGACCGATCGGCCGGGGGAACATCTGCGCGGTGATGTCGCCGCCGGCGGAGTTGTACTTCTCGATCAGGGTGATGGCATCCGGCCAGATCGGGTCGCCGGAGTTGCCCGTCGCGAGGCTGAACGTCACCGGCAGCTTGGCGTCGGCCGCGGCCTCGAAAACCTGCTGCAGCACCGACTCGTAGCCGCCCGCTGGGATATCGGGGACGAACTGGATCAGCCCGCCGCCGCCGTCGGCGACGCCGGCAGCGATGGCGCCGATCTCGTCCTGCGCCGCGCCGTAGGTGGGGATCAGGTCGCCGCTGCCGGTCTTGTGGAACGAGAATCGCGACGACGCGAAGCCGATCGCGCCGATCTCGATCGCCTCTTTGGCCAGGGCCCGCATCCGCTTCAGATCCTCGGCGGTCGCGGGTTCGCGGTCGGCACCGCGCCGGCCCATCACGTAGACCCGCAGCGGCGAGTGCGGCAGGTAGGCGGCGACATCGATATCCCGCTTGCGCGCATCGAGGGCATCGAGGTACTCGGGAAAGGTCTCCCAATCCCACGGCAGCCCGTCGACCATCACCACACCGGGGATGTCCTCGACGCCCGCCATCACGTCCACCAGGACGTCGTGGTCCTCGGCGCGGCACGGCGCGAAGCCGACGCCGCAGTTCCCCATGACCGCGGTCGTTACGCCGTGCGCCGACGACGGTGTCATCCGGTCGGACCAGATGGCCTGCCCGTCGTAGTGGGTGTGCAAGTCGACGAAACCGGGGGTGACGAGCAGTCCGGTCGCGTCGATTTCGCGGGCAGCGTCGCCATCCACGGTCCCGACGGCGGCGATCACGCCGTCGGAGACCGCAACGTCGCCGACGAACGGTTCACCGCCAAGGCCGTCGACGATGGTGCCGTTCCGGATGATCAAGTCGTACGCCATTAGCTGAATGTACGACTGTATTGGCACCGCATGCCAGGATGAGGCCGTGATTGACCACCTGGGAATCAACTGCGCGGACTGGGAGAAGTCGAAGGCCTTCTATGACCAGGTCCTCGGCGTGCTGGGCTTCACCCGGCAGATGGACTTCGACGTCGCGATCGGATACGGCAGGGACGGCACGCCCGATTTCTGGATCGCCGATGCGAATGCCGGCGATGCATCGGGCCCCAACCGGGAGGTCCACGTCGCTTTTCAAGCCGCAGGCACCGAGGCTGTCAAGGCGTTCTACCACGCCGCGCTCGAGGCGGGCGCCGGATCACTGCACGCGCCGCGGCTCTGGCCGGAGTATCACCCCGGCTACTTCGGTGCGTTCGTCCGTGACCCCGATGGCAACAACGTCGAAGCGGTTTTCCACGGCGCGCAACCCGACGCCTAGCTCGGCAGCGCGTCGGAGTGTTTGTCGCGCAACCCTTCCCATTCGTGGGCGGTGGCGTCCCGACCGACCGCGCTGCCTGTCACGGCCCACAGGTAGCGTCAAGGCATGGCTGACTCTGATGCGGCGGCGGTCCGCGAACTGCTGCGTGACTCGTTCACCAGGCTCATCGAGCACGTCGAGGAGCTGACCGACGGGTTGACCGACGAGGTCGCGTTCTTCCGTCCGACCGGCACGGCCAACAGCATCGGCTGGCTGATCTGGCACAGCGCGCGTGTCCAGGACGCGCAGCTCTGCGACATCGCAGGCATCGAGCAGGTGTGGACGCGAGATGGCTGGGTGGACCGGTTCAGCCTCGACCTGCCGCGCGGTGACACCGGCTATGGCCACAGCCCAGACGACGTCGGCAAGGTGCGCGCCTCGGCCGACCTGCTGGCCGGCTACTACCACGGCGTACACAAGGTGACGCTGGAGTACATCGCGTCGGTGGCACCGGATGAGCTCAGCCGTATCGTCGACACGCGCTGGCATCCGCCGGTGACCGCGAGCGCGCGATTGGTCAGCATCATCGACGACTGCGCTCAGCACCTGGGCCAGGCCGCCTATGTGCGGGGTATCGTGCGCTGACCATGGGAAAAACCCTCGGCGACAAGGCCATTCGCCTGTGGCCGCCCGTCGCTGTGGTGGCCATGGTGCTGCTGGGCTTGGTGGTCCGAAACGGCTCAACGCCGGTGGACGACTGGTTCCATCGGTATGGGCACAGCCCGGCGCGCTGGCTGCTGTTCTTCACCGACCCGCGGGTCCTCGCGCTTGTGGTGCTGGCCACTGCGGCCGTCGCGCTGTACCGAGCGCGGTGGCGGTTGGCGATCGCGACGGCGGTGTGTCCGCTGCTGGCGATGGGGCTCACTCGGCTGATGAAGCCCGTGTTCGGCCGTGAGAGGGGCGGTGCCTTCGCCTATCCGAGTGGCCACACCACGACGGTGGTCGTGGTGATGGGGATGGTCGTGGTGGCGGCGGGTGCCGCGCTGTGGGCGGTGCTCGTCGCGGTCGCGTTCTGCCTGCTCGGCATGCTGGGCCAAGCCGTGTCGTATCACTATTTCACCGACACGCTCGGTGCGTTGCTGCTGGGCACGGCGATCGTGTGCGTCGCAGCCCTCACCGTTGGACACCCACCCCACCGAACTTGACACGTGTCAACCCCGATGCGATCTGCGTCACAGCCGGTGGTTACCATGAGCCCATGACCGCGACGCCCGAAGTTGATCTGCCCGACACCAGCACCATCCGCAATCCTGCGACCGGCGCCGTGGCCGGCACGGTGCGCTGGACCGACCCCGCCGACGTACCGCGCATCGCGGCGGGTCTGCGCGAGGCGCAGAAGCAGTGGGAGGCGCGCGGCGCAAAGGGACGGGCCAAGGTGCTGGCCCGCTATGCGGTGTGGATGGGCAAGCATCGCGACGAGATCGAGGCACTGCTGGTCAAGGAGACCGGCAAGTCCGCCACCGACGCCGCACAGGAGGTGCCGCTGCTGATCATGATCACCTCGTACTACATCAAGACGATGGAAAAGGCGCTGGCGCCCGAACCGCGTCCGGCGGCGCTGCCGTTCCTGGCGATCAAGAAGGTCGAGGTGCACTACCGGCCGCGACCGGTGGTCGCCATCATCGCGCCGTGGAACTATCCCGTCGCCAACCTGCTGATGGACGGCATCGCTGCGCTGGCCGCCGGCTGCGCGGTGCTGCTCAAGCCGTCCGAGCGCACTCCGCTGACCGCCGAGCTGCTGCTGCGCGGTTGGCTGGACTCCGGCGCACCCGAGGTGATGGCAATCGTCCAGGGCGCCCGCGAGGCCGTCGAGGCCGTCGTGGACAACTCCGACTACATCCAGTTCACCGGCTCCAGCGCGACAGGCGCGAAGGTGATGGAACGGGCCGCGCGACGGCTCACCCCCGTCAGCCTGGAACTCGGCGGCAAGGACCCGATGATCGTGCTGGACGACGCCGACGTCGACCTTGCTGCCCACGCCGCGGTATGGGGCGCGATGTTCAACGCCGGCCAGACCTGTGTGTCGGTCGAGCGGGTGTACGCGCTGGAGTCCGTCTACGACCAGTTCGTCGACGCCGTGGTGCGCGACGTGCACGAAGCTCAAGATGGGCGCCGGCGAGGGTTATGACTTCGGTGCCCAGATCGACGGGACCCAGGTCGCCGTTACCGAGCGCCATGTCCGCTCCGCCGTGGCGGCCGGTGCGAAGGCGCTGACCGGTGGCAAGCGCCCGGATGGCCCCGGCAGCTTCTACCCGCCGACGGTGCTCGTCGACGTCGACCACTCGATGGAGTGCATGACCGAGGAGACCTTCGGCCCCACGCTGCCGATCATGAAGGTGGCCAGCGTCGAGGAAGCGGTTCGGCTGGCCAATGACAGCCCCTACGGCCTGAGCGCCTCGGTATTCTCCGGAGACATCGAGCGTGCCAAAGCAGTTGCGGTGCAACTGGATTGCGGTGCAGTGAACATCAACGACGTGATCACCAACCTGATGTGTACAACGGCGCCGATGGGCGGCTGGAAGACCTCAGGAATCGGGGCGCGATTCGGCGGCGCCGATGGGCTGCGCAAGTTCTGCCGGCAGGAGGCGGTGGTGGCCCCACGCACCAACGTCGGCGCGGGCGGCAACTACTACCACAATTCGCCCAAGGCGCTGCGGCGGATGAACAAGCTGATGACCAAATTGGCGCTTGTCACGCCGCGCCGCGCCGCCAAGTAACACACCTGCCGTTCACCTGCGCGTCACGTTGGTGTACACCCGTGTCGCTACTTTTTGCCGGTGAATCTGGAATCACATGGCTATCGCGTCCACGACGACGACGATGACGATCCCGTCCTGATTGGTGCCGACGGCGTTCCCGTCGATACGTGGCGGGAGAACTACCCGTACGACGACCGGATGTCACGCGATGAGTACGAGGAACAGAAACGGCTGCTGCAGATCGAACTGCTCAAGCTGCAGAAGTGGAGCCAGGCCAACGGCCACCGGCACGTGATCGTGTTCGAGGGCCGCGATGCGGCAGGCAAGGGTGGCACCATCAAGCGGTTCACGGAGCACCTCAACCCACGCGGCGCCCGCGTCGTCGCCCTGGAGAAGCCGACCGAACGTGAACGTACGCAGTGGTACTTCCAGCGCTACGTCCATCACCTTCCGGCCCACGGCGAGATCGTGTTGTTCGATCGGTCCTGGTACAACCGGGCCGGGGTGGAGCGGGTGATGGGGTTCTGCACACCCAAGCAGCACGCCGAGTTCATCCGCCAGGTCCCGCTGTTCGAGCAGATGCTGGTCAACGACGGCATCAGCCTGACGAAGCTGTGGTTCTCGGTGTCGCCGTCCGAGCAGCGCACCCGGTTCACGATCCGCCAGGTCGACCCGGTGCGGCAGTGGAAACTGTCGCCGACGGACCTGGCGTCGCTGGACAAATGGGATGCCTACACCGCCGCCAAGGAGGACATGTTCGCGTGGACCGACACCGAGATCGCGCCGTGGACGGTGGTCAAGAGCAACGACAAGAAGCGCGCGCGCGTCAACGCGATGCGCTACGTGTTGAGTAAGTTCGATTACGACAACAAGGATCATGAGGTGGTCGGCCGACCGGACCCCCTCATCGTGGGGCGCGCGCTGACCGACTGATCGCACGTCCCCCGCAGAAGGAGGACGCGCGTGCGCTTGGTCGCGACGCTGTTCCTCTGGATCATCACGACGGCCGCGCTGGCCGTTGCCGTCCCGACCATGTGGGCGCAGCGGAACGTGGTCGACGTCAACGGCTATTCGGCACTGTCCGCGTCTGCCGCCAGAGATCCGCAGCTGCAGGAGGCGATGGCCGGCGAGCTCGGCACGCAGCTGAAGAAGACCGTCAACGGCACCGGGTACGACGTCAGCGCCGATCTACTGCGTGGCGCGGCGGGCACCTACACCGCCAGCGCTGCCTTCCCCGGGCAGTTCGCGCAGGCCAACAAGATTGTCCACCAATGGATATTCACCGACTCCGGCCAGCAGACCGACGCATCCGGGCGGTGGGAGATCGACCTGTCGCCGATGCTGAGCGACTCCTCCTTCCGGCAGACACTGCAGCAGTTCGGCATCGAAGCACCGTCGACGCTGGCCGTGCCGCTGACCGAGGACGTGTCCGACCGCGTGCGACCGGGCCAGCTGCGTCAGCTCTCGACGTGGGGTCCGTGGGTCAGCGTCGGTGCGACGATCTTGACGGGTGTGCTCGCGCTGTTGACGCTGGCGACCGCTCGGTCACGTGGCAAAGTGCTTGCCGCGCTGGGCGTTTCGGCTCTCCTGGTGGGCGCTGCGGGCTGGGCCGGGTTAGAGGTGGCGCGGCGCTACATCAACAACGCACTCGATCGCACGGCCGGTGACATCCGTCAGATCGCCGACGCGATGGTCAACCACGCGGAGGCCAGCCTGCACCAGTGGCTGAACCTGACGCTGGCCGCCGGTGGGGTGCTGGTGGTCTTCGGCGTGCTGGTGTCGATGCTGGGCGGGCTGCGGCGACGCAACTAGTAACGTCCAAGCCATGCCATTCGTCTCGGACATCGTGGGCCCGCAGCAGCCCGTCCAGACCTGGCCGCCGCTGGACAGCGGTGCCCTGCGCCGCACCAGCACTATCGACACCCATCCGGCCGGGACTGGAAAATCCGACGTCGAGCTCCGGGCGCGCGACGCGGTGGCCCGCCTGCAGGACACGGTGGACGTGCTCGGGCAGGTCCGCGTGCGCGCGCACCTCACCGACCGGGTGATCGACGACATCGCATCCACCGCATCCGACAGGCGGCTGGCGCAGCTGGTGGGCGCGCGGGTTGGCCCGGGGTTCCGCGCCACGGTTGGCAAGCTGCTGCCCGAGGAGGTCCGGCGCGCCAGCCTGCTGCACCTGCTACTCGACGACTGGGTCGGCGCGTCGTTGGTGTCCGGGTACGGGCTGCAGCACGCCGCGATCACCCTTGGCATCGAGGAGAAAATGCCTCCCGGTACCGCCGACAAGATGGCGGGCATCTGCTCAGGGTTCGCCCCCGACGCCTCGCTCGTCGCCTATACCCGGCGCAACGGCACCATTCCGTCGGTGCACGGTCCCGTGGCTCCGCCGCTGACCCCGCCGGGTGACGTCGGACTGCACGCTGTGGAGCCGCTGCAACCCCACGGGATGCGCCGGCTCCGCAGGCTTGACCTGCTTCCGGTCGACGCAGAGTCGGCGGACTGCTCGGTGGGTTTTGACGCCCACTTCCGCGATTCCCACGTCGACGGCGACGGCGTCGAGACGATCGTGCACGAGTACACCGTGGCGGGCTCGGTGGACACCTCGACACGGACCATCACGTCGGTCACCGCGGACGTGCGGGTGCTGCCGTGGCAGGAGTGCCCGGGCGCCATCGGTAGCGCGGCGCGCGTTGAGGGGATGACGCTATCGGCGCTCCGTGGCCGCATCCGCGGTGAGTTTGTCGGCACCAGCACGTGCACGCACCTCAACGACACGTTGCGGGCCATCGCTGACCTGGATGCCCTGCTCGACCTTCACGCAGGCCGTTAGAACTCGCAGACGTTGTGTTTCACAGGGGTGGGGCGCCGGGTTCGAGCAGGCGTTTGGGGTGCATGCCGTCGACCTGGCCGATGAACGGCGGATGGATGCTGTAGCCGAGCATGCGGCGGATGTCCTCCGACACCGCGCGCACGGTGTCGCGGGTGGTCGACAGGGTGAACGCCTCCTGCGGGCGCAGCCACGGCTCGCAGTACTGGGCGGTCACCGCCATCCGGGGGTTCGCCGAGCGGTTGGCGCCACCACCGTGCCACAGGGTGCTCAGGAAGAACACACCCGAGCCGGCCCTCATCACCACCGGTTCCCGCTCGGACTCCTCGGGCATGCGATGGCCCCACTCGTGGCTGCCCGGAACAATGTCGGTGGCACCGTTGTCGGCGGTGAAATCATCGATCGCCCAGATCGTCGCCGCCCCCAACGCTTTCCGCGGCCGCGGCAGCGGGTAGAAGCCGTCGTCGGTGTGCAGCATCTGCGCCTGCTCACCCGGCAGAATATTGATCACCTGCAGCATCGACAGTAGATAGTTCGGCAGGAACAGTCGGTCCAGCAGCGCCAGCACCCGCGGATGATCGGCGACCCGGTCGCAGGTGCGGGTTTTGTTCAACACGCTGTACACCCGCTGCGTGGTACGCCCCTCGAAAGCGTTGCGGCCGTGCCGATCCAGCAGCGGCCCGGCAGCCTCGCGGATCTCGGCGAGCTCATCGGTAGTGAGCAGATCGGCCAGGATCACGTACCCGTCGCGCTGCACCGCGGCCAGATCCGCCTCGGCGATCGCCGGATCGATGCTCGCGCCGCTGCTCGCGGTCCAGCGATAGGTTCCGGCCAGGTCACCACGCAACTCCACCAATGACGACACATCGGCACTCATGAGGACTCCTCGCGATCATTAACATAACTGAGTTCTGTTATGGTTCTGACTATGGCACGCGCTCCGATCGGGCGTCAACAACTCTTGGACGCCGCCAGGGACGAACTCGTCCGGGGCAACGGTGTGATGGAGCTCAGCGCCCTGACCCGCCGCGCCGGACTCAGCACGGGTGCGCTCTATCACCACTTCGGCGCCAAAAGTGGTCTGCTGGCCGCGATCTATGGTGGCTTCTACGACGGACTCGGCCACGCCATCGCCGACGCCAACCTGCCTGCGGACGCCGATTGGGGCACCCGCGAACGCGAGCGCACCCGCCTGTTCGTCGCCTACCATCTCGCCGACCCCCTGGCCGCGATCCTGCTCAACCGCACTGCCCCCGACCCTGGACTCACCGAGCTGGAAGCCGCCTACATCCAGAACATGAGCGACAACGCCGCCGCCAACATCCGCCGCGGCCAGCATCTCGGCCAACTCCCCGCCGACATCGACCCCGACAGCGCCGGCGCCTTCGTCATCGGAGGACTCCGCCACGGAATCGCCCAACAACTTCGCATCAGTCCATCCCCTGACCTCGACCAAGCCACCGAACGTCTCTGGCGCCTCATCGCCGCCACCCTCGGAATCACCTGATCGAGCGCTTCAGCCACCTGTCTCGCCTGCGCGTCACCCGTCGAGGACGCGGTGCAGGAACTCGAAGATCAGCGCCGACCTGAACGCGGTCTGCGCGTTGTCGGCGGCACCCGCGTGGCCGCCCTCGATGTTCTCGTAGTACTGCACCGGGTGGCCCGCCGCCTCCAGCGCCGCCGTCATCTTGCGGGCATGGCCGGGATGCACCCGGTCGTCTCGGGTGGATGTGGTGATCAGCACCGGCGGGTACTTCCGGTCCGCCGAAATATTCTGATATGGCGAGTATTTGGAGATGAACTCCCAATCATCGGGGTTGTCGGGGTCGCCGTACTCGGCCACCCACGACGCGCCGGCGAGCAGCAGGTGGAATCGCCGCATGTCCAGCAGTGGCACGCTGCACACCAGCGCGCCGAACAGCTCCGGGTACTGCGTCAGCATGATGCCCATCAGCAGCCCGCCGTTGCTGCCGCCCCGCGCGCCGAGCTTTTCGACGGTCGTGATGCCGCGCTCAACCAGATCCCTTGCCACGGCGGCGAAGTCCTCGGCGACCAGGTGCCTGCCCTCGCGCATCGCCTTGGTATGCCACGTCGGCCCGTACTCGCCGCCGCCACGGATGTTGGCCATCACGTAGGTGCCCCCGCGCGCCAGCCACAGCCGGCCCAATACGCCGTCATACCCCGGTGTCTGCGCCACCTCGAAACCGCCGTACCCGCCGAGCAGTGTTGGTCCTGGCGCTTCGACGTGTCGATGCCTGACCACGAAGTACGGGATCGCGGTGCCGTCATCCGAGGTCGCGAAGTGCTGGTTGACCTCGAGATCCGCGGCGTCGAAGAACGACGGTGCCCGCTTGATCTCGGCCAGTTCGCCACCGGCCGTCCCGTACAGCAACCGCGACGGTGCGTCGAATCCGCTTGAATCGAGGAACATTTCGTCGCCGTGCTCGTCGAGGTCGACAATCACGGTGTTGGTGTTCTCCGGAATGCCCGACACCGGCTCGCGCTGCCACGATCCCGGGGTGACGATCTCGACGCGGCTGGCCACATCGGCGAGCGTGACCACGACGAGCTTGTCGCGCGTCCACGCGTAGTGGTTCAGGCACGTATGCGCGTCGGGTTCGAAGACGACCTGCAATTGTGCAGTGCCGGAGAGGAATTCGTCGTAGTCGGCGGCCAGCAGCGAGCCCGCCACGTACTCGGCGGAGCCGGTGTACCAGTCGCTACGCAGTTCGATCAGCAGCCACTTGCGATGCACCGAGACGGAGGCGTCGGTCGGCGCGTCGATGCGGATCAACTCGGCGCCGCGCAATTCGTAGACGTCGTCATTGAAGAAGTCGATGGCGCGGCGCAGCATCGTCCGCTCGAAACCCGGCGTGCGGTCCGACCGACGCCGCGACGAGGACATCGGTGCTTGCGGCGCTGAACACCGATTCGGCCTCGTCAAGCGGCTGCCCGCGCCGCCACCGCTTGACGAGCCTGCGGATACCCGGACTCGGTGAGCGAATCGTCGCCGAAGTCCGTGCCGAGCAGCACGGTGTTCTCGTCTTCCCAGCCGATGCTGCGTCTTCGCCTCGGGCACCTCGAACCCGTCGGCAACGAATTCCCGTGTGGCCATGTCGAATTCGCGCACAATCGCGGCGTCCGACCCGCCACGCGACAGGCTGATCAGCGCCAGCGAGTAATCCGGCTCGATGACGTCGGCGCCCGCCCACACCCAGTTCGTGTCGTCGACGGCGCGCAAGTTCATCGACGTCGATGATGACGTCCCACGCCGGCTCGGCAGTGCGGTAGCTCTGCAGGGTCGTGCGTCGCCACAGGCCGCGCGGGTTGGCCGCGTCGCGCCAGAAGTTGTAGAGGTAGTCGCCGCGGCGTCGCACATACGGGATGCGGGCGTCGGTGTCGAGCACCTCAAGGGCTTCGGAGCGCATCTGCTCGAACCGCTCGCCGCCGAGCTCCGCCAGGGTCGGCTCGTTGTGCTTGCGCACCCAGTCCAGCGCATCGTCGCCGGTGATGTCTTCGAGCCAGAGATAGGGGTCGTCAGCCACGGGATCCATTCTGACGGGCGGGCGTAGTGTGAGCTGCGTTACACCGATTCATCAAGTGAGCCTAGGGAGTCACCGATGACCGTATTTGCCCGCCCCGGTTCTGCGGACGCGCTGATGTCGTACGAATCCCGCTACGGAAACTTCATCGGCGGTGACTGGGTGCCGCCCGTGGGCGGTGAGTATTTCGAGAACCCGACGCCGGTGACCGGCCAGACATTCTGCGAGATCCCGCGCTCGACCGAAGCCGACATCGACAAGGCACTCGACGCCGCCCACGGCGCCGCCACCGCGTGGGGCAAGACGGCCGCCGCCGAACGCGCCAACGTCCTCAACAAGATCGCCGACCGCATCGAAGCGAACCTGGAGTCGCTGGCCCTGGCCGAGGCGTGGGACAACGGCAAGCCCATCCGCGAGACGCTGGCCGCCGACCTGCCGCTGGCCGTCGATCATTTCCGTTACTTCGCCGGGGCGATCCGGGCGCAGGAGGGATCGCTGTCCCAGATCGATGACGACACCGTCGCGTATCACTTCCACGAGCCGCTCGGCGTGGTCGGCCAGATCATCCCGTGGAACTTCCCGATCCTGATGGCGACCTGGAAGCTGGCACCGGCACTGGCCGCCGGAAACGCCGTGGTGCTCAAACCGGCCGAGCAGACCCCCGCGTCGATCCTGTATCTGATGAGCCTCATCGGCGACCTGCTGCCCGCCGGTGTGCTCAACGTGGTCAACGGATTCGGGTTCGAGGCGGGCAGGCCGCTGGCGTCCTCGAACAGGATTGCCAAGATCGCGTTCACCGGTGAGACCACCACCGGCCGGTTGATCATGCAGTACGCCAGCCAGAACCTCATCCCGGTGACGCTGGAGCTGGGCGGCAAGAGCCCGAACATCTTCTTCTCCGACGTGATGGCCAGCCGAAAGTGGCCGACGACTTCCAGGACAAGGCGCTTGAGGGTTTCACGATGTTCGCGCTCAACCAGGGCGAGGTGTGCACCTGCCCGTCGCGCTCGTTGATCCAGTCCGACATCTACGACCAGTTCCTGGAGCTGGCGGCGATCCGCACCAAGGCGGTGCGCCAGGGCGACCCACTGGACACCGAGACCATGATCGGCAGCCAGGCCTCCAACGACCAGCTGGAAAAGGTGTTGTCCTACATCGAGATTGGCAAGGACGAGGGCGCCCGCGTCGTTACCGGCGGCGAGCGCGCCGAACTCGGCGGCGACCTGTCCGGTGGCTACTACGTGCAGCCAACGATCTTCGAGGGAAACAACAAGATGCGGATCTTCCAGGAGGAGATCTTCGGCCCCGTCGTTGCGGTGACGTCGTTCAAGGACTACGACGAGGCGATCTCGCATCGCCAACGACACGCTCTACGGCCTTGGCGCCGGCGTGTGGAGCCGTGACGGCAACACCGCCTACCGGGCCGGGCGCGACATCAAGGCCGGGCGGGTGTGGACCAACTGCTACCACGCCTACCCCGCGCATGCGGCGTTCGGCGGTTACAAGCAGTCCGGCATCGGCCGGGAGAACCACAAGATGATGCTCGACCACTACCAGCAGACGAAGAACCTCCTGGTGTCCTACGCGGACAAGGCGCAGGGCTTCTTCTAGTGGGTCAGCCGGCTTCGCGAGCATTGGTCACCGAGGCCGCCGCACAGTTGTTGCGGCGGCTGCAGGATCGACACGGGGCGTTGATGTTTCACCAGTCCGGCGGCTGCTGCGACGGGTCGTCGCCGATGTGCTATCCCGACGGCGAGTTCATCGTCGGTGATCGCGACGTCCTGCTTGCGATCCTCGACGTCGGCGAACCCGGGGTGCCGGTCTGGATCTCCGGGCCTCAGTTCGAGGCGTGGAAACACACCCAGCTGGTGATCGACGTCGTGCCGGGGCGAGGCGGTGGCTTCAGCCTCGAAGCGCCGGAAGGGATGCGGTTTCTGAGTCGCGGCAGAGCGTTCACCGACGCCGAGAACGCGGTACTGGCCGAGCATCCGCCGGTGACCGGAGCCGACTATGCGCGAGGGATCCGGCCACCGCCGGCCGGCACCCACGTCGTCGCCGAGGCCGTTGACGCTTGCCCGGTTCCTGGAAGGCGCGCCGCGACGGTGCCGCGGTAGGGACCAACCACCGCGATATCGTCGGAAGGGTGATACCGCTGCCACGCGCGTGGTTGTTGACGGGTGCGATGCTCGTCGGTACCGCGGCCGGGCTGATCGCCGGGATCGCCTCGATCCTGCTTGTCACCGCCACCATCCGGCCCGACGTGGTGATTGCGCTCGTCATCGGTGTCCCCGGCTCGGTCGGCATGCTGCTGATTCTGTTCTCGGCACGGCGCTGGGTGACCACGCTCGGCGCGTTCATCCTCGGCCTCGCGCCGGGCTGGTTCGGAGTGCTCGTCGTGATCCAGGTGGTCCACCGTGCCTGAGGATCGCGATACCTTGTCCGGCGAGTGGACGGCGCCGTTCCTGCCGACGTTCACCGGAGAGCTGCAGGTCGTCGACAGCCCCCCCGAGCCGCTGCCCGTGCTGGCCCAGCCACCGGTGGTGCCGGCCGCCTACCAGTACCTCAAGCGCTGGACCTTTGTCCTCGTCGTCGCAGGAGTGTGGACCGTCGCGGCCGGCGCCGGACTTGGCCTGTACCACTGGTGGTTCCACTCAATAAACAAGACGCCGCCCGTGTTCGTCGTGCTGATCTTCCTCGTCGTCTGCACAGTCGGGAGCCTGTTGGCCGCGATGGTGGACAACAAGCCGCTGGTCTCGGCGCTGGCGATCGCGCTGATGTCGGCCCCGCTCGCCGCGCTGGGTGCCGCCGCGGTGCTCTACGGCCTCTACTTCTGTGACCGGGTAAGCCGCTGCCTGGTGGGCGTCATCCCCTACTAGGGTAGGGGCGTGACCCACTATGACGTCGTTGTTCTCGGAGCGGGCCCCGGCGGTTATGTCGCGGCTATTCGTGCCGCGCAGCTTGGGCTGAGTACCGCGGTGGTTGAGGCCAAGTATTGGGGCGGGGTGTGCCTCAACGTTGGCTGCATTCCGTCCAAGGCGCTGCTGCGCAACGCCGAGCTGGCCCACATCTTCACCAAGGAGGCCAAGCTGTTCGGCATCGGCGGCGAGGCGACGTTCGACTACGGGGTGGCCTTTGACCGGAGCCGCAAGGTGGCCGAGGGCCGGGTGGCCGGTGTGCACTTTCTGATGAAGAAGAACAAGATCACCGAGATCCACGGGTACGGCACGTTCACCGACCCGCACACCTTGTCGGTGGCGCTCAACGAGGGCGGCACCGAGACGGTGACGTTCGACAACGTGATCATCGCCACCGGCAGCAGCACCCGGTTGGTGCCGGGCACCGCGCTCTCGGAGAACGTGGTGACCTACGAAGAGCTGATTCTGTCGCGCGAGCTGCCGTCCTCGATCGTGATCGCGGGCGCTGGTGCGATCGGCATGGAGTTCGGGTATGTGCTGGCCAATTACGGCGTCGATGTCACCATCGTGGAGTTTTTGCCGCGCGCGCTGCCCAACGAGGACGCCGAGGTCTCCAAGGAGATCGAGAAGCAGTTCAAGAAGCTGGGCGTCAAGGTGCTCACCGGCACCAAGGTCGAGTCGATCAAAGACGACGGCGGTGAGGTGATCGTCACCGTCAGCCGCGATGGCAAGACCGAACAGATCACGGCCGCCAAGGTGTTGCAGGCCATCGGTTTTGCGCCCAACATCGAGGGCTTCGGTCTGGAGGCGACCGGGGTGGGGGTCAGCGAGCGCGGCGGGATCGGCATCGACGAGTACATGCGTACCAATGTGGGCCACATCTATGCGATCGGTGATGTGACCGGGCTGCTGCAGCTCGCGCATGTGGCCGAGGCCCAAGGGGTGGTCGCGGCCGAGACCATCGGGGGCGCAGAGACGATGCCGCTGGGGGATTACCGGATGCTGCCGCGCGCGACGTTCTGCCAGCCTCAGGTCGCCAGTTTCGGGCTGACCGAGGAGCAGGCGCGCGGCCGAGGGTTATGACGTGAAGGTCGCCAAGTTCCCGTTCACCGCCAACGCCAAGGCGCACGGTGTCGGCGATCCGAGCGGTTTTGTGAAGCTGATCGCCGACGGCCGCTACGGCGAGCTGATCGGGGGGCATCTGATCGGGCACGACGTGTCCGAGCTGCTGCCGGAGCTGACCCTGGCGCAGAAATGGGACCTGACCGCCAACGAGCTGGCCCGAAACGTTCACACCCATCCGACCATGTCCGAAGCACTGCAGGAATGCTTCCACGGCCTGGTCGGCCACATGATCAACTTTTGAGAGCGATCTGGGTCGCCGGCATCGGCGGATTGGTGGTCGGCCACATCCTGTGGCTGGCCGGGATTTCCATGGCGATCGCGACTCAAAACGTCAGCACCTGGGTGTTGGTCGTCGCCGCGGTCTCCTTTGTGCTGGGCGCCGTGTCGGCCGCGCTGGGGTGGCGGTCCTACCGGCGCAAGTCCGAAGTGTGGGCGGCGTTTCTGTGGGCCCTGCCCGTCTCCCCGGTGTTGCTGTCGCTGTGTGTGCTCGGCGTGACGTACCTGTAGTCGCGACGCTCCTAGTCCGGAAAGTCGAGCGGGATCCTCAGCGTCGCCATGGTAGCCGCCAGGGCATCGTATTGCCCTGCGAGAGTGCAGAATTCGATGAGCTGCACCCTGCTCAGGATGCCCGACAGCGCCGCCCATGTTTCGGGCGACATCGACCGGGTGATCACGAACTCGTCGGTCGCGGTGATCAGTACCCGCTGCCGTTCGGTGAGCCCCTCAGCGTCGGGTCCTTCGAAGATCCTGGCCTGAAGCTCGGCGTCGACGCCGCGGCTCTTGGCCACCCGCCGATGCTGCTGCAGCTCGTACTCACAGTCGCGTAGGTGCCCCACCCGCAGGATGACAAGTTCGGCGTCCGTTACGGGAGAGCTTGCCGGCATAGAGCAGATAGCCCGAAATCGGTAGCCACGCCAGGAAGAGCAGCCGATGCTGGCCGAGCACGTCGAACAGATGGAATTTCGGGGCACGGATGCCGCGGGCACCGAGCTTGGCGATCGCCCAGTTGATCGGCCCCAGCTCGCGGAAGCCACCCGGCGGGATGCGTGCGGGGGCGCTCATGGCTGCCTGCTCGTCATATCCGCCGGCTCGTCACGGCTGCTGCACCAAATAGGGCGACACCGTGCTGCGGTGCTCGTTGAGGTCAAGGGCGCGGCCCAGCGCGGGGAAAGCCCGCTGCGGGCAGTTGTCGCGCTCGCAGACCCGGCAGCCGGCGCCGATCGGCGTGGCGTTGTCACCCGACAAGTCCAGTCCCTCCGAATAGACCAGCCGGTGCGCGTGCCGGAGTTCGCAGCCCAGGCCGATGGCGAACGTCTTACCAGGCTGACCATAGCGCGATGCGCGCCGCTCCACCGTGCGCGCCACCCACATGTAGTTGCGCCCATCGGGCATCTGCGCGATCTGCACCAGGATCTTGCCCGGGTTGGCGAACGTCTCATACACGTTCCAGAGCGGGCAGGTGCCACCGGATGACGAGAAGTGAAAACCGGTGGCGGACTGGCGCTTCGACATGTTGCCCGCGCGGTCCACCCGGATGAACGAGAACGGCACCCCGCGCATCGACGGCCGTTGCAGCGTGGACAGCCGGTGCCCGATGGTCTCGTAACTGACAGAGTAGAAAGCGGAGAGCCGCTCGATGTCATAGCGGAAGTTCTCCGCGACGTCGTGGAATTGCCGGTAGGGCAACACCGTCGCGGCGGCGAAATAGTTGGCCAGCCCGAGGCGGGCCAGGGTCGTCGACTCGTCGCTGGTGAACTTGCCCTCGTCGACGAGCGTGTCGATCAGGTCGCCGAATTCGAGGTAGGCCAATTCGGCCGCCATCTTGAACACCGTCTGCCCCGACGACAGGTGTCCGCTGATCTCCAGGGTCTTGGTCGCCGGGTCGAAGCGGTGCAGCACGGTGTCGCCGAGGTCGATGCGCCTGACGATGTTGACCCCGTGCATGATCTGCAGCCGGTCGGCGAGCTCGCCGGCCAGGTCGGCACGGTGCATGCGCATGCGCACCGTGAGGTCCTCGGCCGCGGCGTCGAGCTCGTGCAGATAGTTCTGTCGTTGATAGAAGTAGTCGCGCACTTCCTCGTGCGGCATGGTGATCGAACCGGTGCCGCTGCCGTCGGAGTAGCGGTCCTCGGTCGCGGCGGCCAGTTGCGTGGTGGTCAGCCGGTAGCGCCGGTGCAGGTTGACCATGGCCCGGGCCAGCGCCGGATGCGAGCCGACCATGTCGGCGACTTCGGCGAGGTCGACGTCGATGTCCAAGTCCCGGTCCATGGTGACCTCGCGCAGTTCTGCGACCAGGCGGGTGTCGTCCTGGGAGGCGAAGAACGTCGCGTCGACACCGAACACCTCGGTGATGCGCAGCAGCACGGCCACCGTCAGCGGCCGAACATCGTGCTCGATCTGATTGAGGTAACTCGGCGAGATTTCCAGCATCTGTGCCAGCGCCGCCTGGCTGAAGCCCCGCTCGCTGCGGAGCTGGCGCACCCGCGATCCGACAAACGTTTTCGCCACGTCAGACAGCCTAACAAGACTGCGAAGAACTGCTTCGCATTGTTGGCAGATCGAGGGCTGTGGCAGGATCGGGAGCCGTGAGTACCGCGGGGGAAGCTGCAACGGGTCTGGCGAAGGCGATGATGCCAGTTCCCGATCCACACCCCGATGTGTTCGACCGGCAATGGCCGCTGCGCGTCGCCGACATCGACCGCGAGGGCAGGCTGCGGTTCGACGCGGCGACCCGGCACATCCAAGACATCGGGACCGATCATCTGCGCGAACTCGGCTTCGAGGAAACCCATCCGCTGTGGATCGTGCGGCGCACGATGATCGACCTGATCAGGCCCGTCGAGTTCCAAGACATGCTGCGGCTGCGGCGCTGGTGTTCGGGCACCTCCAACCGGTGGTGTGAAATGCGGGTGCGCATCGATGGCCGTAAGGGCGGCCTGATGGAATCCGAAGCATTCTGGATCAACATCAACCGCGAAACCCAGGGCCCGGCGCGCATCGCCGACGATTTCATCGAGGGCCTGCGGCGCACCACCGACGTCGACCGACTCCGGTGGAAGGCCTACCTGAAGCCCGGCAGCCGCGAGGACGCCGCGCAGATTCGCGAGTATCCGGTGCGCGTCAGCGACATCGACATCTTCGATCACATGAACAACTCCGTGTACTGGACGGTGATCGAGGACTACCTGTTCAGCAACCCCGAGCTGCTGCACAAGCCGATCCGGGTGACGATCGAACACGATGCCGCGGTGGCACTCGGCGACAAGCTGGAGATCGTCTCGCACGTGCACCCCGCCGGATCGACCGAGCAATTCGGCGCCGAACTGGCGGACCGCACTGTTAGAACGCTCACATACGCGGTCGGCGACGAGACGAAAGCCGTCGCCTCGATCTTCGCCCTCTGACCCGCGCGACTTTAACAGTACGAGCGTACTGACCAGCGAAAATCCGGTTACCGGCCAGTAGCTACTGAACCGGTACAGCCGATAGCTACATTCGCAACCTTAGCAAGTTAACGCTAGGCGTTGGCGAAAGTTGGCAATTGAAACGAGTGGACCTGCGGTTATTAGATGGTGCATGCTCGAGTTAGCACACAAGTGAAGGTGCTGGAGCGTTAACAACCATCCGGGTCGGAGCGGCTCCAGCGACTTGCAAAAGAAGGAGCACCATGTCGACCGTTGGCACGCCGAAGTCGCCCGAACAGATCCAGCATGACTGGGACACCAACCCCCGGTGGAAGGGCATCGAGCGCACCTATACCCCCGCCGACGTGGTGGCCCTGCAGGGCTCGGTCGTCGAGGAGTCCACGCTGGCCCGCCGCGGCGCGGAGGTCCTGTGGTCGCAGCTTCACGACCTGGAGTTCGTCAACGCCCTTGGCGCGCTGACCGGCAACATGGCCGTGCAGCAGGTCCGGGCCGGCCTGAAGGCCATCTACCTCTCGGGGTGGCAGGTCGCCGGTGACGCCAACCTCTCCGGTCACACCTACCCCGACCAGAGCCTCTACCCGGCCAACTCGGTGCCGCAGGTGGTGCGTCGCATCAACAACGCGCTGCTGCGCGCCGACCAGATCGCCAAGGTCGAGGGCGACACCTCCGTTGACAACTGGCTGGCGCCGATCGTCGCCGACGGCGAGGCCGGCTTCGGTGGCGCTCTCAACGTCTACGAGCTGCAGAAGGCCATGATCGCCGCCGGCGTCGCCGGGTCGCACTGGGAGGACCAGCTGGCCTCGGAGAAGAAGTGCGGCCATCTCGGCGGCAAGGTGCTCATCCCCACCCAGCAGCACATCCGCACGCTGACCTCGGCCCGGCTCGCGGCCGACGTGGCGGACGTCCCGACCGTCGTCATCGCCCGCACCGACGCCGAGGCGGCGACGCTGATCACCAGCGACGTCGACGAGCGCGACCGGCCGTTCGTCACCGGCGAACGGACCAAGGAAGGCTTCTACCGGGTCAAGAACGGCCTCGAGCCCTGCATCGCCCGCGCCAAGGCCTACGCGCCGTACTCCGACCTGATCTGGATGGAGACCGGCACCCCGGACCTCGAGCTGGCCCAGAAGTTCGCCGAGGGCGTCAAGAGCGAGTTCCCCGACCAGATGCTGGCCTACAACTGCTCGCCGTCGTTCAACTGGCGCAAGCACCTCGACGACGCGACGATCGCGAAGTTCCAGAAGGAGCTCGCGTCGATGGGCTTCAAGTTCCAGTTCATCACGCTGGCCGGCTTCCACGCCCTGAACTACTCGATGTTCGATCTGGCATACGGCTACGCCCGCAACCAGATGAGCGCCTACGTCGAGCTCCAGGAGCGCGAGTTCGCCGCCGAGGAGCGCGGTTACACCGCGACGAAGCACCAGCGCGAGGTCGGCGCCGGCTACTTCGACCTGATCGCCACCACGGTGGACCCGACCTCGTCGACCACCGCGTTGACCGGTTCGACCGAAGAGGGACAGTTCCACTAAGTCGGTCTGAGCGCTCTGAGTCGCTTCGCGGCTAGAGCTAGAGGTTGACAGCTCAGGCCCCGCCCGCCATGTTGGGCGGGGCCTGACGCTGTGTAAGGGACCTGATGCTGTGTAAGGGAGAGGTCTGTGAGCGATCAAATCGAACGGGTAGGCGTGATCGGCGCCGGGCAGATGGGCGCGGGCATCGCTGAGGTGTCCGCCAGGGCCGGTGTCGAGGTCATCGTCTACGAGCCCACCGAGGCGCTGACCACCGCGGGAAAGGCCCGCATCACCAAGTCGCTCGAGCGCGGCGTGAGCGTCGGCAAGATCACCGAACGCGAGCGCACCGCGGCACTGGCGAAGCTGACGTTCACCACCAGTCTCGCCGACCTGTCCGATCGCCAGCTTGTCATCGAGGCGGTCATCGAGGACGAGACCGTCAAGGGCAACATCTTCGCCGAACTGGACAAGCTCATCACCGATCCCGACGCGGTGCTGGCATCGAACACCTCCAGCATCCCCATCATGAAAATCGCTGCGGCGACCGGCAATCCCGGCCGCGTGCTCGGCTTGCACTTCTTCAATCCGGTGCCGGTGCTGCCACTGGTCGAACTGGTCAGCACGCTGGTCACCTCCGACGCGGCGATCGCGCGCACCGAACAGTTCGCGAGCAATGTGCTGGGCAAGGAGGTGGTGCGGTGCAGCGATCGCTCCGGGTTCGTCGTCAACGCGCTGCTGGTGCCCTACCTGCTTATCGGCCATCCGGATGGTCGAGGCTGGCTTCGCCGCGGTCGAGGACGTCGACAAGGCGGTGGTGGCCGGGCTGTCGCATCCGATGGGGCCGCTGCGGCTGTCCGACCTCGTTGGACTGGACACGCTAAAGCTCATCGCGGACAAGATGTTTGAGGAGTTCAAGGAGCCGCACTACGCGCCGCCGCCGCTGCTGCTGCGCATGGTCGAAGCGGGCCAGCTTGGCAAGAAGTCGGGCCAGGGTTTCTACACGTACTGACGCCTGCGGCGCAGCTACGCCTTGGCCAGCCGCTTCTTCTCGGCTTCGACGTCGAAATCCGCTGGTGGCCAAGACAAGTTGAGCCCTTCCAGCGCCTCGATCAGCAGCTCGAGGATGGCCAGCCGGCTGTACCACTTGCGGTCGCACGGCACCACGTGCCACGGCGCGTAGTCCGTCGACGTGCGCTCGAGCAGGGCCTGGTAGGCCTCCTGATAGGCGGGCCACCGCAGCCGCTCATCGATATCGGCCGGGTTGTACTTCCAATACTTGTCGGGCCGATCGAGCCGCTCGGACAACCGAGCCTTCTGCTCGTCGAGCGAGACGAACATCGCCACTTTGATGATCGTCATGCCCTCCTCGACGAGTTTCTCCTCGAACCGGTTGATCTCGTCATAGCGCCTGCCCCAAACCTCGGGCGGCACGATGTTGTGCACCCGGACCACCAGCACGTCCTCGTAGTGCGATCGGTCGAACACCCCGATGTGACCAGCCGGTGGCAGCGCACGCCGAATCCGCCACAGGTAGTTGTGCTTGCGTTCTTCCTCGGTGGGGACGCCGAACCCGGTATACCGGATGCCCTGCGGATTGGCGGTTCCGACAACGTGTTTGACGATCCCGCCCTTGCCGGCAGTGTCCATGCCCTGCAGCACCAGCAGTAGCGAGCGGTTGTCGTCGGTGGTCCTGCTGTTGGCGTAGAGCATCTCCTGCAATTGCGCGAAGCGCTCGTTGCGCTCGGGCGCCAGTTGGGCAGCGTCGCTCTTGTTGCCCTTGAATCCCGGCGTCGCGTTGGTATCGAGGTGGGCCACCTTGTCGCCCTCGCGGTACACCAGGTAGTCGTGCGGTTCGTGTGTCCAGAGCTTGGGCACATCCGAACGCTTAGTCATGTGTCGACAGCTGAGGAGGCAGTATCGGAGACGGGTGCGGCTCTTCACGGAATTTCTGCAGCGATCCGCCCACTTCGACGATGCCGCACAACGCGCTCCACGACAGCATCGTCAGGTAATCGATGAGCTCGTCGGCGCTCATCCTGCGGGTGCGACATCCACGAGTGGGTGGCCAGCTGCACCCCGCCGACGGTGTGATAGGCCCACGGCTCCGCGCCGCTGGTGTCCATCCCGACCTCGGCCATCCGGCGGCGCAGCATGACGCCAAGCATGCGGGCGATGATTTGCTCGGAGTCCGCGACCGCCTTGCTCCGGCTTGCGGAGTTGTTGGCCATCACGAATCGGTACGGCTCCGGCTCGTTGGCCACCGTCTGGACGTAGACGCGGATGATCTCGCGGGTCAAGTCGTAGCCGTCCAGATTCGACGACAGCGCGGCGGCCATGTTCGGTATCAGCGTGGTCTGCGCGAATCGCATCATCACCGCGGTCGTCAGGTCGTTCTTGTCGACGAAGTAGCGGTAGAGCACCGTCTTGGAGACCCCGATCTCCGCGGCGATCTCATCCATGCTGACGTTGCTGCCGCGCCGCCGGATGGCCTCGAGGGTGCCGTCGACCAGCTCGTTGCGGCGCTCCACCTTGTGCTTGTGCCAGCGCCGTTTGCGACCATCGGTTTTGACTGCGACGGCCGGGGTCTTCTTCTGCCACTATCGCCGTGATCCGTTCCATAATCCCCCCTGATAGTACGGCCGATCTTGACGGCAGGGCTCGTCAGACCGGCCTGTCGCGGGCGGCGTAGCGGATGATGGAGGAGTGGCACACAGACCGAACGTCGGCGGACGCGCCATGACGGCCCTGCCGCCGGCCCCGCGGTCCAGCTTCGCTGAGTCGCTGGCCGGAGCCGACTCCGCCGCCGACGCGCAGCGCCGCCGCGGGCTGCGGCGGATGAAGGTCGTCGCGCTGAGCTTCCTCGTCGGCGCCACCGTGGTCTTCTTCGTCTGCACCTGGGCGCAGTCGAACGGCGCCGCTGCCTGGGTCGGGTACGTCCGCGCTGGCGCGGAGGCGGGCATGGTCGGCGCACTGGCCGACTGGTTCGCGGTCACCGCGCTGTTCAAGCATCCGCTGGGCATCCCGATCCCGCACACCGCGATCATCAAGCGCAAAAAGGACCAGCTCGGTGAGGGCCTCGGCGCCTTCGTCCGGGAGAACTTCATGTCACCGCAGGTGGTCGAGACGAAGCTGCGCGACGCGCAGGTCGCGGGCCGGCTCGGCAAGTGGCTGTCGGAGCCCTCGCACGCCGAGCGGGTCGCCGCCGAGACGTCGACCATGCTGCGGTGTGCTGGTGGAGATGCTGCGCGACGAGGACGTGCAGCACGTGCTGGACCGGATGATCGTCAAGCGCATCGCCGAACCGAAGTGGGGGCCGCCGATCGGTCGCGTCCTCGCCACCCTGCTGGCCGAGGGCCGCCAGGAGGCGCTGATCCAGCTGCTCGCCGATCGCGCCTTCCAATGGTCGCTCAACGCGGGCGAGATCATCGAGCGGGTCGTCGAGCGGGACTCGCCGACCTGGTCGCCGCGTTGGGTGGACCACCTCGTCGGCGACCGCATCCACCGCGAGCTGATGGACTTCACCGACAAGGTGCGCCGCAACCCCGACCACGAACTTCGGCGGTCGGCCACCCGGTTCCTGTTCGAGTTCGCCGACGACCTCCAGCACGACGACGCAACGATTCAGCGTGCCGAGAACGTCAAGGACCAGATCATGGCCCGCGACGAGGTCGCAAGGGCCGCCGAGACGGCGTGGACCGCCGCCAAAAAGATCATCTTCGAGTCGGTCGACGACCCGTCATCGGCGCTGCGCACGCGCATCGCCGACTCGGTCATGCATATCGGAGAGTCGCTGCGCGACGAGGCCGACCTGCGCGACAAGGTCGACAGCTGGATCATTCGCGCCGCACAACACCTGGTTTCCGAATATGGGGTGGAGATCACAGCGATCATCACCGAGACCATCGAGCGCTGGGACGCCGACGAGGCCAGCAGGCGCATCGAGCTGCACGTGGGCCGTGACCTGCAATTCATCCGGATCAATGGCACAGTGGTGGGTGCGCTTGCGGGCTTAGTCATCTATTCGATAGCCCAGCTACTCTTCTGACCTGCGCTAACTAGTGCTTGCAAAAGTTAGCACCCCGTCGTACGGTTAACCGCGTCGCACTTCAGTCAATCCAACTGGATACCCGACGCAACCGAGGGGGCCACGCTATGCCGCAGGATGAAAATCTTGCCGCCGTCGTGTCCAACGTCGCCCAAACCGCGGCGCAGGACATCGGCAGCTTCATTCGAACGCAACGCGAGGCAGCGCAGGTATCCGTGCGGCAGTTGGCCGAGAAGGCCGGCGTCAGCAATCCCTATCTCAGCCAGATCGAACGTGGATTGCGGAAACCCTCGGCCGACGTGCTGCAACAGATCGCCAAGGCGCTGAGGGTGTCCGCGGAAGTGCTCTACGTCCGGGCCGGGATTCTCGAGTCCAGCGAGACGAGCGAGGTCCGCGACGCCATCATCACCGACACGGCGATCACCGAGCGGCAAAAGCAGGTGCTGCTCGACATCTACACGTCATTTTGCCAGCAGAACGAAGCCGTCAGTGAGGAGCCGACGACTGAACCCACCGCAGACCAACTGACCACTCTAGAAATCCAGCAATACAACGAAACTCAGTGAAACTCAGTGAAAGGAACTATGAACATGGCGAAGAACAAGCCGGCTAAGAACCAGCCGACCGTTGACGACCTCAAGGCCCCGCTGCTCGCCGCGGTGGGCGCCGCCGATCTGGCCCTCGAGCGGGTCAACGAGATCGTGTCCACCCTGCGTGAGCGTGCCGGCGAGGCCCGCACCGACGCCGAGGCGCGCGTCGAGGAGAGCCGTGCCCGCCTCACCAAGCTGCAGGAGGACCTGCCGACCCAGTTCGGTGAGCTGCGTGAGCGGCTGACCAGCGAGGAGCTGCGCAAGGTCGCCGAGAGCTACGCCGAGGCCGCCCAGAGCCGCTACAACAACCTCGTCGAGCGTGGCGAGGCCGCGTTGGAGCGCCTGCGCAACACCAACGCGCTCGAAGAGGGCCGCGAGCGGGTCGAGCGTTATTCCGACCAGGCCGTCGAGCTGACGCAGGAGGCGCTGGGCAACGTGGCGTCGCAGACCCGCGCGGTCGGCGAGCGTGCCGCCAAGCTGGTCGGCGTCGAGCTGCCGAAGAAGGCTTCGAAGGCCCCGGCCAAGAAGGCCCCGGCCAAGAAGGCGCCGGCCAAGAAGGCTCCGGCCAAGAAGGCTGCCGCCAAGAAGGTCACGCAGAAGTAAATTCGGCCCGGCTCGCCGCCTTGCGGCGACTCAGAGTCGACCAGGGGACGTAACCCGCTTAGGCTAGCTACGTGGAGCTTCAAGGCCTAGTGGGTTACGTCCTCGCTGTTTTGCAGATCGCGGTGGTCGTAATGACCGTCTACGCGTTCGTTCACGCCGCGTTGCAGCGGTCCGACGCCTACACGGCCGCCGAGAAGCTGACCAAGCCGGTATGGCTGGTGATCCTCGGATTCGGCGTGCTGCTGGCGTTGGTGCTCAGCATCACCGGCGTGGCGATCGCGGCGGTCGCGTCCGGCGTCTATCTGGTCGACGTCCGGCCCAAGATTCTGGAAATCCAGGGCAAGTCCCGATAGAAATCCAGCGCAAGTCCCGATAGTCAGGTGCGCCTCGTCGCCGCGCGCCGCCGCTGTGGTGGCGGCTGTCACGGTGTCTCTCGCCCTGCGTTCCGGTGGCGTCGGCGGACCCGGTTCCGGCCCGCCGTATGTCGACCACGTCGCAGTGGGCGACGTCGGGCGACAAGTCCAGTCTGCGGGTGTACCCGACGGAGGCCGCGCGCCTGGCGTCGAGGCAGCCGCGCACCGACGCGCAAGCCGACGAGGCGTGGGGCGAGGTGTTGACGCTCTCGCCCGACGCCGACAGCCCGGGCATGAGGGCCCAGTTCATGTGCCATTGGCACTTCGCCGAACTCTTCGACCCCGGCAAGGTCAGCTGGAACCTCGAACCGTGGCGAAGCGAGGTCTCCGACGAGGAGATGATCGCGACGGGCTGCAACCCCGGCGGCCCCGAGGAACCGTCCTAGATGGGGCGCTACCTCCGCGAACGGGTGGCCGCGCTCGTCGACCACACGCTGCTCAAACCGGAGGCGACCGAGGCCGACATCGCCGCGCTGTCGCACGAGGCGGCCGAACTCGGGGTGTTCGCGGTGTGCGTGTCACCGTCGATGGTTTCGACGGCCACGTCGCTGCGGACCGCCGAATACCACATTGCCTCGGTCGTGGGATTCCCTTCAGGAAAACATCTTTCGGCGATCAAGGCCGAGGAGGCACGGCTTGCCGTCGCCGCCGGCGCCGACGAGATCGACATGGTGATCGACATCGGATCGGCCCTTGACGGCGACTTCGACGCCGTGCGGGCCGACATCGCGGCGGTCGTCGACGCGATACCGCACCACGTCATCTTGAAGGTGATCGTCGAGTCTGCCGCGTTGATTGCCATCTGCGGCGAGCAGCGACTGGTCGAGGTGTGCCGGATCGCCGAGGACGCCGGCGCCAACTTTGTGAAGACCTCCACCGGATTTCATCCCAGTGGCGGCGCATCGGTGCGCGCTGTCGAGCTGATGGCCGGCGCAGTCGGGGACCGGCTGGGCGTCAAGGCCAGCGGCGGCATCCGCAGCGCCGATCAGGCCGTCGCGATGCTCGATGCCGGCGCCACCAGGCTGGGGCTCTCCGGCACTCGCGCGGTGCTCGACGGGCTGCCCCAGGGGTAACGCGCGGCGGGCGCGACTAGAGACCTGCGAAGCAGGGGTCTTGTGGTGCCCTTCGGGATCGACGCGTTCTGGGTCGAAAACTGGCTCACCACACCGCTATCCGTCACCTGAACCGAGTCGGCGTGGATACCGAGCGGGTAGTTCGTGGTCAGCTGCGAGGTGAACGCGTCCAGCGCCGGCTGCACGGTCTCCCGCGGCAGGGTGAAGCCGAGCCCGGTCAACTGGGTCACCTGCAGCGAGATCCCGTTGTTGGCCACCGCCGGCTTTGCGGTGATGCTGCCCAGTACGCCCTGCAGCTCGATGGTGCCGGCGGACGGGTTGGTCGTCACGCCGGTGACCAGGCTGCCGATGATCGGGATGGCGTTCTGGATGGTGTCCTTGATGCCCTGTGCCGACCAGGTGATGTTGGCGACCAACGAACCGATCGACCCGTTGGCGTTCCCGGTGTCCCCGAGCCGCACATCGTTGATGACCAGATTCGACCTTCATGCCCTTGGCCTGACGGACCTGGTTGCCCGCGGTCTCGATGTGGATATTCGTGTAGTGGCCGGATATGTGCTGCATCAGAAACGGCGGCAGTGCGCCGAACGATGCGGTGGCGTTGTCCTGCACCACGCACTGGGTGGCCTTGGCGACGACCGAGTCCGCGCGGCTGCGGGCGTATAGCTCGCCGGCCAGCACACCGGCCGCCACCAGCGCGATGACGATGACGACGATCAGCACGATGGACAGTGGGTCTTGGAACAGGGCTTCGTGATCTTCGCCGGCCAGCGACGAGTCGGTCCGCGGGGGCGGTGACCGGCTGCCCTGGGGTGGGCCCTGGGGGTACTGCGGCGGCGGCGGCGGGACGGGCCCTGGCTGGTTGGCCGGGCGTGCCCAGGGATCGGTCACCTCAGCGATTCTGCCTTACGGTGTGTGAATTCCGAGCGGTTGCGCAATACCGCGATGGTTTCGCGGGCCTTCTGCGCGGCGGCGAGGTCGAGGTCGGACACCAGCAGCTGGGGGTCCGCCCCAGCCGACGCCAGCACCTCACCGACCGCCGACGCGACAAGGCTGCCGCCGACACCGGTCGGGCCGACGGCGGCGAGTTCGTCACCCGGGATATGCCTGGCCGACCGCGGCGACGAAGCCGGTCGTGTCGATGGCGCGGGCACGGGCCAGCAGCGTCCACTGCTCGAGCTTGCCGGGGCCGGTGCCCCACGATGCGTGCACGGTGATGAGTTGCGCTCCGCGCTGGGCCAATTCGACGTAGAGCTCGGGGAAGCGGACGTCGTAGCACAGGGTCAGGCCGACATTGACAGGTCCGGAATCGCCGTCGACGGTGATCATCACCGGTTGGTGCCCCGGCGCGACGGTGTTCGACTCGGCGAAACCGAACGCGTCGTAGAGGTGGATCTTGTCGTAGTGCGCCTCGACACCCCGGGCCCGTCGCGATCAGCGTATTGGTCACCCGCCCGGCCCCGTCTTCGCTGGCGGGGGCGAACATGCCCGCGACGACGACGATGCCCGCGCGCTCGGCGATCGCGCGTACGCCCGACGCCCATGGGCCGTCCAGCGGTTCGGCAATCGGCGCGAGCGGCACCCCGAACCGGCACATGGTCGCCTCGGGGAACAACACCAGGCGGGCGCCTGCGTCGGCGGCGCGGCGCGTGTAGTCGTCGACCAGGCCGAGATTGGCCGCGGGTTCGGCGCCGCTCTGGATCTGCGCGAGGGCAATCCGCATGGTGCTCAGACTAGCCGCGGCGCCACCGTGGACCACGGCACGGAAAGCACGCCGTCGCGTATCCGCCTGCGTGGCGGCTCGACCGGGAACCCCTCGTCGAGCATCAGGTCCAGCATCGCCCGCCAGCGCACCCGCGGGCCGAACACCCCGTGACCCGCGACGCTGGCCCATGCGCGGTCGGCCGCGGTCAGCAGCGCATGGACGGGCTCGCCGGCGACGTTGTGATGGATCAGCACCTTGGGCAACCGCTCGGCCAGATCCGACGGCCGCCCGATCGCGAACGGATCGCATGCCAGCGTCAAGCTGATCGGCCCGTCGGCATCCAGCAGCACCCAGCAGCAGCGGCGGCCGAGCTCATCGCAGGTGCCGTCGACGATCAACCCGCCCGGCGCCAGCCCCGCCCGCATCACCGCCCACGCGTCGCGCACCGCCTCGACCGGGTACTGGCGCAGCACGTTGAACGCGCGCACCAGCACGGGGCGCCGCCCGGCCAGTTCGAAACCGCCGAGCCCGAATTCGACGCCTGCGCGCGGCGGCACGACGCGGTCGGGGTGGATCTCCAGGCCGACGACACGGACGTCGGCGCGCACCACCCGCAGTCGCGCCGCCAACTCCAGCGTCGTCACCGGCAGCGCGCCGTAGCCGAGGTCGATCACCAGCGGATCGGCGGCCGCCTGCAGTGCGGTGCGCACCCGGCGCGAATGCACCAGCCAGCGGTCGCTGCGGCGCAGCCGGTTGTGGCCCGTCGTGCCGCGGGTGATGGCCCCGACGGGCCTGGTCGTGCTTGGCGGTCCGGTCAGCAGTGAACGCTCCCCCGCAAGCGGGTCGGCACGTAGACCTTGCAGACGCTCGCCGGCCGCGACATGGAAAATGATTTTATCTAACGGGCTATGCGTTTCCCGTAATCCACACCGTGGTGAATCGCTGTTCTGCGATCAGGAGCTCGACGAGTTGGCTACCGATGAAGTTCTCGATCTTGCCGCCGACGAGCGGCACGCGCACCTCGACGGTGGCCTTGAACTCCAGCCGCGAGCCGCGCCCGGATTTTGCCGGGGTGAGCACGGTGCTGCCGGTCAGCGTCGCAGGCGCGTCGGTGATCGAGCCCTTGACGGTCGCAGTGGCCTGCCCGCCGATGATCGGCGTCCACGTCTCCTCGCGAACGAAGCTCAGGTCGCCGCGGTGGAACTGAGTCACCACGCCGGGCAGCCGGTCGGCGCGCAGGGTTTGCGTGGTAACCACGTCGATGCCCCCCGTTGCGTCAACGGTCATCGAATCGAGCGAGTAGTCGTCGGCACCGGAATCTGCCAGCCGCGCCAGCCAATACTGTTCGTCGCTGAATGCCTGGTGGACCTGTTCGACGCTGCCGTCGTATTCGGCGGCCATGTCGAATGAACGCGGCATAGCTGGCCAGGCTACCGTTACCGCCCGTGACCGGTCTGGAACTGGGGGGTGCCGCCGTCGCCGACGACGTGCCGCTGGCGCCGCTGACCACGCTGCGGATCGGACCCGTTGCGCGCCGGTTGATCACCTGCACCAGCACCGAGCAGATCGTCGAGGTGTTGCGCGCCGCCCGAGGACGTCCTCGTGCTCGCCGGCGGATCCAACGTGGTGCTGGCCGACGACCTCGCCGACCTGACCGTGGTGCTGCTCGCCAACACCGAGATCACCGTCGAGGGCAACATCGTGCGCGCCGAAGCCGGTGCGCTGTGGGACGACGTCGTCGTCACCTCGCTGGCCCATGGGCTCGGCGGGCTGGAGTGCCTGTCGGGCATCCCCGGATCGGCGGGCGCGACGCCGGTGCAGAACGTCGGCGCGTACGGCGCGGAGGTCGCCGACACCATCCGCCGCGTCCGGCTGCTCGACCGCCGCACCGGCGAGGACCGCTGGGTGACGCCGGATGTCCTCGAATTTGGGTACCGCACAAGCATTCTCAAGCACTCGCAGGCCGCAATCGTGCTCGAGGTGGAGTTCGCGTTGGCCGCCGACGGGCGCAGCGCCCCGCTGCGCTACGGCGAGCTGGCCGCCGCGCTGGACGCCGAGCCCGGGTCGCGCACCGACCCGGCCCTGGTGCGCGAGGCGGTGCTGTCGTTGCGGACCCGCAAAGGCATGGTGCTCGACGACGCCGACCACGACACCTGGAGCGTCGGGTCGTTCTTCACCAACCCCGTCGTCACGCCCGCCGAATTCGATCTGGCTGAGGCGGCGTGCCGGAAACATCGCCGGCGCGGTGCCGAACTATCCGGCTCCGGACGGGGTGAAACTGGCCGCGGGCTGGCTGGTGGAGCGGGCCGGCTTCGCCAAGGGCTACCCCGGCGAAGACGCGCCGGCGCGGCTGTCGACCAAGCATGCGCTGGCGCTGACCAACCGCGGCGGCGCCACCACCGCGGACGTGATCTCGCTGGCCAGGACGGTACGCGACGGTGTTAGAACGACGTTCGGGATCGATCTCACACCCGAGCCGATTCTGATTGGCTGCACTTTCTAGGTACCCTGGTTCCACGTGAGCCCAGCCAATCCCGTGCCGTCGATTAATCGGCGGCGGGCCCTGACCGCCCTTGCGGTCGGGGTTGTCGCGCCGGGCGCGCTTGCCGCCTGCGGTCGCAGGGTCAGCAAACCAGCCGCGAACACCCCGGCCGCGCCGCCCGCTCCGGCCATCACCTACCAGCCTGCCGACGCCGCCAGCGATGTGGTGCCCGTCGCGCCGGTGGGCGTGCAGGTGAAGGACGGCTGGTTCCAGCGCGTCACGCTGACCAACTCCGAGGGCAAGGCCGTTGCGGGCGCGCTCGACCCCGACCGCACCAGATACACCACCACCGAACCGCTCGGCTACGGCGTTTCGTACACCTGGAGCGGCTCGGTCGTCGGCCATGACGGCAAGGCCGTCCCGGTTTCGGCCAAGTTCACCACCCTCAAGCCGGATATCCAGGTCAACGGCGCATTCCAGCTCGCCGACGGTCAGGTTGTCGGCGTCGCCGCGCCGATCATCCTTCAGTTCAACGCGGCGATCAGCGACAAGGCCTCCGTCGAGAAGGCGTTGAAGGTCACGACCCAACCGCCGGTCGAGGGCGGCTGGGCGTGGCTACCCGACGAGGTGGGCGGTTCGCGGGTGCACTACCGCAGCAAGGACTACTACCCCGCGGGTACCAAGATCCACGTCGACGCCAAGCTGTACGGCGTCCCCTTCGGCGGCGGCGCGTTCGGTGCGCAGGACATCTCGCTGGACTTCGAGATCGGCCGCCGCCAGGTGGTCAAGGCCGAAGCGTCGTCACACCGCATCCAGGTGATCACCGACGCGGGCGTGATCATGGACTTCCCGTGCAGCTACGGGCAGGCCGACCTGCCCCGCAATATCACCCGCAGCGGCATCCACGTGGTGAGCGAGAAGCACGAGGACTTCTACATGTCCAACCCGGCCGCCGGGTACAGCAACGCCCACGAGCGGTGGGCGGTGCGGATCTCCAACAACGGCGAGTTCATCCACGCCAACCCGGCCAGTTCGGGCGCTCAGGGCAACACCAACGTCACCAACGGCTGCATCAACCTGTCGACCTCCGACGCCCAGCAGTACTTCAACAGCGCTATCTACGGCGACCCGGTCGAGGTCACCGGCACCTCGATCCAGCTGTCGTACGCCGACGGCGACCTCTGGGACTGGGCGGTCAGCTGGGATGACTGGGCGGCGATGTCGGCGCTGTCGCAGCAGCCGCCGCCAACCCAGATCCCCAGCACCGCACCGGTCACGCCGTCGGATGCGCCTCAGCCGGTCAGCGGCGCCCGGCGGTTAGCCGGTTACTTGCCCGGCTTCCGGCTGAACCGAGACGCGCTGGCCTGGTCGCGCGGGCGGATCACGATCAGGTCCAGGTCGACGTGTGACGGCCGGGAGGCGACGAATCCGATCACCTCTGCGACGTCGTCGGCGACCAGCGGTGTGACGCCCTCGTACACCTTGGCGGCGCGTTCCTCATCTCCCTCGAACCGGCGCAGTGAGAAGTCCGTCTGCACCATGCCGGGCGCAATCTCGGTGAGTCGCACCGGTTTTCCCAACAGCTCGCCGCGCAGCGTGCGATGCAGCGCGCCCTGGGCGTGCTTGGCGGAGGTGTAGCCGGCGCCGTTGTCGTAGATCTCGATCGCCGCGATCGAGGTGACCGTGACGATCAGCCCGTCGCCGGACTCGATCAGCTTGGGCAGCAGTGCCCGGGTCACGCGCAGCGTGCCCAGCACGTTGGCTTCCCACATCCAGCGCCAGTGGTCGAGGTTCGCCTCCATCACCGGCTCCAGCCCGCGCGCCCCTCCGGCGTTGTTGACCAGCACGTCGACCCGGTCCAGGGCGCCGGCCAGCGACGTCACCGCCTCGTCGTTTGTGACGTCCGCCACGATTGCGGTGCCGCCGATCTCGTCCGCGAGTGCCTTGATCGGGCCTTCTCGGCGAGCCACGCAAACGACGTGAAAACCTTGTCCCGCAAGCGCTCTCGCGGTTGCTTCGCCAATGCCGGCGCTGGCGCCGGTGACCACCGCGACCCGTTCGGAGACTGAGGGAGTCGTCATCTGCTCAACTTTAGTTGGCGTGCTAAGTTCATCGTGTGTACCCGAATAGTCAGGCTGCAGTCGCCACCCGGCACTGTTGTCGTTGCGCACGTCGCCGCGCCTGACTGATACCGGACGCTTCTTGTCCTGCTGAGTCGCCAGGTGTGGCCCCGACCCACCAGCCGACTTCACAAAGGACACCCCGTGCGCACACCCACCACTTCGCTCCGTCAGCCCGCGACGTCCGCCAAGGGCGTCCGAGCGGCCAGCCATACCAAGCGGGCGTTGGTACCCGCGAGATATCCGCAGCCGCGACACCGGGTGGTAGCTCCCTCACTGAAGGTCGCCGACGCGGCGGCCGCCTCGGTGTTCGGCGCCGCGCGCGTGCGCGGCCCGATCGCGCGTGACGTCATCGCCCAAGTCACCCAGCTCAGCATCGCGACCGTCAATCGCCAGGTCACGGCGCTGCTGGAGGCGGGGATCCTGCGTGAGCGTGCCGACCTCGCCGTCTCCGGCGCCATCGGGCGGCCCCGCGTGCCGGTCGAGGTCAACCACGAGCCGTTCCTGACGCTCGGTATCCATATCGGCGCCCGCACCACCAGCATCGTGGCCACCGACCTGTTCGGCCGCACGCTGGACGTGGTCGAGACCCCGACACCGCGGGGCGCGCAGGCCGCAGCGCTCGCGTCGCTGGCCGGCAGTGCCCGTCGCTACCTGAGCCGCTGGCACCGCCGGCGCCCGCTGTGGGTCGGCGTGGCCGCCGGTGGCGTCGTCGACGGCAGCAGTGGACACCTCGACCACCCGCGGCTGGGCTGGGCCGACGCCCCTGTCGGCCCTGTGCTGGCCGAGACGCTCGGCCTGCCGGTCTCGGTGGCTTCTCACGTCGACGCGATGGCCGGTGCCGAACTGCTGCTCGGGGTGCGCCGCGCGCCGGCGCAATCGTCGACCAGCCTTTACGTGTACGCCCGCGAGACCGTCGGCTATGCCCTGTCGATCGGCGGGCGGGTGCACTCGCCGGCCAGCGGGCCCGGCACGATCGCCGCGCTGCCCGCCCAATCGGAACTGCTCGGCGGCAGCGGCCAGCTGGAGTCCACGGTGAGCGACGAGGCGGTGCTGATCGCGGCCCGCAAGGCGCGCATCATCCCGGCCGAAGGTCCAGCGTCGACTGTGACTGCCGTGCTGCGATCGGCCCGGCAGGGCAACCAGCAGGCTGGTGCGCTGCTGGCCGAGCGGGCGCGGGTGCTCGGGGAGGCCGTCGCGCTGCTGCGCGACATGCTCAACCCCGACGATCTGGTGGTCGGCGGCCAGGCGTTCACCGAATACCCCGAGGGCATGAATCTCGTCGAGGCCGCCTACGTCGAGCGTTCGGTGCTGCCGGCCCGCGAGATCCGGGTCACCGCGTTCGGCAACCGGGTGCAGGAGGCGGGTGCCGGGGTGGTATCGCTCGGCGGGCTCTACTCCGACCCGATCGGGGCGATGCGGCGCGCACAGAGCCGCCGCCCGGCGGTGGAAGCTTATGACCGCCCGGCGGTGGAAGCTGATTGACCGCCCGGCGGTGGAGCTTGATTGACCGCCGGCGGTGAACCTGATTCGGTGTAGACATGTCTGTGTGCGCCTAGCAACAGATCTGCCACCGGGCCTGCGACGCGTCGCCGTGCTGTCGGTTCACACCTCACCGTTGGCCCAGCCGGGCACCGGCGATGCCGGCGGCATGAACGTCTACGTGCTGCAGAGCGCGCTGCAGATGGCCCGCCGCGGCGTCGAGGTGGAGATCTTCACCCGCGCGACGTCGTCGGCCGATCCGCCCGTCGTCAAGGTTGCGCCGGGTGTGCTGGTGCGCAACGTCGTGGCCGGGCCGTTCGAGGGGCTCGACAAGTACGACCTGCCCACCCAGCTGTGTGCCTTCACCGCGGGCGTGCTGCGCGCCGAGGCCACGCATGAGCCCGGCTACTACGACATCGTGCATTCGCACTACTGGCTGTCCGGACAGGTCGGCTGGCTGGCCCGGGACCGCTGGGCGGTGCCGCTGGTGCATACCGCGCATACGTTGGCCGCGGTGAAGAACGCCGCGCTGGCCGACGGCGACTCGCCTGAGCCGCCGCTGCGCGCCGTCGGCGAACAACAGGTCGTCGACGAGGCGGACCGGTTGATCGTCAACACCGAACATGAAGCGCAGCAACTGGTTTCGCTACACCACGCCGACCCGGCCCGCATCGACGTGGTCCACCCCGGGGTCGACCTCGAGATGTTCACGCCCGGAGACAAGCGCGCCGCCCGCGCGGCGCTCGGGCTCGCCACCGACGAGCCGATGCTGGCGTTCGTCGGCCGCATCCAGCCACTCAAGGCCCCCGATGTGCTGCTGCGCGCGGCCGCGAAGCTGCCCGGGGTGCGCGTCGTGGTGGCCGGTGGACCGTCGGGCAGCGGGTTGGCAGCGCCGGACGGGCTGGTTCGGCTCGCCGACGAACTGGGTATCGCCGATCAGGGTGACGTTCCTGCCGCCGCAGTCACGCGATCAACTTGTCGACCTCTACCGGGCCGCCGACCTGGTCGCGGTGCCGAGCTATTCGGAGTCCTTCGGCCTGGTCGCCATCGAGGCCCAGGCCTGTGGCACACCGGTGGTGGCCGCCGCCGTCGGCGGGCTGCCCGTCGCGGTGCGCGACGGGGCCAGCGGTGCGCTGGTGAACGGCCACGACGTCGACGACTGGGCGCCAGGCGATCGCCGGGGTGCTCGAGCGCGGCCCCGAGAGCATGAGCCGCGCCGCCGTCGAGCACGCGGCGACGTTCTCGTGGGCGCACACCGTCGACGCGCTGCTGGCCAGCTACGGCCGCGCCGTCGCCGACTACCGCGCCCGCCACTGGCCGCCGGATGTGACCGCGCGGCGCAACGGTCGCCGGTTCTCGATGCGGCGAGGTGTCAGGGCTTGAGCGATGAGCCGCGTGCGCGAAGAGCAGAGCACCCCGATGAGCCGCGTGCGCGAAGAGAGAGCCGATGGCGAAGACCGACGCGGCGAAGGTCATCGAGGACACCTGCAAGGAGCACGGCCTCGTCTGTACGCGCCAGGAGGGCGCTCGCGGTGGGCTTCCCGGCATCATCGTCGAGCTGCCGGGCGAGCGGCGGCTGAAGACCAACACCATCCTGACCATCGGCGAGCACTCGGTGCGCGTCGAGGCGTTCGTCTGCCGCAAGCCCGACGAAAACCACGAGGGCGTCTACCGGTTCCTGCTCAACCGAAACCGTCAGGCTGTACGGCGTCGCCTACACCCTCGACAACGTCGGCGACATCTACCTGGTTGGCCGGATGGCGTTGAGCTCGGTGACCGCCGACGAGATCGACCGGGTGCTCGGTCAGGTGCTGGAGGCCGTCGATTCGGACTTCAATACGTTGCTGGAGTTGGGTTTTCGGTCGTCGATCAAAAAAGAGTGGGCGTGGCGGGTGTCGCGGGGCGAGTCGCTGAAGAACCTGGCCGCCTTCGAGCACCTGATCGACGACGAAGACGACTGATCGACCGCGTGAGAGGATCGCTTCATGGCTCCAGAAAACACAGCCACGCTGATTCTGCTGCGCCACGGCGAGAGCGAATGGAACGCGCTGAACCTGTTCACCGGATGGGTCGATGTCGACCTCACCGAGAAGGGCAGGGCCGAAGCCGTGCGCGCAGGCGAGCTGATCAAGGAGCTGGACCGCCAGCCCGACGTGCTCTACACGTCGCTGTTGCGACGGGCGATCACCACCGCCAACCTGGCGCTGGACAAGGCCGACCGGCACTGGATCCCGGTGCATCGCGACTGGCGGCTCAACGAGCGCCACTACGGCGCGCTGCAGGGCCTCGACAAGGCCGAGACCAAGGAAAAGTACGGCGAAGAGCAGTTCATGGCCTGGCGGCGCAGTTACGACACGCCGCCACCGCCGATCGAGCCCGGCACCACGTACAGCCAGGACGGGGATCCCCGCTACGCCGGCATCGCCGGCGGCGCGCCGCGCACCGAATGCCTGAAAGACGTCGTGGAGCGGTTCGTGCCGTACTACACCGAGACCATCGAGCCGGACCTGCGGGCAGGCAAGACGGTGCTGATCGCCGCCCACGGCAACTCGCTTCGCGCGCTGGTGAAGTACCTCGACGGCATGTCGGACGACGACGTGGTCGGGCTGAACATCCCGACCGGCATCCCGCTTCGCTACGACTTGGACGGCGACCTGAAGCCGACGGTCATCGGCGGCACCTATCTCGACCCGGAAGCGGCGGCGGCGGGTGCCGCCGCCGTTGCTGCGCAGGGCGCCAAATAGTGATATACGGCAAACACTGGGTAAACGCGGACCGAACACCTGCGATTGGCTGTGTGACTTGTCCCGTTTTGGCCGCACGCTGCTGGGATGACGTTCACCGGATGCGTACGATTTTCGCGTGAGTGTGGTATCGGCGATGCTCCTCGCGGCCGTCGTAGCGCTGGCGGCCGGTGTCGGGCTCGGGGCGGGGCTCACCCCGCGCGTCCTCGAACGCAGACGTCGCCGCGCCGCCGAGCAGTCCGGCATCACCGTCTCGCAAATGCTCGAGCACGTCGTATCCGGAGCGCCGGTGGGGATAGTCGTGGTCGACACCTACCGTGACGTCGTCTACACCAATGACCGGGCCCGCGAGCTGGGCCTGGTCAAGGACCGGTTGCTCAACGACCGGGCGTGGCTGGCCGCCGAGCGCACGCTGGCCACCGGCGAGGACGGCGAGGTCGACCTGACCCCGCGCAAGCCGACGAACCCCGGACGGTCGGGGTTGTCCGTTCGCGGCCACGTGCGGCTGCTGACCGAGGACGATCGCCGGTTCGCGGTCGTCTACGTCGACGACCAGTCCGAGCACGCGAGGATGGAAGCCACCCGTCGCGATTTCGTCGCGAACGTCAGCCACGAGCTCAAGACGCCGGTCGGGGCGATGGGCGTGCTGGCCGAGGCGTTGCTGGCCTCCGCCGAGGACCCCGACACGGTGCGCCGATTCGCCGAGAAGATGCTCGCCGAATCCAACCGCCTGGCCAACATGGTCGGCGAACTCATCGACCTGTCGCGGCTGCAGGGCGGCGAACGGCTGCCCGACCTGGAAGCCGTCGATGTCGACACCGTGGTAGCCGAGGCGCTCTCGCGCTACAAGGTGGCCGCCGACAACGCCGACATTGCAATCACCACCGACGCCCCGACCGGCTACCGGGTCTACGGCGATCAGCCGCTGCTGGTGACCGCGATCGCCAACCTGGTGTCAAACGCAATCGCATACTCGCCCAACGGGTCTGGAGTGTCAATCAGCCGCCGCAACCGCGGCCACAACGTCGAGATCGCGGTCACCGACCGCGGCATCGGCATCGCGCGCGAGGACCAGGAGCGGGTATTCGAGCGGTTCTTCCGCGTCGACAAGGCGCGCTCACGCGCCACCGGCGGCACCGGACTCGGCCTGGCGATCGTCAAGCACGTCGCCGCCAATCACAACGGATCCATCCGGCTGTGGAGTCAGCCGGGAACGGGATCGACGTTCACCCTGTCGATTCCGGCCTACCCCGATCAGGAAGACGGATCGGACGAGCGAGAGGACTACCCAGGCCAATGACCAGCGTGTTGATCGTGGAGGACGAGGAGTCCTTGGCCGATCCCCTGGCCTTTCTGTTGCGCAAGGAGGGCTTTGAGGCCACCGTAGTGGCCGACGGCCCGTCGGCCCTCGCCGAATTCGAGCGGGCCGGTGCCGACATCGTCCTGCTGGACCTGATGCTGCCGGGAATGAGCGGAACCGACGTATGCAAGCAATTGCGTTCGCGCTCAAGCGTTCCCGTCATCATGGTGACGGCACGGGACAGTGAGATCGACAAGGTCGTTGGCCTCGAACTCGGCGCCGACGATTACGTCACCAAGCCGTACTCGGCACGCGAGCTGATCGCCCGGATCCGGGCGGTGCTGCGTCGCGGCAACGACAACGATGACTCCGGCGTCGGCGACGGCATCTTGGAGGCAGGCCCGGTGCGGATGGACGTCGAGCGGCACGTCGTCTCTGTCAACAGCGAGCCGATCACGTTGCCGCTCAAGGAGTTCGATCTGCTGGAGTATCTGATGCGCAACAGCGGCCGGGTGCTCACCCGCGGCCAGCTCATCGATCGGGTCTGGGGTGCCGACTATGTCGGTGACACCAAGACGCTCGACGTGCACGTCAAGCGGCTGCGGTCAAAGATCGAGGCCGACCCGGCCAACCCGGTGCACCTGGTCACCGTGCGCGGCCTCGGCTACAAACTCGAGGGGTAAACCGCCGCTAGGGCGTGATCCCACCCATGATTTCGAACACCTCAAAGGTGTTGACACCCGCAGGCAACTGACGGGTCACGCGCGCCGATCGCCAGAACTTCGGCCCGGTCGGTGGCCCGCAGCACGCCCAGACCCCACACGCCCTCCGGGTCGGCGACGGGACCGTAGACCACCACAAGACCGTCACGCAGCATCTGCTGCCAGTACTCCATGTGCCCGGCCATCGCGTGCAGTTCCTCGGGCGTCATCGTCTGCGCGAAATCCGGCCGCGGCGGGATCAACTTGAACAGGAACAGCGATGAGCGCTCGGTCATTCGGCAGCGCGGGTAGCGGGGTGTACAGCGATCAGCCCTAAACCGCTGCGCCGCTTGCACATTGCGGCCAGTTCGGAGTACGCCTTCTCGCCGAGCAGCTCGGTCAACTCGGGGCCGTACGACTCCCACACCTGCTTGGCGCCGACGTGTGCGTTGGGGTCGCCGGTGCAGTACCAGTGCAGGTCCGCTCCGCCCTCACCCCAGCCGCGGCGGTCGTACTCGGTGATCGTGGTCTTGAGCACCTCGGACCCGTCGGGCCGCTCCACCCACTCCTGGGTGCGGCGAATGGGCAGCTGCCAGCACACATCCGGCTTCATCGTCAGCGGCTCGACGCCCAGCTTGAGCGCCTTGCTGTGCAGCGCGCAGCCGATGCCGCCGCCGAACCCGGGCCGATTCAGAAAGATGCAGGCGCCCTTGTACTTTCGTGTGCGAAGGTTCGGTTTGTCGTCGTATTCGTCCATCTCGAGGTAACCCTTTTTGCCGAGGCCCTTGTCGCGGAACTGCCAATCCTCGGCGGTCAGCTGCTTGACGGCGTCATCGAGCCGGGCGCGGTCGTCCTTGTCGGACAGAAACGCGCCGTGCGAGCAGCATCCGTCGTCGGGCCGGCCCGCCACCGTGCCTTTGCATGCCGGTGTGCCGAACACACACGTCCACCGCGACAGCAGCCACGTCATGTCGGCGGCGATCAAATGCTCGGGATTATCCGGGTCGTAGAACTCCACCCATTCACGGGCGAAGTCCAGTTCTACTTCTCCGGGGTGCGATGCGCTCACAAAACCCAACGGTAGACCAGTTAAGTTGGGGGAGTGCGATTAGGCGTGCTCGACGTGGGCAGCAATACCGTCCATCTGTTGGTGGTCGACGCGCGCCGCGGTGGGCACCCGACACCGATGAGTTCCACCAAGGCGTCGCTGCGGCTCGCCGAGGCCATCGACGGCTCGGGCAAGCTGACTCGCAAGGGTGCCGACATGCTCGTCAGCACCATCGACGAATTCGCCAAGATCGCGGCCAGCTCCGGCTGCGCCGAGCTGATGGCGTTCGCCACCTCCGCGGTGCGCGACGCCAAGAACTCCGAGGACGTCCTCGCGCGGGTGCTCGCCGAGACCGGCGTGGTCCTGCAGGTGCTCAGCGGGGTCGACGAATCCCGGTTGACGTTTCTTGCGGTGCGCCGGTGGTACGGGTGGAGCGCCGGGCGCATCATCAACATCGACATCGGCGGCGGTTCGCTGGAATTGTCCAACGGCGTCGACGAGGAGCCCGAGGTGGCGCTGTCGCTGCCGCTGGGCGCCGGCCGGCTCACCCGCGAATGGCTGCCCGACGATCCGCCTGGCCGCCGCCGGGTGAGCATGCTGCGTGACTGGCTGGCCACCGAGATGGCCGACGCCGGGGCCGAGATGCTCAAGGCGGGCAGCCCCGACCTCGCGGTGGCGACGTCGAAGACGTTCCGCTCGCTGGCCCGACTCACCGGGGCGGCGCCGTCGGGCGCGGGACCGCGGGTCAAGAGGACACTGACAGCTACCGGTCTTCGGCAGCTCATAGCTTTCATCTCTAGGATGACCGCGGCTGACCGTGCGGAGTTGGAAGGGGTGAGTGCCGAACGGGCGCCACAGATCGTGGCCGGAGCATTGGTAGCCGAGGCGAGCATGAACGCTCTCGCCGTCGAATGCGTGGACATCTGCCCCTGGGCGTTGCGAGAAGGGCTGATTCTGCGGAAACTCGACAGCGAAGCCGATGGAACGGCCTTGGTGGAAACGTCGGTGCGCGATGCTGGACGACGAAGTAGCTAGGCCCAGAGGCAACACACGATGACAGGACCAGAAGACAGCCACAGCAGCACGCGACCGATCTCGGTCGCGGAGTTGCTGGCGAAGAACGGCACGATCGGTGCCCCGCCCGTCGGCGGCCGGCGCCGGCAGGCGCCGTGGCAACAGCGACTCGGTCACAGTCGCCGAGCTGACCGGCGAGATCCCCATCATCTCCGGCCACGATGTTCACGATGTCGACGACACCGCCGCCTCACATCGACGCGCCTCGCACGAGGATGAGGACGAGCACGTCGAGGCCACCGGCCCGGTACCGACCACCAACGGTGTCGCCGGCCACGTCGACGAGGTCGAGCCGGCGGCTGAGCCCGAATTCGAGGCCGAAGACGCCGCCGACCAGGACGCCGACACCGACGACGACTACGCCGGCGCAGTAGCCGACTACAGGGCCCACGTCGAGCAGCGCGACGTCGACCCTGACCCCGTTGAGTTCTTCGCGCCTGCGCCGCGTCGCCCGCAGTACACGCCGAGCCCGCGGCGCTTCGGCGGCCCGGCCGGCCGGGGTGCCGAGCAGATGAGTCCCGATCCGGTCGACGAGGACGAATTGTTTGAATCCCCTGTCGGCCTGGCAGCGGCGCCCGAGATCGAGGACGAGGACACCGAGGCCGCGGTCGGGGAGAACGGCAAAGGTGAGCCGCCGTCGTACCTGCGGTCCACCGCGGGCCCGCTGTTCGGCGGCCAGACGGTTGCCGACGACCTGGCCCGGCGCGGCCCGCCGCCCAGCCGTGAGGACATCGATCTCGAGGACCACGACGACACCGACGCGGCGCCGCCGTCCGCGATGTCGTCGTTCCTGCGCGCCGCCTGGGTGGTCGGCCAATGCATCATCGCGGTCGCATTCGGCGCGGGCCTGTTCATCGCGTTCGACCAGTTGTGGAAGTGGAATAACATCGTCGCCCTCGTGCTGTCGGTGCTGGTGATCCTCGGCCTGGTGGTCGGCGTGCGCGTGGTTCGCAAGACCGAGGACATCGGCAGCACGCTGATCGCGGTGGCGGTCGGGGCTCTGGTCACGTTGGGACCGTTGGCACTGCTGCAGTCGGGCTAGGCGCCGACAGACACAGTGCGCCCCGCTATCAAGGTCGGTCTTTCGACGGCCTCGGTATATCCGCTGAGGACCGAGGCCGCCTTCGAGTACGCAGCCCGGCTCGGCTACGACGGCGTCGAGCTGATGGTGTGGGCCGAAGCGGTCAGCCAAGACGTCGACGCAATCGAGCAGATGTCGATGCGCTATGACATGCCGGTGTTGTCGGTGCACGCGCCCTGCCTGCTGATCTCGCAGCGGGTGTGGGGCGCCAACCCGATCCCCAAGCTGGAGCGCAGCGTGCGCGCGGCCGAACAGCTCGGCGCCCAGACCGTCGTCGTGCATCCCCCGTTCCGTTGGCAGCGGCGTTACGCCGAGGGATTTTCCGAGCAGGTCGTCGAACTCGAGGCGGCCAGCGAGGTGATGGTGGCGGTGGAGAACATGTTTCCGTTCCGCGCCGACCGGTTCTTCGGCGCCGGCCAGACATCGATCGAGCGGATGCGAAAGCGCGGCGGCAAGCCAGGACCCGGCATCTCGGCGTTCGCTCCGTCCTACGACCCGCTGGACGGCAGCCACGCCCATTACACGCTCGACCTGTCGCACACCGCGACCGCAGGCACCGACGCGCTCGACATGGCCCGCCGGATGGGCGATGGACTCGTGCACCTGCACCTGTGCGACGGCAGCGGCGCCTCCACCGACGAGCACCTGATACCGGGCCGCGGCACCCAGCCCACCGTGGAGATCTGCGAGATGCTGGCGGCCGGCAACTTTTCGGGGCACGTGATCCTCGAGGTGACCACATCGGGTGCGCGCACGGCTGCCGAACGCGAAGCGCTGCTGCGTCGAGTCACTGCAGTTCGCCCGCGCACACCTGCTGCGCTGAAGCCTGAATGTCGCAAGCCTGACGGTCCCAGTAGGAAGACGCCTATGAATTCCACCCTGTTCACCGACGCGATGGCGCTCACCCCGGCGGGGGACGGCGTCTACGAGGGGGAACTGAACGAGCATTGGACCATCGGCCCGAAGGTGCATGGCGGGGCGATGCTGGCGCTGTGCGCGAACGCAGCGGTGAGCGAGCATTCCACGGGGGCAGAGCGCAGCGGGGCAGCCCAACCCATCGCTGTTTCGGGCAACTTCCTGTGGGCGCCGGACCCGGGGCCAATGCGGGTGGTGACCACCGTGCGTAAGCGCGGCCGTCGGGTGAGCCTCATCGACGTCGAGCTGAACCAGGGCGACCGGACAGCGGTGCGCGCCGCTGTGACGCTCGGCGACCCGGAACACCACGTGCTGCCGCTGCTGTCGGTCAACCCGGTGGTGGCGCTGATGACGCCGGACCCGCCGCCAGGTCTCGAACCGATCGGCCCCGGCCACCCGATGGAAGACATCGTGCACCTGGCCCACGGCTGCGACATCCGGCCATCACTGACCACGTTCACGCCCCGTACCGACGGCGGCCGCCCCGGTCATCGAATACTGGGTGCGCCCCGAAAGGCGTTGCGCCAGACGTGCTGTTCGCGCTGCTGTGCGGCGACGTGTCCGCACCGGTGACATTCGGCGTCAACCGAACGGGTTGGGCGCCGACGGTTCAGCTCACCGCGTATCTGCGTGCGCTGCCCGCCGACGGCTGGCTGCGCGTGCTGTGCACGACGGTGCAGATCGGCCAGGACTGGTTCGACGAGGACCACATCGTCGTGGACTGCGAGGGCCGCATCATCGTGCAGAGCCGTCAACTGGCGATGGTGCCGCCCGCACAGTAAGAGTCGGGCGCATGCCATGCTTTCCCGCATGGCCAGAATCGCGATCATCGGCGGTGGGAGTATCGGCGAGGCGCTGCTGTCCGGGCTGCTGCGCTCCGGGCGGCAGGTCAAGGATCTGGTGGTCGCCGAGAAGAGTCCCTGATCGCGCGAAGTATCTGTCCGACACGTATTCGGTGCTGGTGACGACGGTGTCCGACGCGGTCGCCACCGCGACCTACGTGATCGTCGCGGTTAAGCCCGCCGATGTCGGGAAGCGTGGTCGGCGAAATCGCCGACGCCGCGGCGAAGGCCGAAAGCGATACCGCCGAGCAGGTTTTCGTGTCGGTTGTCGCAGGCGTCACAACCGAGTTCTACGAAAACAAGCTGCCGGCCGGATCGCCGGTCATCCGGGTGATGCCCAACGCGCCCGTCGTCGTCGGCGGGGGAGTCAGCGCGCTGGCGCGCGGCCGCTTCGCCGCGCGCCGATCACCTCAAGGAGGTGTCGGCGATCTTCGACGCGGTCGGTGGCGTGCTGACGGTGCCCGAGTCGCAACTCGACGCGGTCACCGCGGTGTCGGGCTCCGGGCCCGCGTACTTCTTCCTGATGGTCGAGGCCCTCGTTGACGCCGGCGTCGCCGCCGGCCTGACGCGCTCGGTGGCGACCGATCTGGTCGTGCAAACGATGGCAGGCTCGGCCGCGATGTTGCTGGAGCGCCTGGACGAGGCGCAGCCGGCGGGTGACGCGGCGATGGGCACCGCGATGGACACCACCGCCGCGCAACTACGCGCCACGGTTACCTCGCCGGGCGGTACCACCGCCGCTGGGCTGCGGGAACTCGAACGGGGCGGTTTGCGGGCGGCGGTCGCCGAGGCGGTTCAAGCCGCAAAAAGGCGCTCTGAGCAGCTCGGAATTACATCAGAGTAATTAATGAATTTCCAAAAGAATAGCCCACACCCGTCGCAGTAACCCCATTGGCCACGCTATTCTCCACTGGTAAGCACGGGTTGGTGCCAGCGGTGGGGAAGCCGCTGGACTGCCCGTGCCTGATGGATTGGGTTGCGATGACGTCTATGAACGGGCCATCGGCGCGGGATTCGGCTAGTGGAAAGGCGGCGCGTGACGCCGGCCCGACCGATGGTCAGCCGCCACGAGCTCAATTTCTGACGGTCGCCGAGGTGGCGAGCCTGATGCGGGTCAGCAAGATGACTGTGTACCGGTTGGTGCACAACGGCGAATTGCCCGCCGTCCGGGTCGGACGCTCGTTCCGGGTGCACGCCAAGGCTGTCCACGACATGCTGGAGAGCTCGTACTTCGACGCGGGCTAGCGGGACATTTCTCGCGACCGTCACGTCACGGCGGAGCACCGGCGAAAACGCCGGATGCGCCACACCGGGACTTCGGCGTTGGCGCGAGAGCGCGTTTTCCGTTTACCTAGGCCCCCCGGGTAAGGTATGCGGGTCAAGAGGCTTGGAAAGGCCCCGAAAGTCGTAGGTAGCGGAGTTCATGGGTTCAGTCATCAAGAAGCGGCGCAAGCGCATGTCGAAGAAGAAGCACCGCAAGCTGCTTCGTCGCACGCGGGTGCAGCGCAGAAAACTCGGCAAGTAGCTTTCACCGTCGGCCGTTAGGCTGTCCGCATGGATTCTGGGGGCCAATCGCAGGCGGGTCTGACTCCCGCGACACCGTCCACTATCCGAAGGTCGTCCTGGTCACGGGCGCATGCCGGTTCCTCGGCGGATATCTGACCGCCCGGCTGGCGCAGAACCCGTTGATCAACCACGTGATCGCGGTCGACGCGATCGCACCGAGCAAGGACTTGCTTCGACGGATGGGCCGCGCCGAGTTCGTGCGCGCCGACATTCGTAACCCATTCATCGCCAAGGTCATCCGCAACGGCGATGTCGACACCGTGGTGCACGCCGCTGCGGCCTCCTACGCTCCGCGCTCGGGCGGGCGCGCGACGCTCAAGGAACTCAACGTGATGGGCGCGATCCAGTTGTTCGCGGCCTGCCAGAAGGCGCCTTCGGTGCGCCGGGTGATCCTCAAGTCGACATCAGAGGTGTACGGGTCGTGCTCTCGCGACCCGGTGCTGTTCACCGAGGACAGCAGCGCGCGCAGGCCGCCGGGCGAGGGGTTCGCCCGCGACAGCATCGACATCGAGGGCTACGCCCGCGGGGTGGGCCGGCGCAGGCCCGATATCGCGGTCACCATCCTGCGGCTGGCCAACATGATCGGTCCCGCGATGGACACCGCGCTGTCGCGGTACCTGGCGGGCCCGGTGGTGCCGACGGTGGTCGGTCACGACGCGCGGCTGCAGCTGCTGCACGAGCAGGACGCGCTCGGTGCGCTGGATCGCGCCACCATGGCCGGCAGGGCCGGCACCTTCAACGTCGGGGCGCCCGGCATCATCATGATGAGTCAGGCCATCCGGCGCTCGGGGCGGCTGCCGCTGCCGGTGCCGCGCTCGGCGTTGTGGGCGGTGGATTCGCTGCGGCGCGCAACTCGCTACACTGAACTCGATCGCGAGCAGCTTGACTACTTGAGCTATGGCCGGGTGATGGACACATCGCGGATGCGAAATGACCTTGGCTACAGCCCGAAGTGGACGACCGCGGAAGCCTTTGACGATTATGTTCGAGGTCGCGGATTGACTCCGATCATCGACCCACGGTGGGTACGCTCAATGGAGAGTCGCGCCGTTTCTGTGGCGCAACGCTGGGGACGCTAAAAAACATTCTCAATCGGGTGGGGAGAAGGTAACAACGTGGCGGGCGAGTCCAAAGCCAAAGTCATTCCGCTGCACTCAAATTCGGGCCGAACGTCGGCTCAGCGGCGCGCCGCGGCGGCGCGCGCCGAAAGCTCACGCCGGCATCCTTCGCTGCTCTCGGATCCCGGCGGGCGTGCTTCAGCCGAGCAGATCGCCGCCGTCGTGCGCGAGATCGACCAGCGGCGCGGCGCCGTCACCGGCGCCGAGGACAAGCCGTCGGAAGCCGCCAAGCGGATCGGCGCGATCGCCGAATTCATCCGTAAACGGATGATGGGCGACTACACCGTCGACGAGTTCGGGTTCGATGCGCACCTCAACAACGCAATCTTTTTGCCTTTGCTGCGTGTGCTTTTCAAGTCGTGGTTCCGGGTTGAGGTCAGCGGGATTGAAAATCTGCCGACGTCCGGCGCGGCGCTGGTGGTCGCCAACCACGCCGGCGTGCTGCCGTTCGACGGGCTGATGACCGCGGTGGCGGTGCACGACAAGCACCCGACGCACCGCGACCTGCGCCTGCTTGCCGCGGACATGGTGTTCGACATGCCGATGGTCGGTCATGCCGCGCGCAAGGCCGGCCACACCATGGCGTGCACGGCCGACGCTCACCGGCTGCTGGCCGCCGGCGAGCTGACCGCCGTCTTCCCCGAGGGCTACAAGGGTCTGGGCAAGCACTTCAAGGACCGCTACAAGCTGCAGCGCTTCGGCCGCGGCGGCTTCGTCTCGGCCGCGCTGCGGACCAAGGCGCCGATCGTGCCGTGCTCGATCGTCGGCTCCGAGGAGATCTACCCGATGATCGCCGACGTCAAGCTGCTGGCCCGGCTGTTCGGGCTGCCGTACTTCCCGATCACCCCGCTGTTCCCGTTGGCCGGGCCTGCCGGAATGGTGCCGCTGCCGTCCAAGTGGCACATCCAGTTCGGCGAGCCGATCTCAACCGACGGACTACGACGAGTCGGCGGCCGAGGACCCGATGGTCACCTTCGAGGTGACCGACCAGGTCCGCGAGACCATCCAGCAGACGTTGTATCAGCTGCTGGCGAACCGCAGGAACATGTTCCTCGGCTGAGGCTCAGCCCGTCGTCGATCTTTGCCCAGCAACCATTTTCGCGATGGCTTCATCGCGTCGGGCGGCGATCCTGGCCGACACCTCGTCGGCCTCGTCGGGGGATTCGGCCTCGCCAAGCACGGTGACGACGCTGGTGATCACCGGCTTACCGTCGGCATCGGTCACCTCGCCGCGGATCTCGCTGATAACCGCGCCGTGCGACTCGATCACCGAATCGAGGTAGGAGTCGAAGAACAGCTTGTCGCCCGCCAGGATCGGCCGGTGGAAGATCAGCTTCTGGTCGCGGTGCAGCACCCGTTCCATGTTGATCGGCACGTCGAAGTGGTTGAAGATCTCGAGCTGCACGCGTCGGCCGGCCACGGCCAGAAACGTCAGCGACGCCACGATGGCGTCGTACCCGCACTCCTTGGCGGCCGCCTCGCTGTAGTGGGCCGGGTGCTCGTCCTTGACGGCGCGGGCGAACTCACGGATCTTCTCCCGGTCGACCTCGAAGTAGTCCGGGTAGCGGTAGTGGGTGCCGATGATGTCTTCAGCGATGGCCATGGTGGTAGTTCTTCCCCTGCACGTGTTTGCGGCGCGAGCCTATCAGCGCTCAGGACACGTTCGTCGCGGCGCGGACCCCGCCGCTCAGGAGCCACCCTGGCGTCGCGAAACAATCGCGGCCAGCGCCCCGCCTGCCGCACCGAGCGCCAGCGCCGACGGCACCCCGATCCGGGCCGCCTTGCGGGCCGTCCGGAAATCGCGGATCTCCCAGCCCCGCTCGCGGGCCACGTCGCGCAGGTCGGCATCGGGGTTGATCGCGACGGCCGTGCCGACCAGAGACAGCATCGGCACGTCGTTGAAGCTGTCGGAGTAGGCGGTGCAGCGGCGCAGGTTGAGCCCCTCGCGGATGGCCAGCGACCGCACCGCGTGCGCCTTGCCGGTGCCGTGCAGGATGTCGCCGACCAGCCGGCCGGTGAACACCCCGTCGATCGACTCGGCGACCGTGCCGAGCGCGCCGGTCAGCCCCAGCCGGGTGGCGATCGTGGCGGCCAGCTCGTAGGGCGTCGCGGTGACGAGCCACACCTGCTGGCCGGCGTCGAGGTGCATCTGGGCCAGCGCGCGGGTGCCCGGCCAGATCTTGTCGGCGATGATCTCGTCGTAGATCTCCTGGCCGAGAGCCACCAGCTCCGCGGTGGAGCGGCCCTCGATGAACGCCAGCGCCTTGCGGCTGCCCGCGGCCACGTCGTCGCTGTTCTCCCGCCCGGTGAGCTGGAACTTGGCCTGCGCGTAGACGAATCGGCCCAAGTCGCCGTAGGTGAAGTACTTGCGGGCGGCCAGGCCGCGGGCGAAGTGCACCAGCGACGAACCGTGCACCAGGGTGTTGTCGACGTCGAAGAACGCCGCGGCGGTCAGATCCGGTGGCGGGGCAGGCCCGGCGGGGACGGCCTCCAGACCGATGACGGCGGCCTCGGCGCTGGCCTCGCCTGCGAGCTCGCTCACGTCGGCTCCCCCGATTTCGGACACCAATTAACAGTAAGTCACCCGGGTAGCGATACTTGCGTAGTGAACCGGCGGGTGGAATTGCTCACACGTGCAGGGCTGCACGATCTGCGCGGGCGCGGCGACCCGGCTGGCCGCGTTGGCCGGCGAGCTGGGCTTCGAGCTGACCGTCACCGACGTCGATGCGGTCGCCGCGGCAGGGGATTCCGCGCTGCGAGCCGAGTTCGGCGACCGGCTTCCCGTGGTGCTGCTGGACGGCGCGGAGCACAGTTACTGGGAGGTCGACGAGCCTCGGCTGCGGGCGGATCTGGCCAGGGGTTGACGGGTCGAGCAAATTTGGTGGCCCAGCTGGTAAACGACTACCGTGGATGACGTGGTGATGCAGCCGTGAGCGTATTGCTTTTCGGGGTTTCGCATCGCAGCGCGCCGGTGTCGGTGCTTGAGCAATTGAGCACCGACGAGTCCGATCAGGCCAAGATCGTCGACCAGGTGCTGCAGTCGTCCTTGGTGACCGAGGCGATGGTGCTGTCCACCTGCAACCGCGTCGAGGTCTACGCCGTCGTCGAGGCGTTCCACGGTGGCCTTTCGGTGATCGGCCAGGTGCTCTCCGAACACTGCGGCATGTCGCTGAACGACCTGACGAAGTACGCGTACGTGCGGTACGCGGAGGCGGCCGTCGAGCATCTCTTCGCGGTCGCCAGTGGCCTGGACTCGGCGGTCATCGGCGAGCAGCAGGTGCTCGGCCAGGTCCGCCGCGCCTACGCCGCCGCCGAGGCCAACCACACCGTCGGCCGCACCCTGCACGAGCTGTCTCAACGCGCGCTGTCGGTCGGCAAGCGGGTGCATTCCGAGACCGGCATCGACTCCGCGGGCGCCTCGGTGGTGTCGGTGGCGCTGGGCATGGCCGAACGCAAGCTCGGCGGCCTGGCCGGCCGCGCCGCGGTCGTCGTCGGCGCGGGCTCGATGGGCGCGCTGTCGGCCAAGCACCTGATGCGAGAGGGTATCGACCGCATTCACGTGGTGAACCGGTCGCTGCCCCGGGCTCGCAGGCTGGCGCACAGCATCCGTGAGCAGGGCATCGAGGCCGACGCCTATCCGCTCGACCACATCGCCGGCGTGCTGGCCGACGCCGACGTGGTGGTCTCCTGCACCGGCGCGGTGCGCCCCGTGGTCTCCCTGGCCGACGCGCACCGTGGCCTGATGGGCCGGTCGGGGCCTCGGCAGCTGGTGATCTGCGACCTCGGCATGCCCCGCGACGTCGACCCCGCGGTCGCCGGCCTTCCCGGCGTGTACGTGGTCGACATGGACCGGATCCAGCGCGAGCCGTCGGCCCGCGCCGCGGCCTCCGATGCCGAGGCCGCCCGCGCGATCGTCGCCGCCGAGGTTGCCAACTACCTGGCCGGACAGCGGATGGCCGAGGTCACCCCGACCGTCACCGCGCTCCGTCAGCGGGCCGCCGACGTTGTCGAGGCCGAGTTGCTGCGGCTGGACAACCGGCTGCCCGAACTGGACGCCGCGCACCGCGACGAGGTCGCCAAGACGGTACGACGGGTCGTCGACAAGCTGCTACACGCGCCGACGGTGCGGGTCAAACAGCTGGCCAGCGCGCCAGGCGGGGACAGCTACGCCGAGGCTCTGCGCGAGCTGTTCGAGCTCGACCAGCAGGCCGTTGACGCCGTCGCTGCGGGCGAATTGCCATTGCTGTCAACAGATCTCGATAAAACCGAGTAACGCTTGACAGAAGTAATCCGGATAGGCACCCGGGGCAGCCTGTTGGCGAGGACGCAGGCCGATGCCATCAAGGACGCCCTCGCGGCCAACGGGCACGCCGCTGAGCTTGTCATCATCTCCACCGAAGGTGACCGGTCGAGCGGTCCGATTGCCGACATCGGCGTTGGCGTGTTCACCGCGGCACTGCGGGAGGCCATCAACGACCACAGCGTCGACATGGCCGTGCACTCCCACAAGGATTTGCCGACGGCGCCCGACCCGCGGTTCGTGATCGCCGCTATACCCCCGCGCGAAGACCCAAGGGACGCGCTGGTGGCCCGCGACGGGATGGTGCTCGGAGAGTTGCCGGCGGGCTCGGTGATCGGCACGTCGAGCCCGCGGCGGGCCGCGCAGCTTAGAGCATTGGGTCTCGGTTTGGAAATCCGCCCCCTACGAGGCAACCTTGATACCAGGTTGAACAGGGTTAGCAACGGTGATCTCGACGGCATCGTGGTCGCACGTGCGGGACTGGCCCGCATCGGGCGGCTGGCGGATGTCACCGAGACTCTCGAGCCGGTGCAGATGTTGCCAGCGCCGGCTCAAGGTGCGCTCGCGGTCGAGTGCCGCGCAGACGACACCGAGCTCGCCGCGCTGCTGGCGGAGTTGGACGACGCCGACACACGCGCAGCGGTCACCGCTGAACGGGTCCTGCTCGCCGAACTGGAGGCGGGTTGTTCCGCACCGGTGGGGGCGATCGCCGAGGTGGTCGAGTCCATCGATGAGGACGGACACGTCTTCGAAGAGTTGTCGCTGCGCGGCTGCGTGGCGACGCTGGACGGATCCGACGTGATTCGTGCGTCCGGCATCGGGTCTCCCGATCGGGCACGAGAGCTGGGGCTCTCGGTGGCCGAGGAGTTGTTCGAGCTGGGAGCACGCGATCTGTTGGCAGAGGCTGGGAGAGACAGATGACTGGGCATGGAGGCGGCCGAGGGCGCAAGGCGAAGCCCGGCCGCATCACGTTCGTCGGTTCGGGACCCGGTGACCCCGGGCTGCTGACGACTCGGGCCCGCACGGTGCTGGCCAACGCCGCGCTGGTGTTCACCGATCCCGACGTCCCCGAAGCGGTGCTGGCCCTCGCGGGCTCCGAGCTGCCGCCGCCGTCGGGCCCGGAACCGGCCGACGCCAGCACGGCGCAGGCCGACGACGCCGACGGTGAAACCGCGCCAACGATTCCGGGTGGCCCCGACGTCCGGCCCGCACTGGGTGACCCCGCGGAGGTCGCCAAGACGCTGGCCGCCGAGGCCCGCACCGGCATCGACGTGGTCCGGCTGGTGGCGGGCGATCCGCTGTCGGTGGACGCCGTCATCACCGAAGTGACCGCACTGGCCAAGACGCACCTGAATTTCGAGATCGTGCCTGGCTTGCCCGACACCACGGCGGTACCGACGTATGCGGGCCTGCCGCTGGGCTCGGCGCACACCGTGGCCGACGTCCGCGGTGACGTGGACTGGGCGGCGCTGGCCGCCGCGCCCGGCCCGTTGATCCTGCACGCCACCGCATCTCATTTGGCTGATGCGGCGCGCACGCTGATCGAGTACGGGTTGGCCGACACCACGCCCACCGTCGTGACCGCGAACGGCACGACCTGCCAGCAGCGTTCGGTGGAGACCACGCTGGCCGGGCTGCTCGACAAGGCGACGCTCGCGGGCACCGAACCGACCCCGGTGGCCGGTCCGCTGGTGGTGACCATCGGCAAGACGGTCGCCAACCGCGCCAAGCTGAACTGGTGGGAGAGCCGCGCCCTGTACGGCTGGACCGTGCTGGTGCCGCGCACCAAGGACCAGGCCGGCGAGATGAGCGAAAAACTGGTCAGCCATGGCGCACTGCCGATCGAGGTGCCGACCATCGCCGTCGAGCCGCCGCGCAGCCCCGCGCAGATGGAGCGCGCGGTCAAGGGTCTGGTCGACGGCCGGTTCCAGTGGGTCGTGTTCACCTCCACCAACGCCGTGCGCGCGGTGTGGGAGAAGTTCAACGAGTTCGGCCTGGACGCCCGGGCGTTCTCGGGCGTGAAGATCGCCTGCGTCGGGCAGGCCACGGCCGACCGCGTGCGGGCCTTCGGGATCAACCCCGAGCTGGTGCCGTCGGGTGAACAATCGTCGCTCGGCCTGCTCGATGAGTTCCCGCCCTACGACGACATTTTCGACCCGGTGAACCGGGTGCTGCTGCCGCGCGCCGACATCGCCACCGAGACACTGGCCGAGGGTCTGCGCGAACGCGGCTGGGAGATCGAGGATGTCACCGCCTATCGCACGGTGCGTGCGGCGCCGCCGCCCGCGCAGACGCGCGAGATGATCAAGACCGGTGGCTTCGACGCGGTCTGCTTCACCTCCAGCTCGACGGTGCGCAACCTGGTCGGCATCGCGGGCAAGCCGCACGCGCGGACGATCGTCGCGTGTATCGGCCCGAAGACCGCGGAAACCGCAGCGGAATTCGGTCTGCGCGTCGACGTGCAACCGGAAGTCGCCGCGGTGGGCCCGCTTGTCGAGGCGCTGGCCGAACATGCCGCCCGGCTGCGTGCCGAGGGAGCGCTGCCGCCGCCGCGCAAGAAGAGCCGGCGCCGGTAGCTCACTCAAAGGAGTCCGAGATGTTTCCACGCCATCGACCCCGCCGACTCCGGTCAACGCCGGCGTTGCGCCGGCTCGTGGCGCAGACCTCGCTCGAGCCAAGGCATTTGGTGCTGCCGATGTTCGTCGCCGACGGCATCGACGAACCCCGCGCCATCGCCTCCATGCCCGGCGTGGTGCAACACACCCGTGACTCGCTGCGGCGGGCTGCCGCCGACGCGGTGACCGCGGGCGTCGGCGGGCTGATGCTGTTCGGGGTGCCGCGCGAGGAGGACAAGGATCCCACTGGATCGATCGGGGTGGCCGAGGACGGCATCCTCAACGTCGCGCTGCGCGAACTGGCCAAGGATCTCGGCGACGACACCGTGCTGATGGCCGACACCTGCCTTGACGAGTTCACCGACCACGGCCACTGCGGGGTTTTGGACGGGTCGGGCCGGGTTGACAATGACGCCACCAATGCCCGGTATGTGGAATTGGCTGTGGCGCAAGCCGAATCGGGTGCCCATGTGGTGGGTCCGAGCGGGATGATGGACGGCCAGGTGGCGGCGATCCGCGACGGCCTGGACGCCGCCGGTCACACCGACACGATCATCCTGGCCTACGCGGCCAAATTCGCCTCCGGGTTCTACGGTCCGTTCCGCGAGGCCGTGGCCTCCAGCCTGCGCGGCGATCGGCGCACCTATCAGCAGGACGCGGCCAACGCCCGCGAGGCGGTGCACGAGATCGAGCTGGACATCGAAGAGGGCGCCGACATCGTGATGGTCAAGCCGGCGATGAGCTACCTCGACCTGGTGCGTGCAGCTGCGGACATCTCACCGGTTCCGGTGGCGGCGTACCAGGTCTCGGGCGAGTACGCGATGATCAGCGCTGCCGCCGCCAACGGCTGGATCGATCTGCAGACGGTGGCGCTGGAGACGCTGACCAGCATCCGCCGCGCCGGCGCCGACATCGTGCTGACGTACTGGGCGGCCGACGTAGGCGGTTGGTTAGCGTAAGTGACGGACAACGAGCCGACGACCGAGCCGCACAGGCCCGTTGACGTCGACACCGGATTCTGGCTGTGGGTGGCGGCGCTGCCGGTGATGGTGATCGGATACGTCGTCGATCTCGTGGTGACCGGGGCGAATCATCCGCCGATGATCGTGTACGCGATCTCGGCGATGTTCGTGGTCGTGATGTCGGCGGTCGTGGTCACGTTTCTGATTCTGATGCGGCACGGTTACCGGTGGGCGCGCACGCTGTTGACGGGCGGCGGAATCGCATCGGTGGTGTACGCGGCGACCAGCCTGTTCACGGTGGATCGGCCCCCCGCGGTCGCGGTCACCTACGCGGTCACCGCGATTGTCGGGTCGGTGCTGATCGCGGGCGGCGTGTTCCTCCTGCATCGCAAGGACGCCCACGCCTTCTTCGTCCGCTGACATCTGGAGGGCTGGAGCCCGAGCGACCCGGGAATCCCGCACAGTAGGCTGACCGGGATATGACAGCCCCACATCCGCGACCGCGTGTCGTCACCGCCGCATTCTGGTGCTGGGTGGTCGCGTCGGTGCTGTTCATCGTCGGCGGCCTGACGGTGGCCTCGGTGAACGTTCCCGTCGTTTACCGCGGGTTTGGTGCCCTCACCGCCGTCGCCGGTGCCGGTATGGCGTACGTGGCGGGGCGCGCCCGCACCCGCGACGATCGCTTCCGCCGCGCGGCGATCGCGCTCTCGTTGACCATGGTCGTGCTGACGTCGCTGTTGGGTGCGTCGGCCGTGCTGCTCGGAGGTGTGGTAGCCACTCTGACGCTGGTCGCGGTGTTTCCGCTGACCGCAGGAACGGTTCTGATCACCCGGCCGGCTGCGGTGGGCTGGTTTCAGGCAAGCGAGGGACCGTGACACAGGGCAGCCCGCCGCCTGAGGTGCTGTTCTACGAGCAGGGCGCCAGCTGGATCTGGGTGCTGGCCGGCCCCGCTTCGGCGATCTCCATGGAGTTCGTTGAATTGTCCGCGGGCTACGGCTTTCAGCTGCTCGTTCCTGGCATCTTCTTGGTGCTGGTGACCGGTTTCCTGGCGATTCAGATCAAGGCTGCGCGCATCCACACCTCCGTCGAGCTGACACCCGATCATCTGCGGCAGGGCACCGAACGCATCCGCATCGACGACATCGTGCGGATCTACCCCGAGCCGAAGGGGCCGGACGGTGCAGAAGTGGCAGTCGGCCCGCGCGCTCGGGGAGCTGACGGGGGTACCGCGCCGGCGCACCGGCATCGGCCTCAAGTTGAGCAACGATCGCGCCGCCCAGGCGTGGGCGCGCAAACACCAGCAACTGCGGGCCGCGCTGACCCGCCTGGTGGAAGAGCGCATACCCCCGACGGCGTCATCGGGGCCGGCGTCATGAGGGCCATGGTCGAACTGCTGCTTGCCGTCGTTGCGGCCGTCGGCTGCGTACTGAGCTGGCTGGGCGCCGGCTCGACGGTGGTGGTGGCGCCGGTGCTGGACGGCGAACCCAAGACCACGTCGGTGGTCTACAGCCCGCCGCTGCTGGTGCTGTCGTTGCTTCTGGCGACGGTTGCCGGGGTGCTGGCGGTCGTTGCGATCGCGCGGCTGCGGCGCGGCCAGCGGACGCCGAAATAGGGGCTTACGCCAGCTTTTCCAGCTCATCGAGCGCTTCGCCGGTGTACACCGCGAGCCGTTGCAGATGCGGCAGGGCGTCGCGGCACCCGACGAATCCGAAGTTCAACATGTCGGCGTAACCATGCAGCGTGATGTTGAGCGCCATGCCGTGCATCGGGATGGACACCGGGTAGGCGGCCTCCAGTCGGCTTCCGTTGAGGTACAACGTCTCTCGCGGTCCGGGGACATTGCTGACGCACAGGTTGAAGGTGAACGGCAACGGCGCGGTGATCCCGGTCATCGCGCTGGTGATCTGCAACGCCGACGGCGCCAGCAGCGCCGCGCTGTAGGCGAGCACCTCGGTCGGCGACATGGTCCTCAGCTGCGCTTTCGACGCCTTGGTCGAGGCGGTGATCGCGTCCAGCCGCTCGACCGGGTCGGCGATGTCGGTGCCCATGGCAACCAATATCGTTCCCACGGAGTTGCCGCCGCCGGCGTCGCCCTTGGGACGGACGTTGACGGGAAGGAATGCGACCAACGGCTTTTCGGGCAGCTCGCCGAGTTCGTCGAGAAACGTGCGGAGTCCGCCGCCGATGATCGCCAGGGCAACATCGTTGACGGTGGCGCCGTGCTTGCTGCCGATCGATTTCAGCCGTTCGAGTGGATAGAGCTGGGTGGCGAAGCGGCGATTGCGGCTGATATGGCCGTTCAGGATCGAATGCGGGGCCTGCATCGAGTTGGCGATATGCCCGTACTCGTCGTCACTGCGGATCTGGGTGTTGAACAACGCCTTTCCGACATTGAGCACCGACTTGGTGCCGTTGACGGCGCCGTCGAGCAGGCTCGTGAGCGGATTGCGCGACGGCGCCGGCTGGCCGGTCCGTGGCTTTGTCGGCGCCGCGACGTTGAAGAACAGCGGCTGTTCCCTGCGTGTCGGGTCGGTCGACATGCTGCGCTCGAGAATCTTCGTGCCGGTGTAGCCGTCCACCAGCGAGTGGTGGATCTTCATGTAGATCGCGAACCGTCCGCCCTCGAGCCCCTCGATGAAGTGCAGTTCCCACGGCGGCCGGGTGAAGTCGATCGGGTGGCTGTGCAGCCGGGAGACCAGGATGCCCAGTTCGCGTTCGTCACCGGGGCTGGCCAGCGCCGAGCGGCGCACGTGGTAGTCGATGTCGAGCTTGTCGTCGACCACCCACGACTGGTCCGGTCGGTACAGCATCCGCGGATGGGACAGCTTGAGGTTCCATGGGGCGACCACTTCCAGATGGCGGGTGTCCTCAAAGATCTGGCGTAGATAGCTGGCGGGCGCATCGGCCGGCGGAGTGAACGGCATCAGCGACGCAACGTGCATCATCGAGCTGGGGGTTTCGCCGTACAAGAAGAGCAGGTCTTGCGGGCTCAGGCGCTTGCTGGTGCCACTCACCGGCGCTCCTCGTCTTTTTCGGCAGTACAGGCTGTCGAGGATATGCCTGCAGTTCGAATCGGGTGCGACCGGCATCACACCGCCTGCGGGTTGGTACAAAGTGCAGAATCTGTAACACTGTTGCTTATGACCGACCTCGCCGAGCAGACCCAACCGCTCGACGATGCCCTGCCGTTGGGCCCCCAGTCGCTGGTCTGGCGCTATTTCGGGGATAGCCGGATGTTCTTGATCGGCCCTCGACCGGCGGTGCTGCAGAACATGCTGGCCGAACTCGGCCAGGGGGTGCTGGACCATTCCGTGTTCTTCGCCGACACCGCGGCGCGCATCAAGCGGTCACTGCCGCCGATCTTCATGACGGTCTACGGCTCCGAGCACGACAACGAGGGCACCCGGGTCCGCGACTTCCACCACAACATCAAGGGCGAGATGCCAGACGGCGCGCCGCTACCACGCGCTCGATCCGCAGACCTACTTCTGGGCGCATGCGACGTTCGTCGAGCAGGTGCTGTATTTCGCCGACACGTTCGTCAAGCGGCTGACCGAAGCCGAGAAGGAACAGATCTATCTCGAATCGAAGACCTGGTATCGGCGTTACGGTGTCAGTGACCGGCCGATGCCGGCGAATTACGCCGAATTCCAGCGCTACTGGGACCGGATGATGGACGAGATCGTCGTCGCCCACCCGACCGCCAAGTACGGCGTCGGCTATGTCACCAAGGGCTTCCCCTGCCCGAAGGGGGTGCCCGCGCCGCTGTGGCGGGTGATCGCGCCCGTCTTCAACCCGGTCGCGGCGTTTTTGACCACAGGCGGGATGCCGCCGCGCGCCCGGGACCTGCTCGGGTTGCCGTGGAGCGAGCGCCAGGAGCGGCGTTATCAGCGCTTTGCCGCCGGGTGGCGGTCGCGGCCGGTGAACTGGCTGTGGGATCATCTGCCAATGCGGCTGCGCTACAACGGTTATGCCCTCAACGGCTATGCCAGGGGCTGATCCCACCACAGAAGCGATCCTCGACGCCGCGGTCGCCGAGTTCGAGCGGCACGGCTTTCGCCGGGTCGCCCTCGACGATGTCGCGCGCCGGGCACGCGTCAGCCGCACCACCATTTACCGCCGGTTCTCGAACAAGGACGAGCTTGTCGCGGCGGTCATCGAGCGCGAGAATGTCCGGCTCTTCGCCGACATCGCTGCTGAGTTGAAACAGGCTGGGCCGCAATCGAATTACTATGTCGAGGCATTTACCCTGTCGATATTGAAGTTCCGTCGCCACCGGGTGCTGGACCGGATGATCACCGACGAGCCCGGCCTGGTGATCGAGCTGGCCGCCACGCATCATCGCGCGGCGATTGAGCGGATGGCCGAAGCGTTGCGCGTGATCTTCCCGACCGGCTTCGCTGAGCGGATCGGAGAGCGGGCCGTTACCGAGCTGGCCGACACGATCCTTCGCTACGCGGCGATGGCGCTACTGCTGCCCAGCGCTCAGCCGCTTGAGACTGCCGACGACATCCGTGCATTCGCCGCGCAGCACTTCCTGCCCAGCCTCCCCGTCGCCCTGCGGGCAGTCCCGGCTGGTTAGCTGCGCTGCGTTTCGGGATCCCGACGAACGGGCAGCCGTAGCCCATGGGTACTGAAGAACGGCAACACACCGAAAAGCCCGAAGTCACCGACGAGCACAATGAGAAGGCCAAGGAAATGGCCAAGGCCTACGACGAGGACCGTCCGACAACCACACTGCCCGGCAGTGGCGGGACGGTTTCAGGAACGGCCGTCACCGACTGGGTCGACGACGAGGACAAAGGGCACTTCGAAACCACCGCCGAGGAGGGCAAGGTCGAATACCGCAAGACGGAGGAGTTTCGCCGCAAGACGGAGGAGTGACGCTTTGAGCCCAGGCGCGCGTCTTTGTGCCTAGGGTTGAAAGGCGTGACACCGCTTGAGCAGATCGCGCCGGCGTTCATCGAGATGGCCCACTCCATCGTGTGGGCCTCCGTCGCCACCGTCGACGAAAACTGTCGGCCCCGCACCCGCATCCTGCACCCGATCTGGGAGTTCGACGGCACTGATCTGTTCGGCTGGATCGCGACGGTGCCCAGCCCGGTCAAGAAGGCGCACCTGGCCGTTCACCCGGACATGGCGGTCAGCTACTGGACCACAACGCACGACACCTGCGCCGCGGAGTGCCTGGTGGAGTGGTACCACGACGACGAGACCCGGGCCGCGGTCTGGAACAGGTTCGCGACGGGTCCCGAGCCGGTCGGCTATGACCCGTCCATCATTCCGATGTGGGCCGACGGCCCGGCGTCCGATCAGTTCGCCGCGCTACGGCTGGCCCCGTATCGGCTGCGGGTGATGCCCGGCACGGTGATCATCAAAGGCGAAGGCAAAACCCTCAACTGGACCGCGCGGTGAATCCGACAACCACCCACACACCTGACATCAGTGCATTGCCGCTGGCGCCGAAGAACCCGCTGTCCATTCGGCAGTTGGTGAAGGCGGTGAGGGCTCTCGATACCGGACAGGAACTGGTACGCAACGCGGGCGGCCCGATAACCCGAGTGCAAGTGGGCCCGAAATGGTTGTTCCCGCCACTGGTGGCCGTTTTCTCCTCCGAGGGAATCCGCGACGTGCTGGGCCGCAACGACGCCTTCTCCGAGCGGTGCATCGTCCATGAGGAAGTGCGGCACGCGGCGGGCGACAGCCTGTTCGTCCTGCCGAACGAGCAATGGCGGCCGCGCAAACGCGCACTGCAACAGGTATTCACCAAACAGAACGTCCGCAGCTTTGGCGGTCACATGTCCCGTGCCGCACAGGCATTCGTCGAACGCCGGCACGATGGCGGTGTCGTCGACCTCGACGTAGAGTGCCGCCGGGTCACCATGCGGTCACTGGGCCGCTCGGTTCTGGGCATCGATCTCAACGAAGCCGCGGACGTGATCGCAGAGCACATGCACGTCGCGTCCTCCTACACCGCCGACCGCGCACTACGGCCGATCCGTGCACCGCGATGGTTACCGACTCCGGCGCGCCGCCGCGCGCGCGCCGCAGTCGCGTCGATGCGCAAGGTCACCAACGACATCCTGCAGGCGTGCCGCGCCGATCCAACGCGTGATGCGCCGCTCGTCCAAGCGTTGATCGCGGCCACCGACCCCGAGACCGGCCTGTCCATCTCCGACGACGACATCTGTAACGACCTGCTGATTTTCATCCTGGCCGGCCACGACACCACCGCAACGGCACTGACCTACGCGCTGTGGGCGCTGGGGCACCATCCCGACATCCAGGACCGCGTCGCCGCCGAGGCCGCCGCGATCGGCGACCGTGAGCTGACACCCGAGGATGTGCCGCGGCTCGCCTACACCGTTCAGGTGCTGCACGAGGCGCTGCGGCTGTGCCCGCCCGCCGCGGGAGTCGGTCGGTTGGCGCTGCGCGACATCGAGGTCGACGGCTACCGAGTCGAGGCGGGCAGCCTCATGGCCGTGGGGATCTATGCCCTGCATCGGGATCCTGCCGTGTGGGACGACCCCCTCGTCTTCGATCCCGACCGGTTCAGTCCGCAAAACTCCAAGGACCGCGACCGCTGGCACTTCATCCCGTTCGCCGGCGGAGCGCGTTCGTGTATCGGTGAACACTTCGCGAGGCTGGAAACCACCCTTGCCCTTGCCACCATCGTCCGGGCTATCGAGATCCGTTCGGTGGACGAGGATTTCCCTTGCGACGTGCCGTTCACCACGGTCGCCAGGGGGCCTATCCTGGCACGCGTGAGCCCGCGGAACTAGGCGCGCCTGAGCGCCGCGAGGATGCCCATCGTCGGTGCCCACCCGGCCCACATCCGCTGGATCGGGTTGGTGAAATACCGGTTGAACCGTGCTAGCCATTGCGGAAGTTGCATGCGGACCATCAAACTCGTTGGTCATGGCCTATCTCAAGCCCCCGTGGTTTACCCGGGTGATCTTCAACAGGCTCGCGATGACGACCGGCATCGGCGGCAGCGAGACGCTCACCGTGACCAGACGGGTCAGCAAGGAGCCACAGCAGATCCCCGTGGTCGTGCCCGAGGTCGACGGGGTCAAGTATCTGGTCTCCACCCGCGGCGAGACCGAATGGGTGAAAAACGTCCGCGCCATCCCTGATGTCCTGGTTGGGGACCAGAAGTACGTCGCAACGGAGATCCCGGTCGACCAACGGGCGCCGATCCTGGCCGTCTACAAGCCCAAGGCCGGCAAGGTCGTGGACGGCTACTGGCGCCAACTGCCCGACGACGCCGATCACCCGGTCTTCGCCCTCACCCCGAAAGCCTGAACCACTACACCCTGTAGTTGGCCCTCGGGGACCGGCTGGGACACTGGTGGTCATGCACCGCACCGAGCTGTCCGCGAAGCTCTTCGCCGACGCGTGTGCCGTCATCCCTGGCGGGGTGAACTCGCCGGTGAGGGCCTTCAGCTCGGTCGGTGGCACCCCGCGGTTCATCACCTCAGCGTCGGGATACTGGCTGACCGACGCCGACGACAACCGCTACGTCGACCTGGTGTGCTCGTGGGGGCCGATGATTCTCGGCCACGCCCACCCGGCCGTGGTCGAGGCGGTCCAGCGCGTCGCCGCCGACGGCCTGTCCTTCGGTGCGCCGACGCCGTCGGAGACCGAGCTGGCCACCGAGATCATCAGCCGGGTCGCCCCGGTGCAGCGGCTGCGCATGGTCAACTCCGGCACCGAGGCGACCATGAGCGCGATCCGGCTGGCCCGCGGTTACACCGGCCGCGCCAAGATCATCAAGTTCTCCGGCTGCTACCACGGCCACAGCGACGCGCTGCTGGCCGATGCCGGGTCGGGCGTCGCCACGCTCGGCCTGCCGTCCTCGCCCGGGGTGACCGGGGCCGCCACCGCCGACACGATCGTGTTGCCGTACAACAACATTGCCGCGCTGGAGGACGTGTTCGCCCGGTTCGGCGATGAGATCGCCTGCGTCATCACCGAGGCCAGCGCCGGCAACATGGGCACCGTGGCGCCGCTGCCCGGCTACAACGCGGCGCTGCGCGCCATCACCGCCGACCACGGCGCACTGCTGATCTCCGACGAGGTGATGACCGGCTTCCGGGTGAGCCGATCCGGTTGGTACGGTGTCGATCCCGTCGACGCCGACCTGTTCACCTTCGGCAAAGTGATGAGCGGCGGGCTGCCCGCCGCCGCGTTCGGCGGCCGCTCTGAGGTGATGGAGCGACTGGCGCCGCTCGGGCCGGTGTATCAGGCGGGCACGCTCTCGGGTAACCCGGTCGCCATGGCCGCCGGCCTGGCGACGCTGCGGGCGGCCGACGACGCCGCATATGCCGCGCTGGACGCCAACGCCGACCGGCTGGCCGCCCTGCTCGGCCAGGCGCTGACGGAAGCGGGTGTGGCACATCAGGTTCAGCGCGCGGGCAACATGCTCAGCGTGTTCTTCTCCGACGAGCCCGTCCTCGACTTCGCCGCCGCGCGGGCGAGTCAGACGTGGCGCTTCCCGCCGTTCTTCCACGCGTTGCTCGACGGCGGCGTTTACCCGCCGCCGAGCGCGTTCGAAACCTGGTTCGTGTCAACCGTTCTGGACGACGAGGCGTTCGAGCACATCGCCGATGCCCTGCCCGGCGCCGCCCGCGCCGCCGCGGACGCGAAGAAACCCGCATGACCGAGAAGACGATCGTGCACGTGATGCGCCACGGCGAGGTGCACAACCCCGACAAGATCCTGTACGGCCGACTGCCCGACTACCACCTGTCGGAGCGGGGCCGGGCGCAGGCGCAGGCGGTCGCCGACTGGCTGGCTGCCCGCGACATCGTCTACGTGGTCGCCTCGCCGCTGGACCGCGCACAGGAGACCGCGGCGCCGATCGCGACCCGACTCGGCTTGCCGATCGACACCGACGACGAGCTGATCGAATCATCGAACATCTTTGAGGGCAAACGTATCTCGCCCGGTGACGGTGCCCTGCTCAGTCCCCGCAGCTGGTGGTACCTGCGCAACCCGCGCACACCGTCATGGGGTGAGCCCTACGCCGAGATAGCGGCACGGATGACGGCCGCGCTTAACCGGGCCCGGATCAAGGCGGCGGGCCATGAGGCGGTGTGCGTCAGTCATCAGCTGCCCGTCGAAACGCTGCGCCGGGCGATGACGGGCCAGCCATTGCATCACTTCCCGACACGGCGCCTGTGCAACCTGGCCTCACTGACCTCCTTCTATTTCCATGGCGATTCCTACGTCGGCTGGGGATACGCGGAGCTGGCCGGGCAGTGAAGCCGCTGGTGCTCTTGGTAAGCGCGGTGATGGTCGCGCTCGCTGGCTGCGCCACCGGTCACGACGCCGTCGCGCAGGGCGGCACCTTCGAATTCGTTGCGCCCGGCGGCAAGACCGACATCGCCTACGATCCGCCCGAAAGCCGCGGCCGCCCAGGGCCGTTGGCCGGCGCCGAGCTGATGGATCCCGCCAAGACCGTCTCGGTCGACGACTTCGCCGGCAAGGTCGTGGTGATCAATGTGTGGGGGCAATGGTGCGCCCCGTGCCGCACCGAAATCACCCAGCTGCAGAAGGTGTACGACGCCACCCGCGCAGCGGGCGTCGCGTTCCTCGGCATCGACGTTCGCGACAACAACCGCGACGCCGCAAGTGATTTCATCGTCGACCGAAAGGTCACCTTTCCCTCCATCTACGACCCGTCGATGCGCACCATGATCGCGTTTGGCGGCAAGTACCCGACGACGGTCATCCCGTCCACCGTCGTGCTGGACCGCCAGCACCGCGTCGCAGCGGTGTTCCTTCGTGAGCTGCTCGCCGAAGACCTGCAGCCCGTGGTGCAACGGTTGGCGGCCGAGCCGGAGCCGAAGACGTGACCGGGTTCACCGAGATCGCCACCGCCGGGCCGGTACTCGTCGCCGTCGGTGTGTCAGCACTGGCGGGCATGGTGTCGTTCGCCTCGCCGTGCGTGGTGCCGCTGGTCCCCGGCTACCTGTCCTACCTCGCGGCGGTCGTCGGCGTGGCGGACACGCCGGGGCTGGGGCCCCCATCGAAAGATAGGGCAGGGTCCCCATCGGACGACAGGGGAGTGGCGGTGCGCACCGCCCGGTTGCGGGTGACGGGCGCGGCGCTGTTGTTCGTGGCGGGCTTCACCGCCGTCTTCCTGCTCGGCACCGTCGCGGTGCTGGGGATGACGACGACGCTGATCGGCAACCAGCTTCTGCTGCAACGCATCGGCGGGGCGATCACGATCGTGATGGGCCTGGTGTTCGTCGGCTTCATCCCGGCGCTGCAGCGCGAGGCGCGGTTCACGCCCCGGCAGGTTTCCACGCTCGGCGGCGCCCCGCTGCTCGGCGCGGTCTTCGGACTGGGCTGGACACCGTGCCTTGGCCCGACCCTGACTGGCGTGATCGCTGTCGCGTCGGCGACCGACGGCGCCGACGTGGCCCGCGGCGTCGCGTTGGTCATCGCATACTGCATGGGCCTGGGAATCCCGTTCGTGCTGTTGGCCTTTGGCTCCGCGCGTGCGGTGCAGGGCCTTGGCTGGCTGCGGCGCCACACCCGAGGCATCCAGATCTTCGGCGGGGTGCTGCTGATCCTCGTCGGCGCAGCGCTGGTGACCGGGCTGTGGAACGACTTCGTGTCCTGGGTGCGCGACGCCTTCGTCAGCGACGTGAGGCTGCCGATATGAGGATACTTTTCGCCTACGCGCGCAACACCTGGCGGACCCTGACGTCGATGGGCACCGCGCTGGTGCTGCTTTTCCTGCTCGCGCTGGGCGCGATCCCCGGTGCCCTGCTGCCGCAGCGCAGCCTCAACGCGTTCAAGGTCGAGCAGTACATCGCCGAACATCCCACCATCGGACCGTGGTTGGACCGGCTGCAGGCCTTCCAGGTGTTCTCCAGCTTCTGGTTCACGGCCATCTATGTACTGCTGTTCATCTCGCTGGTGGGCTGCCTTACCCCGCGACTGATCGAGCACGCTCGGAGCCTGCGCGCCACCCCCGTCCCCGCACCCCGCAACCTCGGCCGGCTGCCCAAGCACCACACCGCCGAGGTCTCCGGCAGTGCCGACACGATCGCCGCCGTCGTAGCTGAGCACCTGCGGGGCTGGCGCCGCACCGAACGCAAGGACGGCGAAATCACCGAAATCTCCGCTGAGAAAGGCTATCTGCGCGAGTTCGGCAACATCGTCTTCCACTTTTCGCTGCTCGGCCTGCTCGTCGCGGTGGCCGCCGGAAAGCTGTTCGGGTACGAGGGCAACGTCATCGTCGTCGCGGACAGCGGCCCGGGGTTCTGCTCAGCCTCTCCCGCGGCGTTCGACTCGTTCCGGGCGGGCAACACCGTAGACGGCACGTCGCTCTACCCGATCTGCATGCGGGTCAACGACTTCCAGGCGCACTACCTGCCCTCGGGTCAGGCTACGTCGTTCGCCGCCGACATCGATTACCAGGCCGGCTCCGACCTCAACACCGACACCTGGCGGCCGTACCGGCTCAAGGTCAACGAGCCGCTTCGGATCGGCGGCGACCGGGTGTACCTGCAGGGCCACGGCTACGCCCCGACGTTCACCGTCACCTTCCCCGATGGCCAGACCCGCACGCAGACGCTGCAGTTCCGGCCCGAAAACCAGATCACCCTGCTGTCGTCGGGCGCGATGCGGTTCGATCCGCCCGGCGGCAGCTATCCCGATCCCGACGAGCGCCGCAAGAACCAGGTCGCCATCCAGGGCCTGTTCGCGCCGACCGAGCAGCTCGAGGGCACGCTCTTGTCGTCGAGCTATCCCGCGCTGAACAACCCGGCCGTTGCCGTGGACGTCTACAAGGGCGACACCGGACTGGACACCGGCCGGCCGCAGTCGCTGTTCTCGCTGGACCCGAAGCTCATCGATCAGAAACGCCTCATCAAAAAGGCTCGGGTCAACCTGCGCGTCGGCCAGCAGATCCGCCTCGACGACGGGACGGTGGTCCGGTTCGACAACGCGGTGCCGTTCATCAACCTGCAGGTCTCACACGACCCCGCGCAGGTGTGGGTGCTGGTGTTCGCATTGACGATGATGGGCGGTCTGCTGGTGTCGCTGGTGGTGCGGCGGCGCAGGGTCTGGGTTCGGCTGACGCCCGCGGCCCCAGGTACGGTAAGCGTCGAGCTGGGTGGCCTGGCGCGCACCGACAACTCCGGTTGGGGTGACGAGTTCGACCGGCTGACGCAGCGCCTGCTAGCCGACGTACCGGGTGTGCCTGCGGTGTCGGGAGAGAAGGTGAAATGAATAGCGAGCGAGAAGCGAAGTCGGATCGCGCATGAACACCGAGCACGTTGACATCGGGTTGGCCCGGTACTCCGACTGGGCCTTCACCTCGTCGGTAGTGGTGCTGGTGGCGGCGATGCTGCTGCTCGCGGTCGAGCTGGCGTACAGCCGCGGCCGCAAGGTCGATACCCGCGAGCTCGTTGGCGCGGCGACATTCGGCGCCGGAGCCGCGGTCGGCGCCGATAGTGCCATTCCCGGCGTCGTCGCTGTGGAGCCAAAGCGCCCGCTCGACGAGCGCGTCGGCAAGGGCGGGCTGGCGTTGGTGTACGTCGGCATCGGCCTGCTGTTGGCGTGCATCGTGCTGCGCGGCCTGGCCACGGCCCGGGTGCCGTGGGGCAACATGTACGAGTTCATCAACCTGACGTGCTTCTCGGGATTGATCGCCGCCGCGGTGATGCTGCGCCGGCCGCAGTACCGCGCGCTGTGGGTGTTCGTGCTCGTTCCGGTGTTGATCCTGCTGACCGTGTCGGGTCGCTGGCTCTACACCAACGCCGCACCTGTCATGCCCGCCCTGCAGTCCTACTGGCTGCCGATCCACGTGTCGGTGGTCAGCCTCGGCTCGGGGGTGTTCCTGGTGGCTGGCGTGGCCAGCATCCTGTTTCTGCTCAAGATGTCCCCGCTGGGCCGGCCCGATGCGGAGGGGGCGTTGGCCCATGTCGTGGCCCGATTGCCCGACGCGCAGACGCTGGACCGCATCGCTTACCGCACCACAATTTTCGCGTTCCCGGTGTTCGGGTTCGGCGTCATCTTTGGCGCGATCTGGGCGGAGCAGGCGTGGGGCCGCTACTGGGGTTGGGACCCCAAGGAGACGGTTTCGTTCATCGCTTGGGTGGTCTACGCGGCGTACCTGCATGCGCGGTCGACGGCGGGCTGGCGTGACAAGAAGGCGGCCTGGATCAACGTCGTCGGCTTTGTCGCGATGGTGTTCAACCTGTTCTTCATCAACCTGGTGACCGTCGGGTTGCATTCGTACGCTGGGGTGGGCTGACCGGGTCGCCGCGACGGGCTGTCAATGACCGCGACGAGCTGTCAATGAGAGGAGACGCGACGAGCTGTCAATGAGAGGAGATGAGCCGTTGTCTGACCACCGGCAGGCGGGTTTTCGCGCGCAGCAGCGGTTCAGCGATCCGGCGAAATCGGCGCCCGCGGAATGGACCGCCCCGACACCGCCGAACGGGTTGCCGCGCAGCTATCGCGTCCCACCGGGTCGGACCGCGGCACAGCGCCCCGCCGCCCTACCGCGATCTGACCACGGTCGCGCTGCTGGGCCAGCCGAAACGGGCGCCGTCGCGGGGCTGGCGCAAGTGGCTCTACCTCGCGTCGTTCAAGCTGCTCAACGTCGGTGACAGCGCCAAGGTCAATCACCACAACAGCCTGGTCGCCCAGGTGCAGCGGCCGCTGCGCGGCTGTTACCGCATCGCGTTTCTGTCGCTGAAGGGCGGGGTCGGCAAGACGACGATCACCGCCACGCTGGGCGCGACGTTCGCGTCGATCCGCGGTGACCGCATCGTCGCCGTCGACGCCAATCCCGACCGCGGCACGCTGAGCCAAAAAGTACCGCTGGAAACCCCGGCCACCGTGCGGCACCTACTGCGCGACGCCCAGGGCATCGTGGCCTACAGCGACGTCCGCAGATACACGTCGCAGGGCCCCAACCGGCTCGAGGTGCTCGCCTCCGAGAGTGACCCCGCGGTGTCGGAGGCGTTCAGCTCCGACGACTACACGCGCACCCTCGAGGTCCTCGAGCGGTTCTACAGCCTGGTGCTCACCGATTGCGGCACCGGCATGCTGCACTCGGCGATGTCGGCGGTGCTGGAGAAGGCCGACGTGCTCGTGGTGATCAGCTCCGGATCCGTCGACGGCGCCCGCAGCGCGGCAGCCACCCTGGACTGGCTCGATGCGCACGGCCACCAGGACATGGTTCGCAACTCGATCGCCGTCATCAACGCGGTGCGGCCGCGCTCCGGCAAGGTCGACCTGAAGAAGGTCGTCGACCACTTCGCCCGGCGGTGCCGGGCCGTCAAGCAGGTGCCGTTCGACCCGCACCTGGAGGAGGGCGCCGAGATCAGCCTCGAGCGGCTGAAGCCCGAGACGCGCGAGGCACTGGTCGAATTGGCGGCCGTGGTCGCCGATGGTTTTTCGGACGCAAAACAGCCTGACGCCGAGCCAGGCTAGGTCGTCGCGCCCGCTATCAGCGGGGCTTGTTGTCGGGGCCGAGCCGCCGCAGGAAATCCGGATCGTCGTCCGGGCCGATGACGCGTGTCTTCGGGCGGGCCACGGTCAGCCGCGCCAAGCGCCAGCCACCGTAGATCAAACCGGCCAAGACAAATATCAGGAGCAAATACGCCACGCAAAAACCTCCTGAGTCTGAATATACGCGCCGTCGGTAGGCTCGAGCCGTGTCTGACCGGCCGCCCCGATCCAGCCTCGTGGTGGACGTGCTGGCGTACGCCCTGGCCCGCCTGCTGCTTGTGGTGGTGTTGACCGCGGTGATTTTCGGTGCCGGACATTTGCTCGGCGTGCGCGATTTTCCGCTTGTCGTGGCGATGTTGTTCGCGTTGGTCATCGCACTGCCGCTGGGCATCTGGATCTTCACCCCGCTGCGGCGTCGCGCCACCGCGAGCGTCGCCGTTTTCGACGAACGCCGACGCTAGGACCGCGAGCAGCTGCAGGCGAGGCTGCGCGGCGACGCGACCTCCACGGGCGACGAGCCGGCCACGGAATGACGGCAGCCCGGGCCCGCGAAGCGGTTTCGGATCGACGCTCTGGGGGTTTGCCGTTCTTCGGGGGCTACGGACTGCTGTTCCACAACGACGGACACCGCGGAACCGGCAGTGCGGTAAGGCTATTCGCCCCGGAGCGGGACGACGACATTCAGCGTCGTCCCGCTTCCGGCGGGACTACAGATGGAGAGGCGGCCGGCCAGCGCCTCGACGCGGTCCTTGAGTCCGATCAGTCCTGAGCCGGCGCCCGCGACCGCCCCGCCGATTCCGTCGTCGCTGATGCTGAGATGAAGCTCACAGTCGGCGGCGGATGCGCACACCCTGACTTCGGATGCCTGCGCGTGTTTGGCGGCATTGGTCAGCGCCTCCGCGACGACGTAATAGGCCGCGACTTCAACTGATTCCGGCATTCGGCTGTCGACGTTCAGGTCGAGTTCGACGGGCACAGCGGAGCGCCGGGCCAGCGTCTTGATCGCCGGGCCGAGCCCGCCCTTCGACAGGATCGCGGGATGGATGCCTCGTGAAATCTCCCGAAGTTCTGTTCCCACGCCGACCAGACCGTCGACGACGTCGGACAGCTGGCGGCGCAGCTGTAGCTGCTCTGCAGGCATCGCCGCCTCGACTGCACGCAGTTCGAGACCGAGCGAAATAATGCGCTGCTGCGCACCGTCGTGCAGATCGCGTTCGAAGCGGCGGCGGGCCTGGTCGGCGGCCGTGACGATGCGGGCACGTGACGCGGTGAGCTCCGCGCGGGTTGCGGCGTTGAAAACGGCGATGGCGACGAGGTCAGCGAAATCCCCGATCCGAGCCTCGGTGTCAAGTGGCATCGGCTCGGTTTGCGACGAGCCGATCACCAGCGCACCCCAGATGCGGCCGTCAACGATCACCGGCGCACCGACCGCCGAGCGCAGCCCGAGCCGGCGGACCCGCTCGGCCGTGCGGCCGGCGGCGCCGTCGAAGCAGTCAATCCGCGCCGGCGCCCCGGTGCGCAGGATCATCGCCGCCACGTTGTCGCCGTCGAGCGAAAGCCGTTCGCCGACAGCCATCTTGCCCAGGCCATGTTCGTTGCGGGTGGCCAGCAGCACCAGCGCGTCCTCGGTCTCGTAACGCAGCAGGGCGACGTTGTCGATACCCAGCCCGCGCGATAGCTCGGCCACCGCCGCCGGATACACCGCGGACGGATCGACACCGCGCGCGACCAGGGTTGCAACCCGGCGCAGCGCCGCCTGCTGTTCGGCGAGAGCGCTCGCCGCGGCGTGGCTGGCTTCTGCCTCGCGGCGGCGTTGCTCGGACTCAGCGGCGCGCAACCGCACCTGCCCGGCGAGCACGTTGGCGAGTAGCGCGATCGGCAGGAAGACGATGATCGCCACCGCGTCCTTGGCGTGCATCGGGATGAACGACCCGCTGGTTTCGAGGTGGAAGTAGACGTACACCAGGGCGCTCGCCAAGGAGGTGGCGACCGCGAGCCGGAATCCCCACCCCGCGGAGACGACCAGAACGCCGAGTAGGAACAGCGCGCCGAATGCGTTCTCCGGGGCGATCTGTCTCAGCCGGTAGACCAACAGCGTCTCTGCGGTGATGAACACCGCGGCCACCACGATGCCCAGCCACAGCGGCGGCGCCGTCGGCCGGACGACTAACGCGAGCACTTGCGCACGAAGCCGCGGCCGGGGAGCGAATCCCGGCTGCGGTGACGGCGTGGCATGTTGATCCATCTTCGCTGTTCAACACCGAATGGCCCGGTGATTATTGCCTGTGCCAGCGTTGCTCACCGCAAGGACGCGGCGTCAGCAATCTGGCGAGCAACCCGCAGCCGAGTCCGCAGAAATTGCAGCTACCCGGTAGTTGGCCGTTGCGCCACCGGGAACGACAGATGGCGGTCAGCATCGACGACATCGGCCCGTTCAGCGACGAAGCTGGTGGCCCATGATCACCGTCCCGCGCGGGCGCCTTCCCGGGAATCGCCTTCCCCACCGTTGGATCCGCGGCCCGATGATGCGTGTCGAGGTGCACATCCTGGGGGCGACGGTTGTCGTCACGGCGCGACCGCACGGTTGGCGTCGTCGACGACTGGCGGCACTACGGGGTTGATCGTGTACTCGCCGACCTGGCGGCCCCAGACATAGTCGATGAACAACGGCTGGCCCAGTGCGGCGTGGTTGTACGGGGCGATGGACGCGCCGGTATCCATCACCAGATACGGCGCAGGCCATAGTTCACGCGTGATGTCCTGCCAGCAGCCGGGACGGCCCTCGGGGCCGCCGTGGGCGTTCACCCTCGGCAGGTTGTCGGGGTAGACGTACGGATTGCCCGCGCCTGCGAGGGCTCCCGACTCCGAAGCTAACGAGTAGCCGTTGCCGCCCAGCACCGCCGCCGACCGCTTCTGCACGTCCGAAAACTTGCGCAACGAGCAGAAAATCTCACCCTGGTAGTCGTCGAGCAGCTGGGTCGTCGGGACCAGGTCGGCGGCACCGCGAACCAGATAGGGTCCGCCGCGTTCGAAGCTGTCCGCGGCGTCGTCCGCGAAACCCAGCGCGGCCATCAGCGCCTCATCGATGTCGGTGCGATGGTCGTTGAACGTCCGCGCGGTCCGCACCGCGTTCTCCAGCCCGTCGAACAGGTCGGGCGACGCGTCGGCGTAGACGTCGGCCAGGTCGGCCACCCTGCGATTGTCGTAGGTGATCTGCGGCATTTGCGGATTCAGGTCGGCGAGGATCCGGTTGCCGTTCTCCAGCGACTCGCCGAACCGGTCGCCCAAACCGGTGAGGGCCTGCGCGGTCGCGGTCAGCGTTTGGTTCACCTTGATCGGATCGACCTGTTCGGCGATCGAGGTGACCGTTTCGAAAAGCGTGTTGAACTCGGTGGTGACCGCCGACGCATCGATCACCGCATGAGCCGAAATATGTTGTGCTTGACGGATTTTTCGGCGAGCCAAACGATATGTACTTGTTGCCGAACACCGTGGTGGCCCGGATGTCGGCCGCGACGTTGGCGGGGATGTCCTTGATGTAGCGCGGCTCAACGTCCAGGGTGAGCCGGGCTTTGGGCGTGCCCTGATCGTCGACCATGTCGATGCGGGCGACGCGGCCGATCTTCACGCCGTTGTAGGTCACCTTGGACCCCGGTTCGACCACCAGGCCCGCCCGCGGCGACATCAGAGTCAGTTGAGTCATGTCGGTGAGGTCGCCACGGAACTCCAGATAGATGAAGGCCGCGACGAGTGAGGCGATCACCAGCAAGACCGCGCCGGCCGTTTTGTAGGGCGGTCGGTGGCGGTCGAACATCACTTTGAGAATCTAAGGTATGGCCGCGCGCGGTACTGCTGATCCGGCGAAGACCCGCGCCGCCGTGTCGGCCGTCGCAGACTGGTTGCGCGACGACACCCTTCCGGAGCCGGCGCGAGCGGAACTGGGTGAGGCGGTGCGGCTGACCGCACGCACACTGGCGGCCATCGCGCCCGGTGCCAGCGTCGAGGTTCGGGTGCCGCCGTTTGTTGCGGTGCAATGCATTCCGGGTCCCGCACACCGGCGCGGCAATCCGCCCAACACGGTGGAGACGGATGCGCGCACATGGCTGCTGCTGGCCACCGGGCTGCTCGACACTGCCGCCGCCGCGGCCGGCGGGACGCTGCGGCTGTCGGGTGCGCGGGCCGGCGAGGTCGCACAATGGCTGCCATTGGTCACCCTCGACGGCTGAGCTGCCGTACGGATGATGCAGCGCAAGCACATTGACCACACGCGTCCCGGATCTATGGATCCCGCCCGCGGCACGCACATTTCCCGACACATACACAGTCGCGGAATGTGATCCGGGCTACCGCAGGCCTTGGCCCGCTGCGCGCGTCCCGCCCCCGCTGCGCGCGTCCCGCCGCCGCTGCGCGCGTCCCGCCGGCCGCAAACGCGCTGGCCCCTGTGCGTCGGGAATTGTGTCGGTGATCACCGTTGTTGACCAGGTTGTCGACCGAAATGCGGCGACACCGCCGTCCGATTCCGTGATTAACCCGTGATGGCCGTAGACTGAACACGTCACCCACCCCGCCCTGGGAGAAGCCCATTGTGACCGGCCCGCAGACCGATCAAGAACCCCGCGAAGAGTGTGGCGTATTCGGCGTCTGGGCGCCGGGCGAAGAGGTCGCCAAACTCACCTATTACGGCCTGTACGCGCTTCAGCACCGTGGCCAGGAAGCGGCGGGCATCGCCGTCGCCGACGGCTCACAGGTGCTCGTGTTCAAGGACCTCGGCCTGGTCAGCCAGGTGTTCGACGAGCAGACGCTGGCCGCGATGGAGGGCCACGTCGCCATCGGCCACTGCCGCTACTCCACCAGCGGCTCCACCACCTGGGAGAACGCCCAGCCGGTGTTCCGCAACACCGCCGCAGGCACCGGTGTGGCGCTCGGCCACAACGGCAACCTGGTCAACGGTACCGAGCTGGCCTCCCGCGCCCGCGAAGCCGGGCTGATCGGTAGGCGCGGCGCGCCCAGCGCCACCACGGACTCCGACATCCTCGGGGCGCTGCTCGCCCACGGCGCGGCCGACGCCACCCTGGAGCAGGCCGCCCTCGAGCTGCTGCCGACGGTGCGTGGCGCGTTCTGCCTGACCTTCATGGACGAGAACACCCTGTATGCGGCGCGCGACCCCTACGGCGTGCGGCCGCTGTCGCTGGGCCGGCTGGACCGCGGCTGGGTGGTGGCGTCCGAGACCGCCGCGCTGGACATCGTCGGCGCCTCGTTCGTCCGCGACATCGAGCCGGGCGAGCTGCTGGCGATCGACGCCGACGGCGTGCGGTCCAGCAGGTTCGCGCCGCCCTCGCCGAAGGGCTGCATCTTCGAGTACGTCTACCTGGCCCGCCCGGACAGCACGATCGCCGGCAGGTCCGTACACAAGACCCGCGTCGACATCGGCCGTCGGCTGGCCCGCGAGAAGCCCGTCGACGCCGACCTGGTGATCGGCGTGCCGGAGTCCGGCACCCCCGCCGCGGTCGGGTACGCCCAGGAGTCCGGCATCCCGTACGGCCAGGGTCTGACGAAGAACGCCTACGTCGGGCGCACCTTCATCCAGCCCTCGCAGACCATTCGGCAGTTGGGCATTCGCCTCAAGCTCAACCCGCTCAAAGAGGTGATCCGCGGCAAGCGGCTGATCGTCGTCGACGACTCGATCGTGCGCGGCAACACCCAGCGCGCGCTGGTGCGGATGCTGCGCGAGGCAGGCGCGGTCGAGGTGCACGTCCGGATCGCCTCGCCGCCCGTCAAGTGGCCGTGCTTCTACGGCATCGACTTCGCCACCCCCGCGGAGCTGATCGCCAACGCCTCAAGCAATGGAGGTAACGAGAGCGAGATGCTCGAAGCGGTGCGGCACGCGATCGGCGCCGACACCCTGGGCTACATCTCGCAGCACGGCATGGTCGCCGCCACCGAGCAGCCGGCCTCGCGGCTGTGCACCGCCTGCTTCGACGGCAACTACCCGATCGAACTGCCCGGTGAAACGGCGTTGGGCAAGAACGTCATCGAGCACATGCTGGCCACCGCGGCCCGCACCGGCATTCCGGTTCAGGCCGACAACGACAACGTCTCGGCGCTGCGCAGGCCCTAGATCCCGCAGCCGGGGTCCGGTACGTCCACGGACAGCGGCTTGCCCGCCGGCACGATGTAATCGATCCACAGAACCACGGGGTCCGGCCCCAGGTTGCGGCCGACGTGAACGTGATTCGGCCCGGGGTCCTCGATGACCGTTGAGCCGGCGGGGGAGACCTCGTCCGTGCAGTCCGCCATGGTGCGGGTGAGCGTGCCCTCCCGGACGACGCCGAACACCCGGCCGTCGTGGTAATGCCACCCGGTGCTGCCGCCCGGCTGGATGGTGATCTCCTTGGTGATGTAGTCGACCCCGCCGACCGTCGACTGCGCGATGATGGCGGCGTCGACGTTGAGCCCTGCGGTGGCGAAAGCGGTCGCGGGCAGGACGGTCGAAGCCGGCACGGTAGCCGCGGCGAGAAGCGCAAACCAGCGAACTGTTTTCATGGTCGGTCACGTTCTCACACCGTGAGCGATCGCGCGAGGTGACCGACGGGAACGCGTGCCGGATCAACCCGTTACCGCGGCGCGGGCAACGACGGTAGCCTTGCTGTCGATGACGGATCAAGCCGAACAACACGGCATCTCCTACGCATCGGCTGGGGTGGACATCGAGGCCGGTGACCGCGCCGTCGAACTGTTCAAACCGCTGGCCAAGAAGGCCACCAGGCCCGAAGTGCGCGGCGGGCTCGGTGGATTCGCGGGGCTGTTCGCGCTGCGCGGCGGCTATCGCGAACCACTGCTCGCGTCGTCGACCGACGGCGTCGGCACCAAGCTGGCGGTGGCCCAGGCCATGGACAAGCACGACACGGTCGGCATCGATCTGGTCGCGATGGTCGTCGACGACCTGGTGGTGTGCGGCGCCGAGCCCCTGTTCCTGCAGGACTACATCGCGATCGGGCGCACCGTGCCCGAACGGGTCAGCGAACTGGTGTCGGGTATCGCCAACGGCTGCGTGATGGCAGGCTGTGCGCTGCTGGGCGGCGAGACCGCCGAACACCCCGGCCTGATGGCCCCCGACCACTACGACATCTCGGCCACCGGCGTCGGTGTCGTCGAGGCCGACGACGTGCTGGGGCCCGACCGGGTCAAGCCCGGCGACGTGATCATCGCGATGTCGTCGACCGGCCTGCACTCCAACGGCTACTCACTGGCGCGCAAGGTGCTGCTGGAGATCGACCGGATGAACCTGGCAGGCCATGTCGAGGAGTTCGGCCGCACGCTGGGCGAAGAGCTGCTCGAGCCCACCCGCATCTACGCCAAGGACTGTCTTGCGCTGGCCGCCGAAACGCAGGTCCGCACGTTCTGCCACGTCACCGGCGGCGGGCTGGCCGGAAACCTGGAGCGGGTCATCCCGCCCGGCCTGGTCGCCGAGATCGACCGGGGGACCTGGACGCCCGCTCCGGTGTTCGGGATGATCGCGCAGCGCGGCCGCATCGAGCGGGCCGAGATGGAGAAGACGTTCAACATGGGCGTCGGCATGGTCGCCGTCGTCGCGCCCGAGGACACCGACCGCGCGCTGGCTGTGCTGACCGCGCGCCACCTCGACTGCTGGACCCTCGGCACCATCAAAAAGGGCAGCAAGGACAGTCCCCGTGCCGGCCTCGTGGGCCAGCACCCCCGGTTCTAAGAATTAACGCCGCCAGTCGTCCTCTTCGGCCCAGCCGTCATCGGCCAGCCCGTCCGCGCCGTTCACATCGTCGTCGGTTGCGCCCGACAGCTCGCGCTGAAGCCGCTCGAAATCGGTCTGCGGTGAGCTGTATTTGAGCTCACGAGCAACCTTGGTCTGCTTTGCCTTCGCCCGGCCGCGGCCCATGGGGGAACCCCCTCGCGCAATAACGGAGCGGCCCAATAATTAGGCGGCTCCGATCTGTGTGTCTTTATTGTCCTGCCAACACTTTACCGTGCCCTGCTGTCGAGCGCTGGCAGGCCCATCGCGTCAACGCGCTCGGCCGCGCAGCTGTTCCACCGCCAGCCGGCCGGCGCCGACCTCGTCGGTGGGTGGCATCGAGTCGGCGTCGATGACCGCGGCGACCTCGTTCTGCCCGCCGGTGGTCAACGGCGTGTCCGCGGGCAGGCCACGCTTGAGCAGCGCCAGCGCGATGGGGCCCTCGTCGACATGGTCGACCACGGTGCCCAGCCGGCCGACCGTGCGCCCGCCCGCCAGCACGGGATCGCCGGTGGCCGGCCGATCCCCGGAACCGTCCAGGTGCACCAGCACCAGCATCCGGGGCGGTTTGCCCAGGTTGTGAACGCGGGCGACGGTCTCCTGGCCGCGATAACAGCCCTTGTCGAGGTGCACCGCGGTGCCGATCCAGCCCACTTCGTGCGGGATCGTCCGCTCGTCGGTGTCGACACCCAGCCGGGGCCGCAGGCTGGCCACCCGATGGGCTTCGTAGGCCCACACCCCGGCGGGCCTGACCCCCACGTCGACCAGGCGCTGGCGCCACCGGGCGGCCTGTCGCGCGGCACCACCAGGTCCAGCTCGACACCCGGGCCGGGCATGCGGCGCAGGAATCCGCCGTCAGGAAGCGCCACCGCCGCAGATTCAGCCGGCAGCGAACCGGCGCCGAGCGCGTCGAGCACCGTCGGGTCGGCCAGCCCCGGGCCGAGCAGTGACAGCACCGACAGGTCGGCCGGTTCGACGGCGACGTCGGACCAGAACACCATCTTGCGCAGATACGTCAGCAGCGATTCCCCGCGCCATGGCTCGGTGTCCAGGTAGGTGACACCGTCGAGCTCGCGTCTGGATCCAGTGATCTTCGACACGTCCCTGCCCGTCGAGGCTCAGATTCTCGGTCACCGCGCCGTCGGGAAGGTCGCTGACGTGCTGAGAGGAGATGCTGTGCAGCCAGCTCCTGCGGTCGCTGCCGGTCAGCCTCAGCACCGCGCGATGCGAGCGGTCCACCACGACGGCCTCGTCGGCGGCGGCGCGCTGCTCGCCGAGCGGGTCGCCGTAATGCCACACGGCACCGGCGTCGGGTCCGGTATCGGGCGCGGGAACTGCGGACATAGTCCCAACTGTACGGCGCTACGCTTCATCCCCATGGCGAGCCAACCGGGGGTTGTGGTCACGCTCGACGGCGTTCTGCACGACCCCGCGGCGCCGTTGCTTTTCGCCGACGACCTGGCCGCGGTGCGCGGTGACGGCATCTTCGAGACGCTGTTGGTCCGTGACGGCCTGCCGTGTCTGCTGGAGTCCCACCTGGCCCGGCTCACCCAGTCGGCGCGGATGACGGAGCTGCCCGCGCCTGACCTGCCGCGGTGGCGGGCCGCCGTCGCCGCGGGGGTCGAGCGCTGGACCGCCGACGGCGGCGGCGAAGGCGTGCTGCGGCTGGTGTACAGCCGGGGCAGGGAAAGCGGATCGCCGCAGTCCGGAGCCGGCGACATCGTTCGCGACGATCGCGCAGTTGCCCGCACGCGTCGCCGACGCCCGCCGCATGGGCGTCGCCGCGTTGACCTTGGCCCGCGGGCTGGCCGCCGACGGTGCGCCCGACATGCCGTGGCTGCTGGCAGGTGCAAAGACCCTGTCCTACGCGGTGAACATGGCCGCGCTGCGGCACGCCGAGCGAAACGGCGCAGGCGACGTCATCTTCGTCAGCTCCGACGGCCACATACTGGAGGGGCCGCGCTCGACGGTGGTGATCGCCACCGAGCTCGATGGAAATCCGGCGCTGCTGACCCCGCCGCCGTGGTATCCGATCCTGCGCGGCACCACGCAGCAGGCGCTGTTCGAAGTGGCCCGCAACAAGGGCTACGACTGCGACTACCGCGCGCTGTCTCCCGCTGATCTTGTTGCGGCGCAAGGGGTCTGGCTGGTGTCGAGCATCACGCTCGCGGCGCGGGTGCACACGCTGGACGGCAAGTTGCTGCGGCCGGCGCCGCTGGCGGGCGAGTTCGCCGAACTCGTCGACGCCGCGATCGTCAGCGATCGCTAGAAATCGGTTGTCGCTGCGCTGGCGCGCGAGTACGGTCGCTCGTACACAGGGAAGGAGGTGGTCCGACAAATTGATGATTGACGTATGGACATGTGAGGTGGCTGCGAGCTAGCAGCGCCAGGGAATGAGCTGAACGCCTTCGTGCAAGCGCTCATCGCAACCTGCGCGCGCTGGCGAATTCCCCGCAGTCACCCGGCCCCCGAGCCCTCGGTCTTGTCCGACCAGGAACACAACGGCTCGGGGGCCGCTGCGTGTTCAGGTCAGCCGACGAACCGCGACAGCCGCGCCGACAGATGTGGCACCAGCCCGCCGTCGGCATCGACGCGTTCCTCGACATAGGCCAGGTCGCCGCCGTCGACGATGCCGTAGAGCCGCTTGGCCCCGCCGACCAGCATCCCGGACTTGCTGCGCGCCAGCGCGTCGGTGGCCAGCTCCCACGAGGACTGGTTGAGGGGCCTGCCGTAGAACAATTCGACGTAACCCGCAGAATGCGCCAGCAGCAGCTCGATGGCCTGTGACTCGGACGGATCGGCGGGGTCGTCGACGAACCGCCAGAAGCCGCTCTCCCGCAGTCCGGGAGCGCCGTATTCGCCGGTGTCGGTCATCCGCCAGGACCGGGCCTCCCAGTTCAGGTAGTCGCCGCCGTCGTGGGAGACCACGATCTGCTGGCCGAACCGATAGTCGCCGCCGGCTCCGCGGCCTTCGCCCTCGCCGCGCCACACCCCCACCAGCGGCAGCAGCGCGAGCAGCGCGTCGTTGAGGTTCGGGCCCTTACGCAGGTTGGCGGTGTCGCCGGGCAGCGGCAGGTCGTCGAACACCGGAATGTTGCGCGCCGCAGTTGTCTTCGCTCGTTCGGCTGCGGCCGCGACTGCGTCGTCGCCGGAGGTCACGACTCGTCGGTAATGAGGCGATACAGCGCGTACAGCGCGAACCATGTGATCACCACGACGGCCGCGACCAGCATGATCTCGAAGAACAACACCACGGCAGCGAGTCTAGCCGCCGCGCGCCGCAACGACTCAGGCGACCTTGACGTCGACCTCGTGGATGCCCGCCCCCGACGGCGCCACGCTGGCGTCGCCGTTGCCCGCCGGGGACAGCGCGCGCAGCGTCCACGTGCCGGGAGCGGCGAAGAAGCGGAAGTCACCGGTGGCCGAGGCGACGACCTCGGCGGTGAACTCGTCAGAGGAGTCGAGCAGCCGCACGAACGCGCCGCCGACGGCCTGACCCGACCCGTCGACAACGCGGCCGGTGATCACCGTCTCCTTCTCGAGGTCGACGCTGGCGGGCAACGTCAGGCCTTGCTTCGGTGCAGAGCACATATCAACTTCCCAACTCGATCGGGGCACCCACCAGGGAGCCGTATTCAGTCCAACTGCCGTCGTAGTTCTTGACGTTCTTGTGTCCCAACAGTTCCTGCAGCACGAACCAGGTGTGCGACGAGCGCTCGCCGATCCGGCAGTACGCGATGGTCTGCTTCTCGCCGTCAAGGCCGGCCTCCGCGTACAGCTTGGCCAGGTCCTCGTCGGACTTGAACGTGCCGTCCTCATTGGCCGCCTTGCTCCACGGCACGTTGATCGCGCTGGGGATGTGGCCGGGCCGCTGGCTTTGCTCCTGCGGCAGGTGCGCGGGGGCCAGGATCTTGCCGGAGAACTCGTCCGGGGAGCGCACGTCGACCAGGTTCTTGACGTTGATGGCGGCGATGACCTCGTCGCGGAACGCGCGGATGGTGTTGTCCGGGTCCTTCGCGGTGTAGCTGGTCTCCGGCCGGTGCACCGCGTCGCTCGACAGCGGACGGCCGTCGAGCTCCCACTTCTTGCGGCCGCCGTCGAGCAGCTTGACCTTGTCGTGCCCGTACAGCTTGAAGTACCAGTACGCGTACGCGGCGAACCAGTTGTTGTTGCCGCCGTAGAGGATCACGGTGTCGTCGTTCGCGATGCCGCGATCGCTCAGCAGCTTCGAGAACTGCCGGGCGTCGACGAAGTCGCGCTTGACCGGGTCCTGCAGGTCGGCCTTCCAGTCCAGCTTGATAGCGCCGGCGATGTGGCCGCCGTCGTAGGCGCTGGTGTCCTCGTCGACCTCGACGAAAACGGTGTTCGGCGCGTCGAGATTGCTCTCGGCCCAGTCGGTGGAGACCAGGACGTCGGAGCGTGCCATGCGAAATCCTTTCGGTTGCTTGCTGTTTGAGCGCTTATGTGGGGGACGGTGCGCGGCGCAGACGTGCGACGAGCGGATAGATCTGGCAGCCGAGGCAGATTCCGAAGGCCGCGTTGAGGAACGCTGCGACCAGCGCGAAGCCGGCGGCGATCAGGCCGAGCAGCGGGGCACCGGCGGCGAACCCGACGACACCGACGACCGCGAACACGAGGCCGACCAGCTGGGCGAACTTCAACGGCGGCACCGGTTCCTTCTCGGTCACCGGCCCGAGGCGGGGCGCAACGAGGCGCCGAAAGAGCAGGCCGTAGGGGTGCTGACGGGGCCCGCGCCAGGCGCCGATCGCGAATACCGCCGCCTGCAGGCCGAGGATGACCGCCGCGCCGACAGTGCTGAAGGCCGAGACGACCAGCGTCGCGGCGATCACGACGGTGGTCACCCAGGCGGCGAACCGAGGGCCGCGCACGTCCACCTGGTCGATGGCCGCGTCGGTCTTGATCGGGCTCGAAACGTTGGTGGTGATCGGACTCGATGACATGGAAATAGACTCCTGTTGTGTTGGAGGGGCTGGTGGTGAGCAGGCCGAAACGGCTGCTCCGAGCGAGCGCGCTCAGACCGCGCGGCTGCGCTCAGCAGCTACAACAACAACAGCAACAACCCGCGACGCGGCACAGATCGACTGCGCGGCGCTTGGTGAGCATCGGCTCAAGGCGGGTGGACACGTTCGACAGCTTACCCAATGACATGGTGATCAAGCCAACAGCGGTTGCAGAGCCGACCGCAGGTCAGCGGCGGTGGGCACGCCCGTGGTGCGGTATCGGGGCCGCCCGTCGGCGTCGAATATCAGCGTCGTCGGCAGCGACAGCACCGAAAGCCGTCGGGCTGCTTCGGGATTGGCGTCCAAGTCGATCTCGAGGTGCTCGACGCCCGGCAGGTCCGCACAGACCTGATCGACCACCCGGCGCACCGCGGCGCAGGGCCCGCACCACTCCGCGGAAAAGTGCACGACCGTCGGGCCGGTGTGCGACAGGCCCAGGTCGGAGGTGTCGACATTGCTCGCGTCGGTGGCCGCCTTGAGCATCCCGGAACGCAGCGTCAGCAGTCGGCCGACCACATAGGCCACGCCCAACGCGGCGACCAGCACGGTGATCGCCAGCACGACGGAAGAACTCATGACAACTTGAACTGATCGAGGGCGATGGTTACTCCCTTGGTGATTCCCTCGATGATGACGTCGGAGCCGCGGGCCCCCTCGCTGGTGGGCCGGACGCCGAACGGCAGCTGTCTGACCGGGCAGGCTGGTGCTGAACGCGGCGAGCACGGCGGGCAGCTTGTCCGTGTGGAACCTGCTGGTCTGCGGTGCCCGCACCGGTCAGGACGCCGGTGGCAGTGAAGTTCAGCGTGGTCTGATCGGGCCCGGCGATCGACAGGTCGACGGCGATGCTGACCTTCTTGTTGTAGTCCGCCTTCTTGGGTGTGCCGGTGAACACCAGCCCCCGGTTGCTGGAGATGCCCGATTCGGTGGTGCCGCCGGTGGCGTTGTTGGTCTCCCGCGAGGGCGCCTCGACGAGCAGGTCGGGGATGCCCATGAAGCGCCCGACATGGGTGGAGTCGATGATGATGCGGCTCTCCAACTTGCCGACCGGCAACTTGGCCTGCGGCCCGATCAGCCACGAGGTGTCGGCGATGTCGATCGAATACATGGTCGCCTCCAGCGACGCCTCTCCGACCACGGCGTGATCAACGCCACTGGCCTTGAACTCGACCTCGTTGTAGTGGTGGCGCATCGCCTGCGTGGTGAACGGGAAGCCGAGGATGCCCACCGCACGGGTCCCAGCTCAGTTTTGCGGCCGTGCGCAGGCTCCTGGCCAGCCGGTATTCGGCGTAAATCGCGGCACCGAAGTCGGCTCCGACGGCGCCCACCGCCACCACGACCACGGTCGCGACGACAGCGATCAGCAGCTTGCGCACCTGCACATTCTGGCCCACCGTCGCCGCCGGTCGGCCTCCGCGCGGCTAACCAGCAGGTGGCGCGCTATCGTTAGATCACTATCGGCCGGGTAACGGCCATGTGTCAGGCATGAATCTGGGAAGTCACCACCGACACTGTTGTCCGGGCGAGGCCCCATGGCTGTTGGAGGGCCAGTTGGATCTACTGCTATTGACGGTCGACCCACATCCCGAATCCGTGCTGCCCTCGTTGTCGCTGCTCGCCCACACCGTGCGAACCGCGCCGACGGAGGTGTCCTCGCTGCTCGAGGCCGGTACCGCGGACGTGGCGATCGTCGATGCGCGCTCTGATCTGGCCGCCGCCCGCGGGCTGTGTCGGCTGCTCGGGACGACGGGGACGTCGGTGCCCGTGGTGGCCGTCGTCAACGAGGGCGGCCTGGTGGCCGTCAACGTCGAATGGGGACTCGACGAGATTCTGCTGCCGAGCACCGGTCCCGCCGAGATCGACGCCCGGCTGCGGCTACTGGTGGGACGTCGCGGCGGCGTGGCCAACCAGGAGAACCTCGGCAAGATCAGCCTGGGAGAGCTGGTCATCGACGAGGGCACCTACACCGCGCGGCTGCGCGGACGGCCGCTTGACCTCACCTACAAGGAATTCGAGCTGCTGAAGTATCTCGCCCAGCACGCCGGCCGGGTGTTCACCCGCGCCCAGTTGCTCCAAGAGGTATGGGGCTACGACTTCTTCGGCGGCACCCGCACCGTCGACGTGCACGTGCGGCGCCTGCGCGCCAAGCTCGGACCCGAGTACGAATCGTTGATCGGCACCGTGCGCAACGTCGGCTACAAGGCGGTTCGGCCTGCCCGCGGCAGGCCACCGGCGCCGGGCTCCGATCTGTCCGACGAGATGGTCGACGATGTGGGCGGCTACGACACGCCCGACAGCCTGCCGGAAGCGCTGGTTGACCCGCTGCGCAGTCAGTGACCTCGATCGGCTGGCGCGCGGGCCTGTCCGACGACGAGCAACGCAAGATCCGCGAGCTGATTGCCGCGGCGACCGCCGTCGACGGCATCGCGCCCGTTGGTGAGCAGGTGCTGCGCGAGCTGCCGCACGACCGCACCAAACACCTGCTGGCCGTTGACGGCGACGGCGTGTCCGGCTATCTGAACCTCACCGAAGCGCCCGGAATGGCCGAACTGGTGGTGCATCCGGACGCCAGGCGGCGCGGCATCGGCTCGGCGATGGCGCGTACCGGGCTGTCCGAGGGCGGCGACGGGGCCCGCATCTGGGCGCACGGCAACCTCGAGCCCGCCCGCGCCACCGCGGCGGCGCTGCACCTGGTCGTCGCGCGTGAACTGCTGCAGATGCGGCGGCCGCTGACCGACCTTCCGGCGGCGACCGTTCCCGAGGGTGTCCGCGATCGCCACCTACTCCGGCCCGGCCGACGACGCCGAGCTGCTGCGCGTCAACAACGCCGCCTTCGCATGGCATCCCGAACAGAGCGGGTGGACCGAAGCAGACATCGCAGAGCGCCGCGCCGAACCGTGGTTCGATCCCGCCGGCCTGTTCCTGGCGGTCGACGAGCGCACCGGCAAGCTCCTCGGCTTCCACTGGACGAAAGTTCATGCCGATGATCTTGGCGAGGTCTACGTCGTCGGCGTCGACCCGGCCGCGCAGGGTCGCGGCATCGGCGCGACGCTGACCCTGATCGGCCTGCATCACCTCGCCGCGCGGCTGTCCCGAAGCTCATCGCCGTCGACGGTGATGCTCTACGTCGAGGCAGATAACTCCGCAGCGGTAAAGACCTATCGGCGACTGGGTTTCGACGTGTCCCGGGTCGACGCCGCGTATGCCGCCCCGACCGTGAATTGAACCTGTTCAGCCCCCGCTGGATGACAACTTGCCGATGGCTTAGCGGGTTAATCTTCCGTTCATCTTGGTGGGGCTGCGAGTTCACTGATGGGTCCTAGGTTCTGGTCGGGCAGTGACGGACTGCTCGACGGAACGGGGTTCCGTCGCTCGGCTCTGACCATGGTGGCGGCCCGTCTGTCACCCCAATTGTTGAAGGAGCTACGTGAAGCTCAACCGATTTGGCGTCGCGCTGAGTTTGCTGGCCAGCGGTGCCTTTGTGCTATCGGCATGCGGCAGTAACAACAACACTGCGTCGTCGTCTTCGTCGTCGGGATCCAGCGCGTCTGGATCCAGTGCCACGTCAGGAGCGGCTTCGGCGGCGGTGGCCTGCGGCGGCAAGCAGACACTGAAGGCCAGCGGTTCCACCGCACAGGCGAATGCGATGACCCGTTTCGTCACCGCCTACGAGGCGGCCTGCCCCGGCGCCACGCTCAACTACACGGCCAACGGTTCGGGCGCCGGTGTCAACGAGTTCGTCGGAAACCAAACCGATTTCGGTGGTTCGGACTCCCCGCTGAGCCAGCCGAAGGGTGAGTACGACAAAGCCCAGCAGCGGTGCGGCTCCCCGGCGTGGAACCTGCCGGTGGTGTTCGGCCCGATCGCGGTGACCTTCAACGTCAAGGGCGTGGATTCGCTGGCGCTGGACGGGCCCACCGTGGCCAAGATCTTCAATGGCGGCATCACCTCTTGGGATGACCCGGCGATCAAGGCCCTCAACCAAGGTGCCACGTTGCCCTCGACCCCGATCCACGTGGTGTTCCGCAGCGACCAGTCGGGGACGACCGACAATTTCCAGCACTACCTCGACGTTGCCTCCAACGGGGCCTGGGGTAAGGGCGCCGGCAAGACATTCAATGGCGGTGTCGGTGAGGGCGCCAAGGGCAACGACGGAACGTCGGCGGCGATCAAGGGCACCGACGGTTCCATCACCTACAACGAGTGGTCCTTCGCGCAGGCGCAGAAGCTGAACATGGCCAAGATCGTCACCTCGGCCGGCCCCGACCCGGTGGACATCACCAGCGACACGGTCGGCAAGACGATCGGCGCTGCCAAGGTCAGCGGTCAGGGTAACGACCTGGTCCTGGACACGACGTCGTTCTACAAGCCCACTCAGGCCGGGGCATATCCCATCGTGCTGGCGACCTACGAGGTCGTCTGCTCGAAGTACCCCGATGCGGATACCGGTAAGGCGGTCAAGGCGTTCCTGCAGGCGACGATCGGTGCGGGGCAGAACTGGTCTGGCCGACAATGGATACATCCCGATACCGGATTCATTCAAATCGAAACTCACCACCGCGGTGGACGCCATCGCGTGATTAGAGGTCCTCATGGCCCTACATCCGGAAGTCCGGCCCGAGGGGGCGCCGTCCAGTGCGGCGCCCCCGAGCGCCAAAGTGCCCGAAGGGTCTGATCCCTTGGGCGTTAAGCCGACTCCCAGATCGACCGGTGGCGGCACCGGTCGCATTGGGGACCGATTATTCAAGGCCGTCGCGATCGCGGCCGGCTCCACCATCGTCATCGCCATCGCGCTGATCGCGATCTTTCTGCTGATTCGCGCGGTGCCGTCGCTGCGCGTCAACCATGCGAACTTCTTCACCAGCGCGGTCTTCAACACCAACGATGCCGACAATCTTATTTTCGGGATCCGTGACCTCTTCATGGTGACCGTGCTGAGTTCGGTGTTCGCCCTCGCGCTTGCCGTGCCGGTGGCGATCGGGATCGCGGTGTTCTTGACGCAGTACGCACCGGCGAGGCTTGCCCGTCCGTTTGCCGGCATGGTCGATCTGCTCGCCGCCGTGCCGTCGATCGTCTTCGGCCTGTGGGGCATCTTCGTGCTCGCGCCTCAACTCCAGCCGTTCGCAAAGTTTCTCAACCACTATCTGGGATGGCTTTTCCTCTTCAAGCAAGGGAATGTCTCGCTGGCCGGCGGCGGAACGATTTTCACCGCAGGCATTGTCCTTGCCGTGATGATTCTGCCGATCGTCACGTCGGTCAGCCGGGAGGTCTTCCGGCAGACACCCGTTGCGCACAAAGAGGCCGCGCTCGCGCTTGGCGCCACCAAGTGGGAAGTGGTGCGGATGACGGTGTTGCCGTACGGCCGCAGCGGCGTTATCGCCGCCTCCATGCTCGGCCTGGGCCGCGCGTTGGGTGAGACCGTGGCGGTGTTGATCATCCTGCGCTCTGCCGCGCAGCCCGGGCATTGGTCGCTATTCGACGGTGGCTACACGTTCGCATCCAAGATCGCCTCGGCCGCCTCTGAATTCAGCGCGCCGCTGCCGACCGGGGCTTACATCGCAGCCGGTTTTGTGCTGTTCGTGCTGACGTTCATCGTCAACGCGGCCGCTCGTGCGGTCGCCGGCGGAAGGGTCAACGGATGAACGCGTCCACCCTCGATCAGCCGGTGAAGGCACAAACCTTCCATCCGATCAGCGTCGCCCGCAAGGCCAAGAACAACATCGCTGCCGCGATGTTTGTGGCCGCGTTCGCAATTGCGGTGATTCCCCTCGTCTGGGTGCTGACGATTGTTATCGGACGCGGCTGGTACGCCGTCACCAGAGCGACGTGGTGGAGCCATTCGTTGCAGGGTGTGCTGCCCGAGCAGTTTGCAGGCGGTATTTACCACGCGCTGTACGGAACACTCGTGCAGGCGGGCGTGGCCGCTGTTTTGGCGGTGCCACTGGGTTTGATGGCTGCGGTGTATCTGGTCGAGTACGGGCGAGGGCCGTTGGCGCGTGCGACGACCTTCATGGTCGACGTCCTGGCCGGGGTGCCCTCGATCGTCGCCGCGCTGTTCGTCTTCAGCTTGTGGATCGCCACCTTGGGGTTCGAGCAGAGCGCATTCGCGGTGTCGCTCGCGCTGGTTCTTTTGATGCTGCCGGTCGTGGTGCGCTCCACTGAGGAAATGCTCAAACTCGTTCCCGACGAATTGCGAGAAGCCAGCTACGCCTTGGGTATTCCGAAGTGGATCACCATCGTGCGCGTCGTGGTACCCACTGCACTGCCCGGCATCATCTCGGGGGTCCTGCTGTCGCTCGCGCGGGTCATCGGCGAAACCGCGCCCGTGTTGGTGCTCGTCGGCTACAGCCGAGCGATCAACTTCGACCTTTTCCATGGCAATATGGCCTCACTACCACTGCTGATCTACACCGAGCTGACCAATCCGCAACACGCCGGCTTCCTGCGAGTCTGGGGGGCCGCGCTCACCTTGATCATCGTGGTGGCCGTCCTCAATGTGGCAGCCGCGGTGGCGACTCGCATCCTGACTGCCCGACGCTGAACCGACAGGACCACCATGGCAAAACGCATTGATCTCAAAGATGTCAACATCTACTACGGCAGCTTCCATGCGGTCGCCGACGTGGGCCTGTCGGTGCGCCGCGCAGCGTGACCGCCTTCATCGGCCCCTCGGGCTGCGGGAAGTCGACCGTGTTGCGATCGCTGAACCGAATGCACGAAGTGATCCCAGGCGCACGGGTGGAGGGATCGGTGCTGCTCGACGGAGAGGACATCTACGGCTCCGGTGTGGACCCCGTCGGTGTGCGCAAAACCATCGGAATGGTCTTCCAGCGCCCGAATCCCTTTCCCACCATGTCCATCAAAGACAACGTCACCGCGGGCCTGAGGCTGCAGGGCACGCGCAAGAGCAACGCCCTTGAAGAGGTTGCCGAGCGATCGCTGAAAAGCGCGAATCTCTGGAACGAGGTCAAAGACCGCCTCGACAAGCCCGGTGGCGGGCTCTCAGGTGGTCAACAGCAGCGTCTGTGCATCGCCCGCGCCATCGCCGTGCAACCCGACGTGCTGCTCATGGACGAGCCGTGCTCGGCGCTCGACCCCATCTCCACGCTGGCTATCGAGGATCTCATCTCCGAACTCAAGCTCGACTACACCATCGTCATCGTGACGCACAACATGCAGCAGGCCGCCCGCGTCAGCGATCAAACCGCGTTCTTCAACTTGGAGGCCACCGGAAAACCGGGCAAGCTGATCGAGGTCGACGACACCGAGAAGATGTTTTCCAACCCCGGCCAAAAGGCAACGGAGGACTACATTTCCGGGCGGTTCGGCTGAGCGAGCGGCGCTGAGCGGCGACGATCGTCGAGGCCGAGAAGGCAATAGCCCGGCGGAAGGATAGGCGGCAGGATTGACTATCGGGTGCGGCGCGGGGAGGCGACGATGGAGTCTCGTCAGCATCGCTCCATAGTTCCGTGGCCGCCACGTGGTGTCTTGGTGCTTGCCGAGACTGATCGCGCCATTGCCTCGCAGCTGATGGAAGATGCTGCTCGGATGCGCATCAGCACCGTCTGGTGCCGCGACGGCGCCGAAGCCTTGCTGGCCGTGGGTGCCGAGGCTCCCGACGTCCTGGTGATTGCCGCCCAAGCCGGCACCGTCGACGCCGTTTCCATCACCGCCACCGTGCGCAGCCGGTCGGATCTGCCCATCCTCATCGGCGCCGCCGCGGCGGAAGACGACCTCACCCGCCGCGCCCTGGCTGCCGGGGCTTCCGCGGTGATCGCCCGCCCGTACGACCTCACCGCCATCGCTCCCTTCGCTCTCACGAACGACAACGACGTCGACGAGGCACCCGCCGTTTTCATCGCAGGCCCAATCCGGGTCGACCGCCATGGTTATGAAACACAGGTGCGCGGGCGTGACGTCCAACTGACCCAACGGGAACTGGAACTGCTCATATTTTTGATCGAGCAGGGCGGAAGGGTCGCCAGTAGCGAAGAGATCAGCCTCGCGGTCTGGGGACGCCTGGCAGACACCAATACCGTTGCCGTTCACGTGAAGAGGCTGCGCGACAAGCTCGGCAGCGATCCCGAACACGGTGAGTTCATTCGCACCATCCGCGGCGTCGGCTACCGACTGGCGCCGTCGATTTGCGCCTGAGTCGCCGGCTCCCGCCACCGACCTGACGCGCGAAGTTCCCTTACGGCGTCAACACCACCCGGGTTCCTGACGGTTCCGGGCGTGCCCACGCGTCGGCCACGTCGGCGAGCGGCCGTTGCTTGGTCTCGATCTGCAATTCGCCGGCCGCGACCATCGCCAGCAGTCGGGGCAGACCCTCACGGCCGACGGCAAGCTCGTCGCCGACGTCCACCAGCAGATGCACGGCGAGATGAAGCGGGGGGTCGTCGAATTCCTGGCGCGCTACAACAACGCCGAGCTGTCTGTGTTGACCAGGATGATGCGCGACTTCCTGTCCGCCACGAAGGTCGGAGTGCGGATCGTGCCCGGGCCGGAATAACTCGCCGCTCGCCGCGTTCATAGCTGCCATGAGCAAGGCTGTGCAGTTCGACTCCTATGGCGGCATCGATGTGCTCGAGGTCCGCGAGGTTGCCCGACCCACTCCCGGCGACGGCGAGGTGCTGGTCGAGGTCAAGGCGGCGGGCATCAACCCGGGTGAGGCGATGATCCGGCAGGGCTTCCTGCATGACCGGTGGCCCGCGACGTTCCCGTCGGGGCAGGGCAGTGACCTTGCGGGCGTGGTCGCCGAGACCGGTGCGGGCGTGGACACCGTCGCGGTCGGCGACGAGGTCATCGGCTTCACCGAACAACGCGCCAGTCAAGCCGAATTCGTCGTGGTGCCCGCCGATCAGCTCACCCCGAAACCGGACAACGTCCCGTGGGAGACCGCAGGTGCCCTGTACGTGGCCGGCGGGACCGCGTATGCGGCCGTGCCTTCGGTGCGGCTCGAGCGCGGCGACACGGTCGCGATCGCAGGCGCGGCCGGGGGCGTCGGCACGATCGCTGTCCAGCTGGCGGTGCGGGCCGGCGCGACGGTGTTGGGTATCGCAGGCCCAAGCAACGACGACTGGCTCACCGCGCACGGTGCGATCCCCGTCAACTACGGCGACAACCTCGCCGACCGGCTTCGCGCAGCGGCGCCGAACGGTCGAGTCGACGCGTTCCTGGACTTCTTCGGCGGCGGCTACGTGGAGTTGGCGCTCACCGAGCTGGGCATCAAGCCCGACCGGGTGGACACCATCATCGACTTCGCCGCGGTGGAGCGGTTCGGAGTGCTCAGCGCGGGCCTCGCCGACGCATCCAGCGCCGCCGTACTGGCCGAACTCGCAGGCCTTGTCGCTGCCGGACAGCTCGAGGTGCCCATCGCGCAGGTGGTTCCGCTGGCCGAGGTGCAGCGCGCGTACCGCACGCTCGAAGCCCGGCACACCAGGGGCAAGATCGTCCTGCGCCCGTGACGGGGTGGCCTCAGCGGGGGGCCGGGACCTCTTCCTCGTCGGGGTGCTTGCCGGTGACCTGGAAGATGATCCGGCGGGCCACCTCGACCGCGTGGTCGGCGAAGCGCTCGTAGAACCGGCCGAGCAGCGTCACGTCGACGGCCGCGGCCACGCCGTGCTTCCACTCCCGATCCATCAGCACGGTGAACAGGTGCCGGTGCAGGTCGTCCATCGCATCGTCTTCTTCACGGATGCGGGCGGCCTTCTCCGGGTCGCGGGTGAGCAGCACCTCCTGTGCGCTGTTGCCCAACTCGACCGCGACACGGCCCATTTCGGCGAAATAACCGTTGACTTCCTCGGGCAGCGCGTGCTGCGGATGGCGGCGCCGGGCGATCTTGGCGACGTGCAGCGCGAGCGCACCCATCCGGTCGACGTCGGCGACGATCTGAATCGAGCTGACGATCGCCCGTAAGTCGCCGGCCACCGGCGCCTGCAACGCCAGCAGGACGAAGGCGCTCTCCTCGGCCTTGGTACTCATCGCGGCGATCTGCTCGTGGTCGGTGATGACCTGCTCGGCCAGCACCAGATCGGCCTGCAGCAGGGCCTGGGTGGCGCGTTCCATGGCAACGCCGGCCAGCCCGCACATCTCACCGAGCTGCGCGGTCAGGGCATCCAGTTGCTCGTGGTACGCGGTTCGCATGTGCCAAGCCTACGGGTTATTTCGCCGAAACGTCACGACGCGCGCGGTGAACGAAAGGTGAATGCCGCCTACCCAGATGTCGCTGCCGACGACGGCATTGCCGCCCTATTCGCAGGTGGTATCGGCGGCGTTGGTGACGGTCAGATCCTGCGGCAGCGGCGTCGGTGAGCTGCTGGTCCCGCGGACCACGTGGACCTGCACGGGCGAGCCGGTGGGCGACGGCGGCGTCACCGAGTAGAAGTCGCTTCCCAGCACCACCCGCACCACATCGCCCATGCCGGTGACCCGCTCGATGGTGGGGTTGGTGAACGACGACGCGACCGTCGCCGCGGCCTGCTCGTTGCCCGCCGAGAAGAACACCGTCGTCGAGCTCAGCGGCCCGGGGTAGTCGTCGGGCGAGGTGACGTTGAAGCCGTGTGACTGCAGCTCGGTGGCGGCGGTGGCGGCCAGCCCGTTCTCGCCGGTCGAGTTCGAGACGCGCACGGTGACGTCCTGCGGATTGGTGGTGACCGCGTTCACCAGCTCGGCATTTGGCGCCGCGCGCGGACTGGGCGGCTGGCTCGCCGAGTCCGGCTTCGCGCTCACTGTCGACTCGGGGGTGCCGGGCACCGGGGTGTTGTCCGGGTTCTTCTCCTCGGGCAGCGGGTCGTCGTTGATGATCGCGTCGAACAGCGTGTGCATGTCGTCGATGCGCGGCGGCTCGTTGCCGTCGGAGTCGGTCTGGCCGGTGGTGGGCACGGTGACGAAGGTGATCCGGCCCGCGTTGACGCCCTGCAGGGACTGGCCGAGGTCGACGAGGTCCTTGGTCTGGATGTTGTCGACGGAGGTGTTCTGGATGAACATGTTGACGACGTCGTCGAGCTTGGACGGTGAGAAGAACACTTCCTTGGAGATCATCGACGCGCAGCAGCGACGACAAGAACAGCTGCTGGCGCTTGATGCGGCCGTAGTCGCCGTTGACCTCGGTGGTCACCTGGCGGGCGCGCACGTACTGCAACGCGGCGGCGCCCGTCGAGGGTCTGCCGGCCTGCGTTGGCCAGCACCGTGCCGAGCTCATAATCCTGCAGAGGCGTGGTGCTGCAAACCTCGACGCCGCCGACCGCGTCCACCATCTTCGCGAAGCCGGCGAAATCGACTGCCATGAACCGGTTTATGGACAAACCGGACAACTTCTGGATCTCCTTCACCAGGCACTTGGGGCCGCCGACGGCGTACGCGGAGTTCAGCTTCGTCTCGGTGTAGACCTGGTCGGTCCAGATTCTGTCGTAGCGCCGTATTGACCGGTCTCGGCGTTCCACGCTTGGCACTGCATCGGCGTGATCGCCAGGTCACGCGGGAACGACACGGCGACAACGCGTTTGCGGCTGGCCGGGATGTTCACCAGGATGACGGTGTCCGACCTGGATCCGTCGGCGTCCGCGGTGGTGCCCGCGCCCATGTCGGCGTTCGCGCCGTATCGGCTGTCCACGCCGGCGATCAAGAAGTTCTCGTCACCGAATTGTGCCGTTGGATCGACGATGTCGCGCGACGTTCGGGTCCAGCGCGGAAACCCTTTTGAGCATGTTGTTCTTCGACGATTGCCATTGCCAGGCCGCACCGGTCATCGCCAGCGCCAGCACCGCGATCAGGGCGGCGGCCGCGCGGCCGGCCAGCACCGTCCTGCTGCGGGCCCGGCGCGGCTTGGGTTTGGCTGTATCGCCCGCCGTTTCGGCCCGCGGATCCGGGCCGGGTCGATGTACCACCGCCAGGTCGGGAAGCTCGGACGGCTGCACCGACACGAGCGGGAATGACGTCGGTGTCGTCGGTGACGTCGGTGTCGTCGCTGACCGCCGGCGATGATCTCGGTGGGCGGCGCCGGCGGCTCGACGTCGGGTTCGCGGGCGCTCGTGAGTCGCCGTGCAGCTTGGCGATCAGGTCGGCGACGGTGACACCGTCGCTGTGGTTACCGGTCTGCCGCCCGGCCTTCTCGACGCCCTCGGGTTCGGGACTGCCGCTGCGCTCCCACGGCGCGGCGACCGGCGATGGCCGCCGCGGATTTCGGGTAAGCCAGGGATTGTCGCCGCCAGCGCCCGGCGGCCCAGGCAGGCCGGGCAGGCCAGGAGTGGCGTTGTCGCCGTCACTCATGTTCCTACCGGCCTCCGGCTCTTCAGGCATCGTGCGCGTCGGTGTGCTGGACGGATGGGCGTCGTCGGCTGCCTCGGGTTCGGACAGCAGCACCTGGTGGGCTCCGCCATTGGAGCCAGGTTCGACGAGACTCATATCGTACTGAGACGTCCTGAGCGACGGCCAGCCCACCGCCGGTACCGAGAACGTCTCGGTTTAGCCTCCGGAGTGCATGACGTCGGCCCCGGCGGGCACTGTGCAGTCGTCGGGATCGGCCAGCCAGCCCGCGGGAAGGGCTACCGACGCCGGCGACCCCTGACGGCCCCGCGGACCGGTCGCGACCTGCGGGAACGGGGCCTGCGCGTCGAGCTGATCCAGCAGCGTATCCAGCTCGTCCAGCGTCTTGACCAGGGCCAATGCCCGTCGCAGGTCCGCGCCGGCGGGGAAGCCGTGCAGGTACCACCCGATGTGCTTGCGCATGTCGCGCATGCCCTTGTCCTCGCCGAAATGTGCGGCCAGCAACTCGCCGTGCCGCCGCATGATGGCCGCGACCTCGCCGAGAGTGGGCGGCGTGGCGGGCATCGTGCCGGTGAACGCGGCTGACAGCTCGGCGAACAACCACGGCCGGCCCAGGCAGCCGCGGCCGATGACGACACCGTCGCAGCCGGTGGCAGCCATCATCGCCAGCGCGTCGTCGGCGTCGAAGATGTCGCCGTTGCCCAGCACCGGGACCGTCGTGACGTGCTGCTTGAGCAGGGCAATCTGCTCCCAGTCGGCGGTTCCCGAGTACCGCTGCGCCGCGGTGCGGGCATGCAGCGCCACCGCGGCCGCACCTTCCTCCGCGGCGATCCGGCCCGCGTCCAGGTGGGTGTGATGGGCGTCGTCGATGCCGACGCGGAACTTCACGGTCACCGGTATGCCGGTGCCCTCGGTGGCACGCACGGCTGCCGCGACGATCTGGCCGAACAGCCGCCGCTTGAACGGCAGCGCGGCACCGCCCCCGCGCCGCGTGACCTTGGGCACCGGGCAGCCGAAGTTCATATCGATGTGGTCGGCCAAGCCGTCGTCGGCGATCAATTTCGCCGCGGCGAAGGTGGTGTCCGGGTCGACGGTGTAGAGCTGCAGCGACCGCGGCGACTCGTCGGGGGCGAACGTGGTCATGTGCAACGTGACCGGATGGCGCTCGACCAGCGCCCGCGCGGTCACCATCTCGCACACGTAGAGCCCGCTGACCGTCCCGGCCCTGGCCAGCTCGAGTTCACGGCACAGCGTGCGGAATGCGACGTTCGTCACACCGGCCATCGGCGCCAGCACGACGGGGCTCCGCAGCGCGATCGGACCGATCCGGAGTGCCGGATCTGCGCCTCGGTTACGACGCTGATGACGAGACCAGCATGTTCTTGGCGGCCTTCTTCTCGGCGACCTTCGCCTGGCGCTCGAGGCGGCGCTGCTTGGCTTCCTCGAACTTCTCGCAGGTCTCCTCGAGCTCCTCGATGAGCTTGCCGAGGTCGTCGCGCATCTCGGCGGCCTCGCCGGTGAAGTCGTCGCGTTCGAAGATGCGCCACTTCTTCAGCACCGGCATCACCACGTCGTCGAGGTGGATGCGCGGGTCGTAGACGCCGCCGACGGCGATGATGACGGCCTTGCGCCGGAACTCGGGCACGGTGTAGCCGGGCATCTTGAAGTTGCGCAGCACGCGGTGCAGCGACTTCATCGCCTGGTTGGGCGCGATGGCGAAGCCCGCCTCGGACACGTCGCGGTAGAAGATCATGTGCAGGTTCTCGTCGGCCGAAACCCGTTGCAGCAGTTGGTCGGCGATCGACTCGTTGCACGCCTTGCCGGTGTTGCGGTGGCTGACGCGGGTGGCGAGCTCCTGGAACGTCACGTAGATGACGGAGTCGAACAGGCTGTCCGCGAACATCTCGCCCTGCTGGCCCTGGCCGGGGCTGAAGCCGCGGGTGACCTGCTCGAGGCGAAGCTGCTCCAGCTCGACGGGATCGATGGCGCGGGTGACGACGAGGTAGTCGCGCAGGGCGATGCCGTGCCGGTTCTCCTCGGCGGTCCAGCGGTTGACCCACTGGCCCCATGCGCCGTCCATGCCGAAGTTCATCGCGATCTCGCGGTGGTAGGACGGCAGGTTGTCCTCGGTCAGCAGGTTCTGCAACATCGACACCTGGGCCACTTCGGACAGCCGGGACTGGTCGGGATCCCAGTCCTGCCCGCCGAGGGCGTAATAATTCTTGCCGTCCGACCACGGGATGTAGTCATGCGGGTTCCAGTCCTTGCGCATGGACATATGCCGGTTGAGGTTCGTCTCAACCACGGGCTCGAGCTCGCGCAGCAACTGCAGGTCCGTCAAGTCTTGCGCCATGGATCCCCCCGTTATCTGTACCTCGTGGTTGCACTCAATAATATATCTGTGTACCCCGGTGACATTCAAGTTGTTCTTTTGCTGTGTGTCACAGCCGACGCAGTCAGTAGCTGGACACCCGGTTGAGCAGCATCTCGACGCAGTAGTCGATGAACTGCGCCCGCGTCGCCGTCAGGCGGCCATTCAGATAAGCGGTGAACAGCGCCGTCAACGCGCCGATCAGGCCGGTGGCCACCATGGCCTGCACAGCCGGATCGGTGATGCGGCTCAGCTTGGTCTGGAGCAGGTCGATGAAGTTCGGCATCCATTCGGCGCCCGAGCGGGTGAGGACGGGTTCCACCGCGGGTGCCAGCAGCAGCACCCGCCCACGCGCCGGGTCGTCGACCATCAGCGCGACGAAGCGCTCGACAGCATCGCGGGGCGTGGCGGCCGTCATCAGCGTCGACATCGCCCGGGCACACACATCGTCGTAGGCGGCACGGACGAACTCGTCACGGTCGGCGAAGCTCTCATAGAAGTAGCGCTCGGTCAGCCCCGCAGCGCGGCAGACCGCGCGAACCGTCAGGGCTGGCCCGCCCTCGCTGCCCAACAGCTCGATGCCTGCGGCGATCAGTTCGTCGCGGCGTACGACCTGGCGGTCCGGCAGCGGCACGCCGGACCATCGGCCCCGTCGTTGACCGGAAGGCACATCACTCCCTAAGCTCATGGTGACAACGGCTGTAGTCAGAATGACATATGGCTCCGATCGGAAGTTCACCAGTGACTCAAGATACGTCTGAGGCCTGCCCGGTGACCACCGGATCCGCCTCACTCGCGTCGGGCTGCCCGGTGGCGCCCGGGGGATACGACGCGCCGCCGCAGCCTCTCGGGCCGGGCACGCTGACGTGGAAGTACTTCGGCGACTGGCGCGGCATGCTGCAGGGCCCGTGGGCCGGCTCGATGCAGAACATGCATCCACAACTCGGGGCGGCGGTCGAGGACCACTCGACGTTCTTCCGGGAACGCTGGCCGCGGCTGCTGCGCTCGCTGTACCCGATCGGCGGGGTGGTGTTCGACGGGGATCGCGCCCCGGTCACCGGCGCGCAGGTTCGCGACTACCACGTCGAGATCAAGGGGGTCGACGCCAAGGGCCGCCGCTACCACGCGCTCAATCCCGACGTCTTCTACTGGGCGCACGCCACCTTCTTCGTCGGCACCCTGATCGTCGCCGAACGGTTCTGTGGCGGGATCACCGAAGACGAGAAGCGCAGGCTCTTCGATGAGCACGTCGACTGGTACCGGATGTACGGGATGAGCATGCGTCCGGTGCCGGAAACCTGGGAGGACTTCCAGGTCTACTGGGACCACATGTGCCGCAACGTCTTGGAGAACAACTACGCGGCCCGCGCCGTGCTCGACCTGACCGAGCTGCCTAAACCGCCCTTCGCGCAGAAGGTTCCGGATCGACTGTGGGCACTGCAGCGAAAATTGGTGGCGCCGTTCTTTGTCTGGCTCACCGTCGGCTTGTATGACCCGCCGGTGCGTGAGCTGATGGGCTATACCTGGTCCGCGCGCGACGAGTGGCTGCACCGCCGGTTCGGCGTTGTGGTGAGGCTGGTGTTCTCCCTGATGCCGAAGCGAGCGCGGATGCATCCGCGAGCACGCGCCGGCTGGGATCGGGCAACGGGGCGCAGCCCCGCCGACGCGCCGCTGGTGCACACCCCGGCACGCAATCTGCCGCCGCTCGACGAGCGCGAAAATCCGATGCACTATTGCCCGAAGGTCTGACCGTGCCCTGCCGCAGTCGGGCGCGGGGCGTCCAGAACGTTCCGTTGAATTAACGGATCTGGCAACCGTTTTGCGGGTGGGCGAACCATCTCGGCGCCGGTCATTACCAGGTGCCGCCTCGCGCATCGTGCCTGAGTGGGCGCTCGTTCGGCGATTCGACTATGCGCAGGGCGATTTTTGCGGCACGATTCTCCTGTGTCGCGATTGATCCGGTCCGCTGGCGCTGCGGTGACGGCGGCGGTCGCCGTCCTGGCCATCGGGCTGGGGTCGGGCGTCTGTTCGCCTGCGTCGGCGACGACGTCCGTGGCGATGACGGACGCCCACACGCGGCCGCCGTCGCCCCTCGCCGTGCTGATCAGTCCGTTGACCGTCGGCGTGCACATCATCGAGGCATTGGCCCAAGACATCGCGAATGCCGTCGAGTACATCGCCACGCCGGCGCCGATCGAAATCCCCGCGCCGCACACCTCCACCTAAGTCATCACACCTCCACCTGAGTCATTAGGTCGGCGCGTGCTGGATGGGCAGCGCGATGATGAACGTGGTTCCGGCTCGCGGTCCCCGGCTCTTCGCGCTGATGTGGCCGCCGTGCGCCTCGACGAGGGCCTTGGCGATCGCGAGTCCGATCCCCGCGCCACCGTGTTGGCGGTCGCGGGCGGCGTCGATTCGGTAGAAGCGTTCGAAGACGTGGGGGAGGTGCTTGGCGGCGATCCCGTCGCCGGTGTCGGCGACCTTGATCGTGAGATCGGTCGTGTCGGCCGTCGCGATCACTTCCACCCGACCGAACGGCGGGGTGTGGCGAAGAGCGTTGTCGAGGAGGTTGGCGAGCACCTGCGCAAGTCGTTGTGGGTCGGCGTTCAGCGCAGGCAGGTCGGCGGCGATGTGCGATGTCAATGCGACGTTCTTGGCCTGGTAGCGGTTTGCGGCGGCCGCCAACGCGGCTGAGATCAGGTCGGCTGGGGCGATCCATGTCGGCGTGGCGACTGCGCTGCCGTCTTCGGCCATCGCGAGCGCCGCGAAGTCATCGGAGAACCGAACGAGCCGGCGGGCCTGGTCACGCAGCATCGTGATGGTGTCGGGGTCAAGCGTCTTGACGCCGTCTTCGAGTGCCTCGAGGTATGCCTCGACAACAGACACCGGCGTGCGGATCTCGTGGGCGAGATCGCCCAACAGCTGCCGACGGGTTGTCTCCACCGATTCCAGCCGTTCGGCCATCTGGTTGAACGCGCGGGCCAGACTCTGAAAATCCTGACCCAGACCCGCGGGCGATACTCGAATGTCATAGTGTCCGTTGGCGACTGCGGTCGCCGCAGACGATACTTCGGCGACCGAGCGCTGCACCCGCCGGCTGAGATACCAGGTCGCCACCAGCGCAGTGAGCGCCGCCACGCCAAAGCCACCGCGACCGAGATCGCCGTGGCTTCGCGGTATGCCTGCTCGGCGCGCACCTGCTCAGCGGAGGCGTGGGCCACCCCCGCCCGGTGCAAGTATTCGCGGAACAACACCGGCCCGACGATCGCGGCGACGATCCATGTGGTGGCGGCCCCCGCGACGAGCACCATGGTCTGGGCAAGCAAGAGTCGCACGGCGATGCCAGGAACCCGCCTGACCTCCGGCGGTTCGATTCTGCGGACAAGGCGGGTGCGAACCGTCACTGACCGCTACCCATCCGGTACCCAACCCCCCGCACGGTGATCACATGGCGCGCATCGCCGGGGCTGTCTCCGAGCTTGCGCCGCAGATTTCCGACGTGTACATCGACGAGGTGTTCGTCACCAATCCACGTCGTCGCTCCATACGGCCTCGAGGAGCTGGCGGCGGCTGAACACAACACCGGGCCGTGATGAGAGCTCCGCGAGCACGTCGAACTCGGTACGGGTCAGCGTCACCGGCTCGCCGTCGAGCAGCACCTCGTGGCGCTCGATATCAATGGACAAACCCCCGAAAACGCGGGGCTGCGCCTCGGTCCTGACCGCCGCGGTGTGCGGCACCGCCGTATCGCGCGGCCGCCGCAACATTGCCCGGATCCGGGCCATCAACTCGCGCGGGCTGAACGGTTTGGTGACATAGTCGTCGGCGCCGATCGACAACCCGACGATGGTGTCCAGCTCGGCGTCCCGGGCCGTCAACATCACTACATAGGCGTCCGAGAAGGTGCGCAGCACCCGGCACACCTCCAGACCATCGAGTCCGGGCAGCGCAAGGTCGAGTACCACCAAGTCTGGACCGGTTTCGCGGGCAACGGCCAGGGCATCAACCCCGTTATGTGCCACGCTGACCTCGAAATGCTCCCGCTCGAGGTAGCTCGTGAGCACTTGGGTCAACGGCACCTCGTCGTCGACCACCAATGCCCGGTAGCCCCGTGTCGGCGCGCCCGGCGTGATCTCCATGGCTTCATGGTGCCGCGCGCAACTGTGCGCGCGGCACCGACGAGGTCTTGAGCGAATCTTCACACAACCATCGTGGATTCCACGGGTTAGCCGTCCCAGTCTGGTCAGGGTGAAAGGGAATCCCGCTAATGGTGGTGGCGAACGGTCTGCGTGTGAATGCCGAACTGGCGGCTCAGGCAGCCGTGGCGCACTGCGTCCCGTGCCGTTACTGCGGCGCGCGAGAAGGTCAGCCATGCCGCAACCGTGTCCACGACAACCAGCCCATCGTGCACTTCCCGGCACACCCGGTGCGAATGCGGGATGCGAGTCAGCTTGCGTCCTGAACCCGAGGCCACCGTCATTCCTCTGCACGCCCATCCTGCTCGCACGGCCGTCGAGCACCGGGCGCTGCAGCAGCGGGCAATCGACATTCGCCGGCATCCTCGAGCTGTCTCGGCGAGGTAGCGGCGCTCCTGGCGGCGCTCCTGGCGACGAGCTAGCGGCTGTCGCGAGGTTCTTGCGCCGCCGGCTAACCGGCGACTACGCGGTCGACGAGTTCGGCTTCGACCCGCACTTCACCGACGCCGTCGTGCTGCCCGTGCTGCGAAGGATGTTCACCTCCTGGTTCCGGGTCGAGGTCAAAGGGATTGAGAACCTGCCGCAGAGCGGCGCGGCCCTGGTGGTGGCCAACCACGCCGGTGTCCTGCCGTTCGATGCGTTGATGACTTCGGTCGCGGTACACGACCACCACCCCGCGCACCGGTGGATGTGGCTGCTGGCTGCCGACATGGTGTTCGACCTGCCGATGATCGGTCAGGCGGCGCGCAAGGCCGGTCACACGATGGCTTGCGCGCAGATGCGCACCGGCTGCTGTCCACCGGTCACCTGACTGCGGTGTTTCCGGAGGGCTACAAGGGGCTGGGCAAGCGGTTCAAGGATCGCTACAAGCTGCGGCGGTTCGGCCGGGGCGGGTTCGTGTCCACCGCGCTGCGGGCCAAGGCGCCGATCATCCCGTGCTCGATCGTCGGCTCCGAAGAGATCTACCCGATGATCGGCGAGGTGAAGCTGCTGGCCCGGCTGCTCGGGCGTGCCGTACTTCCCGATCACCCCGTTGTTTCCGCTGGCCGGCCTGCTGGGGCTGATCCCGTTGCCGTCGAAGTGGCATATTGAATTCGGTACCCCGATCGCCACCGCGCACTTCGATGACACCGCGCCCACGGACCCGATGGTCACCTTCGAGCTCGCCGACCAGGTCCGTGAGACCATTCAGCAGACGCTCTACCGGCTAATGATGAAGCGCCCCAACGTCTTTCTCGGCTAACCTCGCCGAGCGCGGCGGTCGAGCTGTCCGAACCCGAACTTATGTGCTAATGCCTATTGGGCCATTGCGTCGAACAGCTTTCCCAGATCGGGCGGTGGCCCCGACGCCTGCGCTGGGCACGCCGCCCGCAAGTCCGCCAACGGTCGCGCAATGGCTCTCAGGTCCTCCCACTGCTGCGGATGCAGGGTAAAAAATATTTTGATTGACTTCGCGGCGTCCTGCGGAGATAGCGAACCCGCGGCGCTTACAACCTGATTTGCGTCGGGATGGCTTGCGAGGTAGTCGCCCGTCGCCGAAGCCACCGGGCCCAAGGTGCTGCTCAGTCCCGCCGCGGTGCATTCGGGCTGCGCGGAAGCCGAGGGCAGCGCGATAGTGGCGGCAGCCAGTACCCCGAGCGCGCCAGCAACAAGCATGCCGAGAACTCCACCCCGCGCGGCGCCGACGGCCGCCAACAACTTCTTGATCATTTACTTCCCTTCTTATTCGCACTGAGACCCCGAGACGGCTAGCTTAACGACCGACGCAACGAAGGCGCGCGCGGCTCCCCTTTGCTGGTTGACCCCCTCAACACCCACTGCAACACCCTCGACGGGCCTGCGACCGTGCGGAACTTCCACTTGACGTAGCTCGCCGCCAGTGCCCCAAGGCCGTCGCTGATCTGCTCGGGCACTCGTCCAATTGATGCGCAGCCACCAGTGCCCCCAGTAGGGATCGAACCTACGACCTGCGGATTAAAAGTCCGTAGCTCTACCAACTGAGCTATAGGGGCGCGATGGATCAGGATACTGCGTGGCGGCGGCATCCTCGTTTGAGGATTGGGGTCCGGGTACCCTAAGCTATCGAGGCTCCCAACGTCTTCGCGTTGCGAGTACCCCGGAGAGATTCGGCTGGCCCCCTTCGTCTAGCGGCCTAGGACGCCGCCCTTTCAAGGCGGTAGCGCGGGTTCGAATCCCGTAGGGGGTACGCGCGGCGGCCGATACGATGGGGTCGCACAGTAAGGCCCTGTGGCGCAGTTGGTTAGCGCGCCGCCCTGTCACGGCGGAGGTCGCGGGTTCGAGTCCCGTCAGGGTCGCCGCAACGGCGAGGCACGGCGGTGCCTTCCGGCCAGGTAGCTCAGTTGGTATGAGCGTCCGCCTGAAAAGCGGAAGGTCGCCGGTTCGATCCCGGCCCTGGCCACCAAGATGTCTACGCGGGTCACGGGTTTCGGTGCCCGGAGCCCGCGATCAGATCCGCCGGCAATCAGTGCTGCAGCAGTCGCACGCCGAGGCGGTCTCCGGTCCGGGCCATCAATGCCAGCGGTGCAGTCATGGTTTTGATGAGGTGGCCGCGAAACTTGCTCTTGCGTCGGCCGAGACCGTCGCCAATCAGGCGCATCGCGGCGGTGGTCGCGGGCAGTGGCCGGAAGAACACGGTCATCTCCTCGATCAGACCGTCGTCGCGCAGCTTCAGGTAATCGCAGAACTGGATTCGCAATCCGCCAACGCGCGCGTGTCCGATCAGGACCGCGGCCCCCTGTGAGTGCAGCTCGTCGGTGTAGGTGAGATCTTTCAGCACCTCGAGGATGACGGCCACGAGCCCGTCGATCTGGTGCCGGCCTTCGAATGCCAGGTTGTCCGTGAATGGAGAGCGCAACACCGCGTTCTCGGCGAACGACGCCATCACGGCCTGGTGGTCTCGAGCTTCCATGGCGACGCGAAGCGGGAGTTTGGTGCCCATCATGACCACATCCACCTCCGATCTTGTAGGGCATCGATGTCGCCCAGATCAGTCAGCATAATATGTTACCGTGATACATGTGGCGCACGCAACACTGAGCCCGTCGGACTACGTCGTCCTTGGGATGGTCGGCCTCGGTGCCCGCTCCGGCTACGAGATCAGCCGAACTGTCGAGCTCTCGATTCGGTTCTTCTGGACCATCTCACCGGCGCAGGTCTACCCGAGCCTGGCTAAGCTCGAGCGCGCTGGGCTGCTTGCTGGCCGCGATGAGCCTCAGGGCAACCGACCGCGCCGGGTATACCAGCGCACTGACGAAGGCGCACGAGCTGTCCGCGATTGGCTCACCCGTTCCGGGGCGATGCCGTTCGAGCTGCGAGACATCGCCATGGTGAAGCTGTTCTTCGCCGACACGCTCGACCCGGCCGACGCGCACCAGCTGCTGGCCCAGGTCAGGTCGCGCAGCGACGAACGCGCCGCGACCCTCCGGGCCATTCGTCCGGACGCGGAGGAGGCCGCTCGCGCAGGCAACAGCCACCCGCTGCTCACGCTCGAGATGGGGATCGCCTACCACGAAGCCGTCGTCGACGTCTGCCGTCGGTTCGAACAAGCCAGGCCGAGAGAACGATCAGCGACATAAGCGGCACCGCGCAATCATTTCCTTTTGTGTGCGGGACCCGGGCGATCTGGGCGTCGAGATAGCCGTCCCAATCGTCGACTCGGCGCCGAAGTTCCTCGACCACCTGAGGATGGGTCGGAACAAAAAAGCGGTTACTCAGAATGGCTTCGGCGACAAGCTCGCCGACGGTTTCGGGTAGAAGCAGTTCGAATTGATCGCCCGGGGTGCGCAAGGGTGCTCCGACCCCGAATGTCGGGACGTTGGCCGCGATGTTGGTGAGCACCGGGCCCGGGCATAGCAGCGTGACACCGATGTTCTTGGGCCGCAGGTAAAGCGCGAGTCCTTCGGTGATCTGGACGATGGCGGCTTTGGTGGCCGCGTAGGGCATCCGGTCATAGGAGTACGTGAACAGTCCGGCGAACGAGGCGGTGTTGACGATGTGCCCGCTGCCCTGGTCGAGCAGGACCGGCAGGAAGGCGGCGTTGCTGCGCACCACCGACATCAGGTTGATGTCCAGAATGCGCTGCCATTCGCTGACCGGAATGTCCTGCGGCAGGCCGTTAGTCAGGACCCCGACGTTGTTCACGACGACGTCAACGTGTCCGAGCTGGGTGACCGTCGTGTCGAGAATGTGGGTGAAGGCCTCGGGATGCGCGATATCGGCGGGGCAGGCCAATGTGTTCACCCCGTAGGTCGCGAGAGCGGTGGTGGTTGTCGCGAGGCGATCGGGGTCGATGTCGACGGCGACGATGTGGCTGCCGCGCGCTGCCAGGCTGGTGGCGATGGCAGCTCCGATACCGCTGCCGGCGCCGGTGATGACGGCGACCTTATCGTGCAACGTGTCCATGTCAGGGCCTGCTGATCCAGCGGTCTGCACTCATTTCTTGGCTCGACGTAGTGGGCGAGCCTCATTGAGGGCCCGCAACGTGGCGGCAGAGGGGGCGGCTTGCAGATAGCCGACCAGCCCGTCGAAAAGGTCGTTGACGTGCAGAGCGTAGGCGCGTTGCTGGGCACCGAAACGCAGGGCTCGCTGCCGGTCGGCCGACGCGTGCAGGCACTGCGCGGTGACCGCTGCGATCCGCTCGGCACGCAGTCCTTCGGGCAGATGGCTCAGCAGAGCACCGGCGGTCTGCAGGAACGTGCGATGTGAATCTCGCAGTGGCTTCGAGACATGCAGGAACGGGTGATCCGCTCCATGGCCGTAGCGCTGCAACTGCTCAATGAAGATCAGATAGTGGTTGTCGATGCTCTCGGCCATGTCGACGACCGGCAACAGGTGGGCTTCGAGAACCGACCGCAGGTCATCGGGATCGCTTCGCGCAGACAGTAATTCACGGCGCTGAACAATGAGCGGCAGTCGGTACTCAATGATCGCGGTGATGAGGGCGTCTTTGGACCCGAAGTGATAACGCACCGCAGAGTTGTTCGAGGTGCCGGCCTCGGTCGCGATCTGTCGCAGCGACACGCCATCCAGGCCGCGCTCGGCGAAGAGTCGCTCGGCAACCTCGATGAGCCGTTCCACGGTGGAACCCCGCGACACGAGGCTGCTGTCTCGGCGCATGGTCGAAGCTCAACACTGCCGCAGCATTCTGTCAAGTGCCTTAATAATAAGACGGCCGACTTGCTCGCAGTCTGTCGCAGGCTGACCGCGCCAGAGAACGGATCACCAGTGGGCTGGCTCCCGATGCGGTGTGGTCGACATTGAGCACCGTCAAGCCCGCCGATTCGCCACTGGTCACCGAATCGACGTCGACCCAGGGCCAGCAGACGCGATTTCTGCCCAGCCTCCGTCCCAATTCGTTCTTCGCCACTCCCAGCGGCGGCATCGGCTGGGGGTTACCCGCGGCGGTCGGCATCGCGCTGGGGGACCGCGCCCGCGGCGTCAAGCGCACCGTGGTCGCCACCATCGGAGACGGCTCATTCCAATACTCCGTGCAGGCCATCTGGACCGCGGCCCAACACAAGTTGCCGATCGTGTTCGTGGTGATGCGCAACGGCGAATACTCGATCCTGGAGTCGTTCGCGGTGCTGGAAAAGACGCCGGGGGTGCCGGGGCTGGATCTGCCCGGCCTGGACATCGCCTCCCTGGCAGCGGGTTTCGGATGCCGAGCGGTCAACGTGGACAGCACAGAAAAGCTCGCCCACGAGTTCACCACCGCGCTGGGGGCCGACGGACCAACCGTGATCGTGGTACCGACCAAACCCGAAGCCACCCACCTGGGCTGATCGCGCCACCACGAGACCAGCATGCCCATCTACACATGCACGACCAACGATGCGACGCTTACGGCCAGCATGAAGGCCGAACTGGCCGGCGAGATCGCCCGCATCCACTCGGCGATCAACCACGTGCCCAGCACCTACGTCAACGTCGTGTTCCACGAACTGCCGGCCGACGCGGTCTACACCGATGGGCGCCCCGCCGCCCCGGTCCTTGTCAGTGGATGGGTGCGCGCCGGCCACCCCGAGGCTGACATCACCCGGCTCGCCGCCGAGATCGCCGCGGCCGTCACCCGGTTGGCCGGGTTCCCGCCGACCGGGTGCTGGTCGTGTTTGAAAGCAGCCCAGCACATTTCGCCGTCGAGGGCGGTCGGGTGCTGCCCGAGCCGGGCGAGGAACAAGCCTGGATCTCAGGCGGCTGAGTTCGCTGACATCGTCCAGGTCTCGACGTCGGAGTCCCTCGTGATTTCCGACGTCGGGTCTGGGCTGCTCACAGGGCCGAGATGATCTGTTGGCGTTTCGCGGTGTACTCGGCGTCAGAGATTGCGCCGCTGGCGCGCATGCCCTCGAGCTCCTGCAGGCGCTGGGAAACCGCGGGCGGCGACGGCGCGACGGGCGGCGACGGCGCGACGGGAGGCGCCGGTACCCCGATGTTGTGCTGCCACGCTTGAACGGTGCTGCCAGGTCGGTCGCCGAAGTTGAGCAGCCCGAGCCGCAGCACCAGCACCAGCACGCCGATGCCCCCGAACGGAAGCGCGAAGAACATCCACCCGCCGGAGAGGCCGTACTGGCTGAGCAGAACGAAGCGCAGCACGAACGAAAGCGCGAACAGCGCGGCTACCGCCCCCAGCACGATCGCGATGACCTTGTTGTTGTTTCTCATTGACGTGTTCCTTTTGTTTGTCAGCCGCGAACCGCGGCGCTGTTCTGTCAGTTGACCCGGTGCGCGCGGCTACCGATCCCAACTAGGCCAAAAGGCTCGACCCACCGGCCGTTTTCCCACGTCGCAGTACGATGCCTGTGATATGAGAGGCACCAAGTGACGGCAGCCAAGACGGCGGGGCAGCGACGCGCCGACGAGGACAAGAGCAACTTCCGCCAACGTCTCCTCGATGCCCTGGAGGAGGGCATCGCCGAAGATGGCTACCCGGGCACGACGATCGCCGAGATCGTGCGGCGGGCGCGGACGTCGCGTCGCACCTTCTACGAACACTTCGACAGCAGGGAAGCCTGCTTTGTCGCACTTCTCACCGACGCCAACGCCGAGCAGATCAGGCAGATATCGGCCACCGTCGACGCCACCGCGCCGTGGCCAGACCAGGTGCGGCAGGCCATCGAGGCATGGATCTCGTCAGGGGAATCCCGGTCCGCACTGATGCTGAGCTGGATTCGCGACGTGCCGTCATTGGGCGCCGCGGCCCGCCGGCTGCAGCGCGATGCGATGGAGAATTTCATCGAGATGGTTCAGGCCCTGGGTGACACCGGTGAGTTCCGCGCCGCGGGTGTCGGGCCGGTCTCGCGTCAACGCGTCATCATGCTGCTTGGCGGCCTGCAGGAACTCGCCGCGATCACCGTCGAGGAGGGCGGCCGCGTCAGCGACGTCACCGAGGAAGCGGTGCATGCCTCGATTTCGCTGCTCGCTCCCCGCGAGCCGCCCGGTTAATGCACTGCGCGCTAATGCACTACGCGCTAATGCACTACGCGCGCTAATGCATACGCGATGCTCCTCGCCCGATCCTCTGCGAGTGCTGCGGCCGCCGTGAACACGACATCGTCATCGATCGGGCCGCGACGCAGCAAGCGGACGTCCTTCACGTAGTTCTGATGCAGCCGCCACGGCGCCGCATCACCCTGCTTGGGCAGCTCTGCGAGGCTGCGCTTGACGTATCCCGACGCCAGGTCGAGGAACGGGTTGACCGCGGTGGCACCGGTCGCGTCGGGCGTCACCGCCGCGTAGCCGCGCGCTTCCATGTGCTTGAGCAGCCGGCACACGTACTCGGCCACCAGGTCCGCCTTCAACGTCCACGACGCGTTCGTGTAGCCGATGGTCCACGCGAAGTTCGGCACGCCCGAGAGCATCATGCCCTTGTAGGACACCGTCTTTGACAGTTCCACGGCCCGCCCGTCGACCGCGAGCTGCATTCCCCCGATGGCCAGCAGGTTGAGGCCGGTGGCGCTGACGACGATGTCGGCGTCCAGTTCGACACCCGACACCAGCCTGATGCCGGACTCGGTGAAGGTGTCGATGCGGTCGGTGACCACCGATGCGCGACCGTCACGGATGGCGTTGAACAGATCGCCGTCGGGTATCAGGCACATCCGCTGGTCCCACGGGTTGTACGACGGCGCGAAATGGGTGTCGACGGCGTAGCCGTCCGGCAGTTGCTTGGCTGCGGCCTTGCGCAGCATCGACTTCATCAACTCGGGGCGGCGCCGGCTCAGGTTGAAGATCGCGATGGCCTGTAACGCGTTCTTCCACCGCACGATCGCGTATGCGAGCTTCTGCGGCAGCCACGCGCGGAGCCGATCCGCGATCGCGTCGCTGGCCGGGCGCGACGCGATATAGGTCGGTGAGCGCTGCAGCATCGTGACATGCGCGGCCGTTTCCGCGAGCGTGGGCACCAGCGTTACCGCAGTGGCACCGCTGCCGATCACCACCACCCGCTTGCCGCGGTAGTCGAGGTCCTGCGGCCAGTGCTGCGGATGAATCACCGGCCCATTGACGCTCTCGAAGCGTTCAGCGCCGGGGAATTTCGGGCTGAAACCTTCGTCGTAGCGGTAGTAGCCGGTGCAGACGTAAAGGAACGAGCAGCGGATCGTCACCAGCTCATCGGTATCGGTGCGATGCACCTCGACGGTCCAGCGCGCCTCGTCGCTGTCCCAATTCGCGTTCACGACGCGGTGATTCAGCCGAACGAGCCGTTCGACGTCGAATGCCTTGGCGGTGTTGTGGACGTAGCGCAGGATGCTCGGCCCATCGGCGATCGCCTTGGCATCGGTCCACGGCCGGAACCGGTAGCCGAGGGTGAACATGTCCGAATCCGACCGGATACCCGGGTAGCGGAAGAGATCCCAGGTGCCGCCGATGGCGCCGCGGGATTCGAGCACGATCACCGACTTCTCCGGGCACTGCTGGCGCAACTGGCAGGCGGCGCCGATGCCGGATAGGCCGGCACCGACGATCAGCACGTCGGTCGTTTCTGCTCCGGGCGCGGTGTCTTCGATCGGTCCTCGCGACATCGGTGTTGCCTCTCGTCGGCCTCGCTGGTACGACTCAGTACCAGTCTCGGTACCAGACGGTACCACTATTGCACGCGTGTGGAAAGGGGGGTTGTGAAGTTCGGTACCAAGGCGTACCGTGACCGGTACCTTGGAGTACCACCATGGAGGTGAGGACATGGCTGTAGCGACCACTGACCCTGTGCGACTGCCACCCGCACCGCGGATACCGAAGCTCCTCCAGGGCGTCGGCTTCGTCGCCGCCCGGGAGAAATCGGTCGCCGCACTGGCCAAGCGCTACGGCTCGGCCTTCACGCTGCGCCTGCCGATCCTCGGGGAGACCGTCGTGGTCAGCGATCCGGCCTTGATCAAGGATCTGTTCACCACCAACACCGATCTCATCGCCAGGGCGGGCGTGCTCGGCGAGATGTTCGGCCCCGGCTCGACCTTCAGCCTCGACGGCGCCGAGCATCGCGAACGTCGCAAGCTTCTCGTCCCGCCGTTCCACGGCAAGCGGATGGCCTCCTACGAGGGGATCATCGAAGAAGAGGTGCTGCGCGAGACGGCCTCGTGGCCCGAGGGCAGAGAATTCGAAACCCTGCAGTCGATGATGCGCATCACCCTCAACGCGATCCTGCGCACGGTGTTCGGCGCCGAGGGGGCCGCGCTCGACGAACTGCGTGAACTGCTGCCGCCGATGGTGCTGCACGCCTCGCGGCTGGCCGTGTTGCCACCGATCGTGCGCCGGGACTTCGGCGCGCGGAGTCCCGGCAGGAAGCTGACCACGTATCGCCAGCGCTACGACGAGATCATCGGACGACTGATCTCCGACATCCGCAGCGACCCGAAGTTCGACGAACGCAACGACGTCCTGGCGTTGATGTTGCAGGCGCGCTATGAGGACGGCTCACCGATCTCCGACGAGCATGTCGCCGACGAGCTGCTGACCTTGCTCGCCGCCGGCCACGAAACCACCGCGACGACGCTGGCGTGGACCGTCGAGCGGCTGCGCCGCCACCCGCGCTACCTCGCGCGGCTGACCGCCGACGTCGACGCGGGAAATTCCGAGCTGGTGCAGGCGACGATCTGGGAAGTGCAGCGCACCCGCCCGGTGATCAACGGCACCGCCCGGATGACAAGAACCCGGATCCAGTTGGGGGAGTGGGTTATTCCGGAGCGTTGCGCCGTTCTCGCCAGCATCTCGCTCGCGCACGCCTCCGGTGACAGCTTCGCCGACGCCAAGGCATTCAATCCGGACCGATTCGTCGGCCACCCGCCGGACAACTACGCATGGATCCCTTACGGCGGTGGGGTCCGGCGCTGCATCGGTGCCGCGTTCGCCAACATGGAGATGAACGTCACGCTGCGCACCTTGCTGCGCGAGTTCGAGTTCGGCACCACGTATGCCCCCGGTGAACGTCTGCACTCGCGCGGAGTCGCGACGGCCCCCGCGCACGGCGGTCGCGCCGTGGTGTATCGACGAACGATCAAGTCCGCATCGAACGCAGGCCAGACGCAGCGAGCCTCGGCATGACCGCGCGCGAGGAGGTGCTCGTCGACGTCGGCCGCGGCATCGAACTGTGCTACGACCAGACCGGCGGCCCGGCCGACCCGCCGATCCTGTTGATCGCCGGCCTCGGGCAGCAATTGCACTCATGGCCGGCCGATTTCGTCGCCGCGCTGGCCGGCCGCGGATATCGGGTGACACGGTTCGACAACCGTGACGCAGGCCGGTCGACCCACATGAGCTATCCGCCGCCGAACCCGGTGGCGGTACTTCGGGGTGGCGACCGCCGCAGGCAGTACCACCTCGGCGATATGGCGCGCGACACCGTCGGACTGCTGGATGCGCTCGGCTACGCCGATGCCCACCTGGTCGGTATCTCGATGGGCGGGATGATCGCCCAGACCGTCGCCGCGCACTACCCGGGCCGGGTTCGCACGTTGACCTCGATCATGTCGACCACCGGCGCGCCGCGGCTGGGCCGCCCGGCGCTGTCGACCTGGCGGCGGATGGCGACCTCGCGTCCGCCGCGGACCCGGACCGAGGCGATGGACCGCGCCACGAAGATGTTCTCCCACATCGGGTCTCACGGCTTTCCGTTCGACGAGCAAGCGGTCCGGGAGTACGCCGGGGTCGCGTGGGACCGGGATCCCAGCCCTGCGGGCATCGTGCGCCAGCTGGCGGGCATCTTCGCGTCGGGCGACCGCACCGCCGAACTTCACCGCATCGATGTCCCCGCCCTGGTCATCCATGGCGACCGCGACCGGATGGTGCATCCAACGGGCGGCTCCGCAACCGCGCAAGCCATCCCCGGTGCTCGCCTGGAGACCATTCCCGGCCTTGGCCACGATCTGCCCATCGGCGCGTGGGGCCGGATCATCGACCTGATTACCGAACACGCCACTTCTGTTGGGTTCGCGGTTCACCGCGCCGCCCCCGTCACCCACACCGAACTCGAGGAGAACGCATGAGCACGTCCCAGCGCAGAACGATCAGCGGCCGCACGGTCGTCATCACCGGCGCCGCGTCCGGCATCGGCCGGGCTCTGGCGCAACGGCTTTCGGCGCACAGCTGCCCCGTCGCGATCGCCGACATCGACGAGAAGGGCCTCAAGGAGACCGAGGCCTCGTTGCACGGGCCGGCGCTGCTTCGGGTGCTCGATGTCAGCGACGCCAAGGCGCAGCGCGACTTCGCGGGCGAAGTGCGCGGCTGGGCGCCCCAGCCGATCGGCGCGGTGTTCAACAACGCCGGCGTGGCCGTTTCCTCCAGCGTGCTGGACGCCGTCCCCGAGGACGACGACTGGCTGTGGAACATCAACTTCCACGGTGTGGTCAACGGCACCCGGGCGTTCCTGCCGATCCTCGTCGAGCAGGACGAAGGCGCGATCGTCAACACATCGAGCGTGTTCGGACTCGTCGGCATGCCCAACCAAAGCGCATACTGCTCAGCCAAATTCGCGGTCCGCGGCTTCACCGATTCGCTTCGCCAGGAGTTGCGTGGCACCGGCGTGAGCGCCATCAACGTCCACCCCGGCGGCATCAACACCAACATCGTGCGCAACGCCCGATTCCGCAAGGATCCCGATGGCCGCGGCCGCAGCCACGAACAGATGGTGCAGGAGTTCGCCGCGATCACGCTGACGCAGCCGGACAAGGCCGCCGAGATCATTCACCGCGGAGTGGAGCAGGGCAAGGCGCGCATCCTCGTCGGACCCGACGCCTATCTGTTCGACGCTCTCGGGCGCCTGGCGCCGACGCGGTACTACGACCTGCTGGGCCGGCTCGAGTCGGTCCTGCGGCGCCGCAGTCAAGCCAGCGCCGCAGCCGAGGTGACCGCGTCATGACCGCGGCGGCGCACCTGCCGCCGGGGCCGCGCTGGCCGGTCCCCGTTCAAGGCCTGGCGTTCCTGGCCTCGCGCCGTCGGTTCATGAATGCGTTGGGCAAACGCTATGGCAGCGCGTTCACCGTGAAGCTGCCGTTTTTCGGCCCGACGGTGATCATCAGCGATCCCGCGTTGGTGAAGCAGTTGTTCCAGACCCGGACCGACGTCGTGCGCAACGTGGAACCCAACCTCGATTTGGTGCTGGGTCCAGGCTCGACGTTCGGGTTGCAAGACGAAGAGCACCGCAGGCGCCGCAAGCTGCTGGTGCCCCCGTTTCACGGCAAGCGGATGCGCGCCTACGAAGGTCTTGTCGAAGAGGAAACCCTCAAGGAGGTCGCCGCCTGGCCCGAAGGCCGGGAGTTCCCGGTGCTTCCCTCGACGATGCGGATCACCCTCAACGTGATCCTGCGCGCGGTCTTTGGCGCCGAGGGCAGCGAGTTCGATGCGTTGCGCACGGTGATGCCGCCGCTGGTGAAACTGGGATCGCAATTGGTGTTTGTGCCGTTTGTGCACCGCGATCTGGGCCGGTGGAGCCCGTGGGGCCGGTTCCTGGCCCTGCGGCGCGAATTCGATGCGATCGTCGGCTCGCTCATCGATCGTGTGGCGGCCGATCCCAACCTCGGGCAGCGCGACGACGTGTTGTCGCTGATGCTGCAGTCCCGGTACGAGGACGGGACTGCGATGTCGCGCAGCGACGTCGCCGACGAGCTCCTCACCTTGCTCGCCGCCGGGCACGAAACCACCGCAACGCAACTGGCGTGGGCGATCGAGCGATTGCGCAGGCATTCTGGCGTGTTGTCGCGGTTGGTCGATGAGGTGGACTCGGGCGGATCGGACCTGCTGCAGGCGACCATCAACGAGGTGCAGCGCAACCGACCGGTCATCGACGGTGCGGCCCGGCAGGTCATCGCGCCGGCAATGCCGTTGGGGCAGTGGGTGATTCCGCATGGCTACACCGTTCAGGTCGATATCCCGCTGACTCACCGGAACGCCTACCCGGACCCGGACCGGTTCGACCCCGACCGCTTCGGCGGCGAGAGCCCGGATCTGTACTCGTGGGTGCCGTTCGGCGGCGGCATCCGGCGCTGCGTGGGCGCAGCGTTTGCGAACATGGAGATGAACGTCGTGCTGCGGACGATTGTGCGGGAGTTCCGGCTGGTGCCGACGAGTGCGCGAGAAGAGCGGCTGCACAGCCGCGGCGTCGCCTTCGCGCCAAGCGGGGGCGGCCGCGCCGTCGTGTACCGGCGGGCTCGGACGGCCGGACCGGACGGCAAGGTGCGACTTCAGCCTGCCACGACGGCCTCTCTCGGCTAGAACGGGGATCATGCGCGCGGTTGTCATCACCAAGCACGGTGACCTGTCGGTCCTGCAGGTGCAGGAGCGGCCGGACCCGCCGCCGCCGGCCGCCGGACAGGTCCGCATCGCGGTGCGCGCCGCGGGCGTGAACTTCGCCGACCATCTCGCCCGGGTCGGCCTCTATCCCGACGCACCGAAGCCGCCCGCCGTCGTCGGCTACGAGGTGGCCGGGACCATCGAGGCCGTCGGCGACGGCGTGTCTGCAGCACGGGTGGGCGAGCGGGTGTTCGCCGGCACCCGGTTCGGCGGTTACGCGGAGATCGTCAATGTGCAGGCGGGCGATGCCGTGCCGCTGCCGGCGGCGCTCAGCTTCGAGCAGGGCGCCGCGATACCGGTCAACTACGCCACCGCATGGGCGGCGTTGCACGGCTATGGCTCGCTGCAGTCGGGCGAGCGGGTGTTGATCCACGCCGCTGCCGGCGGCGTTGGCATCGCGGCGATCCAGCTGGCCAAGGCCGGCGGTGCGGAGATCCACGGCACGGCGTCGCCGGGCAAGCACCAGCGACTCGCCGAGTTGGGCGTCGACCGCGCCATCGACTACCGCCGCGACGGTTGGTGGAAAGACTTGCCGCCGTACGACATTGTGCTGGACGCCATCGGCGGCAAGTCCCTGAAGCGCTCCTATGCTCTGCTGCGTCCCGGCGGCCGGCTTGTCGGTTACGGCGCTTCGGCCATGCAGCAGGGTGAGAAGCGGTCACTGAGCACTGCGCTGCCGCAACTGTTGTCGATGCTGCGCGGCTTCAACCTGATCAAGCAACTCCAGGAGTCCAAATCGGTGATCGGGCTGAACATGCTTGCGCTGTGGGACGACCGTGGCACGTTGCAACCGTGGATCGACCCGCTGTCCAAGGCCATCTCCGACGGCGTCGTCAAGCCCGTCGTCCATGCGGCGGTGCCGTTCGCCGAAGCGGCTGAGGCGCACCGGATCCTGGCGGCGCGGGAAAACGTCGGCAAGGTCGTGTTGGTGCCGTAGCGGCCGCTCAAACCGTCACGCCGGTCCCCGGACACCGGTCCCGTCCAGGCGCGAGCAGAGTAGCTGCTCGACCTCGTGGCGCGCCGCACCGAGATCGACGTGATCGTCGAGCACGCGTTGCAGCGCTACCCCCCGCAACATGGCGATGATCACGGTCGCCAAACCATGCGGGTCAACCGATGCCGGGACGTCACCGGCGCTGACCGCCTGCCGGATGCGCTTCTCGATCTCCTCGCGGAACTCACGGTCGGCGGAGATCATTTGCGGTCGGACGTCCTCGGACGGCCCGGCCACCGCATCTGCCCACAGCACCAGCCGCGCCCGGTTCACCGGCTGAAGGTCGGAGACCACCCGGAAGTAGAAGTCGATCAGTTGCCGCAGCTGGTCGATCGGCGAATCCGATTGACTCTCTTCGACGATCGCGTCGCGGAACTGACCGGTGACGGTCTCGACGAGACGCTGCATCAACGCCCCCTTGGACCCGAAATGATGCGTCGCCAGCCCGCGGCTATATCCCGCGCGCTCGCCGACGTTGGCGAGCGTGACCCGGGTCGGACCGATCTCGCCGACAAGCTCTGCGGCCGCGCGCACCAGGCGGCGTTCGGCTTCGATGCGGCGCTGCTGCTGCGTCCGGGGAAGGCTGGACTCAGCCATCGGCGTTGCCGGCCAGGGCGAGCAGTTCGGCCCGGCCGATCTGGGTGACCAGGCTGGCCGTGTCGAAATAGATGCGCTCGTTGATGATCCGATCTTCTTCGAAGAAGAACACCGCGATGAGCGGAACCCGAAAAGCCTTGCCGGTCGGTGGCAGGCCGTAGAACTCGCCGAGATTCGTTCCCAGCAAGTCGAATTCGACGATCACCGCATCGTCGGCGACGTGAAAGCGCACGTTGTCGTGGCGTTGATCGGGGAACGCGGTGCGGGTGGTCAGGTAGTAGCCCATCACCTCGTCGTCGCCGTCGTAGGTCTGACCGGTGGCCATGATCTCGTAATGGGGATGCCCGTTGAACGTGGCCAGGGTGGCGTCGAACTCCTTGGTCACCTCGGTGTCCATGTGTTCGCGGATGATCGCGAGGCGACGCTGCCGTAGATCGTCGGTGATCATGAGCCCTCCTTGGATACTTGCTTGTTGACGAACAAGTTACGGTACTCACCAGTACCATGTCAAGGCGCGGACCTCAGCTTTTCGTGGACGCCCGCGCGAGAAGGCGCAGCAGCACCTGACAGACCACCGCCAACGGCGCCTTGACCAGCGGGAAGCTCGCGGTGGTGGACACCGTGTAGTTGATGTGGGTGCCCGCACCGGCCGGGGTCAGCCGTACCTCGCCGGCGTAACCCGGAAACGGGGTCCCGGACAGGGCCTTGTAGCCCAGCAGGTTAGGCGCCGAAAAGCTCACGACTTCCTCGACGATGTCCGGACCGGGGCCGGGCGCCGCAATGCGCCGAATCGCGCCGACGCCGTCGGGGTCTGCGGTACCGAGTCTGTCCATCGTCACCGTGATGCCGGGACCCCACGTGCTCATCCCGACGTGGTTGCTCAGCTTGTCCCACACGGTGTCGATCGGTGCTGCGACGGTGGTTTGCGATGTCACGTGCATTGGCCCCCCTAGGCGGTTTGTCTGGCTTGTTCGTACAACGTCCGGTCATGTGAGCAGACCATGAACATGTCGGGCTCTCGGCGATGATACAGCTCGACCAGCCGAGCGTGGTTGTCCCGCATCATCTTCCGATCGAATGCCGTCACCGACTCGAATGCGGCCAGCGCGCGTGGCATGGGTGCGGTTCCGTCGACCGTGCCGTGGTGAAAGAAGGCGTCGCCGCAGTGCAACACCCAGCGGTGGCCGGCGTCGACCGCCACGCAGGCGTGGCCGCGGGTGTGGCCGGGCAGCGAGATCAGCGCGATGCCCGGCGATATCTCGTCGAGCTCCTTGGCCGCCGCGAAGCCCCGCCACTTCTCCCCGTCCGGGGTGTGCTCGACGATCTTGGGGCCGTGCGCCCACAGGACCGGGCGGAAGCGGAACCTTTCGCCACGTGACGGGGCCCGCAACGCGCCGAGCGCCTCTGCGGCGGTGATGTGGATCTGGGCCTCGGGAAAGTCGCAGATGCCGCCGATATGGTCGCCGTCGAAGTGCGTGATGACGATGTGGCGCACGTCGTCGCGGCGAAAGCCGAGCCGCTCGACCTGATGTACGGCGGCCTCCTCACGGTTGAGCACCGGGCGGATGAGGTATCGGGACGGTCCCACCCGCCGGGCGGGCTCGTCGCAGTCCTTCGGGCCGAAGCCGGTGTCGATCAGTACCAGACCGTTGCCGGTCTCGACCAGCAGCACGTGGCACACCATCTCACCGCACCCGAGCGGGTACATGGTTCCGCAGTTGAGGTGATGAACCTTCACGTGTGCAGTCTGGACCTCTGCCGTACCCGGGAGAGTCCTTTACGCGGGAGAGTCGACGGGCACCGCTGCGTGTTGGTGCCGGCGCTGCCGTTCGACGGTGGCCAGGTAGAACGCCCAAGCGAACGCGAAGCTGGTGAACAGGCTCGCGACGAAGAAGAGCCACGGCTCGGCTTGATCCCGCGCCTGCGGCCGTCGATGATCGTCCACAGCGGCAGAGGATGACATTGCTCGATCGTGTAGTCCTGGCTGGCCGAGCGGCCGCCGGGTTGGCGTAACCCAGCCTGATGAACTCCGCCCAGCTGCCATGGCCCCAGATCGGGTTGTGCGCGCCGGGTACTGGTAGCACGTAGCGGATGTTGAAGTACCAGCCGAGGGCACCGATGCGATGCCGACGACGTAGTAGACGATCTCCAGCGTCGAAACCTGCGGCGCCTGTCTGGTAGCGCGCGAAGATCGCCGGATTCGATCTTGACGATGACGGCCAGTGATGGCGATGACCCGAGGATGCGATGAACGAGAAGGGCAGACCATAGCGGGAGTCTCGCCACTGATCGAAGTTTTGTCAATATTGACATAAGCCGCGCTGCGGTACCTTACGCACATGGTCCGGCCTGCCCAAACAGCGCGCAGCGAGCGCACGCGCGAAGCGCTGCGACGGGCAGCGGTGGTGCGGTTCATCGCGCAGGGCGTGGACGAGACGTCGGCCGAGCAGATCGCGGCCGACGCCGGGGTGTCGCTGCGCACGTTCTACCGTCATTTCGCGTCGAAGCACGATCTGTTGTTCGCCGACTACGACGCCGGCGCTGCACTGGTTCCGCAGCGCCCTGGCCGGCCGATCGCCCGATGAGTCGATCATCGAGTCGGTGCAGTCGGCGATCATGGCGAGACCCTACGACGATTGGGCGGTCACGCAGATCGCGTCGCTGCGCGCCCAGGAGCTGGACCCGAGCCGCATCGTCCGGCACATCCGCCAGGTCGAGGCCGACTTCGCCGAGGCCATCGAGGAACACCTGCACGGCGGACAACCCGCCGACGCCGGGCACCGATGAACGGATGCACATCACCGTCACCGCCCGCTGCATCGCGGCCGCCGTCTTCGGCGCGATGGAGGTCTGGATGCTCGGCGAGGACCGCTCGCTGCCCGAGCTGTCTCGGCTGTGCCGCGAAGCCCTCGAGACGCTCAGCAAGGGGATCGGCGACCACGCGCTGAGACCCAAGTTTCGTCAATATTGACAAAACTGCGCCGGCCGTGTCAGCCTCAGCCGATGACGGACTTCGACGCGATTGTCATCGGCGCGGGCCACAACGGATTGACCGCGGCCACGCTGCTCCAGCAGGCCGGGCTGCGCACGCTGTGCCTCGATTCCAAGCTGTATGCCGGCGGGATGGCGTCGACCGTGGAACTGTTCGACGGCTTCAAGTTCGAGATCGCCGGTTCGGTGCAGATTCCGACGTCGGCGACGGTGAGCCGGGAACTCGGGCTCGACGATCTGCCGACTGTCGACCTCGACGTGATGTCGGTATCGCTGCGCGGCGTCGGCGACGAACCCCTCATCTACTACACCGACCCGATGAAGCTGATGACGCACATCAACGAGGTGCACGGTGCGGAGGCCGTCAACGGCATGGCCGGTCTGATGGCCTGGTGTCAGGCGCCGACCCGGGCGCTGGGGCGTTTCGACGCGGGCCAGCCGCCGAAGACGCTCGATGAGATGTATGCCTGCGCGACAAACGAATTCGAGCGGTCGACGATCACCGACCTGCTGTTCGGGTCGGTCACCGATGTGCTCGACCGCTACCTGCCGGACAAGGAGAAGAACGGCGCGCTGCGGGGCATGCTTGTCGCTCCTGGCGGTGCAACACCACCTACCGCGGGCCCGCGACTCCCGGCACCGCCGCGGCGCTGGCCTACGGGTTCGCCGTTCCGGACGAGAACGCCGCTGCTCGTCAAGAAGCTGCGCGGCGGCATCGGTGCACTCACGTCGCATTTGTGCGACGTATTCACGTCCAACGGCGGCGAACTGCGGTTGCGCAGCAAGGTCGACGAGATCACCGTCGCCGACGGCCGGGTGACCGGCGTCCGGCTCGAGGACGGCTCCACGGTGACCGCGCCGATCGTCGTCTCCGGTGTGGCGCCGGACCTCACGGTCAACGCGGCTGGTCGACCCGAACGCGGTACCCGCCGATGTCCGGGAGCGGTTCTCGCGCATCGATCACCGCGGCAGCTACCTGCAGATGCACTTCGCGCTCGATGGCATACCGGAATTCGCGGCGCCCTACGAATTGCTCAACGATCCCGCGATGCAGTCGAACATCGGCATCTTCAGCACGCCCGAGGAATTGCAGCAGCAGTGGGAGGACTGCCGGCGCGGGATCGTGCCCGCCGATCCCGCGATAGCGCTGCAGATTCCGTCGGTCAACGATCCCGGCCTGGCGCCGCCCGGCAAGCACGCCGCGTCGGCGTTTTCGCTGTGGTTCCCGATCGAGGCGGACCACGTCGAGCTACGGCGAGATGAAGGTGGAGATGGGCCAGCGGGTGATCGAGAAGATCACCCGGCTCGCCCCGAATTTCGAAAGCCTGATCATCCGGCACACCACCTTCACGCCCAAGCACATGGGCACCATGTTCGGCGCGCCCGGCGGCGACTACTGCCACGGGCTGATCCATCCCGACCAGATCGGCATCAACCGGCCCGGGCCGAAAGGCTATGTCGATCAACCGATACCGATCGACGGTCTGTACCTGGCCAGTGCGGGCTGCCACGGTGGGCCCGGGATCACGTTCATTCCCGGCTACAACGCTGCGCAGGCGGTACTCGCACGCACCGCCTGACCAACCCGCCAGGGTGCCCTCGCCGCCCGGTTCGAGCCGCGAAAGCGCTCAGTCGCTGCGGTGTTCGAGCCGCGAAACCCAATCAGACGGCACCCTGTCCGCGGGCCCGGGAACCGGCTGCTCTTCCGGATGGCTCTCCGGCGCAGCGAGTTCCGGCCCGTCGTAGTACTCGCCTGCCTGGTAATTCCAGAACCAGTCCTCGCCCGGCTCGAACGACTGGATGATGGCATGCCCGGTGTCGCGCCAGTGCGCCGACGCGTGCCGGGCCAGAGAGTCATCGCAACACCCGATGTGCCCGCACGCGGCGCAGCGGCGCAGATGGACCCACCAGCCGCCGACCGCATCGCATTCGACGCAACCCGTGCCGCTAGGCGGAACCGACGGGTCGATGCCTGCAGTCATGCAGGCGAGCCTACCGGTGCGTGACCGACGCGCCCCCACAAGACTTTCAATCAGTCCGATTCAATCGGAGCTGAGCGAAACCAAATGCGTTGGGGCAACCAGCCAATTGTGCTAATTGACGGTCTCGTTTGGGCTTGCGGTCGCGTTGACAGCTAATCAACGCCCTCTTAACCTCCGGCGCAGGCTTGACGACGATTGGAATGCATGTGGGATCCGTAGACGAGTGCTTGCGTAGCGCGGCGCCGCTGTCGCGTCGCTCGTCATTGCGCGTGCGCGCCTCTCGGCGAACGGGGTAACCCGGTGTCTCAATCCATCGGCAGTCGACCGTGACGGGGGCCGCCTGGTCAAAGCCCGCGCTCGCCGTCGGGGATTTCGTCGTCCTCGCCGGCGAGACCTTCGCCGCAGTGCTGCGCCCTCCGTTCGCCTGGCGCGAGCTGCTGGCTCAGATCTGGTTCGTGGCCAGGGTTTCGATCGTCCCGACCCTCGTTCTGTCGATTCCCTACACCGTGCTGATCGTCTTCACGCTGAACATCGTGCTGCTCGAGGTCGGCGCGGGCGACCTGTCCGGTGCCGGGGCAGCGCTGGCATCGGTCACGCAGGTGGGTCCCGTGGTGACCGCGATCGTCGTCTCCGGCGCGGGCGCGACGGCGATGTGCGCGGATCTGGGCGCCCGCACGATTCGCGAAGAGATCGACGCCATGAAGGTCATCGGCGTCAATCCCATCCAGGCGCTGGTGGTGCCCCGGGTGATCGCCGCGACTTTCGTTGCGCTGATGCTCTATTCGGTGGTCGCGGTCGTCGGACTCTCGGGCAGCTATTTCTTCGTGGTGTTCGTCCAGCACGTGACGCCGGGCGCGTTCGCCGCCGGGCTGACGCTGCTGACGGGTCTGCCTCAGGTGGTGGTGTCCCTCGTCAAGGCGCTGTTGTTCGGGCTCTCGGCCGGCCTGATCGCGTGCTACAAGGGGCTGTCCGTTGGCGGCGGCCCGACCGCGGTCGGCAACGCGGTCAACGAAACCGTGGTGTTCGCCTTCATGGCGCTGTTCCTCATCAACATCCTGGCCACCGCGTTCGGTGTGAAGGTGGCCCCCACCCAATGAGCGATACCCCAGCCGACGGATCGTCCTGGCTCGCGGAGACCGGAGAAAGGGCCGTCGATGCCACCCGAAGGCTGGGTGAGCAGACGGCGTTCTACGGCCAGGCGCTCGCCTCCACCGCCGATGCGGTCCGTCGCTATCCGGGCGAGGTGCTGCGGCTCATCGCGACCATGGGGCTGGGTACCGGCGCGCTGGCCGTCATCGGCGGCACGGTCGTCATCGTCGGTTTCCTCACGCTGTCCACCGGCGCGCTGATCGCCGTGCAGGGCTACAACACCCTGTCCAACGTCGGGATCGAAGCACTCACCGGGTTCCTCGGCGCGTTTCTCAACGTCCGTTTCATCGCACCGGCGACAGCAGGGGTGGCGCTCGCCGCGACCATCGGTGCGGGCGCGACCGCACAGCTCGGCGCCATGCGCATCAATGAGGAGATCGACGCGCTGGAGGTGATGGGCATCCGGGCCGTCACGTATCTGGCGTCCACCCGCGTCGTGGCGGGGATCTTCGCGGTCATCCCGATCTACACCGTCGCCGTGTTGATGTCGTTTCTGGCGACCCGGTTCGGCACGACGATCATCTACGGGCAGTCGCGCGGCGTCTACGACCACTACTTCTCGACGTTCCTGCAGCCCACGGACCTGCTCTGGTCGTTCACCGAGGCGCTGGCGATGGCGGCCGCCGTGATGGCGGTGCACACCTACTACGGGTTCACTGCGACCGGCGGACCGGCAGGTGTCGGCGAAGCGGTCGGCCGAGCGGTGCGCACGTCGATCACCGCAGGGGTGTTCATCCTGTTGACCATCACGCTGTCCGTCTACGGGCATTCCGGCAACTTCCACCTTTCGGGGTGATGGGAATGGCCAACGCACCCCGACGGGACAGGATCGATCCGATCTGGTGGGCACCCGTGCTGGTTGTCGTCGTCGCGGCACTGTCCACGCTGACCGCCCTGCTGTTCTCCGGAACACTGCGGAAAACCGTGCCGCTCACCTTGGTCTCCGACCGGGCCGGCCTGGTCATGGAGAACGGCGCAAAGGTGAAATTGCGCGGCGTCCAGGTCGGCGAAGTCGCATCCATCGGTGCCGACGCCGGTGTGCCGGGGACGGCGCTTTCGAAGCTGACTCTCAAGATCGACCCGGGGCCGTTCCAGTACCTGCCGAGCAACCTCGAGGCGGAGATCAAGTCGAGCACCGCTTTCGGCGCCAAGTACGTCGATCTCATCGTGCCCCCGCGACGCGAGTTCGGCGCCGCTCGAACCGGGCGCAGTGCTGCACTCCCGCAACGTGACCGTCGAGGTCAACACCGTGTTCGAGAACCTGCAGTCAGTGGTCCGCTCCATCGACCCGGCGAAGTTGAACTCGGTGCTGTCGGCGGTGGCCGAGTCGGTGCGCGGCAAGGGTGACCGCATCGGTCAGGCGATCACCGATGCGAACAATGTGTTGCTCGCGGTGAACCCGCGGATGCCAACCGTTCAGCGGGACTGGCAGCTGTTCGGTAAGACCGCACAGGCGTATTCGGATGCGGCGCAGGACATCCTGTCGATCCTGGATTCGTTCTCGACGACCAGCCAGACCATCAGCTCGCACGCCGACGCCCTGGACAACCTGCTCTTATCGGCGGTCGGGTTCTCCCAATCGGGTATCAACACGATCGGCGCAAACCAGTCGAACCTGGTGCGCTCGCTCAACATCCTCGATCCGACGACCGCGCTGTTCATGAAGTATTCGCCGACCTACACGTGCCTGTTCCAGGGTGCCCAGTGGTTCCTGGAGCACGGCGGCCGAGATGCGTTGGGCGGCAACGGAAAATCGGTGATCATGGACGCCGGGCTGCTGTTCGGCGACGATCCCTACCACTATCCCGACAACCTGCCGGTCGTCAACGCCACGGGCGGCCCCGGCGGCAGGCCGAGCTGCGGCTCGCTACCCGATGTCAGCAAGAACTTCCCGGTGAAGTACCTCGTCACCGACACCGGATTCGGCACCGGCCTCGATATCCGGCCCAACCCCGGCATCGGCTTCCCCGGTATCGCCAACTACTTCCCGGTCACCAAGGCAGACCCGGAACCGCCGAGGATCCGCTACCCCGGCGGCCCGGCACCGGGCCCCTTGCCGCCCTACCCCGGAGCACCCCCTTATGGCGCACCGGAGTACGGGCCGGACGGCACGCCGCTCTACCCGCCGCCGCCCGGGTGCGCCGCCCGCCCGACCAGCGGAGGGCCAGCCATGAGAGGGAAAACCGCTAGCGCACCGCCGTCCGCGTGGCACTGTTCACCGCGATGTGCCTGGTCTTCATGTTCGTGCTGGTGACGGTGTTCGGGCAGTTCCGATTCGACTCGCGGGTCTCCTACCGCGCGGTGTTCACGAACGTGTCGGGCCTCAAGGGCGGCAACTTCGTCCGCATCGCCGGTGTCGAGGTCGGAAAGGTCAAGGACCTGACGCTGCACAAGGACGGGACCGTCACCGTCGACTTCGCGATCGACAAGGGCCTGACGCTGACCGAGGGCACCAGGGCGGCCGTGCGCTACGAGAACCTCATCGGCGACCGGTATCTGTCGCTCGAAGAGGGACCGGGCTCGGTGCGCAAACTCCAACCGGGACAGACGATCCCGTTGGCCCGGACCTCGCCCGCGCTCGACGTCGACGCCCTCATCGGCGGCTTCCGGCCGCTGTTTCGGGCGCTGGATCCCGACCAGGTCAACGCGCTGTCCGGCGAACTGCTGAAGGTGTTCCAGGGCCAGGGCGGCACCATATCGTCGGTGCTGGCCCAGACCTCTGCCCTGACCACCACGCTGGCCGGCCGCGATGAGCTCATCGGACAGGTCATCACCAACCTGAACACCGTGCTGGGCACCTTCGCCGCCCACGACGACCAGTTCTCGCAAGGTTTGGACAAGCTGTCGCAGCTCGCCAAGGAGCTGGCCGACCGCAAGTCCGACATCGCCACCGGGACGGCCTACCTCAACGCCGCGGCGGGCTCCGTCGCCGACCTCTTGACGGCGGCCCGTCAGCCGATCAAAGACGCTGTGCAGCAGACGGATCGGTTCGCCGGTCAGGTCATGGCCGACCACGACTACGTCGACAACCTGGTCAAGACCCTTCCCGACGCCTACCAGGTGCTGGCCCGCAACGGCCTCTACGGCGACTACTTCGGCTTCTACCTCTGCGATGCGATTCTCAAACTCAACGGTAAAGGCGGCCAACCGGTGTTCGTCAAAGTCGCAGGCCAAGATTCGGGACGGTGCACCCCCAAATGACGCGAATAACGTTGCAGAGACCCAAGATCAAACCGCTGGCCGAGCGCAATCGGTTGGCCGTCGGCACCGTCGGAACCCTCATCCTCATCGCCTTGGTCATCGCCGTCTTCTCCTACGACAAGATTCCGTTCATCAAAGGCACCACCGATTACTCCGCCTACTTCGCCGAGGCCGGTGGCATCAAGCCCGACAGCGACGTGCGAGTGTCGGGCCTGTCGGTGGGCAAGGTCTCCGACATCCAGTTGGAAGGCACCAAGGTGTTGGTGGACTTCACCGTCCGCGATGGCGTCGAACTGGGTGACCGCACCGAGGCCGCGATCAAGACCGAAACCGTGCTCGGTACCAAGTTTCTCGAGGTGACCCCGCGCGGGGACGGCAACTCTGGCCGGTCCCATCCCGATCGAGCGAACCACTTCTCCCTACGACCTGCCGGCCGCGCTGGGTGACCTGACGACCACCATCAGCGGTCTGGACACCACCCAGCTGTCCTCGGCGCTGACCACCTTGGCGCAGACCTTCTCCGACACCCCGCCCGACCTGAAGATCGCGCTCGAGGGCGTGGCCCGGTTCTCCGACACCCTGAACAACCGCGACGCAAAGCTGCGCAATCTGCTCGCCAACGCCAACAAGGTGACCGGCGTGCTGGCCAAGCGCAGCGACCAGATCGCCAGCCTGGTCGTCAACACCAACGCTCTGCTGGCCGAGCTGGTGTCCCAACGAAATTCGGTCGACGCGCTGATGAACAATCTCGCGGCGGCCTCACAGCAGATATCCGGTCTCGTCAACGACAACCGGACGCAGCTCAAACCCGCCGTCGACAAACTCAACGGTGTGCTGGGGATCCTGGACAACCGCAAGAAGGAACTGCAGCGCACCCTGTATCTGCTTCGGCGTTACGCGATGTCGTTCGGCGAAGTGCTCGGATCCGGGCCCTTCTTCAAGGCCTCCCTGGTCAACCTGGCGCCGGGCCAGTTCGCCCAGCCGTTCATCGACTCCGCGTTCTCCGACTTGGGTCTTGACCCCAACGTGCTGCTGCCGTCGCAGCTCGTCGACCCGGGCGTCGGCCAACCGGGTACCCCGGCATTGCCCGTGCCTTATCCCCGCACGGGGCAGGGTGGGGAGCCGAATTTGACGCTGCCCGATGCGATTACCGGCAACCCCGGCGATCAGGGGTGCGGCCCGCCGGGCCTGCCGCTGCCCGGTCCGACCGGCTGCTATCCGTACCGGGAGCCGCTTCCTGCGCCCCCGCCGGGTGGGCCTCCGCCCGGTCCGCCCGCTCTGGGGCCGCACAGAGGCGCGGGCCGTCGACCGCGTCCGCACCAAACGCACGGTGCGGATCGCGACCGCGACCTGCCTGGCCCTGATCCTCGCGGTGGCGATAACCGTGGTGGCCACGCCATGGTGGAAAACCGTCAGCAGGAATACCTACGTCGCCTACTTCGCCAACACCAACGGCCTCTACACCGGCGACGAGGTGCGGATCCTCGGTGTCGCTGTCGGAACGGTCGAGAAGATCGAGCCGCAGCCGAGCGCCGCGAAGGTCACCTTCTCGGTCGAACGGCAGCTACCCGGTGCCCGCCGACGTGCAGGCGGCGGTGCTGTCGCCGTCGCTGGTCAGCGCGCGTGCGATCCAGCTCGTCCCGGCGTACTCCAGCGGCCCGAAACTGGCTGACGGCGCGTCCATTCCGCAGAACCGCACCGCGGTTCCCGTCGAGTGGGACGACCTGCGGCAGCAGCTGGAGAAGCTCACCGACTCGCTGCAGCCCACGACTCCCGGCGGGCCGAGCGCAGTGGGCGAGTTCATCAACAGCGCCGCGGCCAACCTGCGCGGTGAGGGTGACACCGCGCGTGACACGGTCATCAAGCTCTCCCAGGCGGTTTCGGCGCTCGGCGACCACAGCACAGACATCTTCAGCACCGTGCGCAACCTGCAGTTGCTGGTAATGCGTTGTCCTCCAGCAGCGACCTGCTCGCCGCGTTCAACACCAACCTGGCCGACATCACCACCGTGTTGTCCAACACACCCAACGAAGTAGCCGATGCGACAACGGGCCTCGACGGCGCGGTGAACGATCTGCGCGGCTTCATCGCCGATAACCGGGAGGGCCTCGGCGTCACCTTCGACCACCTCAACGCGATCACCACCGCTCTGAACGACAGCCGCGGTGACGTCAAGCAGGTCCTGCATATCGCGCCGACGGTGTTTCAGAACTTCATGAACATCTACCAACCCGCGCAAAGCGCGGTGACCGGAATTCTGGCGCCCGTGAACTTCGCCAACACCGTCCAATTCATCTGCAGCGCAATCCAGGCCGCGTCGCGGGAGAATTGGCAGCAGTCGTCGAAGCTGTGTGTGCAGTACCTCGCGCCGATCATCAAGAACCGTCAGTACAACTTCCCGCCGGTGGGGGTGAACCCGGTCGTGGGAGCGTCGGCGCGACCCAACGAGATCACCTACAGCGAGGACCGGCTGCAATCCGCACCTGCCGCCGCCGACCCCGCCGGCTGCCCCGACCCCGCCAGCTGCCCCGACCCCGGACGCGGCCACCACCACCGACCCCACTGCGGGACTGTCGGGTCTGATGGTCCCGCCCGATACCGCGCCGGCGCCACCATCCGCCCGCGCCACCCGGCAGGCACACCGTGAGGCGCATGGTGGCCACCGCGCTGATCGTCGCGTGCCTTTCCGCGATCCCCGGATGTCAGTGGCGGGGCCTGAATTCGCTGAGCCTGCCGGGAACCGAAGGCGCACGGCGACGATTCGTACACCATCCAGGCGCAGTTGCCCGACGTGGTTGTCATTCAGCAGAACACCCGGGTGCGGGTGGCCGACGTCAACGTCGGCAACGTCACCAAAATCGAGGTACAGGACTGGCATGCCCTGGTGACCATGCGGATCAACGGCAATGTGCATCTGCCGGCGAACAGCACCGCCAAGGTGGGCCAGACCAGCCTGCTGGGGTCCATGCACATCGAGCTGGCGCCGCCCACCGACGAGCCGCCGCAAGGCGAACTCCGGAACGGATCGGTCATTCCGTTGTCAAGGGCCAGCACGTACCCGACCACCGAGCAGACACTTGCATCGGTGTCGATCCTGCTCAACGGTGGCGGGCTGGGCCAGCTCCAGGAGATCAACCAATCCTTCGCCAAGGCGTTGGCGGGCCGCGAGGACGACCTGCGCAGCCTGCTGAATCAATTGGATACCTTCATATCTCAGCTCAACGCCCAGACCGACGACATCATCGCCGCCACCGACAGTCTCAACTCGCTGGCCGGCCAGGTCGCGGCGAAGGAACAGAGCGTCGACAAGGCGCTCACCACGATCCCGCAGGCGCTGGCGGTGCTGTCGCAGTCCCGCCGCCAGTTGGCCGACGCCATCGATGCGCTTGGCAAGTTCAGTGCCATCGCCACCTCGACGGTCAACCAGACCAAGGAATCGCTCGTGGACAACCTGCGCAACATCGCGCCGGTGCTGCGGGAACTGGCCAACGCGGGGCCGGCCCTCACCAAGGGCCTTGACTTCCTGTCGACGTACCCGTGGGTGAAGAGCACGGTCGCCAACTGGTTCCGGGGTGACTTCGCCAACATCACTCTCGTCATCGATCTGACCCTCAGCCGGATAGACAGCAGCTTGTTCACCGGGACGAGGTGGGAAGGCAACCTCACCGAACTCGAACTGCAGTGGGGCCGCACCATCGGCCAGATGCCGAGCCCCTACACCGCTGCCAATCCGCTCATCGCCCCCTATCACTTCGGGGGTTACTGACATGCTGCGGTTGTCCCGTCCGGTCTGGATACAGTTGGCGATCCTGGCGGCCATCACCATCGTCGCTGTCGGCGTGATGGCCTTCGGCTTTGTGAACGTCCCCGCCCTGCTCGGCGTGGGGCGATACACGGTGACGGTCGAGCTGCCCGCGTCCGGCGGGTTGTACCCGACGTCGGTGGTGACATATCGCGGCACCGAGATCGGCAGAGTCAAATCGATCGACGTCACCCATGACGGTGTTCGTGCGGTGCTGACCCTTAAATCGGAAATTAACGTCCCGGCCGACGTATCGGCGGCAGTGCACAGCCGCTCCGCCGTCGGTGAACAGTTCATCGAGCTGACGCCGGGCGGGGGCGACGGGCACCGCGGCCCTGCGGGACGGCGACGTCATCCCCGCGGGCAAGGCGCAGATTCCTCCCGACATCGGAAGCCTGCTCGACGCCACCAACAAAGCGCTGCAGGCGATCCCGCAGGACAACCTGCGGACCGTCGTCGACGAAGCGAGTACGGCGGTCGGCGGGCTCGGACCGGAACTGTCCCGAATCGTCGACGGATCGACGGCGTTGGCGATCGAGGGTGGTAAGTCGGTCGACCAGCTCGGACAGTTGATCGACCAGTCGCCACCGGTGCTGAACTCCCAAGTGCAGACGGCGGATTCGATCGCGACGTGGGCGGCGCGGGCGGCGTCGATCACCGGTCAGCTCAAGGCGCAGGACGCGGCCTTCGCGGACCTGCTCAACATCGGCGGGCCGGCGCTGAACGAAGGGAAAGCGCTGTTCGACCGGGTTGCACCCGCTTTGCCGGTGCTGCTGGCCAATCTGGTGAGCCTCGGCGATATCGCGGTGACCTACCGCAACGATATCGAGCAGCTGCTGGTGCTTTTCCCACAGGGGACGGCCGTCATGTCGGCGATCGCGCTCGCGGATTCCGGTGTCAAACAGCCGTATCGCGGCATCTACCTCGACTTCAACCTCAACCTCAACCTGCCGCCACCATGCAACACCGGATTCCTCCCGGTCCGCCAGCAGCGCTCGCCGTCGGATCAGGACTATCCCGAGCGGCCCGCCGGCGAGTTGTACTGCCGCGTCCCGCAGGACTCGGACCTCAATGTCCGTGGCGTGCGCAACATTCCGTGCGAGAACGATCCCGCTAAGCGCGCCCCGACGGTCGAGATGTGCGAAAGCGACGAGCAGTACGTCCCACTCAACGACGGCTACAACTGGAAGGGCGACCCCAACGCGACGCTGTCCGGTCAGGGTGTGCCGCAGTACCCGCCCGGCACCGATCCGAGGCTGCCGCCGCCGGTCGCCGCCGTTCCCTATGATCCCGCGACCGGCGACTACATCGGCCCGGACGGGAAACGCAACACGCAGGCCGACCTGGCGCACCCCGGCGACAAGACCTGGCAGTCGATGTTGGTTCCCGCGACGCCCTAACGCGTCATCGTCGAGCCGGGCGCACTCCAGTCGGTCGAGACGAAGCGATGGCGGATCAGCCAGCCGTCGCCGACGGGAACGAAGACGTCTCGGTAGCGGCCGTAGTGGTCGAGGCCGATCTCGGTGAAGACCGTGAAGTAGCAGGCGACCCGGGCCTCGTCCGGCCGTACTTCGGTGAAACAGACGTTCGTCAGATTGTGGCGCACGATTCGCTTCACACCCGACGCCTGCGCGGCCGCGTTCGGCGTCGCCACGGCGCCACCCAGAACCTCGACGATCGCGGCGCGCCCCCGTACCGGTTCGCTGCCCCGCAGCTCGAGCGCGCCGTCCTCGCAAAAGGTTTGAGCGAGATCGTCGAGGCGCAGCGCATCACCCGACCAGTTGTAGCGGGCCAGCGTGTCCCTGATGTGTTCGCGGGCTGCCAATTCCCAGAGCTCCATGACTGGAACCGTAAACCAGCTAGGGTCGCGCCATGGCTACCAGTAATTCCCGTGAGGTTGTGATCGAGGCGAGTCCCGAGGAGATCCTTGACGTGATCGCCGACGTGGAGGAGACACCGACCTGGTCCCCGCAATATCAGAGCGCCGAGGTCCTTGAGGCGTACGACAACGGCAGGCCGCGGCGGGTCAAGATGAAGATCAAGACCGCGGGCATCTCCGACGAGCAGGTCGTCGAGTACACCTGGTCCGGCGACGTCGTCAGGTGGACCCTGGTCAGTGCGGGTCAACTCAAGGCCCAGGACGCGTCCTACACCCTGACACCCGAGGGCGACAAGACCAGGGTCAAGTTCGACATCTCCGTCGACCTTGCGATTCCGTTGCCGGGTTTCGTGCTCAAGCGTGCGATGAAGGGTGGCATCGAGACGGCTACCGACGGGCTGCGCAAGCAGGTGTTGAAGGTCAAGAAGGGTGTCTGACGCCGGGCCGCTCGCGGGCGTGAAGGTAGTGGAACTCGGTGGCATCGGCCCGGGGCCGCACGCGGCCATGGTGCTCGCGGACCTCGGCGCTGATGTGGTGCGGGTGCGCAGGCCGGGCGGGTTGCAGATGCCCGCAGAAGACGTCGACCTGTTACACCGCGGCAAACGGATCGTCGATCTCGACGTCAAGAGCGAGCCGGGCACGCTGCTGGACCTGGTGGCCAAGGCCGACGTGCTGCTGGACGGCTTCCGGCCCGGCACCTGCGAGCGGATGGGGATCGGGCCCGAGGATTGCGCGGCGGTCAACCCGCGGCTGATCTTCGCCAGGATCACCGGGTGGGGTCAGCACGGGCCGCTGGCGCAGGTCGCCGGCCACGACATCAACTATCTGTCGCAGACGGGGGCGCTGTCGGCGATCGGCTACCGCGATCGGCCGCCGGTCGCGCCACTGAATCTGGTCGCCGACTTCGGCGGCGGGTCGATGTTGGTGCTGCTCGGTATCGTCGCCGCCCTGTATGAGCGGGAACGCTCCGGCAAGGGCCAGGTCATCGACGCCGCGATGGTCGACGGGGTGTCGATCCTGTCGCAGATGGCGTGGACGATGAAGTCCACCGGCATGCTCAAAGACCAGCGCGAATCGTTCATGCTCGACGGCGGCGCACCGTTCTACCGCACCTACGAAACCGCGGACGGCAAGTACATGGCCGTCGGCGCGATCGAACCGCAGTTCTTCGCCCAACTCCTTGACGGCCTCGGCATCTCCGCCGCCGAAGTGCCCAACCAACTCGATATCGGCGCTTTCCCGGAAATGCAGCAGATCTTCACGCAGCGGTTTGCGAGCAAGACCCGCGACGAGTGGACCCAGATCTTCTCCGGCACCGACGCCTGCGTCACACCCGTGCTCACCTGGACCGAAGCCGCGCAGAACGAGCACCTGCGGGCGCGGTCAACCCTGGTGGAGGCCAACGGCGTCGATCAGGCGGCACCCGCGCCACGGTTCTCGCGCACACCGCCGGGACCCGTCGGTGCGCCACCCAAAACGACCACGCCCATCGGCGAAATCGACTGGTGAGGAAAAATTAGCTACGGAATCATCTGCGCGAGGCCCGACTGTTAGCTAGTATTTGCCACATGGCTGTCCGAGCATCGAGGGAAGTCGTCTTCGAGGCGCCGCCCGAGGCGATTCTGGAAGCTCTCGCCGACATCGATGAGGTGCCGACGTGGTCGTCGTTGCACAAACACGCCGAGGTGGTCGACCGACACCCCGATGGCAGGCCATGCCACGTCAAGGCGACGCTGAGGATCATGGGCATCACCGACAAGGAGGTGCTCGAGTACCACTGGGGTCGCGACTGGATGGTCTGGGATGCCACCGACACCTTTCAGCAGCGCGGCCAGCACGGTGAGTACAACCTCACGCGCGAGGGCGACGACAAGACCAGGGTGCGCTTCGACATCATCCTCGACCTCGCCGCGCCGATCCCCGAGTTCCTGATCAAGCGGGCCAAGAAGCTCGTGCTCGATGTCGCGACCGAAAGCCTGCGCAAGCGGGTCATGGACAAAATGGACAAATACGCATCGTAGGTCTGAGCCGTAACCGCCACCCCTAGTCGCGTAGCACCGCCAGCCGGCGGATCGCTTCGTCGAGTGTGTCGTCTCGCTTGCAGAAGGCGAAGCGCACCAGGTGATTCCACTCGTCGGCGTGTTCGGCACCCGGATCGCAGAACGCGGACATCGGGATCGCCGCCACCCCGGCGCGGGTCGGCAATTGCGCACAGAACGCCGTGCTGTCGTCGTATCCGAGCGGACGCGGATCGGCGCAGATGAAGTAGGTGCCGAAGCTGTCGTGCACCTCGAATCCCAGCTCGGCAAGCGCCGAGCCCAGCTTGTCGCGCTTGGCCTGCAACGATTCCCGCAGCCCGGCAACCCACGCGTCCTCGGTGTTGAGCGCATGGGCCACGGCGGGCTGAAACGGTGCGCCGCCGACGTAGGAGAGGTATTGCTTGGCCGCACGCACGCCCGAGATGAGTTCTGGTGCGCCGCAGGCCCATCCGATCTTCCAGCCGGTGCAGTTGAACATCTTGGCGGCGCTGGAGATCGTGACCGTGCGGCCCGACATCCCGGGATAGTTGGCCAGCGGGAGGTGGCGGCGTCCCTCGGAATTGGAGAACACCAGATGCTCGTACACCTCGTCGGTGATCACCAGCAGGTCGGCGTCCACGGCGAGCTCGGCGAGCCCGCGCAGTTCGTCGTCGGAGACCACCATGCCGGTCGGGTTGTGCGGCGAGTTGACGATCAGTGCCCTGGTTCGTGGCGTGACCGCGCGCCGCAACGCGTCGACGTCGACGGCGAAGCCGCGCCCGTCGGCAACCAACGGCACGGCCCGTCGCTGGCAGCCGGCCATCGCGATGACGGGGGAGTACGAGTCGTAGAACGGTTCGATCACCAACACCTCCGAGCCCGGCTCGACGAGCCCGAGGACCGCCGCCGCGATCGCTTCGGTGGCGCCGACGGTCACCAGCACCTCGGTGTCGGGGTCGTAGTCGGTGCCGAAGTGACGCTTGCGCTGCGCGGCGATCGCTTCGCGCAGCGGCGCGATGCCAAGACCCGGCGGGTACTGGTTGACGCCGTCGGCGATGGCGTTCTCGGCGAGCCTGAGCATCGCGGGCGGCCCGTCCTCGTCGGGGAAGCCCTGGCCGAGGTTCACCGCGCCGAGGCGGGCGGCCAACGCCGACATCTCGGCGAAGATGGTGACCGCGTAGGGCTGCAGCCGCTTCACCGTCATGGGAGTCGAGCCTAAGGGTTGCCACCTCCCAACCAACAGGTTGGCCGACGCTGTTAGGCTGGCCGATCAGAGGACCTCCGTCCATGTGGACCGGACTCCCATAACCCCACCTGAACAGGAAATATCTTCATGTCTGAAGAAGCCTTCATCTACGAGGCCATCCGCACGCCTCGCGGCAAGCAGCGCAACGGCTCGTTGACCGAGGTCAAGCCGCTGAACCTGGTCACCGGCCTGGTCGACGAACTGCGTCGGCGCCACCCCGACCTCGACGAGACGCTGATCAGCGACATGATCCTCGGTGTTGTGTCGCCCGTCGGCGACCAGGGCGGCGACATCGCCCGCACCGCGGTGCTGGCCGCCGGCCTGCCCGAGACCACCGGCGGTGTGCAGCTCAACCGGTTCTGCGCCTCGGGCTTAGAGGCCGTCAACACCGCCGCGCAGAAGGTGCGCTCGGGCTGGGATGACCTGGTGCTGGCCGGCGGCGTGGAGTCGATGAGCCGCGTCCCGATGGGCTCCGACGGTGGCGCCTGGGCGACCGACCCGGAGACCAACTACCAGATCGGCTTCGTCCCGCAGGGCATCGGAGCCGACCTCATCGCGACGATCGAGGGTTTCTCGCGTGAGGATGTCGACCGCTACGCGCTGCGGTCGCAGGAGAAGGCCGCCGAGGCGTGGTCGGGCGGCTACTTCGCCAAGTCCGTCGTACCGGTGCGCGACCAGAACGGTCTGACCATCCTCGACCACGACGAGCACATGCGCCCCGACACCACGCTCGAGGGCCTCGGCAAGCTGAAGACCGCGTTCGACGGCATCGGCGAGATGGGCGGCTTCGACGACGTCGCGCTGCAGAAGTACCACTGGGTCGAGAAGATCAACCACGTCCACACCGGCGGCAACAGCTCCGGCATCGTCGACGGCGCCGCGCTGGTTCTCGTCGGCAGCGAAAGTGTGGGCAAGGCTCAGAATCTGACGCCCCGCGCGCGCATCGTGGCCACCGCCACCAGCGGCTCGGACCCGGTCATCATGCTCACGGGGCCGACGCCCGCCACCCGTAAGGTGCTCGACCGCGCCGGCCTGACGATCGACGACATCGATCTGTTCGAGCTGAACGAGGCGTTCGCGTCGGTGGTGCTGAAGTTCCAGAAGGACCTGAACATCCCCGACGAGAAGCTCAACGTCAACGGCGGCGCCATCGCGATGGGCCACCCGCTGGGCGCCACCGGCGCCATGATCACCGGAACCATGGTCGACGAGCTCGAGCGCCGCAACGCGCGTCGCGCGCTGATCACGCTGTGCATCGGCGGCGGCATGGGCGTCGCGACCATCATCGAGCGGGTCTAGCCCGAGTCTTCGAAGGGAAAAGAAATGGCAGAGAACACCATCCAGTGGGACAAGGATGCCGACGGCATCGTCACACTGACGATGGACGACCCGACAGGGTCGGCCAACGTGATGAACGAGCATTACGCCGAGTCGATGCACAACACCGTCGAGCGCCTTGTCGCAGAGAAGGATTCGATCACCGGCGTCGTCATCACCAGCGCGAAGAAGACCTTCTTCGCAGGCGGCGATCTGAAGGGCATGATCAAACTGGGCCCGGAGAACGCCGGTGAGGCGTTCGACACCGTCGAGGCGGTCAAGCGGGACCTGCGTGCGCTCGAGACGCTCGGCAAGCCGGTGGTGGCCGCCATCAACGGCGCCGCGCTCGGCGGTGGCCTGGAGATCGCGCTTGCGTGTCACCACCGCATCGCCGCCGACGTCAAGGGCCTGGTGGTCGGCCTGCCCGAGGTGACGCTGGGTCTGCTGCCCGGCGGCGGCGGCGTCACCCGCACCGTGCGGATGTTCGGCATCCAGAACGCGTTCATGAACGTGCTGAGCCAGGGCACCCGGTTCAAGCCGGCACAGGCCAAGGAGACCGGCCTCGTCGACGAGCTGGTCGGTTCGGTCGACGAGCTGGTGCCCGCCGCCAAGGCGTGGATCAAAGCCAACCCCGAGGCCCATACCCAGCCGTGGGATGCCAAGGGCTACAAGATGCCCGGCGGCACCCCGGCCAGCCCGGCGCTGGCGGCGATCCTGCCGTCGTTCCCTGCGCTGCTGCGCAAGCAGCTCAAGGGGGCGCCGATGCCGGCGCCGCGGGCCATCCTCGACGCGGTCGTCGAGGGCGCGCAGGTGGACTTCGACACCGCCAGCCGCATCGAGAGCCGCTACTTCACCCAGCTGGTCACCGGCCAGGTCGCGAAGAACATGATCCAGGCGTTCTTCTTCGACCTGCAGCACATCAACGGCGGTGGCTCCCGGCCCGAGGGCATCGGCAAGACCCCGATCAACAAGATCGGCGTGTTGGGTGCGGGCATGATGGGCGCCGGAATCGCCTACGTCTCCGCCAAGGCCGGCTACGACGTGGTGCTCAAGGACGTCAGCATCGAGGCCGCGCAGAAGGGCAAGGCCTACTCCGAGGGGCTGGAAGCCAAGGCGCTCAAGCGCGGTAAGACCACCGCCGAAAAATCCAGTGAACTCCTCGCGCGCATCACCCCGACAGCCGACGCCGCCGACTTCGCCGGTGTCGACTTCGTGATCGAGGCGGTGTTCGAGAGCCAGGAACTCAAGCACAAGGTGTTCCAGGAGATCGAGGACATCGTCGAGCCCAACGCGCTGCTCGGGTCGAACACCTCAACGCTGCCGATCACCGGTCTGGCGACGGGCGTGAAGCGGCAGGAGGACTTCATCGGAATCCACTTCTTCTCGCCGGTCGACAAGATGCCACTGGTGGAGATCATCAAGGGCGAGAAGACCTCTGACGAGGCGCTGGCCCGGGTGTTCGACTACACGCTGGCCATCGGCAAGACCCCGATCGTGGTCAACGACAGCCGCGGCTTCTTCACCTCGCGCGTTATCGGCACGTTCGTCAACGAGGCGCTGGCCATGCTCGGCGAGGGTGTCGAGCCGGCCAGCATCGAGCACGCGGGCAGCCAGGCCGGCTACCCCGCGCCGCCGCTGCAGCTCTCCGACGAGCTCAACCTCGAGCTGATGCACAAGATCGCCGTCGCCACCCGCAAGGGCGTCGAGGACGCGGGCGGCACCTACGAGCCGCACCCGGCCGAGGCGGTCGTCGAGAAGATGATCGAGATCGGACGCCCGTCGCGGCTGAAGGGCGCCGGGTTCTACGAGTACGTCGACGGCAAGCGCACCCAGCTGTGGCCGGGCCTGCGGGAGACGTTCAAGTCCGGCGCATCACGAGCCCCCGCTGCAGGACATGATCGACCGGATGCTGTTCGCCGAGGCGTTGGAGACCCAGAAGTGCCTCGACGAGGGGGTGCTCACGTCGACCGCCGACGCGAACATCGGCTCGATCATGGGCATCGGCTTCCCGCCGTGGACCGGCGGCTCCGCGCAGTACATCGTCGGCTACCAGGGCCTGGCAGGCACCGGCAAGGACGCCTTCGTCGCACGCGCCAGGGAGCTGGCCGCCAAATACGGCGACCGCTTCCTCCCGCCGGATTCGCTGACCGGCTAGCACCAGCCCGCAAGGCCCCCGAAACAACGGCTGAATGTCGCCGCCTACGCGGCTCCACCGAGTCGTAGCAGCGGTGAATGTCGCCGCCTACGCGGCTCCACGGCTGAATGTCGCCGCCTACGCGGCTCCACGGGCGTCTGGCCGCGTGGGCTTTTGCGTATGGTCGAGACGTGCCCGAGAGCTTTACCCAATCCTTCGCGGCGGGTCTGGCGAGCTACGGCGAGCAGCAGTGCATCGAGTTCGAGGGACGCTGGTACTCCGGCAACGACATCACCAGATATGCCGACGCGATCGCGGACACGCTGCGCGAGGCCGGACTCGCCGATGGTGCCCCGGTCGGCTTGGTGGTCCGCAACAGGCTGCAGCACGCCGCCGCGATCATCGGTTTCCTCGCCGCCGGACGCCCGGTCTCGATGATCTACTCCTTCCAGTCGCCCGAATCGATCGGCCGCGACATCGAAAAGCTGCGAGCTGTCTGCCATCGTCGCCGATCGCGAGGACTGGACCGACGAAGTCATCACCGCCGCCAAGCGCACAGGCAGTGCAGGCGTGGCGATCTCGCTCACGACACCCATCGTCGCGGCTGTCGAAGCACTGGAGCGTCGCGACGACTCCCGTCAGCACGCAGAAGCCGAACCCGGTGTGGCGCTGCAGATTCTGACCAGCGGCACGACCGGGCCGCCGAAGCGGCAGGCGATCAAGGCGGCCGTGCTGGAGCGAACCGTGTTCAGCGTGACCAGCGGTGAAGCGGCACCGCCGGGCGCGCCACCGGAATTCGCCTACTGGCAGTTCGGTGGCATCGGGGTATGCCAGTTGGTTGCGGGAGTCTACAACGCCAGGCGCATCGTGATGCTCGAGCGGTTCACCGTCGACGGGTTCGTTCGACGCGATAAAGACGCACGGCATCAAGCGCTCGGGTGTGCAGCCCGCCGTCTTTCGCATGCTGCTCGACGCCGACGTGCCCATCGAAGACCTGGCGTCGCTGGATTTCCTGATCAGCGCATCGGGCCCGCTCGACCCGGAAACCCGCGACGAGTTCGAGGCGCATTTCCACATTCCCGTCAGGTTAGCTTATGGCGCAACCGAATTCGCGGGCTCGCTCTGCGCGTGGACGACCGACCTCGTCGACGAGTTCGGGGTATCCAAACGTGACACCGTCGGTAGACCCCTGCCCGATACCCAGGTGCGCATCGTCGACGCGGACTCCGGAGCCGAGCTGCCCGCAGGCGAGCAGGGGTTGCTTGAGGCGAAGGTGGCTCCGATCAGCCCCGACTGGATCCGCACCACCGACATCGCCTCGATCGACGCGGACGGCTTCGTCACATTGCACGGAAGGGCCGACGGCGCCATCAACCGCGGCGGGTTCAAGATCCTGCCGGAAACCGTTCGGCGCGTGCTGATCTCACATCCGTCGGTGCGCGACGCCTGTGTGGTGGGCGTGCCGGACAAGCGCCTCGGCCAGGTGCCGTTCGCCGCCGTCGAAGTGACGCCGGGCCTGCCGGTTCCGTCCGACGACGAACTGAAGGAGTTGGTCCGCCAGCGCTGCCCGTATACAACGTGCCGGTCGCGTTCGCCGTCGGTGGACGAACTTCCGCGCAACCCGGCGCTGAAGGTGAGTCTGCCCGCCGTCGCCGCGCTCTACGAGGCGCGGGCAAACAGATAGTGCCGGGCCGGGTTCTTGCCGTTGTGGTCGAACGCCGGCTCATCCCCCGACGACAGCAGCGTCCAGTCCGCCGCGAACCGTCGTTCGACTTCACCGGGTCCACGCCGGGCACGCCGTAGGACCCGCCGGTGATGAACTCGACCAGCAGCAGCCGCGCATCGGGCGCGGCAACGGCGGTGACCTCGCGCACGTAGGCGTCGCGGTCTCCGGCGCTCATACTGTGCAGGCAGCCGTTGTCGACGATCAGGCCGAAGTTCGACCCGACGCCCTCGGAGGACAGGCGCGTCACGTCGGCTCGGGCGAAGTTCACCGCGACCTTGTTCGCCTCGGCCTTGGCGCTGGCCTTGCCCACCGCCTTGGCGACGAAATCCACGCCGGTCACCTGCCAGCCGTGTTTGGCAAGGTAGATGGAGGTGTCGCCGGTGCCGCAGCCGACGTCCAGCGCGGCGCCGGGTGCCAAGGCACCGTCGCCCTCGACCAGCTCCTGCAGGCTGGTCGCCAGCGGATGGCCGTCCCACGGGACGAAGCCGAGCCGATAGAACGTCTTGAACATCAGTTGCCGGGAGGACACGGTCAGAGCGCCCCGAGGTCGGCCGAGAGCCAGTGTTCGGGCTTCATGAAGACCGCGACGGTTTCGCCGTGCTCCCGGCGGGCGAACTCGAGGTAGGCGTCCACCTTGTCCGGCGCAAGGTAGCGCTTGGTCAGCTCGACCATCTGCTCGTCGGTGCCCGGCTCGATGCGGCTGACCGTTCCGTCGACCGCGACGTAACGCACGGTCGGTTCGACGCGGTCGACCATCAGCGTGAACTCGCCCTGCGCCTCGATGAGGCGGTGTTTGCGGGAGCCGGCGCCGGTGATCAGCCACGGCTCGCCGCCGGGGGTGTACTGATACCAGATCGGCACCGTCAACGGCCCGCGCTTGTCACCTGCGCTCACCGAGAGCGCCGCGATGTGCGGCTCGGCCAGGAACTGTTCGCGTTCTTCCTTGGAAAGGGCCATGCTCGCCAGGTTAGTCACGGCGGCTCGCCTACAGTCGACTGTCATGCGCTTTGGACTCTTCATCCCGCAAGGCTGGCGACTCGACCTCGTCGACATTCCCACCGACAAGCACTGGCAGGTGATGCGTGACCTCGCCGCCTATGCCGACGACGGCGCATGGGACTCGCTGTGGGTCTACGACCACTTCCACACGGTGCCGATGCCGACGCACGAAGCCACCCACGAGGCGTGGTCGCTGATGTCGGCGTACGCGGCGACGACGTCGCGGATCAAGCTCGGCCAGATGTGCACGGCGATGAGCTACCGCAACCCGGTCTATCTGGCCAAGGTCGCCGCCACCGCCGACATCATCTCCGGCGGGCGGATCCAGATGGGCATCGGCGGCGGCTGGTACGAGCATGAGTGGCGCGCCTATGGGTACGGGTTCCCGTCGGCCGGGGTGCGGCTCGGGCGTCTCGACGAGGGCGTGCAGATCATGCGCGCCGCCTGGCGCGACGGCGAGGTCAGCTTCGACGGCAAGCACTATCAGGTCAACGGCGCGATCGTGGAGCCAAAGCCGTTGCAGGACGGCGGTCTCCCGCTGTGGATCGCCGGCGGCGGCGAGAAGGTGACGCTGCGCATCGCCGCCAAGTACGCCCAATACACCAACTTCACCTCCGAACCCGACGGGTTCGCACACAAGTCACAGGTGCTGGCGGATCATTGCCGCGATGTCGGGACCGACTACGACGCGATCGTGCGGTCGGCCAATTTCAACGCGGTGATCGGCGAGTCGGACGCCGACGTCAAGGAGCGGGTGGGCCGGTTGCGCGCGAGGCTGGTCGGCGTGGCCAATGAGGCCGCCGTCGACGGCATGCTGGCCATGGCGACCGCTCCCGAATCTGCCGGCGGCACAACCGAACAGGTCATCGAGAAGCTCAAGCGAATGGGTGAACTCGGCTGTGAGTATGCCATCCTGAACTTCCCGGAGGCCGCCTACGACCGGTCGGGCATCGAACGGTTCGAGCGTGAGGTGATTCCCGCGCTGAGCTAATCGAGCTTGGACGCCTGGTAATGCACGATGCGCCACCCGCCGTCGGCGTACTTCGCCAGCACGCCGAGGTACACGCTCACCGTTGGCCAGTCCGCATAGGCGAAGTCGGCCTTGACGTAGCCGAGCACCACATCGTCGGCGGGCCTGCGGGTTTCGAGCAGCTGGTAGGTGACCGTCATGCCGGGCCGCTGGCTGGCGTAGTAGTCGATCACGCCCTGGCGCCCGACGGTATACGGGTGCAGCCCCTGGAAGATGGCGTCCTCGGCGAACACCTCGGCCACCTGCTCAGGCCGCTGCGCGTCGATGCCTGCCTTCCACCGGTCCAGGATCTCCCGCAAGACGTCAGTGTCCTGCACTTTGACCACCGTCTACATGCAGTATCTCGCCGGTGACGAACGAAGCGCCCTCTAGATACATCACCGCGTCGACGACGTCGTCGATCGTGCCCATCCTGCCCAGCGGATGCAACTTCGCCAGGGCATCGTAGGACGACGGATCATGCATCGGGGTGCTGATGACGCCGAGCGCAACGGCGTTGGATCGAATTCCCCGGCCCGCATACTCGATCGCGAGCTCCTTGGTGACCGCGTCCAGCCCGCCCTTGGTCAGTGACGCGAGCGCGGAGGGCACTTGCGAGTTCGCATGGTCGACCAGGCTGGTCGAGATGTTCACGACGTGACCACCGCCGTCGCGAGACAGCATCGCGGCCACCGCGGCGCGCGACACCTCGAAGAATCCACGCAAGTTCACCCCGGTGACGGCGTCGTAGTCGTCGTCGGTGTAGTCCGTGAACGGCTTGGCAACGAAGATCCCGGCGTTGTTGACCACCGTGTCGACCCGGCCGAACCGCTCGAGGGCGGCGTCGACGATGCGCTGCCCGATCCCCGGCTGCGCGATGTCGCCGGGCACCGTCAGCACCATCGGGTCGTCGCTCGCCTCGATGGTGCGGGAGTTGGCCACCACCGCATAGCCGAGTTTGCGGTACCCCGATACCAAGCCCGCGCCGATGCCCTGAGATGCGCCGGTGATGACCGCTACGCGTGGTGAGTTGCTCATTGTCCGATCCCTTCGTTGTCGTGATCGCTGTTGTCGTGATCGCTTCAACGCATCCTCGGCTCGACCCATGCTCGACCGCTACGACCGGCTTGCTCTGTCCTGGAAGGCCCCGACTCCTACTGAACTACGCTTGCCGGGTGGAGCTGCGTCAGCTGCGCTACTTCGTGACCGTAGCCGAGGAGTTGAACTTCGGTCGCGCGGCCGAGCGGTTACGCATCGCGGGCCCGTCGCTCTCCCAGCAGATCAAGGCACTCGAACGGGACCTGAAAGTCCGCTTGTTCGACCGCGATCGCCGCTCTGTCACCCTCACTGCCGGCGGCGCCGCGCTGTTGCCGCACGCCCGCGGACTGGTCGACCAGGCCGACGAGTTGCGCAGGCGGGCCGCCGGCCTCCTCACGTCCGAACCGGTCCGGATCGGCTACGTGAACTGGTTTCCCGCCGACTTGGCGGAACGACAGCGGGAGTGGCCCAGCTTCGCGTCGACACCTGGGTCATGCCGTCGCATACGCAGGCCGCCCGCGTCTCCGACGGCAGCCTTGACCTCGCCATCTGCTGGGTGCAGACGACCGATCTCGCATCGCTTTCGCTCGACGCCCACTTGGTCGGGGTGGACCCGCTCTACGCACTCAGCGTCGGCTCGGACACCTCGCCCGTCGAGGCGAGGGACACGCTGGTACTGCTGGACGCCGACGAGGCGAGTTGGTCATCGTGGAATCGCTACGCCGAGCAGTTCGCCGCCGACACCGGCGCGCGCGTCGTGCGGGTCGATGACGGCGGAGTCGCCGGGCGGGAGTTTTTCGAGCACGTCCGCCGGCTCCGCCGGCCGGTGTTGAACAACCCTAAGGGCCAGAGCATGCAGGAGCCCAGCGGGCTGGTGCGGCGGTCGGTGGTCCACCCCACCCCGCTGTGGACCTGGTCGCTGGTCTGGCGCCGCGGCGAAGACCGGCAGGCAGTGCGCGCGGTGATCGACGAATTCACCAGTGACGCTGGCGGAATTGGGCGTTGATGGGGACGCGGTGTGGCTGCCTGGCGCCGACCCGCACCGGCCGGGCCGCCTCACAGGCGGCGCAGGCCCAAAGTGAATGGCTGGTAACGTCCAGCCATCAGAACGTAACCGGCAGGTGAATCTGTGGGGTCGCCGATTCGACATTCTTCGGAGAGGATCTGTGGGTGTTGTCGATCTCACGCGCTGTAGCGCCGGCGCCTGCCCGCCACCGCGCGGACCCGTGGACCCGTCCCGCGCACCCCGCAGACGTGGCCCAAGCGCGGATCTTCGACACCATCATGCAAGGTGAGATTGCGGAATTGGAGCTGCTTGTCGCCTCGATGGAACAGGTTTGGCTGCGGCGGTGTGACAGTGGCATGGACGGCGAGGATCGGCCCCCGGAGGGCCTAGTGCGGATGCGCGGACAGGTGTTGGAGGCACAACGCCTCCTGGACGCGTTACGGGCCCGGTTCCCGTCGGAGTGAGCGGATCCTCGGCGTCCGACGCAGTTCTGGTCACCGAGATTTAATCCAACGGGGTCCACCACCCGTTTTCGGTCTTGCCGGTATCGTCTGGCAATCGTCTGGGAAGGACAAGGGCGATGAACAAGGTTTCACTTGCCGCGCTCGCGCGGGAGCACCTGGAAGCCGCCCGCGGGATCAGCAGCGGGCGCAGCGCGCATACCGTCTACGGCGGTCATGAGCACTCGCTGCGCCAGACCCTGATCGCGCTGACGGCGGGCACGGAATTGGCTGAGCACGAAAGCCACGGCGAATCAACGTTGCAGGTGCTGCTCGGCAGGGTACGGCTCACCGACGCGCAGGCGCACTGGGAAGGCACGGTCGGCGATCACATCGTCGTCCCGCAGTCGCGCCATGGCCTGATGGCGCTCGAGGATTCCGCAGTGTTGCTGACCGTCGCGAAAGCCGTTGGGTCGCACGTCTAAACGGCGGGTCCCAGTAGGTCGTCGGCGTCCTTGATGACATAGCCGTAGCCCTGCTCGGCGAGGAAGCGTTGCCGGTGTGCGGCGTATTCGGCGTCCAGGCTGTCACGGGACACCACCGAGTAGAAGATCGCGCCGCCGCCGTCGGCCTTGGGCCGTAACAGCCGGCCCAGCCGTTGCGCCTCCTCTTGCCGGGAACCAAAGGTGCCCGAAACCTGCACCGCCACATTGGCTTCCGGCAGATCGATGGAGAAGTTGGCAACCTTGGACACCACCAGCGTTGAGATTTCGCCGCGGCGAAAGGCGTCGAACAGCGTCTCGCGGTCGGCGGTCTTCGTCGAGCCCTGGATGACGGGGGCGTTCAGCTCCTCGCCGAGTTCGTCGAGCTGGTCCAGGTAGGCGCCGATCACCAGGGTCTGATCCCCGGCGTGCTTCTCCAGAATCGACTTCACCACCGCGATCTTGCTGTGCACCGTCGAACAGAGCTTGTACCGTTCGTCGGGTTCGGCGACGGCATACAGCATCCGCTCGTTGTCGGTCATCGTGACCCGGACCTCGATGCACTCGGCGGGCGCGATCCAGCCCTGTGCCTCGATGTCCTTCCACGGCGCGTCGTAGCGCTTGGGTCCGATCAGGCTGAACACGTCGCCCTCGCGGCCGTCCTCGCGGATCAGCGTGGCGGTCAGCCCGAGCCGGCGCCGCGACTGCAGGTCCGCGGTCATCCGGAACACCGGGGCGGGCAGCAGGTGCACCTCGTCGTAGATGATCAGCCCCCAGTCGCGGCTGTCGAACAACTCCAGGTGGCGGTATTCACCCTTGGTGCGGCGGGTGATCACCTGATACGTGGCGATGGTGACCGGCCGGATCTCCTTTTTCTCCCCGGAGTACTCGCCGATTTCGTCCTCGGTCAGCGATGTCCGGTTGATCAGCTCACGCTTCCACTGCCTGCCCGCCACGGTGTTGGTGACGAGGATCAGCGTGGTGGCGCCGGCCTTGGCCATCGCCGCCGCGCCGACCAGCGTCTTGCCCGCGCCGCAGGGCAGCACCACGACGCCCGAGCCGCCTTCCCAGAACGAAGCGGCGGCCATCTCCTGGTAGTCGCGCAGGTGCCAGTTCTGCTGATCGAGGCTGATCGGATGTTTCTCGCCGTCGACGTAGCCGGCCAAATCCTCAGCAGGCCAGCCGATTTTGAGCAGCATCTGCTTGACGCGACCGCGCTCGCTGTTGTGCACGATGACGGTGTCGTCGTCGATGCGGGCGCCGAGCATCGGCGCGATCTTCTTGTTGCGCATCACCTCCTCGAGCACCGCGCGGTCGAGGCTGACCAGGGTCAGGCCGTGAACGGGGCTCTTGACGAGCTGCAGCCGGCCGTAGCGGGCCATCACGTCGACGATGTCGACGAGCAGCGGCTGCGGCACCGCGTAGCGGGAGAAGGACACCAGCGCGTCGACGACCTGTTCGGCATCGTGACCGGCCGCGCGGGCGTTCCACAGCGCCAGCGGGGTGATGCGGTAGGTGTGGATGTGCTCCGGCGCGCGCTCCAGCTCGGCGAACGGAGCGATCGCCGCGCGCGCTGCGCCCGCTTGCTCGTGGTCGACCTCGAGCAGCACCGTCTTGTCGGACTGCACGATCAGGGGGCCGTCGGTCATTCTGTCCATTATCCCGGCCCGGCCGACACCCGATGTCTCAGTGTGGCGCGGCCTGCAGTCCGGCGGCCACCGGCCCCGGCCCGCCACCCCCGCCGGGCAGCGGGATCTTCGGGACGCCGGGTGTGCCGATCTGGCCGGCCAGCCACGGCAGCGAGGCGGCGAAGACGTCCGTCGCGAACGGCCAGTCGTGTTTACCCGGTGTGGCGATCACCGCACAGGTGATGCCGTTGGCCTGGCCCAGCTTGCACAGCGCGTTGGCGGCATCGGTCTGGTCACCGGGATTGCCCGCGGCGTCCTGACCGCCGAGGCCGACCCCGTTGGCAGGGCCGGATCCGCCCTTGCGCTGCACCGGCGCATCCGAGGAGATCGCGAACCACCCTGAGAGGCCTTGGTAGGGGCCGTGCTTGGTGATCACCGTGGTGGGGTCGTAGATCGGCCACTCGGCGGCATCGCCGCCGTAGATGCGGGCGATGGTCTGCTCCTTGGTGCCGGCGTTGGGCCCCATGTCCCCCGCGATGTCGACGAAGGCGCTGAACAACTCCGGGTGCATCACGGTCAGGTCCACGGCGCATGTGCCGCCCATCGACCAGCCGACGACGCCCCAGTTGGCGCTGGTGACGCCGAAGGTGCTCGTCAGGTACGGCGGCACGTCCTTGGTGAGGTGGTCGGCCACGTTGCCGCGGGGACCGTTGACGCATTCGGTGTCGTTGTTGAACGACCCGCCGACGTCGACGAAGACGAACACCGGCGCGTTGCCGCCGTGCGCGGCGGCGAAGTTGTCGATGGTGCCTGATCGCGTTTCCGGTGCGCGGCCAGTCCGACGGGGTGTTGAACTCGCCGGCGATCATCATCACGACGGGCAACTTGGGGGCATTCGCGACGAACCATGCCGGCGGCAGATACACCAGCTCGGTGCGGTGCTTGAAGTGCGACGCGTCGTCGGGAATGGTCACCGGAACCAGCGCGCCGTGTGCCGGGGCGGCCTTGCCCCGCATCGCCATGACGGTGGTCAGATCGGTCTCGTCGGGCAGCGGACCCGCGGTCACCTCACTCCATGCCGCCTGAACTGTCCGGAAGTAGCCGACCCACAGATTCAGCGCCAGACCCGCGCTGACGAGGCACAACGGCACAGCAAGGAGCGACACCGCCCGGCGCCACCAGCGGCTGCCGCGCCAACCGAGCACCGCGACGGCGAAGGCGAGGCCGGTGAGTCCCGACCCACACCCACAGCTGCGGCGGCGCGGGGTCCCCGGCGAGTCCCTGCGAATTCATGTACCACCGCGTCCAGAACGCGAGGATCAGGCCGACGGCGGCGCAGACCGGCAGCCACACCAGGCGCCACCGCCGCGATCGCCAACCGATCGCCACCACAAGCGCGACTGCGGCCACGGCCTGCACCGTCGGCGGCAGCCAACCGTGCAACAGGGAGAGACCGCGGTAGTTCGGCGCCTGCGCCGCCGCGATTAACACGGTTGTCACACAGATATAGTCGCCAACGGTTCTGTGGACTTGCTGGATCGCGGCTGTTAGCCCGGTTGATTATCCGGCGTCGGCCGGCACCACCGAGGTGACGCGGTGGATGGCGAACTCGCGCACCCGGCCGGATGCCGGATCGTAAGCCGTCAGCTGGCCGCCGCGGACGTTGATCGGCGCTACCACCCGCTGCGTGGCCACTCCGGCCGGGTCGACGTAGCCGATCACCACCGACGCCTGCAGGTGGGCCGCCTCCTGCAGCTGCGATATCGCGACGGTCGGGTCGAGTCGCATGCTGGAGAACGGTGTTGCCGCCACCTTGCGCAGCACGGCGACGATCGCGCCAAGCGTCTGGGCGGTCGGGCTCGGCGTGCGCCGGTGCAGCCGCCGTGGCGGCGGCGCCGGCACCCTGGCGCCGCGCGCGCGAATGTCGACGATCGTCCCGGTGGAGTCCTCTGCCGCCGGCGCGAAACCGGCGGTGCGCAGCGCGGCGAGCACCTCAGAGATCGGTGCCTGCGACACCGCCACGGTCGGCGCGAGTAGCCGCATCTCCAGCGCGACGGCGGCGGGCGCCGCGACCGCCTGGGCCAGCAGCGCCGTGTCCTCGCACCGCACGAACGAGGCCGCCATGCCGACGCGCAGCTGCCCATGCCGACGCGCGACGTCATCGATCAGATACGTCAGACCTTGCGGCACCGGTGTTTTCGAGTGTCTGCTGAACAACCCGTGCAGCTCGCTGGCGGTTCGGCCGGTGTCCAGTGCGCGCCTGATGGAGGCCTCGCTGATGCGGTACACCATCGCTGCCCCCGCCGATTCCACCGTCGCCACCGACGCCAGTTGCTCGGCCAGGTCGCGTTCCAGTGGTCCCGGCACGATGACCGTCAGGTCGGCCTGCAACAGGAAGTGGTCGATGGGATCGGGCAGCACCTTGTCCATCGCGGCGACGGCGTCGTCCGCCGGGCCGCCTGCCAGCAGCTTCCGCGCCGGCGACGCGATCGCGCCGCGCCCAACCATGCCAAGGGCGTGCGCCTCGGTCAGTAGGTCGCCGACGGGATCGGGTTGCAGCCGCGCCGCCCAGCGTGGGCGCCGCCAGATCATCGCCCGTGACGCGGAGGTGGCGTCGACTCCCGCCCCGGGCGGCAGGTCGGCCAGTACGGCCAGCAGCAGCTGCCGGTCCAGTGGCGCCGCCGTCGAGAACAGCGAATCCGACAGCGCCGCATAGGGTTTGCCGTCGGGTCCGCGACTGCCGATCAGACTCGGCCTGCCCGGCAAGTCCAGCCACGTGGACGCGAGCAGGTGCCACTTGGCCGCCGCAGCAGATTCGACGAACCGGTCGGCGGCCACGGTCGGCGCCCAGTACGGGCCGACGCCGTCGTGCGGGTCGGGTTCCGGTAGCCCGACCCCGATCAGCCCCGCTGCCGATGAGACTTCGAGGATCAGGCCGAGTCGGGCCTCGTCGATGCCGGTGACCTTGGTCAGCCGCTTGACGTCGCGGACGCCCAACCCGCCGCTGCGAAGCTCGGGAACCGGTGTGGCGCCCAGGGTTTCGAGTACCAACTCGACCTCACGCAGCAGGTCGATCACCGCCCCGGCGGCCACGGCGTCGACGTCGGCGACGGTGGTGGTCGACGCCGCCGGATCGGGCTGGGTCAGCTGCACCGGGCCGGGCTGCTCGCCGCGCATCACCTGACCGACCAGCCGCGGCAGGATCACGGTTTCGGCGTCCAACTGACGCAGCAGGCCGGCCGCGAGCAGCCGCTGCACCGGCCGGTCCGGCGGGGTGCCCGGCGCGGCGTCGCGGGTCCGGCCCATCGGAGAGCCTTCGAGCAGCCTCTGCAACAGCTCCAGCGCGGCGGGGTCGAGCGCGTCCAGCCGGGCGGCGATGTCGATCTGTTCGGTGTTCTCGACAGAGGCCTGGCCCGGATACCAGGGCAGGCCCGCCGCGGCCTCGGCCGCCACCCGCACCGAGGCATCGCCCCACACCAACGCGCGCACCCGCAGGTCTTCGACGGCGGCGGTGACGGCGTCCTCGCTCGCCCGGTCGCCGATCAGTGCCAGCATCTTGGTCAGCGGGACGGCCGCGGTGTCGGCGTGCAGGACGAGCAGCGCGTCAAGCACCGCCAGCCGCAGGAAGTCGAGCTCGTCGGTGGCGGCCTTGACCGACTGGCGCGCCTGTGCACGGGCCGCCAGCGCCGCGATCGTGCCCGGCGGCGGTTGGGTCAGGTCGGGACGCAGCTCCAGCAGCCGGATCAGCCGCTCGTCGTCAAGCTCGGCCAGCCAGGCGCCCATCGGGACGCCCGGAGTAGTTTCGGTCATTGCTGACCAGCGTAAAGCAGCGCGCCGGTGTCGCCACTGCTCGCGGCGCCTGACACAATGTGCACGTGGCAGACAACAAAGGGCAAAAGACCCGATACGTCGACCCGGGATGGCCTGAAACCGACGGGGAAGACGATCACGCGATCAGCGAACTGGCCGCCGACCGCACCGGTGCCCTGTCGCCATACGGTGACTTGGCGTTTCCGCAGCCCGCCGACGAGATTCCGTACATCCACCCAGTCACGGTGGTCAACAAGTAGCGGTGACCGACTCCGCTGCGGCTGGATCGCCGGGCCCCGCACGGCACGGGCTTTCGCACCTCGACGAGTCGGGCGCGGCGCGCATGGTCGACGTGACCGGCAAGGACGCCACTGAGCGCACGGCCGTCGCGGCCGGGACACTGCACACCACAGCCGAGGTCGTGGCCCTCATTGCCGCGGGCGGGCTGCCCAAGGGCGACGCGATAGCGACCGCGCGGGTGGCAGGCATCCTGGCCGCCAAACGCACCAGCGACCTCATCCCGCTGTGCCACCAGCTCGCGCTGACCGGAGTCGACGTCGACTTCGAGGCCGGCGACGCGACGGTCGGCATCACCGCGACCGTGCGCAGCACCGACCGCACCGGCGTCGAGATGGAGGCGTTGACGGCCGTCAGCGTCGCCGCGCTCACGCTCTACGACATGATCAAGGCCGTCGACCCCGCCGCCCGCCTCGACGACATCCGGGTGCTGCGCAAAGAGGGTGGCAAGACGGGCGGGTGGACTCGCTGATGACGCGGTCGGGCCGGGTGGTGATCGCCTCAACGCGGGCGGCGGCCGGTGTTTACCAGGACCGCTGCGGCCCGATCATCGTCGACTGGCTCAACGCCCGCGGCATCGCCGCGCCGGGCCCGATCGTGGTGGCCGACGGCGTCGACGTGAGCCGGGCGCTGTCCGCGGCGATCGGTGAAAACGTCGACGTGATAATCACTTCCGGCGGAACCGGCATCTCGCCCACCGACGCCACCGCCGAGGCCACCGCTGATCTGCTCGACTATCAGATCCCAGGCCTTGCCGACGCCATCCGGCGCTCCGGCCTGCCGCAAGGTGCCGACGTCGGTGCTCTCCCGCGGGGTCTGCGGCGTGCGGGGTTCGACGTTGCTGGTGAACCTTCCCGGTTCCCCCGGTGGCGTCAAGGACGGCCTCGGGGTGCTCGACGACGTGCTCGAGCATGCGCTCGATCAACTCAGCGGCAAGGACCACCCGCGATGACCGCCGTCGTGCTGCGCGTCGAGCTGACCGAGCTGACAATCGAGCTGTCGGAGTACGAGGCCCTGGTGGCACACGAGTCGGCCGGGGCCGTCGTCGGATTCGCCGGCGTGGTTCGCGATCACGACAACGGGCGCGCGGTCCTGCGGCTGGAGTATTCCGCGCACCCGTCAGCGCAGCAGACACTGGCGGACGTGGCCGCCGAGATCGCGGCCGACTGTCACGGTGTGCGGGCCATCGCCGTCGGCCACCGCATCGGCACGCTGCAGGTCGGTGACGCGGCCCTGGTGGCGGCGGTCGCCGCGGACCACCGAGCGGCCGCATTTCAGACCTGCGCGCGGCTGGTTGACACCGTCAAGGCCCGGCTGCCGGTGTGGAAGCACCAGTACTTCGCCGACGGCGCCGACGAGTGGGTCGGATCCGCCTGACCCGTTAGGACGGCGGCGGCAGGAGCGGCGGCGGGCCGGGTGCCGGGGGCGGTGGCGCGGCCGGATCGGCTGGCGGCGGCGGGGTGACCGGGACGTTGGGGCCAGGTGGCTGATCCGGGTACGGCATGTTCATATCGCGTTGGCCCAGCCCCATGATCAGCGCGTCCTTGCCGCTGATGTCATGGTCCTGCACCGCTTGCCACAAGCCCTTCAGGTAGCTGACGTTGGGGCTGTCGCCGGTCGTCGCGTCCGGGTCCATCGTGGAGCCCGGCGGCAGGTTGTTCCGGGCTCGGCAGGTGCTGGATGCCGTTCGGCGGCGTCGGCAGGGCGGCGGGGGGATCGAGCGGGTCCGGCGCGGGTGCCGCGACGGCCCCCGGCGCGGGCGGCGCCGGGGGAGCCGGTGGGGCGGGCGGGAGCGGCGGCGGAAGGACGGGGCCGGGCGGCGTGTCGGCGGGAACCTCGAGCGATGAGTCGACGATCTGCGCCTGATCGGGTGGCGGCAGCGGCGCACCGGGCGGCGGCGGCGTGTCCAGCGAGGCGTCGACGACGGGCGCTTGGGCTGGCGGGGGCGTCGGGCAGCGGCGCATCCTGTGGATCTGGAGCGGGCGGCGGCGCGTCGGGCAGCGAAGCCGACATCGGGTCGAAGGGCGCGGACGGATCGGGCGGCGGGGGCGGCAGCTCGCCGTTGACGTCGGGGGCGTCGAGGGGCTGCGGTGGCGCGACGACATTGCGCGGCGTCGCGCCGGATAGCGGACCACCGCACACCGGCCATGCGCCCTTGCCCTGGCTGGCGAGCACCCGCTCGGCGACCGCGATCTGCTCTTCCTTGGTGGCCATCTGCGCGGACGGCGCGTACTGGCCGCCGCCGTGCGCAGCCCACGTGCCCTGCGTGAACTGCAGCCCGCCGTGGTAGCCGTTGCCGGTGTTGATGGCCCAGTTGCCGCCGGATTCGCAGCGTGCGACCTGGTCCCATTCGCCATCGGTGGCGGCGGAGGCTTGCCCGGCCAGGGCGAGGCTGCCGCTTCCGAGGACCGCGCCGGTGAAGGCGATCTTCGCGACGCTTACTGCCGATGTAGTGGGCTTGCGGTGCCGTCCACTCATAGGTGCGTTGGATCCTCTCTTCGGCGCCCGCGAGGTCAGCTGTCGGGTTCGGGCTGGAGAGGTCGCCCGGCCGTCATCGTCGAAACGACGACGGCTTCACCCCAAGGAACCGCAAGCGGTTCCAGGTCCTATCTGTTCGGTGGACTGGTGGGTCCCCCGCCTCCATCCAAGTTGTTCGTCGTTGTCCGTGCACCAACGGATGGAGCTCGGCGCGGTTGGGCACGGCGGGCCAATCGATTAGGGGTCGACGGCTTGGGACAGAACCGTAACGGGTCTCGTTGGGCACGTCACCTTTTGACGGGCTCGGCGATTCGGCTATCCGCAAATCCTAAAAATGCTCTAAATCGCCAGGACGCCAATGTGTTTCCGCAGGTGCAGTTGGGTAGGTAACAGCGCTGTGGCCAGCTTGTGACCGATTCGTTATGTGACGCAAATCACGGTCATCCCCCGGCAAACGGGGGAAGAACATCGATGGTTTGAGCGTCGCCAAGCGTCAACCCCAAGTCGCGCACCGCAATTCCGTCGCACAGGTATGAGCATCGGCTCAGCACTTTCGCCAGTTCGCGATCCCGCTCACCGAGGCTGTGCAGCAGCGTCCCGACGGTGGTGCCCGGCGCGACGCCGACGATCTCGTCGTCGAAGCCGGCCGCGGCACGAGCGGCCGCGAAGTAGCGGACGGTCACCTTCACCGCCACGTCAGCCGCCGATCGCGCTCATCGGGCGGTCCGGCTGCACGAAGTCCGGGTCGTTGATGCCGTGGCCCGCCGCCTTGACCCACATGGCGGCCCGCCAGGCGGCCTGCGAGCGCGTCGTCGTCGGCACCGGTACGGATGAGGCGGCGCAGGTCGGTCTCCTGCCGGGCGAACAGGCAGTTGCGGACCTGGCCGTCGGCGGTGAGCCGGGTGCGGTCACAAGCCGAGCAGAACGCGTGAGAGACGGAGGCGATGATGCCGACCTTGCCCGCGAGCCGCAGCCGCCGTCGGACCTCCCACAGCTCGGCAGGCGCCGAACCCCGCGGCGCCGGGTCGGGCCGCAGATCGAAATGACGGCGCAGCGCCGCAACCACGTCGTCGGCGGCGATGGCCTGGCCCCGCTTCCACTCGTGGCCGGCGTCCAACGGCATCTGTTCGATGATGCGCAGCTGGTATCCGTTCTCGAGGCAGAACCGAAGCAGCGCGACGGCGTCATCGAGCCCGGTGACGGGATCCAGCACCGCGTTCACCTTCACCGGGCTGAGCCCGGCCGCCTTGGCGGCCTCGAGGCCGGCGAGCACGTCGTGCAGCCGGTCGCGGCGGGTGATGTGAGCGAAGCGGGCGGCGTCGACGGTGTCAAGTGAGACGTTGATCCGGTCAAGCCCGGCCCGCTTGAGTTTGGCGGCCCGCTTGTCCAGCCCAATGCCGTTGGTGGTCAACGTGATTTCGGGGCGGGGCCGCAGCGCGGCGGTGGCGGCCACGACGTCCTCGAGGTGCTTGGCCACCAACGGCTCGCCGCCGGTGAACCGGACGCTGGTGATGCCAAGCCTGGTGACCGCGATGCGAAGCAGCCGGATCAGCTCGTCGGTGCGCAGCAGCTGCTCATCGGGCAACCAGTCCAGCCCTTCGGCGGGCATGCAGTACGTGCAGCGCAGGTTGCAGCGATCGGTCAGCGACACCCGCAGGTCGGTCGCGACGCGGCCGTAGGTGTCGACCAATGGGCCATCGGTGGGGGTGCCGGGCCGCTGCACCGACGGCACGCCAAGCTCGATGACGGTCATGCGGGCACGATCTGCTTGCCGAGCGGAAACAGCGACACCGGGATCAGCTTGAGGTTGGCCAGCGCCAGCGGGATGCCGATGATCGTGACGGCCATCGCCACCGCGCTGATCACGTGGCCGATGGCCAGCCAGATGCCGAACAGGAGCACCCAGATGACGTTGCCGATCAGCGCGCCGGGCCGCGGCCCCGGCTTCTCGACGACGGTGCGGCCGAAGGGCCACAGTGCGTAGGACGCGATCCGCAGCGCGGCGAATCCGAACGGAATCGTGACGATCAAGACGAAGCAGATCAGCGCTGCGAGCAGGTAACCCAGCGCCAGCCACAGGCCGCCGAAGATCAACCAGATGACATTCAGGATCAGGCGCATCTTTCCTCCAGCGGTGGTTTCAGACTACCGAGTAAAGGGGGTGATGGGTGGGGTGGCCTCCGAGTAGGATCACGACCACGCGTCCCGGCGCAGGCGGGACGCTTTCTTTGTGAACAGTTCTAGAGACAAGCAGGTGAGACCAGTGCCGACCGGCCGGGTTAAGTGGTACGACGCTGAGAAGGGCTTCGGCTTTCTGTCGCAGGAGGACGGCGAGGACGTGTACGTCCGCTCCTCGGCGTTGCCCGCTGGTGTCGAAGGCCTGAAGGCGGGGCAGAAGGTCGAGTTCGGCATGGCCGCCGGCCGGCGCGGGCCGCAGGCGTTGAGCCTCAAGATCATCGACTCGCCGCCGAGCCTGACCAGGACCCGTCGCGAAGCCGTGGCCGCCGAGCACAAGCACACGCCCGATGAGTTGCACGGGATGGTCGAGGACATGATCACGCTGCTGGAGGGCGCGGTTCAGCCCGAGCTGCGCAAGGGTCGCTACCCCGACCGCAAGGTCGCGCGCCGGGTGTCCGAGGTCGTCAGGGCCGTCGCCAGCGAACTGGACTCCTGACCTGCGTCACGGCGTGACCAGCCGGGTAAAGATTGACGGCATGACCTATGTCGCCGGCGGTGGCGAGTTCAACCGCGACACCAACTACATCACCACCCGGATCACCGCCGACGGGCGCGACGGTTATCCCGTCGAACCCGACCGCTACCGGCTGATCGTCGCGCGTGCCTGCCCGTGGGCCAACCGCACGATCATCGTGCGCCGCCTGCTCGGCCTGGAAGACGTGCTCTCCATTGGCTTTTGCGGCCCCACCCATGACGACCTCAGCTGGACGTTCGATCTGGACCCTGGCGGCGTCGACCCGGTACTGAAGATCCACTACCTGCGCGACGCCTACCTCAAGCGCTTCCCCACCTACGAGAAGGGCATCACGGTGCCCGCGATCGTGGACGTGCCGACCGGTGAGGTCGTCACCAACGACTTCGCGCAGATGACGCTGGACTTCTCCACCGAGTGGGCCAAGTTTCACCGCGACGGCGCCCCGCGGCTATACCCCGAAGAGCTGCGCGGCGAGATCGACGAGGTCGCCAGGCGCATCTACACCGAGGTCAACAACGGCGTGTACCGGTGTGGTTTCGCGGGGTCGCAGCAGGCCTACGACACGGCCTACGACCGGTTGTTCACCGCGCTGGACTGGCTTACCGAGCGGCTGCGCAATCAGCGCTATCTGGTCGGCGACACCATCACCGAGGCCGACGTCCGGCTGTTCACCACGCTGGCCCGTTTCGACCCCGTCTACCACGGCCACTTCAAATGCAACCGGCAGAAGCTCTCCGAGATGCCAGTGCTGTGGGCATACGCGCGCGACCTGTTCCAGACGCCCGGCTTCGGCGACACCATCGACTTCGTGCAGATCAAGCAGCACTACTACATCGTGCACAAGGACATCAATCCGACACAGATCGTGCCCAAGGGGCCCGAGCTGTCGAACTGGCTTACTCCGCACGGCCGGGAATTATTGGGCGGCAATCCGTTTGGCGATGGCACACCGCCAGGCCCAACGCCGGAGGGCGAACGCGTGCCGCAGGGACACGGGGCGGGTTAGGACCAGACCGTCCGCACCGACCACTCCGCGTGCGGCACCGGAAACTCGTTTCCGGCCTCATCGCGGACCAGGGTCGGCAGTTGCACCGCGACGCCGAACAGCTTGCCCCGGTGCGGATCCACGGTGGGGATGGTGACCGCAAGCTTGCTGTTCGGCCGGAATTCGTCGACGACGTCGGCACTCTCGTAGGAGCGCACCAAGATCCACGGAGCGCGGGCGATTTCGGGGGATACCGACAGCTGCACAGGGTGACGCCGGTCGACGGTCAGTTGGCCGTCGGCCTGCGGGGTCTCACACTTGGTCGGATTGAGCACCTCGCAATACCGGTACGGCCCCACCCGCACCAGCTGCCCGCGCGAATAGGCGCTGATCTCAGGATGTTCCGGTGCATGGTCGCGGGACAGCCGCCAGATCAGCACGCCGGTCAGCGCCGACGCGACAACCACCACGACCGCCAGCGCCGCGAGGACGCGTTTCACTGCGGCGCCACCGCCGCCCTGTCCGGCCTGCCGCCCTCCTGCTCGGCGAGCACCGGACGATTGCCGCCGAAGCCGGGTATCAGCGACTCGCCGAAATAGCTCACCACCGTCTGCGCCAGCCCGACGATCAGTACCGTGGTGATCCCCGTGAAGCCCACCCACAAATCGGTGTCCACCAGCACCCCCATCGCACCGCCGGCCACCCAGGCCAACTGCAACAAGGACTCTGAGCGCCCGAACGCCGACGCACGCGACTTCTCCGGCAGGTCGTCCTGCAGCGACGCGTCCAGCGAGGCTTTTGCGACCGCGCTCGCCCCGGAGGTGACCAGCGTGGCGATCGCGGCCACCATCAGTTTGCCGGTCAGCGCCGTGGCCAGGGCGACGGTGGTGACCGCGATGGAGCAGCGCACGACCAGCAACGCCGGATAGCCGAGCTTGAGGCGCGCGGCGGTGAAGTTGCCCGCGAAGTTGCCGATCGCCGCCGCCGCGCCGATCACGCCGAGGATGCGCAGCTGCTCCCAGCCACTGGCGTCGTGGGACTTGGCCACGAACGCGGGGTACAGGAACAGAAACCCGACCATCACCTTGACCGTGCAGTTGCCCCACAATGCGGCAATAATGTTGCGGCCCAACGGTTGGCGAGCCGAGCCGGACGTGTTTGGCTGGTCGGGGTGACGGCGCAATTCCCCGCTGCGGCCGTGGTAGGACAGCGTGGCGGGGACCTCGCCCGCGGTCACCTCGACCCACTTGGGAATCCGCATTGCCAGCGCCGCGCCGGCGACGGTGACCGCGACGATGACGTACAACGCGCCGGGCAGGTGGAACAGACCGAAACCCCACTCGGCGCCGGCGGCGATCGCGCCCCCGATCATCGTTCCGAAGATCAACCCGAACGTCGTCAGCCGCGAGTTCACCCGCACCAGGTCGATCGTCGGCGGCAGCACACGCGGGGTGAGCGCGCTGCGCAGCACGCTAAATGACTTGGACAGCACCATCATTCCCAGTGCGCACGGGTACAGCACCCAGGGCGGGAAGCTGCCGGTGGCGCCGTCGTAGTTCGCGATGAGCACCACCGCCAGCAGCGTGCGCAACATGAACGAGGCGGCCAGCGCGACCCGCCGACCGTGCTGCAGCCGGTCCAGTGCGGGCCCGATCAGCGGGGCGATGACCGCGAACGGCGCGATGGTGATCAGCAGGTACAGCGCGACCTTGCTCTTGCTCTCTCCGCTGGCCGCGGCGAAAAACAGGGTGTTGGCCAGTGCGACGGCCATGGCGGCGTCGACGGCGAAGTTCGCCACCACCGGCCACGTCAGCGCGGTCAGGCCGGACTTGTCGGCGCCGTCGGCGGTGGCGGCCCGGTGCACCAGCCCGTACATCTTGGAACCCATTTCGCGGCTGCGCTGCGCGGCCGCCCTGGTGACGGTGACCTTCTGGCCCGCGCCGGCGGCCGCGGGTGGTGGCGACGGCGCCGACGGGTGCTCACGGGCGGAGCGGTCGTCGAGCGGCGGCAGCCACCGGTTGGCGCTGGGCACCGCCGGGGAGCGACGGGGTCGTCGGTAGCCGGGGCCGCCATCGGGGTCGCTCGGGTAGTTCGCCATGCCGGGATGCTCCCCGCCGTCGGCGGGCGGACGCGGCGGGTAGTAGCTACCGTCCCGCCGACCCCGAGGGTCCCGGTGGTCACGCCGCGATCCGGTCACCCCATGATTCTCCCCCATCGAAGCGGTAGCGGGTTGCAGGCGACCGGTGTGGCTTGACGTTCGCGGCTCAGGCACTATTGATGACGATGGACAGCGTGGACACCGACGATCGGCGCGACCTGGAGGCGGTGCTGATGGGCGCCGTCGAACAGGCGCGCGCCGCGATCATCGAGTTCAGCGGCGAGGGCACCCTCGGCGAGTACCTGGGCGCCAGCTTCGAGGACCCGACCGCCGCGACGCATCGCTTCCTGGCCGACATGCCGGGTTATCGAGGCTGGCAGTGGGCCGTCGTCGTGGCGGCCTGTCCGGGTGCATCCCAGGCGACGATTAGCGAAGTTGTGTTGGTTCCCGGTCCGACCGCGTTGCTGGCGCCCAAATGGGTGCCGTGGCAGGACCGCGTCAAGGCCGGCGACCTGGGCCCGGGCGATCTGCTGGCGCCGCCCGCCGACGATCCCCGACTGGTGCCCGGATATACCGCCAGCGGCGACCCGCAGGTCGACGAGGTCGCCGTCGAGGTCGGGCTGGGCCGTCGTCAGGTACTCGGCGAGTTCGGACGCAGCGGCGCCGCCCAACGCTGGCATGACGGGGACTTCGGTCCCGGATCGGCGATGGCGCGGTCGACCCGCCGGGTGTGCCGCGACTGCGGCTTCTACGTTCCTCTGGCCGGGGCACTGGGCACGATGTTCGGGGTGTGCGCCAACGAGCTGGCCGCCGACGGGCATGTCGTCGAGTCCGAATACGGTTGCGGCGCACACTCGGACACACCGCAGCCGCCCGGTACCGGCTCCCCGCTCTTTGACCCGTTCGACGACGGCGTGCTCGACGTGGCCGAGCCGGCCGACTAGCTTTCCGCGGCGGCCTTGATCCGCGACAGGGACGCGTTCATGCCGTCGACGAGTTCCCGCTCGAAATTCGGCACGCCGCCCAACATGGCGTTGATGCTCAAGGTGGAGAACGCCGTCACGCCGTTCTCAGCGTGGCGGCTTTCCACCAGGCGCGTGCCGGCAGCGGTCGGCTCCAGCTCGTAGCTCCAGATCGTCCCATTCTGGTTCACCTGGAACGCCATCTTCTTCTCCGGGATGACCTCGGTGAGCACGCATGTCGTCGGCCAGAACATCTTGTTGCGGCGGTTGAGGTTGATCGTCCGGGTGCCCTGACGTACCGGGCCCAATGCCTTCATCAGCCGACACTGTGGACTCCACTGCGGCATCCGGCTGAGATCGGACACCAACGCCCACACCGTGGCCACCGGCGCGTCGATGTCGATCTGCGCTTGCAATAGGGGCGCTGCCATCGGGTCCTCCTTGGTCGAATTCAGTTGAGCCCGCTCTGCGCTCCGCGTGATCCGCGGCGCACCGCGCGGCGTTGCCACAGCACGATCGACGTGCCGAGCACCCCGACACCGAGTCCGGCCACCGTGAACGGCCGCCACTCGTGCAGGCCCGACACCGTGAACGCCAACACGAAGGCGATCAGCCAACCCGCCGCGATCACCACGATGACCGGCCATGGCTTGAGCAAGACTGCCGGCAGTGCGGGCGGTTCCGGTGCCACGCTGACAACCTAGCCGATCGCGGCCGGGTCAGAAATGGACTGGGGTTTCCGCGGCTTTCCCGAGACGTGCTAGGTACCCTTTGCTTTGTGACAGACGTCGACGCCCGGCTTGCGAGTGATCTGTCGCTGGCAGTGATCCGGCTGGCCCGCCAATTGCGGTTCCGGCGTCCGGATTCCCCTGTCTCGCTCTCGCAGCTGTCGGCGTTGTCGACACTTGCCAAGGAGGGCCCGATGACGCCGGGGGCATTAGCCACGCGCGAGCGGGTCCGTCCGCCGTCCATGACTCGCGTGATCGCCTCGCTGGCCGAGCTGGGCTTCGTCGCGCGCAACGCGCATCCGGTCGACGGCCGTCAGGTGCTGGTCTCGGTGTCAGCCATGGGCATCGACCTGATCGAAGCCGAGCGCCGCGCCAGCCAGGAGTGGCTCAGACAACGCCTCGACCGGCTCGAGCCCGCCCAGCGCAAGACGCTGATGGTGGCAGCGGATCTGATGTCGGGCATCGTCGACGAAAGCGCGTGAGCGCGAACGTCATCGACGTCGTCGATCCTGCTGACCCGCGGCTCGACGACTTCCGCGATCTGAACAGCGTGGACCGCAGGCCCGATCTGCCCACCGGCAAGGGTCTGGTGATCGCCGAGGGGGTGCTGGTGGTGCAGCGCATGCTGGCCTCCCGGTTCCGCCCGCGGGCCCTGCTGGGCACCGACCGGCGGCTCGGCGAACTCGAGGCGGATCTGGCCGGCGTCGAGGCGCCGTACTACCGGGTGCACGCCGACGTGATGGCCGAAGTGGTCGGGTTCCATCTCAACCGCGGGGTGCTGGCATCGTCCTCGCGCCCGCCCGAGCTGACCGTGCCGCAGGTGCTTGACGGTGCCCGCACGGTGGTGGTGCTCGAGGGCGTCAACGACCACGAGAACCTCGGTTCGATCTTCCGCAACGCCGCGGGTCTGGGCGTCGACGCCGTCGTGTTCGGTGTCGGCTGTGCTGACCCGCTGTACCGGCGCGCCGTTCGGGTGTCGATGGGGCATGCCCTGCTGGTGCCCTACGCGTGGACGCAGGCCTGGCCGGGAGATTTGGAACTGCTGCGGGACAACGGGTTTCGTCTGCTCGCCATGACGCCCGACACGTCTGCCCGGATATTGCCGGCGGCGATGGCCGGCGTGGCAGGCCGAAAGGCGGCGATTCTCGTCGGCGCCGAGGGGCCCGGGTTGACCGAGCAGGTGATGCGGGCGAGCGACGTGCGGGTGCGGATTCCGATGTCGCGCGGGACCGATTCGCTCAACGTCGCCACCGCCGCCGCCCTTGCGTTCTACGAACGGGCACGGTCGGCCGACTAGATTGACCTAGGTGATCGACGACTCCACCCCGTGGGCGACGGGTCTGACGGTTGCCGCGTTCGTCGCCGCGGTGACGGCGGCCGCGGTCGTGGTTTTGAGCCTGGGATTGACCAGGGTGCATCCGCTGCTGGCCGTCGGGCTGAACCTGGTGGCCGTCGGCGGGCTGGCCCCGACGGTGTGGGGGTGGCGCAAGCTGCCCGTGTGGCGGTGGTTCGTCTTGGGATCCGGCGTCGGCGTCGCAGGCGCGTGGCTGGCCCTGCTGGCCATGGCTCTCGTCGGGCTCACCCGATGAGAAGCGCCTAGCGCTGCCCGCTGGAGCGGACGCCGAGAAGCACGTCCTCCCACGCCGGCACAGGCGGCTTACCCTTGCGGGCCCGCGGCGGCTTGGGCGCCGGCGGCGGCTCGGGTGCGGCGACGGGCGGTGCGGGCTCCTCGAAGTCGAGTTGAGCAACGGGGGCCAGCGGCCGCAGCGGCCGGGCGAAGTCGGGGTCGATCAGCTCGCATGCCGCGTCGTCGAACGCGGTCACGGTGCCGCCATGCGCGCCGGGGGTGAACCGGAAGTGCGCGACGTTGTCGGACAATCCCGCCTTCCAGCCCAGCTGCACCGTCCAGCGGCCGTCCTCGTTGCGCCACGCGTCCCAGCCGGTGGCTTCCGGATCCAGCCCGCGGGCCACCAGCGCCGACGTCACCGTCTCCAACAGGGTGAGCACCGATGGACCGTCGGCGAGCACCGGGTGCGCGGCGCTTGCTAGCTCGGCCGCGCGTGAGCGCTCCAGCAACACCGGATGGGCAAACCTTTCGACCCGCTCGATGTCGACACCGGCAGCCGAGGCGACCTGTTCGACCGAGGCGCCCGACCTGATCTTGGCTTGAATCTCCTTGGGACTCAGCACGCTTGGAACCTCGGCATCGATCTTGGAGTAATTCGAGACGGTCTTGTCGCCACGCACCGCGGCCCGCAACCGGTCGTCGGGGCGCAGGATGAACTTCTCCCCTGAGGCGTCGCATTCGCAGATGATTCGTTTGCCGTCAAGGTCGAGTCCGACGACTTTGAGTTCCCGCATGCCGACCTCCTCCGGGCTAGGCGACAAGCCCGATCAGCTGGACACTACTGCGTTATCTGCCCGTTACCCGGCAGACACGCCCGAGGTCAGAGGCGTTCGACCACCCAGTCGACGCACTGCGTCAGCGCGCTGACGTCATCGGGCTCGACGGCGGGGAACATGCCGACCCGCAGTTGGTTGCGGCCGAGTTTGCGGTACGGCTCGGTGTCGACGATGCCGTTGGCCCGCAGCGCCTTGGCGACCGCTGCCGCATCCACGTCGTCGGAGAAGTCGACGGTCCCGACCACCTGCGACCGCAACTCGGGATCGGTCACGAACGGCGTGGCGAACGTCGATGCCTGCGCCCAGGAGTACAGCCGGTGCGACGAGTCGGCGGTGCGCTTGACGGCCCAGTCAAGACCGCCGTTGCCCAGCAACCAATCGATCTGCTCGGCGAGCAGGATCAGCGTGCCGATCGCAGGGGTGTTGTACGTCTGGTCCTTCGTGCTGTTCTCGACGGCAATCGGCAGCGACAGGAAGTCGGGTACCCAGCGCCCGGCGCCGGCGATCGCCTCGATGCGGGCCAGCGCCGCGGGTGAGAGCAGTGCGATCCACAGCCCGCCATCGCCGGCGAAGTTCTTCTGCGGCGCGAAGTAGTACGCGTCGGCATCACCGATGTCGACCGGCAGGCCGCCCGCCGCTGACGTGGCGTCGATGGCGATCAGCGCGTCGCCGGACCCGGCTGGGCGTCCCACCGGCACCGCGACCCCGGTCGAGGTCTCGTTGTGCGCCCAGGCGATGAGGTCGACCGAAGGGTCCGACTGCGGCTTCGGGGCACTGCCCGGGTCGGCCTTGATGATGATGGGGTCGCCGACGAAGGGGTTCTTGACGACGCACGAGGCGAACTTGGAGCTGAACTCGCCGTAGGTCAGATGCAGCGAGCGCTTATCGATCAGCCCGAACGCCGCCGCGTCCCAGAACGCCGTCGAGCCACCGTTGCCGAGGATGACTTCGTAGCCGTCCGGCAGCGAGAACAGCTGGCGCAGCCCGCCGCGGACGCGTCCGACGAGGTTCTTGACAGGCGCCTGCCGGTGCGAGGTCCCGAACAGATCGCCCGCGGCGGCCAGCGCCTGCAATTGCTCCGGACGCACCTTGGAGGGCCCGCAGCCGAACCGGCCGTCGGTGGGTTTGAGGTCGGCGGGAATCGTCAGTTCGGCCATGTCCGCCAGGTTAGTTGGTCATCGTGTGTGTCCTCCGTCACATCTCCGACCTGTGACTCCGCGCAACACATCCCCGGAAACAGGGCTGTTCATTAGTCGATACCTACGGTACCGTTGGTGGACATCGAGTACCTAATTGTAAACCTCATGGGAGGGCTTCAAATGGCTCGGACGCGCATCGTCAACCGCTGGCGTCGCAATATGGAAGTCCGCGACGACACCGAGTACGTCGACATGCTCACCACACTGTCCGAGGGGTCAGTGCGGCGCAACTTCAATCCGTACACCGACATCGACTGGGACTCGCCGGAATTCGCCGTGGTCGAGAACGACCCGCGATGGATCCTTCCGGCCACCGACCCGTTGGGGCGCCATCCCTGGTATCAGTCACAACCGGTTGACCGGCAGATCGAGATCGGCATGTGGCGACAGGCCAACGTCGCCAAGGTCGGCCTGCACTTCGAGTCGATCCTGATCCGCGGGCTCATGGAGTACTCGTTCTGGACGCCCAACGGCTCGCCGGAATACCGGTACTGCCTGCACGAGGCGGTCGAAGAGTGCAACCACACCATGATGTTTCAGGAGATGGTGAACCACATCGGCGCCGACGTGCCCGGCATGCCGCGACTGCTGAAGTGGGTCCAGCCGTTGATCCCGCTGGTCGCCGGCCCGCTGCCGATCCCGTTCTGGTTCGGCATTCTCGCGGGCGAGGAGCCCATCGATCACACCCAGAAGAACGTCCTGCGCGAGGGCAAGACGCTGCATCCGATCATGGAGCGGGTAATGGCCATCCACGTCGCCGAGGAGGCGCGGCACATCTCGTTCGCGCATGAGTACCTGCGCAAGCGGCTTCCGCACCTGCCCCGGCGCAAGCGGTTCTGGTTGTCGCTCTACGTCCCGGTGACCATGCGGATCCTGTGTTCGGCCATCATCGTTCCGCCGCGGGCGTTCTGGAAGGAATTCGACATCCCACGCTCAGTGCGCAAGGACGTATTCTTCCGCTCTCCGGAATCCCGGCAGATGCTGCGCGACATGTTCGCCGACGTCCGGATGCTGTGCCACGACACCGGTCTGATCAACCCGATCGCCAAGATCTTCTGGCGGATCTGCAAGATCGACGGCCGGCCGAGTCGTTACCGCAGCGAGCCGCAACGCCAGCACGTGTTGACCGCGGCCTGATCGTCACCTGCGCTCGGGAATTCCCATGCCCCATGTGATAACCCAGTCGTGCTGCAGCGACGGGTCCTGTGTCTTCGCCTGCCCGGTGAACTGCATCCATCCGTCACCGGACGAGCCGGGCTTCGCCACGGCCGAGATGCTCTACATCGACCCGGCGGCATGCGTGGACTGCGGCGCGTGTGTGAGCGCGTGCCCGGTCGGCGCGATTGCGCCCGAGACGCGGCTCGAACCCAAGCAGTTGCCGTTCGTCGCGCTCAATGCCGCGTTCTACCCGGACCGCTCGCCCGGCGAGAAGGTGCCGCCGACGTCGAAGCTGGCGCCGGTGCTCGACGCCCCGGTTGTCGACGCCCGCGCGGGGGGCCCACTGACGGTCGCGATCGTCGGGTCCGGACCCGCGGCCATGTATGCCGCCGACGAACTGCTCACCCAGCGCGGGGTTCGGGTCAACGTCTTCGAACGGCTGCCAACGCCGTACGGGCTGGTGCGTGCCGGGGTCGCCCCCGACCATCAGACCACCAAGCGGGTGACCAAGCTGTTCGACAACATCGCCAGGCGGCGGGGGTTTCGGTTCTACCTCAACGTCGAGGTGGGATCGGACCTGACCCACGACGACCTGATGGCGCACCATCACGCGGTGCTCTACGCCGTCGGCGCGCCCAACGACCGTCGACTCGACATCGACGGGATGGGCCTGCCCGGAACGGGCACCGCCACCGAAGTGGTGGCGTGGATCAACGGCCATCCCGAATACACCGATCTGCCAGTCGATTTGGGCCACGAGCGGGTAGTCATCATCGGTAACGGCAACGTCGCGTTTGACGTCGCGCGCATCTTGACCAGCGACCCGGACGCGCTGGCCCGAACCGACATCTCCGATCACGCGCTGGCGGCGCTGCGCAACTCCCGCGTGACCGAGGTCGTGATCGCCGCCCGGCGCGGACCGGCCCAGTCGGCGTTCACGCTGCCCGAACTCATCGGCCTCACGGCGACGTGCGAGGTAGTGCTCGATGCTGCCGATCACGAACTGGTCGTCCGCGATCTTGCGCAGGCCTCCGATCCGCTCACCCGCGCCAAACTGGAGATTCTGAGCAAGCTGGGCGACGCGTCTGCCCCGGCGACTCGGCCACGGATCCGGCTCGCGTACCAGCTGACCCCCAAGCGGGTGATGGGGGACGGGCGCGCCGATGGCGTGGAATTCACCGTGACTGGCACCGACGAGGGGCGTCGGCTCTCGGCACGGTTGGTGCTGACCTCAATTGGCTACCGTGGCAAGCCGATTCACGGACTGCCCTTCGACGAGTCCGCCGCCGTGGTGTCGAACGACGGCGGCCGTGTCGTCGACGCGAAACGGCGCACCGGTGCGCGGCAGCTATGTCGCAGGCTGGATCAAACGTGGCCCGACCGGATTCATCGGAACCAACAAGTCGTGTGCGGCGCAAACCGTGCACAACCTGGTCGCCGACTACAACGACGGCCTGCTGAGGGACCCCGTGGGCAAACCGGCCGCACTGGACAAACTGGTGCGTCGCCGTCAACCCGCCGTGGTCGACGCCAAGGGCTGGAAGGCCATCGATGCCGCGGAGATCGCTCGCGGCGGCGAGGCACGTCCCCGTGACAAGTTCACCGTGATCGCCGACATGCTTGCCGCCGCAGCCCCGCCAACGCCAACGGTGGGTCAACGGCTGCTCGCGGGCTTGCGTCGATAACGGCCCGGGGTCGCCGGGCCGTTTCCCGAGCGCCGTCCAGCAGCTACTGATGCTGTTTCATCGCCTCCTGGATTTCATCGATGCTGACCTCGCGTACCGGTTGGCCCATGGACCAGTGATGGCCGAACGGGTCAGCCACGATGCCGTAGCGGTCGCCCCAGAACTGATCCTCGAGCGGGGCGACCACCGTCGCGCCAGCGTCGACGGCCTTCTGGAACTTCGCATCGACGTCGGTGACGGTCAGATGGATCGTCACCGGTGTGCCGCCCAGCGCCTTCGGAGTCATCGACTTGCCGCCGTCTGTGCTCCGGAAAGTCGTCGTTGAGCAACACCGTAAAGCCGTTGATGTTCAGCGCCGCGTGGATGAGCCTGCCGTCGGGGCCGGGAACCCTGCCGTTCTCGACCGCGTCGAACGCCTTCACGTAGAAGTCGATTGCGGCTGCGGCGTCGTCGACGACCAGGTGTGGGGCCATGGAGGGCTGAATTTCAATTGCCATGAGCGTTCTCCTCGTCAGGGTTGATTGATGCGGTGCCCATGCAACCACCCGCCACCGACAAGTAGGTGAACTCAGACAGCAGAGAATGAAGATGGCAACCCGGCGCGGCCGGTCAACGCCAGCAGCACCGTCTCACCGTGCCCCTCGACGACCGCGATGCGCGCCGCCAACGCCGTCGCTTCCCCGAGCACGTCGGCGGGCAGCGTGAACGGAATGCCAACGGCGCGAGCAATATCCAACCCGTGCACCGCCAGCTCGAACGTGCGCGTCGGCAAATAGGTGTACAGCCGGATGCCGGCTCCGCCGATGACCTGAATCAGCGGGTCGCCCGCCCCGGACAAGCTCATCGAGCACCCGCGAAACCAGCTCGTCGAACCTCGCGGCCGGGTCGTCTCCCAGGTCCCGGCCGGCCTGCCTGCCGCGCTCGACGATGCCGGCCGGAGCGAGACCGAGCGCCGCGGGGTTGTTGATCCGCGCGTAGTACTGCTCCGGTGTGGTGATGTCCTCCCGCTCGCGCGGGTTGCCGCAGATAGGTGCTGACCGTGATGAGCGAGCGCGACGCGTGGCCGACCAGTGAGCGCAGATCCCATTCACCGAGGCCGGCGCCGTCCCACCGATCCGCAGGGGATTTCGTGCACCAGCGCGGCGACACTGCGTGCCGCCGAAGCGAAGGCGGCGACGGGTCCGACGGTGCCGTCACGACTTGGCGATTTGGTCCCAGCCCTCGACCGATTCGGGACCGCGTGGGCCGGGGCCCACATAGATGGCCGACGGGCGGACCAACTTGCCGAGCCGCTTCTGCTCAAGGATGTGCGCGCTCCAGCCGGCGGTGCGTCCGCAGGTGAACATGGCAGGCATCATCTTGACCGGCACCTGCGCGAAGTCCAGGATGACCGCCGCCCAGAACTCCACGTTCGTTTCGATCGCGCGGTCCGGGCGGCGTTCCCGCAACTCGGCCAGTGCGGCCTGCTCGAGCGCGGCGGCCACTTCGTAGCGCGGCGCTTCCAGCCGCTTGGCGGTGGCGCGCAGCACCCGGGCCCGGGGATCCTCCGCGCGGTACACGCGGTGACCAAAGCCCATCAGCTTCTCGTGGTGGTCGAGGATGCGCTTGACCACCGCACGTGCGTCGCCGGTGCTTCTCGGCCTCCTCGATCATCGGGATGACCCGCGCCGGCGCGCCGCCGTGCAGCGGGCCGCTCATCGCGCCGATCGCACCCGACAATGCCGCCGCCACGTCCGCCCCCGTTGAGGCGATGACGCGAGCGGTGAACGTCGATGCATTCATGCCGTGCTCGGCGGCGGTCACCCAGTAGGCGTCGATGGCCTCGACGTGCTTGGGGTCGGGGTCACCCTGCCAGCGCGTCATGAATCGCGCGGTGACAGTGGAGCACTCGTCGATCCTGCGCTGTGGGACCGCCGGCTGGTAAATGCCGCGCGCGGACTGAGCGACATACGACAGCGCCATCACCGACGCCCGCGCCAGCTGTTCGCGGGCGGTCTGATCGTCGATGTCGAGGATGGGCGGGTAGCCCCAGATCGGCGCCAGCATGGCCAGCCCGGCCTGCACGTCGACGCGGACGTCGCCGCTGTGGATGGGCAGCGGGAACGGCTCGGCGGGCGGAAGGCTGTGACCGAACCTGCCGTCCACCAGCAGCGCCCATACGTCACCGAACGTGACCTGACGGTTGACCAGATCGTCGATGTCTACCCCGCGGTAGCGCAGCGCGCCGCCGTCCTTGTCGGGCTCGGCGATCTCGGTGGTGAAGGCGACGACGCCCTGTAGTCCCTCGACGAAGTCTTCAGGTACAACGGTCATGAGCAGATTCTTGCACCCGGGTTGGCGGCGCTGTCTACCGGTCGGTAACCCTTCGCCGAACCCGCGCGGCGTAGCGTTGTCGCGTGACATCGGAGGGCAGGAGCGGAGCGACCGGGGAATGACATCGGAGGGCAGGAGCGGAGCGACCGGGGAATGACATCGGAGGGCAGGAGCGGAGCGACCGGGAATGACAACGCGCGACGACGAGCACCTGGCCAGGATGCGTGTCGAGTACGGATCCGCCGAGAAGGACGGCAGCGCTGACCTGGACGCCGACTGGCTCGCCGACGGCTGGGTAGTGCTGCTGCGCAAGTGGTTAGCCGACGCCGAGCGCGCCGGTGTCGCCGAGCCGAACGCGATGGTGGTCGCAACGGTCGACGCGCGGGCAAGGCCGGTGACCCGCGCCGTGTTGTGCAAGAGCGTGGACGAAACCGGGATCACGTTCTTCACCAACTACGACTCCGCCAAGGGCGAGGAGCTGGCAGCCACGCCATACGCGTCGGCGACGTTTCCGTGGTTCCTGCTCGGCCGCCAGGTGCACGTGCGCGGGCCGGTGACCAAGGTCTCGCGCAGAGGCGACCGCCGACTACTGGTCCAAGCGCCCCCGCGGTTCACAGCTGGGCGCGTGGGCGTCGCACCAGTCAAAACCGATTGCCTCCCGCGCCGCGCTGCTGGAACAGTTGGCCGACGTGACACAACGATTCGCCGATCTCGACGCGGTGCCGGTGCCACCGAACTGGGGCGGATACCTGATCGAGCCGGAGGTCGTGGAGTTCTGGCAGGGCCGTGAGAACCGGGTGCACAACAGGATTCGCCTCGCTTTCGAAGCCGGCGGCCGGCCGGCGTCACAACCCAGCCGCATCGAGCGGCTACAGCCCTAGTGTGGCGGTTCTTCGCAGACACCACACCGCTGCGAACACCGGACTTCCGGCGGCTCTGGGTGGCGGGCATCGTCACGGTCATCGGCGGCAACCTGACCATTTTCGCGGTGCCCGTTCAGCTCTACGCGCTCACCCAGAACTCCGCCTACGTCGGGCTTTCCGGTCTTTTCGCGGTGGTTCCGTTGATCGTGTTCGGGCTGTGGGGTGGCGCGTGGGCCGACGCGATGGACCGCCGGCTGCTGCTGATCATCGCGTCGTGCGGTCTGGCCGCCGCGTCGGTGCTGCTGTGGCTGCAGGCCGCGCTGGCGCTCAACAACGTCTGGGTGGTGCTGTGCCTGCTGTCGGTGCAGCAGGCGTTCTATGCGATCAACAGCCCAACGCGGGCGGCGGCGATACCGCGCATGCTGCCTGGCGACCAGTTGCCCGCGGCCAACTCGCTGAACATGACGGTCATGCAGTTCGGCGCCATCGTGGGGCCGTTGCTCGCCGGTGTGATGCTGCGCTGGGTCGACCTGTCCACGCTGTATCTGATCGACGCGATGACCTGCGTAGCGCCGATCTTGGCGACGTTCCGCCTGGCCCCGATGCCGCCCACCAATGGCGGTCAGGGCGCCCCGGGTTGGGGCTTCGCCGCGGTGATGGACGGGTTTCGCTACCTGGCGGGCAATCGCGTGGTGCTGATGTCGTTCGTCGTCGACCTGATCGCGATGGTCCTCGGCATGCCGCGCGCGCTGTTCCCGCAAATGGCGCACCAAAGCTTCGGCGGCCCGATCGAGGGCGGCACCACGATGGCGTTGCTGGCCGCGGCGATGTCGGCGGGCGCGGTCGCGGGAGGGGTGTTCTCCGGCTGGCTGCCGCGGATCCGGCGCCAGGGCTTAGCCGTGGTGATCGCCATCGTGGTGTGGGGCGCGGCGATGATCGGGTTCGGGGTGGTGAGCGGGCTGGCGCTGGGGGAAGGTCCCGCCGGCGGGGCAAAGACGACCGGCGCGCTGCTGTGGATTGCGTTGGCATTCTTGGCCATTGGCGGTTCGGCCGACATGGTGTCGGCGGCGTTCCGGTCGACGATTCTGCAACAGGCGGCGTCCGACGAACTGCGCGGCCGGTTGCAGGGCGTGTTCACCGTCGTGGTCGCGGGCGGGCCGCGACTGGCCGACGCGGTGCACGGCGCGGCGGCAGCGGTGGTCGGCACGACGGTCGCTGCCGCGGGCGGTGGTGCGTTGGTGGTGGTCGGCGTCGTGATCGCCGCGGTGGTCGTGCCCGCGTTCGTCCGCTACCGGGTGGCTGAAGGCGACAAAGTGTGAGCTACGCCAAATGTCGTCGGTTGTCATTTTCTAAGTGATTTCACAACTTGCCGCGTTAGCATCCGGGCGTGGCTGAAGTCAGGGGGGAGCCGGCTGTCGGTCTGCGGGAACGCAAGAAAGCGCGCACCCGCGCCACCTTGATCGACGCGGCCGTCGAACTGTGCGACCGGCAGGGTTTCGAGCGCACCACCGTCGACCAGATCGCCGCGATCGCCGATGTGTCGCCCCGCACTTTCAGCCGGTACTTCGCGACGAAGGACGCCATCGCGGTGGCACTGCTCGATGACGCCATGGACATGGCCGCGGCCGAATTGGCGCGCCAGCCGAGCGACATCGACCATTTCGAGGCGCTGCGCCGCTCGTACATCTCGATGTACACCAATACGAAGTCCGCTCCGCCGGGAGCGCTCTCCGCCGAGCGGATGATGTGCACCGTGCGGATCATCATGACGTCGCCGACGTTGAGGCAGGCCGCCCTCGAGTACCGCCGCCATGCGGTAAACGTCGAGCTGGCCAAGCGGTTGGGCGTCGACATCGAGAATCGCAGGCTGAAGCTGGTTTCCGCGGTATGGGGATCGATCATCATGACGGCGCTCGCCGACCTCTCCGAGCCAGGCGTGGACTGGGACGACGTGGGGATCGACGGCATCGTTTCGCGACTGGAAGCGACGTTCGCCGAGTTCACGAGTGAAATGTCCGAACGTTCGGCAGCCGGTCTAGCCAAGTGCCTGCCCCCCCGCGGGCACGACTGTTGGAATGGGACTACCTTTTGAAGGGCAGACTTCCGCATTGACGGCAGCGAAGAAGGGATTCCCGTGGCCGATAACCCGTCCTCTGAGCAAGAACACGCCACCCTGTCCTACCCCGGTGGCGAGCTTGAGTTGGACATCGTCCCCGCCACCGAGGGCGCCGACGGCATCGCGCTGGGATCGCTGCTCGCCAAGACCGGCTACACCACCTACGACGGCGGCTTCGTCAACACCGCCTCCACCAAGAGCGCCATCACCTACATCGACGGCGACGCCGGGATCCTGCGCTACCGCGGCTATCCCATCGAGCAGCTCGCCGAGAAGTCGACGTTCATCGAGGTCAGCTATCTGCTGATCTACGGCGAACTGCCGAACAAGGAGCAGCTGGAGAAGTTCACCACCGCGATCCAGCGGCACACGCTGCTGCATGAGGACCTGAAGAGGTTCTTTGACGGCTTCCCGCGCAACGCCCACCCCATGCCGGTGCTGTCCAGCGCCGTCAACGCATTGAGCGCCTACTACCAGGACTCGCTGGACCCGTTCGACCCCGAGCAGGTCGAGCTGTCCACCATCCGGCTGCTGGCCAAGCTGCCCACGATCGCGGCCTACGCCTACAAGAAGTCCGTCGGCCAGCCGTTCCTGTACCCGGACAACTCGCTGACGCTGGTGGAGAACTTCCTTCGGATGACGTTCGGCTTCCCCGCCGAGCCCTACGAGGTCGACCCGGAGATCGTGCGGGCGCTGGATCTGTTGTTGATCCTGCACGCGGACCACGAGCAGAACTGCTCGACGTCGACGGTGCGCCTGGTCGGCTCGTCGCAGGCCAACCTGTTCACGTCGATCTCGGGTGGCATCAACGCGCTGTGGGGCCCGCTGCACGGCGGCGCCAACCAGGCGGTGCTGGAGATGCTCGAGGAGATCCGCACAGACGGCGGCGACGTCCACGAGTTCGTCCGCAAGGTCAAGAACAAGGAAGACAACGTCAAGCTGATGGGCTTCGGCCACCGGGTCTACAAGAACTACGACCCGCGGGCGCGCATCGTCAAGGAGCAGGCCGACAAGATCCTCGGCAAGCTCGGCGGCGACGACGATCTGCTGGCGATCGGCAAGGCGCTCGAAGAGGTCGCGCTCACCGACGACTACTTCATCGAACGCAAGCTGTACCCCAACGTCGACTTCTACACCGGTGTGATCTATCGCGCGCTCGGGTTCCCGACGCGGATGTTCACCGTGCTGTTCGCGCTGGGCCGGCTGCCCGGCTGGATCGCGCACTGGCGGGAAATGCATGACGAGCCCGGCGGCAAGATCGGCAGGCCACGCCAGATCTACACCGGCTACACCGAGCGCGACTACACGGAGATGCGCGGCCGCTAACCGGCGCCGTGCGACGCATCTCACCCCCGAAACGCTTGCCCGACCAACAGTTGTAGTTTCACAATTGTTGTGTGAATGAAACTGTCGTCCGGTCGCATAGCGCTCGGCGCAAGGGCATCATCCTGGTGTCCTGCTGCCTGAGCCTGCTGATCGTGTCGATGGACGCGACGATCGTCAACGTCGCCCTTCCGAACATCCGCGCCGATCTGGGTGCCTCGGCATCACAGTTGCAGTGGGTGATCGACATCTACACGCTGGTGCTGGCGTCGCTGCTGTTGCTGTCCGGCGCCACCGGTGATCGGTTCGGGCGCAGGCGCACATTCCAGGTCGGGCTGACGGTCTTCGCGCTGGGCTCGCTGCTGTGCAGCCTCGCGCCGAACATCGAGACGCTGATCGCCGCGCGGTTGGTGCAGGCCGTCGGCGGCTCGATGATGAACCCGGTCGCGATGTCGATCATCACCCAGGTGTTCACCGGTCGGGTGGAACGGGCCCGTGCGATCGGTGTCTGGGGCGGTGTGGTGGGCATCTCGATGGCGCTCGGTCCGATGGTGGGCGGCGCGCTGATCGAGGTGATCGACTGGCGCGCGGTGTTCTGGATCAATCTGCCGATCTGCGCGCTGGCGTTGGTGCTGACCGCGATCTTCGTCCCGGAGTCCAAGTCGGCGACGATGCGCGATGTCGACCCGGTCGGGCAGGTGCTGGGGATGGCCTTCCTGTTCGGCGTGGTGTTCGTGCTCATCGAGGGGCCCGGCATGGGGTGGACGCAATGCCGGCACCGTCGTCGTCGCCGTCATCGCCGCGGTGGCCTTCGTCGGGTTCCTGCGTTACGAGGCGCGCCGGCGCGACCCGTTCATCGATCTGCGGTTCTTCCGAAGCGTCCCGTTCGCATCGGCGACGATGATCGCGGTGTGCGCATTCGCCGTGTGGGGCGCGTTCCTGTTCATGATGTCGCTGTACCTGCAGGACGTGCGAGGCTTCTCCGCGATGCGCACCGGGCTGGTCTACTTGCCCGTAGCCGTTGGCGCGCTGATCTTTTCGCCGCTGTCGGGCCGACTGGTCGGCCGCTTCGGCAGCCGCCCGTCGCTGCTGGTCGCCGGCACCCTGATCACCGCGGCGACGCTGCTGCTCACCCGGCTGACGGCGACAACGCCGGTGTGGATGTTGCTGACGATATTCGCCGTGATCGGCATCGGGTTCTCGATGGTCAATGCGCCGGTCACCAACGCGGCGGTCAGTGGCATGCCCACCGATCGGGCCGGTGCCGCCTCGGCGGTGGCCTCGACCAGCCGGCAGGTGGGCGTGAGTCTCGGTGTGGCGCTGTGCGGTTCGGTCGCGGGTCCCGGCGCTGGCGATGGCCGGGGCGGACTTCGCGGGGGCCGCCCGGCCGCTGTGGTTCGTGTGCGCGGTGCTGGGCCTGGCGATCGTCGCCCTCGGCCTATACTCGACGTCACCACACGCGTTGCGCTCGGCCGAGCGGCTTGCGCCGTTGGTCGCCGGTCCCCTTCCGCGATTGGAGAGCGCCGATGTCGCATAACCCAATGGCCGACGACGTGTGGCGGGCGCTGTCCTCCCTGGTGATCGACAACCGCGACGGGTGGAAGCGGGCGGTCATCGAACAGACGGGGCTGCCGTTCAGCAGGATTCGCATCCTCAACCGGCTGAGCCGGCGGCCGATGACTGTCAAGCAGGTGGCGCACGCCGCGGCGATGGACGCTCCGGCGACGACGGTCGCCGTCAACGACCTCGAAGATCGCGGGCTCGTGGTGCGCGAAACCGATCCGACCAATCGACGCTGCAAGGTGGTCTCGCTCACCGATGCTGGCCGCGAGATGGTGCGCAGGATCGACGCCGTCGACGACCCGGCACCCGATGCGCTGGCCGGGCTCCACGACGCCGAGTTGACCGAGCTGCGGACAATTCTGATCAAGCTCGGGCCGAAATAGCGGGCACCTCCCGCATGACCTAGCTCTCCAGTACCGCCATCGCGGCGTTGTGGCCCCCGATCCCCGACACCGCGCCGCCACGTCGAGACCCCGAGCCACACAACATGATCCGGTCATGGGCGGTCGCCACCCCCCACCGCCGTGCCGGCGTGTCGAGGGGCTCGTCGTCCTCGGCGAACGGCCAACTCAACGCGCCGTGGAAGATGTTGCCGCCGGTCATGCCGAGCGTGCGCTCCAGGTCGAGAGTGGTCTTGGCCTCGATGCACAGCCGCCCCGCCGAGTCTTCCATCAGCACGTCCTGAATTGGTTCGGCCAGAACGGAGTTGAGCGAGTTGAGAACGGCAGAGATCAGGGTGTCACGCATTCGGTCGGGGTCGCCGCCGGCCACCAGCCGATGGGGCGTGTGCAGGCCGAACACCGTCAACGTCTGTGCGCCCGAGTTGCGCAGCCGATCCGACAAGATGCTCGGGTCGGTGAGCGAATGGCAGTAGATCTCGCAGGGCAGCGGATCCGGCACCACTCCGTGCTCGGCGCGGGTGTAGGCGGTGTCGAGCTGGCTGAACGTCTCGTTGATGTGAAACGTGCCACCGAACGCCTGCTCGGGTGTGACGCTCTCGTCGCGCAGCCGCGGTAGCCGCCGCAGCATGAGATTGACCTTGACCTGAGCCCCAGGGGCCAGCGCCGGCTCCGGCTCACCCAACAGCCTGGCCAGCACCACCGGTGTCACATTGGCCAACACGAAATCGGCGTGCACCCGATGTTCCTGGCCGTCGCGGCGAAACCGCACCTCACCGTCCGGCTCGATGGCGTAAACCTCTGCACCCGTGCAGATTTCGGCGCCGTGACCGGCAGCCGCCGCGGCGAGCGCGCCGCTGACAGCGCCCATGCCGCCGACCGGGACATCCCAGTCGCCGGTGCCGCCGCCCAGCAGGTGATACAGGAGGCACACGTTCTGCGTCAACGTCGCGTCGTCGGTGCGGGCGAACGTGCCGATCAACGCGTCGGTTGCCATCACACCGCGAACCAGGTCGTGGCCGACCGCTTCGGTGATCGCGTGCCCGATCGGATGCCCGATCATCGACTGCCACGCCGCGTCGGCGTCGGGATCACCGCCGGCCACCACGTGGCGGCGCGCTTCGTCGCGGGTGCACAGCGGGTGAGTCAGCGTCGGCCACAGCCGGGAGGTGACGATGCGGCAGCGACGGTAGAACTCGGCGAACCCCGCCTCGTCGTCCGAGGCCCCGATCGCCGCGAACGTCGAGGGTGGCCCGATCAGCAGGCCCGTGCGGCCCGCCGTCGCCGGATCCGGCGTGTACGACGAGTAGCGGCGGCGTACCAGCCGCACCCGGGCGCCCAGCTCGTCGACGATGCGGCGTGGCAACAGGCTGACCAGATAGGAATAGCGCGACAGCCGCGCGTCGATCCCGTCGAAGGCGTGTGCGGACACCGCCGCACCTCCGACGTGGTCCAGCCGCTCGAGCACCTGCACGCTGCGCCCGGCGCGAGCCAGGTAGGCGGCGGCGACCAGCCCGTTGTGCCCGCCGCCGACGATGACGACGTCGGGCTCGGTCACAGGTCAGCCAAGGTAACCCTCGACCTCACCCGCCGGGCGGACCCGCGCCTCCCGGGGATCGCCACCGGTTTCGCGCAGCGCCCGGCGTTGCCGAAGCAGATCCCAGCACTGGTCGAGTGCCACCTCGACGGCGCGCAGCCGCTGGTGCTCCTCGGATTCGTCGATCTCGCGGTGCTGCAGCTTGGTGCGCAGGTCCTGCTCCTCAGCGACCAGCTTGTTGACCTGAGCGAGGATGTCTTGGTCGGTAGCCACGGCTCCAGTCTGCCCGACTACGGTCAATGCGGTGAGTACCAAGCCAGAGATCGAATTTCCCGGCGGGCCCGCCCCGACCGAGCTCGTCGTCAAGGACCTGGTGGTCGGTGACGGTGCGGAGGCCGTTCCCGGCGGCACCGTCGAGGTGCACTACGTGGGCGTCGAGTACGACACCGGCGAGGAATTCGACAGCTCGTGGAACCGCGGCGAGTCCATCGAGTTCCCGCTGCGCGGCCTGATTCAGGGCTGGCAGGACGGCATCCCCGGCATGAAGGTCGGCGGCCGCCGACAACTGGTCATCCCCCCGGAGCAGGCCTATGGCCCGGTCGGTGGTGGGCACCGGCTGTCGGGCAAAACGCTGATTTTCGTCATCGACCTGCTGGCCACCCGCTAGCGCGGACCGGGCAGCCGCAGCAGCAGCCGCGCGCCGCCCAGCGGGCTGTCCTCTAAAGAGGCTGTGCCGCCGTGCAATTCGGCCTGCTGGGCGACCAGCGCCAAGCCAAGCCCCGAGCCGGAATGCGATGCCGTGGACCCGCGGGAGAACCGGTTGAACACCACCTTGCGCTCTTCTTCCGGGATGCCGACGCCGTCGTCGTCGATCGCGATCTCCACACCGGCACGCGAGCTGACCGCCGACAACTGCACCCTGCTCGCCCCGCCGTGTTTGACCGCGTTGGCGATCGCGTTGTCCACGGCCAGCCGAAGGCCCGCGGGCAGCCCGACGATGATCACCGTCGGCGCCGGCACCAGGGACACGTCCAGATCCGGATATACCCGCATCGCGTCATGTGCGGCGCGGTCGAGCAATTCGGTGATGTCGACCGGCACGTGGTCATCGGAGGTCGACAGCTCGCCCTGCGCCAGCCGTTCCAACGCGCCCAGCGTCGCCTCGATGCGCGACTGGGTGCGGATGACGTCGTGGACCACCTCTTTGCGTTGTTCGTCGGGCAGATCCAGGGTGGCCAGCACCTCGAGGTTGGTGCGCATCGCGGTCAGCGGGGTGCGCAGTTCGTGCGCCGACGCCGCGGAGAAGTCGCGCGCCGACGCCAGCGCGGCCTTGGTGCGATCCTGCTCTTCCCAGATGCGCTCGAGCATGCCCTTGACGGCGTCGGCGATCTCGACGGCCTCGGTGGCGCCGCGCACCTCGATATTGGGTGGTTCGTCGCTCGCGTCGATCTGGCTGGTCTGCCGGGCCAGCTGTTTGAACGGTCGCACCGCGAATGTGGCCAGCACCCAGCCGAACACGGTCGAGGCACCGATAGCGGACAGACAGATGATGATCACCCGGCGGTGCAGATTGTTGGTGTCGGCGATGGTCGCGTTGTAGGTGTCTCCGACGGCGACCGACATCGGCTCTGGCGCCCGGATCTCCACGGTGCGCACGCGATACCGGACGCCGTTGACATAGGTGTCCTTGTAGCCGGCAGGAAGCTGGGGCAGCACGACGTTCGAGTTCGAGGTGACCTGTCCGTTCTTGCGCACCGTGATGACGGCGTCCTGGTCGTTCGGCGTCTTTGGAATCTGGTCGAGCCCGTGCGGCAGAAACGGGATGGCGAAGCCCGCCGCCTCGTCGAGCCTGCGGTCCAGCCGTTCCTTGCGGTCGCCGGTGATGCCGACCCAGACGACCGCGCCGACGATGAGTACGGGGATCGCCGCGCCGATGAACGTCGCGACCACCACCCTGGCCCGCAGCGACGGGGTGCGGCGGAAGATCCGGGCCAGCAGATTCATTGGACTACTGCGTCCTTAACACAAACCCCACGCCGCGAACGGTGTGCAACAGCCGGGGCGCGCCGCCGGCCTCCAACTTGCGGCGCAAATAGCCGATGAAAACGTCAACGACGTTGGTGTCAGCGGCGAAGTCGTAGCCCCACACCAGCTCAAGTAGCTGGGCGCGGGACAGCACCGCGGTCTTGTGCTCCGCGAGCACCGCGAGCAAGTCGAATTCGCGCTTGGTCAGGTCGACGTCCGCGCCGTTGACGCGGGCACGCCTGCCGGGGATGTCCACCTCCAGCGGACCGACCGTGATGGTCTCCGAAGAGAACGTCGCTGTCGCACCTCGCCTGCGCAGCAGCGCCTTGACCCGCGCGACCAACTCGGCCAGCACAAACGGTTTGACCAGGTAGTCGTCGGCACCCGCCTCAAGCCCGGCGACCCGGTCATCGACGGAGCTGCGAGCCGAAAGCACGCAGACCGGCACGTCGTTGTCCATCGCCCGCAGCGCGGTCACCACGCTGACGCCGTCGAGCACCGGCATGTTGATGTCGAGCACGATCGCGTCGGGCCGGGTCTCGGTGGCGCTGCGCAGCGCCTCTGCGCCGTCGACGGCCGTCGCCACGTCGAATCCGGAAAGCCGCAGGCCACGCTCCAGCGACGCGAGCACGTCGGGGTCGTCGTCGACTACGAGCACGCGCGGCGAAGCCGGTGCACTGTCCATGCCCGCAATCTTGCCTGACGGTGTGCCGTCGATGTGACAGGCACGTGAGCGACCTAGGTATCACCGTTGCGGCGGTCTCATCACCGTCGTGTCACGGCGAGCTGAACGATCCTTCGATAGCAAAGCGACGCTATTCTCCCGGTGCTAGCATCCCGAAATCATGTTTCCGCTCTCTCCGCGTCTGATTGTCGAGCCCGATGACGGCGTGGAACCGGTGCGCGAATTCATCAATTCAGCCCAAACTTCACTTTTGATCAAACAATTCACATTTACCGAACCGAGTTTGATCGCCGCCGTCATCGACCGCAAGAAAGCCGGCGTAGCATGTGCGCGTGCAGCTCAATGCGGCGCGCTCCGGTGGTGACCGCGCAAATGACGAGACCTACGAGCAATTCCTGAACGCCGGGATAGCGGCCCAATGGACCAATCCCAAGTTCTACGTGACGCACGAAAAGTCGATTGTGGTCGACGAGAAAGCCGCGCTGGTCGCGACCTTCAACCTGTGCGAGAAATATTTCACGCTGACCCGTGACTACGGCATAGTCACCGACAATCCCTACCATGTCGCGCAGATTGTCGAAGTCTTCAACGCCGACTGGGAGCATCGACGACTGGGATTGCGGTGCCTACGAAGGCCTGCTGTGGAGCAATTCCAATTCGCGCTACCACATGGCGCAATTCATCGACACGGCCACCGAACACCTCGATGTTCAGCATCCCAAGTACGTCGATGCGGTCATTCTCGATCGGCTCGCCGCTGCCGCTCATCGCGGCGTCAAAGTACAAGTTCTCTGCGGCGGTCGGCACGGCATCAGTGAATGGGACATCCTCGACACCTTCGCTTCGCTGCGGACATTGCATCGATTCGGCGTCAAGGTGCACAAACAGAAGAACCTGCGGGTGCACGCGAAGGTCATCGTCGTCGACAACCAACACGCGCTCGTGGGTTCGATGAATATCGACCGCAGCGCATTTGATCTGCGCCGGGAACTGGGCATCATGACCGACGACCCAGCCATCGTCGGACGACTGACAGAGGTCTTCCACACCGACTGGGACCTTTCGCATCGCTACGAGGCGCCGGATCCGCTCGATCCCTCCCAGCACCACGAGGACGACTTCCCGCACGACAAAGACCTCATGCATGAGTGAGGTCGACCCTCCGCGCGAGGCCGAGATCGACCCGCCACGCGAGAGCGTCTCCCTCTCCGAGCTCGCGTGGACGTTCAATCACATCGCGCTCGCATCGTTTGGCGGCGGGCTGTCCGCCTGGTCGCGCGAAGTGCTGGTGGTCGAGAAACAGTGGATGGGTGAGGCCGAGTTCCTCTCCGCGATGACGATGTGCCGGATCCTGCCCGGCGCCAATCAGGTCAACATGGCGGTCTTCGCCGGTTCGAAGATGCGTGGCCTGCCGGGCGCGCTGGCGGCGGTGTTCGGGCTGTGCCTGCTGCCGGTCGTGTTGATCATGGTGGCGGGTTTCTTCTACTTCCGGTTCAAAGAGATACCCGCGGTCAAGGGCGTCCTTCACGGCGCCTCGGCCGGGGCCGTCGCACTGACGTTGGCGATGGTCATCCAAACCGGCCGGAAATGTCTGACGGCGCTGGTGCCCGTGTTGCTCTTCGCGGCGGCCTTCATCCTGAACGGCCTTCTGCGGTGGCCACTTCTGGTCGTGCTGGCCATCCTTGCGCCGATCAGCCTGTTCTGGGCGTGGCCGCGAGAACGTGCAGCGTAGCTTCCGATGACCGTCTATCTGCAACTCGCGGGGTTGTTCGCATCGCTGTCCCTGCTGTCGATCGGCGGCGGGAACGCGGTGCTGCCCGACATGCACCTACAGACCGTGCGCGGGCATCACTGGATGACGAACACGCAGTTCGCCAACATCTTCTCGATCTCCCAAACCGCGCCGGGGCCCAGCATCCTGATCGTGACACTGGTCGGCTACGGCGCCGGGCTCACGGTCGGAGGCGTGCCTGGCGCGATCCTCGGCGGCGTGATCGCCACCGTCGCGATGATCGCGCCCGCGGCGTCACTGATGTACGTCGTCACGCTGTTCTGGCAGAAGGCGCAGAAGTCGAAGTGGAGGATCGCCGTCGAGAAGGGGTTCGCCCCGTTGACCGTCGGCCTCATCCTGGCGACCTCGTTGGTGATGAGCCGGGCCGCCGATCACGACTGGCGGGCGTATCTGCTGACAGCGATATGCACGGTGATCTTCGTCTTCACCAAGGCGAACCCCCTGCTCGTGGTCGGCGCCGCCGGAGTGATCGGGTACTTCGGGATCGTCTGACGGACCCGCCGGGAAGCCGTTGACCTCATCCATTGTTGAGGTTTTACGGTGATTACATGAGCTTTGAAACGGTAGCCCGGCAAACGTTGTACCGGCAGGTTCGCGCACGTAGCAGCGACTTGAGCGACCTGCGGTCGTTGGCCGACCGTCAGCTGCTTGGCCGGATCTGGCACTTCGCGCAGCGTCATCACCGCAGGTTGGGCGCGTTCGTCGCGGTCAGCGTGGTGAGCGCGCTGCTCGGGCTCGCCACTCCGCTGCTGGCGGGCAGGGTTGTTGACGAGATCGGCAGGCGCGCGCTCGGCGTGGTGGTGGCGCTGGCCGCGGTGATCGCGGCCGTCGCCGTCGCGGAGGCCGGGATATCGCTGGTGACGCGGTGGCTGTCGTCGACCATCGGCGAGGGCCTCATCCTCGATCTGCGCACCGCGGTGTTCGACCACGTGCAGCGGATGCCGGTCGCGTTCTTCACCCGCACCCGCACCGGCGCCCTGGTCAGCAGGCTCGGAAACGACGTGACGGGCGCGCAGCGCGCCTTCTCTGACACGTTCTCCGGCGTCATCACCAACATCGTCACCCTGACGCTGACGCTTGTCGTCATGCTCAGGATCTCCTGGCAGGTCACCCTGCTCTCGCTGCTGCTGATGCCGCTGTTTCTGCTCCCCGCCCGCTGGATCGGGCGGACCATGGCGCGGCTGTCCCGCGAGGCCGCCATCCACAACGCAACGATGAACACCCAGATGACCGAACGGTTCTCGGCGCCGGGTGCCACGCTGGTCAAGCTGTTCGGCAACCCGGCCACCGAATCGCGCGAGTTCGAGCTGCGCGCAGGCCGCGTCCGCGACATCGGGGTCCGTACCTCGATGCTGCAGTCGGTCTTCATGAACTCGCTGACGCTGATGTCGGCGCTCGCGCTGGCCCTGGTGTACGGGCTCGGCGGCGTGATGGCGATCGGCGGGCACTTGCAGACGGGCGCGATCGTGTCCCTGGCCCTGCTGCTGACCCGGCTGTACTCCCCGCTGACCGCGCTGGCCAACGCACACGTCGAGATCGCCAGTGCGGTGGTCAGCTTCGAGCGCGTCTTCGAGGTGCTCGACCTGGTGCCGCTGATCCAGGAGAAGCCCGGCGCGGTCGCCGTGCCCGGCGGCGCCGGCGGAGTCGCAGTCGAGTTCGACGATGTGCGGTTCTCCTATCCGTCGGCCGACAAGGTCTCACTGGCCTCGCTCGAAGAGGTCGCCGTCCTTGACGATCGGGGTGGAGACGAAGTGCTGCACGGCATTTCGTTCACCGCACACCCAGGTCAGATGGTCGCGCTGGTCGGCTCCTCAGGTGCGGGCAAGTCGACGATCGCCTCGCTGCTGGGCTCGGCTCTACGACGTCGACGACGAAGCCGCGGCGGCGGCGACATCGGGCAGTGGCGCCGTCCGCCTCAATGGCGTTGACGTGCGCGACGTCAGCTTCGCGTCGCTGAAGGAGACCGTCGGGATGGTCACCCAGGACGGCCACCTGTTCCACGAGTCGATCGGGTCGAATCTGCGGCTGGCCGCTCCCGACGCGACCGACGGCGAGCTGTGGCAGGCGTTGGAGCGCGCCCGGCTCGCCGACGTCGTCGCCGACATGCCCGACGGCCTGGACACCGTGGTGGGGGAGAGGGGCTACCGGCTCTCCGGCGGCCAGCGGCAGCGGTTGACCATCGCGCGCCTTTTGCTGGGCTCCTCGCGCGTGGTCGTGCTCGACGAGGCAACGGCGTCGCTGGACTCCGGCTCGGAGGCCGCGGTGCAGCAGGCGCTGGCCGAGGCGCTGCCGGCCGGACGTCGATCGTCATCGCCCACCGGCTGTCGACGGTGCGCGCAGCCGACATGATCCTGGTCGTCGAAGACGGCACCATCGTCGAACGCGGCACGCACGATCAGCTGATCGCCCGCGGCGGGCGTTACGCCGAGCTGTACGACACCCAGTTCGGCAACCAGCCGGATCCCGAAGATGTCGTGGCGGCATGAGACTCTCGGGGCGGCCGATATTGATTTGCCGCTCGGCGGATAATTGGATGTGCTTTGACTGAATCGACTGTGGATGCGTTGCGCTCGGCGCCGGCGATCGCGCGACCGCCGGCCCGCGAACGTACCGGCTCGGATCTGTGGCGGCTGCTGCCGTATCTGATGCCGTACCGGGGGCGCTGGGTCGGCGATGGTCGTCGTCGCGGTCGTCAGCCTCGTTGCCACCGTGGCGATTCCGCTGATGACCAAGGCCGTGATCGACGGGCCCGTACGCCACCAGGACCAGCGCGGCCTGTGGGTGCTCGGCGCCGCCGCAATGGCGGTGGGCATCTCGGAGGCGGTGCTCTGGTTCATCCGCCGGTGGCTGGTCGCCCGCGCGACGATGGGCGTCGAGGCCGACATCCGCAAGGACCTCTACGCACGGCTGCAGATCCTGCCGATGTCGTTCCACGGCCGCTGGCAGTCCGGCCAGCTGTTGTCGCGAATCATGAACGACCTGAGCACCATTCGCCGATTCATGTCGTTCGGCATGGTGTTCTTGTTGCTCAACTTCCTCCAGATCGCGGTGGTGACGGCGATCCTGCTCGCGATGTACTGGCCGCTGGGTGTGGTGGTGCTGATCTCCATCGTGCCGATCACCCTGACGGTCCTGCACTTCCAGCAGACCTACACCCGGCTGTCGCGGCTGGCCCAGGACCAGTCTGGCCACGTCGCAACGCACGTCGAGGAATCCGCGCTCGGGGTGCGGGTGGTGAAGTCGTTCGGTCGCGAGGACTACGCGTACGACCGGTTCGATGAACAGCTCACCAACCTCTACCAGACGCAGGTGAGCCGTGTGTCGGTGTCGGCGAAGTTCTGGACCTTGCTGGAGGTCATCCCCAACCTCACGCTCATCGTCGTGCTGGGCTTCGGCGCGTACGCCGCCGGCCACGGCTACGTGACGTTGGGCACGCTGGTCGCGTTCATCACGATGATGCTGTCGCTGGTGTGGCCCATCGCGTCGCTGGGCTTCCTGTTGTCGATGACGCAGGAGTCCTTCACCGCCGCCAACCGGATCGCCGAGATCTTCGACGCGCCACGGGAAATCACCGACGGGCCGCGAGCGAGAGCCGCCGTCAGGCGGCAGGCTGGAATTGGTCGACGTCGGCTTTCGCTTTCCCGACTCGGACAACTGGGCGCTTCGGCACGTCAGCGCGACGGTCGAGCCGGGGGAGACGCTGGCGCTGGTCGGCTCGACGGGTTCGGGCAAGTCGGTGCTCGCCGCGCTGATGTCCCGCCTGTACGACGTCACCGAGGGCGAGATCCTCATCGACGGCCATGACATCCGCGAGCTGAGCCTGCCGGCGCTGCGGCAGGCGGTGGCCACCGCGTTCGAGGATCCGACGCTGTTCTCCATGTCGGTGGCGGAGAACCTGCGGCTGGGCCGACCGCACGCGACCGACGAGCAGTTGGCGCAGGCCATCGAGATCGCCGCCGCGCAGTTCGTCTACGACCTGCCGTTCGGGCTCGACACCCGCATCGGCGAGCAGGGCATGAGCCTGTCCGGCGGCCAGCGGCAGCGGCTGTCACTGGCGCGTGCCATCCTCGCCGGGCCCAAGATCCTTGTGCTCGACGACACGCTGTCCGCGCTCGACGTGCACACCGAGGCCCTCGTCGAGGAGGCGCTGCGCCGAGTGTTGCATTCGGTCACCGGCATCGTGGTCGCGCACCGGGCGTCGACGGTGCTGCTCGCCGACAAGGTGGCGCTGCTGAGCGACGGCACGATCACCCACATCGGCACGCACGCCCAGCTGCTGGCCAGCGTTCCGCAGTATCGCTACCTGCTGGCCGCCGACGACGAACTCGACGACCGAGCCGAACGCACCTGCGCGTGGGAGGTCGACGAGGACCGCAACCGGCTCGGGCAGGCGTACGAGGAGCAGGAGGCGACCGACGCCGTCTGTGCAGAACGTGGCTTCGTCACGTCGGAGGCCGAGGGCCGATGACCGCAACCGACACCCCACCGGTCGAGCTGCCCGAGGACGAGTGGCGCGGACGGGTCAACGACGCTCAGAACGACGATCTGCCCATCGACGAGAGTCTGCCGCGCCGCCGCGAGGCTCGGGCGCTGCTCGGCTCGCTGTTGTGGCCCTACCGTTTGACGGTCGCGCTCCTTGCGCTCGTCGTCGTGGTGGAAAACCTTGCCCGCCTTTCAGTTCCGCTGCTCGTGCAACGCGGCATCGACCACGGCATCCCGCCGATCCTGTCCGGCGGCTCGGCGCACACGCTGATGGTCGTCGTCGGCGTGCTGTGCGGGGTGGTGCTCATCCAGGCCACCAGCCGGATGTTCTTCCTGCAGCGATCGGGCCGGATCGGCCAGAAGGTGCTGCGCGAGCTGCGGCGGCGGGTGTACCGCCATTTCCAGCGGCTCGACATCGCGTTCCACGAGCGCTACACGTCGGGTCGGGTGGTGAGCCGGTCCACCAACGACGTCGAGGCGATCCAGGACATGCTGGAGACCGGCTTCGACAGCCTTATCACCGCCGTGCTCACGCTGATCGGCACGGCGATCCTGCTTGTCACACTCGATGTGCGGCTGGGCCTGATGTGTCTGGCGGGGTTCCCCGTTCTGGTGGCGCTCGTGTGGTGGTTCCGCAACGAGTCGGCCAAGACTTACCGCAGGGTGCGGGAAAGCGCCGCCCTGGTGATCGTGCAGTTCGTCGAGACGATGACCGGCATCAAGGCGGTGCAGGCCTACCGGCGCGAGCCGCGCAACCAGGAGATCTTCGAAGACATCGCCGATCGCTACAAGTCGGACAACGAGAAGACGTTCCGGCTGCTCGCGATCTTCATGCCGGGCGTGAAGCTCGTCGGCAACCTCACCACCGGCGTGGTGCTGCTCTACGGCGGCTACCGCGTGCTGCACGGCCAGATGACCATCGGCACGCTGGCAGCGTTTCTGCTGTATCTGCGGATGTTCTTCGAACCGATGCAGGACATCTCGCAGTTCTTCAACACCTTCCAGTCCGCGTCCTCGGCGCTGGAGAAGCTGGCCGGTGTGCTTGCCGAGCAGCCCGGCATCAAGGACCCGGAGCGGCCGGTCCGCATTGAGCGGGTGCGTGGCGACGTCGCCTTCGACGACGTGCGGTTCTCCTACGTGCCGGACCGGCCGGTACTGCCCGACCTGAGCTTCTCGGTGCCGGCCGGGCAGACCGTCGCACTGGTCGGCACCACCGGCGCGGGCAAGACCACGATCGCCAAGCTGATCGCCCGGTTCTACGACCCGATAGCGGGCTCGGTGACGCTGGATGGCATTGACCTCAGGGATCTTTCGCAGAGCGAGCTGCGCCGCCACGTCGTCATGGTCACCCAGGAGAACTTCATGTTCGAAGGGACCGTCGCAGACAACATCCGCTTCGGCAGGCCCGACGCCACCGATGCGGAGGTGGCGGCCGCCGCCGCCGCGGTCGGCGCGGACCGGTTCGTCGACGCGCTGCCCGACGGCTACGACACCGACATTGCCAAGCGCGGCGGCCGGCTCTCGGCGGGGCAGCGGCAGCTGGTCGCGTTCGCCCGCGCGTTCCTCGCCGACCCGGCGGTGCTGATTCTCGACGAAGCCACCTCGTCGCTGGATATCCCGAGCGAGCGGATGGTGCAGCGGGCGCTGGAAACGGTGCTGGCAGACCGGACCGCGCTCGTCATCGCGCATCGGCTGTCCACGGTGCAGGTCGCCGATCGGGTGCTGGTCCTCGACCATGGCCGCATCGTCGAAGACGGCGCACCCGACGAGCTGATCGGCCGCGCAGACGGCCGGTATGCCGCGCTGCACCGCGCGTGGGTGGAGTCGTTGGCGTAGGCCAGCGCTGCGATTGCACTCACGCCGGCCCTTACTCGCACATTCTCCGCGTGGCTTCAATCGCAGGCCCAGCGTGTCGGCCAGAGGTGCCAGCATCTGGGCATGGGCGACGTCTTCATCGGCAGTGAGGCGCTGTCCACCGGCGCGCTCACCAGGCATGAGTTGCAACGGTGGCACCGGCGCATCTATCCCGACGTCTACCTTGCGAAAGGACACTCGCCGTCGCTGCGCGAGAGGACGATCGGCGCGTGGCTATGGTCGCGGCGGCGGGCCGTGGTGGCAGGTGTCGCCGCCTCCGCCCTGCACGGTGCGCCGTGGGTCGACGATGACGTCCCGATCGAATTGATCTGGCGCAATGGTCGACCACCGCAAGGTCTGATCGTGCGCAACGACAACCTTGCCGACGACGAAGTCACGCACGCCGTGCGGCTGCCGGTGACGACAATCGCGCGCACCGCATTCGATCTCGGACGACTGCTCGCCCGGGACGAAGCGATAGCGCGACTTGACGCGCTCATGTGGTCGCGATCGTTTGACGTCGGGGACGTCATGCAACTGGCCGAGCGGCATCCGCGCGCACCAGGGTTGAATCGACTGAGATCCGCGCTGCCGCTTGTCGACGGCGGCGCGGCGTCGCCGAGGGAAACGTGGCTGCGGCTCGCCGTGATCGACGCCGGATATCGGGCGCCTACCACTCAGATACCGGTTGTCGATGAGCGTGGCCTGGTGGGCCTGGTCGATATGGGTTGGAAGGACCTCCGAATCGCCCTCGAGTACGACGGCGACCACCACCGCAAGGACCGCAAGCAGTACGTCAAGGATCAGCGACGGCTGCGCAGGCTGGAGGCGGCAGGCTGGATCGTCATTCGTGTCATCGCCGAGGACAGCGTCCAAGACGTGCTCCGCCGCCTCGACAAGGCGCTGTGGCACCGCGGTTTTCGCCGCAGGCCCCTAGCCCGATGACCGTAAGAGTTCCTCCAGTTTGTCGTTGATGGCGGGCAGCTGCGAACTGAGCACGGAGATGACCTTCTCGCGCGCCCGCTCGCTGACAACGGTGGTCACGTGGTGCAGGACGTTGAGCCGAGCGGCGTCGACCCACGCCATCATGTCGGGGTCAGTGAACCACGTCAGCTGATTTTGATTGAATGTCAGCATCATTCGCAGCCAGTCGATCGGTTGGTGCGGATAGGGCACGGGGCGGCAGAACCCATTCCTGGTGTCGTCGTCGGGGTAGGCCGCTTCGACGTGGGCGATGACGGCGGCGCTGAACGCCGGTTGGCAGGTACGCACGGTCTGCAGCGAGATGTGGTCGTCGCTGAACACGGCGGTGGGCTCGCGTCGGCCCAAACCGTCCGCGGTGCAGTCGATATAGACCGCTGAACCGTCGACGTCACGGACCCCGCCGTCGAGCGTCACCCGGCCCGGCTCGATCGACTGGACGTGGCCCATCCGGACCACGTCGCCGATGCCCCGCAGCGCCTCGAGTTCGGCCAGGGACACGATGGCGCACCGGTACATCGTCGGGTCGACGGAGGTGTCGATGCGCAGCAGGCTGCCTTTGGCTTCCAGCCGGTCGAAGAGATCCGGTAGCGATTCTGCCTCGAACACCGACGCGAGCTGTCCGGAGAAGTCGGCGAGCACCTGCTTGGCGAACTGCTTACCGGGCTGGATCGCGGCGCGGTCCAACAGCCAGGAGTCCCGGGGTTTGATCCACGTCAGCCGTTGCGGCGCGATGCCGTGGCGCAGCAGCCACAGGCACGCGTCCATCGCGGTCTTGCCCGCGCCGACGATCACGTACCTGTCGATGTGCCGGCGGATTCGCGGCAGGTCGTTGGGCGGCACGCAGTCGACGCCGGGGGCAACGGCGTAGGACGGCGGACGCATCGACGGCACGACGATGTTGACGTGGCTGGTGACCACGCGGCGTGCTGACACCACGATCTCGTCCCCGCCGAGCCTGCGGACCCGGCCGTCGCCAAGGTATTCGCTCATCGGCAGGTAGGTCACTCGGCCCGTCGGCAGCAATTGCTGCTGCATGACCGCGTCGAAATAGGCGCACACCTCGGCGCCGCCGGCCAGCTCGTAGTAGCCGGCGTTGAGGCCGCTGTGGTCGATGGTGTTGCTGCCGAGATCCCGTGAATTCACGCCGTAATAGGCCGACGGCTGGTGCAGCCGCACGAACGGATAGGCGGTCGTCCAGTGGCCTCCGGGTTGGTGGTTGCGGTCGACGACGACCACGGTCGCGTCGGTCTCGCCGACGACCGTGTCGGTGAACGCCATGCCCATCGCGCCCGCGCCGACCACCAGGTAGTCGGCCTCGATCGTGCTAACCATCTAGCGCACGGTAGCGAAGAAGGCGCTCACGTCGTCGACGAACAGCTCCGGTTGCTCGAACGCCGCGAAGTGCCCGCCGCGCGGCATCGTCGTCCAATGGGTGATGTGGTAGCCGGCCTCGCACCAGCTGCGCGGCGTGCGAAGGATCTCCTTCGGGAAGGCGGCGACACCGGTGGGCAGCTTGACGGGTTCGCCGCCGCCGAAGACGGTGAAGCTCTCCCAGTACAGCCGGGCCGACGAGGCCGCCGACGCGGTCGCCCAGTACAGCATCACGTTGTCGAGAAGCTCGTCACGGGTCAGCACGTTCTCGGGATGACCGTCGCAGTCCGTCCACGACCAGAACTTCTCGACGATCCACGCCAGCTGCCCGACCGGTGAGTCCACCAACCCGTAGCCGATGGTCTGCGGCCGCGTCGACTGCTGTTTGGCGTAACCGTTGTCCCATTTGCGGTAGTAGCCGAGGCGGGCCAGCGCCTGCTGCTCCTCCTCGGTCGGATTGTCCAGGTTGCCGGGCGGCGCCCCCAGCGGCATGTTCAAGTGGATCGCCGCGCATCGGCCACCGTTGCGCCCGATCTGCGTGGTGACCGCGGCGCCCCAGTCGCCGCCCTGCGCGCCGTAGCGCGCGTAGCCCAGCCGGCCCATCAGCGTCTCCCAGGCCTGGGCGATCTTGGCGACACCCCAGCCGGTGCCTGTCGGTTTACCGGAGAAGCCGTATCCCGGCAGTGACGGACACACCACGTGGAACCCCGCGGCGGTCAATGGCTCGATCACCTTGTGGAACTCGACGATTGATCCGGGCCAGCCGTGCGTGATCAGCAGCGGAAAGGCGTCGTCGTCGGGGGATCGCTGGTGGATGAAATGGATGTCGAGGCCGTCGATGTCGGTGGTGAAGTGATCGAATCTGTTCAGCGCGGTTTCGCGTGCGCGCCAGTCGTATTCGTGGGCCCAATAGTCGGCCAGCTCACGGGTGTAGCTCAGCGGGATGCCCTGAGTCCAGTCGTCGACGCATTCGGCCTCGGGCCATCGGGTGCGGGCCAGCCTGCTCCTTCAGGTCGGCGAGATCGGCTGTCGGAGATCGCGATGCGAAACGGGGTCATCGGGGCCATCCGCCGATCTTGTCACGGACCAGTTCTGGCAAAACCCGCCGAGCCCCGCCGAGGCCCCCATACCGGCGCCGATGAAAATCACCCGTCCGGTGCGTCAATACATGTGTGAGGAGTGAGATGTCTGCCGCCGGCATGTCCGCGGTCTTCGGACGCCGGGCGTGTGCGGCGCTCGCGCTGACTTCGGCGGGGTTGCACGCCGCGATGCTGGGCCACGCGTCGAACGTGGTGGCCGGTGCACTGCTGGCCGCGATGATCGCCGCGTGTGTGTACTGCGCCCGCGACCTCTGGCTGCACGGCACGCTGCGGGCATGGTGCGTGGTCGGTCTGATGAATATCGCGATGATCGCGGTGCACCTGCCCGCACCGTCGCACCACCACGGATTGCACTCGGCGGCAGCGGGTCAGCAGTCGACGCTGATGGGCGTGGCGACCCTGGTCGCGGCGGTCGAGGTGGCCGCCGCACTGGCGGTGCTGTGGTACCGCACCCGCGGGCACGCGCAGCTGGTCAGCGGTAAACCAGCCCGCTGAGCCGCATCGCCAGCGCACGCCGCACCGACGGAACCCGCCCGGCCAAACCGCCGGCGGCGTTGCGCACTGGACGAAGGGCCCGCGGCAGCGTCGCCAATCGCGTTAGCCGGTCGGTCATTTCGACGACCTGCTGTGCGATCGGGCGGCGCGCCGCGCTGTACTCATCGAGCGCGCTGTCGGGAGCGCCACCGAGCACTCCGGCCAGGGCGTCGGCCAGCGCGACGGCGTCCTGGATGCCCAGGTTCATGCCCTGGCCTCCGGCCGGGCTGTGGACGTGAGCCGCATCGCCGCACAGCAGGAGTCGCCCGGCTCGGTAGGTGTCGGCCACCCGGTGCTGGATCCCGAACCGCGAGCCCCAGATGACGTCCGTGACGACCATTTGTCCGGCGCCGGGGCCGCGGCTGTCCAGGATCTGCTGGATGTACTGCGCCGACGGCTGCTCCGGCGCGTCGGCGACCGGCGCGACGATGCGGAAGATGTCGCCGGGAAGCGGCGCCACCACCGTCAGGCCCGCCTTGGCCCAGAACAAGATGACCTCGTCGACAGGTGCTTCGCCAGTGAGCCGAACGTCGGCGAGCGCGAACGATTCGGCGTACGCGCCACCCTCGAAACCGATACCCGCCTGCTCGCGCACCGTGCTGTGGATGCCGTCGGCGCCGACCGCGTAGCGGGCCCGGATCACGTCACCGTCGTCGAATGTGGCCGTCACCGCGTCGGCGCCCTGCGTGATCGAGGTCAGCGTCTTGGGCCTGATGACCGAGCCGCCAAGCTCGACCAGCCGGTCGAGCAGCAGCCTCTCGGTCGTCGACTGCGGAGCCATCAGCGAGTAGGGGTAGTCGGTGGGCAGGTCGCTGAAGTCGATCGGGATGAGTGTGCGGGCTCGGTCGCGGATGCTGAACCGCGGCGCCTGGATCCCCTCCTTGACCAGCCGCCCGGCCACCTCGAGGTCTTCGAGGACCTCGAGTGTGCGGGCGTTGACGGCGGCCGCGCGCGACGTGTTGGCGCCTGCGGCCTGCCGGTCCACCACGCTCGTCGCAACACCCTTGTTGACCAGCGACGCGGCCAGCGTGAGTCCGCTCGGGCCGGCTCCGACGATGAGGACATCGGTGTCGTACATTTCGTCTCCTCCAGTTGTATGCCAACGCTTGTTGGCATAACTATGCGTCGCAATTCCCGCTATGTCAACAGTTGTTGGCCTACAATCGTTGGCATGCGCAGATCCTCCGCGGTCACGAAGTCGGTGATCCTGGCCGCGGCCAGGCAACGGTTCGCCGAGTCCGGGTTCGAACGGGCCACCATCCGGGCGATCGCCGCCGACGCGAACATCGATCCGTCGATGGTGATGCGCTACTTCGGCAATAAGGACCAGTTGTTCGCCGCGGCGGCCGTCTTCGATTTGCAGATCCCGGATCTGTCCGATGTGGACCGCGACCAGCTGGGCGAGCGCCTGGTTACCCACTTCATGAATCGATGGGAAGGCGACGAGGCGCTGGTGGTGCTGCTGCGATCGAGCACCACGAATCCAGAAGCAGCGCAACGGATGCGGGAGATCTTCGCGGGCCAGTTGCTGCCCGCCGTCACGAAGCTCAATCCCGACGCGCCCGCCCGCCGTGCCGGCTTGGTCGCGACCCAGGTCCTCGGCATGGCGTTGTGCCGCTATGTCCTTGACGTGCCTCCGGTCGTCGGCATGTCACGCGATGAGCTGATCGCCTGGCTCGGACCGACGGTCCAGCGCTATCTGGCAGGCCCGCGATAATTTACTGAGATCGAGCCCCGAAGGGGCAGTCGTGCGGGACAGATCTCACGGTAGCCCGGTCAAGGTCGGCCCGAGGACTGACTCCTGGGTGTCTGCGCCCTGTTGCTCGGCTTGTTGAGCTTCCTGGTCGCCGAGGTCGATGTCGGCCTGCGCCGTCTGCTGGGCGTCCTGGCTGGCGATGTCGGTGGGGTCATTGTCATCAGTGGCCGGCGCCGGCAAGTCAGTGACGAGGCTTACCAGGCGCACCGGCCCCGCTGCGGCAACGGTTGCAGGGTCATCGGGCCGCGCAGCGTCGAATAGCACGAACGTCGCGATGGTCGCCGCCCCGGCGAAAGTAACTTGTATCAAACGGATTTGTCGACGCCGAGCGTCGGCTGATTCGATCTCGTGCCGGTGGTGGTCGTTGGCTGTCGTCATGCTTTACGTATACGTTTCGTTGTTAGCCGCAGGCTCGGTGATTCTTAGGGCTCCGCTTTGCAGGCCATCGCGTCCCCACGTGCCTTTGGAAGCTCTGCTGCCCCTGGCGGTTCCCGGTCACCTCCACCGTTTGAGCTAAAGTCGTTGGCGGTGATTTGGCGGTGATTTGGCGGTGATATGGACTCCGACTCTCGTCCTGATCGCCATCACGACACTCGCGGCCTGCGTCACGCTCGGGGGCGGCCTGTACGAGTTCCTCGTCGTCGACCCGGTGTGGCCCAAGCGACCCGGCATCATCCAGCCCCGCAACGGCGGTGTCTCCCGGGCCAGGTTCTGGCTTCCCGCGCACACCGTCTTCGAGGTGCTGCTCATCGTCACGCTGGTGGTGGCGTGGGGCGACGCGCACAAGCGGGTTGCATTGCTCGTCGCCTTGGTCAGCCACGCGGTGATGCGGGTGTGGTCGCTGGTCGACATCGTGCCGAAGGCCAGGGCGTTCGAGAAGGCCGACCCCGCCACCATCGACGAGACCGCCGCGGTCCGGTGGACCCGCCGCAGCATGTTGCGCCTGCCGCTGGACCTGATCACGTGTGCGGCGATGCTTGCGGCGCTGGCGGCGGTCTAGGTCCGGCCCTCAAGCCTTGGGCCACAACCCCTCAGGCCTCGATCTCGCCTGCGATCTTGCGCTCGATGCTGGCGCGCGTGGTCGCGGGCAGCACGATCAGCCCGTCGAGTTCCTTCTGGGCGCGCGCGTAGGCGCTCTGACGCTCCTGCGGCGTCGCGCCGCTGTCCGACGCCAGCCGCAACAGATGCTGGGCCCGCGTCAGCCGCTCCTGCGCTTCGGCGGAGAAGTCGCTGCGCCGCCGGCGGATCGCTTCTGACTCGGCGACGTCGAACGCGGCCACGTACTCACCGACAGCGTCGCGATACTCGAGTTGGGCATTGCGGTCACCCAGGATGTCCTCGACGGAATCGGGCCGTAGCCAGTCAGCGCGGCTCCTGGCTTTGTGGAATGCGATGGTCAGCGGATCGCGCATGTCGGTCATCAGCGGGAAGTCCAGCAGCTTGGCGATGTCGATCTCGTAATCGAGCCAGCGGGCGTCGGTGCGATCGTGGCGCTCGAGCACCTTTGTCATCTCGCGCTGGTAACCGGCCTTGTTGGTGCGGGTCCGGCCGGACGCCTCGGCCAGCGCGACCTTGGTCTGCTGCTTGATGCGGTAGCGCTCGAGACGTCGCTGGGCCCGCCGCTCGTTGGCCACGGTCACCGCCCGGACGGCGCCGCCGATCGCACCCATGAACGGGAAGATCAGCCACCAGAAGTGGCCAGCGAACTCAAAGACAGGCGCCACCCTGCCAGCATGCCATCACCTGGGCCGGGCGGGGGAAATCGCCTGCGCGATAAGGTCGGCGACCGCCGCCGGATCGCTGACCATGCGCAGGTGATCCCAGTCGCGACGGATCACCCGCCAGCCGAGCCGCTCTGCCTTGTCCGCCGCCCGGTCGAAGGGCGCACCGAGGCGCACAAACGCGCACGCCACCGAATCCGTGAATCCTGCCTGCGGCGCGAGCTCCTCGAAGTAGGCGAGCGGCAGCCGCGGAATCTCGGCGACAAAGCGTCGCCGCAGGGCCGGGTCGGCCACCAGTTCCGCAAGCGACTCCGGAGCGCAGCCAGTCCTGCCAGGGCGGCAGCAGACCGTCGTCGGAGAGGCCACGCAGCTGCGCTGCCAGTTCGGGTGGTGCGGTGTCGAACCAGCTGCGTCCGGGTTGCGGCAGGATCGCGTCGACGAACACCGCGCCCCGCGTCCGGTCGCCGACGGCCTCGGCCACCGCGGGTAGCAGCGCTCCGGCCGCGCTGTGCGCGATGACGACGACCGGGTCGGCGCCGTCGTCGACAGCGGCGGCAGCGGCCGCGGCCAACGCGGCATAATACGGCCCGCGTTGCCCCACTACCTCGGTGAGATCGGGAACCTCAGCGTGAAAACCGTTGCGCCGCAGCATGTCGGCGGTCCCCGTCCACGTGGTGGCACCGAGCACCGGGCTGTGCACGAACAGCAGCGTCGGGTTCACAGACCGATCCGCCGGTAGCGTGCCAGCCGGTCGTCCAGCCGTTGCCCGTCGCGCATCGCACGCAGCCGGTGCAGCTCGTCAGCGATCGTCGCCGACAGCCGCTGCGTGAACTCCATCGGCTCGTCGGCGGCATCGGGACGTTCAACCACGATCTTGTCGACGATGCCGTGGCGCAGCAGGTCGGCGGACCGAATACCTTGCGCCGCGGCAAGTTCCGGCGCGTGGTCGACGTCGCGGAACACGATCGCGCTGGCGCCCTCCGGTGGCAGGGGAGCCAGCCACCCGTGCAGCGCGGCCAGCACCCGGTCGGCGGGCACCATCGCCAGCGCCGGCCCGCCGCTGCCCTGGCCGAGCAGCACCGAGACGGTCGGCGTCTCCAGCGTGACGAGTTCGGCGAGGCAGCGGGCGATTTCGCCGGCCAGCCCGCCCTGCTCGGCCTCGGCCGAGAGCGCGGGTCCCGCGGTGTCGATCACAAGCACCAGCGGCAGCTGCAAACCCGCCGCCAACGCCATACCGCGCCGGGCTTCCCGCAGCGCCGCCGGGCCAACCAGTCCTCCGACGACGCGCTGCTGGCCGAGGACGACGGCGGGCTGGCCGCCGAAGCGGGCCAACGCCAGCATCATCGTCGCCGCCTCGCCGCGCTCGGTGCCCGACAGCAGCACCCGCTCGGTGGTGCCGTGCCGCAGCAGATATCCGACGCCGGGGCGGTCCGGGCGCCGCGACGCCTCGACCGACTCCCAAGCAGGCACGTCGGGCAGGGGCTCGGCGTCGGCGACAGGCGGCGGCGGCCCCGGCGCGTCCGCGACCACTTTCAACGTTCGGTCCAGCGTCGCGCGCAGGGCCTCGAGCGCGACCACGCCGTCGATGACACCGTGCCGGTGCAGGTTCTCGGCGGTCTGCACGCCGGCCGGGAACGGCTCGCCGTAGAGGTGCTCGTAGACCCGGGGGCCGAGGAAGCCAACGAGCGCGCCGGGTTCGGCGGCGGTGACGTGACCGAGCGAGCCCCACGACGCGAACACCCCGCCGGTGGTCGGATGTCGCAGGTACACGAGATAGGGCAGGTGTGCCCGCTTGTGCAGCTCGACGGCCGCCGCGATCTTGACCATCTGCAGGAACGCGACGGTGCCCTCCTGCATGCGGGTGCCGCCGGAACTCGGCGACGCCAGCACCGGCAGCCGCTGGGCCGTCGCCCGCTGCACCGCGACAGTGATCCGCTCGGCGGCCGCCACGCCGATCGACCCGGCCAGGAAGTCGAACTCGCACGCCACCAGCGCGACGGGTCGGCCGAACACCGTGCCCTCGCCGGTCACCACGGATTCGTCCAGGCCGGTGGCGGCCCTCGCAGCGGCCAGCTCGCGCCGATACGCCTCGGTGGTCTCGATCGTCACCGGCGGGGCGTCCCAGCTGCGGAAAGACCCGTCGTCGAGCACCGCGTCGCGCAGCGCCAAGGCGCCGATCCGGCTCACATGACAAGAGGCTAATAGGGTGGAGCCATGATTGGTGTGACCCGCGACGGCCACGTGATGACCCTGGAGATGCAGCGCGCCGAGCGCCGCAACGCGCTGAACAGCGAACTCGTCGACAGCCTGCGCGAGGCGGTCGAGAAGGCCGCGGCCGAAGACGTCAGGGCCATTGTGCTGACCGGCCAGGGCCACGTGTTCAGCTCGGGCGCCGACCTGTCTGACCCCTCGAGTGTGGCCGAGGAGCTGCCCGACAAGGCCAAGGCGCTGAACCTGGCCATCGACAAGACGCCGGTCCCGGTCATCGGCGCGATCAACGGACCCGCGATCGGGGCAGGCGTCATTCTGTCGATGATCTGCGATCTGCGCGTCGTCTCACCCGATGCGTATTTCCAATTTCCCGTCGCGAAATATGGTCTGGCGCTGGATAACTGGAGCATTCGCCGGTTGACCTCGTTGGTTGGGGCCGGCCGGGCGAGGGGCATGCTGTTGGCCGCGGAACGGCTCACCGCCGAGGTGGCGCTGCAGACCGGGATGGCCAACCGCATCGGCACGCTCGCCGACGCGCAGGCGTGGGCCGCAGAGATCGCGGGCTTCGCGCCACTGGCGTTGCAGCACGCCAAACGGGTGCTCAACGACGACGGCGCCTACGAGGATCAGTGGCCCGACCACAAGGAGTTGTTCGACAGGGCATGGTCCAGCCAGGACGTCATCGAGGCGCAGGTGGCGCGCATCGAGAAGCGGCCGCCGAAGTTCCAGGGGGCCTGATGCCGAATTCGGGGGCCTGATGGTGGTGCGCGCGGCGCTGCGCTTCGGCTTCGGCACGGCATCCCTGCTGGCCGGGAGCTGGTTGTTGCGCGCGCTGCACGGTGCGCCCGCGGCGCTGGGGGCGTCTCCGGCCGAGATCGAGGCGGTTGCTCGGCGATCACCGAATTTCTCCGACGGTGCGTTCGTCAACATCGATCCGGCGTCCGGTATCAGCCTCGACAGCGAGGAACAGCGGAAGATCATCTGGGATCTGATCGGCTCGCGCGACGCGGCGAGGCCGCGCAGCCCGATTCCGGTGGCGGTGCCCGCGCCGACGGATGCCGCCTCGGCGCGGGTGTCGGCCTGCTGGTTCGGCCACTCCTCGGCGTTGATTGAGGTCGACGGATATCGCGTGCTGGCCGACCCGGTGTGGAGCCGGCGCTGCTCGCCGTCGCAGACGGTGGGCCCGGAGCGGATGCACGAGGTCCCGGTACCGCTTGAGGCGCTGCCCGCCGTCGACGCGGTGCTGATCAGCCACGATCATTACGACCACCTCGACGTCGAGACGATCCTGGGCCTGGCCCGCAGCCAGCGGGCCCCGTTCGTCGTGCCGCTCGGCGTCGGCGCGCACCTGCGCAAGTGGGGGATTCCCGAGAGCCGCATCGTCGAGCTCGACTGGCACGAGAGCCACCAAATCGGCGAGCTGACGCTGGTGTGCACGCCGGCCCGGCACTTCTCCGGTCGGCTGTTCACCCGCAACACCACGCTGTGGGCATCGTGGGTGATCCGCGGGCCGCGGCACCGCGCCTTCTTCGGCGGCGACACCGGATACACCAAGAGTTTCGCCGAAATCGGGATGGACCACGGGCCTTTCGACCTGACCCTGCTGCCGATCGGCGCGTACCACCCGGCGTGGCCGGACATCCACATGAACCCCGAGGACGCCGTCCGCGCGCACCTCGACGTCGCCGAGGCCGGCTCGGGGTTGCTGGTGCCGATTCACTGGGCCACGTTCCGGCTGGCGCCGCATCCGTGGGCCGAACCGGCCGAGCGGCTGGTTGCCGCCGCGGATTCGGCGAACGTGCGCGTGATGGTGCCCAACGCCCGGCCAGCGTGTCGATCCCGACACGTCGTCGCTCGACCCGTGGTGGCGGCTCTAAGCCGATCTGCGCCGACACGGCCGGTTATCGGAATCGCAGCCGATACGGTGCAAGCATGAACGCACTGGCCAGGGCGGCCGTCGTCGTGGTGCTCCTGACGCTGGTGGCGGGCTGCCGAACCTCGCCACCGCCGGCCGCCCTCGCCACCGCGGCCGCCCCTCGCCGCGTCGGCCCCCGTCGCCGTCGTCGGCCGCCCAGTCGCAGTCGCCGTGCCACCGCCGTTGGTCCCCGCGATGCCGCTGCCGGACAACGCGGTCGACAAGGCGGTGGGCAGACTCGACGGGATCGTCGACGACTTGATGAAGAAGTCGGGCATCCCCGGGCTGGCGGTCGCGGTGGTGCACGGCGGAAAAACCGTCTACGCCAAGGGCTTCGGGGTCAAGGACGTGCGCAGCGGCGACAAGATCGACCCGGACACGGTCTTTCAGCTGGCGTCGCTGTCCAAGCCACTGAGCGCCACGGTCGTCGCACACCAGGTCGGCGCGAACGCGATCGGCTGGGACACGCCCGTCGTTTCCAAGCTGCCCTGGTTCGCGTTGTCGGACCCGGTAATCACCCAGATGGTCAGCGTCGGCGACATGTTCGCGCACCGCTCGGGGCTGCCCGACCACGCAGGCGACATGCTGGAGGATCTCGGCTACGACCGGCGACACGTCCTCGAACAGCTTCGGCAGCTGCCCCTCGATCCGTTCCGAATCTCCTATGCCTACACCAACTTCGGGTTGACCGCGGGCGCCGAGGCCGTCGCGGCGGGCGCAGGCAAGCCATGGGAAGACCTGGCCGACGAGGTGCTGTTCCGTCCGCTCGGCATGGCGTCGACGAGCTTCCGGTTCGCCGACTACAACGCCAGGCCCGACCGTGCGGTCGGCCATATTCACGTCGACGGCCGTTACGAGCCGCTCTACATCCGCGACGCCGACCCGGAAGCCCCCGCGGGCGGGGTGAGCTCCTCGGTGAACGACATGACGCGCTGGCTGACGATGGTGCTGGCCAACGGCAGCCACGACGGGAAGCAGATCATCGACCCGAAAGCGCTGCTGCCCGCGGTGACACCACAGATCGTGTCGAGTCCCGCGACCGAGCCCGCGATGCGGTCGGGCTTCTACGGCTACGGCTTCAACGTCGGTTCGACATCGGCGGCGCGGATGCAGCTCAGCCACTCCGGAGCGTTCGAGCTGGGCTCCGGCACGAACTTCCTCATCCTGCCGTCGGCAGACGTGGCGATCGTCGCACTGACCAACGCCACGCCGTCGGGTGTGCCAGAAGCGCTGACTGCCGAATTCGCCGACCTCGTTCAGTTCGGCGACGTGCGTGAGGACTGGTACCAGCTCTACAGCGACATCTTCAAAAAGATGGAGCAGCCGACGGGCTCGCTGGTGGGTCAGAAGCCGCCGGCCAATCCCTCCCCCGCCGCGCCACTGGCTTCCTATGTCGGCACCTACAACAACGACTACTGGGGCCCGGCGCGGATCACCGAGAAGGACGGCAAGCTGCAGCTCGCCATCGGGCACGAAACTGGACGTGCCCCTCGACCATTGGAACGGCAGTGACTTCACCTATTCGTGGGTCTCCGAAAACTCGCCGCCGGGAACGGTTTCCAAGGCCACCTTCGACGGCGACAAGCTGACGCTGGAGTACTACAACACGTTCGGCAAGGGGACCTTCACCCGATGACCGCGGTCGTCACCGCCGGCCTGACCGATGCCGAGGTCGCCCAGCGGGTAGCCGAGGGCAAGACCAACGACGTGCCGACGCGTGCGGCCCGCAGCGTGTCCGACATCGTCAGGGCCAACGTCTTCACCCGCATCAACGCCATCCTGGGTGTGCTGCTGGTCATCGTGCTGTGCACCGGCTCGGTGATCAACGGCCTGTTCGGTCTGCTGATCATCGCCAACAGCGCGATCGGCATCATCCAGGAGCTTCGGGCCAAGCAGACGCTGGACAAGCTGGCCATCGTCGGGCAGGCGAAACCGTTGGTGCGCAGGCAATCCGGCACCACCGCGCTGCCTCCCGGTGAGGTGGTGCTCGACGACATCATCGAGATCGGCCCTGGCGATCAGATCGTCGTCGACGGCGAAGTCCTCGAGGAGAACAACCTCGAGATCGACGAGTCCCTACTCACCGGCGAGGCCGACTCGATCGCGAAAGACGCGGGGGCCAAGGTGATGTCGGGCAGCTTTGTGGTCGCGGGCAGCGCCGCGTACCGGGCCACCAAGGTCGGCCGCGAGGCCTATGCCGCCAAGCTGGCCGAGGAGGCCAGCAAGTTCACGCTGGTGAACTCCGAGCTGCGCAGCGGCATCAACAAGATCCTGCAGTTCATCACCTACCTGCTGATCCCGGCCGGCCTGCTGATCATCTACACGCAGCTGTTCACCACCGATGTGGGTTGGCGTGAATCGGTGCTGCGGATGGTGGGCGCATTGGTTCCGATGGTGCCCGAAGGCCTCGTGCTGATGACCTCGATCGCGTTCGCCGTCGGGGTGGTGCGGCTCGGGCGCAGGCAGTGCCTCGTCAACGAGCTGCCCGCCATCGAGGGGCTCGCCCGCGTCGACGTGGTCTGCGCCGACAAGACCGGTACGCTCACCGAAAACGGCATGCGCGTATCGGATCTCAAGAAGCTCGACGGCCGGGCCGTCGCCGACGTGCTCGCCCAGCTGGCCTCCGACGACGCCCGGCCAAACGCCAGCATGCAGGCCATCGCGGAGGCCTACAAGATGCCGCCCGAGCTGGACGAGCACCGCGACCGCACCGTTCAAATCGGCCACCAAATGGAGCGGCGCGTCCTACGGCGAGCACGGCAACTGGGTGATCGGTGCGCCCGACGTGCTGCTCGAGCCGGGGTCCGCGGCCGCCGAGCAGGCCGAGCAGATCGGGTCGCTGGGCCTGCGGGTGCTGTTGCTGGGCTCGAGCGACCTGCCCGTCGACCACCCCGACGCCCCTGGCACCGTTACCCCCGCTGCGCTGGTGGTGCTCGAGCAGCGGGTCCGCGCCGATGCCCGCGACACGCTGGATTACTTTGCCTCGCAAAATGTCTCGATCAAGGTGATCTCCGGCGACAATGCGGTGTCGGTGGCGGCCGTAGCGGGCTCCCTTGGTCTGGAGGGTGAGACGATGGACGCCCGCCGGCTGCCGGACACGCCGAAGAGCTGGCCGACACTCTCGAGGAGTACACGACGTTCGGCCGGGTGCGCCCGGATCAGAAGCGCGCCATGGTGCATGCTCTGCAGTCACGCGGGCACACGGTCGCGATGACCGGCGACGGCGTCAACGACGTGCTGGCGCTCAAGGACGCCGACATCGGCGTCGCGATGGGTTCCGGCAGCTCCGCGTCGCGCGCGGTCGCGCAGATCGTGTTGCTGGACAACAGGTTCGCGACGCTGCCGTACGTCGTCGGCGAGGGTCGCCGAGTGATCGGCAACATCGAACGGGTCTCCAACCTGTTCCTCACCAAGACCGTGTACTCGGTGCTGCTCGCGGTGTTGGTGGGGCTGGCGGGCCTGGCTTCAAAGCTGTTCGGCACCAATCCGCTGCCGTTCCCGTTCCAGCCCATCCACGTGACCATCGCCGCCTGGTTCACCATCGGCATCCCGGCCTTCATCCTGTCGCTCGCTCCGAACAGGGAACGCGCGCACACCGGCTTCGTGCGCCGGGTGATGACGTCGGCGCTCCCGTCGGGGCTGGTGGTGGGCACCGCGACGTTCATCTCCTACCTGGGCGCCTATCACGGGCTCGAGGAGACGCAGACCCAGCAGACTCAGGCGTCGACGGCCGCGCTGATCACGCTGCTGGTGACGATGGTGTGGGTGCTGGCCGTGGTGGCGCGGCCCTACGAGTGGTGGCGCGTCGCGCTGGTCGCAATGTCCGGCCTGGCGTACGTCGTGATCTTCTCGATTCCGCTGGCGCAGAAGACGTTCCTGCTGGACTCCTCGAACATCGCACTCACGGCGATGGCGCTGGGAATCGGCCTGGTGGGGGCCGCCGCCATCGAGGTGATCTGGTGGGTCCAGGGCAGGATTCTCGGCGAGCGGCGACGCCTCTGGCGACAGCGGTAGGGTATGCCCATGGAACTCGAGCTATGGCCAAACTGTCCGTCTCCGTTGACGTTCCGCTGCCGCCGGAGACGGCGTGGCAGTGCGCGTCGGACCTGTCCCGCTACAAGGAATGGCTCACGATTCACCGGGTGTGGCGGTCCAAGATCCCCGAGACCCTGCAGAAGGGCACGGTCGTCGAGTCGATCGTCGAGGTCAAGGGGATGCTCAACCGGATCAAGTGGACCATCGTCCACTACAAGCCGCCGGAGGCGATGACACTCGACGGGGTCGGCAGGGGCGGCGTGAAGGTCAAGCTGATCGGCAAGGTCAAACCCTCGGAAACGGACCCAGCGGGTTCGACGGTGACGTTCGACGTGCACCTCGGCGGCCCTGCGTTGTTCGGCCCGATCGGCATGGTGGTCGCAGGCGCGCTCAAAGGCGACATCCGCGAGTCACTCAACAAGTTCAAGTCCGTGTTCGCAACTCCCGCTTGAGCACCTTGCCGTAACTGTTCTTCGGCACCTCGTCGACGAACTCGTAGCGCTTGGGCCGCTTGAAGCGGGCGATGCGCTCCAACAGATGCGCGTCAAGTTCAGCCGCGGTGGCCGACCCGACGACGAACGCGACCACCACCTCACCCCACTCCGGGTCGGGTGCGCCGACCACACACGCTTCGGTGACACCGGGGTGTTGAATCAACGCTTCCTCCACTTCCCGTGGATAGATGTTGCTGCCGCCGCTGATCACCACGTCCTTGCAGCGGTCGCGCAGGGTGAGGTAGCCGCGGTCGTCGAATGACCCCAAGTCGCCGGTGCGCAACCAGCCGTTCTGCATCGCGTCCGCGGTCGCCTCGGGGTTGTTCCAGTAGCCCGACATCACCACGTCACCGCGGCACACGATCTCACCGATCTCACCGATCGCGGCCGGCGAACCGTCGTCGCGCAGCACCGCGACATCCACCCCGGAGCGGGCGTACCCCACCGAGGCCGAGAACGGCGTCGTCGGCCCCGAGATGGTCGGCGCGGCGCAGGCCCGTGATCGTCATCGGCGCCTCACCCTGACCGTAGAGCTGGACGAAGATCGGGCCGAACGCCGCCATCGCCTTCTTCAGGCTGTCGACGTACATCGGTCCCCCGCCATAGACCACGGTTCGCAGATTGCGCGGGCACGCGCGCCCCGTCTGCACCAGGCGCTGAACCATGGTGGGCGCGAGGAAGGCGCTACAGCCGGGATGGTGCTCACAGAGATCGAGGAACTCCTCGGCTTCGAATGCCCCGGATTCGGGTATCACCTGCCGGGCCCCCCGCAGCACGTACGGGGGAATGTAGAGGCCCGAACCATGCGACATCGGCGCGCCGTGGACCAGACTGCAGTTCTCGTCGGGTCCGTCGAGGTCCGCAAGGTGGGCAACGGTCATGGCCATCAGACTGCGGTGCGACAGCATCGCGCCCTTCGACCGGCCCGTCGTTCCGCTGGTGTAGAACAGCCACGCCAGCGCGGCGGGATCGGTGATCTGCGGGGGATCCGACGGTGCGCCGGACAGCCGGCTTGAATATGCCTGCGAATCAACGGTTTCGACGGGCACCGCGGTGACCGACCGCAGCTCCGCACCGATCTTCGGCGACGCGAAGACCTGCGAAACCCCGGCGTCGTCGAGTATCTGTTCCATCTCGCGCGGATGCAGCTTGTAGTTGATCGGTACGACCACGCACTCGGCGGCCCAGATGGCGAACATCAGTTCCACGATCTCCGGGCGGTTCTCGCTGGCCACCGCGACTCGCGCGCCTGCGCCCAGCGCGCGGATCGACGACGCCAGCCGCAGCACCCGATCGCGAAGCTCGCGCCACGTATGTAGTTGGCGCTCACCGAGATACACCGCGCCGCGGTCGCCGTGCCGGGCCGCGGTCTGGTCGAGCAGGGCGAACAGGTTCAACGCGCGACCCACTCCGAGGTCAGCGCGAACTCCGACAGATACTTCGTCGAACTCCAGCCCCCATCGACCACGATCGTCTGGCCGTTGATGAAACTGCCGCCCTCCGAACACAGAAACGCCACGGTGCTCGCGATGTCGTCGACCTTGGCGAGCCGCTGGTGCGGCGTCATCTCGGTGTTGATCTTGCGGAACCGTTCGTCCTCCAGCCGTTTCGCCACCATCGGGGTGAGCGTGACGCCCGGCGCGACGGCGTTGCAGCGGATGCCCTGTGGCCCGTACTGGCAGGCGATGTGTGTGGTCAAAGCGCGTCAGCCCGCCTTTGGCCGCGGAGTAGGCGCCGCCCCGCAGACCACCGACCACGGCGAACGTCGACGTGATGTTGATGATCGCCGAACCCGGCGCCATGTGCGGGATCACGTCACGCGCCAGCCGGAACGGCGCCCGCAACATCAGACCCAGGAAATAATCCAGGCTTTCGTCGTCGGTTTCGTGCAGCGGTTTGGGGTTGCCCACGCCCGCGTTGTTGACCAAGAAGTCGATGTGTCCCCACCGCTCGACCGCCAGATCGACGATCCGTTGCGGCGCGTCGTCGTCGGTCAGATCGACGGCAAGTGTCGCGACGCGATCCCCGTCGCCCCCGCCGTCGCCGTCTCTGATCGCCTGCTCCAAGCCGGCCAGCCTGCTCTCATCGCGCCCGGTACCGACGATGGCCATGCCCATGGCCGCGAGCTTGGTCGCGCATCCGAAGCCGATACCGCTGCTGGCGCCCGTCACGATCGCTACTTGCATGTCACACATCCACCTTCGTCAGCGCCGCCCGGATCTGATGTTTCAACACCTTGCCGGCGTCGTTCTTCGGCAACGCGGCCCAGATCTCCACCCGCTCGGGCATTTTGAACTTGGCGACCCCGTGGTGCATCAGCAGCTCGCGGAGGTCCGGCCAGGTCCGGCGCGGGCTGATCGGACGCCACGATGACAGCGCAGGCGCATTCGCCTGTGCGCTCGTCGGGAACGCCGACGACAGCGATGTCCGCGATGCCCGGGTGGCCCACGAGGATGTCCTCGATCTCCTTCGGCGAGATGTTCTCTCCGTTGCGGATGATGATGTCCTTGGCTCTGCCGGTGACCACCACGTACTCGTCGTCGACCCATCGGCCCAGATCACCCGTGCAGAAGAATCCCTCGGCGTCAAATGATCCGGTCTCGTCGTCGGGATGCAGGTAGCCGACCAGCATCTGCGGGCCGCGCGCGCGGATCTCGTCATCCACCAGCTTGATCTCGGCGATGCCGGCCCGCCCGTCGGTCACCGCCGCGTGCTCGAGGTCACCCAGCGCGCCGACGGTGGTGACCGGGACTTCCGTCGACCCGTACACCCGGCTGATCGCCGCCCGCTCGAAATACGCCGCGGCCCTGCGGATGAGCGACGGCGACACCGAAGCACCGCCGCAGATGAACACCTTGAGATCCGGTAACCGCGTCTTAGCCAGCTCGGCGGCGGTCAGCAAGCCGACGAGAAACGGCGTGGCGCCGGCCATATGCGTGCAGCGCTCGGTGGTCATCAGTGCCACGGCGGCGTCCGGATCCCACCGTTCCATCAGAACCGCCGTGGTGCCCAACAGCAACGGGCATTCGAAGGCGTAGATGGATCCGCCGATGTGTGCGATCGGTGACGGGACCAGGAATACGTCTCCGCCGTCGACCAGCCAGTGATCGCCGATCTGACGAATCAGCGCGTGGATCGAATTGTGGCTGTGCAGGACACCTTTCGGCCGCCCCGTGGTGCCGGACGTGTAGAGAATCATCCGCACGGCGTCGGGATCCAGCACCGGCAGGCCGGTCGCCGCGGCCTCGGTGAACAGCGAGGTGAACAGTGATGCGTACGGCGTGTGGCGTCCGGCGTCGCCCCGCACTACCACTACCTCGGGCGGCGAGGTCATGGCGGAGGTGACCCGGTCCAGCATCGCGCCGTAGTCGTGCTTCGCAAAGTCGGACGGAATGAAGATCGCGCGGCTGTTCGCGTCGGACAGGATGAACTGCAGCTCGTGATCCCGCAGCGAAGGCAGCACGGGGTTGACGACCATACCGGCCAGCGTCGCCGCCAGGTAGATGACCGCGGCCTCATGCCAATTCGGCAGCATGAATGACACCACGCTGCCCGGCGGGCATCCGGGCCAACAGCGTGTGCGCCAGCGTGCTCGCCCGCTCATGCAGCGTGCGGCAGTCCAGCCGAACGTCGCCGTCGACCAAGACCGTTCGCTCGGGCGTGCGCTGGGCGGCATCGCGCAGCGCATCGGCCAGGGTGGCGCGAACCCACCACCCGCCGCGGACGCCCTGGCCGCGCTCCGGCCGCGCGATCCTCGTCGACCCTCACGGACCCGAACCTAGCCCTTGACCCTGCGCATGGTCATCGAATGGCGATACCGCGCCGAGGGATGCGTGTTGACGGTGACCTGGGCCACCTCACCGTCCGAGGTCGTGTACGTCCGCTGCATTTCGAGTGCGGCACTGCCCGTTTCGACCTTGAGTGTCGCCGCCAGCTCGGGCGTGACCAGCACCGCGGCGATCTTCTGGTGCACCTCGACGATGCTCACCCCGAAGATGTCCTCGATCAGCGGGAAGATCGGACCGGAGTGCCGTTGCAGCAACCTGCCCACCGCGGCGAAGGCACGGTTGATGTAGTACTCGGTGCGGCATACCGGCGCCGCGCTGCCGTCGGCCTGCCGGTACCCGCGGACCGCCAGCCATTGCGAACCCACCGCCAGCCCCGTGCGCGCCGCGAGGTCGTCGTCGATCGTCACCATCGCGTTCGACTCGATCGTGAACTGTGCGCCGGTCGCGAACGCGAGCAGGTCGTTGATCGACATCACGTCCTGCGCATAGGAATTCGTCGCCGGACGGGCGACGACGAGAGTGCCGGCGCGGGGCCGCGACGCGATCAGGTTGTCGTCGCGCAGCCGGCGCAAGGCCTCCCGGATCGTGTAGCGGCTCACCGCGAATCGCTCGCACAGTTCGTGTTCGGTGGGCAGTTGTGAGCCCACCGGGAACACCCCGTCGACGATCTCCTTGCGGAGGGTGCGTGCGACCTGGAGGTAGCGGTGGTCGGCCGGCGTGACCGTCACCTGTCCACCCGGCGTGACCGTCACCTGGTCGCACCCGCCGCAACGCCAGCACGCTGCCATCACCGTCGGCCGAAACGAAGAGTGTTCCGTCGCGTCCCGCGGTGATGCCCGCGAACGGTCCCTGCGGTCCGGAAAACGGCGGCATTCCCTTGAGCGGTTTGGGTTCCACCCCCGGCGCAGGTCCGACCGGCAACCCGGAAGCGATCGTGCGACGCTCCTTGGTGTCCAGGTCGAGCGCGATCACTTCCCTGGCGCCGGCGTCGACGATGTAGAGCACGCCGTCGGCGACCAGGATGCCCTGCGGCCGCTGCAGCCCGTCGATCACGGTGTCCACGCTCGACCCGGACAGCCGCGCGACCCGGCCGGCACCCGACTCCGCGACCAGGGGCACGCCGTCGGGTCCGATCGCCACCCCGACCGGATCCTGCAAGCCGGAGCCGAGCACGTCGACTGTGCCCGATCGACTGCCCGGTCCAACCGATAGCACGCGGCCCGTGCCGAGCTCCGCGACGACGACACCCCCCGATCCGACACCCGAGACGGCCACACCGTAGAGCTGGTCGAATCCGTCTGCGAGGACCTCGCTTTCGGCGGCGGCGGGCGCGTACCGGGTGACCTGGCCGCCGGACGTCGTCACCACGAACTCGCCCGGGCCGCTCGCCGCCAGACCACGCAGGAAGCCCGGATAGCCCGGCGAGAACAGCATTGCCGACCGTTGACAGTGATCCGTCGGGCCGCACCGTGTAGAAGTACGTGCCGTCGGCGACGTAGAGATTGCCGTCGTCGCCGACGGCGAGATCCAGCGGCCAGTTCAACCCGCCGGGCAGCACCGTGGCCGTGTCACCGCCGGGCAGGATCTCGGTGATCTCGCCGGTGAAGTTCGAGACGAACAACCGGTCGCCGACGAAGGTCAGGTTGTCCAGCCCGGGATTGAGCTGGGCGAGCACGGTCGCAGAACCGTTGCGCGGATCGATACGCAACACCTGCCCACTGGCCACCTGGGTCGAGACGATGAATCCCTCGGCATCGAACTTCACCGCGTCGGGCACCCCGAGATCGCCCGCAACCCGTTGCGGCTCACCGCCTTCGGGGTCGATGCGCCAAATCTCATTCGCCGTCATCAGCGGGAAGTACAGCAGCCCGTCGGGACCGACCTCCATCGCGTTGGGCGACGGCAGGTTCTCGGCCAGGATCCGCGGCGCCCCGCCGCCAAGGTCGAGTTCCATCAGCCGGCCACCCTCGCGGCATTCGCCGATGAACAGCCGGGACGCATGCACGGTGATGCCGTTGGCGCAGGGCAGGTCGTCGCGCAGCACGCGGGTCCGGCCGCCGGGTTCGCGCACGCTGACCCGGCCGTCCATCACCTCGGTCGCGTACAGGTTTCCGCGCGGGTCGAAGGCCACGTCGTCGGGTGCGATGATGTCGCCGCCCTTTGCGCTGACGGTGTCCAGTCGGCCGGTGCCCGGATCCAGCGCGCTGATCTGGCTGCCGGTGACCTGCGCGATGTAGACGCGCCCGTCGGGACCCGTGCGCAGCCCGTTCGCGCCGAACAGCCTGCTCGGGGCGGTGAGCCGCTCGAGCCGCCAGCCGTCGGCCGCGCTCGGGTTCGCGGCGGAGTAGCGGGCCTGCAGCAGAGACGAGCTCATGACCTCGGACGTTATCAAGCCCGCTTAGTCCAGACAATAGCCTCGCCCAGCGGCCAGTTCGGCCTTGACGAGCCCATTATCGCTGCGGAATAGTGTTCTTCAATATGCAGAGCACCGTATGTTGTCCGGACAAATAGTGGCGCCATGGACGATCTCCTGAGGTTGGACGGCCGCATCGTCGTCGTGTCGGGCGCGGGCGGGGGTGGCATCGGCACCACGGTGACGCGACTGGCCGCGCAGGCCGGCGCCACGGTCGTGGCCGTCAGCCGGTCCAAGGAGAACCTGGACGAGCACGTGACCCCGCTCGCGCAGCAGGGCCTGTCCGTCGTCCCGGTGCCCGCCGACGCGTCCACCGACGACGGCATCGCCGCGGTCATCGACCAGGTGCGGCGCACCGAAGGCAAGCTGTACGGGCTCGTCAACGTCGCAGGCGGTGCGGATCCGTCGACGTGGATGCCCGCCACCCGGGTGACCCGCGACGATTGGCGCGCGCTGTTCACCCGAAACCTCGAGACCGCGTTCTTCATGAGCCAGGCGGTGGCCGGCGAAATCCGTCAGCAGGGCAACCCCGGTTCGATCGTGTCGATCTCGTCGATCAGCGGGATCAACACCGCGCCCTTTCACATCGCCTACGGCACGGCCAAGGCCGCGGTGGCGGCGATGACCCGCACGATGGCGGTCGAACTGGCTCTGGACAACATCCGCGTCAACGCCGTCGCGCCGGGGGTGACCGAGACCGTCGCCTCGCGGACCTACGTCGACGAGGACCAGGACCGCGACAGGACGGCCATCGCGATGGGGCGGCGCGGCCGGCCCGAGGAACAGGCCGGCGCGATCCTGTTCCTGCTGTCGGACCTGTCGAGCTACATCACCGGGCAGACCCTGCTCGTCGACGGCGGGCTGAACCTCAAATGGACCCACCTCGGCGCGGACAACACCTCGCTGTTCCTCAAGGACGAATCCTTCCGTGCTGAAATCAGCCGGTTCTAAGGAGGCTGCGATGACCGACCTGGAGTCCAAAGCCGAAGTCGCAGAAGAGCTCTCCGAGCCGGTGACCATCGGTGTGGACGCCTACCTCTCCGAGGACTACGCCCGCGCCGAGCGCGACAAGCTGTGGCGGAAAGTGTGGCAGCAGGTCGGCCGCGTCGAGGAGATCCCCGAGGTGGGCGACTACCTCACCTACGACATCCTCGACGACTCGATCATCGTGGTGCGCACGGCCGCCGACGAGTTCACCGCGCACCACAACGTGTGCATGCACCGGGGCCGCCGTCTCGTCGACACCCCGCAGGGCGCGAAGAACGCCTGCGGCCGGGCGCGCAAGTCGTTCGTCTGCGGATTCCACGGCTGGACATACGGTTTGGACGGCGCGTGCACCCACATCCGCGAGCAGGACGACTGGCAGGGCAAGCTGACCCCGCAGAACACCCATCTGGCGCCCGTCCAGGTCGACACGTGGGGTGGCTGGCTGTTCGTCAACATGGACCCCGACTGCGAGCCGCTGGCCGACTTCCTGTTCCCCGCGGCGAAGATCCTCGACCCGTTCGGCCTGGAGAACATGCGCTACAAGTGGCGCAAATGGCTGAACTTCGACTGCAACTGGAAGGTCGCGATGGAGGCCTTCAACGAGACCTACCACGTGTTCACCACGCATCCGGAGTTCAACAAGTTCGGCGAGTTCAAGGGCTGGGCCAAGGCGCAGGGCAAGCACAGCAACATCGGCTACGACGCGCCAAAAGACCTGGAGGCCACCAAGTCCAAGATTCGGCTTGGGCACCGGCGACCGACCCGCGGGTGTCAACGGCGGAGATGCAGATCTACACCATGGAGGAGACCAACGCCACCACCACGCAGACACTGGTGAACGCGGCGAAGCGGCTCGTCGACGAGTTGCCCGAGGGCACGCCCGCCGACAAGGTGCTCGAGCACTGGCTGGCCTCGGCTCGGCGCGACGACGAGGCCCGCGGCGTGAGCTGGCCGACGATTCCCGCCGACATCCTCGGGCAGAGCGGCACCGCGTGGCAGATCTTCCCGAACTTCCAGATCGGTCAGGGCCTCACCAGCGCGCTGTGCTACAGCGCCAGGCCCGACCCGGGCTACGACCCCAACAAGTGCATCTTCGAGGTCGCGGTGTACGAGCTCTATCCGAAAGGTGCGCAGCCGCAGACGGAATGGGAGTACACGCCGGTGGGCGACCCGCGCTGGCTGTCGGTGCTGCCGCAGGACTTCTCGAACATGGCCGCGGTGCAGCAGGGCATGAAGTCCCTCGGCTTCCCCGGCACCAAACCGAACCCGTACCGCGAGCGCAGCACCGTCAACCTGCACCACCAACTTTCCAAGTACATGGGTACCGGCGAACCCCGAGACCTGTAGCGAACCCCGAGACCTCCAGCCCCCAAGATATCCAGCAAGGAGAACCATCGATGAAAGTCAACCTCGGCACCGGCGCACAGAACTCCGCGGACTGGGACCGCGTGCTGGCAGGCGATTTCGCCACCCCGCCCGCGACCCCGGACTGGGAGTGCGTGCAGGGTGCGCTGGCGCTCGGGGATCTGGCCGAGCCACTCGGGTTCGACGGGATCTGGTTTCCGGAGCACTGCGGAACGCCATACGGCATGACGCCCAACCCGATTCAGGCGCTCACGTATTTCGCCGGACGGACCGAACGCGTCAGCCTCGGCACGTTCGTCGCGGTCGCGCCGTGGTGGCATCCGGTGCGGTTGGCGCATCAGATCGCCTACCTCGACATCGTCTCCAACGGCCGCTACACCACGGTCGGCCTCGGTCGTGGCGTGTCCAAGGGTGAATTCGACGCCGTCGGGGTGCCGCGCGAGGAGAGCAGGCAACGGTTCAACGAGACCATCGACGTGCTGAAGCTGGCGTTCTCCGGCGAGCGGTTCTCCTACGACGGTGAGATCTTCAAGTTCCCCGAGATGTCGCTGCGCCCGGAGCCGAAGAGCAAGGACCTCTTCGACCGGATCTACAGTTCGTCGTCGACGCCTGAATCGCTGGAGATCCTGGCCCGCCGCGGCATGGTCCCGCTGTTCGTCGGCAACAAGCCGATCTGGGATGCCGGCGAGGAGGTGAAGAAGGTCAACACCTTCCGCGCCGAGGAGGGCCTGCCGCCGTGCCAGCCGAAGAACGTGATGTTCATGTACTGCGTCGCCAAGGAGGACGACGTCCCCAAGACCGAGGAGTGGATCTTCACCGCCAACCGTGACGTCACGGTGCACTACGGCTTCGCGGACGCCTCGAACTTCAAGGGCATCAAGGGATATGAGGCCTACGCGAACCGCGAGGCCGCGGCCACCGCGCTGCTCGCCGAGTCGGTGGTGGGCGACGGAACGGGCGGCGCCAAACCAAAGCCGTCCAAGACGCCCGGTTATCACGCGTCCAACCTTCTGATCGGCACCCCGGAGGAGATCTACAAGCGGCTCAAGCCGCCGCCCAGGAGGCGTGCTCGTTCTGCGAGGTCACCATCGTCCCGCAGTTCGGCACCATGCCGTACGCGGATGCCATCGAGAGCACCAAGCTGTTCGCCAAGGAGGTGCTGCCCGCCGTCCACGACATGGCGGCGCCGCTGCATGCCGCCGCACTGCCGGAGGGCGCCATCGCATGACGTTGTTCGGTTCAGTGGGGACCCGCGAAGCGTAGGGAACGGACCCGGGACAAGCTGTGGACCGACCGACACGCCCACCGACATCGACATCGATGGGCTGCGGGACAAGTACCTCTACGAGCGCGACAAGCGATTGCGTGCCGAAGGCTCGAAGCAGTACGTGGAACTGAAGGGCGAGTTCGCGGACTTCTACGAGGTCGACCCGCACACGCCGGTGACACCCCGCGACCCGATCGTCGAAGACATCGAAGTCGCGGTCCTTGGCGGAGGCATCGCGGGTCTGCTGTCGGCGGCGCACCTGAAGAAGGCCGGCGTCGGCGATGTCCGGGTCATCGAGATGGGCGGCGACTTCGGCGGCGTCTGGTACTGGAACCGGTTTCCCGGCATCCAGTGCGACAACGATGCGTACTGCTATGTCCCGATGCTCGAGGAGCTCAACTTCGTCCCCTCGAAGAAGTTCGCCGACGGCGCCGAGATCTACGAGCACTGCAGGCGCATCGCCAAGCACTTCGGGCTCTACGACGGCGCGATCTTCTCCACCCAGGTGCGCTCGCTGCGGTGGGACGAATCGATCAACCGCTGGCGGATCGACACCAACCGCGGCGACGACATCCGGGCCCGCTTCGTCGTCATGGCCAACGGCTCCTACAACCGGCCGAAGCTGCCGGGGATCCCGGGGATCAAGAACTTCACCGGGCCACAGCTTCCACTCCGCGCGCTGGGATTACGAGTACACCGGGGGCGACGCGAGCGGCGGACTCGACAAGCTGGCCGATAAGCGCGTTGCGCTCGTCGGCACCGGTGCCACCGGGGTGCAGCTGGTGCCGCACCTCGGCCGCTACGCCAAGCATCTCTACGTTTTCCAGCGCACCCCCTCGTCTGTCGACGTTCGCGGCAACGAGCCCACCGATCCGCAATGGGCGACGTCGCTGCAGCCCGGCTGGCAGAAGGAGCGGCAACGCAATTTCCACCGGTGGTCGCCCTTCGAGGGGGTGGTGTTCGACCAGGCGGACCTGGTCTGCGACTTCTGGACGGAGCTGGGCCGCAACATGACCGCGCGGATCGCGGCTTCCGACGATCCGGCGTCGCTGACGCTCGAGCAGATCATGGCGATCCGCGAGGAAGAGGATTACAAGGTCATGGAGCGGCTGCGGCGCCGCGTCGCGGCGATCGTGGACGACCCGGACACCGCCGAGGCGCTCAAGCCGTATTACCGGTTCCTCTGCAAGCGGCCCTGCAGCAACGACGAATACCTGCCGACCTTCAATCGTCCGAACGTCACGCTGGTCGACGTGTCCGAATGCAAGGGCGTCGAACGCGCGACCGCCAAGGGCCTCGTCGCCAACGGCGTTGAGTACGAGGTCGATTGCATCATCTATGCCAGCGGCTTCGAGATCACGACCGAGATCAGCCGCCGGTACGCGATGGACGACGATCGAAGGCCGCGACGGCCTGTCGCTGTTCGACCACTGGCGCGACGGCTACACGACGCTTCACGGGATGACCAGCCGTGGTTTCCCGAACCAGTTCTTCACCGGCTTCATCCAGGGCGGCGTCGCGGCGAACACCACCGCGATGCTCGAGCAGCAGGCCGAACACATCGCCTACATCATCTCCGAAGCGGTGGCGCGCGGCGCGAAGACCGTCGAGCCCAGCCGGGAGGGCGAAGACAACTGGGTGAAGACCGTCCGGGACAGTGGCGATCGACAACTCGCAGTTCGAGATGACCTGCACGCCGGGCTATTACAACAACGAAGGCGGCGGTGGCGGCGAAGGCATCCGGTCGCTTCCTCGGCGAGCCGTACGCACCGGGCTTCTACGCCTTCGACGACTTGCTGAAGGACTGGCGGGCCAACGGCGACCTCGACGGTCTGGTCCTCGAAACGTGACTCTCGAACTGACTCGTAACGCGACTCCTCGGAACGTGAATGGCTGACCTCAGGTTCGACAATCGGGTCGCGGTCGTCACCGGTGCGGGCCGCGGGCTGGGGCGTGCCTATGCCCGCCTGCTGGCCTCGAAGGGGGCCAGGGTCGTCGTCAACGACAACGGGGGAACGTTGACGGGCGAGGGCGCCGACGCGGGGCCCGCGCAGGAGGTGGTCGACGAGATCACCGCGGCGGGCGGCCAGGCCGTTGCGTGCCCGGAGTCGGTGGCGAGCCCCGATGGCGGCCAGGCGATCATAAAGACGGCGCTGGACAGCTACGGCGGCATCGACATCCTGGTCCACAATGCGGGCAACGTCCGTCGAGGCTCCTTGAAGGAGATGACCTACCAGGACTTCGATTCGGTTGTCGATGTGCATCTGCGGGGCGCGTTTCACGTTGTCCGGCCCGCGTTCCCGCTGATGTGCGAGGCCGGCTACGGCCGGATCGTGCTGACGTCGTCGATCGGCGGCCTGTACGGCAACCACGGCGTCGCGAACTACGCGGCGGCCAAGGCGGGCATCATCGGCCTGTCCAATGTGGTCGCCCTCGAGGGTGCCGACGAGGGGGTGAAGTGCAACGTCATCGTTCCCGGTGCGCTGACGAGAATGGCCGAGGGGCTTGACACTTCGGCCTACCCGCCGATGGGGCCCGAGCTGGTGGCGCCCGTGGTGGGCTGGCTCGCCCACGAATCCTGCTCGGTCACCGGCGAGATGTTCGTCGCCATCGCCGGCCGGGTGGCCAGGGCCGTCATCGCCGAATCGCCTGGCGTGTACCGGCCGTCGTGGTCCATCGAGGAAGTCGGTGAGGAAATGGAAGCCATCCGGCACGCGGCCGCCCCGGTGATGTTCCCGGTGCTGCCCAGACGGTCACGCGGACCACATCCGCTACAGCTTCGAAATGGCCTGCGGTGGCTAGCGGCCCGCTCGCCGGCGTGCTCGTCGTCGACCTCACCGCGATGGTGATGGGCCCGTACTGCACGCAGATCATGGCCGACATGGGCGCCGACGTCGATCAAGATCGAGCCGCCCGAGGGCGACAACACCCGCTACATCTCCGTCGGTCCCGAGCCGGGCATGAGCGGCGTCTTCGTGAACGTCAACCGCGGCAAGCGCAGCGTCGTGCTGGACCTGCGGTCCGAGCAGGGCAAGACCGCGCTGCGCGCACTCATCTCGGAGGCCGACGTCTTCATCCACTCCATGCGCGCCAAGGCCATCGGCAAGCTCGGATTCGGCTACGAACAGGTCGCGGCGCTCAACCCGCGGATCATCTACACCAACTGCTACGGCTACGGCCGGCGCGGACCCAACCGGGACCTGCCTGCCTACGACGACACCATCCAGGCGGAGTGCGGCATCCCGGCCGTCCAGGAGCAGCTGACCGGTGAGGCCAACTATGTCGGCACGATCATGGCCGACAAGGTCGCCGGGCTGACGGCGCTCTACGCCACGATGATGGCGCTGTTTCACCGCGAACGCACCGGCGAGGGGCAGGAGGTGGAAGTGGGTATGTTCGAAACCATGGCGTCGTTCATGCTGGTCGAGCATGCTAACGGGGCAATGTTCGATCCTCCGCTCGGTCCCGCCGTCTATCCGCGGACGGTGGCGCCAAACCGCCGGCCGTACCGCACCAGCGACGGCTACATCGCCGCGCTGATCTACAACGACAAGCAATGGAACGCGTTCGTCGACGCCGTGCAGCCGCCGTGGGCCGGCGAGCTGTACGCCACCCTCGAGCGCCGGGCGCGCCAGATCGACACCGTCTACTCGCTGGTGGCCGAGACGCTGCTGGAGCGCACCACCGCGGAATGGCTGGCACTGTTTCGCGAGCTGGAGATCCCCGCCGCGGCGCTGGGAACCCCCGCCGAGCTGTTCGACAATCCGCACCTCAACGCTGTCGGCCTGTTCGAGACCGTGGACACCCCGTACCGGCAAGGTGCGCTTTCCCGGTGTGCCGACGTGGTTTTCGCGCACCCCCGGCCGGGTCGCCGGCCCGGCCCCTCGGCTTGGCGCCGACACCGCGCAGGTGCTCGAAGAGCTCGGCCTCGCCGCCCCGGGCGCGGCGCAGGGATAGGACCGGCCGTGGACTTCGAGATGGGACAAGACGCGCCGCCGGCTGCGCGGTGAGCTGCGGGAACTGGTGCACGAGCAGGTGCCCGCACGACTTCCTCGGCGCGTTCACCGACGACCCCGCCGACCTGGAGGTCGCCCAGCGGTTCTGCCGGCTGCTGGCCGACCGCGGCCTGCTGTGCATGGCATGGCCCGAGGAGTTCGGTGGCCGCGGCGCCTCGGTGTGGGAGCAGACCGTCGTGCGTGAGGAGATGTGGGCGCACCACGAGCCGCGCGGCGCCCAGTACATGGGCGTCAACTGGGTCGGCCCGATCATCATGCGGCACGGCACACCCGAGCAACAACGCAAGCACCTGCCGCCCATCGCGCGCGGTGAAGTGATCTGGTGCCAGGGCTTTTCGGAGCCGGAGGCCGGTTCGGATCTCGCGTCGTTGCGGACGGCGGCGCGACGCGGACGGCGACGGCTGGCGGGTCAGCGGCCAGAAGATCTGGACCTCCTACGCCACCATGGCGCAATGGTGCTTCCTGCTCGCGCGGACCTCGAAAGTGGGCGAAGGCGCGACCCAGAAAAAGCAACAGGGGCTGACGATCTTCCTGGTGCCGATGGATGATCCGGCGATCCAGGTCCGGCCCATCCGGGCGATGCTGGGTCCACACCACCTCAACGAGGTGTTCTTCGACGACCTGCGTGGTGACCGAAGCCGACGTGCTCGGCACCGTCGACGGGGGCTGGTCGATCGTGCAGGACGTGATGTCCTTCGAGCGGGTCGGCATCGCCCGCTATGCGCGGTGCGAACGGCTGCTGACCAGCCGCACCGACGGTGCTCGGCGAGGCCTGGGACGGCCTGCCCGCGGAACTGCGCGGGCGATGGGCGCGAATGCTCACGCACTGCCGCCGCGCTCGGCTGCTCGCCTACCGGGTGGTCTCGTTGCAGAGCAGCGGCCGCATCCAGCCCGGCGACGCCGCGGCGTACCGGATCGCGGTCACCAAGCTGGACCAGGACAGCGCCGAAGTGCTGATGGAGATCGTCGCGGCGATACCGCGCGACGATCCGGACAGCCGATAGTTCCGCGCGCGAGGTCGAGGACCACTGGCGCTACTCACAGGCCTCGACCGTCGCCTCCGGCAGCATCGAAGATGCAGCGCATGCTGCTGTCGCGGGCAATGTTGGCGGCGTCATGATCCTCGACCTCGGCGACGAAGCCAAAGAATATGGCCGCCAAGCCCTTCGCGCGTTCGAGGCGGCCGGCGGCGACGAGCTGGTGCAGCGGGCCGAGGCCAAGCCCGACGCAAGGGAAGGGCTCGTCGCGCCCGGTGCTGGGCGAGCCTTGGTGCGTGGGAGCTCGACCCCCGCACCGACCCCGACTCACTGGAGGCCGCCGCGGCGCTGTGCCGCAGCGCCGGGTACTGGGCACTGCCGTATCCGGTCGCCGAGCGGCTGGCCCGCCCCGCCGACCTCGACGTCGACGGCCTGATCGTGGTCGCCGGCGGCACCCCCGAGGCCACCCTGGTCGGCCTCGACAACCGGCTGGGCCGCTGTCACATTGGATGGAAACCGCAGCTAGGTGGTCGGCTGTCGACCAGCCGGTCCGGCCTTCGCGGCGGCCCTCGAGCTGTCCGCCGTCGACGCCGACGGCGCCGCCGACGTCGCGCTCGCGCTGGTGCTGCCGTGCTGGACGTTGCTCGGAATGCTGGACCGTGCCATGGAGCTGACGGTCGAACCATGTCCGGCTGCGCAAACAGTTCGGCCAGCCGCTGTCCACCTTCCAGGGCGTCCAGTTCCAGCTGACCGACGCCGAGGTCGAGCGCAGCGGCCTGGACATCCTGGCCAAGCACGCACTGTGGAGCTTCTGGCACCGTCCGAGGCGCTCGACGACGCGCTCGCGCTGCGGCTGGCCGCCATCGAGGCCGCCGAAGTCGTGTTCCGGGTCTGCCATCAGTTGCACGGCGCGGTGGGGTTCTGCGACGAGACCACCTTGTCCTGGCTCTCGCGGTACAGCCAGCCGTTGCGCCGACTTCCATTGGGGCTCTCGGCAACTCGTGACGAGCTGACCCGCAGGCTCGGGCGGCGTGGGCTTACCGGATCTGTTCTCGTGACGCACGACCCTGACCTGGAGCGCAGATCTCGACGGCTTCCGCGCCGATGTGCGCCAATGGTGCAAAACGCATGTCCCCGCCGACTGGCGCAGGTCCCAAACCGGCGTCGGCGACGACGAATTCGTCCGCTTCCAGAAGGCGTGGTTCGCCGAGCTGCACAGCGCGGGTTACGCCGTGCCGCACTGGCCCCACGAGTGGGGCGGCGGCATGTCGGTCGCCGAGCAGATCGTCCTCTATCAGGAGCTGGCCGCCCACGACGCCCCCCGGCTGGTGCTGGCGTTCGTCGGAATCCACCACGCCGCATCGACATTGCTTGCCGCCGGCACCGACGAGCAGCGGCGCAGGCACCTGCCCGCGATCCTGGACGGCGAAATCTGGGTGCAGGGCTTCTCCGAACCCGAGGCGGGATCCGACCTGGCGAGCCTGCGGACGTCGGCACGACAGGGTCGGCGATCGCTACCTGGTCAACGGCCAGAAGCTGTGGGCCAGCGGCGGCAGGCACGCCGACTGGTGCCTGCTGCTCGCCCGCACCGACCCGGAAGCGCCCAAGCGCAAAGGCATCTCGTATTTCCTGCTCGACATGACCACCCCGGGTATCGATGTGCGTCCCATCCGCAATGCGGTCGGTGAGTCCCACTTCTGCGAGGTCTTTCTCAACGACGTCGCCATCCCCGCCGACAACCTGGTCGGAGCGGAGAACGAGGGATGGCAGGTGGCCCAGGCCACCCTCGGCGCAGAACGCGGCCTGACGATGCTGGAACTCGCCGAGCGGCTGGGCAATGCCGGGTTTCGGCTGGCTGGTGCAGGCGTGTCCGTCGATCGACGACCCCCTCGTCGCGGACCGGTTGGCGCAGTTCGAGATCGAGACCACCGGGCTGCGCGGCCTGGCCCGCAAGCTGGTGGAAGACAGCGAGGCCGGGACGGCCGGGCCCGCCGATGCCTCGATCGTCAAGCTGTACTACAGCGAACTGCTGCAACGGATGACCGATTTCGGCGCCGAGATGAGCGGACTGCCCGCGCATACCGAACTCGCCAAGCCGCTGTCGAGCGGATGGGAATCCGGCTCGTGGGTGCTGGACTTCATCGGCTCGTGGGAATGGACGATCCCCGGCGGGTCCAGCGAGATCCAGCGCACCATCATCGGCGAACGCGGTCTGGGACTGCCCCGAGAGCCGAGCGCGATCTGATGGACAGCCATGCCCACAGGCACATCCAGAGGGATGTCCATGACGAATTGCGTTCGGTGGCAGCCGACCTGCTCTCCAAGAACGAGGCGGCTGCCGACTGGTCACTGCTGGCCGAGGCCGGCTGGGTTGGTCTTGAAGCGCCAGAAGACGCCGGGGGCGCGGGTGTGACGTTCACCGAAGTCGCGGTCATCCTCGAAGAGATGGGCCGCGCCGCCGCACCCACCTCGTATCTGGGTGGGGCGGTGCTCAGTGTCGGCACCCTGATCGCCCTGCAGCCCAGCGCATCACGCGACGGGCTGCTGGCCGAGGTCGCGGCGGGGGCCGTGCGGACGGCGGTGGTGCTCGGCGGCATCACAGTGCGAGAACAACCGCCTGACGGGGCGCGCCGCGTTCGTGCCCGACGCCGAATGCGCCGATCGGCTCCTGGTCATCGCCACCGACCCCGGCGGCACCCCGGTCGTCGTGGTGGCCGACGGCCTGACGGTGACGCCACAACCTGTCCTCGACGAAACACGCCGGCTGGCCGAGGTCACCGCGGACGGGGTGGCGGTCTCAGAACTCTGGCGGTTCGATGGCGATCCCGCCGTGCAGGTGCGCCGCCTGGCGGACCGGGCAGCGGTCGCGGTGGCCTGCGACAGCCTCGGGCTCGCCGACGCGATGCTGGCCGCGACCGTGTCGTATGCGAAGGTGCGGACTCAGTTCGGCCGCCCGATCGGGTCGTTTCAGGCCGTCAAACATGCCTGCGCCGACATGCTGGTCAAAGTCTGCGTCGCGCGCCAACTCGTCACCGCCGCCGTCGAGGCGCTGACAGACACCACAGATGCCAGCGACGCCAGCGCGGCGGCGTCGATGGCGAAGTCCTACGCCTGCGCCGCGGCGGTCGACGTCGCAGGCAAGGCCATGCAGCTGCACGGCGGGATCGGCTACACGTGGGAGAGCGGCATCCACGTCTACCTCAAACGCGCGCTGCTCAACCGGTCGCTGTTCGGTTCCCCCGCGGAGCACCGCAGGCAACTCGCGAAACGCTATTCATCAAGCGCCGAGTAAGGAAAGGTTGTCCCCATGCGCGAATACCTGAAGTTCTACATCGACGGCCAGTGGGTCGATCCGGTCGAACCGAAGTCGCTGGACGTCGACAACCCCACCACCGAACAGGTCTCCGGCAAGATCGCGATCGGCTCGGCCGCCGACGTCGACAAGGCCGTCAAGGCGGCCCGCAAGGCGTTCGCCACCTGGTCGCAGACCACCCGCGAGGAGCGCCTCGACGTGCTGCAGGCGATCCAGGCCGAGTATCAGAAGCGGTCCGGCGACCTCGCCGAAGCGGTCACCGAGGAGATGGGCGCACCGCGGTCGCTCGCGGCCGGCCCCCAGGTCAGCATGGGTCTGGGCCACCTCGCGACGGCCATCGACGTGCTGAAGAACTTCGAGTTCGAAGAACGACACGGCACCACGCTGGTGGTCAAGGAGCCGATCGGCGTGTGCGGGCTGATCACCCCGTGGAACTGGCCGATCAACCAGATCGCCTGCAAGGTGTTCCCGGCGCTGGCGACCGGCTGCACGATGGTGCTCAAGCCGTCGGAGGTCGCGCCGTACTCCGCGCAGATCTTCACCGAGATCATCGATGCCGCCGGCGTTCCCGCGGGCGTGTACAACCTCGTCTACGGCGACGGCCCTGGCGTGGGTGTCGCGCTGGCCAGCCATCCCGACATCGACATGGTCTCGTTCACCGGTTCGACGCGCGCCGGTATCGACGTCGCCCGCAACGCGGCGGCGACGGTCAAGCGCGTGGCGCAGGAACTGGGCGGCAAGAGCCCGAACATCGTGCTCGACGACGCCGCCTTCGCGCAGAGTGTGGCCGCAGGCGCGGCGGTGATGATGCTCAACACCGGGCAGAGCTGCAACGCGCCGTCGCGGATGCTGGTGCCGAACTCGCGCAAAGACGAAGCCGTCGCCGTCGCCAAGGCCACCCTCGAGCAGGTGAAGATCGGCGACCCGAACGACAAGTCCGCGATCGGCCCGGTGGCGTCGAAAGCGCAGTTCGACAAGATCCAGGGACTGATCCAGAAGGGCATCGACGAGGGCGCCACCGTCGTCACCGGCGGTCCGGGTCGGCCGGACGGGCTGGACACCGGCTACTACGTCAAGCCGACCGTCTTCGCCGACGTCAGCAACGACATGACGATCGCCAGGGAGGAGATCTTCGGGCCGGTGCTGTGCATCCTCGGCTACGACGACCTCGACCAGGCTGTCGAGATCGCCAACGACACCGACTACGGTCTGGCGGGTTATGTCTCGGCGGCTGACCTGGACGCGGCCCGCGCGGTGGCCCGCCGCATCCGCGCCGGCTCGGTGGCGATCAACCACGCCTTCGACCTGAACGCCCCGTTCGGTGGCTACAAGCGCAGTGGCAACGGCCGCGAGTGGGGCCAGTTCGGCTTCGACGAATACCTGGAGATCAAGAGCGCGCTCGGGTACGCGCCGGAGGCGGCCGGCTAGCCGTCGCGCGCGAAGGTCAACCCCTTTATTCAACGGTTCCTGGTCCACCGTCGCGAAAAGCTACACTGCGGCCATGCCCGACGAAAAGTACCAGTACGGAATCGATTTCGAGCGCATTGCGGCGATCGACATTCACACCCATGTTGAGGTCGACGGCCACGGTCACAAAGCCTATGACGACGAACTGGTCGAGGCCGTGGGGCAGTACTTCAAGATGGGGCCCGGTGCGTTGTCGAGCGTGGACGCGCTGGCCGACGAGTACCGGCGGCAGAACACCGCCGCGGTGGTCTTCACCATCGACGCCCACACCGGCATGAGGCACGCGCCGAACTCGATCGAGGACCTGATCGCGGGCGCGGTGCGCAACAACGACGTGTTGATCCCGTTCGGCAGCGTCGACCCGTGGCACGAGCGACGCGCGGTGCACCGCGTCCACGAGCTGGTCGGCGTATACGGCGTCAAGGGGTTCAAGTTCCACCCCAGCATGCAGGCCTTCGAGCCCAACGACCGCCGCTTCTACCCGATCTACGAGGCGATCGCCGAGGCCGGCGTGCCCGCGCTGTTCCACACCGGGCAGACGGGCATCGGCGCCGGACTGCCGGGCGGCCACCACATCAAGCTGCGCTACTCCGACCCGATGCTGCTCGATGACGTGGCGGCCGATTTCCCCGAGCTGACGATCGTGATGGCCCATCCCGCGGTGCCGTGGGTGGACGCCCAGATCGCCATCGCCTCCCATAAGACCAACGTCTACATCGACCTGAGCGGGTGGTCGCCCAAGTACTTCCCGCCGCAACTGGTGCACGCCGCCAGCCGTCAACTGCGCACCAAGGTGCTGTTCGGCACCGACTACCCCTACATCAAGATGGACCGGTGGCGCCGCGACTTCGAGGCCCTGGACATCGACCCGGCGGTGGTGCCGTTGATCTACAAGGACAACGCGCTGCGCGTGCTCGGGGTATCAGGCCCGACCCGATGAGTTTTCCCGGCGGCCGAAGTCGATATCGGTGACCGACCCCACCACCTCCTGCCCCACTACCTCCTGCCCCACTACCTCCTGCCCCACCACCTCCTGCCCCACCACCTCCTGAAGGAGACGCCGATGCCCATCCGCACCTCCGCGCCGCTGGGCGCACCGACCTGGATCGACCTGCTGACGTCCGACCTGGACCGCGCCCAGAACTTCTACGGCACGGTGTTCGGCTGGACGTTCGAATCCGCCGGCCCCGAATACGGCGGTTACGTCACCGCGGCCAAGGACGGCCGGCCGGTGGCCGGTTTGATGGGCAACAATCCGGAGTTCCGCACGCCGGACGGCTGGACCACGTACCTGCACTCGGCCGACGTCGCGGCGACCCTGGCCGCGGCCACCGCGGCCGGCGCCGTCGTGTGCGTCGAAGCGATGGAGGTCAAGGACAAGGGGTGGATGGCCACGCTCACCGATCCCACCGGCGCGTTGTTCGGCCTCTGGCAGCCGGCCGGCCATAACGGCTTCGAGGTCGTCAACGAGGCAGGCGCGCCTGCGTATCACCAGCTGACGACCCGTGACTACGGCAGGGCGCTCGACTTCTATCGCGACGTGTTCGGCTGGCAGACCCACACCGTGTCCGACACCGACGAATTCCGGTACAGCACAGCGATCTTCGATGGTGACGCGCTCATCGGCGTGATGGATGGCACCCGGGACCTACCGGAGGGCGTGCCGCCCAACTGGGTCTTCTTCCTCGGTGCCGAGGACGTCGACAAGACCGTGCAGCTGGTCAAGGAGAACGGCGGCACCGTGATCCGCGACGCCGAGGACACCCCGTACGGCCGGCTGGCCGCGGTGGCCGACCCCACCGGCGCGGGCTTCAACCTGTCTTCTCTGAACCAGTGACATCGGAGTTCGCGACACCCTGGCCCTTGCGCAGGGTGGCCAGCAGTTCCCGGTAGGGCCCGACCAGGTAGGCGGTGTCGCCCGCGCGCAGCCTGGCGTCGCGACGCGGATGCAGGCGCACCGGCGTTCCTGGCCGGGTGACAACGATGACGCGGGTCTGGGTCGACAGGTCGACCATCCGCATCCCGTCGAGCTCGCTGCCCAGCTTGACGTAGACGCCCCCGACCATGAACGAGCGCTGTCCCACCGAGAACGTGCCGAGCACCTGCAGCCCGAGAGCCGCGCCGATGAACCACGGGGTGGCGAGATCGACCGTGGAGCGCACGCTCTCGAACCCGAACCGCAGCGCGACCGCCGCACCGAGCGTGCGGTCGTACACCCTGAGCACAATCGGCACGTCGGGCCGGTTGACCTCCGGCATTGTCCGGGGTCCGAGCATCTCCTGCAGCACGATGCCGGTCTCGATGTTGACGACGTCGTCCTGGGTCAGCACGGCGACCGCGCGCGCTTCGTCGATGCGTGCGGACTCCAGCGTCTGGCGCAGCGTGGCGTCGCCGAAGATCACCGGCACGTCGAGGCGGTCGGCCGTTGACAGGTAGCGGTTGTCGTCGTCGCGCTCGATGACGGCCACGTCATAGCCGGCGGCGGTCAGGTCGCTGACCACTCGGATACCGAACGAGCCCAGCCCGACCACGATCACGTGATGCCGTAGATGCCGCACCTTGCGGCGACCGGCCGAGTGGGAGAGGCGACGCGACAACAGCACGTCGGCGATGAATGCCACCACGATGGCGGTGGTGGTCACGCCGGCGAACATCAACCCGATGCCCCAAATTCGCAGCCACACCGGTTGGTGCATGAAGCTGAAGTCGCCGTACCCGACGGTGGCGATCGTCTCCGTGGTGAAGTACAGCGCGTCGATCCAGGTCATCCCCGGGGGACGCTGGTAGGCGAACCGGAGCAACACCGTCGAACCGATCAGCAGGGCCATCGAGGCCGCCAGCGCGCGGTAGAACATCGGGTTGATGTCGTCGCATGATCAAGCGCACCGGCGTCGATCACCCGGCGCAGCGGGCGGCGCACCCGGGTGTGTGACAGCGGCCTGGGGATGGTGACGCCCTGGGCGGCGAGTTCCTCGGCGGTGCCGATCATCGCGGTCCAGTCGCCGGCCCGGACCCGGTAGTCGCGGCCGGGACACGCCACCACGTCGCCGGGGGTATCCGAGTTCTCGTCGTGGATCACCGCAACGGGCGCCAGATCGCCGAAGATCTCGCGCAGCGTGGCGTCCCGGGGCGCGTCCGCGCCGGAGACGACGAAGTCGATCCCGGCCACCGAAATCGTGTGCGTGGTGCGCGCCAGGCACGCCTCGACCACCGACGCCGCGGCCAGGTCCGCGACGTCGAGGATGGCGCCGGGCCCGTTGTCCTGCGCCATGGCTTCGCGCAGCACACTGTTGGCGAGCCGGGCGACCACGCGCACGTCGGGATTGGCTTGCCGTGCCAGCAGCGCGATTTCGAGGTTGAGCGCGTCGTCGTCGTCGGCGCAGATCACCGCCTGCGCACCGGCGACGTCGGCCTCTGCCAGGCCGTCTGGGGACTGCACCGTCACGACCTTGGTGCCGGCGCTGTTCAGCTCCTCGATGATCCTCATCGCGAGCGCGTCGTCACCGCAGACGATGATGTGGCCCTGCATGCGGTGAAACGCTACTGCGGAAAAGCCGGTCGCGAGGGGCGAAGATAAGCACATGCCCACCAGACCCGCGGATCTACGTGAAGGCCTGCATCAACGGCGCACGCACGCCGGACCAGCATCCGAACCTGCCGGTGACGCCCGAGCAGCTGGCCGCCGAGGCCGTCGCCGCCCACCGCGCAGGCGCCAAGGCGGTGCACATGCACCCCAAGACCGCCGACGGCGTCGACTCGCTGCTTCCGCAGCACGTGGACGCCGCGGTGGATGCGGTGCGGCAGGCGGTACCGGGGCTGCCGCTCGGGGTGACGACGGGGTTCTGGGCGTTGCCCGACGCGGACGCGCGGCTGCGCGCCGTCGACGGCTGGACCGTGTTGCCCGACTTCGCGTCGGTGAACTGGCACGAGCCCGGTTCGCCGGCCCTGGCCGAGCTGCTGTTGAGCAAGGGACTCGGCGTCGAAGTGGGCATCTTCGATGCCGAGGCGGCAGCGTCCTGGGCCGCCTCGGAGATCGCCAGGCACTGCATGCGGGTGATGGTCGAACTGCCGGCCGACGGCGATGTCGCCACCGCCGACGATCTGCTCAGCCAGGTGTTGGCCGCCGGCTCACCGGCGCCGGTGCTGCTGCACGGCCTTGACGAAAGTTGTTGGCCGCTACTGGAACACGCCGGGGTCCGTGGCGTGCAGACCCGCATCGGGATGGAGGACACGCTGCGTCTGCCGGACGGCTCGACCGCCGCCGACAACGCCGCGCTGGTGTCGGCGGCGGTGCACCTGCTCAGTCGGTAGGCGCGGCCAGCGCGAAATCGGCGTAGTCGAAACCCGGTATCACCACGCAGCTGACCAGGCAGGGCACGTCGTCGCGGGGACGGGCCCGCTGCCAGTGCCCTGGCGGCACGACGATCTGCGGATGCTCCCCGGCGAGAATATCGGCGCCGAGTAAATGCGTTGTCGCGCTGTCCTGTTCGGCTCCGATCTGCAGCAGCAGCGGGCCGCCGAAGTGGTAGAGCCACAGTTCGGCGCTGCGCACCGTGTGCCATGCCGACTGCTGACCGGGCATGAGCAGGAACAGGATTGCCGTGCCCGCGCTGCGGGGACCCGTGTATTCGGGCGGCAGCGCGGATTGGGGCATCGTCAGCCCGCTGCGCCAGGTCTCCGTGAACCAGCCACCCTCGGGATGAGGGGACAGGTCGAGCCGGCGCGCCCACTCCGGAAGGTCGCTCATCGCATTTCCCCCATCGATCGGTTCCGGGCCTCCACACTAGAGACGATGCCTTCCGACCAGACACCGATTGTCCTGATCCACGGATTGTGGATGTCGCCGCACAGTTGGAGCGGCTGGATCGAGCGCTACCGCGCGGCGGGCCACCCGGTGCATGCGCCCGCCTGGCCCGGCGTATCAGAACTCGACGAGGAACTCGACCACGCCAAGGCGCCTGCCGACATCCGCATCGGCTGAGGTGCGTCGATCATTACGACGCGTTCGTGCGGGCGCTGCCCCAGCCGCCGATCCTGATGGGCCACTCGTTCGGCGGCCTGATCACCCAAATGCTGCTCGGCCGCGGGCTGGGCCGGGCCGGCGTCGCGATCCACCCCGCCGCGCCACGCGGGGTCTTCCGGCTCCCGCTCTCGGTGTTGCGCGCCACGTGGCCGGTCTTCAGCCGGCCGGCGAACCGCGGCCGCGCGGTGCCCCTGAGTCCTGCGGAGTTCCACTACGCGTTCGCCAACACCGTGTCGCGGGCCGAATCCGATTCCTGGCACGCCAAGCTGGCGATCCCCGCGCCGGGCCGGCCATTGTTCCAGTCCGCGGCCGCCAACTTCATCCCCAGGTCGCGGGCCGCGACGGTGGTCGACTACGCAAAGCCCGACCGGGCGCCGCTGGTACTGATCGCCGGCGGCCGCGACCACCTCGTGCCGTCCGCGGTGGTGTATGAGAACTTCACCCGCTACCGGCGCTCGGCGGCCCCGACCGACTTCAAGGTGTTCGGGGACCGGTCCCATTTGACGGCGGCCGTCGACGGCTGGAGCGACGTGGCCGACTACGCGTTGACGTGGACGGCGCGGCACAGCGGATAGTCTGACCGAATGGCTCGCCTGCGCCCCGGTTGGCTGGTCGCACTGTGCGCGGCCGTGCTGGCCGTCAGCGCGTGGCTGCCGTGGCTGACCAGCAGAGCCGACGGCGGCGGGCATGCCAACGCGATCGGTGGGATCGTCGGCACCATGCAGGTGCCGCCGCCCGGGTTCGGCGTCGGGCAACTCATCACCCTGCTGGCGTCGACGTTGATCGTCGCGGGCGCGATGGCCGCGCGTGGCCTGTCCGGCCGGCTGGCATCGACGGCGGCACTGGCCATTTCGGTGCTGCTGGTGGTGCTGACGATGTGGTACTACCGGCTCTACGTGTACCCGCCGGTGTCGGCGGGCTACGGGCTTTACCTCGGCGCCGCGGCCGCTGTGCTCGCGGTGCTGCTGTCGGTGTGGGCGATGGTCGCCGCCTGGGCGGCGGCAAGCCGGGTGTCATGACCGGCTTCGTCGAACCGGTCACGTTGACCGGGCGGCGCTGGGTGGCTCTGGAACCGCTTGCCCGTGCCCACATTCCGGAGATCGTCGACGTCGCCGCCGACGGCGAGCTCGGCAGCCTGTGGTTCACCTCCGCGCCGAAGGCCGCGGGCCGTCGAGCAGTGGGTCGACATGCGGCTGGCGGCCCAGAAACCCGACCAAGGCCTGACGTTCGTGGTGCGCGGCCTCGACGGCACGCTGATCGGCTCGTCGAGCTACCTGAACGTCGACGCGGCCAACCGCCGGCTGGAGATCGGCAACACCTGGTACGTGGCGTCGGCCCGACGAAGCGGGGTCAATTCCGAGACGAAGCTGCTGATGCTCGGCCATGCCTTCGACGAGTTGGGCTGTGTCGCAGTGGAATTCCGCACCCACTTCTTCAACTCCACCAGCAGGGCCGCCATCGAGCGGCTGGGCGCCAAACTCGACGGTGTGCTGCGCAGCCACCAGGTGCTGCCCGACGGGTCGCGCCGCGACACCGTGGTGTACTCGATCCTCGACATCGAGTGGCCCGCGGTGCGCAACAATCTGCGTTACCGACTGGACCGCTAGACGTCGCCGCTCGACTAAACAGCGGCGACCCGTGCCCCGGTGCAGCGGCTCGGCGCACTGGTCGCAGGCCAGCACGGCGCCGAAGGGCCCGCCGCAGCCGCGTGTGGGTCGAGGATCACCGCCGGACCCTCGGGCGCCGGGAACCAGCGCTGCGCCCACTGCAGCGCGGTGACCAAGCACGGCGAACAGCGGCCGGCCCTTCTCGGTGAGCCGGTATCGGCCGTCGGAGCGCGACCAGCACGCCGTTGGCGGTGAAGATCGACAGCCGATCCGCGATCGAACCGGGCGGAGCGCCGAGCTGGCTCTGGAAGTCGGTGAACCGGCTGACGCCGACGAACGCCGCGACCAACAGAGCGAAGCCCCAGCGGTTGCCCAGCATGCTCATCGTCTGCGGGAACAGGCCGGCCGCCGCGTCGCGCTGATCGGCTTCGGATCGCCGCCGTGTCGAGGCGACCGGCATGGACCGCGGCCACGCTCCGCTCGGGCCCCATTGCGCGACAACGTCTTTCTCGCTGTCGACCTCGCCGCACGAGCGGCAGATGATCAGCGGGGCGAAGTCGGCACCGCAGGCCTGTCGTGCCGCATGTTCGGCAGCCTCTCGGCGTGATCGGGCACCCAGTGGCGCTCCCATTCCCAGATCGACAGCAGCACCGGCCACAATGACCGGCTGCGCGGCGTGACCAGGTATTCGGACCGGGTCGGGTTGGTCTGATAGACGCGACGGTCCAGCAGGCCGTCACGCGTCAGCGCCTGCAGGCGACGGGTGAGCACCGAATTCGAGATCGGCAGCCGCGCTTTGAATTCGGCGAAGCGGGTCGCGCCAAGCAGGGCCTGCTGGACGACCAGAAGCGTCCACTCGTCGCCGAGCAGCCCCAGCATCCGGGCGACGGCGTTGGGCTCCGGCTGCTCCACCTAGAGGCCGATCGCCGCCGCCGCGGTGTCGGCGTCGTGCCAGCGCCGCAGCTGCGAGCCCGGCGCCCAGGTCGAGTGGGTGCCACTCGAGACCCGTTCGGGCAGAGCCAGTTTGCACACCGGCCCGTCGGTGACCCGGGCGGCGTCGAACACCAGGCAGTAGGAGGCGTCGGCGTTCATGTCGGTGGTGATCGTGACCAGGTACCCGTCGTCCTCGCCGGCGCGCCGACGTCGGGGCGCCATCGCCGTCTCGCTGCCGTAGACGCCGTCGCCGAACGCGAAGCGCTGCTCGGTGCCGGTCGTGCAGGTCGTGTTTGACCAGCCCGTCGAACAGGAACCAGCCGGGCTTGCCGGTGGCGGCGTAGGCGTAGCGATACTTTCGGCCGGCGTAGCCGCCGTTGATCATGCCGAACTCGGTGATGCTGTCGGACAACTGCTGCTCCTCGCACCTCGCCGGTGGCGAGGTTGAACCGCCAGCGGTGCAGCCGGGACTGCAGCCGGTCCAGCGCGAGGAACCGGAACGCGCTGCTGCCACTTGTCGCCGGTGCGCGATGTCGCGGGCTCGGGGTCGCCCTGGAAGAAGCCGTCGAGCACGATCTCGTCGCCGTCCTCGTAGGCGTTGACCCAGTGCAGCACGTACGTCGGCTCGGCCTCGAACCAGCGGATCTCGCTCGGTGCTGCCGCGGCGCGGGATGACGGCGAAGCGCGACGGCATGTCACGGTGGAACTCGGGCAGCGTGGACGTTGCGCTGCCAGCAGCTCGGCGATCCCAGAACAGCGGCAAGTCGTTGAGGATCGCGTAGTTCTCGGTGAACGCCATGTCGTGCGGCAGGCGCGGGCCGGGCAGCGGCACGTCGACGTAGTGCACGAGGTCGTTGTTCTCGTCGACGACGCCGTAGTGCATGTACGGCGCGTGCTTGCCGTAGTTGAAGAACAGCAGCTCGCCGGTGCTGTCGTCGACCTTCGGGTGCGCCGACACGCCCCAGTCGGACGGGAAACGGCCGCCCCAGTCTGCCTTGCCCAGCGTGTCGCCGGAGTACGGGTCGAGCCGGTACAGGTCGCCGCACTGGTAGAAGCTCGTCAGGGCGGTGCCGCGGTGCACGACGACGTCGGTGCTGGAGGCGTCCTTCATCAATGTCCGCGCGCCCCAGCCGTGTCGCGCTTGGCGATCTTCGACCGGCTCGGCCAGATCCCGGCCACAGCGGGCCGCCCGCCTCGTTCTCCTCGGCGAACCCGTCGGTGCGGACGAAGCGGTTGCGGTAGAACGCCTTGCCGTCGCGGAAGCCGACGACGTGCACCATGCCGTCGCCGTCGAACGGGTGGTAGAACTTCAGCGCCGGATGCAGCGGGTTCTCGGTGTTGCGCAGGTAGACGCCGTCGAGGTCGGCCGGGATCTCGCCCTCGACGACGGTCAGGTCGTCGGCGTCCCACTCGGTGGTCTGCGGGCGCCACGGGCCGGTCCGGTAGGGATGGTCGTCGTCTTCGGGCAGGGTCGGACAGAAACTTGCCGACGATCTCTGGGTTCATGTGGCCGCCATCTCACGCCGCCGCTCACGACGAAGCTGACCGTGGTGGCGGTGCTGCCGCCGAAGTTGAGCGTGCCGAACGTCTTCGGCGCCCTCGACCTGATAGTCACCGGCGGCGCCGCTGACCTGCTTGGCGGCGTCGAGCGAGCATGCGCACGCCCGACGCGCCGACCGGGTGACCTCCGCCGATCAGCCCGCCACTGGGGTTGATCGGCAGCCGCCCGCCGAGCTCGATCTCGCCGTTTTCGATCGCCTTCCACGACTCGCCAGGCCCGGTCAGCCCGATGTGGTCGATGGCGAGGTACTCGCTGGGGGTGAAGCAGTCGTGCACCTCGAAGCCGTCGACGTCGTCGAGCGTGACGTGGGCGCGGTCCGAAGCGCGTCGAGCACGGCCGACCGCACGTGGGGCAGCACATAGGGGTCGTCGGCGGCGCGGTCGAGCTTCTGCTGCAGGCCGAGACCGACCGTGCGGTGCCCCCATCCGTCGATGCGGCCGATCGGGTGCGCGCCGGGGTGCGCGCGCAGGTAGTCGTCGGTGACCAGGACGATGCCGGCGCCGCCGTCGGTCATCTGGCTGCAGTCGAACCGGCGCAACCGGCCTTCGATCAGCGGGTTGGCTTCGTCGGCGCCCGGATCGGATCGGGCACCGTCCACTCGCGGGTCTGTGCGTTCGGATTGGCGCGGGCGTTGGCGAAGTTCAGCTGGGCGATGGCCCGCAGGTGGGCCTCGTCGAGGCCGTATCGGCGGTCGTACTCGTCGGCCACGCGGTCGAACATGTACGGCCACATGAACGTTGCCTCGGCGCCCTCGTGGCCGATCCAGGCGGCGGCGCCGAGGTGCTGCGCGGCGGTGTCGCCGGGCACCGTCTTCTCCAGTTCGACGCCGACGACCAGGGCGGTGCGGTACGCGCCGGAGCGCAGATCGGCAAGTGCCGCCAGGGTCGCGACGCTGCCGGATGCGCACGCGGCTTCGTGGCGGGATGCGGGGGTGTCCCACAGCCCGTCGTTGACGGTGGCAGGCATCGCCCCGAGATGACCCTGACCGGCGAACATCTCGCCGAAGGCATTGCCGACATGGACCACGCCGATGTCCGCGGCGTCGACGTCGGCCGCCGCGAGCGTCTTGCTCGACCACCTCGGCGGTCAGGTCGGCGAAGTCACGGCCTTCGCGGGTGAGGTTGCGTGCGAAATCGCTCTGATAGCCGCCGAGGATCCAGACGTTGGGAGTGCCCATAACGGAACGGTACTACAACTAAGAGAGTGACTCGGGCACATTGGGGCAGGAGGCGGCCCCGCCGGCTCGAGGTCTGAACCGACGAGACCTACTCAGGGGGCATTCCCGCCACGTCGAATGACAAACGTCTGTATCGGTGATATCGCTTATCTCTCACACCTGATCCGGCAGAATCGGGCCCATGGGCCGCGACGCTGGGACAGTGACAGTATTGTTTGCCGTCGCGGTTGCGGTGGCGGGCTGCTCGGTCACTTTCGGAAACAACTCACCACCGAAGGTGTCCAAAGATGTACTGCAGAAGGACATTTCGCAGCGCCTCGCCAACTCCGGCCGGGCTCCGCAATCGGTCACCTGTCAGAACGACCTGGTCGGCCAGCTCGGTCAAATCACCCGCTGCGACGTCATGATGGATCCCGCCAACAGCTTTGAGCCGATCGTCACCGTCACCGGGCTTGAAGGCACCAAGGTCGACTACGACATCACTCCGTCGGTGTCGAAATCCCAACTGGACGCGTCGGTGGCCCAGTTGGTCACCAACACCAGCAAGGCGCCCCCCACTTCGGTGAACTGTCAGTCGGGATTGGACGGCAAGGTGGGCGCGGTGGCCTATTGCGCGGTGGTGACGAACGGCACCACCAGCCGACGCACGGTGGAGGTCTCCGAAGTAACCGGGCTGTCGATGAAATACGCCCTCATCCCCGTGCTGACCCAACCGGTTCTCGCCGAATCGTTCTTTTTCCAGTTGCGCCAGATCGGACAGCCACCTGATTCGTTGAGCTGCAGCGGCGACCTGGAAGGCAAAGTCGGCAACACCGTCGAGTGCACCGCCGTCAAGGCCGGACAAAGCCGAACCTATGTACTGGCGGTGACCGCCGTGCACGGCGAGAGCATCACCTTCAACTACACACTCAAAAGCTAGCGATGCCGGAACCCGCGCACGCGTTGGTGCTGACCACGGACTACCGGGTGCCCGACCCGACGCGCGTGTGGCCGCTGCTGCAGCGGCGCCAAGACGGCCTTGCGGCTCTCGGCGCGCACCACGTCTTCGTGTACACGTCGTCTACCGATGCCGAGCGGGTGTTGGTCACGATCGCGCTCGATACCCGGGAGCCGGTCGCTGACCTACTGCGGTCGCAGGCGTTCTTTCAATGGTTCGACGCCGTCGGGGTCGAGGACATTCCGGCGGTATTCGCCGGGGAACTGGTCGAACGGTTCGAGTTCATCGACGATTCCGACCGGCCGGCACCCGGGGTCGTCGTTGTCGGCATCACCGCGGTTGAGGACGTAGCCGGTTTTCGGGTCCACGTCCGCCAGACGCGCGACCTGTTCGAAGCGGCGGGAATCCGGCGCGCGTGGATCTTCGAAGCCTTCGACGATCCGCACGAAGTCATGTTCATGCAGGAGCTGCTCGATGAAGCGAGCGCCCGTCGATGGCTGGCCCAACCGGACGTCGCCGCCGAGTGGCTCTCCGATGCCGGGGTCGGCGCCTATCCTCCGGTGTTTGTCGGCAGGCTCGCGCACACGATGCGCATCGGCCAAACCGACGAGGGTCAACGTTGATGTATGTCTGTCTGTGTCTTGGCGTTACCAGCGAAACCGTCAAAAGCGCGGTGGCCGCAGGCGCCTCGACGTCGAAGCAGGTGGCCGCGGCATGCGGAGCCGGATCGCAGTGTGGTCGTTGCCGGCGTACCGTGCGCGCGATCATCGCGGCGGCCGCGCGCAAATGACCCGGGTCAGCCCTACCGTTTACGTTGTGCTCAGCCCGCCGGCCAACCGGCGAATCGTTTGGATCTCGCTGTCCTGGTAGGGCCGTCCGTCGGGTTGCACCAGGTCGCTGAACCACACCTTGGCGCAGCACTGTAGGGGTGGTCCCACGAGTCCCACGGCAGATACGTCTGAGTCTTGCCGGCGACAAACCCCCAGTTGAATGCACCGACGTTGTGCCGCTTGGCAATCGGCAAGATTCCCTCAACGGTGCTGCCCAACGACCGGGCCAGGTACTCGGTGCACAGGATCGGTCGCCCAGCGGAGCAAGTTCGGTGATGCGGGCCTCGAACTCGGCCGGTTTGCCGTAGCAGTGGAATGTGATCACGTCGGCGTTGTCGAGTTGGATGCCAGTGATTGCACTGCGGCTGCTGGGATCTCCCCAGCTTCCAGTCCAGACGCCGCTCGTCAGCGGTTGGACAGGATTCGCCGAACGCGCCCATTGGAACACCTGGGGAAGCAGCGCTGCGACAAGTTCCTGCTTGTCTTTCCTCTCCACGTTGCGGTACACGCGCGCGGGATTGTCGGGTTCATTCCACAGGTCCCAACCCAAAACGCGATCATCGTTGCCGAATTGGCTCAGCACGCCCGTGACGTAGTCGTGCAGAATGCCGCGGGTATGCGGGGGTCATCGATGTGCTCGGCACCCGGGCTTTGCACCCAACCGGAGTTGTGCACTCCCGGGGTCGGCGGGGGCTGCGGGCCGACCCGGGGGAACGGGTTCCAGCAGGAGTCGAACAGGACAAACAGCGGTTTGATGCCGTGGCTGGGCCGCGATCGCGACGAATTGTGCGAGACGGCCGAGGAACCCCCCGTGGGTCCTGGGCCCACAGCTGATCGTGAAGGAAAACCCGCACGGTGTTGAACCCGAGCAGCCGAGCGTAGCCCAGCTCGCTATCGATGCGCCGGGCGTCATAGGTGCCCGGCTGAAACATCTCGAGCTGATTAACCGCGGTTGAGGTGATGTAGTTGGCGCCGACGAGCCAACCCTGTGCTTGATACCAGCTGTTGGCGCGCTCAACCGACCACTGGCCCGGCTCCGGCAACGGCGCGCGGCATGCGGGCCACAGCGGCGCCCACTGCCAGCAGCAGCGGCAGCTTCAGGGCCGTTCGACGGTGCACGAAGTAACGCTAGTTTGCCCAGCGACGTCCTTAGCCGTGCTTATCGATTCGCAATCAAATGAGGGTGGGATTGTTATCTCGAGGGCCGAGCCGATCCTTGATGCGCTTGCTACTACCAAATTCACGGTCAATATTCAGCCAGCCGAAACCAGCCTTTCAGACTTCAGGTGCTTAGCCGGGGCGCGATGTAAACGTTTGCTGAATTGGTTACGTTTCCGACTAGCCCCGCGAACCGTTTTCTGTCGCGGATCGAATCTTTGGGGGAGCACGTCGTGATTGTCGTCGCGATCTTCGCGTTAGCTGCTCTACCTGCTGGTGCTGTGCTCGGCTGCCACCGACACCCGCAGTGCCCGGGGCGTCAATTGCGACAACGGGAGGGTGACTGCGATGGCTGGGATGCACCGTACGGCGAATCGGGCAAAGGCCAAGGCACGGCGCGATAAAACTCGGCATCGCGTCCAGCGACGTCAAATCCCCGCGTCGACCTGGCTGGGAGCCGGCGCGGTCACCCTCGCTGTCGGCGCGGCACTGGCCAGCGGGGTCAGGCATCGCCCACGCGGAAACCTCGCATTCGAGCACGCTCCCTAACTCGAGCGACACCAGCAGCTTCTCGACCGGAAGACCGACACCAGCCCTGACTCAGTGGCTCGACCGGTTCCAAGGCGGGTTCCACCGGCACGGGCTCCAAGACCGGCAAGAAGACGAACTTGTCCAACCGCACCGACATCGCACCGCTCGAACACCACACCCTTCGCCGCCGCCCATAGTGAGCCAGCCGCAGCCGCTAGTGAGTCCGGCGCCCCGGGCGGCCACGCTCACCAATTCCTCCTCGGTGAAGCCAACCACCTCCTCCGCCGTGAAGCCGACGATATTCTCCGCGGTGAAGCCGACAACGAATCCATCGCGGCGGCGTCGGTCACCACACCGTCAATCAGTTCACCAAAGGTCACCGCCGCGCTAGTTTCGGCGGTCACGGCCGACCCGCCGCCGCCCGTGACGCCATCACCGTTTGAGGGCGTTCGGCAAGGACGCCTCGATGGCGCAGTTCGGCATGGACGGAATCGTCGGCAACGCGCTGGGGTTCGACCACCGCCCCAGCCCCCAGGAACTGGACGCGAAGTTGGACACCTTCTCGCTGCGTGCACTGCTCGACCAGGACACCAATGCCCCGATGCTCGTGCTCAACGGCGCAGACGACGTGCACGTTCCCCAACACGACACCCTGGTCTTCCAAGGCCGCCCCAACACCGAGGTCCACCTCATCCCCGACACCGGGCACTGCGCCACCAGCAAGCTGCCCGAAGCGGTCGGTCTGATGTTCAGCTGGCTGCAACGCACCCTGGAAACCCTTGAGGTGAAGGCGGGGCGCTGATCGTCCAGTCTGGATCAGCTATCTGCTGAACGGCTTCCGAAGCCGTGTCAGGAAAGCGGTGCGCCTGGGAGCGCCGCGTCAGGCGACGGGAACCGCGGCCGGATAGTGCTCGCCGGCCTCTAACAGCGGGCTGCTGATCTCGTTGTGGACGTGAGGCTCGGCAAGGTTGGGTCGGCCTGCGGCCTCGATGAGCCCGAGCTGGACCGGGTACCGCCTACCCGACGCCCAGCCGTACCCCGGCAACAGCGCTCGCCAAGTGTCCGATGAAGAAAACCAGCAGTGCGGCGGCCCCGCCGACGAGCAGTTGGCGGGTCCCGGATCGCAGTCCGCCGCGACCGTTGAGCAGGCCGATCGTGGCACCGACGCCGAAGAGGGCAAGGCCAGCCAGCGCAATCGCCCCGACGAGGGCAGCCACCCCCGACCCGAACATGTAGGGCAGCACCACCACGACCGCGCCGAGAGCGAAAGCAAAGAGGCTCGACAGTGCGGCCGACCACGGTGAGCCGAGTTCATCGGGATCAAGCCCAAGTTCCTCGCGGGCCATGGTGTCGAGGGCGGACTCACGGTCTTTCATGATGGTGATCGCGACCCGCTCGGCTTCCTCTTGGTCCAGTCCTTTGGCCCGATAGATCAAGATGAGCTCCTCGGTTTCTGCCTCGGGGTCATCGCGCAGTTCCTCCTCTTCCAGGGCGATCTCGCGCTGGTAGGACTCTTGCTGGCTGCGCATCGAGATGTATTCGCCGGCGGCCATGGAGAACGCTCCGGCGAGCAGACCGGCCAGGCCGGCGAACAGAATGACGGTGGCGCTGGCACCTGAGCCTGCGAAGCCCATCACCAACGAGGTGTTGGACACCAGCCCGTCATTGACGCCGAAAACCCCGGCTCGCAGCGCACCTGAACGATCGCCGCGGTGCCAGCGTTCGTTGCGACGAATACTGCCGACGTCCTGGCTGTCAGCGCCGTTACGCAGGTGGGTCAGCACCCGAGCATGTGAGCGCTCGTCGACGGCCATCGCTGAGGTGGCGGCGGGATCGTCCTGGTAGAGCCCGGCGTCGGCGTGCTCGGCGCGCTCGAGGTAGGGCAATACCGCGTCCATGGAGAACCGCCGCGCCAGCCACGACAAGGCCCGGGCGCGCATGCCCCGCGCGCGCGGCTCGGGCACCGGCTCGCCCAGCTCGGTGAGTTTGGCGGCCCAGTGCGCGGCATGGCGACGCTCCACTGCGGCGAGTTCGTTGAGGACATCGCGCCGCTCTCCCGTTGCCGCTTCTGCCAACCCGGCGTACAGGTCGGCGCTGCGCCGCTCGGAGCCTAGTAGTTCCCGAAACCGATTCGCTTCCCCGCTGCTCATGACCGGACTAACGCCTCGTTTTTTTGGAATGATTCCATTTAAGACATCATCGTGGAATGACGATCGTCACATCTGGGAGGGGCGCCAAGCCCGGAGCGCAGTTTGCACCGACGCGGCTTCCAGTACCGCCCGCCCCGAAATGCCTACCCACAGAATGTGACTCGGCTGTGGGATCGCTGTGCCTTTGTTCGCCGTGACGACCTAGTGCCCCTCCGGGTGACACCATCAGGCTGTGTCCGAGTTCATTGCAGACGAGCAGGACACTTCCGGTAAGTCACCTGCGCAGTACGTCATGCGGAAGCTTCCGCATGTCACCGCGCTGTTCTGGATGATCAAGACCATCGCGACCACGCTGGGCGAAACCGCAGGCGACATGTTTTCCCAGACCCTCAATCTCGGGAATCTGGTCGCCACCGTCGTCCTGATGGGGCTCTTGCTGATCGCCGTCGTCATTCAACTGCGGGCGCGACGTTTTCATGCCGCGCTCTTCTGGACGGTGATCGCGCTGACCAGCACGGCGGGGACGACGTTGTCGGATCTGCTGAATCGGAATTACGCACTGGGCTACGCCGGCGGCGCGCTCATTCTGGGCACCGGGCTGGCGATCGTCCTTGTCATCTGGTGGCGCAGCGGCCAGACGCTCAACGTGGAGAACCTCGCCACCTTCAAAGGCGAGCTGCTGTTCTGGATCGCCGTCGTCTTCTCGAACAGTCTGGGGACATCCACCGGCGACTTCTTAGCCGGGCCCGCGGGGCTTGGGTTGCGGGGCACCGCGCTGCTGCTCTCCGCGGTCATGGTGGTCCTGCTTGCCGCCCACTATTTCACCGGCATCAACGGGATGCTGCTGTTCTGGATCGCCTTCGTCCTCACCCGCCCGCTCGGTGCCGTGCTCGGAAACATCCTGAGCAAGAGCCGCGATCACGGCGGCCTGGACTGGGGGAACGCCGGCGCAACGGGAGTGCTGGTGGCCGCCCTCGTCGGACTGGTCGCCTATCAAACGGTTCAGGTCCACCGCAACCCCCTGCAGCCGCTGCCTGCCCCGATCAACCGCCGCACGGGTGAACCCCAGCGTCCCAACGGCCAGCTCATCACCCCCGACCTCTAAGTCGCCGGCGATTCAGCTAGATAGCCGCGCTGTCGCACCGGCATCGATGGGTAGCACCGTGCCGGTGATGTGCGAGCTGTCCGGATGGGCCAGAAACAGCACGGCCCTGGTGATCTCGCTGGGACTGAGGAACGGGACGTTCTGCAGGTGCAGGGCCGCAAATACCGACTCGACGTCGGCGCGGGCTGGTTTTTCGAGGTCGGGTCGCATGGTCGCGAATAGGAAATCGTTGATAGTCATTGGTGTTTCAACATTGCCGGGCGCCACAGCGTTAACCGTGATGCCGTAACCGACGAGGTCGTGTGCGGCGGCCTTCGTCAGCCCGATAACCCCCCACTTCGACGCGGTGTAGGACGCTTGACCGAACGTCGCGCTGCGGCCGAGCATCGACGACACCGTGACGATGCGGCCGAACTTTCGCTTGATCATGGCGGGCGCGACCGCCGCAATCGTGTTGAAAGTTCCGGTCAGGTTGGTGCCGACGACTTCGTCCCAGTGTTCCGATGACACGTCGGGCAGCAGCCCGAAAGCGTTCACGCCCGCGTTGGTCACGGCGATGTCGATACCGCCGAGCGATTCCTCGACGTGCGACACGAACTCCACCAGGGCCGCACGGTCGGTGGTGCTCAGTTTGGCCGATACACAGCGACGCCCGGTAGCTTGCACCAGCCTTACCGTTTCTGCCAGGTCTTCCTCCGTTGCCATGGGATAGCCGATGACCTCGCGGTTCTCGCAGCGATCGCACAACGCGATATCGGCGCCCGCCTCGGCCAAGGCGAGCGCGTGCGACCGCCCCATTCCGCGAGCCCCGCCGGTGATCAGAGCTACCTTTCCGCTGAAGTCACTCATCGCGACAACTCGCCCGCGTTGACCTGCAGGTGTTGTCCGGTGACCGCCTTGGCCAAATCGGACAGAAAGAACACCACCGTGTCGGCCACCTCGCCGTCCTCTGCCATCCGGCGCAGCGGGAAGCGCCCGACGATTCCTTCCACTACCTCTTCCTTGGAAATGCCTGCCTCGTGTGCTTTATAGGCGACGTACATTTCGATGGGCGGTCCCCACATCCAGGACGGCACCACCATGTTCACCCGAATGTTGTCGACGCCGAGTTCGTCGGCCAGGTAGTAAGTCGCGGTCAGCAGCGCGGCCTTGGTCGCCGCGTAGCCGGCCTGCGGCATAGACGGTTTGAACATCGACTGTGAGCCGATGAGCACCACGGAGCCGCCGCCTGCGTCCTTCAGCGGCCCGTGCAGTGCCCGCACCACGTTGTAGGTGCCCAGCACATTGGTGTCGTGCGCTTTGCGCCAATCGTCGGGATTCATATCGTGCAAACCACCGAAGGCGTTCTCGTACGCGGCCACTTGCACCAATCCGTGCACCTCCCCGAATCGGCTGGCCGCTGCGGCCGCGAGCGCTTCGCACGAACCCGCATCGGTGATATCTGTCGGTACCACCGCGACTCGCTCACCGCCGGGGTCGAGGTCGGCGGCGATCGACGTCAGCTTGTCTGCACTGCGGGCCGCGAGCACAACTCTCGCGCCGTGTCTGAGCGCGCTGGCTGCGCATTCACGGCCGAGCCCGTCGCCGACTCCGGTCACCACGATCGTCTTGCTGTCGAGGATCACGACGCCGAGTCTGACACAGCTGACAGCGACGACCTGTGCCCCTTGACACAAGAAATTGTCGCTGCTGTCATCAATCTGTGCGAGAAAGACTGCCCGATCAGTCATGACCCCAGCATTGAACATTTTTGCTGAATTGACGGTGGCGTCACCGATTCGTGGCTGTCCATCCCATCGCGGCGGGAACGGACAGCAGAACCCAATGGCGGGAATTCCCAGCCCAGACTAGGATACCGTCCGAAAATACCCGTCGGCCTCCGTTGCCCAAGGGTGAAGAGGCGGAGACGTTGGTCGAAACTGTCACACCCGTTGCTGTAATCGGATTGGGCTGTCGCCTCCCGGGAGGGATCGACTCTCCAGAACGGCTCTGGCAGGCGTTGCTGCGCGGCGACGACTTCGTCACCGAGATTCCAGCCGAGCGGTGGGACGCCGATGAGTACTTCGATCCCGAGCCCGGTGTGCCCGGCCGGTCGGTGTCGAAGTGGGGTGCGTTCCTGGACGACATTGGCGGCTTCGATCCCGAGTTCTTCGATATCAGTGAGCGCGAGGCGAGCGCGATCGATCCGCAGCACCGCTTGTTGCTGGAAACCTCGTGGGAGGCCCTGGAGCATGCCGGTCTCAACCCAGCGACGGTGGCCGACTCGCTGACCGGTGTGTTCATGGGATTGACCCATGCCGACTACACCTTGCTGGCCGCCGATGCCCGCGCCCTTGACGGGCCGTACGGGTTCGCCGGCAGCAATTTCAGCCTGGCGTCGGGGCGGATCGCCTACACCCTGGGGGTCCACGGTCCCGCGGTCACGGTAGACACGGCATGTTCTTCTGGCTTGCTCGCTGTGCACATGGCCTGTCGCAGCCTGCACGAGGGCGAAAGCGACCTTGCCCTTGCAGGCGGCGCGTCGGTGATGCTGGAACCGCGGAAGTTCGTTCGGGGTCTGCGCAGGGCATGCTGTCTCCGACCGGACGCTGTCGCGCGTTCGACGTCGCGGCGGACGGGTTCGTCTCCGGCGAGGGTTGCGCAGTGGTGTTGCTCAAGCGATTGTCGGATGCGGTCGCCGATGGTGACCGGATCCTGGCCGTGGTGCGCGGCACGGCCGCGAATCAGGATGGCCGGACCGTGAACATCGCGACACCGTCGCTGGACGCGCAGGTCGCGGTGTATCGGGCGGCGTTGGCCGCGGCGGGCGTGGACGCCGGCACCGTCGGCATGGTCGAGGCGCACGGCACCGGTACCCCCGTCGGTGATCCCATCGAATATGCGGGCCTGGCCCAGGTATACGGCACCGACGGCCCGCTGCGGGCTGGATCGCTGAAGACCAATTTCGGACATGCCGAGTCGGCCTCCGGGGCTCTGGGGCTGATGAAGGCGATCCTCGCGCTTCAGCACGGTGTGGTGCCGCGGAATCTGCACTTCACCCGTCTGCCTGATGACCTCGCCGAAATTGAGACGGAACTCTTTGTGCCGCAGGCGACCACAGCCATGGCCGCCAACGGCGAGCAGCCCCGACGGGCGGCGGTGTCGTCGTATGGGATGTCGGGAACGAACGTGCACGCCATCCTGGAACAAGCTCCCGAGACACGCTCCACAGAACACGACGCGGGCACACCGGATCAGCCGGATCGGACGGTGGCACCGCTGCTGTTCCCGCTGTCATCCACCTCCGCCGACGGGCTGCGCCGGACCGCCCGCCGGCTGGCCGACTGGGTGGCAGAGCGGGCGGACAGCTTTGGAAATGGCCAGGGCACCGCGCTGTCGGATCTCGCCTACACCCTGGCACGTCGGCGAGGGCACCGGCCGATGCGTACGGCGGTGGTGGCCAGCAGCTTCCATGAGCTGACCGAGGCTTTGCGGGGGGTCGCCGACGGTGACACCCCCTATCAGGCCGCGGTCGGGCAGGACGACCGGGGACCGGTATGGGTGTTCTCCGGGCAGGGTTCGCAGTGGGCCGGGATGGGCGCTGGCCTGCTCGCGAGCGAACCGGTGTTCGCCGCGACCGTCGCGGAGGCGGAGCCGCTGATCGCCCGTGAGGCGGGGTTCTCGGTAACCGAGGCGATGTCAGCGCCGGAGACAGTGACCGGTGTCGCCCGGGTCCAGCCGACCCTGTTCGCCATGCAGGTCGCGCTGGCCGCCACGATGAAGTCGTACGGGGTGCGCCCTGGGCGCGCTCATCGGGCATTCCCTCGGGGAGACGGCGGCAGCCGTCGTGGCGGGAGCGCTGTCGCTGGACGACGGGGTGCGCGTCATCTGCCGCAAATCGCGGCTGTTGTCCCGCATCGCCGGTGCCGGCGCGTTGGCGTCGGTGGAACTGCCCGCCAAGCACGTCCTTTCGGAACTGACGGCTCGGGGCATAACCGATGTGGTGCTGTCCGTGGTCACCTCTCCCCAGTCGACGGTCGTCGGCGGCGCCACGGAAACGGTTCGCGACCTGGTCGCAGCGTGGGAGCAGCGTGACGGTGATGGCGCGCGAGGTGGCCGATGGATGTCGCGTCGCATTCGCCTCAGGTCGATCCGATACTCGACGAGATGGCCGATGCGCTGGCGGACCTGACCCCGATGACACCGACGGTCCCGTTCTACTCCGCGACCCTGTATGACCCGCGTGATCAGCCGGCGTGGGATGCCGCTTACTGGGTGGACAATCTGCGTCACACGGTGCGGTTCGCCGCGGCGGTGCAGGCGGCGCTGGAGGACGGGCACCGGGTCTTCGCGGAGCTGGCACCGCATCCCCTGCTCACCCACGCTATCGAGCAAACCGCCCGCAGCCTCGACATGCCGGTTGCCGCTCTGGCCAGCATGCGGCGCGAGCAGGCGCTGCCGCATGGGCTGCGTGGCTTCCTGGCGGATCTGCACAGCGCGGGCGCCGCGGTGGACTTCTCCGTGCTGTTCCCGAGTGGGCGCCTGGTGGATGCACCGCTGCCCACCTGGACCCACCGTCCGTTGCTCTTGACCCGCGACGCTCAGGACTCCCAGGCGCCGCGGCGCCTGCACGGTGTCGGTGCATCCGCTGTTGGGGCCACATGTGCGCTTGCAGGAGGAGCCGGAACGCCACGTTTGGCAGGCTGAGGTCGGCACCGCGGCACAGCCCTGGCTCGGTGACTATCAGGTAAATGATGTGGCCGTCCTGCCCGGGGCTGCCTACTGCGAGATGGCGTTGGCCGCGGCTCGGGTCGACCCTTGGCGAGGCATCCGAGGTCCGCGACATCCGCTTCGAGCAGGTGCTGCTGCTGGACGATCGAGACCGTCGTCGGCTGCCGTCGCGTCGGTGCTGTCGCCGGACGTCGTCGACTTCGAGGTGCAGACACGACCATGACGGCGAACGCGCGCGACGGGCCAGCGCGGTCCTGCACGCCGCGGACGATGAGCACGCAGCCACCTGCGCACGACATGCCTGCCCTCCTGGCAGCGCACCCGCGCCGCGTGGACGGGACCGAGGTCCGGGAGCGGATCGACGACGCGTGGTGTTCAGTTCGGTCCGGCGTTCACCGGCCTGGCCGCCGCGCACACCGCCGACAGGGGACAGTCAGCACCGTGCTGGCCGAGGTCGCGTTGCCCGGTCCGATCCGCTCGCAGCATGCTGCCTACGGCGTGCACCCAGCGCTGCTGGATGCCTGTTTTCAGTCCGTCGTGGCCCATCCCGACGTCCAGGCCCGCAGCGCGGCGGTGCCTGCCGTTGCCGTTGGGTGTCCGCCGGCTACGCGCTTACGGTCCTACCCGCAATGCCCACTACTGCTACACGCGGGTGACCAGAGCCGACGCCGCCGAGGTCGAGGCCGACCTCGATGTGCTGGACGAGCACGGAACAGTCCTGCTGACCGTGCGTGGGGCTGCGATTCGGCGGCGGGGCCTCCGAGAATGACGACACGCGATCGTGTGCTGGGCGAGCGGCTGCTGACCATCGAATGGCAGCAGCGAGCGCTGCCCGAGGTGGACCTCGCCGACGCTGGAGCATGGCTGCTGATCAGCACCTCCGACACCGCGGATGTCCTGGCCACCGCGTTGACCGATGCGTTGAAATCCACGGCGCGCAATGCACTGCGATGTGCTGGCCGCAGCATGCCGACCATCTGGCCAACGCCGAACTGCTGCGCGACCACCTCGGTACCGGCGGATTCACCGGTGTGGTCGTCCTCACCGGACCCACGAACGGCAACCCCGATGAGCAGTGTGCGCGTGCGTGGCGGTGAGTACGTTCATCATCTGGTGCGCATCGCCCGCGAGTTGCCGGAGATCCCGGGCGAGTCGCCCCGCCTGTATCTCGTGACCAGGAATGCCCAGACCGTGCTGCCCGACGACCGTGGCCAACCTGGAGCAGGCCGGGCTGCGTGGTCTGATGCGGGTGATCGGCACTGAGCATCCGCACTTGCGCGCCACCCAAATCGACGTCGACGAGCGACACAGACGCCGAGCAGGTGGCGCGGCAACTGCTGGCGGATCGGAGGAGGACGAGACCGCCTGGCGAAACGGCGCAGTGGTACACGGCGCGGTTGTGCCTCAGTCCGCTGCGCCCCGACGAGCGGCGAACCACCGTCGTGGACCACGAGCACGACGGTATGCGCCTGCAGATCCGCACACCCGGTGACCTCGAAACGATGGAACTTGCTGCGTTCGACCGCGTTCCGCCGGGGCCAGGGCAGATCGAGGTCGCGGTCAACGCATCCAGCATCAACTTCGCCGATGTCCTCGTCGCATTCGGCCGATACCCCAGCTTCGAGGGGTTGCTGCCGCAGCTGGGTACCGACTTCGCCGGCGTGGTGACCGCGGTCGGGCCGGACGTCACAGATCACCAGGTCGGTGACCATGTCGGTGGCCTGTCCGCCAACGGCTGTTGGGGCACGTTCGTCACCTGCGACGCCCACCTCGCCGTCACCGCTTCCGCCCGGCCTGACCGATGACCAGGCGGCCGCGGTGACCACTGCGTATGCCACCGCCTGGCACGGCCTGCACGACCTGGCCCGGATCACGCGCGGTGACAAGGTGCTGATCCACTCCGCGACCGGCGGCGTGGGGCAGGCGGCGATAGCGATCGCCCGCGCCGCGGGAGCCGAGATCTTCGCCACAGCGGGCAGCCCGCAGCGTCGAGAACTGTTGCGCAAGATGGGTATTGAGCATGTCTATGACTCACGCAGCACCGAGTTCGCCGACCTGATCCGCGCGTGACACCGACGGTTATGGCGTCGACATCGTGCTCAACTCCCTGACCGGCGCGGCGCAGCGCGCCGGGCTGGAACTGCTCGCCTTCGGTGGACGATTCGTCGAGATCGGCAAGCGCGACATCTATGGCGACACCCGACTGGGGCTCTTCCCGTTCCGTCGCAACCTGGCGTTCTACGGCGTCGACCTGGCGTTGATGGCTGTCAGCCACCCACACCAGATCCGCGACCTGTTGACAACGGTGTACAAACTCACCGCAGACGGCGTCGCTGCCGATGCCGGAGACCACGCACTACCCGCTGCCGACGCCGCCACCGCTATCCGGGTGATGAGCGCGGCCGAGCACACCGGCAAACTCGTGCTCGACGTCCCGCACACCGGGCACAGCAGCGTGGTGGTGCCGCCGGAGCAGGCTCCGGTCTTCCGCCGCGACGGTGCCTACATCATCACCGGCGGCCTGGGTGGCCTCGGGCTCTTCCTCGCCGAAAAGATGGCCGCGGCGGGCTGCGGCCGGATCGTGCTCAGCTCCCGCTCGCAGCCAAAGCCAGCGGTGCTGGAGACGATCGAGCGGATCCGGGCGACCGGTGCCGACATCGTGGTGGAGTGCGGCGACATCGCCGAAGCCGGCACGGCCGACCGGTTGGTGGCGGCGGCGACCGCAACCGGGCTTCCAGTGCGCGGAGTGCTGCACGCCGCGGCAGTGGTCGAGGACGCCACCCTCACCAATATCACCGACGAGCTCATCGACCGGGACTGGGCGCCGAAGGTGTACGGCGCCTGGAACCTGCACCAGGCCACCACCACCCAGCCATTGGACTGGTTCTGCTCGTTCTCCTCGGCAGCTGCCCTGGTGGGCTCGCCCGGCCAGGGCGCCTACGCCGCGGCCAACAGCTGGCTGGACGCATTCACCCACTGGCGCCGAGCTCATGGCCTTCCGGCGACCGCGATCGCGTGGGGACCATGGGCCGAGATCGGCCGCGCCGCGGCCATCGCAGCAGGCACCGATGGCGCCATCACGTCCTGCCGAGGGCGCGCACGCATTCGAGGCACTGCTGCGCCACGACCGCGCCTACACCGGATATGCGCCGATCATCGAGGCCCCGTGGTTGACCGCGTTTGCGCAGCGCAGCCCGTTCGCTGAAGCATTCCAAAGCACGGGGCAAAGCCGAACCGGACACAAGCAAATTCCGTGCCGAGCTGAGCTCGCTGCCCCGGGACGAGTGGCCCAGCCGGCTCCGGCGTTTGGTGTCCGAGCAGATCGGCCTGATTCTGCGTCGCACAATCGATCCGGACCGTCCACTCGTCCGAGTATGGCCTTGACTCGCTGGGCAACCACGAAGTGCGCATCCGCATCGAGGCGGAGACGGGGATACGCGTCGCCCCGAGGGACATCACCACCGTCCGTGCATTGGCGGAGCAGCTGTGCGACACGCTGGCGGCCCAAGAAGCCGCACCGACGAACGTCGTGATGGCCGAGTCACTGAGGAGAGAAGTTGTTCATAGGCCCAGTGGGGGTAGGAACAATTGATCAGTTGGCGCCGGGCCCAGGTTCAGTCGTCTCCTGGCATCCATCGCCCGCGGCGCGCGCGAAAGCCCAGCATGCGCCGATAAGCGCTGTGCCGGCCGGCTATATGCAAGCCGGGCATCTTCGCGGCTTTTCCGAGTACGCGCCAGGGGGCTCGACTATTCACGGCTGTTCATCGTCACCGCCGACGTAGCCGGACGGGCCGATATCCGCGCCATGAGTTACGTCATCAACGCGCACCTTCGTCGGCACGACACGTACCGCAGTTGGTTCGAGTACACGGATGCGGAGCACATCGTTCGGCGGACCATTGAGGACCCCGCCGATATTGAATTCGTTCCGACCGAGCATGGCGAGATGACGCCGGCAGAATTCCGAGACCATCTGTTGGCTACCCCGGATCCGCTGCAGTGGGATTGCTTCACCTTCGGGATCATTCAGCGCGCGGACCATTTCACATTCTATGTGAGCATCGATCACCTCCACATGGACACGCAGTTCATGGGTCTTGTCCTCATGGAGATACACATGATGTACGCCGCACTGGTGGCCGGCGGCGCGCCCATCACGCTGCCGGACCCGGGCAGCTATGACGATTACTGCATCCGGCAGCGCCAGTACACCGCCGCCTTGACCCTGGAGTCCCCGCAGGTGCGCGCATGGATTCAGTTCGCTGAAAACAACAACGGAACCCTTCCGGACTTTCCGCTGCCGCTCGGTGATCGATCGGTGCCCGGTGCCAGCAGCCTGCTCGCGCGTGGCGCTGATGGACGAGCAACAAACAGCACGATTCGAATCCGCCTGCATCGAGGCCGGCGCTCGTTTCATCGGTGGCGTGTTCGCCTGTGCCGCGCTCGCCGACCACACGTTGACCGGCGCTGACACCTATTACGGACTCGCTCCCGCCGACACGCGCACTCCGACGGAACGTGTGACGCTGGGTTGGTTCACCGGCCTGATTCCGATCACCGTCCCTGTCGCCACGAGGTCTTTCAGTGACGTCGCCCGCGCCGCGCAGGCTTCCTTCGATGCGGCTGCAGACCTGGCGAATGTGCCGTTTGATCGGGTACTTGGAACTGGCGCCCTGGCTGAGTAGGCCTCGACGCTGCTATCCCCTGCTGAACTTCCTCGATGCGGGCCTTCCTCCTCTTTCCGGCGTCCTCACGACCGAATTGGGGGGGCTGAATCTCGGTATCTACGGCGACGGCAGGCTGTCGGATCCACTCATTACCTGGGTGATTCGGCTCGAGAAGATGACCATGATGGCGGTGATGTTCCCGAACAATCCCATCGCCCGCGAATCAGTCGCCCGGTATGCGGAGACGATCAAATCCGTGTATGTACGGGTGGCCGAGGGTCACGGCGCAGTTCCTCTGAGCAACGTCTGCCGATGAGCGAGTCTTCGATTCCCGCTGTGCTGCGCGAGCGTGCCAGTCTGCAGCCCAACGACGCTGCGTTCACTTTCATTGATTACCAAAAGGACTGGGCCGGCGTTGCCGAGAACCTCACGTGGTCGCAGGTATACCGGCGGGCCCTCAACGTCGCACACGAGCTGAAGCGTTACGGGTCGACAGGCGACCGGGCGGTGATATCGGCACCCCAAGGACTCGACTACATCGTTGCCTTTCTCGGAGCGTTGCAGGCCGGATTTATCGCAGTTCCGCTTTCCGTCCCGCAGGTCGGCGCCCACGATGAACGAGTTACTTCGGTGCTGCGCGATACGTCGCCCGCTGTCATCCTCACGACGTCCTCTGAGGTCGGCAACGTCACCGAGTATGCCGCAGCCGGAGTCCGGCGGATCCGCGCCAACGGTCGTCGAGGTCGATCTGCTGGACCTGGACTCTCGGAGAGGATCCGACGCCGGGGCCGTTGGTGCGCGGCCGCTGGTGCCCCGGTAGCGCGTATCTGCAATACACGTCCGGGTCAACCCGTCAGCCGACCGGGGTCATGGTCTCGTACCGCAACCTTGCCGCCAATTTCGAACAGGTGATGTCCGCCTACTTCGCGGACTACGGAAACGTTGCACCGCCGGACCTCACCATTGTGTCGTGGCTGCCCTTCTATCACGACATGGGATTGTTCATGGCCGTCTGCGCACCGATTCTGGTGGGAGCCCACACCGTGCTCATGAGCCCGCTGTCGTTCCTGGAACGGCCGGCCCGGTGGATGCAATTGGCGGCAACCAATCGTCGCGCATTCACGTCGGGACCGAACTTCGCTTTCGAATTGGCGGTGCGACGAACATCCGACGATGACATGGCCGGGCTTGATCTCGGGGACGTGTTCGTCATCGGCAACGGCAGCGAACGGATACACGCCGCCACCCTCAAACGGTTCACCGACCGCTTCGCCCGCTTCAATCTGCGCGACACGGTGATCCGACCCTCATACGGACTCGCTGAAGCAACGGTGTACGTGGCGACCCGCCTGCCGGGCCGGCCACCAGAAGTCGTCCACTTCGATTCCGACAAACTGGCCGGCGGCGATGCACAGCGGTGCGCAAGCAGCGGCGGCACACCGTTGGTCAGCTACGGCGTGCCGGGGTCGCCGACGGTACGGATCGTCGATCCCGAGACCAGGACCGAGTGTCCGGCGGGAAAGACCGGCGAGATCTGGGTGCACGGGGACAACGTCGCTCTGGGCTATTGGCGGAAACCCCAAGAGACCGAGCGCACGTTCGGTGCCAGGCTTGTCACTCCTTCGGCGGGCACACCCGAAGAGCCTTGGCTCAGAACCGGAGACGTGGGCTTCATCTCCGACGGCGAGTTGTTCATCGTGGGCCGCATCAAGGACCTGTTGATCGTGTACGGGCGTAATCACTACCCCGACGACATCGAGGCCACCATCCAGGAGATAACCGGAGGCCGGGCCGCGGCGATATCGGTCCCCGACGATCGCACCGAGAAGCTGGTCGCCATCGTCGAACTGAAGAAGCGGGGCGACTCCCATGAGGATGCGATGCACCAGCTTCGCATCCTCAAGGATGAGATCACCGCGGCGATATCGACGTCGCACGGTCTACGCGTCGCGGATCTGGTTGTGGTGTCGCCTGGCTCGATACCGATCACCACCAGCGGCAAGGTCAGACGAGCAGCCTGTGTCGAGTGGTACCGGGACGGCCAGTTCTCCCGCTTGGACATTTAGCCGGCGACCTGTCGGTTCTCGACCATGGGCGTTAGGATTGCCGCACCGGTTTCTCGGGAGGACCGATGGTCAGCACCCTGCTCGTGGTGGGGTTCCTCCTTGTCTTCCTCGAGTTCGGTCCACCGACGGTGGTCAAGAGACTGCTCGCCGGCACCCTCGCGGCGGGAGTCGTGGGTTCAGCGGGAGCTTTGGGTACTGGTGTCGCGGCAGCCGATACCGCGCTCGTGGTAGGGGGAGCCAAAGCGCCGGGCATTCCCTGGTATTGGTACACGTCGATGACCGGCCAACGGTACTTCCCGGACGCCAAGCGGGAGATCGTCGACTACCCGGGCGGCATGATGTACGGCCGGCTGCCGGCGGTTTTGTGGCCGGGTCAAGGTCTGGACACCATCACCGTCGGGGAGTCGGTTGTCACCGGGACGAAGAACCTGGACAGGGCGATCCGCAGCGCCAGCGGCCCATCCGATGTGATCGGCTTATCCGAGGGCACCCTCGTCCTTGACGCCGAGCAGGCGAGGCTCGCCAACGATCCGACCGCGCCACCGCCGGATCGGTTGTCATTCACCACGTTTGGCGACCCGACAAGGGCTCACGGCTTCAGTCGCAGCGTCCTTTCCGGGGTTCCACCCGGCACCTACATCCCGATCGTGAACTACACGGTGCCCAAGCCGGTGGACAGCCAATATGACAACAACGTCGTTGTCGCTGCTTACGACGGCTTTGGCGACTTCCCGGACAGGCCATGGAACCTGGTATCTCTCGCCAACGCGGTCATTGGGTCGACAACTGTTCATACCCCGGCCGCGTTCACCAGCCCGACCGACGTGCCACCGCAGAACATCACCACGTCCGTCAACTCCAGGGGTGCGGTAACGACGACGTATCTGGTTCCGGCTAAGCATCTGCCGCTGACACTGCCGCTGCGCTACATCGGGGTGTCCGAGGCGACAGCGGATCAGATCGACGACGCGCTGCAAACCCATTGTCGATGCGGGTTATTCGCGCAACGACGATCCGTCAACCGCGCCGATCAGCGTGGACCCGGTGGGCGGCATCGACGCGGCGGCTTACCTGGACCCGACCAGTCGCGCCAACCTCGCTCCAATCGTCGACGCGCTCCGGAGCCTGCTCCCCGCCGGCACGTTGGACTAGACAATTTCACCGGGCCGCCCAACCGACGGGTGCGGCCGCCATCGTGACGGCCACCAGTTCGCACGCCCCACCAGCACAGCCGTGGCGGGAACCGTGACGGTGCGCACCAGGAAGGTATCCAGCAGGATCCCGGCCCCGACGATGAAGCCGGTCTGGACCACGGTGCTGATGCTGGCGAACAGCAGACCGAACATCGAGGCCGTGAAGATGACCCCCGCCGCGGTGATCACACCGCCGGTCGAACCCACGGTGCGGATCACGCCGGAACGCATACCTTGGGGAGACTCATCACGAATCCTGGACATCAGCAGCATGTTGTAATCCGCTCCCACTGCGACCAATATGATGAAGGTCAATCCGGGAACGCTCCAATGCAATTCCTGGCCAAGTATGAATTGAAACAATATGACGCCGATACCAAGCGCGGACAAATATGAAATCACCACCGAACCGATGAGGTATAGCGGCGCGACGATAGCGCGCAGCAGGAGAATTAAAACCAGAAGCACAATCATGATGGTCGCGGCGACGATGAACCGGATGTCATGGTTGTAATAGTCTCGGGTGTCCCGCAGCATGGCGGGATATCCCGCCATCGATATCGAGGCGTCCGCCAATGCGGTGTTCGGTTGAGCCCCGCGCGCGGTGTTTGTGATCGAATTGACCTGGTCCATGGCGTCGGTACCGAACGGGTTGAGTTTCGTTTGTATCAAGTACCGCACCGCATGACCGTCAGGCGATACGAAAGCCGCAGCGGCCTGCTTGAAATCGTCCAAATCCATCACCTGCGGGGGAATGTAGAACCCGCCGGCGATGGCCCCGCTGAATTGTTCTTCATTGCCAGCAGAAACGCCGACGCATCGCCGAGTCCTGACCCCACCTGCTTTGCCTGGTCGACCACCTGTTGCACACCGTCGGCCAATTGCCGGCTCGCGTCGGCCAGGGTATCGGCGCCTTGTTGCCAGATGGTCAGGCGTTCCGACATCGCACCCGGATCGTCCAGCCCCAATGACCGCAGGGCGTTGGTGGCGTTGTCGAGTACTGCTGCAGCCCCTTTGTCGATGACTCGACGGTCTGGGAATCCTGCGTCCACTGCAGCTGTCGAGCCAGATCAGCGACCTTGTCGAACGTTCCGTCGTCGCGCGCGGTAACAAACCGTTGCAACTGGCCGCGAGCGCCGGTGCAGGAAGGGTCGACGTCGCAGATCGGGCTGGTATCGAGTGCAGTCAGCACGGGGCCGGCCCAGTCGAAGCTGGTAGCGACATTCGCGAGGTTGATGCCGAGGCTGTCGCCGAGCTCGCGCATGCTGGTGACAAGCTTGGCCGTGCGGTCGATCTCCCCGAGCGTTTTGCTCTCCGCCGAATTGTTTCTGCATGTAGGACAGAGCGTCGACGAGGCCGCGGACGGTGGTGATGGCCTGAGTGACTTCGCCACGCAGGTTGCCCAGGTTGCCGGCCAAGCGCATCGGCGCCGCTGGTCAGCCTGTTGAGGTCACCGGTGCGGCCGGTGATCTGCTTGGCCGCGTCGCTCAGCTGGTTGCCGACTTCGCCGACCTGAAACGTCGTCTTGGCCTGTTCGAGCGATTCGTCCCGAGGGCCGGGTGATACCCCGGATCATCGCGATACCGGGCAGTTGGCTTACCCGCTGTGCCATCTGCTCCAGGTCGGCAAGGGCTTGCGGTGTCCGCAAGTCGTGCGGTGACTGGATGAAGAGGTACTCCGGAATGGTTGAGCTCACCGCGAAATGGCGGTCCATCGCGGCATATCCGACGGAGCTTTCGACCGAGCCCGGCAATATCTTGCGGTCGTCGTAGTTGAAGCGGACGAGGCTCGCGCAGCTGGCCAGAATGATCAGCACGATCAGACTGGCGACGAGATGCGCCTTGGGCCGACGCACAATGCGTATTCCGGAACGCCGCCAGAAACGAGTGGTGAGGTCGCGTCCAGGCGCGATCCAGCCACGGGGTCCGGCGAGCACGAGCATGGCCGGCAGCAGAGTGATCGCGGCAAGGAACGCGATGCCGATCGCAATCGCCAGTGCCACACCGACCGTTGAGAACACGCCAAGTTTGGCGAAGATCATCGCAAGAAAGGTGACTCGCAACGGTGGCCGCGGACGCGGCGAGAACTTTGCCGATGGACGTCAACGCCCGCTTCACCGCTTGATCCGAATCCGCGCCGAGCCGCAAGTAGTCGTGATAGCGGCTGATGACGAAACACGGTGTAATCCGTTCCCGCGCCGAACATCATCCCGTTCAGAAAAATGATGGTCTGGTTGGAAACGCCCAGGCCCAGTTCGGCGAGTCCGGCCACGACGGCCTGCGCGGTCACCAGGGACACGCCGATCGTTATCAACGGCAGCAACATCGTGACGGGGTTTCGGTAGATGATCAGCAGGATGACGAGCACCATGATGACCATCGCGATCTCGATGTGAATCTGGTTCCGTGCGCCGACGTCGGTGAGATCGGCGACGGTGGCCGCGGGTCCGGTCAGGTGTCGCGGCCATCGTGGATCCCGCGACGGTCTGTTTGACGATGTCGGCGACTCGTGAGTAGGCCGCGAAGGACTGCGGCGAGCCCAACTCGCCGGCGACGCCGACCCGGCAGCAACCAGGCCTTGTGATCCTTGCTGGACGGACCTCACGCAGGGGCGGAGTGCTGAGAAAGTCCTGCACCATCAGGACGTCCGGGTGTCGCGGCGCAGTGTGTCGGCCAGTGCGCGGTAGCCGGGTTCGTCGGGCGGGCCCAGTCCCTTCTCGTTGGACAGGACCACCACCAGGACGTTGTCTGACCCCGATTCGTGAAACGCCTGGGTCATCTGTCGAGTTGTGACGGTCGACGGAGCGTTGGCCGGCAGGATAGCGACCGGATATCTGTCGAACCATCTGTTTCAGGGACGGGAGCGTCAACGGCAGGAAGGCCGCGACCGCCACCCATAACCCGATGACCACCAGCGGCCAGCGCACCACAAGATCGCCCAGCCGTCCGAAGATGCCGCCATCCCGGGGTCCGCCAGTTGCGTCCGTCCGCCGTGACACTGCTGATCCTCACTAGCTGCCCGCGATTCCCGATCGCGTGACCCTTGGGCTGCAGTTTAAGGCGGTCAGTGCCGGCGAAGTGGCGGGTTCCACGTTTGGGGGCTGACCTGCGGAAACAATCTGTTTGTGCCCTCGGCATGATTCGAACATGCGACACCGGCTTTAGGAGAGCCTGCAAGCTCTCCTAGTGGTGGCCCCGAAAGGTGTTCTGAACTGGCGATATAACGTCACTCGGCACCACCTGGAACTACGGCGTGTCGCGGATCCACCGACCAAGCACCGACCACAGGAAGGCGTTGGCCATCCGTTTTAGAGCTCCCGGTGGGGTCCGGTCTGACGGCGAGGCGACGGACCGGGCTGTGCTTTTACATCGCCTTTCGGACGCGACGCCGATGTGCCGGACTCATGGATATCGAATGTTATCCATGAAGAAGTCCGTGCATGTTTGCGCCGCTTCAACCGGCAGAGATTCCGCAGGAACATGCGCTTCAACAGTCAAGGCCGTGCTCGAAGGCCAGCACGCGATCGCATGGCGGCGCCCGTCGCGACGCGATAATCGATGCGAACCACAAGTCTGGGATGAGTTGCAGCATGAGCCCATCGAGCCTCAACGACCGTTTCCGACCATCAACGTTGTCGGCCGAACCAAGGTGACCTGTCTACTCAACGCGATAACCCCGCGGATATTCTTGCCGGCGCGCAGATCCTTCATGGCCTCGTTGATGTCGTCGAGCTTGTATTTCTGCGTCACGAGTTCATCGAGCTTGAGCGTGCCTGCCTCGTACATCGACAAAAGCATCGGCATCGCGTCACGCGGATTCATCTCGCCGTAGAGCACACCCTTGAGTGTCTTACACGAGCTGACCATGTCGGGAAGGCTCAGTGGCACCATTAGGTCGCTCACTTTCGCCATGCCTGTCAGAACGCAGGTGCCGCCCTTGCGTAGCAACATCATGGCAACCATCACGAGGTCGACGGGGACGACGCCAGGGGTCAGGATCACCCGGTCGGCCATCACGCCCCACGTGAGCTCCTTCGCTGGTG
>CAVTDY010000028.1:0-241165 GCA_963733605.1 uncultured Actinomycetota bacterium
AACCGATCATCGAGCGCTGCTGGCTGAGATAACGATTTTTGCTCGCGCCTCTACCGGCGGCGCCGGCTAGGTCCTGCGAGTCCATCCTCGAGCAAGCCGCCGCGACCCGCGAGACGGTCCGTCATTTGAGAGAATCTCGCAGCATCATCGACCTGCTGGCCATCCGCTGGCCGTACGTTCGACGGACACTGTTCAATTTTTGTCCGCACGCATAGGGAAACACCCGATTCCGTCGTTACCGCTGCGACCGCTACCTTTTGCTGATGGACGCCGCTCCAGAGGTCGGGTACTACCTGGCCGAGTGGTACCTGCCGGAGCTGACCGAACAATCGGTCGACGACGTGGTGGCGAAGCTTGAGGTCGCCGCCGCCAGCGTCAGCGATGAAGGCACGCCGGTCCGGCTGGTCGTCACACTCGCAGTACCCACGGATGAAGTTCTCTATGGCGTGTTCGGCGCACAATCACCCGACATCGTCACGTCCACATGCCAACGAGCCGGCTCCGCTGGCCATACGTTCGACGGACACTGTTCAATTTTTGTCCGCACGCATAGGGAAACACCCGATTCCGTCGTTACCGCTGCACCGCTACCTTTTGCTGATGGACGCCGCTCCAGAGGTCGGGTATTACCTGGCCGAGTGGTACCTGCCGGAGCTGACCGAACAATCGGTCGACGACGTGGTGGCGAAGCTTGAGGTCGCCGCCGTCAGCGTCAGCGAGGAAGGCACGCCCGTCCGGCTGGTCGTCACACTCGCAGTACCCACGGATGAAGTTCTCTATGGCGTGTTCGGCGCACAATCACCCGACATCGTCACGTCCACATGCCAACGAGCCGGCATCCCATGCCAACGGCTGTCTGCCCACGTGGGCACGCGGATCAGAGAAGAGCCACTGGCGGCTCTGGTCAGAAAATCTTGCACCGGAAGTAGCGTGGAACCCGAGCCCGCCCCACCGTGAGACCGCCACTTTCCGCTGGCAGGCGCCTGCTGGTCCCGGCCTTGGCCGCGACCGGTCGACGGCGGGCTGCGCCGGTAGCGGGCACGTTGCTGCAAAATCGCCAAGATCGACAATTTAAGCAATCCCCAACTCCATACTCGCTCCCAGGCCACCCGCGATTTTGGGGTGGCGACAGCGAAAGATTCGTTGACAACTGGTCGGGAGTCTGGGATGCTCATCCTACGTTGCTAGACTTACATCGCTTGGGGGAGACATGTCGGCCGTTGCCACTACTTTGACAAAGTTCCAGATCGGCGCTGCGGCGTCCGCGATCGCCGTCGCAACCGTCCTCACGCCCGTGGTCGCTCACGCGGCACCCGCAGCGCCCTTGCCCCAGTCCCTGGGGTCCGACGCTGGCGAACTCTTGTGCGACATATTCCCGTCGGCTGGTTGCACCCAGGGCGCTCCCATCATGGGAAGTTTCTTGTGGCTTGGTAGTCAGGATCCGACTCCCCCGCCATTCACCACCATCTTCTCGTTCCAGCCGCTTACCCTGCTTCCGACGTTCATCCAGCCGCTCTTCGGTTGGTTCAACAACATCAATTTGGAACTTTGTGTCGGGGGTCTTGCTGGAAAGATCGGGCCGTACGGCACCGTATCGGTTTCACTTGGCTCCGGCTGCTAGTCTCGCGCAACTCGTCAGCTGGTGCGTTGCCCTAAGGTAGCCTCACCGTCCATGGACGGTGAGCGGATGGGCGTGAGCACAGTGCGGGAAACCTTCTGAGTGCCTATATTCTCGCGACGTCCGTTCGGACACGAACCGGACGGTGATGATGATGACGCGTCTCCGCGAGCGGATGGCGACAAGAGCGGGCCACGGCGGCCATTGGACGTATTAAGTCGGCATAAGCTAATTTTTTCCGGCCTTGTCCTGCTCGCCGTAGTCGTCGGATTCGCTTGCTGGCTCGGCGCTCGAGCTTTTGACGCGAAGTCGCACCTCGAGCAAGCACGCAGCAGCGCACAGCAGGCCAAAGATGCGCTGTCGAAGGGAAAAGCCGGGGATGCCTCGCGATGGGCAAATGACGCGCAATCCGCAGGCACAGGCAGCACGCGATGCCACTCATTCGCTTCCTTGGAACATCGCGGCGGGCGTGCCGTGGCTCGGCAGCCCCTTCAAGTCCGGCCAACAGATAACCGACGTTGTCCTCGGCCTGGCAGCCGAGGTTTTGCAGCCGTCCGCCGACGTCGGCGCAGCGATCTCGCCAGACCGGTTGCTCGCCGGCGGCCATCTGGATGTGCACCTGCTCCGCGACGAGGAACCTGCGCTCAGCAAGATATCGGCGGACGCCACCCGACTTGACGCTGATGCCAACGCAATCGCGGATCCCAAATATCTTTCTCTTCTCCGCGACGCTCGCACCGAACTTCAGAAGCAGACTTCCGACATTGCCAAACTGCTGCAAAATACGGCGCTGGCCGCGCGTGTCGCACCATCGCTGATGGGCGCGGATGGCCCGCGTACATACTTCATGGGTTTCCAAACCAACGCCGAAGCCCGCGGCACCGGCGGACTGCTCGGCGGATTTGGAATTCTACGATTCGACAATGGCGTTCCAACAGTGGATACATTGGCAGCGAACACCGAACTTGATAAGCATTTTACTCCGCTCGACCTCGGTCCGGAATACGCCGACCAGTATGGATTCGCGAACACGACCACCGATTATCGGAATAGCAACCTGACCCCTCACTTTCCGTACGTGGCTCAGATCTGGAAATCCATGTGGGCGCAGCAGACGGGAATGGACGTCGACGGAGTCATCGCGATCGATCCAGTCGCCCTGAGCTATGTGCTCGGTGCGGTCGGGCCCGTAACGATGCCAGACGGTGAGGTAATAACGAGGGACAACGTCGTCGAATTGACGGAGTCGACCGCCTACATCCGCTTTCCCGACAGACCAAACCGCGCGCAAGAAGTATCTGCAGGACATTGCCAGGGAAGTCGTCAATAAGATGACAGGACCGGTTCAGTCGCCGCGTGATCTGCTCGACGCCCTGGGCAAGGCAGTCAGTGAAGGGCGAATCGCGGTGTGGAGCTCCTCGCCGGCTGACCAGAAGCTTCTCGAGCAGACTCCGCTCGCACATGTGGTTCCCGACGATCCTGCGCCGTACGCGGCGGTCGTCATCAACAATCTCGCCGGAAACAAGCTGGATTACTACCTCAAGAGAGGAATCGAGTACGCAGCCGACGACTGCCATGGCGACACGGAGAAATTCGACCGTCACCATACGACTGACCAGCACAGTGCCGGCGGTTTACCGGCTTACGTCGCAGGAACCCCCGGCCTTTTCAAAAGTCTCCGATCACAGTTCCCAGCGGCACGATGGTGACTTCAGTTGTTCTCCTCGCCACAAAGGTGCGAAATTGACAGCGCCTCGCCGACGACAAGCGGGTGCCGGTATTCGGGGCACGGAACGCGGTCACCCGACCTTCGAAGTGCAGGTAGCCATACCGCCCGGGCAATCTGGCGAGCTGACCTTCCACCTCTCCGAACCGACATCCCCAGGTACACCGCGTGTTCCGATTCAGCCATTGGTGGACACCGTCACTCCCGTGGTATCGGTGCCCACGTGCGCGGGATGAGCCAAAGACGCGCGTCCGGACGAGCCGTAGGGAAACACCAGAAGCCCGTGGCATGAGGTTGCCAACCGCCGCGCGATTTAACTCACTGCTGACACAGCAAAACTACGATTTAGCAGCCCAGCGCTTGCGTCCTAATACTGCGCGCCCAGCCGGTCACCGATGTAGTCTCAGTTTGCTGTCGGTAATTGGTGGGGGTTCGGCGATGCCAGCTATGGTGGACCGTCCGCTCGAGGTACGGGCGATACGGGAGTTCCTGCAGTCAGTCGCTGAGCAAACGTCCGGCCTCGTTATCGAAGGCGAGGCGGGCATCGGCAAGACCACGCTGTGGCTGGCGGCGCAGGACGACGCACGTGCACGGGGATTCGAGGTGCTGTCCGCGCGCGTCGGCGAGACAGAATCGGTGCTGGCCTACGCGGCCGTCGCCGACCTACTGGGCGACCTTGATCCGGCGATCCTGGCACGGCTGCCGGACCTCCAACGCCTCGCCGTGGACCGGGTGCTCCTGCGAGCCGGCACGGAGGGTCCGGAGACCGATCAACGCGTGGTAGCTGCGGCATTGACTACCGCCATCGAATACCTTGCCGTCGACAAACCGCTGCTACTTGCGATCGACAACGTGCAGTGGCTGGATTCGTCCAGCCAGGCCGTCGTGGCGTTCGCCGCGCGGAGATTCACCGGGCGTGTCGGCGTGCTGCTCACTGAGCGGTGCGATCCCGACTGTGGGAGGGCGACGGCGTGGTTACACCTGGCCAGGCCGGATGGCATTAAACGCGTTCGCGTTGGACCCCTGAGCCTCGGTGGGCTGCACGCGTTGATTTCGGAGCGACTAAGGCGATCGTTCTCCCGCCCGACGATGGTGCGCATCGCCGAGATCTCAGGGGGCAATCCGTTCTACGCACTCGAACTGGCCCGGGCGATTCACGTGGGGTCGGCGAGGGCTCAACCGTCGCTGCCCGGCACCCTGGCCGAGTTGATGCGTCTTCGAATCGGCAGTCTGGAAGGGCAGGCAGGCGACGTACTGCTCGCCGCCGCGTCGGTGGCGAATCCAACGGTTGAGTTGCTGGCAGAGGTGGCCGGCACCACTGTCGAGCACACTGTTGAGTTACTCGAGGAGGCCGAGAGCCAGGGCATCGTCGCGATCGACGGCAATCGCGTGCGGTTCGCGCACCCGTTGTTGGCCCAGAGCGTCTATACCGACGCCAGCCCGGCGCGGCGCCGGGCGATGCACCGGGCGCTGTCTGACGTCGTTGTCCTACCGGAGCTCAAAGCCAGGCATATGGCGTTGGCTGCCTCGCGCGCGGACGCCGAAACCTTGAAGGCGCTTGACTCCGCCGCCGATGCGGCGCGCGCCCGGGGCGCCCCGGCCGCCGCGGCCGAGTTGGTTGAGCTGGCGATCTCGCTCGGCGGTGACAAGCCGTCGCGCCGGATTCGCGCAGCAGAACACCATTTCAAGGCCGGCGACGCCGACCGGGCTCGCAGCCTGCTGGAGTCGACCATCGATGAACTACGGCCGGGGCTGCTGCGGGGCATCGCCCTGAACCTGCTCGCCGGGATCCGCATCTATGACGACACTTTCGTCGAAGCGGCCGCGCTCCTCAAGCGTGCCCTGGACGACGCCGACGCCCATCCGGCTCTGAAGATCCAAACGCTGTTGTCGTTGACCTTCGCGCAAGGGATGTCCGGTGAGTTCGATGATTCGTTGCACAACGCCCGCCAAGCGGTGACGGACGCCGAGCAGCTCGGTTATCCACCCATGATCAGCCGGGCGCTGGCCATGTCGGTCAACACCGCCTTCCTGTACGGGCACGGGGTCGATGAAGCCAGCCTGCAACGAGCATTGGAGCTGGAAGACCCCGACACCGATAGCCCGATTCCGTTCTGCGCCAGCGCCGTCAACGCGTTGATCTTGGCCTGGACGGGACAGCTGAACATAGCGAGCAGGCAGATGGCAGCGGTCCGCGACCGATGCGTCGAACGAGGGGCCGAGAACGACATGATGGCCATCACCGGGTACTGCACGCTGATCGAGATGTGGCGCGGCAATTTCGCGGAAGCCGCAGTGTTGGCCGACGACGCCATGGAACGTGCCGAGCAGGTCGGCGGTTCGCGCACGATCGCACTGACGGTGCGCGCCGCGGTGGCCGCCTACACCGGCCGCGAACACGAGGCACGCGACCGATGCCGCCGCTGCTCTGGCGATCGCTCGAGCGTGCCGCTCACCGCGCCTGGCGGAGTGGCCGACGATGACCCTTGGCTTCCTTGAGGTTTCGCTGGGCAACTACACGCAAGCGCTGACGACACTGCAGCCAATGCGGGACGTTTTCGACTCCCTTCCCGGCAGCGAGATCATGACTGCCACGTTCATTCCCGACGCTGTCGAAGCGATGGTCGGGGTCGGCCGTCACGCTGATGCGGTGCCACTCATCGAGGAGCTCGAGCAGAACGGCGCCCGACTCGGCCGCTCCTGGATGGTTGCCGTCGGCGCACGCTGCCGCAGCATGTGGTTAGCCGCCACCGGCGACGTCGCTGCGGCGACGCGGATGGCCGAGCAAGCCATGACCGAACACGAACGGCTGCCCATGCCGTTCGAGCGCGCCCGCACCCAGCTCCTGCTCGGGCAGCTCCAGCGACGTCAACGCCAGAAGGAGACCGCCACTGCCACGCTGCGCGATTCGTTGGAGGCGTTTGAAGCCATGGGCACACCGCTGTGGGCGGACCGCGCACGAGCCGAACTCGCGCGGACCAACGTCGCGCCAAGCAATCGATTTGCGTTGACCCCGTCGGAGCAGAGGGTGGCGGAGTTGGCGGCATCGGGCATGACCAACCGTGACGTCGCGGCCGCACTATTCATCAGCCCGAAGACCGTCGAAGCAAACCTTGCCAGTATCTATCGCAAGCTCGGCATCAAGACGCGTGCCGAACTTGGCCGCCACATCGGCGACTTACAGGCTGACTTCTGATCGTCAAAACCCTGATCTAGCTGGTGTCGTGGCGGCGGCGTTCGCGGCGGCGTTCGACCGCCTCGCCACGGACTCCCCCATCCTGATCGCCGTTGACGATCTGCAGTGGCTCGATCAGTTCAGTAAGGACGTGATGGCGTTCGCCGCGCGGCGGTTCAAGGGTCAGGTCGGTTTGCTGATCACTGAGCGATCGGATGCAGCCGGCGGCAGTGCTGTGACCTGGCTGCACCTGTCCAGACCCGACGGCATCGAACGGGTACGTGTTACTCCGCTGAGCCTGGGCGGCCTGCATATGCTCGTCTCCTCGTGGCGATCCGCGAGCGAATGCCGCAACAAAACGCAACAGACCTGCAGCGCATCGTTTCGCTACGTCCCCCGCTGGTCTAGCCGATCGGAAGCCTTACCGCAGTCAACAACTGTATACTCCAGCAAACGCGACGTCGGCTGACGGAGCGCACGGGGCGGGCTGGTCGGCGATGAGGGGGCCACATTGACTATTCAGGACTTTCTACGGCTGTTGCGCTCGAGGTGGCTGATCATCTGCGTCACTGACGGCCGTCGTCGTTGCGGGAGCCGCCGCGTACACGTTCCTAACGACTCCGCTCTACCAGGCCTCGACGAGGCTCTTCGTGTCCACCGCGGCCGGCCGCGATTCGCTAACCGACATATCCAGGGCAGTCAGTTTTCTCAAGAGCGCGTCATCTCGTACACCGAGCTACTTATGGGCGAGACTCTGGCTAAGCGCACAATCGACAAACTCGGCCTCAACATGAGCCCAAAAGAACTACAAGGAAAAGTCAAGGCGACAGCGAAAACCGATACGGTCCTGATAGACGTATCGGTCCGTGACCCAGTCGCCCGTCAGGGCTCGCGACATTGCCGACGCATTGTCCGACGAGTTCGTCGCGATGGTACGCGAATTGGAAACTCCGGAGGACGGGTCCGCCCCGATGCTCGTGTTGTCGTCGAGCAACGCGCGTCGATTCCCGAACGAACCGGTGTCTCCGAAACACGATCGAAACATTGCCATCGGCCTTGCAGCCGGCGTGCTGTTGGGAATTGGTCTTGCGTTTCTCCGCGATCGGCTCGACAACACCGTCAAGGACCGACAGACTCTTGAAGAGATCACGGGTGTCGGGACTCGTCGGCAGCATTCCGCTCGACAAGGAACGCCGCAAGGAACCGGCGATATCTTTCGATAGTGACAACTCAGCAATTGCCGAAGCATTTCGCAAACTTCGGACAAACTTGCAGTTCCTCGCGGTCGATAATCCGCCGCGGGTGATCGTCGTCACCAGTTCGATGCCAAACGAGGGCAAATCCACCACGGCGATAAACATTGCGCTGGCGTTGGCTGAAGCCGAGCACAACGTGGTGCTCGTCGATGGCGATTTGCGGCGTCCGAGGTTGGACAAGTACCTCGACTTGGTCGGACCGGTGGGATTCAGCACGGTGCTGGCCGGCCAGGCATCCCTTGATGAGGTGCTGCAGAAGACTGCGTTTCCCGAGACTGACCGTCCTCACCTCGGGAGCTATCCCGCCGAATCCGAGCGAGCTGCTCGGGTCGATGGCAGCCAAGAAAGTCCTGGCCGAAATGCGTGCCGGGTTCGACTACGTCATCGTGGATTCGTCCCCGCTGCTCGCGGTCACGGATGCCGCGATCTTGGCGGCCGATGCCGACGGCGTGCTCATCATGGCACGATTCGGGCAGACCAAACGTGAGCAACTCGCACACGCGGTTGGAAATCTCAGAGGATGTCGGCGCTCCACTACTCGGCGCGATATTCACGATGACGCCCGCGCGCGGAAATGGGTCGTACAGCTATACGGCTACTACAGCGATCGCAGTGCAGCGTCGGGTTCTCCTGAGGCCACTACCGCCAAAGACGGACATCACGCACCTGACCGGTAGAATGCGCAAACGTGGACTGAATAAGGCTGTGGTTTCCCGACTCAAGGTTCGGCTTTGCGATCCAGATCACACCGCTCCTGACGTGCCCTGTAGTCCAAGCCCGTGCACGCTCGACCAGAGCCGGGTCCCCTGACAGCAACGTCTAGCGGCGTAATCGGCTCAACGCACGCCTCCAACCGCTACTGTTGCCCACTCGAACGCGCGGCGGGGCAACAACCCGGCACCGCCAATGATGAGTGGCCCGAGGGAAGGCAGATGGTTGGCGCTCCGCAGTGCGCTGAGAACCGTTCGAACCCCGTCCATGAGTGGGCTCCTAACGCGTAACGCAACGGCTGGCCTGCAACAAAGTCGGCGTACACCGCCGGATCGCTACGCAGCGCTCGATTGGCCCAATCCAGGGAGCTCAGCCAACCACCGGCCGCCGAGAGCGACTGCTGCGAGCCGCGCTGGAGCCGCACCACGGGCTCTGGCGCTTGGACGAAGCTCGTCCCAGGCTTGCGTCCCAATCGAACTAGCCAATCCCAGTCTTCATGTAGAGCGAGCGAGTCATCCCATGGGGTTGCGGCCGCCATCTCACGCGGGCAGAGCAATGTGGAGGTGTACATGCTCGGGCGTCCGCCGCCGCTCGGAGGTCGGCGTCGAAACAGATACTGCTCGACGGACTCGCCCTGAACGATAAGCCGGTTAGGGCTTGGCCGGGACACGGCGCCAGTTCGGGAATTGACGTAAAACAGTCGGCTTCCGACGACGGTACGTGCTGGGTCGGCCACGCCTCTCAATACCGCGAACTGTGCTTCCAGCTTGCCGGGCAACCATTCGTCGTCGTCGTCGAGCAGCGCTACCAGATCCCCAGTCGCCTCCGCGATACCCAGGTTCCGCGCACGAGCGGGGCCGACGCGACCCGAGGTGCGGAGGACAAGATCCGCCAATCCGGCAACCTCGCTGGGCAGTTCGGTGCCGGGGCTGCCATCGTGGACCACGATCAGTTCAACGCGGGCAGTATTGCGCTGGGCACGTACGCTGCGCAAAGCCCTGAGTAGTTCCGATCGGCCGATCGTGGGCACGACGACACTAACCGAGGGTGCTCGCCCGTGGCCGACGCCCGACTTCGCATCCTCGCTCAATCTCGGTCTCCTGGTTTGTTGCGCGAAGTGAGCCACGCCCCTCGCTCAGGGGTGAGGGATTCTGCACCAACCGCATGCCGATGATTGCGCAGTTGGATGGCGAAGCTCGGGAGGTTGTCACGAGTTCCATGGAACTTCGGTGGCGGCCTGGTGAGCATCAGGCGGTGATAACCAAGTCATTGTGGTAGGACGGGCGGGATAGGTTCGGTGGTCATCAGTAGCCGGGTGGCGTCCCGTTCTGTCGGGGAGTTCTGGTCTGCGCTCGATTTGCTCAGAACGTCCTGGCCCAGGCATAACAGCGCAGGCGATGAGCGGAGCGATAAGCGCCATAAACGCAGGGTTGGAGTCAATGACGTTGAACCCGGTCGCGGAGATCGAGAACGCCACGATACCGGCAGCCACGCCGGCTCGCGACCTTCTCATGGCGACCGTGACGATCATGCCGAGCTCCGACAAAAAAAAACAGAAACGCCGGAATTCCGTTCGACACCATGAGTTGGACGGCGGAGTTCTCGAGACCTTCGGGGAGAAGGAAGTCTCATATACCTGTCCGGAGGTGCCCGGGCCGAAACCAGTATCGGGTGCTCACCGATGAGACTTGTCGCGGCGTCAAGAAGTTGGGAGCGATAGAACGCTGAGCTACTACCTTCGTCAGACGCGTTGCGATGGCTTAGGAGCGGCGACAGTGCAACGGCCGCAAAGAATGTGGCGGCCATCAGCACCAGGATTAGCCGACCCCGCCGGCCCCGCCCTGGCCTCACGGACTTCGCCGTACGGGGAAGCGCTGAAAGTAGTCCGATGATGGCGGAGACGCCGACCGCGATGACACTGGCACGGGAGACCGAAAGAATCAGCGCAACCAGCGCGCCCACCGCGCAGATCCAGTAAGGCCATTGGCGAGTCTTGCCGGACGGGAACACACAGGCTGCAAGGGCGACGCTGGCAACCATCGCCGTGTTAAGTGGGTGCCCAAGACTAGTCAACGACCGAAAAACTGACGTCCAGTGTACTTGTGTTCGTACCACGATGTCCACGGATTGAAGTGCAAGAAAAAGTCGGCGGCTGCTAGGACTCCCAGGAAGAGCCCTATGCCTGCGAGGGTCCACCGCACGGTGGGCCATACATCATCAAGAGAGATCTGGCCGAGCAGCGCTGGCGCGACGACGCAGACGATGAAGACAGTCATCCATGCCAACGTGATGTCGATGCGCACGCTGAAGAGCGCCGAGGCGAAAAGGAGCACGAGGAGTGCGCAGCGATGAGCCACCCCCGGATGGGCGTTCGAAGCAACAGGGTCATACGCTGGGCGAGTGCGAGTCGAATAATCCAGATCGCGATGACGAGCACTGCCGGCGTAATGTAGCGGCCGACCAGTTGCCGGGAAATGCGTATATACCCGACTGGGAACAGGACCAGTAGCCACAAAGCGGCCGCGGGAAGCGCATTGCGGGGCACCAGGAACCCGCGACCCGCGCCGATGACTGCGCTCGCCAAACACCGCGGGCGAGGACGACACCGAAACGCCATATACGCCGAGCGCTAATCACGATCAGCAGCAGAATGGCGACTGTCAACTGCGTTGAAGCGTTCGTCCGCGTCGTGGCATCCCCAGGCCTCAATGTCATCACTTAGCATCCCCCATCAAGACGAAGTTTGCGGTGCGTTTTGGCGGCACCTAGGCGCTGGTGATCCTGTACCGCCAGGTCCGTGGACAGCGCTGACGCCGTCTTGCTCGCCCACTCGACCGTCCGGCGTAAGCCCTCTTCGAACGAGACGTTGGGGCGGTAGCCGAGCAGGCGTTCGGCCTTGCTGATGTCCGCCTGAGAATCGCGCACGTCTCCCGGACGGGGCGGCCCGTAGATCGGAGTCGGCAGCGGCCCCACGATTTCCCCCAGCGTGGCCCAGGCCTCATTAAGCGAAATGCGGCCACCGCCGGCGACGTTGATCACCTCCCCCACGGCGTTCGGCGCGTCGATCGCCCGGAGAACGCCGTCCACGACGTTGTCGATGAAAGTGAAGTCCCGAGTCTGTTCCCCGTCGCCGTAAATGGTCGGTGCCGTGCCCGCCAGGGCAGCCTTGATGAACAGCGACAGCACGCCAGAGTAGGGCGACGAGGGGTGCTGGCGGGGGCCGAAGACGTTGAAATACCTGATCGAGACCGTTTCCAGTCCATACATCCTCGTGAAGAGTTGGCAGTATGTTTCGCCAACCTGCTTCTGCAGCGCGTACGGGGAGCGGGGGTTGGCCGGCATGTCCTCGACCTTCGGGAGGACCAGGGTGTCACCGTAGGCCGACGAGGATGCTGCGTAGACGACGCGCCGCACGCCCGCGTCCCGCGCGGCCAGCAGAACGTTGAAGGTCGCATCGATGTTCGCTTCGTGTGAAGGCCGGGGCTCGGAGATCGACCTCGGTACAGAGGGAATCGCGGCTTGGTGAAGCACGACGTCACAACCATGTACGGCTGCAGCAACCATCGCGGGGTCGGTGAGGTCTCCCTCGATGAACTCGGACCAGCGGGTACGTTTTCGATGAGGCCTGTGACCAGGCTATCCAGCACACGAACGGTATGGCCACGGGCGAGCATGCCGCCGCCAGGTGAGAGCCGATAAACCCTGCTCCGCCAGTAACCAAACACTTTGCCACGTCATTGACCCCAGTTTGCTACGATAACACTCGGAACACTCCGCGGCACGATCTGATCATGTGGGACAGCTACATCATCGAGGTCGACGATCTGCTGTGCGATTGCCGCGTACCTGGGGGTTATATGATGCACACGCCTACTTTCCTGAGCCCGCACGCCGATGCGCTGTTCCAGAGACTAACCACTCGCACAGCCCGTACCGGTGTTATCGGCCTGGGATATGTCGGTTTGCCGCTGGCGGTTGAGTTCGGCCGCGCGGGTTTCACCGTTGTCGGCATCGATGTCGACAAGCGGAAGTGCGATGCGATAAACGGCGGAGAGTCGTACATCCCGGACGTGCCTACCTCGGAAGTGGCCGCGCTGGTCAAGGCCGGCCAGCTTCGCGCGGTACCGGATCTGGCGGCCGCCGATCGCCTCGACACGATCAACATCTGCGTGCCGACACCGCTCCGCAAAACAAGGGACCCGGATATGTCGTACGTGGTATCCGCCGTCGAGTTGGTCAAGGCGCATCTCCACCCGGGCATGCTCGTCATCCTCGAGTCGACGACGTATCCGGGCACAACCGAAGAAGTCGTGCGGAGCATTCTCGAGGAAACCGGGCTGAAGGCAGGGACCGATTTCTTCCTCGCGTTTTCCCCGGAGCGCGTCGATCCCGGCAATACGAAGTGGACCACGAGGAACGTGCCGAAGGTCGTGGGTGGCCTCACGCCCGATTGCACGGCGCTGGCTGCTGCGCTCTACGGCGCGTCCATCGACCGAGTGGTGCAGGTTAGTTCTTTGCGCGCGGCCGAGATGGTCAAGCTGCTCGAGAACACATTTCGCGCCGATCAACATCGGACTCGTCAACGAAATGGCGCTGATGTGCGATCGCATCGGCATCGACGTCTGGGAGGTCATCGACGCCGCGGCGACGAAGCCGTTCGGGTTCATGCCGTTCTATCCGGGGCCAGGCCTCGGCGGGCACTGTATTCCAGTTGACCCGTTCTATCTGTCCTGGAAGGTCAAGGAAGTGGGGTTCGAAGCCCGGTTCATCGAACTGGCCGGCCAGGTCAACGCAGCCATGCCGCGCCACGTCGTGGACAAAGTCGCTGACGCGCTTAACGAGCACGGCAAGGCGATCAAGGGCGCCAATATTCTCGTGATGGGCGTTGCCTACAAGCCCGACGTCAACGATGTCCGCGAGTCTCCTGCGTTGGACGTGATAGCACTTCTGGTGAAGAAGGGCGCACGCGTCACCTACCACGACCCCTTCGTGCCGCACATCGATGCGGAGCACTGGACCGGTAGCCAGCACATGGATTCCGTGCCCTACAGCCGCGAAGAAGTGGCTGCGGCCGACTGCGTCGTGGTGGCGACTGACCACAAGGCTTTCGACTATGTCGAGCTTGTGTCGGCAGCGCGCTTGGTTGTCGACACCCGTAACGCCGTCAAGACCGTCGCACCCGAACATGTTCAAACTCGGTGGCGCCAAACCCAGGCGCGTAAGGCATGGGGCGCGAATACGCTGAATCGGTGCTCACGCTCGAAATGTTGACCAACCAAGATCTCTTCATCTGCCCGCGTTGCGCGAGTCCAGTTCGTCCGGAGCGGGACTCCTGGCATTGTTCCAACACCAACTGCCAGTACGCCAATGAGCCTTTTCCGGTTATCTCCGGTCTGCCGGCACTCGTTGACTTTGAGAACAGCGTCCTTGATGCGGGCCGACTCCGCGCAACCGAGGGGGCTTCCGTGATTCGGCGCAAATGGAAGCTTCCTGAACCGTTGCGTCGCCTGATACTCGGACGAAACCGCGCTGCGCCGTTTGCCGTGGCCCGAATGCTTGAATTACTGCGTGCTGACTCCGTAGCGGCCAACCGGCGGCCTCGGATTCTCGTGGTGGGTGGCGGCCAGCTCGGCTCGGGCCTTGAATCGTTGTATAACGACCCTACAATTGAACTTATTGCATTTGACGTCTACGCGAGTCCGATCGTTCAATTTATTGGCGATGGGCACGCGATACCCCTAGCCGACGCTTCCATCGATGGTGTCGTAGTGCAAGCGGTTCTTAGTTTTGTGCTAGAACCCTGGGTAGTGGCACAGGAAATATATCGAGTGCTCCGCACGAATGGGATCGTACTCGCGGATACCCCCTTCATGCAGCAGGTGTGCGAAGGTCCCTACGACTTTGTTCGCTTCACCGATAGCGGCCATCGGTGGCTGTTCCGTGGATTCGAGCGAATCGACTCCGGCACGGTGAACGGTGCCGGCACGGCATTGTTGTGGTCGGTTGGTTATTTCACGCGAGCGCTCACCCGGTCACGCGCGTTCAGCACACTAGTCCAGCTTTGCTTCTTCTGGCTAAGATATGTGGACGGAATTCTAGATCCCAAGTATTCAATCGACGCGGCGAGCGGCGTCTTCTTCCTCGGATCCAAGACGTCCGCTTCTATCACACAAGCCGACGTCATAAGCTACTACCAAGGGGGTTTATGATGTCCAGCGCGGCAAGCGAACGGCTGCTGGCAGGTTCGGGTGTTGAACAGATTAGCCATCTCAGGGTGCTGGGGACGCTGGGAGTCCATCTTCCCGAGACGGCCAAAATCCTCGATTTCGGTTGCGGCGCCGGCGGTACCGTCAGAGCCCTGCGCACTCTCGGATACGTCAACGCTTCTGGCTACGACGTCATGGATGGCCCCACTCGTTTGGGCGCTGATCGGGAGCACATCAAGGTGGGCTCGGTGTTCAATCTAAGGCTCCCATACGAGGACAACACGTTTGATCTCGTGATGTCGGATATGGTGTTCGAGCATGTACAAGATCAAGTACGGGTGTTTGAGGAGCTGCGCCGAATCACCAAGCCGGGCGGTCACGGGTTGCACCGGATTTCGACGCGCTACGTGCCGATCGAAGGGCATCTATTTGTTCCGTTCGGCGGGGTATTCCAGCATCGCTGGTTGTACAAGCTGTGGGCTTTGCTTGGAATACGCAATGAATACCAGAAGGGGCTTTCGGCCGACGAGACAGCTGATGACAACGCATATTTCGCCATCGACGCAACGCGCTACGTCCCGATCTCTTGCTATCGCGTGATCTGGAAGAAAATCGGATTCGAGTATCGGTTCGCGGAGCAGGAGTTCTTTGACGGCCATACGCGGTCATCGATGCGTCTGATCGGAAACCTGGGCAGGACCGGAGCGTGGCTCTATCGAACCTTTCGCGCGCAAATCGTATACATGCGGAAGCCGACATAGTGCCCTGAGTCGTTACTGGCGTTGAGCCTGTCGAATTCGAGGGTGGATGCGGTGGCGAACGAGATTAGCCAGCAGGAGCGAAACGTTGTCTATCCTGCCTTTTAACAAACTAGTGCGCACCTGTGCCGTGGGCCCTAGCGGCCGCTCAATGGTAAACGCAATCGACAATAAGTTACCAAACATATGTGCGCTCGTTTAACACGCGTTTTCACCGATGCAGGTAGAGCCTTTCGCGCAATTTTCCTTACGGCACTCGGATTGAAATCATAGGTGATGTAGTTTAACGGGACGCTGGCGGAAGTTCTTAGTTCGATCCCTTCATTTGACCGAATAACGCGATAGAAAGACTCATGTTCGGGCCATTCGTAATCGGCCATCCAAGTCCAACAATTGTTTTCCAAATACAGATTCTTCAACCTGAGAGCCAGCGTGCTGTCTGTTTCGCGCACCAAAGGATTTCCTCCTAGTGAATGCGCACATCTTGACATTAGCTTGGCGCTCCTGTTGCTAACATAACTGTTTACAAACAGGTCGAATCCGAGCTTTTCTTTTAACTCCGCCAAAATTCTAAATATTTGAACGTGTTCTTCATGACCATACTCGCCCCATGGGTTGTGTGTAAAGACTAAGCTTTCATGTTTCAATTCTACGTCCAGAATGCGCCGAAGGTTCTCGGCGTTTCTCCCATAGAGCGAGCGTCGTCGTCGTAGGTGCAGCCCACTGTCAGCCTCCTTTGGCTTATTCCAATTAGCGGCGTCGAATGTATCAGATTGTCTTACCCTCAAGAACCTAACTTTTTTAAGTGGATAGGTCTCCATCAATGCGGCTCGGCCGCTATCCCAGCTCTGTTTCGAAGTCGCGGATGGACCAAAACAGACTAGAACACTCTTGCAATCGTTCAGTATTGAACTAAACCAAAGTATTTCGTCATCGGGGTGGGCGACAACCATGACGGCATTTTGAATTTGTATCATCGCGTGACCTCGGTGCTTCTCAATACGATTTGCATATAGTCAGCTAGGCCATGATGAACCGATACGCCTTGGACGGTGTCTCGGTCTTCGCGGAACTTGAGTTGGCGGCCTAACGACGATTTCGTCACGTAACAGCACTCGCCCGCGGTATGGTCAGAACGTCTGAGACGACGGCACCGGCACTTAGTCGAGACACCGAATCTCGCGCGGCCGACGCGCGGATCCTGGAAGCGATTTCCACTGCGGGTACAAAAAGTTCTGCGCTAGCGGCCTCGACCCGCGCTCCATTGACTCCGGTCTGCACAAGCCCATTCGGTTCGCCGTCAGCCGTCGTGACGACAGGAAGGCCCGAGGCCAGTCCTTCGACAATTGCGCGCGAGAATCCCTCGAACCCTGAGGTCATCAACATGAGGTCATGGCCGCGCAAAACTGCGCCCATCTCGGACTTCGGGACCGCGCCTAGAAAGGTGATCCGGTTGGCCGCGGGAGACTCTTGAGCATGCCGCCGCATCACCGACTCCATGGTTCCAGTTCCCGCGACTGTGAGGGTGTATCGCTCCGGAAGGGCTGTCATGACGTCAATCGCAAGTTTCGGATTCTTCCCCGGCTCAATCCGGCCCGCCCAAATCATCCGCGACTTGTTGGCAGCCTCTGACTCTGAAGGGAAGAACTCCACCGGGTCATACCAAGTGGGCGAAAACCGGACGCGTGTGGAAACCGCCCGGAGCCGATCCGCGCCTGATTTGTTGAACACCACGGTATCAACGGTGCGCCGAATAACATTCCGCTCTAGCCAACGGTATGCAAAGACGGCGTGACGGAAAGTCGATTGGCTACCCTTCCCCAGGGAGTTCTCGCTGTGCATGAATTGAACGTGCCCAGGCCGCGGATACAGGTGCATCGCCGCGGCCCCCATGGGGACCCGGTGCGTCTCTACGATGTCGGCGTCGAGCGCGGGACGGTACTTGCGCAGGCCAAACGCAACCTTGGCTGAGCGCCGGACCGCTCCTCGAACGTTCGCGGGATCTAGCCGTGCCACTGGCATGAATTCGACCGTGCGCCCGCCAATGTTGCACTCGTACCATTCTCCCAACGGCTTATTTCCGACTGCATCCACGCCCGCAATTCGCAACTGGACGTTTGCGGGACAATATCGAACCAGGCCGCGGATGCAGGTGTCTATTCCTCCCAGTATCGGCCATTCTGGGTCGAATTGCTCAATGATGAGACGTCGTTCCATGGTTCTCTGTATTTCGCGTTCAACCGGGATTTTCATTTGCTTAGCCATTGTACAAGCTGCCTGAGCGACGCGGGGCTTCGGGCGGTCAGAGGGTAGTAAATGATGAGAAAGCCCGCGGTACTGCCGAAGAACAGCACTGTCCGTGGCAGCCAATGCTGCGGGATGTTCTGCTCCAGGTAGGCCGTACTCACCCCAGTTATGATCGCAGCGACGACTCCAGCGCCTAACGCGGCGCAGTATCCGCGGATGACGGAGGCGGAAATCCTGAAATTGAGCCGCCTATTGAGACTGCGCAGCTTCAGAGGTACGTCGATAGCGTAGGAAAGACTAAAGGCTCCCGCGATCCCGAGCAGTACCTTCTCTGGGGGGAGGAGAATACCGGCGGCAAACGAGCCGAGGATCCAAACTGTCCCTATTACTGCGCCGCTTCGTAACGGCGTTTTGGCATCGTGCACGGCAAAGAACGGCCGGATGAGCAGGTCTTGCAGCGCGTAAGGGATGAGTCCGACGGCCAGCACTGCGAGTGTAACTCCGATGAACCGGGCCGCGGCTGGACCTGTTTCTCCGCGGGTGAATAGGAGTTCAGTGCCGAGCGGACCTAGACAAATGAAGATCGCCGTCACGGGAATCAAGAGCGCGCCTATTGCAAGAATAGCTTCGTTCAACTCCAAGGAGGCTGCGCCGTCGTCTTCTTCCGCGTAGTGCGACGACAATCGCTGGAGCAGGACGTTCGCCAGGCTTGCCGAAGCCACCGTGGCTGGTACAAATAGAAGAGTCTGCGCATAAAAGATGGCCGTGTAGCCCCGCCCGTCGTACCCAAACGCCTTTGCCAGGGTCCCAGCTTGCGTTGAGACGGCCGCTGACACCAAACTAGCGATTTGGAAGCAGGCCACAGTCGCGATGGTGAGAAGTCCCATGGAGGCGGTGGCGCGGAGACCCAACCCGCGGACTTGGAACCGAAGGCGGAGACGGAAACCCGCGCGGCGCAGAAGGATGATGAGGAGCATCGACTGGAGCGCGGACCCGAGCAATGTCGAGCCTCCGAGAAGTGCCACCTCCCAAGCACTCATCGAGTCCGGCGAATTAGCGTGGACGGTGCCGATCACGATTATCGGAATGCACGCCAGCATGATGATGAGGCTGTTCACTGTCGGCATCCATGCAACAGCACTGAACCGGCCACGGGCATTCATAATCTGCGAAGCGATCGCAGTAAGGGTGAGGAAGAAAATCTGCGGGATACACCAGAAGGAGAGGCGCAACCCCAGCCATGACTGGGCTTCTCCCCACGATGACCCACCCATCAGTTGAATAGCCAGTGGGCTGAGCGCGAGTAGAAGTGCGGTGGCTATGACCCCGAACGCGGCGCCGGCGAACAGCAGCAAACTCCCGTACTCATCGCCGCGATCCGCCGATGTTCGAGCATGGCGCATGAGCTGCGGCACGAAAACAAAGAAGATTCCGCCGGCAAGGAGAAAAAAAATCCGATATGGAACCTGATTGGCAATGTTGTACGAGTCCGCGACGAGCCCGGTGCCGATCGCTGCCGCCACAGCAAGATTTCGTCCGAAACCGAAGACTGTCGCACCCAGGGTGCCTGCTGACGCAAGGAGCGACGTGCGACCGATACCAGCCGGGCGACCGACGCTGTCGCTCAAGACTTGAGCCCTCCTGCGCGGTTCGCCACCCGTACCAGTGCATCGCGAAGGAGCCCTCCACTGCTTTCGAACGAAAAGCGTCGCAGCCACGGCTCGATGTCGCGTACGGGCTCGCGGGATGTTGCGAGAACCGCGGCCGCATAGTCGTCGGCCGAATCGCCGGCTATGAGTTCGCCAGTGATACCCGGCAGGACCGCGTCGGCAGCACCCATGGCACGGGACGAGACGACGCTTTTGAATCCGGCCGCAGCAGCCTCGACCAGGACATTACCGAAACCTTCGACGATGGATGTCAGCAGTAAAACCGATCCGGCGGGGCTTTCGTCGGTCCAATCCTGCACCCAGCCATGCATGACCACGTCGACGCCCGCATCTCGGGCATGCTCGACGACGGCTTCATGTAGCGGACCGACACCGAAGAAGTGGAGCGTGACGCCACCCGGGTAGGCCGGCGACAGGGTGGCCGCGACGTCCACCGCGACTAGCGGCCGCTTTTGGGGCACGAACCTGGCGGGCACAACCAGGTCGAGGTGCCCTGGATCGCCAGCAGGGCCAGCCGGATCGGCGACACGGTTCTGCATTTTCGTGAATGCAGGGTTCGGGACAACGATTACCCGATTCCAGGCCAGCCCGTACCGGGCGATTGCCTCGGCGCCAACTGGGTGTGAAACGGCGACCAAGAGGTCGGCATATCGGTACGTGCGTCGCGCCAGCCACTGCTGACGCGCAGACGAGGCGCCGGCAGTGCGCAACCCGTTGGCGAGATTTTGCTCGTTGATTACGACCTTAGGCCGTTTCGCGCCGAGAGCACGCACTGCGGCGACGCTGATGAGGTTGCCGTACGGCATGACCGAAAAGACGACGTCCACTCGCTGGTTCTTAAGGTATCGCGCTAGATCGCGTGTCTGTGCCACGACGCCACCTTTGCGGGCCTTCACCAGCGACACACCGTCAGGAGCTATGTCCTCCTCCTCGGGGTGTGTGGTGTAGACCGCTACGCGGTCACCTACCTGCGCCAGGTACTGCGCCCACCGAAAGGCCGCAACCTCCGCGCCGCCGGGATCGGACAGCGAGTGGATAACGAACAATACCCGCATGCCATGGATTCCTGTCCGCTCGTCACCGGCTTCAGCAAATCTCGAGACCATAGTAAACGGCAAGCCCCGCCTCAAACGTTTGCCGAGGCGTGTCCTCGTGGGTCGGTCCGCACGCCTCAACGATGCCTACAAATTTCGAGTACCTGAGTAAGGAGGTGGTCAATCTGCTCTCCCACTGTCACGAAGAACGCCTCATCGCGTCCTATCGGGTCGGGTACGTCCGACCACTGATACGCAGGGAATCGGGGCCGGGTCGCTGCGAGATCTGTGATACTTCGTGCGCTACCCTCCGATGCCAGATAAGCGGCCTCGCCCAACGTGAACGTCTGGTGGAGTCGCTGAGGGACAAGTTTCAGGACATCGTCACGCTGTGCCCTCGTCATGGTCAGCACAAGATCGGCATCTTTAGCAATCGCCGGTGTGAGCCGACGGGACGAGAAGTTGGCTGCATCTCCACCCAGCCGCTCAAGGACACGAACAGCGTGGGCCTCAATCGGGCTCCCCGCCACCGCATGGGTGCCGGCGCTCGATGCCTTGAAGTCATCCCATCGAAACCGCGCGCTGTGCGCGACAGCGAGTCGTTCGGCCATGGGCGAACGACAAAGGTTTCCAGTACAGACGAACAGTATGTGCAGCGCCAACTCCTCGTCTGCGACGCCCAGATGGCGCTGCGGTCATTTACGGTGCCGCCGAGAGGCACCAGGCGAAGTTGACGGTGGCTTGTCCGCAGTGCCGTCATAGCTGAAAGACGAATTTTACCGCGCGGCCGTCATTGTGACGGCCGCACCGTCGCCGGCATCGCAGCCCGCGTCATCCAACGCGTCTTCGCTTGGAATTACACATCTAGTACGCGCCTCGGCCGGTGAGTACGGCGCGAACCGTCCGCAAGACAATCACCATGTCCCCGAGAAACGACCAGTTGTCGATGTAAGAGTGGTCAAGCCGTATCCGTTCCTCGGCCGACACGGCTGACCGACCAGAAATCTGCCATAACCCGGTGATTCCTGGCTTCACCAAGGCCCTGCGCTGCATGTAGTCCTCGACCGATAGCCCTTCGCCGGGGATCAGCGGCCGCGGACCCACGACACTCATGGCACCGGCGAGCACGTTGAACAGCTGCGGGATCTCATCGAGACTTGTCTTCCTCAATAACCGTCCCACTCGCGTCACGCGGTTGTCGGACTCGGATTTGCGGAAGAAGATTTCGTCCAGTGGCTCAACCGGAGCACACCCCGCGTGCTTACTCGCGTCGGGGTCGATAGACATCGTTCTGTACTTCAGGATGCGAAACGGCCTCCCGTGCAGGCCAGGTCGCTCTTGGCGAAAGAACACTGGCCCTCCGTCGTCAAGTTTGATCGCAAGTGCGACGGCGATGAAGACCGGAATGAGAAGTACCAGAGTGACCGACGTGAAAGCGAGATCAAATAACCGCTTGCCATACCTCGATGGCCCGCTGTCGTGTTCCGGTCGGGCGATATGGAACAGCGAAACGTTATCGATCGGACGTACTTTGAGCCTAGGCCCCGCGATCTCCGTCATGCCCGGTGCGACAATCATGTCGACTCGCAATAGGTCCAGACGCCACGCCAGTCTCTTTAAGTGCTCGTGGCCAAGTCGTTCAACGGCAGCCACGGCGAGTGCGTCGGCGTTGGTAATGCGAAGCGCCTCCTCCACCGAGCGCACGTCCCCGAGTATCGGGACTTTCCCAGCGGAAGTCTCCAGCGCGTCGCCGATCTCGTCATCAAGATCGAGGACGCACGCGCCGATCACCTTGTATCCAGCGAACTTCGAGCGGTCGAAGCAGTTGGACAGCGCGATAATTGAGTCCGGCTTGCCAAGGACCACAACGTGATTCGTGAATTCGCCACGAGACCTCTTCTTCGCTAAGTTTCGGCGGAGAAGATAGCGGCCGATAATCAGACCTACCAGGCCGACGGGTAGAGCGATCAACAGATAGCCGCGCGCAATCTGTGAATGCAACACCAGCCCCACCGACGCGATGATGCCGAACACCCACGCTGTCGCGGTCATGACTCGGCGATATTCCTCCACCCCGATTCCGGCAAGGGAAAGATCCCTCGACTGTACGAAGCTAAGTGCAGCAAGCCACACAACCACCAGAGCTAATGAGTAGACCGCGACGAACACCCGGCCCACGCCGTCGTATGGATTGTCAGCGGCTGGCATGCCAAATCGTCCGATCGATGCAAGGATGACAGCCGCGACCACCGCGATTATGTCAACGAATACAAGTCGAAGTCGGTAAAAGCGCTTCCACTGATAACCGTGAATCTTGGCCTGGGTCGCCTGCTTCGGAAGGCGATCGCCCGACTTGCGATCGGAACCCTCGGCGACTCCGGATCGAAATGGGGTCGGAGACAGCGATGTCGACGTGACGTTCACTTCATCCTCCCCGCTGTGCTGAGGTGTGGCGTCACCAGCCGAAGCCGACCAGCCGTAAGCCCGACCCGACGAACTCGGCTTCTGGCAGGCAGTTGCGGCCGTCGACGACAAGGTCGCCGCGCATGCCCCACGCAACCCGGCAGGGTCGATGAGGCGGAACTCCGGCCATTCTGTTGTCACGACAACCGCGTCCGCCCTGTCGGCCGCGTCGTAGGCATCGCGTGTCAGCCGTACAGCGCCGAATTCCTCGGGCAGCACCTTCACACCGGGTCGAAGGCCGAGACCACGGCGCCGGCGGCCAGCAGTCGCCGAGCGATATCCAGGGCCGGGGCGTCGCGCAGGTCATCGGTCCCGGGCTTGAATGTCAGCCCGAGCAGCGCGATCCGGCGACCCTTCAGCATATGGAGCTCGCGCTGAAGCTTGCGCACCATGCTCGACCGCTGCGCCATATTGATCTCGACCGTCGCCTGCAGCATCGAGGGCGTGTAGCCGTACTCCTGACCCGTCGAGATCAGCGCCGCAACATCTTTACTGAAGCACGAACCACCCCAGCCGACACCTGCATTCAGGAAAGCGGTCCCGACACGGTGGTCGGCGCCGATGGCTGGAAGCACCTGGCGGACGTCGGCACCGAACAACTCGCACAGCTGCGCCATCTCGTTGGCGAAACTGATCTTCGTCGCCAAAAATGCATTCGCCGCGTACTTGATCATTTCCGCGGAGGCCAGTTCCGTCGTGATCAGTGACGGCCCGAAGACCCCGGCGCCCGCCATCGAACGACTGGTTGAGCACCGGCTGATACAGCTCGGCGACGCGGCCGACGTCCGAGGTGGCGCCTCCCAGCACGATCCGATCCGGGTAGAGGAAGTCGTCGATGGCGCAGCGCCTCGCGAAGGAACTCCGGGTTGGAAACGACATGGAAGGAAAGGTCGCGGTTTCCTTCCAGAGCATCCTCCAGAATCGTGCGCGTCCAGTTGCCCGAGCCGACCGGCACAGTCGATTTGTTGACGATGACCGCATCAGGGCGCAGGTGCGGCGCCAAGATTCGATGGCGTCTCCAACTGTGTAGAGGTCCGGTGAACCGTCTGGACCTCGTGGCGTTCCCACGCACAGGAAGACGAAGTCAGCGTCCGGTAAGGCCTCGGCGGGGTTGTCGGTGAACTGCAGCCGGCCGGTCGACAGCGTCGCCTTCAGCAGCTCCGGCAGTCCAGGCTCGTGGAAAGGCGTCTGACCGTTGTTGAGCTGGCCTGCACGCACCGAGTCGGTGTCCAGGCCGCACACGGAGTGCCCCAGGAACGCCAAACACGTAGCGGTGACCGCCCCGACATAACCGGTGCCGATGACCGCGACCTGGTGGCGGGGGTGCTCTAGCCCGACCCGGACCCCACTTGGTGCGGTCTCGGCTCGATCGCGGAAGTACGCGATGGTGTCGACCAGACCGTCGCGCACATTGACCTTCGGTTCCCATTCGAGTTCGGTGCGCGCGAGCGTGATGTCAGGTCGGCGCTGCGACGGATCATCCTTGGCGCGCTCGATGAATTCAATTCGAGAGTCGGATCCGGTGAGCCCGCGAACGAGCTCCGCCAGTTCCAGAACGCTCATCTCGTGTGGGTTACCGATGTTGACCGGGCCCGCGAGGTCGGAGAACAACAGCCGTAACGCCCCTTCGACCAGGTCGTCGACGTAGCACATCGACCGCGTCTGACTGCCGTCGCCCTGAACCGTGATCGGGGCACCGGACAGGGCCTGGCTGACGAAGTTAGGAATCGCACGACCATCATTTGGGCGCATCCGGGGGCCGTAAGTATTGAAGATCCGCATGATCGCGGTGTTGACACCGTGCTTTGTCCGGTACGAGGTGGTGAGCGCCTCGGCGAAGCGCTTCGCCTCGTCGTAGCACGCGCGGGGCCCGACCGGATTGACATTGCCCCAGTAGCTCTCGGGCTGGGGGTGGACCAGCGGATCGCCGTATGACTCCGAGGTCGATGCCAGCAAGTAGCGCGCACCCTTCGCCTTCGCCAGGCCTAGGGTATGCAGCGTTCCCAGCGAACCCGCCTTCATCGTCTCGATTGGCAGCTCGGCATAGTCGACCGGTGAGGCCGGCGACGCGAAATGCAGCACGTAATCGACCGGTCCAGGGATCGAAATGTAGTCACTGACATCGGCCTCGATCAGCCGAAAACCCTTGCGACCCTGTAGGTGCGCAACGTTGTCGGGCGAACCCGTCACGAAGTTATCGAGGCATAACACATCAACGTCATGTGCTAATAGGCGTTCTGCGAGATGAGAGCCGACAAACCCCGCGCCTCCCGTTAATACCGCACGCGGCCGCATAGCCCCTCCTGCATCCGCAGTGGCAGGAGAATGTCGCCCTTACGCCTATGCGCGAAGCCCCCGACAAGCATCCTGCACCCCCGTTGTCACGCGACAACAACTTTGCTCCTGAGACCCACGGAAACCGGCGATAGCTTCTGCCCCGGTTTGCGGCTGCTGCAACCTCTCATGGAGCCGCCGACGCGACTTCCGCACTTCTCAAGCTGAACATAGCGTATTAACCAGAAGGACGCTAGGCAATCGGGTGTTTCCCTACATCTGTGTCGCTTTCATCCTATATGACCAGGGATTACGCTCATCCTGCGCAGACGCCGCCAATCGCTTCAGTAGCTAGAGCAAAATTTGCTGAAATTGACGCCGCCGTCTAAAATCCACGGCATCGGGTCAACAAGAGCTGTCGCTAGGCAAACTCGGCCGCAGCTGGATCACGATGCGACTTGTCGAGCGCTGCTGCCACAAGCGATACCCGCCCTCTGGTTAGCTGCAATCGGCGTGCCCACCGCGGGCTACTCAGTCCTTTTGCGCGACCGTGACGCTCGCACATCGACGGGTACCGTCACCCCGGTGGAGGTCGACGAGTACGCGCGCATCGCCGCGGCCGAGGACGACCACTGGTGGTACCGCAACACACGCGCGCTCGCGCAGGACCTGCTCGGCCCGTGGCTGACCCAGCATCCGCTCATCCTCGACGCCGGCTGCGGCCCAGGGGGAACGGGGCAAGCTTCACCGCCCACGGTTCGGTGGTCGGCATCGACGTCTCGCCCGAGGCGCTCACCTACGTCCGGGCGCGCCGACCACAAATGGTGCCCGTGCGCGCCAGCGTCGAAGCGCTCCCTTTCGTTAGCGGCGCCTTCGACATCGCCCTTGTCGTCACCGTGCTCTATACCGTCACCGATGACGCAAAGGCCCTCAGCGAACTGGCCCGCGTCGTGCGATCCGGCGGCGCCGTACTGCTCGTGGAGCCAGCGTTCGAGTCGCTTAGGCGCGCGCATGACGCGACCGTCCACGGTCAGCGTCGGTATCGCCGACGCACGCTGACCGAGCTCGTCGATGGCGCCGGTCTCCAGGTCGCGCGGGCGACCTATGCGTACTCGTTCCTGGCCCCACCCGCCGCCGTGCTCGGCGCGCTCGATCGCCTGCGCGACCGTCGCCACACGCCCGCCGGCTCCGACGTCGACAAGCGTGCACTCGATCGGGTGTTCACGCCCCTCGCCATGGCCGAACGCCGGTGGCTCGCTCACCACGACATAGCCTGGGGGACATCACTTTTGGTGCTTGCTACGCGCGCTTGACGTCGGCTGGACTCGCGGGGGCGGGCGTGTTCTTTCGCTTGATGATCCATCGGCTCAGCCAAAATGTGAACGGCACCGTGATGACGATCGCCAGTGCCGCCGCGAATTCGGCGTTGAGGTGCACGCCCTCGATGAGCGCCGTCGTCAGCGTGATCCCTAACCCGTATTGCAGGACGTACACCAGTGGATACTGAATCGCGTGTCGCCACTGGAGCGGGCGCCGGAAGACGAACCGCGCGCTCAGGTAGTAGGCGAGGACAATGCCGGCGGCGTAGGTCACGGTGTACGCGATGGCGTACCCAACGAACGGCAGCAGCACCACATAGGCGGCGTAAGTGGCGGCGGTGTTGAAGCCGCCTGCGAGGACGAAGCGGACCGACTCGCGCTCAATAAACTTCATCGACCACGACTTCGGGTCGTTTGGTGACTTCATCAAAAATCCGCCACACGTATTCGCCGATAATTCCCAGCATGATCATCACCATTCCAAGCAGGAAGCTGATCATCGCAGCCAGCGTCGCGAAGCCTGGCACGTCCCGCTGTCCGAAAATCGTGTCGATCACGATGTACGAGCCGTAGCCGAACGACAGGAGCGAGACGATGAAACCCAGCAGCGGAGATAATCCGGATCGGCAGCACCGAGAAGCCGAGAATCGAGTCGATGAAATACGTCAGCTTCTTCGCGAGAGTCCAGCGCGACCTGCCGTGCTCGCGTTTCCCTCGGTCATAAAAGACAGTTGCCGGTTTGTAGCCAAGCCAATAAGCCAGCAGCGAAGTGTTGATGTTCTTGCTGCTGTCGCGGATGTAGGGTACCAGCGCCGCGTCCAATAAAAACGCGGTCGAAGCCTCTTTCGGGATAATCCTTGTTGATGAGGACTTTGACCAGCCAATGGTAAATCCCGGCGAAGAATCGCGTCGGCGGCGGATCCAGCCGGCGCGTCCGAAGCGCAATGACGAACTTCGATCCCGCCAACCATTGATCGGTCATCTCGACGATCAGTTCCGGTGGGTCTTGCAGGTCGGCCGCCAGCCACATTAAGCAGTCGCCGGTGACGTAGTTCAGCCCTATTTTGCAGGCATGCACTTCGCCGAAGTTGCGCGTCAGCTTCACTACGCGCGTATCCGGGCGCTGCTGTTTGATCTTCATCAGCTCGATCATCGACTCATCGCCCGAACCGTCGTCCACAAACAGCAATTCCATCGCGCAGTCGCGCTCCTGGAGCTGCGCCTCAACTTTTTGCAGTTCCGAGAACAACAGCGGCAGCGATTCGGCATTGTAATATACCGGCACGATAACCGATACCGTTTTCATAGCTTCCTCGTCAGCTCGGGTATTCACGTCATTAATGAGTAGGTCAAAAAGAGATCACCAATAATGCTTCTTATTCAGCCGATAGTACGCAATGGTCTTCAGCAGCCCGTCGTGCAATGACGTTTCGGCCGCCAACCGACCAACCGCTCGATTTTGCCGATGTCCGCGTAGAAGTCGCCCGGTTCTTGCGCCGCCCGCTCCGGCGGAGAACGGCGCGAATGTCCAGCCGCCCGGTCTCCGCCACTTCAACTAGCGTCTTGGCCAGCGTTACGAAATCCAGCGGATCACCGGTCGCGACGTTGAAGAACTTCACCGTAGGCGTCCTCGCATAGGGCGCACATCAGAGGGCGTCGATACAGTCGTCGATGTACAAGAAGTCGCGCTTGATCTGCCCGGTGCCAAACACCTTGATTTCGTCGTCGTCAATCGCCTGCCGAACGAACCAGTTGGCAACGCCATAACGCGAGTGCTCATCTGTCCGCGCTCACCGTAGATGTTGGTCAGCCGCAGCATCACTGATTGCACGCTTATGCACTTCGTGGTACATGTGCGTGATCTTCTCGGCGGTCAGATTCGAAATCTCTTGCAGGACTTTGGGCATCGTCGGCGCGTTCTCGTCTACCGGCAGCGAGGTAGCTTCACCGTACTCACCGCGCGTGCCCGTGTAGATCACCCGCACATCCGGGTTGAAGCGTCGGCAGGCTTCCATGACTGTCGCCGTCCCACGAATGTTGATGTCAATGTCGGGATAGGGGTCATTCAGGCTGGTGACATGATCGACGTGACCGGCGAGGTGGAACAGGTAATCCTGATCCTTGACGAGATAGCCCATGATATTGGCGTCGCGGACGTCCGAGAACGTCACCGCCACGTCGGCGCGGATCGGCTCGATGTTGAACAGGTTCGCCCCATGATCGGCCAGCATGGCGTCCATCAGCGTGACCTGCGCGCCCAATTCCACCAGCCGGATCGCCAGATTGCTCCCGATGAAGCCCAACCCACCCGTGATCAGCACCTTTTTTCCGTCAAATTCCTGACGTTTCGAACATCGTGTTCCCCCTCCCACACGGCACTAAGGCACGCGATCAGCGTCTCCGCGACCGTCTCCACTTGATCGCTGCGCAGCCCGGCGTGCATCGGCAACGACAGAATCTCGCCGCAAATTCGCTCCGTCACTTTCAGATCGCCCCGTCGATAGCCCAAATCGGCGTAAGCCGTCTGCAGATGTACGGGCACGGGGTAATGGATCAGCGTTTGCACTCCGCGGTCGGCCAGCCGCTGCATCAAAGCGTCTCGCTCGGCGGTGCGCACAACGTAGAGGTGATACACCGGCTCCGCGCCCGCCCGCACTGTTCGGCCCAATAATTGCCGGTTGATCCGCGAATGCGGCGTCGTAGCGCCGTGCCAGTCGTCGCCGGCGTTGCGTTCTGATCATCCAAGTGCGGCAGCTTGACACTGCAGCACCGCCGCTTGCAGCTCGTCGAGCCGGCTGTTGACGCCTCTCGTGTCGTTGGCGTAGCGGCTGACCTGTCCGTAATTCCGCAGACGCCGCAGGTTTTCGGCGTAGCCTGCGTTGTTCGTGATCACCGCGCCGCCGTCTCCGACTGCACCCAAGTTCTTGGTCGGGTAGAAGCTGAACGCCGCCAGATCGCCGAACGTCCCCACCAACTGACCATTGAGCCGTGCGCCGTGTGCCTGCGCGCAGTCCTCGATCAGCAAGAGCGCTTTCTCCCTCGCGATGGCGCTCAACGTCACCATGTCGGCCGGCTGCCCGTACAGATGCACCGGCAGAATGGCCCGGGTAAGTGGCGTAATCGCCGCACTCGCAGCCGCAGGATCCATGGTGTAGGTGTCCGCGTCGACGTCCACCAGCACTGGGGTCGCCCCTGCGCGCTCGATCGCGCAGACGGTTGGCACTGCCGTAAGCGATACCGTAATCACTTCGTCGCCACGTCCCACGCCGGCCGCCCGCAGGGCTAGCTCGATGGCGTCCGTCCCATTAGCAACGCCGATGGCATGGCGACGTCGTGATACGCCGCAAACCCCGCTTCGAACGCGCTCAGTTCGCTGCCGAGGATGTACCAGCCGCTGTGAAGCACACGCAGCGCTGCAGCATCGATTTCATCCTGCAGTTTGCGGTTCGGACTCAGCAAATCGTTAAACAGCGTCATCATTTCCTACAAGCGCGAGGCCTACCGCGATCCCCCTTCGCCGCGACGGCGTTCGTCAAACGGTAGCAGCTTACGGAGGAAATCGGCATCAGCACGATCAACCTTCGATGGTGCTACGCGCCGGTACGACCTCGGCCCCACCCCACGAGTGGAAATTAGCATGCTGGCCCACCGGACTGGTCGTTTTGAGCTAACCGAAGACACGGGTTCTTGGAGCTGCGAAGGCAGAAGCTTAGCAAACCCCAGCGAGGCCGTAGTCGGCACGTTTAGGAACTTGACCTGTCACCCACGGGACGTGCCTCGCGCACCCGGTTCTTGAGTGAACATATGAGCCATCAGAGAATTAGTACTGGTTCCATCGGCTGACCTACCGGAACACTCAAAAGTCGTGGGCGCAAGACTATTGGTTCGCCGAAACTGTGGATGCCGCAGCTCCATCTGGCGGCACAGCCTCCTCCATTCCCTCGGTCGCTGCGACGTCACGAGGAACCGGTCTCCGCGCGTACGACACGACGATCACTGCGCACGCGATCAGCCAGACAAGCGGCACCAGCAGCGCCGTGGTGGGAACCTCCGTCATGGTGCCGGTCGCTCCCAATTCCGCCCGTATCGTCCAACGCGGCCCCGGCAGGGCAATCTGGGCAATGCTGAACGCTGCGGCCAGACTCACGCAGATGCCCGCAGCACGACGGTGATCGCCAAGAGCCGCGAGCCGGTCGAAGATGCCCGATCCCGGCGGCCCGCCAGGGTCACGCGCCACGAGTGCAGCAACCGGCAAGGCGAAAACCAGGTAATAGCTGTAACTCAACGGGGGGAAAAGCGAGGCAGTGGCCAGCAACGCAATGCCGGCCATGATCGGGTCGATGCGCCGCCCAAGAACCAGGATAGAGCCGACGACCACGACGAGAATGGCATACCCGACAAGCGACTCAGTCGGGTTGATGAAGTCCTCTGGTATGCGTTGTCCGGCCAGAACCCTGATCGCTTCCCGCACTGAATAATACAACCCGTTGGCGAACGACACGTTCTTCCAACTCGAGATCGGTCCAAACCATGTGTAGCCGACCGCGTTGTGAATCGACTGCCCGATCGTGCCTGGAAAGTCGCGCGGCCACAGCAAATACGCCGCAACGTTCGTAAATACCACTCCGGAGACAGCGGCGACGCCTAGCCTCCAACGTCGGGCCGCGAACAGTACGACAGCCAAAATGGCGTATTGCGGTTTCACCAGTGCAGCCACGACCACCGCTATCGCGACGACTCCCCAGCGTCGCCGACACAGCGCCACAAGAAAGACCAGCGCGATGGGCGCCACCAGCCCCACCAAGTTGCCGCGATCAATCGCCACCCACGCTGGAACCGCGGCTGCACCGCAGGCCACGAAGACCACAATCCGTTCCAGACCGCGCGCACCCCGCGCCGCCCAGACGGCGGGCGCAAAGACGGTGATCGTCAAGATCGCTAGCGCAATCACCAGCCCCAGTTGCGGCGCGTCGAACCATTTGCCGAGACTGCCGAGCAACAGGTGCGGCACCATTCCAGCCGCGGGGTATTCGATCCGAAGCGGCTGATAATCGGGCCCGTCTAAACCTAAGGGCCGCCAAATCGGTTCCCAAGGATTGGGGCGCATCGCTACGGTTTCAGTCACCGGATAGTCGGAGAAACAATGCACACCGATTCGCATGCCCGATTCCGGCCCGCAGTCCCGTGGCTCGCCGATGAGCGAGCTCGTCACATCGACTGAGTAGTACTGGGTCAGCACGAAGCCGATGGCGCCTGAGACTGCCACCCCAAACAAAATGGTGCCGAGCAGCAGGGCGCGCTCGGTTTGGTGCGCGACAGCCCAGAACTGTTGCTGGATCGCCACGGACATAGCCCGAGGCGCCTCGATAATTCGCCGCAACGGGGTTTCCCTATTTCCGCACGAAACGCGATGGAGACCGCACCCAGTGCAGCCGCGCATCAGCGTAACTGAACTGCGCCGGACCCGGCATCAGTTCGGGGGCCATCAAGGTCAGCCTGATATCGCGACCAGCATCCGCGGTCCACCGCGGACAACTCCCGTGCCGACCGAAAGAAGCGTTGCTGGACTGGCGCCTGCGGCGGACGCCGCAAAAAGTCCCCACCTGATTGGGCGAAGGGGACGTCGCTACCGAGCACGTTTGATCTCCGATGCACGCTCATAACCGTGCGGATTCAACAGCTGAAAATTCCAGGCGTCCCGACACATGTCCGCGAGATCGAACCGCGGCTTCCATCCCCACCGTCGCCGGGCTTCCCCGGCGTCTGCGATTAGTTCCGGCACATCGCCGGGCCGGCGCCGCTGGACGACGTACGGGATCGCGCGATTGCACGCCGCCTCGAACGCCGATCGCAATTGCAGGACAGACGTGCCGACACCCGTCCCGAGGTTGAGGACCTGCATCTCATCGTCGTCGTCAATGTGGTCCAGCGCGGCCACGTGGCCGTCGACGACATCCATGACGTGGATGTAGTCGCGGACAGCAGTTCCGTCCGGAGTCGGGTAGTCATCACCGAAGACTGACAATTCGGTGAGACGGCCGATCGCCACCTGGGTCAGGAACGGCATCACATTGAGCGGAACACCCTTGGGGTCTTCACCGATAATCCCGGACGGGTGCGCGCCGATGGGGTTGAAATAGCGCAAGCTAATCGCCCGGAACTCGGGATGGTAGTGGATTGCTTGGCTGATCATTTGCTCACATGCCCACTTCGACCATGCGTAGGGGTTCGTCGGCCGGGGTGGAGCCGACTCGCTCAACAGGCCTCCATCGGCGTCACCATAGATTGAGCAGGACGACGAGAAGACCAGTTTATTCACGCCCGCGTCGTGCATGGCCCGCAGAAGGCTCGCAGTGCCGCCGACGTTGATGTCGAAGTACTCCAGCGGAATTTGTGTCGACTCACCCACAGCCTTGCGGGCCGCAAAATGAATGACGGCATCGACGTCATGGCCGCGCAACACCGATGTGAGTTCGAGTCGGTTGGCGATGTTCAGCGAGTAGGCCGTTACCTTCCCGCCGGCCAACTGGCGGACTCTGTCGATTGAGTGCGGCGAGCTCGTCGAGTGGTCATCGACGGTGACGACGTCGTAGCCCGCGTCACTGAGTGCGACACACGCGTGGCTGCCTATGTATCCGCCGCCTCCAGTCACGAGAATCGTCGACGGCCGTTTCATCCGAAGACCTTCTGCTCCGCTTGCGCCGTCTCCCCCGCTTGGCCTAGGAAGCCGAGCATCTGAGTCGGACGAGCACTGTCAGACGAGCCGCGGTGGGTAAGAAATGTCACCGGCCGGCGACTGCTGGCGAGTCGCTGCCCACGGACTGCTCAGCGCCGACGATCCACACGGGATGCGTTCCGGCGACCGAGTAGATAATCCAACTGGCGCTGATCGGACCGAAGGTTCGTCCTTCGCTGGAATGAATTGGGCAAGAACCTCTTCGGCTACCGTAATGCGATTCGCGGTGATCGTCGCAGTCCACCCAGCCGCGTTGAGTGCGTTGCGCGCCTCACCGATCACCGAGAAGCCCGAGACGACTTTGGCGACTCTCTCCACCATCGACATCGCATCTTCGCGATATGCCCGGTACCCGATAGGGCCGCCAACTCGACGTCCACAGTCTCATCTAAGGCCGCCTCGGCGGAACAAGCCTCTGCTCTCATGGTGTCCCCTCCCCCGCGCTCGTCGCTCGAGCCCCCAGCTAACGAAACATTATTCGCTGAGGGCTGGCTGGGGTATCGGGTGTTTCCCTACAGTTTGTGTCCGTATTGCCGGACGGCTGTGCCGCCGCCCCTTACGCCTCGGCGACGTGACGCGTGACCGCAGGGTCGACCGGGATGCCCGGGCCGGTGGTGGTCGAGACGACGACCTTCTTCAGGTAGCGGCCCTTCGACGACGACGGCTTGGCGCGCAGGATCTCGTCGAGCGCGGCGCCGTAGTTCTCGGCCAGCGCCTTCTCGTCGAACGACGCCTTGCCGATGATGAAGTGCAGGTTGGCCTGCTTGTCGACGCGGAAGTTGATCTTGCCGCCCTTGATGTCGTTGACGGCCTTGGCGACGTCGGGGGTGACGGTGCCGGTCTTCGGGTTCGGCATCAGGCCACGCGGGCCGAGCACCCGGGCGATCCGGCCGACCTTGGCCATCTGGTCGGGCGTCGCGATCGCGGCGTCGAAGTCGAGGAAACCGCCCTGGATCTTCTCGATCAGGTCGTCGCTACCCACCTCGTCGGCGCCGGCGGCCAGCGCCGCCTCGGCCTTGTCGCCGACCGCGAAGACGATGACGCGGGCCGTCTTGCCGGTGCCGTGCGGAAGGTTGACGGTGCCGCGCACCATCTGGTCGGCCTTGCGCGGGTCGACGCCGAGCCGGATCGCGACCTCGACGGTGGCGTCCTGCTTCTTCGACGACGTCTCCTTGGCCAGCTTCGCGGCCTCCAGCGGCGTGTAGAGCCGGTCGCGGTCGATCTTCTCGGCGGCTTCGCGATATGCCTTGCTGTTCTTGCTCATTCGTTTCTCCTCATCAGAGTTGTGGTGCAGTGATGATTGCTCGTCGCGCGAGCGCTCATCGCGGGCCGCAGCTGGCCCTCCCACGGGAGCCGTCTATTCGACGGTGATCCCCATCGACCGGGCGGTGCCGGCGATGATCTTGGACGCGGCGTCGATGTCGTTCGCGTTCAGGTCTTCCTTCTTGGTCTCGGCGATCTCGCGCACCTGAGCCCAGGTCACCTTGGCGACCTTGGTCTTGTGCGGCTCGCCCGAGCCCTTGGGCACGCCGGCGGCCTTGAGCAGCAGCCGGGCCGCGGGCGGGGTCTTCAGGTTGAAGGTGAAGCTGCGGTCCTCGTAGACGGTGATCTCCACGGGGATGATGTTGCCGCGCTGGTTCTCCGTCGCGGCGTTGTACGCCTTGCAGAACTCCATGATGTTGACGCCGTGCTGGCCGAGCGCCGGACCGACCGGCGGGGCGGGGTTGGCCTGCCCGGCCTGGATCTGCAGCTTGATCAGCCCGACGACCTTCTTCTTCGGGGCCATGGGTGTTTGTGTTCCTCTCTCGAAATCGCTAGATCTTGGCGACCTGGCTGAAGGTCAGTTCGACGGGTGTCTCGCGGCCGAAGATGGACACCAGCACCTTGAGCTTCTGTTGTTCGGCGTTGACCTCGCTGATCGAGGCGGGCAACGTCGCGAACGGGCCGTCCATGACGGTGACCGACTCGCCGACCTCGAAGTCGACCAAGATCTCCGGGCGTTCCAGCGTGGCCTCGGAGGACGCCGCGCCCGCCGTGCTCTTGGCGGCCTTCTTGGCTGGCCCTGAGGCAGCAGGAACTTCACGACGTCGTCGAGCGACAGCGGCGACGGCCGCGAGGTCGCGCCGACGAAGCCGGTGACGCCCGGGGTGTTGCGCACCGCGCCCCACGACTCGTCGTTGAGCTCCATGCGCACCAGGATGTAGCCGGGCAGCACCTTGCGGTTGACCTGCTTGCGCTGGCCGTTCTTGATCTCGGTGACCTCTTCGGTGGGCACCTCGACCTGGAAGATGTAGTCGCCGACGTCCAGGTTCTGCACGCGGGTCTCGAGGTTGGCCTTCACCTTGTTCTCGTAGCCGGCGTAGGAGTGGATGACGTACCAGTCGCCGGGCTTGAGGCGCAGCTCTTTCTTGAGCGCGACGGCCGGATCCTCTTCCTCGTCTTCCGGAGCCGCATCGGCGGCGACATCAGACTCCGGAGCCGCATCGGCGGCGACATCAGTCGCGATCGGCGGTGCCTCGCGCGTCAGGAATCCTCGGCGGGCGTCAGACCCTCGACAGCCTCAGCGGCAGTGCTCTCCTCCAGATGCTCGGCGGCCTCATCTACGATCACGATCGCCGGATCCGCTGCTTCGGCGAGCGCGTCGGACACAGCCGAAGGCGATTCGCCCTCGAAGGAAGTCACTTGTCAGTCCTCTCTCATAATTCTGCTCTTCGCGCAAGCGCTCGCCGCAGTTCGCTCGTCAGCCGAACACCAGCAGCACGAGCTTGGCCAGGCCCAGGTCGACCAGGCCGATCAGCGCCACCATGAAGGCCAGGAAGACCAGCACCACGGCGGTGTAGTTGACCATCTGCTTGCGGTTGGGCCAGATCACCTTGCGCAGCTCGGCGACGACCTGCTTCAGGAAGGTCCACACGAAGATGACCGGGTTGCGCGACGGCCCGATCGGCGGCCTTCTTGGCCGTCTTCTTCGCGGTACCGGAGCCGTTCTTGGTGGGAGCGGCCTTGGTGCCGGTCGCCAGGTCGACGGCATCGCTGTCATCCACGTCGGCAGCGCCGCGCCGCGACCGCTTGCCCGTCGGGCGTGTCGGCCGGGTCACCACCGCGGTCTGACCGCGGGTGTCACCGGTGTCTTCGGTTTCGGTGCCGTCGCCTGCGGAGCCGGCACCATCGCGCTCGTCGCTCACCGCATGCCTTTCGTCTGGGTTTCGGGTGGTCACTATCCAGTGTCCACGCTTGTCGAGTATTCAGTTGAGCAGGGGCGACAGGACTTGAACCTGCAACCTGCGGTTTTGGAGACCGCTGCTCTGCCAGTTGAGCTACGCCCCTTCGCAGGAGTGCGGGGCTTACACAATTCGCGCGCTCCCCGTTCGGTCGATCTAAACCGACGGACAGCGCGCTGGACTGGGAAAACCCCGAGGTCCGAGTGTAGCGCGCACCCGGTGTCAGTTACTAATCGCACCTGCCGGCTGATTACTCACCGACGGCCGTCCGCATCACCTGGCCGCTTTCCGGATCCCACCTCACCGAGATCGAGTTGTCGCCCTCGTGGCCCATCATCGTGGTGTAGGCCTCCAGCACGATGTCACCGTCGTCGTTGGTGCAGATGTTGCGGGTGACGACGATGTCGGCGCCGAACCGCTCGACCACGGATACCACGTGCATGGACCCGTGCAGCCTGTCGCCGGCCTTGATGGGCGGGTGGTAGACGAATTTCTGGTCGACCTGGACGATCTGCATGGTCTCCAGGCCCACGTCGACGTGCTGGAAGAAGTGCCGCTGAATCAAATTCGCCAGGATCGCCACGAATGTCAGCGGCGCGACGAGGGCATCGTGACCCAGTTCGGCGGCGGCGTCCTCGTCGTGGGTGGCGGGGTCGTTGGCCTTGACGGCGAGCGCGTACTGGCGGACCTGTTCGCGGCCCACCACGAAGGTGTCCGGGTACTTCCAGACCATCCCGCGAATATCGGTCTTGAGCGCCATTTGCTCAGGCCAGTTTCGCGGTTGCTACCGCCCGGCCGAAGATCTTCTTTCCCCCCGAAGTCGCTGACAGCGCGATGGTTACCAATTTGGTTTCGGGCTCAACGGATTTCACCCGTCCATTGAACACGATTTCTGCGCCAGTGCCGTCGTTGGGCACCGGCACCACCGCGGTGAAGCGGACGTTGTACTCGGTGACCGCGGCCGGGTCGCCGACCCACGACGTGACGTAGCCGCCGCCAAGGCCCATGGTCAGCATGCCGTGGGCGATCGCGGTGTCGAGCCCGACCTGCTTGGCGATGTCGTCGTCCCAGTGGATCGGGTTCAGATCACCCGACACGCCGGCGTAGTTCACCAGGTCCCCCCGAGTCAGCGGGATGACCTTCTCCGGAAGCGGTGTCACCCACCTTCACCGAATCAAACTCACGCAGCGCCATCTTTGAACGCACCTTCTTCTCCCTCTTCGGCCGTACGACCGGCCAGGGTCGTATAGGTCTCCTGGACGACTTCGCCGGCCTGGTTGGTCACAATGTTCTTGGTCACGATGATGTCGGTGCCGAACGACGACCGAACGGAGTGCACGTACACGTCGCAGTGCAGCGTGTCGCCGGCCTTGATCGGCTTCAGGAACTTCAGCTCCTGGTCGACCTGGACGATCTTTTCGTCCTGGATCCCGATGTCGGCGTTGGCGAAGAACGCCGTCTGCGCCTGGTATCCGAACACCGAGATGAAAGTCAGCGGGGCCAGCAGGCCGCCGTAGCCGAGGTCGGCGGAGGCCTTTTCGTCGAAGAACGCCGCGTCGTCGTTCTTGACGGCGATCGCGTACTCGCGGATCTTCTCCCGCCCCACGACGTAATGGTCGGGATAGCGGTAATGCATCCCGACGATGCCTGGAGACAACGACACGGTTCGTGAACCTACCTAGCTAGGCCGGGCCAACCCTCATCGGTCGGCGCCCCGGCCCTGATCCGATCGCCTACCGCGACTCTTTGTGGGGCTGGTGCTTGCCGCAGTTCGGGCAGAATTTCTTCAGCTCGAGCCGGTCGGGATCGTTGCGGCGATTCTTCTTGGTGATGTAGTTGCGGTGCTTGCACACCTCGCAGGCCAAAGTGATCTTCGGCCGTACGTCGGTACTTGACGCCACGTCAGCTGCCTCTTTCTGGAATGTCCAAAATCTTCGTTGTTGTCTGTAGCGATGGCCGGACTCGAACCGGCGACCTAACGATTATGAGTCGTTCGCTCTAACCGACTGAGCTACACCGCCTTGTCGGGCGCCAATCGGCGTCCTTTCCCGTCGCGTCGCTCGCCCGGGTGTCCATCGAGCCCCCTAACGGAATCGAACCGTTGACCTTTTCCTTACCATGGAAACGCTCTACCGACTGAGCTAAGGGGGCCAGACCCCCCGCAGCCATGGCGAGGGCCTTAAAGAGGGTACATTCTCGCGGTTTGACCTGCCAAACCGCTGGTCTTTGCGCCGTCCCGGTTATCAGGTGATAGGACTAAATCGTGACCGAACCCGGCACGCCACGCGTGGCGGTATACCTCGACTTCGACAACATCGTCATCTCGCGTTATGACCAGATTCACGGCCGCAACTCGTTTCAGCGTGACAAAGCAGCCGGCTTCCACAAGGAACCGGGCCGGCTGACCAAGGCGACCGTCGACGTCGGCGCGATCATCGACTTCGCGTCGTCGTTCGGCACCCTGGTGCTGACGAAGGCGTATGCCGACTGGTCGGCCGACGTCAACGCGGAGTACCGCGGGCAACTGGTCGGCCGCGCGGTCGACCTCGTGCAACTGTTCCCGGCGGCGGCGTACGCCAAGAACGGGGCCGATATCCGGCTGGCGGTGGACGCCGTCGAGGACATGTTCAGGTTGCCCGACCTGACCCACGTGGTCATCGTCGCGGGCGATTCCGACTACATCGCCCTCGCTCAGCGCTGCAAGCGCCTGGGCCGCTACGTCGTCGGCATCGGCATCACCGGCTCGATCAGCAAGTCGCTGACGGCCGCCTGCGACGAGTTCGTCAGCTACGACGCACTGCCCGGCGCCCCGGTGGTGGTGCCCGACGCCGCACCGAAACGCAGCCCGCGACGCACCAAGGCCGAGGCCGGCGACGACTCGGATGCACCGGACCCGCAAGCCGCAGCGACGGGCTTGTTGGAGCGGGCGCTGCGCATCGGTCACGAGAAGGACGACGCCGACTGGCTGCACAACTCGGCGGTCAAGGCCCAGATGAAGCGGATGGACCCGTCGTTTTCCGAAAAATCGCTGGGATTCCGGTCATTCAGCGACTTCCTGCGCTCGCGCAGCGATGTGGCGGAACTCGACGAAAGCAGCACCACCCGCATGGTGCGACTCAAAACCGCCGCCACCTAGGCTGAGGACATGACCGACCGCCTCTACTTTCGGCAGCTGCTTTCGGGGCGCGACTTCGCGGCCGGCGACATGTTCGCGCAGCAGATGCGCAACTTCGCCTATCTGATCGGTGACCGCGAGACCGGCGACTGCGTAGTCGTCGATCCGGCCTATGCCGCGGGGGATCTGGTCGACGCGCTGGAGGCCGACGGGATGCATCTGTCAGGCGTGCTGGTCACCCACCACCACCCCGATCACGTCGGCGGGTCGATGGCGGGCTTCGAACTCAAGGGCCTGGCCGAGCTGCTGGACCGGGGCAGTGTCCCAGTGCACGTCAATTCGCATGAGGCGGACTGGGTTTCACGCGTCACCGGCATTGCGCCCTCCGAGCTCACCGCACACGAGCACGGCGACAAGGTCAGCGTCGGCGGTATCGACATCGAACTTCTGCACACCCCCGGCCACACGCCGGGCAGCCAGTGCTTCCTGCTCGACGGACGGCTGGTGGCAGGCGACACGCTGTTCCTGGAGGGTTGCGGGCGTACCGACTTCCCGGGCGGCGATGTCGACGAGATGTATCGCAGCCTGCAGGCGCTCGCTCAGTTGCCGGGCGACCCCACCGTGTTTCCTGGCCACTGGTATTCGGCGGAGCCCAGCGCCACGCTGGCCGAAGTGCGACGGACCAACTACGTGTACCGGGCAAGCAATCTGGATCAGTGGCACATGCTGATGGGCGGCTGAGCTTCGCCAGCACGGCTGTTTGCGTAGGCAAAAGCCGCGCGGGTTGTCGCGACCTGCGCTATTCTCCCGCGGTGACCACACCGCCCACGCCCGCCGGTTGGTACCCCGATCCCGACGGCTCAGGCGGCCAACGGTATTGGGACGGGTCTGAGTGGACCGAACACCGGTCCCCTGCCACCCCTGAGCCGGCCGAGCCGCCGGCCGCGACCGAACCCCCGGGTAGCGGGCAGCCGACCACCGTCGTGCCGCTCGCGCCCAGCGGGAACCACATCGGCGCGCACCGGGCACCCGAGTCGACGCCCGAACCCGAGCCTGCCCCGCCCTCCGAACCCGAGTCCGCCGCGCCGCCCGAGCCTGAGTCGACGCCCGAGCCCGAGTCCGCGCCGCCCGGGCCTGTCCCGGGGTCGACCGTGCCCAGCGAGCAGCCGACCGTCACCATTGCCGCGCGGACGCCTCCGGTCACGCCGCCGCCTCCAGACGAGCCGCCCCATCCGGACGAACCGCCGCACTTCGGCGCACCGCCTGAGCCCCCTCCCCCCGGCGAGCCCCCGCCTTCTGGAGAGCCGCCAGCGCCCGACGACCGGCGCCGGCTCGCCATCCAGTTCGCCGCCGTCTGCGCGGCAATGGTGGCGGTGCTGGTGGTTGCGGTCATCTGGGCGGTGTTCGGCCACAAACACAACACCGTCCAGGTCTCGTCGGGCCCGACCACGTCGCCATCGGCGACCCCGACATCGGCCAATGGTTGGGGCACCGAGACCGTGACCACGAGCGAATCGCCGACGAGCGTCCCCTCTGCCGCCGCGGTGACCGATGGCAACTTCTCGTTCCAGGTGACCGACGTGGAGACCGCACCGTCGGTGAAATCTCAGGACACTCCGGGGGAGAAGACCGCGCAGGGCCAGTACCTCATCGTGCACATGACGGTGACGAACACCGGCGCGATGTCGGCGACCTTCCTGGGCACGCTGCAGAAGCTGTCGGCAGGCGGCACGACGTACTCCATCGACGACGACGCGACCGGCTATCTCCATGGCGCGGTCGCCGACACCAATCCGGGCGACAGCACCGAGGTCGCCGTGGCATTCGATGTACCACTGGGCACCAAACCTGACTCGATCCAATTGCACGGGGACCCAACAACTCCCGGCGTCCAGGTGCCCCTGTCGTAGCGCTCCCGCTCGGTCAACAACTCCGCCGACGGGCTCACGGCGGAGGAATCCGCCCGCGCATGCGGGATCTCGGCTACTGATTCGAGTAGTCCGATACTCGGGACACCGGCGCTTTTGGCGAGCAAACTTATCGTCAGTAGCGTCAATACGACCTTCGGGGGTCGCATGAAGAACATCGTGCTCTGTTTTGACTGTGCGCGTGACCATCCGGGCGCGCGTGCTGCCACCAATGCCGAGGCTTTGCTGCGGCTGCTCGAGGAAAGCGATGAGCAGGTCACGTGGTATCACCCGGGCACGCCGGTGCTTGCAGCCGGCCAGGGGTTGGCACCGCTGCGGTGGCGCGAGACCGCTAGTGCGGCCGCACGGGCCGCGATCGCCGAGGCGTATGAATTTCTGGTCGACTGGTGGGAACCCGGCGATCGGATCTTCGTGTTCGGCGTCGGCCGCGGCGCCTATTGCGCCAATGCCCTGACCCGGCTGCTGGGCACCGTCGGCGTGCTGCCCGACCTGATGGACTACGTGCTCACCGCCTATGCCCTGCCCCGCACGCGTCGCAGCCCGCGGGACTGGCAGCGCGTCACCGTGCTGGCGGCACGACTGGCCGGACACAGCGAAATCGGCGTTCCCGTACAGTTTTTGGGGCTCTGGGACATGGTGAAGGTGCCTGGCCGAAAACCTGCGGGCGAACCGCTGACCAATGTCGTCGCGGGCCGGCATGCGGTCGCAGTCGACGGCCGCCACGGTCCGCTCGCCGGCCACCTGGTGGCATCGCCGGACTGCGTAGACGAGGTCTGGTTCCGCGGGGCGCACTGCGACGTCGCCGGCGGCCCGGGGGCGTGGCGGCCGCTGGCCGACATCGCGCTCGACTGGATGCTCGACGGCGCGGTGCAAGCCGGCGCCACGGTGCGCGACGCCAGCCGGTGCGACGCGCCGGCGCCGAGCGAATACGACGCTCTTGCCGGGAGCGCGCGCACGGTGTCGCTGCGACGGCTGCCTCCAAGCCCGCTGGTGCACGCCAGCGTCGACGTTTACCTGCGGGCGCATCCGCACTACTGGCGGCGCCTGCCTGCCCGCGTGGTGTGGACCGACACCGACTGGCTCGCCCGCAGCGAACGGCTTGTACAGGCCGAGCCGCCCGCGGCGCCGGTCGAGCCGGCGGTGCTGGCAGCCGCCGCGTCCTAGGACGGCGAATCGCGCCAACGGCGACACAGCGAACCGATCCCGATCGGCGCCGCGCCCGGCACCCGAACACATCCATCGCCGTCCCCGAGAATGCGGGACGGGCAACGACGGCTTGCTGCTGGCCAGAACACTCCCGTTCGTCCCAAGCCCATGACCCTCGGGGCCGACCGACAGGTCTTTGCCATCGACACGACGCGCCCCCTTCTCGTGCGGCACTCCGGTCTCTATTCACCCAGAAGGCGGCGCTGCCCCAGCAACGAACGGCCCGCATGCTGGCGAATGCTGTAACCAGGGCCAGACCGTGATTTACTGCGGTGCGTGGATTGGTTCGAAGACCGCGCGCGCGCCGTGGCCGACATGTCCGCCGGAGCGTGGACGGCGCTCGCGGCCTGGCTGGCCGTCGTTGTCGGCGTCGTGGCCCTGGTGTACGCCTGGCGTCAGTATCAGCGGGCCAGGGAGCAGACCGCCGAGCTGATGCAGCCCAACGTCGCGATGTTCATGGAGCCGAGCGCCACCGACTGGCATCTCGTCGAGTTCGTCGTCAAGAACTTCGGCCGCACCGCGGCGTTCGGCATTCGTTTCGAGTTCGCGAATCCGCCCACCGTCGGCAAGTACGAGACCGCCTACGAGGACCGTTACGTCGACATCGCGCCGCTGAACCTGCCCGCAGAGATTCCGTATCTGGCTCCCTCCCAGGAGTGGCGCATCGTGTGGGATTCGGCGCTGGACCGCCGGGAGTTGGGCGAGACCATCGCGTCGCGGTTCCACGGTGCGGTGATCTATTACGACGAGCCCAAGGCCGCCGGGAGACGCAGGCAGTCCAGGAGGCAGTTCCGGACCTCCGCGGTGCTGGACTGGACGACGCTGCACCCGGTTGATCGGCTGGAGTTGCTGACCGCCCACGATCTGGCCCGCCAGGAGAAGCAGAAACTCGAGCTGCTGCGCAACCTGTTGACCTACTACCACTACGCGGCCAGTGAGAGCCGCGAGGACGTGCTGCGCGCCGAGATCAACCGTGTCCGAACGGCCGCCGACGTGCTCCGCGAGCGCTACCGCGCCGAGTACCACCACGCGCCGCCCAACGACCAGATCAACGACCAGATCAACGACTCGGTCCACGACAACGCCGCCTTCGACGAGGCGCACACCACGATCATCAACGGTAAGCATCGCCGCGACTTCAGCTAGCGAGCACGGGTAGCGCGCTCGGCGAATATCGGTGATTGGCTTTCGTAACGTTGTTACGTAACATCAGTATGAATTGCTGCCACACTCACAGGAGAGGCCATGACCAGCGCCGTTAGCTATACACTCAACGAATCCGTAGCGACCATCACGCTCGACGACGGCAAGGTCAACGTGCTGGGGCCGGCGATGCAGTCCGAGATCAACGAGACGCTCGACCGGGCGGAGAAGGACTCGGCCAAGGCGGTCGTGATCGCGGGCAACCAGCGGGTGTTCAGCGGCGGGTTCGACCTGGCGGTGTTCCAGTCGGGCGACGCGAAGGCCGCGCTGGGCATGCTGGCCGGCGGCTTTGAGCTGTCGCTGCGGTGCCTGACCTTCCCGGCGCCGGTGATCATGGCGGCGACGGGCCCGGCCATCGCGATGGGCTCGTTCCTGTTGCTCTCCGGCGACCATCGGGTCGGGCAGCCCAAGACGCGGTGCCAGGCCATCGAGGTGGCGATCGGCATGACGATTCCGATCTCGGCGATCGAGATCATGCGCGCGCGGCTGACGCCGGCGGCGTTCCACCGGGGCGCCTCGATGGCGGCGACGTTCGCCGGTGACGAGGCCCTGGCAGGCGGTTGGCTCGACGAGATCGTGGAGGCCGACCGGGTGGTGGCGCGGGCGCAGGAAGTGGCGGCCGAAGCGGCGTCGACGCTGCACGCGGGCGCGCATCTGGCCACCAAACTGAAGGCGCGCGATTCTGCGCTCAAGGCGATCCAGGCCGGAATCGACGGACTCCCAACGGAATTCTTCAGCTAGGCCTTGGCGATGCCGAGGGTCAAGCAGCGCACGCCCGAGCTTCGGGACCGGCTACTGGAGGTCGCGATCGCGACGCTTTCCGAGGAAGGGATCGCGCGGTTCACCACGCGGCGGGTGGCCGAGCGGGCGGGCACGTCGGTGCCGGCGGTCTACGAGCTGTTCGACGACAAGGCCGGACTGGTGCGGGCGATGTTCTTCGAAGGCTTCCGGCTGCTGGGCGGTGAGCTGGCGAAGGTACCGGTGACCGCGGATCCGGTTGCGGATCTGGAGCGGCTCGTTCCGGTGTTCCGGTTGTTCTGCCGGGCGTATCCGCGGCTGGCGCAGGTGATGTTCTCGCGTCCGTTCGCCGATTTCGAGCCGGGACCAGAGGAGCTGGCGGCGGGAGCCTCGGTGCGGGAGGTGTTCGTCGGCCGGGTCCAGCGGTGCATCGACGCCGGTCAGCTGTCGGGGGATCCGACCGACATGGCGCACGTATTGCTCGCTCTGGCACAGGGTTTGGCCGTGCAGGAGGCGGGCCGATGGCTCGGGTCGGGGCCGTCGATCGAGCGCCGGTGGAAGCTGGGGGTGACGTCGCTGCTCGCCGGGCTGCGGTGACGCAAGGCGTACGCCTCTTAGAGGCCACCGCACCGGGAGGGCGCCAGGATCGGCGACCACGGAGGGCAATCCGGCGGCAATGGCTGCGGCGCAGGGGGTGTGTAGGGCGGCGGAGCGGGCGGCGGCGGCCCAGCGTCATGCGGAACACCACGCCACGGGTAGATCACGTTGGAGTTGACGTCGATGACACCGACGGAGTTCCAGTACCAGTCGTGGCAGATGTTCCAGTCCCACGTGATGACCTGACTCCCCGGAATCAGCGGGTCTCCAGGGCACCAGTGCGTGCAGGTGTTCCCGCCCGGGCAGTTCCCACCGTTATAGCTCGGGCCCCAGACCGGGTCGGCTTGAGCGGTGGCCAGACCCAAACCGGCCAGGCTCAAACCGCCAGACACCACGACAGCGGTGGCGAACCGCGAAATTCGGTTCATCGTTGATTCCTTCCGTGCGGACGGCTACCGGCCAACGGTGCGGCACACGCCTTGGCGGATTCTTGGAACCGAACGAGCACGTCGATCAGCGCGGTACCGGTGCTCGTGCTGTCCTGGTCGTTCCCACGAGACTGGTGGTGGCGAGGTGATAGTCGTCGTCGGCGTTGAGGGTGAGAACGCCGACGAGGCCGCCGCTCGACTCGTAGAAGACCGTGAAGCCGTCGTGGCGGTCGACAAACCGGCTGTGCTCGTAGCCAGTGCCCCACCCGCAGTACTTCAGCGTGGATTCCCCTATGGTGCAGGAGAATTCGGGCACCTTGTCCCACGCCGCGGAGTGCCCGGCCGCCGACAGCCCGGCGACGAGGCCCTGCTGGGCGGCGTCGCGCCAGTGCTCGGCGCGGATACGGCGGCCGGCGGTGATGTTGTAGGCGAGCGCGACATCGCCTGCCGCGTAGACGTTGCGCGCCGAGGTGTGCATGTGCTCGTCGACGACGATGCGGCCGTCGTAGGTGTACAGGCCGGCCGCTTCGGCGAGGTGCGGGTCGGGGCGTACACCGGCGGCGGAGACGACGACGTCGCCGTCGAGGGTGGCGCCGGTGTCGAGGTGGACGTGGGTGTCATCGATCGCGGTCACTGTCGTCGAGCCGAAGAAGCGAACCCCGTTGTCGGACAGGATCTTTGCGACGCGTTCGCCGACCTCCTCGCCGAACCGGCGCTGCACGGGCACGGACTCGGCGGCCACCATGGTGGTCGGGACGCCGCGGCCGGCCAGGCACGCGGCGGCCTCACAGCCGATCAGCCCGCCGCCGATCACGACGGCGGAGTCGGCGGTGCGGGCGGCCATCCGCAGGATGACGGCGTCGGCGAACGACCGCAGGGTGAGCGCCGCTTCGGCGCCGGGGACCCGCAGCGGAACGGGGTTGGCGCCGCAGGCCAGCACGAGGTGCCAGTAGGGGTAGCGACTGCCGCCCGCGGTGACGACTTCCTGGTGCACCAGGTCGATGTGGTCGACGGTGATGCCGCGCAGCAGGTCGACGTTGTGACGGACGAACCAGCCGGGGCTGTGCAGGTCAAGCTTGGCCTCTCGGCCGCAGAGGTAGCCCTTCGACAGCGGAGGCTTGGCATACGGCAAGGCGGGGTCGGTGGTCAGCATTCGCACGGGAATGCGGGGGTGCTTGCTGCGGAACGTCTCCGCCGCGCTCAACCCTGCCGGACCACTGCCGATGGCGATGAAACCCGCTGCCACCACACTTCTTGCGTACCACTTCGGGGGGTCGCACGGGCCCGTCGTCAGCAATTCGTCACATTTGCCGGGCAACGGCCGTCTGAGCTGACTGCGAGACGAGCGCGATCTTGTGTGGGACCATCTGCGCATGGATCCGCAGGACGACCCCGAGGCGCGTATCAAGGCCCTCGAGCAGCCGCTCGCCGACACCGCGCGCGCAACCGAATTGGGCACGACGCCGTATACCGGCAAGGGCACCTATCTGCCTCCGCAGGCGTCGCCGGTGCCACCGATGCCGCCCCAGGCGCCCGCGCCGAACTACGTCGCTCCATACCCACCGCCGGGCGCTCCATACCCACCGCCGGGCGCTCCATACCCACCGCCGGGCTCCCCATACACACCGCCGGGCTACGGTGCCCCTTGGACCCCGCCGCCGCAGAAGACATCGGCGGGCATTCCGTGGGTGGTACTCGGGATCGGTGCCGCCGTCTTCATGGCCGTTGCCGCCGGCGTCGGGGTGTACATGTCGAGCAGAGCGACGCACAACTTCCCGATCATCAACATCCCAAGCATCAGCGTGCCGAGCTTCCCCACCAGCATCCCGAGCATCCAGCCGGGCGTCCCCAGCGGCGGACCCGCGAACACGGTGACTCCCGCGGCGCCGGGTGGGCAGCTCAGCGTGTCGGGCATCAGCGAGACCAAGACGCTCGCATGCAACAACAGCGAGGTGAGCATCAGCGGCGTCTCCAACACCGTCACGATCACCGGCCACTGCGCGACAGTCACGGTTTCAGGCATGCAGAACAAAGTCACCCTCGACACGTCCGACCAGATCGAGGCGTCCGGCCTGAACAACACGGTCACCTACCACTCCGGAACACCGGACATCAGTAATGACGGATCAAACGTGGTCCAGCAGGGCTGAGTTCGATAGCGCTCAGCCCCGCATCGGGGTGGTGTTATCGCTCTTCGGATCGATCAGGATCTTGGCGTGTGCCTCGGGATCGCCGAGCGCATCAAAGGCGTTGTCGACGCCGTCGAGCCCGACGGTCCCGGTGATCAGCGGGGTGACGTCGACCTTGCCGTCGGCGAGCATATGCAACGTGTCGCGGAATTCCACTGGCGTGTAACCGAGTACGAATCGCAGGTCGATCTCCTTGTTGATCGCCATCGACGGCCGCAGCCGGTCGGCGCCCATGCAGACACCGACCACAACGACGCGGGAGAACAACGGCGCGCCCGTGATGATGCCTTCGATGACGCCTGGCACGCCCACGCATTCGAAGATGACCGGGTGCTTGGGTGTCGCCGCACCGAGTGCATCGGCGGCGCGCCAGACATGCCACCAGGGCAGCCGAAGTTTGTAAATCTTCTGGACGGTGCTGACGGCGAGGCCAAGCGCATCGGGCGCGGTTTCGAGGTGGCCGTGTCCCTTGGCCTTGGCATAGGGCTCAGTCCTGCGCCGGGTCGACGACGACGTCGGCGCCGCATCGGGAGGCGAGCACGCGGCGGCCGGGTGAGTAGTCGCTGGCGATGACGGTGCGCACACCGTGGGCCTTGAGCATGAGGATGACGGCCAGGCCGATCGGGCCGCAGCCGATGACGATGGCGACGTCTTTCTTGCCGATCTCGGAGCGGCGGACAGCGTGCCAGCCGACGGCCATCGGCTCGGTGAGCGCGGCCTGGTCGATTGGCAGTCCGTTCGGGACGGGCAGCGCGAGCGCTTGTTCGACGACGAGCTGTTCGGCGTAGGCGCCGGGGGCTTTCGACGTGAGGCCGATCGCTTGGACCTCCTTACCGCGACGGACCAGCGGGAGGGCGACGACGGGCGTCCCGGGGCGCGGCGACTTGCGGGTGCGGGGCCCGTGATCGAGGACTTCGCCGCAGAACTCGTGGCCGAAGACGACCGCCTGGTCTCGAGCGCATGAAGTCGGGGTAGCCGGACTCGGCCATCACGTCGGCGAGCTCGTCGCAGTGGTTGCGGGCATGCAGGTCTGAGCCGCAGATACCGCAGCGCAGGACGTCGATGAGCAGCTGGTCCTTCGCCGGCGTCGGGGTGGGTTGGTCGACGACCTCGAGTTTGGCGTTGGTGCAGGTGACTGCCTTCATGACGCCGAGCGTAGCGGGCGAAACGCAGCGCGCTGACAGCAAACGTCCGCGGGACCGCCGCATTCACGAAAAAGAACTGTCGGCCCTCGCCGTTAGGGTCAGGGTGAAGGAAGGAAAGACGATGAGCGAGCAAACCACAACACCGAGGCTGACAGACCAGTTCGCGAAGGCGATGGTCTACGCCGAACGCAAGCACCACACCCAGGTGCGCAAGGGCGGCGACATTCCCTACGTCGGGCATCTCTTATCGGTGGCGAGTTTGGTGATCAACGACGACGGTTCCGAGGCGCAGGCCATCGCCGCGCTCCTGCACGACGCGGTGGAGGACGCCGGCGGCCCGGCGACGCTGCAGGAGATCCGCGCGGAGTTCGGCGACGACGGTGGCGCGGATCGTCGAGGAGTGCAGCGACACCGACAAGACACCGAAGCCGCCGTGGCGAGAACGCAAGCAGGACTACATCAATCACCTTGGCACCGTTGGTGAAGACACGCTTCTGGTGTCGGTGGCCGACAAGCTCGACAACGCGCGGTCGATGCTGAGGGACTACCACCAGCACGGCTCCGCGTTGTGGCAGCGGTTCACCGTGAAGAATCCCGACGACCACCTCTGGTACTACGGCGGGCTGCTCGACGCATACCGACGTCGCGGCTGCACAAGCTGGATGGTCGACGAGCTGGGGCGGGTGGTTAAGGAACTGAAGGACCTCGTCGATCCCAAACGTCTGCCGAAGCGATGACCCGCCTACGGCGACCTCCTAGGGTGGGCGTCAATGGTCTTGCACCTTCACCGTGCTGAGCGCACCGATCTCCTCGCCGACGGCCTCGGCGCAACTGCTGGCCACTCCCCTGCCCGATCCGTTCGCCGAAGAACTTGTCATCGTGCCCGCCAAGGGCGTGGAGCGGTGGCTCAGCCAGCGGCTCAGCCACATCCTCGGACGCGGCATCGCCCAGGACGGCGTCTGCGCGGGGATCGCGTTCCGCAACCCGCGCTCACTCATCGCCGAGATCACCGGCACCGCCGACGACGACCCCTGGTCCCCCGACGCCATGGTGTGGCCGCTGCTGGAGGTCATCGACGCCAGCCTCGATGAGCCGTGGTGCCGCACCCTCGCAACCCACCTCGGCCACTTCGAATCCGGGGAAGAGAAGGAGCTGCGCCAGGGCCGGCGCTACGCCGTCGCGCGCCGCCTGGCCGGGCTGTTCGCGTCCTACGCCCGTCAGCGGCCGCAACTGCTGGTCGACTGGGAAGGCGATATCGCCGGTGACATCGACTCCGACCTTCAGTGGCAGCCTCCGCTGTGGCGCGCGCTGGTCGACCACGTCGACGCCGATCCTCCCCACGTCCGGCACACCAAAACGCTTGCGCGCCTGCACGAGTCACCGACCGATCTGCCGCGAGCGGCTGTCACTGTTCGGCCACACCCGGCTGCCGTCCACCGAGATCGAGCTCCTCATGCCCTGGCCGCCCACCATGACCTTCACCTCTGGCTGCCCGCACCCCAGCGATGACCTGTGGCAGCAAGCTCGCAGGCGATCACGGGGCCATCCTCCGCCGCGACGACACCAGCCACCGCAACGTCGGCCACCCACTGCTGGCCACCCTCGGCCGCGATCTGCGCGAACTGCAGCGCAGCCTGCCGAGCGGACGACACCGACGAATACCTCAGTGAATCGGCTGGCGGCCGTGAGCATCCCGACACACTGCTCGGCTGGCTGCAGTCCGACATCGCCGCCAACGCGGTCCGACCGGACGGCCGAACGCTGCGCGACGGACGACCGCTCCGTCCAGGTGCACAGCGTGCCACGGCGCGGCCCGCCAGATCGACGTACTGAGGGAGGTTTTGCTCGGCCTGCTCGCCGACGATCCCACGCTGGAACCCCGCGACATCTTGGTGATGTGCCCGGACATCGAGACCTACGCGCCGCTGATCAACGCCGACTTCGGGCTGGGCGACGTGGTGCGCGGCGCGCACCAGGCGCACCGGTTGCGGGTGCGGCTGGCCGACCGCTCGCTCATCCAGACCAACCCGCTGCTCGGCGTCGCCAGCCAACTGCTCAGCCTGGCAGGCAGCCGGGTCACCGCCAGCGAGGTACTCAACCTCGCGCAGGCCGCTCCGGTGCGGTCGCGGTTCGGTTTCACCGACGACGACCTGGAAAGCATCACCCGATGGGTCAGGCAGGCGAATATCCGCTGGGGGTTCGACCAGGAACACCGCCAGCCGTTCGGTGTCGACTTCGTCCACAACACATGGCGTTTCGGCATCGACCGGGTGCTGGCCGGTGTCGCGCTGTCCGACGACTCACACGCGTGGATCGGCTCGACGCTGCCGCTCGACGACGTCAGCAGCAACCGCGTCGAGCTGGCCGGCAAGCTCGCCGAATACGTCGACCGGCTGCAGCGGACGGTCGACTCGCTCAACGGTGCACGGCCGCTGCGGGATTGGCTCGCCGCGCTGGCCGACGGCATCGGCCTGCTGGCCCGCGTCGACGACAGCGATGCGTGGCAGGCCAGCCAAATGCAGCGCGAGTTCGCCGAGGTGCTCGCGACGGCGGGCCGCGCGCGGCGACACGATCATGCGGCTGCCCGACATTCGCGCGCTGCTCGGCCGCCACCTCGCCGGCCGGCCGACCCGGGCCAACTTCCGCACCGGCACCCTGACGGTGTGCACGATGGTGCCGATGCGCTCCGTCCCGCACCGGGTGGTGTGCCTGGTCGGTCTCGACGACGGCGTGTTCCCGCGGCTGGGCATCGTCGACGGCGACGACGTGCTCGCCCGCACCCCGATGACCGGTGAACGCGACATCCGTTCCGAGGACAGGCAACTGCTGCTCGACGCGATCGGTGCCGCCACCGAGACGCTGGTGATCACCTACACCGGCGCCAACGAGTACTCGGGCCAGGACCGGCCCCCGGCGGTGCCGCTCGCCGAGCTGCTCGACACCCTGGACATCACCACCACCAAGAAGGTGCGGGACGCGACTCGTCGTCAAACACCCGTTGCAGCCCTTCGACATTCGCAACGTCATCCCCGGCAAGCTCGGTGCCGGGCACGCCGTTCACGTTCGACACGACGGTGCTGCGCGCGGCGCGGGCCAGCACCGCGCAACGCAGCGGAGCAGCCGCCGTTCATCTGCCGGCCCGCTGCCGCCGGTTGCGGCCGACGACGTCGTGCTCGCCGATCTCGTCGCGTTCTTCAAGGACCCGGTCAAGGGGTTCTTCCGCGCGCTCGACTTCACGCTGCCGTGGGACGTCGACGGCGTCGAGGACGCCATGCCCGTCGACATCAACGCGCTCGAAGAATGGACGGTCGGCGACCGCATGCTCGGCGACATGCTGCGTGGCATGACGCCCGACGAGGCCCGCCAGGCGGAGTGGCGGCGCGGCACGCTGCCACCGGGCCAGCTCGGCTGGCGCAAAGCCACCGAGATCATGCAGCAGGCCGCGCTGCTCGCCACCTCCGCGCTGCGACACCGCAATGCCGAGCCGCAGGCCTACGACGTCGACATCGACCTCGGTCAGCGACGGCGGTTGACCGGCACGGTGTCCCCGGTGTTCGGGGAGGCGGCTGGTGTCGGTGACGTACTCCAAGCTCGACGGCAAGCACTTGCTCGAGTCGTGGATTCCGTTGCTGACCTTGCTCGCCCGCGATTCCGACTCGCGATTGGCACGCGGTGTGCATCGGCCGCAAGAAGAAGGGCACCACCCCGCGGGAAGAGGGTCTCGGACGTCCCGACGTCGACGCCGTCGAGGTGCTGCGCGACCTCGTGGCGGTGTACGACGCGGGCCGGCGCGAGCCGATTCCGTTGCCCATCAAGACGTCCTACGCGTGGGCGGTGGCGCGCCACGCCGGTGATGTCCCCGAACAGGCGGCCCGGTACCGGTGGAAGTCCGGCGACCGCTACCCGGCCGAGGATCAGGCGCCGGCGCACGTACGCGCGTGGGGCCACGGTGCCTCCCTGTCGCACCTCGTCGATGCGGGCCTGGACGCCTACTCCGCCCGGGTGTGGCTGCCGATGCTGCGCGCCGAGAGGTCGACGTGATGGACCGCTTCGACCTGCTGGGCCCGCTGCCCGCCGCGAACTCGACGACCGTGCTGGAGGCCAGCGCCGGGACGGGCAAGACGTTCGCGTTGGCCGCTTTGGTGACGCGCTATGTCGCCGAGGGCGAGGCGACACTCGACCAGATGCTGCTCATCACGTTCGGCCGCGCGGCAAGTCAGGAGCTGCGGGAGCGGGTTCGCGACCAGATCGTCGACGCGCTCAAGGCTTTCGACGACCCATCCACGGTCGGCGACAACCAAGTGGTTGACCACCTGATCAACAGGATCGGACGACGAGCGTGCGGCGCGGCAGCAGAACCTGCGGGACGCGTTGGCGAGCTTCGACGCCGCGACGATCGCGACCACCCACCAGTTCTGCCAGCTGGTGCTGAAATCGCTGGGGGTGGCCGGCGACAGCGACGCGGGCGTCACGTTGGTCGAGAGCCTCGACGATCTGGTGACCGAGATCGTCGACGACCTTTATCTGGCCCACTTCGGGCAGCAGCGCGACGATCCCGTCCTCCTCTACAAGGACGCGCTGAGGCTGGCGCGGGAGGTGGTCAACCATCCGGCGACGCAGCTGCGCCCGCTCGACCCCGAACCGGACTCGCGGGCGGCGGTGTGCGTCGGGTTCGCGAAAAACGTTCTCGCCGAACTGGAAACACGCAAGCGGCGGCTTGGCATCCTGCACTACGACGACCTGCTGAGCCGGCTGGCGGACGCGCTCAAGGCCGACGACTCCCCCGCCCAAGTACGCATGCACCGCCGCTGGCCGATCGTCATGGTCGACGAGTTCCAGGACACCGACCCGGTGCAGTGGCGGGTCATCGATCGCGCGTTCAGCGGCCGCTCCACGGTGATCCTGATCGGCGACCCGAAGCAGGCGATCTACGCGTTCCGCGGGGGCGACATCGTCACATATCTGCGGGCCTCCGAAACCGCGGGCGACAAGCAGACCCTCGGCACCAACTGGCGCAGCGACGGCGCGCTCGTTGACCGTCTGCAAGTTGTGCTGCGCGGCGCCGAACTGGGCGACCCGAGGATCGTCGTGCACGACGTCGACGCGCATCACCGCGGCAGCCGCCTGGCGGACGCACCGAGCACTGACCCGTTCCGGCTGCGGGTGGTCAAGCGGGCCACGTTCGGCCGCAGCGGCATTCAGAATCTCGCCATCGACGACCTGCGCGCGCACATCGGCAGGGACCTCGCCGCCGACATCCGCGCCCTGCTGGCCGGCGACGCCACATTCGACGGCAGGCCGCTGAAGGCCCGCGATGTCGCGGTGATCGTGGAGAGCCACAAGGACGCCAGGGTGTGCCACCGCGCTCTCGGCGATGCCGGCGTGCGGTCGGTGTACACCGGCGACTCGGACGTGTTCAGTTCGGAGGCCGCCGAGGACTGGCTGTCTGTGCTGGAGGCGTTCGATCAGCCGCACCGCTCGGGTGTGGTGCGCGCCGCGGCGGCGACGATGTTCTTCGGCGAGACGGCAGAAACACTGGCCGCGGGCGGGGACGCGCTGACCGACCGCATCGCCGAGACGCTGCGCGAGTGGGCAGGGCATGCGCGCGAGCGCGGTGTGGCCGCGATCTTCGAGGCCGCGCAACTGCGGGGCATGGCCGACCGGGTGCTGTCGTGGCAGGGCGGCGAGCGGCACATGACCGACCTGGCGCACATGACGCAACTGCTGCAGGAAGCCGCGCACCGCGAGCACTACAACCTGCCCGCGCTGCGGGACTGGCTGCGGACCCAACGCGAAGAACGCAGCGGCGCAGCCGAACGCAACCGGCGGCTGGACAGCGACGCGGCGGCCGTGCAGATCATGACGGTGTGGGTGAGCAAGGGTCTGCAGTATCCGGTGGTGTATCTGCCGTTCGCGTTCAACCGCAACGTCCAGGAACGCGAACTGGTGCTGTTCCACGACGGCGATACCCGGTGCCTGCACGTCGGCGGGAAGGACAGCCCCGACTACGACAGCGTCGCACAGCAGGGCCGCAGGGAGGCGGCCAGCGACGACAGCCGGCTGACCTACGTCGCGATGACGCGCGCGCAGGCGCAGGTGGTGGCGTGGTGGTCACCGGCCTACGACGAGCCCAACGGCGGCCTGTCGCGGCTACTGCGGGGCCGCGAGCCGGGCGAGTCGACCGTGCCCGATCGCTGTGTGCCCGCGAAGATCTCGGACGACGACGCGATGGCGCGGCTGGCGAAGTGGGAGACCGCGGGCGGTCCGGTGATCGAGGAATCGGTGGTGGCCCCGCCCGCGGCTGTGGCTGAGGACGGCGCTGTCGTCGAATTCTCGGTGCGGCGTTTCGACCGCGCGATCGACACCACCTGGCGGCGCACCTCATACTCGGGTCTGCTCCGGGCCGCCGAGACCAGCGGGGTCGGCAGCGAACCCGAAGTCGTCGAGCTGGACGACGAGGTCGCCGAGATTCCGTTGATCCAACCGGCGTCCGGACCCGATATGCCGTCGCCGATGGCCGACCTGCCGGCCGGCGCGAAGTTCGGAACTTTGGTGCATGCGGTGTTGGAGACCGCGGACCCGTTCGCGGCTGATCTCGCTGCCGAGCTGGAATCGCAGATCCGCGAACACTCGGTCTGGTGGCCGGTGGGCGTCGATCCGTCGGAGTTGGCCGCGGCGATGGTGCCGATGCACGACACACCGTTGGGGCCGCTGGCGAACGGGATCACGCTGCGGCAGATCGGGCTTCCGGATCGATTGCGCGAGCTGGACTTCGAGCTTCCGCTGGCGGGCGGCGATCTGCGGGGATCGGCACCGCGGATCCGGCTGGCCGACGTGGGTGTGTTGCTGCGCGAGCATCTTCCGGCCGACGATCCGCTGGCGCGCTATGCCGACCGGCTCACCGGCGACGGGCTGGGCGACCAGTCGCTGCGCGGGTATCTGAGCGGGTTCGGTCGACGTGGTGCTGCGGGTCGGCGGGCGGTATCTGGTGGTCGACTACAAGACGAACTGGCTCGGCGATGGAGACCGGCCATTGACGTCGGCCGACTATGACCGGGCGCGGATGACCGAGGCGATGCTGCACTCGGACTATCCACTGCAGGCGCTGCTGTACTCGGTGGTGCTGCACCGGTTCCTGCGGTGGCGGCAACGCCGATTACGACCCGTCGCGGCATCTGGGTGGGGTGCTGTACCTGTTTGTCCGGGGCATGTGCGGAGCGGATACGCCGGTGGTCGACGGGCATCCGACCGGGGTGTTCAGCTGGGATCCGCCGGCGTCGTTGGCGGTGGCATTGTCGGATCTGCTCGACGCGGGGAGGGCGGCGGCGTGACCATCGAACTCGACGCGGCGGACTGGCGGATTCCGGTCGGAGCCGACGGGCTGTTGCGAACGTTCGCCGATGCCGGCGTGATCGAGTCGGCGGATGTGCTGGTGGCGCAACGACTTACCGCGCTCGCCGAGGACACCGACGAGAGGGTGGCGCTGGCCGTCGCGCTGGTGGTGCGCGCGCTGCGCGGCGGATCGGTGTGCGTGGATCTGCGTTCGGCGCAGGAGCAGGTCGGGATCGCGGATCTGGCGGCGGCGGTGCAGGCGAGCCCGCTGCTGGGCGAGCCGCCGATCCTGCGGTTGACCGGGGACCTGCTGTATCTGGACCGGTATTGGCTGGAGGAGCAGCAGGTCTGCGACGACATCTTGGCGATGATGGCGGTCAAGCCGCAGGGTCTGGTTCTGGACACGGCGAGGCTGTTTCCCGCCGGGTACGAGGAGCAGCGGGCAGCCGCCGAAGTTGCGCTGTCCCAAGGGTTGACGGTGTTGACGGGTGGCCCTGGCACGGGCAAGACGACGACGGTGGCGAGGCTGCTGGCATTGTTGGTCGAGCAGGCGAGGCTGGCCGGCAATGCCCGGCTGCGCATCGCGCTGGCGGCGCCGACGGGCAAGGCCGCGGCGCGGCTGCAGGAGGCGGTGCAGCTGGAGGTCGCCAGGCTCGATCCGGCCGATCAGCAGGCGCTGATCGGGTTGCACGCGACCACGCTGCATCGGCTGCTGGGCAGCAGGCCGGATACGTCGGCGAGGTTCCGGCACCATCGCGGCAACCGGTTGCCGCACGACGTCATCGTGGTGGACGAGACGTCGATGGTGTCGCTGACGATGATGGCCAGGCTGCTGGAGGCGGTGCGCCCGCACACGCGCCTGGTCCTTGTCGGCGACCCGGATCAGTTGGCGTCGGTGGAGGCGGGTGCGGTGCTGGCCGATCTGGTCGACGGGCTGGGTGAGGCGAAGGTCGCAGCGTTGACGACGCCGCACCGGTTCGGTGAGTCCATCGGCGAGTTGGCGACCGCGATCCGGGTGGGTGACGCCGACCGGGTGGTCGAGGTGCTGCGCGCGGGCGGCGAACACCTCGAATGGATCGAGGCGGCCGATCCGCGGGAACCGTTGCGCAACGTCCTCGTGCCACAAGCACTTGCGCTGAGGACAGCAGCGCTTGTCGGCGACAAGGCGGCGGCGCTGGCGACGCTGGACGAGCACCGGCTGCTGTGTGCGCACCGACGCGGGCAGTTCGGCGTGCAGCACTGGAACCGTCAGCTCGAGCGGTGGTTGACAGAAGCGACGGGCGAACCGATCTGGTCGTCGTGGTACGCGGGGCGTCCGATCTTGGTGACGGCCAACGACTACGGGCTGGGGCTGTACAACGGCGACACCGGGGTGACGGTGGCCGACGAGGGGGCGCTGAGGGCGGTCATCGGGGGCGCTGGCGAAACGCTCACGTTCGCGACGAGCCGGCTGGCCGACGTGGAGACCATGCACGCGATGACGATCCACAAGAGCCAGGGCAGCCAGACCGACGAGGTGACAGTGCTGATGCCGCCGGCGGACTCACGGCTGCTCACGCGGGAGCTGTTCTACACGGCGGTGACGCGCGCGAAGAAGCGGGTGCGGGTGGTCGGGTCGGAGGCGGCGGTGCGCGCCGCGATCGACAGGCGGCCGGTGCGCGCGTCGGGGCTGGCGCAGCGACTGCGTCGCTAGCAGCGACGCGCGAGAAGGGCGTCGCTAGCAGCGACGCGCGAGAAGAGTCGCTAGCAGGCGGCCGAGAAGAACTCGCTAGCAGGCGACGCGCGAGAAGAATGCGCCGGCGAACAGCGCGATGACGAGGGCGACGGTCGGCTGGCCGGATACGGCCGTCACGACGACGCCGACGATCGCAGCGATGCCGATAAGGACCAGCAGCGCGCCCAACCCCCAGCGGATCTCCGCCGATGGGCGGTTGACCAGCGGTCTAACGGGTCGGGGCTGACCATTCGGCTCCCCCGCTGCACCAATCATCGACCATCCCTCCATCGTGATAGCAGTCACACTGTAGCGCATAAGTGATCGGGCTCACATCACATCTGCCAGTCAAAGCGGCTGTCCACAATCCGAAACGACGAGCCGGTAATGGCACCTAAAGCCAGGCCGAAATCCCAGGCCGAACCGTCGTGAATCGACGTCCGAGGAGGTACGGTCTAACCGGGTTGACTTCCCAGCCTCACGGAAACGTCACGGCGGCGATCTGAACTCCCCGCCGAGAGGGCGCTAAACCCCGACGTCATCCGCCCTATCAGGGCTGTGCGTCCGGACCGGGGGGTTCCGTGCCTGCAGGTTCTCCGGCTATTGTCACGATTCGTGCCGACCCCGGCGCGCGGAAGTGTTTGCAGCGCGTCGGGTCTGTACAGTCAGTCCGTCTGACAAGCTCGGCAACTCACTCCGGCCGGAGTGACGGACCATCTGGGGTGAATACGAAGGGTTCACGCACTTCCGCAGTCATCGCCCGCCTCTGCCTGAGGCGGGCGACGGTCGAACCCCAGCGGCTCCCGAAATTCCTGGCGCGAACGCAAATTCGCGCCGGATTACCCACACAACGAATACGCGGCGCAACCGCGCGTAGGCCAAAGGGATTGTCGTGAGCCGATTTACCGAGACGATGTACAGCAATGCCCAGTGGAGTCTCAAGGGCATGGTCACCGGCGAGCCGGATGCGCCTGTCCGGCACAGCTGGGCCGAGGTGCATGAGCGAGCCCGCCGGATAGCCGGTGGCCTGGCCGCGGCCGGGGTGGGACACGGTGACGCGGTCGCGGTGCTGGCCGGCGCCCCCGTCGAGATCGCACCGACCGCCCAAGGCATCTGGATGCGCGGTGCCAGCGCGACGATGGTGCATCAGCCCACTCCCCGCACCGACCTGGTGCGCTGGGCCGAAGAGACCACCGGCGTCATCAAGATGATCTCGGCGAAAGCCGTCGTCATCTCCGATCCGTTCATGGCCGCCGCGCCGGTGCTGTCCGGGCTCGGTATGACCGTGCTGACCATCGAGTCGCTGCTCGCGCACGCCCCGATCCGGCCCGTCGACACCTGCGACAATGACATAGCGCTGATGCAGCTGACGTCGGGCTCGACGGGCTCGCCCAAGGCCGTTCAGATCTCGCACGCCAACATCGTCGCCAACGCCGAGGCCATGATGGCCGGCTGCAACTTCGACATCGACACCGACGTGATCGTGAGCTGGCTGCCGTGCTTCCACGACATGGGCATGACGGGCTACCTGACGGTGCCGATGTACGTCGGCGCCGAGCTGGTCAAGGTCACGCCCATGGACTTCCTGCGGGATACGTTGTTGTGGGCCAGGCTGATTGACAAGTACAAGGGCACCATGACGGCCGCGCCGAACTTCGCGTACAACCTGTTCGCCAAGCGGTTGCGCAGGGTGGCCACGCCAGGGGAGTTCGACCTGTCGTCGCTGCGGTGGGCGTTGTCGGGCGCCGAGCAGGTGGACCCGCTCGACGTCGAGGACCTCTGCGAGGCGGGGGCGCCGTTCGGGCTGAAGCCCGAGGCGATCATCCCCGCCTACGGCATGGCCGAGACGACGGTGGCCGTGTCGTTCTCCGAGTGCGGCGGGGGCATGGTCATCGACGAGGTGGACGCCGACCTGCTGGCCGTCCTGCACCGCGCGGTCCCGGCGACCAGGGGCCACACCCGGCGGCTGGTCTCGCTCGGCCAGCCGCTGCACGGCCTGGAGCTGCGCGTCATCGACGAAGACGGCTCGGTGTTGCCACCGCGCGGCGTCGGCGTCATCGAAGTCCGCGGTGACCCGGTGACCAGGGGCTACACCACGGTGGCCGGATTCATCGCCGCACAGGACGAGCGGGGCTGGTACGACACCGGCGACCTGGGCTATGTCACCGAGACCGGCAACGTGGTGGTGTGCGGGCGGCTCAAGGACGTCATCATCATGGCCGGGCGCAACATCTACCCGACCGACATCGAACGGGCCGCCGGCCGCGTCGCAGGGGTGCGACCGGGCTGTGCCGTCGCGGTGCGGCTGGACGCGGGGCTGTCGCGGGAGACGTTCGCGGTGGCGGTGGAGTGCAAGGGGTTCGCGGATCACGACGAGGTGCGCCGCGTCGAACGGGCGGTGGCGCACGAGGTGTTCGCCGAGGTCGACGTGCGGCCGCGCAACGTCGTGGTGCTGGAGCCGGGCATGATTCCGAAGACGCCGTCGGGCAAGCTGCGACGCGCGCACGCATTGTCACTCGTGGACTGATCCGACGCCCCAAATCAGCCCGGCGGCGAGTAGATTCTTGACGCAGCATGGCTGAATACGACGCCCAACCCGGTCGGCGACGAGCAACCGCAGCTCGATCTGTCCGCCGCGCAACGCGAGGCGGACGAGGTCGACCTGTATGCCGGGCTGACCGGGGTGGCCGGGATCGTGGCAGGCGCTCGCGGCGTGATCGCCGTGCTCGGCGATGTGGCGAAGTTCGCACGTCAGGCCATTCCCGGCGTCGACGGTGCCGGGGTCACGTTGATCGACTCGTTTGGGGACACACCGTCGGTTGAGACGTGGGCGGTCACGGCGGAGTTCGTCGAGGAGATCGACAAGGTTCAGTACCTGGATGTGCACGAGGGGCCCTGCATCACGTGCATGCAGTCGCGGCGGCCCACCGTCAGCGGATCGCTGGGAAGTGACAGCCGTTGGCCGCGGTTGGGTGGCCGGGTGGCCCGGATGGGCGTGCACTCCGCGCTGGCCATGCCGCTGCTGATCGGCGATCAGGTGATCGGAGCGATCAATACCTACGCGTACCGGCGCGACGCGTTCGGCGAGCACGCCGTGGAGCTGAGTTCGCAGTTCAGCGGGCCGGCGGCGGTGTCGGTGTACAACGCGCAGCTGCTGGCCGGCGCTCAGGAGCGCACGGCACAGTTGCAACGGGCGCTGGGCAACCGGGCGGTGATCGATCAGGCGATCGGGATCCTCCGCAGCCGATCCGGCGCCAGTGCGGAGGAGGCCTTTGATCGGCTGACCCGGATCAGCCAGTCCGAGAACGTCAAGCTGGTCGTGGTCGCCGAGCGGCTGGTGGAAGAGGCAGCGCGGCGCGCACGTGCCCGGCAAAGTCCCTAATGCGTTGGCGGCGCGGCGAATTCGGCGATCGCGGCGATCAGTACCGGGCGGGCATGCCGATCGGTCATCAGCCGCCGGGACACGTCGGTGAGATGCTCGCCGTTGGCGCGCGAATAGGACCGCAGCAGGGTGAACGCCTCCTCAACCGGCACATCGAGGATTTCGCGCAGGAAACCCTTGGCCTGCTCGACAATGACCCGGCTGGCCAGCGCGGCGCGCAGTTGCGGCATGACGGTCGACGGGGTGGGCGCGTGCTCCTGCAGGATCGCCACGCAGGCGATGTGCGCGAGGGTCTGCGCGACGAGTCGGTCGGCCTCGCTGAGTTCGCCGGGGTCGGTGCCGAACAGGCCTAGCGCGCCAAGGACGATGCCCGCCGCGCGCATCGGGACAGCATGCACGGAGGCGAAGCCGCCGTCGAGCGCGGCGGGGACGAACCGGGGCCAGCGCTGTGCGGCGGCGGGCAGATCGGCGACCGAGACGGGTTGGCCGGTGTTGTAGCAGTCGACGCAGGGGCCTTCGTCGGCCTGTAATTGGAACAGCTCCAGTTCGCGGGCCTGTTCGGTGGTGGCGGCCAGCAGGCGCAGCTGGTCGAGCGGGTCGGCGAGCAGGAAGCCGGCGGCGGCGACGCCAAGCAGCTCGGCGCAACGCTCGGTGAGTTCGGTCAGCAGGTCCACCACGTCGAAGTCCTCGAGCAGGGTGTCGACGAGGGAGACGACCGCGTCGAGTACACGGGTTTCGCGAGGGGTTTCTGTCACGTTGCCCTCCATTCTGGTGTGTTCGTGTGGCCCGCGCATCAGTCGGCGTCGAGTCTTAGTAGGCGGTCGAGGATGTCGCGGGCGACGTCGGTGGCGCTGCGGCCGGTCGAGTAGGCGTGCGCCCGCAGGCGTACCAGGGCCTCGGCGGGCTCGACCTCGAGTTGGGCGACGAGCATGCCGGTGGCCTGGCTGACCTCGGCGCGCGACAGCGCGTTGAGTTCGGCCCAGGCGTTGCTGTTGGGGTCGCCGGCGGCGGCCGCCATGTCACCGTCGAGCAGGTCGAGCAGGGGGATGCCGGCCAGCTCGGCGGCGACGACGGCACCGGAGAACTGCTCGCCGCCCAGCGTTCCGGGTTGGGTGCGGAAAAGGTCGAGGGCGCCGACGTATTCGCCGGCGACGACGACGGGCATGGCGCAGACGCCGTGGACCTGCAGGTCCAGCATCGCGGGGCCGTACACCGGCCAGCGCTGGTCCTCGGGGTCGGCCAGGTCGATGACGAAGACCGGGGCGCGCCGGGCGACCGATTCGAGGCAGGGCCCCTCGCCGAGCAGAAACTGCAGCTCGTCGTACATGCGGGCGGGTTCACCGCTGGAGCCGAGCGTTCCGGTGTTGGCGCCGTCGAAGACCAGCGAGATCGCGGCGGCGTCGATGTCGAAGAGCATCACGCACGCCTCACACAGTCGGTCGGCGGCCTCTACCCCCCGCCGGCCGTCGACAGCGGCGAGGAGTTGCTCGTGGATCGCCACATTTAACCGGACAGCGGTCGGGCCGCGGCGGCGGTGCCCGGGGGTCGTGGTGGCGCGGTCATCCTTACAGACTCCTCTAATGGGGCAGGTATTGCGAGGGCGGGTGCAGGGGTAAGTCGTGAGGAAAACTAGCCCGTCGCCGCCGTCGGCATCGGCACCGGTGTGACCAACTGCCCTGTCTGCAGAAAGCTCTGCAGGTTCCGCAGCGTCAACGACTCCATCGCCGCGCGCGTTTGCACCGTCGCGCTGCCCACGTGTGGCAGCAGCACGACGTTGTCCATCGCCAGCAGCGCCTCGGGAACCTGAGGCTCGTGGGCGTACACGTCCAGGCCCGCCCCCGCCAGCCGCCCCGCCGTCAGCGCCTCAACCAACGCGTCCTCGTCGACCACGCTTCCGCGAGCAATGTTGATCAAATAGCCCTCGGCGCCCAGCGCGTCGAGTACCTCGCGGTTGACCAGCCCCTTGGTTCCGTCGCCGCCGGCCGCCGCCACGATCAGCACGTCGACGTTGCGAGCCAACTCCTCGACCGACGCCGCATAGGTATACGTCGAATCCGCGACCTGGTGGCGATTGTGGTAGGAGATCGCGCAGCCAAACGCGCTGAGCCGCAGCGCGATCGCGCTACCGATCCGTCCAAGCCCGACGATGCCCACCCGCGAGTTGTGCACGTCACGGGTCAGCGGGTACCTCCTGTCCACCGGCCACCGGCCCGCCCGGACAAACCGGTCCGCGGCGGCGAACTGCCGCAGCGTATCGATCATCAGACCGACTGCGGTGTCCGCCACAGTGTCGGTCAGGACGTCCGGGGTGTTGCTGACCGAAACTCCGTGCGCCGCAGCGGCGTCGATGTCGGTGGTGTCGTAGCCGACCCCGAAGTTCACGACCGCGCCCAGGTTCGGCAGCGCAGTCATCAACCCGGCGTCTACGCCGTAGGTTCCCGACGTCACCGCGGCGGTGATCTCGGCGCCGTGCGTCGCCAGGAAAGCGTCTCGCTCCCCCGGATCGTCGGGCAGCACGTAGGCGTCGAAGTCGTCGCGAAGCCTCTGCACCAGGGACGGCATCAACGGCCCGACCTGGAGCACGCGTCGGCGGTGCGGTGTGCGATCGTCAGCGCTCATAACAGCCACAACGTTACGAGAGCTTGCTTCCTTGCTGCCACTGATCCCACGGAACGCTCCAGTCGCCGTTCTGCCAAAGCTGCAACGGTTTGCCGCCGGTGTTGCGAACCTCGACGACGTCGCCGGGCATCGAGAAGCCGAAGAACCATTTTGCGTTCTCGCCGTTGAGGTTCAGGCAACCGTGTGAGGTATCGGTCTTGCCCTGCGCCCATACCGTGGCGTTGAGCTGGTGCAGGTAGATGCCGTCCTTGCTGATCCGGGTGGCGTAGGGAATGGTCTCGCGGTAGCCGAGTCGGGAGTTGATCGGCAAACCGAACGTCGACGAATCCATGATCACCGGGTTTGCCTTGTCCATGACTGTGTACACGCCCGGCGGTGTCCAGAACGACAGCGTGCGGTCGCCGATGGTCTCGGTGCCGCCCATCCCCATCGACGTGGGCATGGTCCGCACTAGCTTGCCGTTTTCGTAAACGCTGACCTGCTTGGTGTTGTCGTCGGCGATCGAGACGTGAGCGTCGCCGATCTTGAACGAGACGTGCTCGTCCTCCTGCCCGTAGAGGCCATCGCCCATTTGGGCTCCGTAGATGTTGGCGTTGACGGTCACCGAAGTGCCCGGGGTGTAGTACTTCTCGGGTCGCCAGTGCGCGGTCTGGTCGTCGAGCCAGTACCACGACCCCTGGACCGGGGGGGTGGTCGTGACGACGAGGTGCCGTTCGGCGTTCGCCTTGTTGTCGATGGGTTCGTCGAAGTGCGCCACGATGACGGTGCCGATGCCGTACGTGCCGCCGTCCTCGAGTGGGGCGCCACCGACGGTGTCGAGGTACACATCCGTCTGGTCGGTTGGGCTCAGGGTGGTGAAGCTCGAGGTCTGACGGGAAGGCATGCCGCCGGGCCCGGCGGCGGCGATCGTCATGGTGTAGGTGCGGCCGTAGCCGAGCGACTCGGTCGGCTTCCATGTCTTGTTGTCAGGGGTTAGCACGCCGGAGATCGTCTTGCCGGCGTCATTGCTCATCGTGACGTCGGTGATCGCGCCGGTGGCGGCGGTGATCAGCACGGGGCCGGCGGGGCTGACGTCGTCCGAGCCGGGCAGCGGCATGACCGACAACACGGCAGGCGCCGGCGCGACCGGCTTGGATGCCGACATCTCGCGGGGGGCAGCCACCGCGGCGCAGGTGTCGGTGCAGTGTGGCGCGCTGCTCACCACAGCTCCCGCGAGTATTGCCAGCACCGCGAGAACGCCGGCCACCGAGGCACCACGAATACGGCGAGAGGACGTCAATCAAACTCCAGTGTTGTCGGCATCGGCCCAGGATTCGATCGGTTTCGCCGACCGGTACCACGAATGGTAGGGAGCCAGGATAACTGGTGCCGCCCCCGACCGGATTCTGAGTGGCATTCGTAACGCTCTTGTTTCGTGATGTTCGCTTGGGTCCGTCCGCGGCCGCTCAGGCTTCGGCGGCAGTCCAGTCGTAAGGCAGGAACTTCCCGTCGAACGTCACGACGACGCGATCACCGGCCGGGTGCGGCTTCTTCTCGATCTCGAGGCTGAAGTTGATGGCGCTCATGATGCCGTCGCCGAACTGTTCGTGGATCAGCTCCTTGATCGCGCCACCGTAGACCTGAAGGGCTTCGTAGAACCGGTAGATCGTCGGGTCGGTCGGCACCGCGGTCGGCAGCCCGCCCCGCATCGGCACGGCGGCGAGCACGGGCACGGCCGACTCGTCGAGCCCGAGCAGCGCGACAAGCTTGTGACCCGAGTCGGGCGGTATGGGGTGCTGACCGAGCAGGGCCGCCGTGGTCCAGACGACGGGCTTACCGATCGCGTCGGCGAGCTCCTGCCACGTCAGGCCCTTCGCCAGCCGAGCCGCGATGATCTGCTGGGTGATCTCGTCTCGGGTCATGCAGTACATCTTCGGCCGGAGATGCTCTGTGTGCTTGCCGAGGCCGGCGCGCCCTACAACGTGGCCGGATCCGGCACTACCGCTCCCGCTCAGTGGCCCCGGTCGTGCTGGTCGGGCAAATCGAACAAGAACGGGTTGAAGTCGTCGGGGGGCGGCGCGATGACGGCGGGGGTCGCCATGTCCCCTCCAGACTCAGGGCCGGCGGCGGGTGCGTTGCCGATGAGATCGGTCGACGAACCTGCGCTCGTCGGCGGGCCGCTACCACCGGCACCGGGCACACCTGCCTCGGGGGGGCCGGGCACCCAAACCAGAAGGTCCTGAGTTCCGTCGTTGTAGACGACGCTATTCGGCACGTCGCCCACGACATCGAAGTAGAGCTTGCCGGTTGACGAGCCACCTGGCGGCGCTGCGGCGGGGCCACCGGGTGCATTGGCGATGACGCGGTAGTTGGCTCCGCTCTCAGCGCGGGCGTTGAACATCGGTACCACGGGAGGGGCCCAACCACCCGGCCCGTCGACGGTCACGGTGGCTTCATACAACTGGCCGTTGTGGGGCACGGGGTCGGAACTCGGATTGAGCCCGGTAACGGTGTAACCGATCATGCCGTTGAGCATCTCCTGCTGGCCGAACGGCTTGATGTTGTTGGCCGCCGACGCGGGGCTCATCGAGCTCGCAGCAATACCGATCGTGATCGCGGCGATGCCGACGGGTGCCGCTAGCTTCCTGACCTTCACCTTTACTCCCATCCTGCGACGACGCTGTGTCCATCGCGAATTTACCCCGCCGATCAATCTCGAAACGCAAATTGCGGCCGGTCGATGCGAGGGTGTCGGGCTCGACGGACTCGGCTCACTGGTAACGCCGGACACTGTCGTCGCGATTACACCGTCGGTAACATTAATCCCATTGGTCCCAGCAGTTGGGAGGACGCGTGCGACGCCGATGGAAAGCCTGCGCAGGTGCAGTAGCCGTCGCTGTCGCCGCTGTGCTGGGTGGAGTTTCGCCAGCGGTGTCTCAGGCTGAGCCCGCCGCAGCCACGAAGGATTTCTCGAAACCGGCGATCGTCATTCTTGGCTACGGACTCAACCCGGACGGCACTATGCGCACGATTCTGCGCCGACGGGTGCTGACAGGTCTCACCGTCGCACAGTTCTTTCCTCAATCGCCGATCATCGTGACCGGGGGCAACCCCCAGAACGGCAACACCGAAGCCGGTCAGATGCGAAAGATGCTGCTGCTCCTGGGGTTCCCAGACAATCGAATCATTGTGGAGGACCAGGCGAATAGCACCGTGCAGAACGCCCAGTTCTCGGTGCCGCTGGCGAAGCAGGCCGGCACGTCGGGCATCATCCTGGTGACGTCGACGACGCATCAGGGGCGCGCCGACGGCGACTTCGCCGATGCGGGCGGCAATCTTCTGGCGACGGTGAGTTACCCCGACGGGAATCCGACCGTCAACGTCGTGCAATTTGCGCGTGACGCGATCAGCCCGTTCGTCAACGTTGGTTAGGGCCCCGTTACGCCCGGCGCCGGACATGCGCACTCGAACGCGGATCGCGGGCGTAGGGTCATCATCCACGGAGAGGAGACCCCCGTGACCACCAGCACCGCCACCCCGAGCGTGTTCGACGCCGGCCTGCCGACCCTGGACTACGACCTCACCACCACTCCCGCACAGGTCTACCCGCAGCTTCTGGCGGCCCAACGACAAGCCTCGATCGCCCTTGGTCCCTTTGGGCCCGAAGTGCTTTCGTACGAGCTCGTGCGTTCCGTTCTTCGTGACAGTCGCTTCCAGATTCCGCCCGGCCTCAATCTCGCCGTCCAGGGCGTCACCTCCGGGCCCATCTGGGACAAGGTCGCCAACTCGCTACTCGGCATGGAGGGTTCCCAACACCAACGCGTCCGCGGCGTCGTATCGAAGGCGTTCACCCCCCGCGCCGTCGAGCGCCTGCACGCCACGATCGTCGATGTCATCGACGACATCGTCGAACCCATCAGCCGCCAGGGTCACTGCGACGTCGTCACCGACATCGCCCGCCCCTACCCCGTCCCGATCATTTGCGCTCTGCTCGGCGCGCCGCCCGAAGACTGGCAACGGTTCGCCCACTGGGCCGACGACGTCTTCAAAGCCTTCGGCTTCGCCTTCACCCCCGACGTTGAGCCGGTCGTCATGCGCGCCTGGGGCGAACTCGATGACTACGTCGACGACATGGTCGCCCGCCGCCGCCACACCCTGACCGACGACTTGCTCTCCGACCTCATCCGCGCCGAGCACGACGGCGACCGCCTCAACGCCGACGAGCTGCGCATGATGGCCTCGGGCCTGCTGCTGGCGGGCACCGACACCACCCGCAATCAGGTCGCCGCCTCCATCGATGTGCTCTGCGACCACCCCGACCAGTGGCAGCTGTTGCGGGACGACCCCGACCTCGCGCTGCCCGCCGTCGACGAGACCATGCGCCACTCCCCGGTCGCCGGCGCCACCATGCGTGCCGCGATCGAAGACGTCGAGATCGCCGGCGTAGTCATCCCCGCCGGTACGATGATCCTCGCCAATACCGCTGCGGCCAACCGTGATCCGGCGATCTACCAAGACGCCAACCGCCTCGATATCACCCGCGTGGGCCTACCGCCGATCCTGACCTTCGGCGCCGGCGTGCACTACTGCCTGGGCGCCAACCTCGCCCGGGTCGAAATCGCCGAGGCACTGAAGGCCGTCACCCGCCGCTTCGCGAACCCCCGCCGGACCGGGCCCGCGCCGTGGAAGCCGGCCCTCGCCCTCAGCGGGCCGACGAGTCTGCCCATCGCGTTCGACAGGTAGCGATCTCCGCCGCCTCTTCAGCTGCGCGCCGGAACCACGCAGTCAAGCAACTCCTCGAGCGCAACATCGAAGTCGTCGACCAGTCGCCACAGGTCGGGCAGCAAGTCCGGGCAAGAGATGACGCCGACGTTCAGCTTGCCGTTCAGCGACATCGCCGTGACATTGAGCCCGCAGCCGTGGAACAGCGGGCCGAGCGGATACATTGCCTCGACTTCGCAACCCAGAAAGTACAGCTGCGCTTGCGGGCCCGGCACATTCGAAATGATCAGGTTATGGACCGGGTTTCCGATCAGCGGTGAGTCGGCGACGAGCCGAAAAATGGCGCCGAACACCGCCCGGGCGGCGAGCTGCGCCCAGTCCTGCAACAGCATGGGATTGATGGCCGAGCTGTGATTTTTCGCAGCGGCGTCCGCGCGGGCGATCGCCCGTAGTCGTTCCGCGGGGTCACCGATCTGCGTCTCGAGTTTGCAGAACATCCCCGACAACTGGTTGTGGCCGGGACGGTCGGACTTGTCGTGCACCGACACCGGCACCATCGCCACCAGCGACCTGGCGGGCAGCTCGTCATGATCGCCCAAGAACCACCGCAGCACCGCCGCGCACAGGGCCATCACCACGTCGTTGACCGTGACGTCGAACCGGTCCTTGATCTTCTTGATGTCATCGAGGTCCACCTGGGCCAGCGCGACGTTGCGGTCGGCGGTGATCGATGCGTTGAACCGGGTGGCCGGGGCCGCGAACGGCGCGGCCATGGTCAGGCCGCTGCGCGCGCGGCGCAGAGTCTTCACGATCGTTGCGACCGTCGTCGGCATCACATTGGCCAGCTGCCACGGACGCGCGGCGAACCTCACCAGGCCGCTCGCCGCGATCTGAAGCGGGCCGGCCCGCCCTGGACCCTCCACCGGTTCCGGCGGCGGCTCTTCGGGTTCGACGCTGCACAGCTGTGACAGCAGGTTGGCGCCGGTCACCCCGTCCACCGCGGCGTGATGCACCTTCGTCATCACCGCCAACAGGCCGCCCGCGCGCGGGTCGGTGTCGGCGACGCCCTCGATCACCCACATCTCCCACAGCGGCCTGCTGCGATCCAGAGGCGCGGACGCGATGTGTCCGCAGACCTCGGCCAGTTCCCGGCGCCCTCCCGGTGACGGCAGGCCGATGCGGTGCAGATGCGTACCGAGGTCGAACGCGTCGTCGTCGACCCACACCGGATAGTCCAGATTGAACTGGCTGTCGGCGAGCTTTGCCCGGAACTCGGGGATGGCCGCGATCCGTAAGGCCAGCTCGTCGCGCAGCCGATCAAAGGTGTAGCCACCGGGCACCGTGGAGGTGTCGAGCTCGAGGATCGAGCACACATGCAGAGGTTGGGTGGGGCTTTCGATATAGAGGAAACTCGCGTCCAGTCCGCTGAGCCGTTCCATGTGCCCGGGAGTAGCCGCAACGACCTCGGATCTAAACACTAATTGGGTTGGCCGGCGATATGTTTCGTAACGGTCTGGAACCGAGCACATCTCACTCGGCAAGCTGGTTCACGATACCCGCGAAGACGTGCGGCATCGCCGCCGCGGCCGGCACGATCCGCGAGCGTAGCGGCGCGAACTCACTTGCGTGCAGCACCGCCGCCGTCATCACCCGGTAGCGCCGCGACATCCGACGCCATTGGCGGTCGTAGTCTTCCGGCCGATCTGCGACGATGCACCCCACCAACAGCTCCGCGCCACCGAACGCGATGCCGAGCCCTTCGCCGGTCAGCGCGTCCACATAGCCCGCCGCGTCACCGACCAACAGCACCCGGCCCGCCACTCGGCTGCGAACCTTCTGCCGCAACGGGCCCGCCGCCATGTCCGGGCCGTGCGGATGGCCACCAACCCGCTCGCCGAGCGCGGCGAACTCGCAGAGATGACTGTCGAATCCGCCTCGGCGCGACGTGAGGATCGCGATCCCGACGCAGTCGTCGGCGACCGGCGTCACGTATGCCTCCGCGCTCGAACCCCAATGCACCTCAACATGATCCGTCCACGGCGCGATCTGCACATGGCGCCTAATCCCCCACCGTCGCGGACCAGCACACGGCAGCGCAAGGCCCAGCGATCGACGAATCGGTGAGTGTAGGCCGTCGGCCGCCGCCAGGTACCGCGCGCGCATCTCCCCCACCCGAACCGACGACGAATCCTGGGTGACCTCGCCGACGCCGCCGCGCACGACCGTCACCCCTGCCGCCAGACGTCGCGTCCAAAAGCGCTGCGTGCAAAGCGATCCGGCGCACCCCTCGTCCCGGACCCGAGCGGAATTCAGCCCTGGCCCGCCGCTCGCCGTTCACGTAGGTGATGCCAAAGAACTCCCGGCCTCGAGGGTCAATCCCGAGGCGGTTCAGCTGCCGCAGGGTATGCGGCATCAACCCTTCGCCGCAGGCCTTGTCGATCGCTCCGTCGCGCCGTTCGACGACGACCACCTCGAGGCCCGCCCGCGCGGCGTGCAGCGCGGTGGCCAGTCCCGCCGGGCCACCGCCGGCGACCAGCAGGTCGATCATGTCAGGCTCGCCAGTGCATCGTTTTCGACCCTGATCCGGGTCCTCAGCAGCACTGCGTTGAACACCGAGAACACCAGTGCGGTGATCCACGCCGAATTCACCAGCGGCAAGGCAACCCCTTCCGCGATCACTGCGACGTAGTTCGGATGCGGCACAACGCGATACGGCCCGCCGGTGACGCGTCCCGCGCCAGGCACCACGACCACCCTGGTGTTCCACTGCCGGCCCAGCGTGGCGATGCACCACCACCGCAAACCCTGAGCGGCCAGCACGACCCCCAGCATCGGCCAACCCAGCCGGCCGATGAACCGTCGACGCGCCACCACCGCCTCCACGCAGGCATCCCGCCAGCAGGCCGGTGTGCAGAGCCACCATCACCGGGTAGTGCCGCGCACCGAACTCAACGCCGCCACGCTGCCGGCTCCAGTCCAGGTTGCGTTGCGAGACAACCAGTTCGGCGACCCGCTCGGCGGCGACGGCGCCGATCAGCCAACTGTATCGACCCACATCAGTGCCAACGCAGCAACACGAGTTCGGAACAGAACCCGGGACCCATCGCCATCATCACCCCGGGGCTGTCCTTCGGCGGTCGTTTGGCGATGGTGTCTCGCAGCACGTGCAGCACCGACGCCGATGACAGGTTGCCGATATCGCCGAGCGACCGCCACGTCAGCTCGAGCGCATCGTCGGGCAGGTCGAGTGCCGCGGTGATCGACTCGATGATCTTCGGACCGCCAGGGTGGCTCACCCAGGCTCCGACCTCGTCGACGCGCAGCCCGTGCGCCCCAAGGAAGTTGGTGACGTCGTCGCCGACATACTTCTCGATGACCGCCGGCAGGTCCGGCGAGAGCACCAGCTTCATTCCATTCGCGCCGACGTCCCAGCCCATCGTGCGCAGTGAGTCGGGGTAGAGGTGGCTGCGCGAATCGATGATGTCCGGCCCCGCGGCGCCGATCTTTTCGGCACGGCGTTCGCCGACCGCCACCACCGCGGCGGCACCGTCGCCGAACAGCGCGCTGCCGACGAGGGTGGCCATGGACGGGTCGGCCCGCTGAGTCAGTGAGCACAGCTCCACCGACACCAGCACCGCGACGTCGTCGGGCGCGCCACGCAGATAGTCGTGCAGTCGAGCCACGCCCGCTGCCCCGGCGACACAGCCCAGCCCGAAGATCGGAACGCGTCGCACGTCGGGGCGCAGGCCGATGCGCCCGGCGATGCGGGCATCCAGCGACGGCACCGCGATGCCGGTGACGGTCGTCGACACGATGAGGTCGACGTCCTCAGGCCTTAGCCCTGCGTCATCGAGTGCACCCGTCACCGCAGCACACCCGAGCTCGACGGCATGCTCGATGAACGTGTCGTTCAGATCGCCGAAGTCGGTGAGGTTCGCGTAGTCCTCGAGAGGCCGCACGAAGTAACGACTGTTGACCTTCGCGCTCTTATGCAGGCTGCGTAGCAAGTCTGCGAAAGGCTCCCAGTCTCCTCCAATCTCGATGAGAGCCTGGGTGATTTCGTTCTGGGTGAAGTGGTGTGGTGGCAGCTCGCCACGCACGCCGGCGATGACGCTAACGGGATGCATACCGTGAACACGAGACCCCAAGCCGGATGGTTCAAGTGACACGCTCGCCCTTCGAAACCTGTGACGGCTGCCGTAGATTCACTGCCAACTGTCTGCGGCTCCCCGTCGGTGAGCCCGATGCGTTCATGCAGCCACCCCATCGGCTTGGGCGCCCACCAGTTCCATCGGCCCAACACCTTCATGAACGCCGGCACCAACACCATCCGCACCAGGGTCGCGTCAACCAGCACCGCCACCGTGAGGCCCAGCCCGAACAACCGCATCACCTGAACCTGGGCCGCGATCAGAGCGGCGAACGATATCGACATGATCAGCGCGGCGGCCGTGATCACCCGCCCCGTGCGGGCCACCCCCAGGGCGACGCTTTCGTTGTTGTCGGTGTGAGTTCGGGGCTGCCCGATGTCGCCGGCCGAGCGGCTCCGTGACGTCAGCCAGTACTCGCGGATCCGCGAGATCAGGAATACCTCGTAGTCCATCGACAGCCCAAAGGCGATGCAGAACAACAGCACCGGCATATTCGCCACCAGCGTCCCGGTCGATGTCGTGCCGAGCGCTCCCAGATGCCCGTCCTGGAAGATCCACACCAGCGCGCCGAACGCCGCCGTCAGCGACAACACGTTGCACGCCAGCGCCGTCAGCGGCAGAACCACGCTCCCGGTCAGCAGGAACAACAGTGCGAACGTGATCACCGCGATCAAGCCCAGCACCAAAGGCAGCCGCGTCGTGATGCCCTCGACGCTGTCGTGGTTGATCTGGGCGGTGCCCGTCATTTCGACGGCGCGTCCCGCCGGTCCTGGCACCTGGTGCAGGCGGCCCAGTTGTGCCTCCGAGCTGTCGGAGAAAAGCGGCGCGCTGCTGCCGACGGTCAGGAATGCGCTGCCATCGGCCACCCCGGCGGCCGCCGCCGGCGGACCCACCTTGGCGCCGTTGACGAAGGCGCCCGTCGGCGCGGACACCTGGGTGACATCGGGTACCCGCGAGAGCGCCGCGGCGTAGCGTTCGAGGTCGGCAGGGGCCAATCCGTGGGCGTCGGGGACGACGATGGTCACCGCGGTGTCGGAGTTGTTGACGAAGTCGTTTCGCAGCTGGTCTCCGACCTGATGCGCCGACAGGGAGCTGGGCAGCACGCGGTCGTCGGGGAATCCCCACCGGACCCCAAGGAACGGCGCACCGAGCACCACCAGTAGCGCGGTGACAGCGAGTCCGATCGGAACGGCCCGGCCCATCACGAATTTCGTTGAGCGGTACCAGAACTGGTGCTCGACGGCGCGCCGGACCGGGTCGGGCCGGTTCAGGACACGCCGGGCCAGTCGGCGGATGTCCAGCGCGTTCAGCCGGTCGCCCAACAGAACGATGGCCGCGGGCGTCACCACCACGGCGGCGGCCGCGGCGAAGGCGACGGTCGCCACACCCGCGTAGGCGAACGACTTCAAGAAGTGCATCGGGAACAGGATCAGGACTGCCATCGACAGCGCGACCGTCGTCGCCGAGAACAGCACCGTGCGCCCGGCGGTGGCCATCGTGCGGACCAGGGCGACGTCGCGGTCGGTGCCGTCGGCCAGCTCGTCGCGGAAGCGGCTGATGATCAGCAGCGTGTAGTCGACCGCCAGCGCCAGCCCCATCGCGGTGGTCAGGTTCAGCGCAAAGATCGACACGTCGGTGCCGAACGTGATCAGCCGCAGCACCGACAGCGATCCGAGTATCGCCATGACTCCGACCGCCACCGGCAGCGCGGCGGCCAGCAGCCCGCCGAACACCCAGACCAGGACCAGGAAGCTGAACGGAATGGCGATCGACTCCATCAGCAGCAGATCGCGCTGCGATTGCTCGGTGATCTGCACGTTTACCACCGCGATCCCGCCCGAGCGCACGGTGATGCCGTCGCGGCTGTAGGCCACCTCATCGGACAGCGTCTTGGCGTAGGTCTGCGCGTCACTCTCCGAGCCGGTGATGCCGGCCACGATCAGGCCGGCCCTGCCGTCTTTGCTCACCAACTCGGCGGTACCGCCGGGCGGCGCCGTCCACGCCGACGTCACGTTTGCGACGTGCGCCGAGCTCTTCAGCCGCTCGACGACGTTCAGACCCACCGCGCGGGCTGGGCCACCGAGGACGCCGCCCGGCCCGGTGACGGTGATCAGCATCTGCACGTCGCCCTGCCCGAACTTGTCGGTGAGCAACTGCGAGGCTCTCGACGACTCCGAGGTGGGGTCCTGAAATCCGCTGGCGGACAGGCTTTTGGCGACCGGAATACCGAAGATGGCCGCCGCCACCGCCACCAGTACCGCGGCCACGATGATGCGCCGCGGCGCCGAGATCGCCAGATACGCGATTCGTTGCAGCAAGTTGCTTCCTTCGGCCGAGGTCCCGCGGCAGGATTACCTACTGGTGACTACGTCGTCGGCCGACGAATTGTTCAGATCGAAATCGTGGTGCCGCCTGCCGACGGATGCCGGGGCGGCTGGGGCTTAGTTGCACCCGGCAGCGTTGACCCATCTGCCGTTGTAGCTCACGCATCCAGTGACGTTCGGCGGCGGTGGTGGGTCGTAGGGCATCGGGGCGTAATACGCGGGCGGCGGCACATAGGGGGCGACCGCGTCGGCGATGTTCGCGCAGCCACTGACCTGGACCCGTCGCCCGGCGCCGACGCAGACGTCGGCGTGAGCGACCCCCGCTGGCCGGATGGTGACGATTGCCCCAGGGACGGCGGCGATGGCAAGGGCGCTAGCTGCTGCGACGGTCCATGACCGTGTCCAATGAGTCATGTTGCGTGTCTCCTAGGAGCCCACTGGTGATGGGCCGAGGCCGCAGCGGTTTCTCAGATCGGTCAGGGGTTGGCGGATCCCGTTAATCTCCGACTCGACCTGCGGGTGGGCGTTCATGTAGGTCTGAACTTGGTCGTGGACTTGCGCGTTCGGCTGCCCACGAAGGCTGGTGAAGAAGTCGTTCACGTCCGGGTGACTGAACAAGTAGTCACCCATCGCCGTTCCGACCGTGCCCGAGGCCACCGCCAGGTCACCGGCCGTGCAGTTCGGCGGAGGTACCGCGGGGGCGGGATCAGCGGAGGCGGGCGAAACGCCCCCGAACAACATCGCCGCGGCCATCGCCCCGGTAGCGATGCCGCCGACCATGGCGCTGCGAAGAATGCGTCCTGACACCAACATGGGGAACTCCTCACTCGCTGGTCGGATGACCATCGGTAAGCAAAGCTAAGCACACCCAAGGCGGAAAATTACCGCAAGTAACAATTCCGCGACCAGCCGCTCCGGCCCAGGTCGACAGCATGAACGTCAACATTCGAAACGAAGATCCTCGAAGCTCAAATTATTGACATACCCGCCAATTACGAGTACGCCTATGAGCTAGCAAACAGTTCGCACCCCTTTTTCGGGGTGCGCGAAACCACTGCACCCGGCCCGGCGCAACACTCAACAAGGGGCAGGCTCATGGCCGACGTGGATTATTGCGTGGTAGGCGCGGGATTCGCCGGACTGACAGCCGCTCTCCGGCTGAAACAGGCGGGTCACTCGGTGGCGTTGCTGGAGGCCCGTGATCGCATCGGCGGTCGCACGTTCACCGAGGTGCGCGACGACGGATCGTGGATCGATCGGGGTGGCGCCTGGATCGGCCCGGGTCAGGACGCCATCTATGCCCTCATGAACGAGTTCGGCGTGCCGAGCTATAAGCAGTACGTCGACGGCGACGCGATGATGTTCGTCGACGGCAAGAAGTACCGCTACAAAGGCACGATCCCGCTGTCGATGAGCCCGTGGGCGGTCGCCAACATCGGCGCGGTCTTCCTTGAACTGACTCAGATGTGCAAATCGATTCCGTTGGCAGCGCCGTGGGAAGCGCCCAAGGCGCAGAAGTGGGATCAGCTCAGCTGGGCGGCGTGGCTGGACAGGAACACCCTGTCCAGGCCCGCGCACGAGATCCTGGAATCCGCCATCGCCGGGCTCTACACCTCGGCGGCCTCGGAGGTGTCGCTGCTTTTCGTGCTCTACCAAATGGCGTCGGCCGGCGGGCCGAGCTTCGTGTTGGGCGTCAAGGACGCGGCCGAGGATGCCCGGCCGGTCGGCGGCATGGGTGCCATCCACCGGGCGGTCGCCGCCGAGCTCGGCGATGCGATCCATCTGTCGCAGCCGGTCCGCACCATCGCCCAGGACGCCGACGGCGTCACGGTCCGCTCCGACGACATGGTGGTGCGCGCACGCCGCGTCGTGGTGGCGGTGCCGATCGCGATCGCCGGCCAGATCAACTACGAACCAATGCTGCCCGTTGATCGTTCGTTTCTGCACCAACGGATGCCGCTCGGCGCGGTATTCAAGATCGCCCTGGTCTACGACGAACCGTTCTGGCGCGCCGACGGCCTGTCCGGCCAGTCCTTCGCGCCGGGGTCGCCGGCGAACCTCACCATCGACTCCTGCACGGACACAGGCAATCCCGGGGTTCTGACCGTCATCACCGAGGGGCCCGTCGCGCGACGGATCGGCGAACTCAGCGCGGACGAGCGCAAGAACGCGGTGCTCGACGCTGTCGCCGAAAGGTTCGGCGACAAGGCACGGTCACCGGTTGACTACCTCGAGCAGAACTGGGCGGTCGAACGCTATTCCGGCGGCGGGATGATCTGCCACGCTCCGCCCGGCGTGCTCACCGAGTTCGGTACCGCCCTGCGCGAACCATGCGGCCGCATCCACTGGGCCGGAACCGAAACTTCAGCCGTCATGTACGGGTTCATCGATGGCGCCGTGCGCTCCGGTGAGCGAGCCGCGACCGAGGTGATGGAACGCGAAGCGATGACCGTGGCCTGACTCGTCTCGGTCGATCAACCCCAGAAACGGCCCTTCTTCCAACTCTTTTCGTTGCCTTCCACGTCGGTCCAATCCCCTGACGCGTAGCTGTGTGGCTGTCTGGCGCCGCTGCGGATGACGTCGAGCGTGCCGTCGTTGTGCTTCACATAGGCATCACCGAACCGCATGTACTTGTCTGCTCCGCCGTCGCGGAGTGTCACGGTAACTGTCATGGTCGAAACCGCTCAGCGGATCTTTTCGGGGATTGAATTCAGCGCGTGCAGGACGTGCACGGCCAGTTCGCTTGCAGCCTTGTCTCCAAGCTTGGAGTGAGTCTGGATGGTGTCCTTGACCAGTTCGACACGTTGGCCGTACGGCGTCTGGAGCGTTGTTGTTGGCAGCGTTGTTGTTGGCGAAGCCATCACATTTTCCTTTTTAGTCGAGCATGTTCGCTCGCAACCGAGCTGCCCGATACATGATGACGTTACGCCCTTCCATGCCACTGGGGTTGCGTCGGGCCGCGCGGCGGTCCGACGGCCCCCAAGGGCTCTCAGCCGATCGGCACCGGAGCTCCCTGTCTCACGCGCCGACCATGAGGAGGCTGTCAACCGTTGAGTCGTTGCTCGGGGCCGCGGCGGCCATCAGGGTCGCGTGCGCCTCGTCGGGATCGGCGTTGGGAGGCACTACCAGCAAGGCAATCTTGTTGCGGTTGAGCCCGAGAACTTCGACGGTGTGGACTGGCTGACGTCGGTATCCGTCGAGCCGAACCGCTCGCCCGCCGGTCGTGAGTTTCGCGGACGCCTTCGCCCATTCATTGAGGTTGTACAACACGCGGTCAATGCGCCCGAGCCGAACCGACAGCACCGCCAGCAGATCCGGCAGCTCTGCGGCGAGGTCGTCACTGCGCGGCCACCATGCCCCGTCGACATACCCACTCTGGGGCGCCTTGGGCTTCAAGCGCAATCGCGGCGTGTGTTCCGGCGGAGTGTTGTGCCGCCCGGCGTCGGTGAGATCTTTTTGTAGCGTCATGGCGACGCTCCTGTCTTGACCGCGAACCGGCCAAATCCTGCGAATCGACGACGACACGACCTTGACCAGTCATGTGACGAAGTACCGTCGATATGCACAGCCTACTCGGGTAGTCCAGCACGGATCCATGCGGCGGAACACCCGCGTCACCATCGACGGACGGCGGGGTAAGTGATTGGGGCACAGCCGCTTCCAGACCTGCGCCGCGGCCACGCCGAGACGGTGGCGGGGTCAGGATCAGGGAGGCCCGTTCGGGGGTGTCAGTGTGGCTGTCAGACCTAAGAGCAGCAGATTGAGGCCGCGGTCGAGTTCAGCGGCGCCGTCGTAGGATGCCAGGGCCGATGCCAGCGCGCGCACCTGGGGGAACTCGGTGATCGCCAACCGGTGCAGGCCTAGGCGCAGCACATCGTCGGTCTCCTCGGGTCGCTCGATGACCTCCTGCAACTCGGTGAGGATGTGGCCGTGCAGGTACCCGAAGAGCACCCGGTAGATGTGCAGCGCATCTGCCCCGCTGAAGCCGACGCCGGTGAGCAGGGCAAGAACGTCTTCCAGTGGCCGCAGCATGCCCGGTGGCCGTTGGCCCAACGGGGTGGCCAGCGGCCGAGTCACCAACAGCGGCACCACGTTCGGGTGCGCCAGCGCCAACCGACGGAAGTCGTGGGCCACGGTGCGTAACTGGCCTGCCCAGTCCGGATCCGCGGTATCCACCCGTAGTTGCCCGAGCACGGTCTCGACGACACCGTCGAGCAATGCCGCCTTGCTCGGTATGTGCCGATAGAGCACCGTGGGATCCCGGCCCACTTCCTCGCTGAGCCGGCGCATGGACAAGCCGTCGATACCGTCACGATCGATGATCCTCAGTGCCGCTTGCAGGATCATCGACCTGCTGACCGGAACGTCGTCTCGGCCGTTGGCGGCGGACAGGGCGGTTCCGCCGGCGGCTGTGTCTGGCGCAGTCTGCTGTTTCGTCATCGCGGGCAGCACATCCCTTCCGTTCCAGGTGGACACATCGTATGTTAACGCTAAACGTCAACAATGTTGACACAACCTCGAAATGAGCGTGTACTGGAGGTCTACCAACAGATGAGAGGCGCGGTAATGCTTGTCATCGTTGGATTGATTGTTTTGCTCGTCGCCGCGATCGTCGCGACCGTTGGCGTGCTGAGCAACGCTGGGGCGGCCCACCCGCTGACCGATTTTTCCGTGTTCGGCTATCACCTCACGGGGTTGACCGGCACGTTGTTCCTCTTTGGGATCGCGGTCGGCGCGGTGGTGTCGCTAGGACTCTGCCTGCTGCTGGCCGGCGCGTGGCATGCCGCGCGCTCAGGCGGCGACACCGGACTCGCACACCAAGAACGAGCCGGCGGTGCCGCCGAGCCACCAGCGCCGCCGGATGAAGACACAGCACGGCGACGCCGACGTCCTTCAGTCGGTCGCTGGCTATCCGGTGAATACTCGTTGACCGGCCGAGCCGAAGTACCCCCGCAGTCTCGGCATGTGATCGCCAGGGGATCGGGCGATACGAGTAGATCCGCCAACGACTGAATTCCACCCAAGCTCTACCAATCTGAGGGGCCGAATGGCTACCAACACAACCGTTTTGATCATCGTCACCACGATGGCGGCACTTGTGCTCGCCGGCACGCTGGCGCTCGTGGTGTCCAAGACGCGCCCCGCCCGGCGCATCGTCAACGCGCCGACGATCCACGATCAAGTCGAGGAGGACGCGTTACGCCTTCGGCGTCAAGAAACACTTGCCGACGAGTTCGATGCGAGGGCCCATGCTGCCCAGGTCGAGATCGACATCAAAACGGTCCGGGCGTGCAGCCTGCAACACCAAGCGACGGTACTTCGCAGCGAAGCAGTCACCTCCCGCGACCAACTGAACGAGCTGAGGGACAGCGCCCCACCACTCCCGAACCTCCACTAAGGACATCTCATGCATGCTCTGATCGTCGCTCTAGTCGTGCTCGTCATTGTCGCCGTAATCGCGTTGTCGCTGTCGGTGAAGGTCGTGACGCAATACGAGAGGGGTGTGTTGTTCCGGCTCGGCAAGGTGGTGGGTGTGAAGGAACCCGGCCTGGCCCTGATCATCCCGGTGATCGACCGGCTGGTGCGGGTGTCGCTGCGGATAGTGACGATGCCGATCCAGTCGCAGGGCATCATCACCCGCGACAACGTCAGCGTCGACATTTCCGCCGTCGCCTACTTTCGCGTCGTCGACCCGGTGAAATCGGTGATCGCCATTGAGAACGTCGGCGCCGCGATCAACCAGATCGCGCAGACGACATTACGCAAGGTGGTCGGTCAGCACACCCTGGACGACGCGCTCTCCGAAACCGACGTCATCAACGCCAATATCCAGAAGATCCTCGACGTGGCGACCCTCGAGTGGGGCGTGGAAGTGAATCTCGTCGAGCTGAAGGATATTCAGTTGCCCGACAGTATGAAACGCGCCATGGCCCGCCAAGCCGAGGCCGAGCGGGAGAAACGCGCAAAAATCATTGCCGCCGAGGGCGAATCGATGGCCGCCGCTGCCCTCGGGGAAGCGTCCGACACCATGATGGCGCACCCGCTCGCCCTGCAACTGCGGAATCTGCAGACGCTGGCCGAGCTCGGGGTGGAGAAGAACACCACGGTGGTCTTCCCGGCGCCGATGATGAGCGCGATCGGCGAGATCAGCAGCTTCCTCACTCGGGAAACAGCCGCCGTGCAAGGGATCACATCCCCGCCGCCCGCCGCCAAACCATCGGCACGGCCCGCGAACGGCGCGGCTCTGGAACCGGGGTGCGCGGGCGTCTGAACGCTCTCCGCACAGATGACCTACGCAGCGCCCCGCCACTCGGTCGGCGGCAGTGGCTAATCTCTGGGACCAGCACCGGGCTGTGTGATCGCCCCTCGCCAGTGCGGGCGGCGCACCCGGTCCCGCAAGGCGCTTCGCAGCCCTACTAGTGGGCCACCCAATCGGGCAGCTGATGTAGCGCCGGCTCTGAACTTCCGTTCCGAAGCTGTTTCCGGCGCGTCGTCGCTCGTGGCCACCAGAAGTCCGTCGGGAAGCGCCAGTTTGTGGATGGTTCGCAGCGTCAAAAGATATTGGCGCACAAGCGAACCGCTGGTGTAGGGCAGATCGTACTTGTCGCAGAGCGCCCGAACGCGCACGGCGATCTGCGCGTAGCGGTTACTCGGCAGGTCGGGGAACACGTGGTGTTCGATCTGGTAGCACAGGTTGCCGCTCGAGAACGCCAGCAGCGGGCCGGCTTTGAAGTTCGCGGAACCCAGCATCTGCCGCAGGTACCACTCGGCCCGGGTCTCGTGTTCGAGTACGTCTTCGGTGAATTTCTCTGCGCCGTCTGGGAAGTGCCCACAGAAGATCACCACATACGCCCACAGGTTGCGCACGAGGTTGGCCGCCGCGTTCGCAGCCAAGGTTCTGCGCCACCGGGATCGGCTGCAGCGCCGGGAAGATGACGTAGTCCTTGACGGTCTGGCGGGAGACCTTTCCGATCAGCGCCCTTGCCTCGGGTCCCCGTTCGGCGGCTGTTGCCGCCCGCATCCGCTCGAAATCGACGTCGTGCAGGGCGATGCCCCATTCGAATGTGGCCGCCAACAACAGGTTCTGGATAGGCTGCAGCAGATATTGCGGCTTCCACGGTTGATCGCGGGTTACCCGCATCACGCCGAAGCCGAGATCGTCATCCATGCCGAGCACGTTGCTGAACACGTGGTGGCGGTAGTTGTGCGAATGCTTCCACTGCGAGGTGAGCCCGACCATGTCCCACTCCCAGGTGCTCGAGTGAATTTCGGGGTCGTTCATCCAATCCCATTGGCCATGGAGGACGTTGTGGCTGATCTCCATGTTCTCGACACTCTTCGCATAGGCCAGCGCCGCGGTCCCCAAGACCCAGCCGGCCCGTGACCGGCTGCAGCCGATGAGCAGGCGCCCCGCGACGTCGAGCAGCCGTTGGAACCTGATGGTGCGCCGGATATAGGCCGCGTCGTTTTCACCGAGTGACTCCTCGATGTCGCAGCGAATCGCGTCCAGTTCGTACCCGAGGGCCTCGATGTCTGTCTCGCTCAGATGCGCGTACGCCGCGATGTCGGTTATTGCCATCCAATGTCCTGGGTCGATCCGGCCGTGCGGCGAGGGTCTGGGCTCTTGCGAGAACCCGAAGTGAGAGCGGACCACCGGCCGAGATTGATAGAGACGACGGCAGTGCGTCGGCGTGCCTCCAGCGTAATGCCGACAACGCCGTGCGTCAACGCTGTATGTCTACGGCTCACCTGCCCAGCCCCACAGGGGGTAGGGTCAGGGCATCGGGACCACCAAGGCCCCCATGATCAAGGGGCCCGCGATGTCGTCCACCGAGGCGTTGTTACATGACAAGAAGCGCTGAGACGCAACGGCTTTCGATCGGCGTTCTGGCCCACTCGCGCAAGGCGAACGAGCGCAGACTACCGATCCACCCGGCGCATTTCGCCAGGATCGATCGTCGGTTGCGGCCGCGGATCTTCGTCGAGCACGGCTACGGCTCGGAGTTCGGCGCCACAGACGATGTCCTGGCCGAACTCGTCGGTGGAATCAGGACACGCGAACAGCTCATCGCCGGCTGCGACATCATCCTGTTGCCCAAAGTACAGGCCGAGGATCTCACGGAACTCAATGTGGGACAGGTCGTCTGGGGGTGGCCGCACTGCGTGCAGGATGCTGCCTTGACGCAGATCGCCATCGATCGGCGGTTGACGCTGATCGCCTTCGAGGCGATGAACCACTGGCAGCCCGACGGCGGATTCGGCCTGCACGTCTTTCATAAGAACAACGAGATAGCGGGCTACTGCTCCGTCCTGCACGCCATGCAACTGACCGGGATCACCGGCAGCTACGGCCGTCGGCTGCGCGCTGCCGTCATCGGGTTCGGTGCGACCGCCCGCGGCGCCGTCACCGCCCTGAACGCCCATGGCGTTGACGATGTGCGCGTTCTGACCAACCGCGAGATCGCCGCCGTCGGTTCGCCGATCCACTCCACCCAAATAATTCAGATGGGACGCGACCCTGACACGCCCGAGCGGGTATGGGCCGATACACCGGACGGATCCATCCCGGTGGCTCGCGTCCTCGCGGACAACGACATCGTCGTCAACTGCGTATTGCAGGATCCCGGCGCCCCCCTGGTCTTCGTCACCACCGACGACCTTGCCTCCTTCACTGCGGGCAGCCTGATCGTCGACGTCTCCTGTGACGCTGGCATGGGCTTCAGCTGGGCGCACCCGACCTCATTCGCCCGAGCCGATCATCGAGATGACAAACGGCGTGCACTATTACGCCGTGGACCACAGCCCGTCCTACCTGTGGAACTCGGCGACATGGGAGGTCAGCGAGGCGTTGTTGCCGCACATCGAAACGCTTCTGGCCGGGCCCGCGACGTGGAATCTGACCCCGACGATCGCGCGCGCCATCGAGATCCGCGACGGCGTCGTCCTCAATCCCGGCATCCTGTCCTTTCAGCACCGCGACGATGCCTATCCGCACGCGGTCCGCGCTGTGGCCGACGCATTGTCCTAACTGATCGACACCAGCTGGTCGATCGAGTCCCTCGGAAGGTCGCCATCAACGACGGCCGTCACCAGTAGTTTGTCCAGCGTGATCGCACCCTTGTGGTTGTCAAGGAAAGCGATGTCGGCAGCGTCGCGTCCGGTGGCGATGCGCACCAGGGCTTGTCGCGGCGCCAAGAGCGTGCCGTCAACCACTCGCCAGTGCCCCTCGACGAACGCCTCGGCTACCGCATGAAAGTCCATTGGGTACAAGCCCGGCGCATACACCGAAACGACGCGGGCGGGCACATTGACGGCCCGTAACAGCGCCACCACAAGGTGCGCGAAGTCTCGACATACCCCGGCACCGGAGAGCAAGGTGTCCACCGCTCCATCGATCGGGTCGCTCGAGCCCGGCACATAGTTGAGACGGTTGCCCACCCACGAGGACACCTTCTCCAACAGGGTCGTCGAATCGATGTAGTTGCGGAATTCGGTGGCGGCGAAGCCGTAGAACTTGTCCGCCTCGGCATAGCGGCTCGGACGAAGGTACATGGACAGGTCGTACTCCGTCACGGGCGCCGGATGGGTCCGGCCCACGATCGTGGCGGCGTAGTCGACCTTGAGATTGCCCACCGGAACGTCCAGTTTGTGGATGCGGTTACCGTGAGTGCCGCTGATCTCTAACGGCTGGACAGGCTTGCCGTCCAGCACGAAGGACAGCGACTCCGACACCTCGGTGTTGGGATGCGGCGCGACCGCAATCTGGAATTCCAATGTCGTCGGCGCGGTGATCTCGACTACGAGCTCTGCGCCGACATCCCGCTTCATCGCGCTGATGCTACCCGGGTTTAGCGGCCAGCACCGCGAGGCAACGATTCGCCTATTCCGGTTGCCCCTCCTTCGGCGTCCCATTCCGACTGGGCCGCTGCCATTTCGTCGTGGCTGGCCCTGCGGCGAAGACCACTCCGAACTATTTCCTTGACGGTCAGCGACTTTCGGGAACCCGCTAGGGCCGACTCACCCAAGTCGGCATGGTCGTCGATAGCGCGTGGATCGGTGATGTGCATCATGCCCGTCCCCCTATCTGCCCGCAAAAGCGTGCCGTATTGTCGCGCGCCGGAGGCGGCTGTGCATCGGTTCGCGCGCCGACTTCTGGTGTTCAAGCTGCCGGATCAGCTCACGCTTTGCTTCACCCAGAGCGCGGGTCAGGTCCTGGTTCTCGGCGACCGCCACCAGCGACGGAAGACCGGGCAGGCTCGTGCGCAAGATGACGCGCTGTTCCTTGCCGCCGCGGTCGCGCACGGAGACATCGATAGCGACGTCACCCGGATCCCACCTCCCCAGATGCGGTCCGAGCGTCGACAACGCCTCCACCACGTGCGGACGCTCCTTCGCTACGAAACCCGCGCCAACGCGGATCACGCTCTCGCGAAGAATGAGTTGTTGTTCGTCGTCAGACTTGCTCATCGTGGCCTCGTTTCGGGCGCCCAGATTGCGGCGCGTTCATTGGTGGCCCGGTCCTCGGGGATGGAACAGGAAACGCGTCGACTCCGGCGGCCAGGCGTCGTGATGAAGCCGCGGGCGGTTTCCGGACTGCTTCTAGTAAACGCGCTGCTAGACCGCTTGTCAACACTGTTGACCTACAGTGTTGGGCGCACCAGTTATTAGTGCTCGACGAGCGCGGCAAGTAGTTCATCCAGCCGCACCGTCGCGACACCGATAGCCGCGTCGCCGATCCCATACGGAATCACCACGGTCTCGGCGTGCACGAGTGCACCGCACGAGTAGACGACGTTGGGGACGTAGCCGTCCTGCTCGTCGTGCGCGGGGCTCAGCAGCGGCTGCCGGAGCTGACCGAGAACCCGGGCCGGATTCTCGAGATCGAGCAGGATCGCCCCGATGTTGTACGTGCGCATCGGGCCGACGCCGTGGGTGAGCACCAGCCAGCCGGCCTCGGTTTCGATGGGCGACCCGCAGTTGCCGAGCTGCAACACCTCCCAGGCGTGCGTCGGCCGCTGGCAGGGAACCGAGTCCGGCCACGCGAACGGACGATCGGCGTAGGCAATCGAATTCGATTCGCGGTCCGATCTCGACATGGCAGCGAAGCGGCCGCGGATCCGGCGGGGGAACAGAGCTAGGCCCTTGTTGGCCGCGGCGCTCCCGACCATGGGCAGGGAGGTAAATGACCGAAAGTCGGATGTCTCCAGAAGCTGCTGGCTGATGTGGGATCCGCTGTAGGCCGTGTACGTCGCATAGAACGTGACCGAGCCGTCGTCGTCGACGAAGCGGACGAAACGCGCGTCCTCCATGCCAGCCGCCTCGGCGCTCATCGCCGGCCACAACACCCGCTCGGAAAGAGGTATATCGTCGGCGAATTCGACGCCGTAGGTCCGCTCGGCGATGGTCCGAATCAGCGAAATCGTCTCGGCTGCATGGCCACGCGTCTTCCGGTGGGTCTGCAGGTTGTCGAGTCGTTCGTCGAGATCGGCTCGGGTGAAGCGGTCCCCGAGCGCATCGAGGACGTAGTCGGCGGCCTCGCCTGCGTCGTGCAACCGGGCGAGCTCACTGCGGAACACCGCAGCGTCGAGCAGAGTCGAGGTGACCGATCCGGCGGTGGCGAACGGAGCCGCAGCGTCGATCGTGACGCCGCCTGCGGCGTCGACCACACCGGTCCGGAACCCGATCGACGAGAGGTGGCCCTCCCCGATGCCCCGCACGCTCATCACGAATCGCAGGCTGCCCGCGGCGGTCCCCGTTTGATCCGGGTGGGCCACGATGCTGGGGTTGCACAGGGCCGCCCCTTCAATCGCGTACTCGCTGGTGAATGTCGCCCCCAGCAACAACATTCGTTCCTGCGACACCTGCCTGTCGGCGTCAAGGCGATCGGCGAGTTCGCGGGCGTGCCGCCGGAACGTACCGACCAGATCGCGGTGACGCCCGTCGAAGCGGGTGACGACATCGTCCAACGACGAGCGCACCTCGTCCTCGTCGAGGGCAAGGATGCGCCTCAGCACGGCGCCCGCCCGGGAATCCTGGCGCTCGAACCCCTCCTGCCCGGGAACGAAGAGCCGGCTGATCACCCTCGATGGGTCGGCCGCGAGCCGCTGCGGGCCGCGTGTGACCAGCCCGGCGCGCACGGAAGTCATTGCAGCACAGTCGAGAAACGCTGCGCGTGCTGCAAGGTCGATATAACGGCCATGGTCGACTCCGCGCCCTGGTTGCGGTTCACCCCATCGGCGTGCAGACCGTCGAATCCACCGCCGGTCTCCGGGTCCCACATCAGTTGTCCTGCGTCGTTGTCGCCCATGAACCAGGCCGCCGCGGCGCGGACGCCGTCTGGCCACATGGCGCCGGCGTCGATGACAGCGGCACGCGCACACGCATCGGCGAGCGTGGCCACCTCAATCGGCTGCTGGTCGAAGGCCGGCCTGACGTCTTCGGCCCCTCTGCCGCCGACCGGGGTGGGCGATAAGTGCCCATCGGCCGTTTCGAGTTCGACCAGCCAGCCCAGCAGATCCAGGCCCCGCTGGCGCAGCGTCGCGTCGTCGAGCGCAACCCCCGCAGCGATCATCGCCTCGGGGAAAACCGCGTTCGCGTAGGTGAGTCGTGGTTCGGGCCACGGCCAGGCCGCGTCGTCGTTCGGTGCGGCGATACCGGCGGCGTAGTCGGTGATGAGCTTGCGTGCCGCGCCGTGCTCGGGCTCGGCGGCGAGAAGTTCGGCGGCTCCCAGCGCCGCGAACGCCATCGCCCGCGGCGACGGCGACCGTCCATGCGCGGCCCGCTCGAACTGAATGACGGCCAACCTGCGGACCAAGCTGACATCACTGTGGGCGGCGGCCGTTCCGAGCCCCCAGAGGCACCTGCCCCAGCAGTCCTCAAAGGTCGGCTCGTCGGTCCAGCGACCGGTGTTGTCCATCCGGTTGCGGCAGGCGCCGGTGAAGGCCTGCGCCTCGTTCAAGAACCGCACCGCAAGGCCGGCCAGACCGTTGATTTCTCCGTTGGTGTCGGGTTCTCGGGTGGCGACGACGAGGACGCGGGCCATGTCGTCGGTGCAGTAACCGTGTTCCGGCCGGGGCTCGGCGAAGGTTGCGTGCTCGAATGTGCCGCGGCGGTCTGTCAGCCGCAGCAGATGGTCGAACTTCGGGGCCGGCGCGGCAGCGGTCATACCGCTGCCCGCTGTTCGGCGATGAGCCGGTGCGCCAGATGCAGATATGCGCCCGACACCACCGGCCACGCCATCTGCGGTGCCAATTGGCGGGCCTCGGCCGCCATCGAACCGGCCAGGCGCGGTTGGGTCAGGACCCGTCGCAGCGCTGATGCCAGTGCGTCGGGGTCGTCGTGGCCGACGACGATGCCCGCTCCACTACTGAGGAGCTCGATGGCGTGCGGAAATGCGGTGGCTATGACTGGCCGGCCGCTCGCGATCGCGTCGACCAGAACACCGGAGGTGACCTGATCGGTGGAGTCGTAGGGCAGCACGACCACGGAGGACGACTGGATGAGCTCGGTCAGCATTGCGACGTCGCGGTAGCCCGCGTCAAAGCACACCGAATCCGCCACGCCGCCGCGCCGGGCCTGTTCGATCCGGGCATCGCGGTATGCCTCACCTTCGGCGGCCAGCACCTTCGGGTGCGTCCGGCCGGCAACCACATACCGCGGCCGACCAGGAAGATCACGCAGCGAACCCATCGCCTCGATCACCCGCTCGACGCCCTTCCCCGGACCCATCAGGCCCCAGGTCAACACGGTGGGTCTAGCGGGACGCTTCGGACGGGCGGCGGTGGGGACGGTCGCGCCGTGCGCGATCGTGGTGACTTTGCGGCGATCGAAGTTGTAAACCTCGCACAACCGTTGCCGTGCGCCGTCTGACATGACGACCACCTGATCCGCCATCGCCGTGATCGTCTCGAAAACCGAACGCTGGTGCAGCGTCGGGTCTTTGAGGATCGTGTGCGCGACGACGATCGACGGGACACGCAGCCCGTCGACAATCTCAACCACTTCGTCGCCGTCGACACCTCCGTAGATGCCGTATTCATGTTGGATGACCGCGACGTCATTCTGGTTGAGCAGGTCGGCGCATGCCGCCGCCGATCCTGTTGAGCCGTTGACGAGCTCTCCGACGACCCGGTCGCTCGAGGAAGGCGACCCGTCTGCCACCCGCACGACGCTGACGTCCGCGCCACTCGCGGACAAGGCACCGGACAGGGCCGCGCTGAACGTCGCCAGCCCGCACGGTGTCGGCGGATATGTACTGAGGACGCCAACACGTGTCGAGCCGGAAAAATATTGCGGCCCAACAGAGTGCGGCCCATTGGAGTGAAGCATCGACGGAAAGAAGAGTGGAGCGTTCAAGGCAATCCCGACTGGCGGTAGTTACCGGCGTGTCCGGCGTGAGCGGTTGCTCGGCGAGATCAGCGGAAGACGGCTGACGCATCCCGGACTGGCTGGATTCCCAACACCGTTAAGGTTACACCCAAGGACCCGCCGCGACGTCGGCGGCATGTCCCGATTGAGCCTCAAAGGAGTAAGGTCGGATGATCGGGACCAAATCAGGCCCCCACGATCGACGGGCCAGCGATGTCAGATAAGTCTCCTCGACAAACCATGACCAAGAAGTCCGGAAAGTCTCTGAAGGAGAAGCGCGCCGCTAAGAACGCCAAGACGGCCGCAAAAGCCTCGTCCACCGAGGCACTGCTTCATGACAAGAAGCGCTGAAGCAAAACGACTTTCCCACCCAAACGAGATGTGGGCTGGTAGGAAATTTCCCACCAGCCCACATTACATAGAGCTTGCTAGACGGCCGTTACTCCGACCGCCTGAGGGCCCTTGGCGCCCTGTTCGATCTCGAACTGGACTCGCTGGTTCTCCTCGAGCGACTTGAACCCGCTACCGCGGATTTCTGAGTAGTGAACGAACACGTCTTCTGCGCCGCCGTCGGGGGCGATGAAGCCGAAGCCCTTATCGCCGTTGAACCATTTCACAGTTCCCTGTGTCATACTTTTTCAACTTCTCTCATTCTGAACGGATGTCGGATAAACATCCCGCGTAACGGTAGCACGGGCGGCCGTTACGACCATCACCGGCAGCGTCGATCACAGGTCTTCGGTTGAGATAAACCGCACTTCGTGCGCGGGCTATGCGCACCCCTCGAAAGTTTGCCAGGACTGCGCGCGCGGAACACCATGGGGTAGAGTCGGTGGTGAACCGTTTCGTTTGTCAACGTGATCCTGCCCGGAAACTGGGCCGAACAAGATCGACGTGCGATCCGATTCGTATGCCGATCCCCCGCAGTAGTGTCGCGCCAGATCGGCTCGAAGCGAAGGAACTGTCCATGAATCACTGCGGCTCACGCGCTAATCTTTTTGCGGGCCAGGCGATTTCGGTCACCCCTCCGCTCGTGACTGCAACACCATGAGCGCACTGCGAAGCCGTCGCTTGGCCAGCCCGACGCGGCTTACCTTGGCCTCAGCCCTTGGCGACGACCTTGACGGGGCGTGGTGGCCGCACACCGCGTCGGTAGCACGTGAGCTGCCCGAACTGATCGACGCTCTCCGTGACCCCTTGGGTCAGGTAATCGATATCAGCGTCAACTGGTCGGCGTTCGACGGCGTACTCGACCTCGACTCGCTGACTCGTCGCGGTATTGATGTCATTCCCGGTCGGCAGGCACGCCACCAACGCGTGATGACCGTGACCGGCAGCAACGCCAGGGCGAATCTCTTGGTGGTGCCGTGTCGGACCACCACCGCACTGGCTGTGATGGTGCTGCGCCAGGCCGCCGCCCTTCCGATCCTGCCCAGCCACCTGGACACCGCGGCCTACCGAGCCGCCGACGAGATCGTGCGCGCCGCGCGTGCTGAATGCGCGCAGCGCGCCAGGCTCGCGAACAGCGCAACCTGACGCAGTGCGCCTGCGGCCAGGCGGGGGATACTGGGCCGGTGCCTGATCGCAACGTGCTCGGCGGCCCGCTGGAACCGTGCGGCACCGACCCGCTCACAGGCTTCTACCGCGACGGCTGCTGCTCGACCGGGCCCGAGGACGTCGGCCTTCACACCATCTGCGCCGTCGTGACCGCCGAGTTTCTGCAGCACCAACGCTCCATCGGCAATGACCTGTCGACCCCGATGCCCGAGTACCGGTTCCCCGGCCTCGCACCCGGCGACCGCTGGTGCGTCACCGCGAGGAACTGGTTGCTGGCCCACGGCGACGGCTGCGCGGCGCCGGTGGTGCTCGCCTGCACCCACGAGTCCACCCTCGACGTGGTGCCCCTGACGGTGCTGCGGGAGCACGCCGTCGACGTGCCCGACGATCTGGGCGGACTGTGAGCTTTACGCCCAACCGGGCCGTCATTGGTCTTACCGTGAGGACATGACAGAACAGTCCCCCGCGGTCACGATTTCGCACCCACCGGCCGCGATGCTCCGTGTGGTAAACCCGGTCCTCGGATTCCTGCTGCGCACGCCGCTCATGGGCGCCATGCGCGAGGAGATGATGGTCGTCAACGTCACCGGACGCAAGTCCGGCCGTCGGTACTCAATTCCGTTGAGCGCGCACCGAATCGACAACACGCTCTATGCCCTGACGAGTGCGCCCTGGAAGAACAACTTCCGCGACGGCGCGACCGCCGAGGTGCTGCACGGCGGGAAGACGACGGCCATGCGCGGCGAACTCATCACCGACCCTGCAGTCGTCGCGGATCTCGCCCATCGCTGCGCCGAGTCATACGGCGTCAAGAAGGCCCAGCGCACGATGGGGTTGAAGTTCCGTGATCAGCGAGTACCCACACTCGAGGAGTTCACCGAGGCGGCCGGCCGAGAACACATAGCCGCCATCAAGTTGACGCCGGCCGGTTAGCTCGCGCGGCGACTACGCGGGTGCGAACTCGACCGGCAGTGTTGCCGGTGAGCGGAACGCCACGCCGGTGACGGCCGGTGGCGGCGCGTTCGGATCCAGCCGAAGGTCCGGCAGCCGGTCGAGCAGCGCCTCGATCGCGACCGCCGACTCCATCCGCGCGAGGTGCATGCCCAGGCACACGTGCGGGCCCGCGCCGAACGTCAAGTGCGCGATGTTTGTTCGGCGCGGATCGAACCGGTCGGGATCCGGGTAGTGCAGTGGATCCCGGTTGGCCGCCGCGACGCTGACGCTGACGTTGGTGCCTTCCGGGATCGCCATCCCGCCGAGTTCACAGTCGCGCGCCGCCACCCGCACCACGGTGCTGATCGGCGGTTCCCATCGCAGCGCTTCCTCGATGGCACCGCTGACCATCCCGCGATCCGCCCTCACCGCACTCATCAGCGCCGGCTCCGTCAGCAGGGCGACCAACAAGTTGCCCGACGCCCGGTACGTCGTCTCGACCCCGGCGGGCAGAATCAGCAGCAGGAACGCGAAGATCTCGTCGTCGGTCAGCCGTTCCCCCTCGATCTCCGACTCGGCCAGCTCGCTGATCAAGTCGTCCTGCGGATCGCGTCGCCGCTCGGCAAGAACCGTCCCGAAGTACTCCTTGAGCGAAGCCGATGCGGCGATCCCGCGGTCCCAGTCGTAGACCACGTTCAGCAGTTCGATCGACAACCGCTGGAAACGCACATAATCCGAGCGCGGCAGGCCCATCAGCCGCGCGATCACCTGCACCGGGAACGCAAAGGTGAACTCGCGCACCAGGTCTGCGCGCCCACGCCCGGCGAACCTGTCGATGAGCTCGTGCACGACGACCTCCACGAGCTCGCTGCGCCAGCGCTCCATCAGCTTCGCCCGGAACGCCGGTGACACCAGAGCCCGGCTCCCACGGTGCTCGGCTCCCTCCTTTTCGAGCAGCGTGCGTCCCATCACCGGGCCCATGATGTGCTCGTAGATCGACGACGAGAACGTGTCGGAATCGGTGAGCACCGTGCGGCATTCGTCATATCCGAGCACTGTCACGCCGTCGGTACGCAGTGCCCCGGTCGAGGTTTCGGCGAACGGGCCGCCCTGCATCACCCGGTGCGCCTGCGCGCGCCTGAGCCAGCCTCTCGTGCACGTTCTCGACCGCCATCAGCAGGCCGTCCTGCAGCTCGGCAGGATCGAATTCGTCCAAGCGGTGCCGGACTAGTCATGGGCCGGACTGTCATCCGGTGCCGGCCTAGTCATGTCGGGCCGCCCGCACCGTTTCGGTGTCACGCCCCGACCGCAGCACCGTCCCCGGCATGTCACCGCTGGCCTGCCCCCCGCGGCACACCTCGACACCGCCCACCCACACCGACGTGATTCCGCGCGCGTCGGCCACCAACCGCGGTGCGCCGGCGGGCAAGTCGTAGGCCGTGCGCTCGGGTCCGTGGTCGACGGTGGCCGGGTCGAACATCACCAGGTCGGCGTGCCAGCCCGGCGTGATGCGGCCGCGTTCGCGCAACCCGTACAGCCGGGCAGGCACATCGGTGAGCAGCCGCACCGCCTCCTCCAGCGTCACCACCTGATGCTCGCGAACGCCGTGGCCGAGCAGCGACGTGGTGTAGATCGCGCCGCACATCATGTCGAGGTGGGCGCCCGCGTCCGAGCCGCCGATCACCGCATCCGGGTTCCGCCACACCTCGGCGCGCGCCTGCCAGTCCGCGGCGTCGTCTCCGAACGGTCGAGGCGTCAGACCGGTGCGTAGCTCGTCGGCGATCACGACGTCGAGCAGCGTGTCGAACGGCTCGCCACCGCGCGCGGCCGCGACTTCGCCGACACTGCGGCCGGTCGCGTCGGCGTTCTCGGGCGCGAACGTCTCGACGATGATCAGCCGCTCCCAATTGGCCAGGGCGCGCAGGATGCCGGCCTCGTCCGACCGGGCGCCGGCGTTGAGGCGTTGGCGAACCTGCGGATCGGCGAGGGCACGCATCCGCTCGGACACCGGTAGGTGCATCGTCTCGCGCCAGCCGGGCAGCCCGTCGAGCACGAAGCCGGACAGGAAGGACAGCCGGATCTTCGTGGAATGCGGCAGCGTGAGCGCGACGATGCGACCACCCCGCTCGGCGGCGACATCCGATGCCCGCAACTGCTTTTCGTGGCTTCCCGGGTTGGCCGCGGAGACGCCGAGGACGTTCCAGTTCAGTGGGCGGTCCGCGGCGATCGACATGTCGGTGAGCAATGCGATGTCGTCGTCGGTGAAGCCCGACAGGCAGCCGGGGATGATCGCCTCGAGTTGGGTGCCGGGTTGGGCGCGGACCCGGCCCGCCAGCGCCAGTAGCTCCTGGCGCGACGCGGCGCGCGACGGCACCGGCTGTCCGGAACCGTCGTTGTGGGTGTTCGACTGCGACGTCGACAGCCCGAGTGCACCGTCGGCCAGCGCCCGGCCCAGCAGCGCGACCATCTTGTCGATCTGCTCGGCTGTCGCCTCGCCGCCGACCGCGTCGTCCCCCATCGCCGCCAGCCTCAGCGCCGAATGCCCCACCAGGAAACCGGCATTGACGGCGATGCGGCCGTCGAGCCGCGCCAGCCAGTCGCCGAACGACTCCCACTTCCAGTCCAGCCCGGCTCTCAGCGCCTCCAGCGGCATGCCCTCGACCCTCGCGAGCATCCGGGTGAGGTAGTCGTGTTGCTCTGCCGCCGCGGGTGCCAGCGTGAAGCCGCAGTTGCCGCCGAACACCGTCGTGACGCCGTGCTGCACCGACGGGCTCGCGGTCGGGTCCCAGAACAGCTGTGCGTCGTAGTGCGTGTGCACGTCGACGAATCCGGGGGCGAGCGCTTGCCCTTCCGCGTCAACGGTTTTCGCCGCCGAGTCGGCCACCTCACCGACGGCGACGATGCGCCCGTCACAGACCCCGACGTCGCCGCGCCGGGCTGGGGCGCCTGTGCCGTCGACGATGGCGGCATCACGGATCAGGAGATCGAGCACGGCAGCCTCCTACCCACTTGTCAACCACCCGCTGTCGGGCAGCGGGTGGCCGAACAGCTCCGCGGCGTTTCGGTGGGTGATCTTCGCCGCGTCCTCGGCCGACAGTTTTGCGACGTTGCGCGCGACGACTTCCTGCGTATCGGGCCACGTCGAGTCGGCGTGCGGGTAGTCGCTCTCGACGAGGATGCGCTCCGCCCCGATCGCCTCAAGGGCCCCGAACGCCGACGGGTCGTCGATCGAACAGAACCAGAAGTTGCGCCGCAGCACCTCGCTCGGCAGCAGCTCGCTCTTCCACGAGCCGCCCTCCTGTCCCGACCCGGAATGCGCAAGAACGAAGTCGGCGCGGTCGGCGAGCATCGCCGCCCAGCCCAGGCCGCCCTCGTCGAGCGTGATGTTGAGCTTCGGGAACCGCACCGGTATGCCCGACCACAGCCAATCCGCGCATGCGACAAGCGCGTTGACGGGGAACAGCGTCGTGATGGTCTCGAACGGGGTGTCGGGCGCGGGGATGGGCGCCCACTGCGCCGAGCCCGTGTGCAGGCAGACGACCGTCCCGGTCTCCTCGCATGCGGCGAGGAACGGATCCCAGACGCCGGTGTGCAGGCTCGGGAGCCCGCATTGCGCGGGCAGCTCCGGGAAACTGACGGCCTTGAATCCGCGGGCGGCGTTGCGGCGTAGCTCCTCGGTGGCCAGCTGCGGGTCGCCCAGCCACGGCAGCTGCAGCGGGATGATCCGGTCCGGGTAGGCCCCGGCCCACACGTCGAGGTGCCAGTCGTTCCACGCCCGCAGCACCGCAAGCCCCAGCTCGGGGTCGTCGCTCTTCCAGAACACCGTCCCGGAGAACCCCGCGATCAGCGAAGGGAAATTCAGTGACGCCCAGATGCCTGCGAGGTCCATGTCGGCGATCCGGGCATCGATATCCCAACAGCCGCGGCGCATTTCGTCGAACCGCGCGGGCTCCATGCTCCATTCGTCGCGTGGCCGCCCGATGACCGCGTTGAGCCCGATGTTCGGGTATTCGCGGTCCTCGTAGCGCCACACCTGGCGCCCGTCGTCGGTCTCGACGATCGTCGGCGCCCGCTCGGCGAGCGCCTTGGGGAGGCGGCCGTCGAACATGTCGGGTGGCTCGATGACGTGGTCGTCGACCGAGATGAGGATGTGCTGTCGCTCCCTGGGCGTCGGGTCGGGCAGCAGCGCCATACCTCGACTATCGTCGCTTTGCTCCGGCTGTCAATGCTATTTATGCAAAATAAGCGAGATCCGCTCTCGGCCGTCTGGCCTGAACTCGAACCGCTAGCCCGGCGGTTCTGGCGCGGACTCCGGGAGTGGTTGGGCTGACGGCGATTCCGGCGGTGGTCCAGGCGGTGGTCCCGACGGCGGTCCCGGCGCCTCCGAGGCGACCAGGTGGGGTGCCGCGCCCGTCAGCGCGGTGGATCCGTCGTTTTGGGGGTTCACTCTCACCGGCACCTCGACGGGCGCCGACGCGACCGGCTCCTCGAGGGCGTCGACGGTCAGGCTGCGATGAGTCGATGACCGGAGCTGTCGCGTCGTCCGTTGGCGGTGGCTGGGCCGGGCTGGGTTGTGTCACCGCCGGCTGCCCGTCGATGAGTACCCCGGTCTTGGCATTGCCGAGCAGTGTCGCCCAGCTGCCGTCGGGATTGGCTGAACCAATACGGCACGCGATCCGACGACTGCCCGCACCCCACCCCGCCGCCTCGATCGGCTGATAGCGCAGGGTCAGGCTCGTCGTCTCTAACGCCACCGGCGCCAGGTACGCCGACGTCGCCGCACCGCAGGCGTCCCGCACGACCGCGTCCTGGGCGGCGGTCGACGGCGCCGCATCGCCGAATACGGTGGAAAGGTCGATCGTGCCTGTGATTTCGAGTGCGTGGGGCAAGGCGCATTGCACCGCAACCTCGGTCGTCTGGCCGTCTCGGATGCCAAGACAGGTGCCCGTCGGCCAGACGCGGGACTGATCTTGGTCGACGACCCGGCCGCTGAATGCGGCCGATGCAACGCCGTCGCTCGGCAACTGCAGGCCGCACATCAGCCGCCCGTCGGACTGTTGATTACGCCCCGGCGGCGTCCACATCATGCCGACGACGAATCGCCCGCCGGGGTCATACCGAGGGCCCAGGTAGCGCGCGACCGCCTCCGCGCAGGTCTGCTGGAACCGGGCGTCGACGCCAGGATTGCCAGGACCTGTACTGACGTCGATCGCTTTGGAATCGGCGACCTCGAACAGATGCTCGTCGGCGCAGTTGACCTGTATCGCACGCTCGGCCGCGCCAGCCGGCCAGGTCAGGCAGTCGCCGGGGTGTGCGTCGAGCGTCGGCGCACTCGCTACCGACTGATCGCTGATGTGCATGACGACGGCGACGGACGCGGCGACGGCGGCGACGGTCACGACGACGAACAGCAGCTTCATCAGCCGCAGGGACGGGTACGCGGGTCGCTCATCGTCGTACTCCCACGATTCGCCCGCCGTCAGTAGCTCGGTGGACGCCTCGTCCGACCAGCGGTTCGCTACCAGCACCCACTGATGTGAACACAGCCAGTGTTCTACTGCAATGCTTGGCAAAGATCCTTTATCAATTGCTAATGCGGCGCGGTCCATTATTGACGGTGGATATACATAATTGACTTCGAACAGGCGCCCCAGCCCATCACCCCGGCAGCAACTGCGGGTCACATTGCTGATCGGCAATCTCTCGGCAGTCGCATTCGCCGAAGTCGACCAAGCGAAACGGTTGCGTGCGTGGTCACGGATGTATACCTATCAGTGGACCGCTGATCACAAATGTCCCACTAGTCACTATTGTCACAGTCAGTCAAGTGCTGACGTCAAAGCGACGTCGTGCCCCTGGAAAGGTGTGACATGTCGCCGCGTGCTCGGATCGCATCGATATCGGTCGCTTCGGTGGCCGCCATCGGACTGTGCGTTGCGATCGGCGTCGCGCCACCAGCGAGCGCCGAGCCGTGCATAGGTCCTGCCGCGGCGGCCCAACCTCAAGTCGGCCCGGCCATGCCCTCGGCCGGCGGCATGCCGATAGGGCACCGGCCTCCCCACGCGAATGCGTTCGCGCCGCTACCCAAGCTGGGTCTGCTGTCGACCGAGATCATCAAGGCGTTTGTTCCACAGTCGGGGACGGTGCAGCAGCAAGCGGCGGTGGCCCCTGCGCCGACTCCGCCCGGCAAGGCAAACCAACTGCCGCCAACCGCTGCGCAGCCAGCTCCAGAGGCCGCCCCGGCCCCGCCACCGGCGCCAGAGCCGGCCGACCCGCCGGGGACATCGCTCGTCGGTTGGGTGACCGGACCGGACAGCCCGAACAACACCCTTCAACGTTTCGCCATCTCCGGCACCGACCTCGGGATCATGTGGGACAACGGGTGCCCATCAGGTTCTGATGGCATTCGGCGACACGTCCGGCTATTGCAGCGTGCCCGGTCACCAGTGGCGGTACAACACGCTGATGCGCAGCCAGGACGGTTCTCTGGCCAACACCATCAGCGTGGCCAATTCACCACTGTGGGCCCGCGGCATCTCCAAACAGATCATCAACAGCACCAGGTGGGCGCCATCTGAGACGGGGATCATTCCCACTGCCGGCGTCTCCGTCGGGCAAACCCAGTACCTCAACTTCATGTCCATCAGGAGTTGGGACGCCAACGGCGCGTGGACGACGAACTACTCGGCAACCGCGGTGTCCCCCGATAACGGCGAGCGCTGGGGGATCTACCCCGGCAGCGTCCGCACGAACTCACCGGACAGCATCCCGGGGGTGGGCTTCGTACCCGGAAATCAGAACTTCCAGCAGGCCGCGTTCCTTCGGCCAGGGCCCGGCGACCCTTACCTCTACATGTTCGGGACACCGACCGGACGCGGCGGCTCGGCATTCGTGGCGCGAGTCCGCCCAAACGCCGTGCCGGATCTCACCAAATACGAATACTTCAACACCGACAACAATGCCTGGGTGCCCAACAACCCGGGGGCTGCCACGCCGGTGATCCCGGGCCCGCTGGGCGAGATGTCGGCCCAATACAACACCTACCTCAGGCAATACCTGGTGATGTACTGCAACGGCGGCAACGACGTCGTCATGCGGACTGCGCCTGCGCCGCAGGGACCGTGGGGCCCGGAGCAACTGCTCGTGCCGTCCATGCAGTTCCCCGGCGGCATCTACGCGCCGTTCCTGCACCCCTGGTCGACGGGTAAAGAGCTGTACTTCAACCTGTCGGAATGGCAGGCATACAACGTGATGCTGATGAAAACCGTGCTGGCCTAACTTCCGAGTCGCCGGGTCCGCTCCCACGGCCAGGTCATCAGGGCCCACACGATGAGGACGATCAGCACCTCGGTGAGCAGGTACACCGGCCACGGGCCCAATGCGTCCAGCAGGCTCGCGACGGGGGGTTTCCTGTTGAGATAGCCGTAGTTGGTTCCCGCGATCGCGTTGAACGTGAACGTGAACGCCGCCCACACGAGGGTCGTGATGACCGCGAAGCGGTAGCTGCGCCACTGCGGCCGCATCCCGCGTCCCCAGGTGAGATAGATGGCCGCCCAGACCACCAGCACGTGAAGCGCAAAGAACGTCAGGAAACCATGGCTGGGGAAATCCGGCGCGCCGACATCCGGTGTGATCAACGCCTGCGAGCTCAAGACCAGGCCCCAGTAGTAGGTGAGCGCAAAGGCCCAATGCCGTTGCGACCACAAGGCATAGGCCGCCATGAGTTCGGCGATATCGCACAGCTGCAGCGGCACCGAACCGTCAAGGGTGGGCTGGATCAGTTTATAAACCAGCGCCACGCCGAACACCGTCAGCATCAGCACCGCCAAGGACGCGGCCGAGGACCAGGGCCTGCGATTCGGTCTGCCTGCGTCCGATCCAGATCAACGCGGCGGCCCCGACCGCGAACACCGCGAGCACCGTCAAGTGTGATGGGCCGTACGCCGTGAACTCCCGTTGTGCGGCGAACAGCTCCATCAGCTCCCCAGTGGCGTATCGCGTCGAAGCGCGCGAGCCACTACTGCGGCGCCGGCTGCCGGACGTAACCCCGAAGCTGGGTGAACGCCCGTATTCCGTCGGCGCCGAACTCACGACCCAGACCCGACTGTCCGACTCCGCCGAACGGCACGCGCGGGTCCTGCGCCGCCATGCCGTGGCAGTTGATGCTGACCGTGCCCGCGACGAGCTGCCCCGCGACCTTCTCGCCGAGCGCGTCATCACCGGTCCACACCGACGCGGTGAGGCCGAAATCGGTGTCGTTCGCCGCGGCGACGGCGTCATCGATCGCGTCGTATCCGAAGATCGGCAGCACCGGGCCGAACTGCTCCTCGCGGGCCAGCGCGGAATCGCGGCGCCAGGCCGGTGACGACGGTCGGCAACACGAAGTACCCGCCCGCATCGGCGTCCGCCTCGCGGATCCGTCCGGCGGTGCGGACCGTCGCGCCATGTGCCGCAGCATCTTTGACCAGCGCCTCAACCCGGTCGCGCCCGGCCGCGGTGTGCAGCGGTCCGAGCGTCACCTCGGCGGCAAGGCCGTCGCCGACCACCTCGCGCTCGCACCGGGCGAGCACGGCCTCTGACAACTCGTCGACGCGGTCGCGTGGCGCGTAGAGCCGCTTGATCGCCATGCAGACCTGTCCGCCGGTGGTGTAGGTCGCCGCCACCAGCTGCTCGACGAGCTGGTCGCTGATCGTCATGTCGGGCGCGATGATCGCCGCGTCGTTGCCGCCGAGCTCGAACAAGACCGGCGTGAGCCGCGGCGCGGCCGCCGCCATGACGGCGCGGCCGGTGGCCGGACCACCCGTCAGCGAGATGAGGTCGATGCCCGGGTGGGTGACCAGCGCCTGGGCCAGCTCGATGCCGGGGGCCGTCGAGCACGTTCACCACTCCAGGGGGCAGCGCCGCGGCGAACGCCGCGCCGAACTGCAGCGCGGCCAGCGGAACCGTCGGGGGCAGCTTGACGACCGCCGTGTTGCCCGCGGTCAGCGCCGGTGCCAGCTTCGTCATCATCACCGCCAGCGGCCAATTGAACGGAATGATAAGCGCCGCAACGCCGTAGGGCTCCCGGTCCAGCCGTGGATAGGGCGACTGCGGGTCGATGCGCTCGGGCGCGAGCGCCGCCTCCGCCATCGACCCGAGTACGGCGGCCACCATCGGTGCGGTGTCGATCTCGAAGCCTGCCTCGGCGAGCACCTTGCCGTGCTCGCTGGTGAACACCCGCGCGCCGTCACGCTGCTTGAGCTGCTCGCCGGCCGTCGCCGCCGCCGCCACGACCTTGGCGACCCGCTCGCCGACGTCAACCCCGCGCCACCCTCGCGCCGCGTTTCGCGCCGCGGTCACCGCCGCGTCGAGCTGGGCATGGTCGCCGGCCGGGGCGTGGCCGACGATCTCGGCGGGCCTGGCCGGGTTGTGCACCGGGTAGCTGCCGGCGGCGCCGGCTTGCAGCTCACCGCCGATCGTGAGCAGAGCCTGCAGCGTCGAAGAAGTGGTCATGACGCGCCTCCCCTTGACCCGGTGCGGTCGTCTGGCCATCGTAAGTCGCTATGAAAGCGATGGTGCTGCGTTCGGCCGGCCGGCCCGCGGCGGTCGAAGAGCTGGCGCTGCGGCCAATCGCCCGCCACGAGGTCATGGTCTCGATGGCGGCCAGCGGCGTGTGCCACACCGACCTGTCGGTGCGCGACGGCCTGATGCCCGCGCTGCTGCCGTGCACGCTCGGTCACGAGGGCGCGGGGATCGTCACCGAGGTGGGCGCCGACGTGAGGTCGGTCGGTCCGGGCGATCACGTCGTGCTCACCTGGAACGTGCCGTGCCGATCCTGCCCGGACTGTCTGCGCGGCGATTCGCAGCTGTGCCCGCACGGGCTCGAGCACGCCTTCGGCCAGCCGTACGCCGACAGCGCCGACGGTCCGGTGTGGCCGTCGATGGGCGCGGGGACCCTGGCCGAACAGACGCTGCTGCCCGCCGCCGCGGTCGTCAAGGTGGACCCGTCACTTCCGCTCGACCTCGCCGCGCTGCTGGGCTGCGCGGTCACGACCGGGGTCGGCGCGGTGATCCGCAGCGCGGCCGTCCGCCCTGGCCAGAGCGTGCTCGTAATCGGTTGCGGCGGGGTGGGTCTGGCGGCGATCCAAGGGGCCCGACTCGCCGGCGCAGCGCCGATCATCGCCGCCGACAAGGTGGCTACCCAGCTGGCGACCGCGACGGCCAACGGCGCGACCGACACGGTCGACGCGGGGGCCGTCGACGTCGTCGCGGCGGTCCGCGACCTCACCGGCGGCGCCGGGGTGGACCACGGGATCGAGGTCGTGGGCGTGCCCGCCACCATCCGCGCGGCCTACGACGCCACCCGCCGCGGCGGCACGGTCACGCTGGTGGGCGCGGCAGGCATCGAAGAAACGGTGACGTTTTCCGCGCTGTCAATGATGGCCGACGGCAAGACCATCCGGGGCAGCGTCTATGGCGCAAGCGACCCCGCGCGCGACATCCCGGCGCTCGCCGAGCTGGCCCGCCGCGGCCGGCTTGATCTGGAGGCGCTGGTGACGCGCCGGATCGCTATCGATGACGTCGAGGCCGCGTTCACCGAAATGGCCGCCGGACGTGGGGCGCGCAGCGTGGTCTGCTTCCAGGACGCGGGTTAGGTTGCGGCTGACAGCCATTTTTCAGTTTCGTCGCCGTCAATAACTCCGGCTGGCCGACCACAAATTCCCTTGTATAACTTCGATATTGAACGCCGCGCGTACGCGAGAGACCATTCCGACAGGCGTGTACGGTTTGCAGGTTTAGGGCCCGAGTCAAGGGGGGTACCAACACATGACAACGCCAAACTCAGGTGAAACGCAGGTGTCGACACCCCACGCTCAGTCCAAATGGCTGTCCTCATCGGCGGCCAAAATCCACGGGTCGAACACCGAGGAAGTCCGGTCGCACTACGACCTGTCCGACGACTTCTTCCGGCTGTGGCAGGACCCGAACCAGGTCTACAGCTGTGCCTACTTCGAGCGCGACGATATGACGCTCGAGGAGGCGCAACGCGCCAAGATCGATCTGTCACTGGGCAAGCTGGGCCTGCAGCCGGGCATGACGCTGCTCGACATCGGCTGCGGCTGGGGCTATCCGATGATGCGGGCCGTCGAGAAATACGACGTCAACGTCATCGGCCTGACGCTCTCGCACAACCAGAAGGCGCACATCGAGGGGCTGTTCGCGAAGTCGGACAGTCAGCGCAGCAAAGAGGTGCGACTGCAGCCGTGGGAGGAGTTCGACGAGCCGGTGGACCGGGTGGTGTCGATCGGCGCGTTCGAGCACTTCGGTTTTGGCAAATACGACGATTACTTCAAGAAGACGTACAACGTGATGCCCGACGACGGCGTGATGTTGCTGCACAGCATCGTCATACCCAGCGACGAAGAGGTCCGTGAACGCAAGCTGCCACTGAAGATGTCCATAGTGCGGTTCATCAAGTTCATCCTCGACGAGATCTATCCCGGTGGTCGCCTGCCACTGGCCGCGCAGATCGAGGAGCACGCCACCAAGGTGGGCTTCACTGTGACCCGCGTTCAGTCGCTACGTCCGCACTACGTCCGCACGCTGGACACCTGGGCGGCAAACCTCGGGTCCAACAAGGACCAGGCCATCGCGATCACCTCCGAAGAGGTCTACGAACGATTCATGAAATACCTGACCGGCTGTGCCGACCTTTTCCGCAACGGTTATACCGACGTGTGCCAGTTTACTTGCGAGAAGGCGTGATTCATTCAGTAAGGTGACATGTCAATGACCGATATCAAATCCGCCCCGACCCCGATTTCGACCGAACTGCGACCGAACTTCGAGGAGATCCAGGCACATTACGATTTGTCCGACGATTTCTTCGGGGTGTTCCAGGATCCGTCTCGGACATACAGCTGCGCATTCTTCGAGCGCGACGACATGACCCTTGAAGAGGCGCAGCTGGCCAAGATCGACCTGGCGCTCGGCAAGCTCGATCTACGACCCGGGATGACGCTGCTCGACATCGGCTGCGGCTGGGGCTCGGTGATGAAACGCGCAATAGAGGAATACGACGTCAACGTCGTCGGCCTGACTCTGAGCAGGAACCAGTACACCTACTGCGCACGGCTTCTGGACGACCTCGACACCCGGCGTTCCCGTCGAGTGTCTCTGCACGGCTGGGAAGAGTTCGATGAACCGGTCGACCGCATCGTCAGCATCGAGGCGTTCGAGGCATTCCCGAAGGAGCGCTACGCAGCGTTCTTCGAGACGTGCCACCGCATCCTGCCGGACGGTGGCCGGATGGTGTTGCAGACGATCATGGGCCACCCCCTGAAGCGCTGGCCCGAGATGGGCATCCCGATCGTGATGAGCGACCTGAAGTTCATGCGGTTCATCGCCAAGGAGATCTTCCCCGGCGGCTCCGTGCCCTGCGACGAGGACATTGTCGAGTACTCGGCGCAACGCGGGTCTTGTGGTGGCGGACACTCAGAAGCTCAACGAGCACTATGTCCGCACCCTCGACATTTGGGCCAAAAACCTCGAAGCCGCTCACGACGCGGCTGTCGCTGCGACGTCCGAAGAGGTCTACGACCGCTACCTGCGCTACCTGACCGGATGCGCCGACTTCTTCCGCCGCGGCATCAGCGAGCTGGGACAATTCACCCTGAAGAATGGCTAGCCGGCGGTCAGTGGGCGCCGAACACCACCGCGACGTTGTGGCCGCCGAAGCCGAATGAATTGGTGACCGCGTAGCGGTAATCGCCGCGGCGGGGCCGATCGGCCACCACGTCGAGATCGATGTGGGGGTCGGGACTCGTCAGGTTGAGGGTGGGCGGAATGACGCCGTCGCGCAGGGCCTGCACGGTCAGCACGGCCTCCACCGCTCCGGCCGCGCCCAACGAGTGACCCAACGCCGCCTTGGGCGCATACACCGCGGGCATGTGGTGATCACCCAACGCGCGCCGGATGGCCCGCGCTTCGGCCAGGTCACCGAACGTGGTTCCGGTGGCGTGGGCGTTGACGTGGTCGATGTCGGCCGGTGCCAGACCGGCGAGCTCGATCGCGCGGTGGATGGCATCGCCGGCCGGCTCGCCGCTCGGGTCCGGCTTGATGGCGTCGTACGCGTCGGAGGTCATGGCGGCCCCCATCAGCCGGGCCAGGATGGGGGCGCCGCGCGCCTTGGCATGTTGCTCGGTCTCGATGAGCATCAATGCGCCGCCTTCGCCGAACACCATGCCGTCGCGGTCCCTGTCGAACGGGCGGCAGGCGCCGGTCGGGTCATCATTGTTGGTCGACAGCATTCCCAGCCTGGTGAAAGCCGCCACGGGCACGGCCTCGATCTGGGTCTCGACGCCGCCGCAGATGGCGATGTCGGCTTCGCCGAGAACAACGGATTGCCAGGCTCTGGCGATCGCCGCGGCGCCGGAGGCGTCGCCCACCGCGGGAGAGATGATCCCGGCCTTGGCCTCACGATCCAACCCAACGGCGGCGGCGGGCGCGTTCGGCATCAGCATCTGCACGCCCAGCGGGGTGACCGCCCGCATGCCGCGTGCCAGCCAATCGTCATACAGGAAGACGAACGCCTCGGTGCTGGCCAGCGCCAGCCCGACCGAGACAGTGAGCCGCTGCACATCGACGGCAGGCGAGCCGGCGGTCTGCCACAGCCTGCGGCTCAGTACCCGAGACATCTTCTGCATGAACGACATCCGGCGCAGCTCGATACGGCTCAGGTTGGCGTCGAAGTCGTCGTCGAGTTCGCCGCCGATGCGCACTTCAGACTTGAACTCTTCGACGAACGGCTTGTCGAGTTTGCGGATTCCGCTCTGGCCCTTGAGCAGCTGCTGCCAGGTTTCCTCGGCGTCTGGCGCGAGCGCAGTGCTTGACGCGACGGCGGTCACGACGACATCGCACAATCCCTCGCCGGTTCTCAACGCTGCCATGTCTGCCGATTCTTCGCGCGTTAGCTGACTCTGCTGAGGTTTCCCAAGATCAGCTTAACGAAACGCACCCCCGGGCGGACCGGTTATCTGACTGCGCCGTTGATTACCGACTTGTCGACCATGCCCTTCTCCACGCCCCACGTCGTCGCGATGGTTTTGTACTCGCCGGTCTGCATCAAATGCTCGATCGCTTGGCGCAGCGACTCCGCCAGCGGGGAGCCCTTCGCCACCGGCCAGCCATAGGGTGCGGTGTCGAAGATCTCCCCTGCCGGCGCCAGCTTGCCGCCACTCAGCTTGACCGCGAACCCCGTCACCGGCGAATCGGCCGCCATTGCCTCGACATCCCCGGCGAGCAAGGCCGCGGTCAGGTCGTCCTGGCGGGTGTAGACCACCTTGTTGATGGGTGCCACGCCCGTGGCGACGCACTGATCGCTCTTGGCGGGGACCTGCTCGGTCTCCTGGATCGACGCGTAGGTGACGCCGATCCGAAGTCCGCACGCCGCATCGGGATCCACCGTCGACCCGGCCCGCTGCGCCCACAGCGTCCCCGCCTGAAAGTAAGTCACGAAGTCGACGGTGGCCTCGCGGTCCTTGGTGTCGGTTAACGACGACATCCCGACATTGAAGTTCCCCGACGAGACCGACGGTATGACGCTCTCGAACGCCGTCTCCCGGTAATCCGGAACCAGCCCGAGCGTCTTGGCCACCGCATTCATCAGGTCGACATCGAACCCGACGATCGCGCCTGCCGAATTCTTGAATTCGTTTGGCGCATAAGGCACATTGACGCCGACCACCAGCCGCCCCGTCGCCCTGATGTCAGCAGGCACCGTGGCCGCGATCGACGGCACGACTCCCGACGGTGCCGCCACTTGACCCGACGGCGTCGACGTCTCGGCCAGGCCCGCAGGCCGGGCGTCGCCCCGTTTGGATCCGCCCAACAACTGCCACGCTCCGACCGCGCACAGCGCCGCCACCAGCACCACGGCGCCCGCAACGACCAACACCCGCCGGGACACTCGCGGGCCGACGGCTGACCGTGGCACCGAATGCCGCCCGGACCGGCCCGTGTTGCGCACCGGCACACTGAGCGCGTGCCGAGTGGCAGCGGCCAACTCGCCCGCCGACTGATACCGCTTCGCCGGCTTCTTCGCCATGCCCTTGGCGATCACGTCGTCGAATGCCGCCAGCTTCGGGTCGATGGCCGACGGGCGCGGCGGCGGCGACACCATGTGTCCCTTGATCTGCTGCTCGAAACTGTCCGCCGGATAAGGCCTTGCGCCCGTGAGACATTCGTAGAGCACACACGTCAACGCGTAGATGTCCGACCGCGGATCGGCCTGCCCGCCGTCGAACCGCTCCGGCGCCATGTACGCCAGCGTGCCCAGCGTGCTCCCGGCTGTGGTCATGCCGACCTCGCCGGCGGTGCGGGCCAGCCCGAAGTCGATCAGGTACACGAAGTCGTGATCGGTGACCAGGATGTTCGACGGCTTGACGTCCCGATGGATCAAGCCCGCTTCGTGAGCGGCGTCCAGTGCCGCCGCGACCTGGTCGACCACCATCGACGCGAAGGCCGGACCGAGCGGCTTCTCGGCGTCGTTGAGAATCGTCCCGAGGTTGCGGCCTTCGATCAGCCGCATGTCCAGATAGAGCCGGCCATCGATCTCGCCGTAGCTGTGGATCGGCACCACATGGGGTTCGTTGAGCCCCGCCGCGGCCTGCGATTCACGCCGGAACCGGTGCTGGAACATGGCGTCCTCGGCCATGTGGTGGGGAAGCACCTTGAGCGCGACGATGCGGTCGGTTTTGGTGTCGTAGGCCCGGTAGACCTCGCCCATTCCGCCGCGGCCGATCAGCTCCTGCAGCTGATAGTGCCCGAATGGTGTCGCATCCACCGTTTACTCCTCGGCACGCCGACCCCGCATCGGTGTGTCGATCGAAGCTACCCGGACAATTGTGTTTTCGAGGCCGCATTCGCGGTCGGCAACGTGAGATGTCATGCTCGACACGTCCAGCACGCCCGCCGACGTGATCGTCTCGTAGGGCGAACGCGGAGGCGACCAGCTGCAGCGTCACCGTCTGACCGGGGCTGAGCGTCTGCGCGACCATCTCCAGCGGAATCGAGACGGTGTGCGTCTGCCCGTCCAACGTCACCGGCATCGGCGTGACGTGGTTGCCGAGCACGAGGCCGGTGGTGTCGTCGACGAGTTGCGCGTACACGTGGGTGGCTGATCCCGGTGCCGGAATAGGTGAGGGTCAGTTGCGGCGCGCCGACGATGTAGGTGGTCGTCGTCGGCGGCCGGAATCGGTCAGGTTGATCGCGTTGGCGGCTTGAGTGCCGGAGGTCGACCGCCCCGATCGGGCCGAGGCCACACCCGAGCTAGCGGACCGGAGCCGCCGATGAAGGGAAGCAGCGGCAGGACAGCCACCTGTGACGCTGGAGACGACGATCGGGGTACCCGTGCGGAACCGGATAGACGGTCGACGAGAAGTACTGCCCGTGTTTGGTCGACCCATTCGAACTGCGGGCCGGTCGACACCGACGTGTCGCCCTTCACGTAGCGGTCCAGCCACGCGAGGGTGTTCTGCTGGATCAGCGCGCCGTCGCGCTGGTCGAGCGGTCGTTGAGGCAGGCGCCGTGGCCGCCGCAGAACCAGATCACCTTCGTGGGAACACCGTCGGCGATCAGCACTTTGGCGTTGGCGTCGGCCTCCGCCAGCGGGAACAGCGTGTCGACGGTGCCCTGGATCAGCAGGGTCGGTGCGGTGATGTCGCTGACCAGATCGGGTGCCGCCGGGGCCGCTCGCAGCCAGCAGGTGCTTGGTCGGCCTGCGGTAAGCATGCCGGTCAGGTCGCCGATAGATCGCGGCGGGCAGAACCGCCGGGTTCGGCGCGGGCGAACGTCACCAAGCAGGGCAGCGCTAAGCAAGGTTCCCAAGCCGCTCTTGAACGCCATTGTTCGGGTACAGCGACGTCGTTCAGGGTGTTCCACGCGATCGTCGGCACGATCGCGTCGATGCGGGGATCGGTTGCGGCGGCCACCAGTTGGATACCGCCGCCGTAGGACGCGCCGACCATGCCGATTCGCGGATCGCCTGGGCTCATCGAGCTGCGACCTCGGGCTGCGTCGCCAGCCAGCTGATGATCGACGAGACATCTTTGGCCTCGAAGTCCGGGGAGTCGATCTGCAAGCGTGCCCGCCTGAGAACCATTCACCGCGCGGATCCCAGGTGACGACGTTGTAGCCGGCTTGGCGCAGCGGGAGCGATCGCCGATGACCTCGTTGTCGGCAGGAACTCGTCCAGGTGCGCGCGCGTTCGGGTTCGTCGCACCGGGGAGCGCCCAAGCCGGGACCATCGAGGATCGTCGGCGCCTGTCTGCCCGGCCTGAAGTCCGACCGCAGGCATGAAATGGACGTAGATCGGGGTGCCGTCGAACGAGATCACCTTCACGTCAAACGGCTGCTGGGCTGCCGTGCGCGGCAGACCCGGCTGCAGCGGGTAACCGATGATCGGATGCAGGATGTCGCCGATCAGCGGAATCTCGCTCGACGAACGCCACGATCGGCGTCACGAAGAAGCGGCCCGATGATGCGGCAGTTGCTGCAGCGCCTGCAGCGGCGCCGTCTGCGGGATAGCGACGACGGCGGGTGTGGCGGGCGCAGCCAAGGTGTTGATGTTTGACGCCAAGGCGTTGACGTTTGATGCCGCCGGACCGGGGTCACCGGATGTCGTCACGGGGTTGACCGCTTTGCTCAGCGTGGGCGTGCGGCCGGACGACTCCAGCCGCGCTGGCGGCCATCATCGTCCAGGTCAACGGTGACTCCGGCGTCCCCGTCGGCCCACTGCCCGCGAAGGGCTGCAGCACCGTGCTGAGTACATTCGGTATCGCCGTTGTCACCACAGCGACCGGGGCAGGCGGCGCCGTGCTCCTTCGGGGGGCTCGGCTGCTGCACATCGGCGCTTACCGCGGGAGCAGCCCGCACCACCGACACGCTCGCCGTGGGCGCCGGGTCAGCGGCTCGGGCACGCTGGGTTGACTCGGGTCGCCTCGGGCTGCACCGTTCGGGCTGCAGCGATGGACGCCTTGTCGGTCGAACCGACGGCGTCGAGCGTGGTCTTGCTTGACGGCTGTGAAGCGTTCGATCTTCTTCTTTGTCTTCGGGGCTGGGGTCGGTCTTCGGGGCCGGGTCGGTCTTCGGGGTCGGGTCGGTCTTCGGGGCTGGGGTCAGGCCTTCGGGGCCGGGTCGCTGACGCCGGACGTCGTTTCGCTGACCGCGGGCTGCTTGCTCTGCGACGCCGACGTCGCGGAAGTCGATGCCGACGATCCCGACGTACTCGACGGGTCGGCCGACGCGACTCCCTGTCCCACGAAAACGGCGGCCCCGATTCCGAGAGCCGCCGCTAGCGCACCAATTCGCCCCACGTACGCCCCGGCGCCCACGCCTAACTACTTAACCGTCGACAAACGCGCCCGTCTGCGGCTTGACCGAATCGGCCTCGATTGCGTCGCAGGCAGGTGAAACGATCCGAGGGTGACCGACCTCGCGAGCGTCACACAAAGCCAGTTGCAGCGGTGGGACCTGCGACGCGACGGCGAACCCACCCGTGGGCCAGGGTCGCTGGTGCTGCCGGTGCGAACATCCGATGCAGTGCCTGCGGTCCTGAAGATCAGTTCTCCCGACGCGGAGTCTGAGCATGAGCATCTCGCGCTGCGGCGGTGGGGCGGCGAAGGCGCGGTTCGGCTGCTCAGCGCCGACCCGCCGCGCCGCGCCCTGCTTCTGGAGCGGTTGGGTCCGCAGAGTCTGTCGATGCTGGAAGACGTCGACGCGTGTCAGGTGGTGGCCGGGCTCTACCGCCGCCTCCACGTCCCTGCGCTGCCGCAACTACGCACGCTGACGTCCTATCTCGAGGACTGGACGGCCGTCTTCCAGGCGCTTCCGCGAAGTGCGGCGATCCCGCATCGGCTGGTGGAACAGGCGATCGCGTTGAGCCGCGAATTGGCCGCCGACCCGGCCACCATCGGGCGCGTCGTTCACGGCAACCTTCATTACCAGAACGTGCTCGCGGCCGACCGTGAGCCGTGGCTGGCGATCGCGCCGAGGCCTACCAATGGTGATCCTCACTACGAGGTCGCGCCGATGTTGTGGAACAGGTGGGACGAGCTCGGCGGGCAGATCCGCGACGGCGTACGGCGTCGCTTCTACACGCTGATTGATGCCGCCGGCTTCGACGAGGAACGCGCCCGCGCGTGGATCGTGGTGCGGGTGGTCCGCGAGGCCATCCGCGACCCGGCAAGGTTGACCAGATACGTGGCCCTGGCCAAAGCCGTACAGGGGTGAGGAGCGCTGCTGAGAGACGTCCTGGCCGCAACGCGAGTGGACGCGGAGGTGCTAGCGTGAATCCATGCTGTCGAGGATGGAACTGGTTGTCGCCGCTGCCGGTGTGGCGTTGTCGCTGAGCACCGGAGCCGGCATCGCCTCGGCACAACCCGATCCGAGCGCGATCATCAATTCAACGTGCACCTATCCGCAGGTGATGGCGGCGCTGAACGATCAATCACCAGCAACTGCCAACGAGCTCAACGCAAACCCGTTGGCGGTTGCGTGGCTGCAGGGGCTCGTCGCCGCGCCGCCCGCTCAGCGTGCACAAATGGTACAGCAAGTGCAGGGCGTCCCCGGGCTTCAGCCCTACATTCCGGTGATCTTCCAGGTCGCCGGTAGCTGCAACAGGTACTAGAGGCGCGCCGCCCCGCAACCTTGTCGTAATGTCGTGCGCCGCTAGGCCTTAGCCGCACTCGTCGTCGGCAACGATGCGACTTCCCTGATAGCCCGTGCGCGGATGCGGGCCCCGCGGCGCGGCACCAGGATCACGTGCTTGATCCTCTGCCGTTCGCCGGGGGCCGAAGTGGTGGCCAACTCGACCCGACGCAGGACCTCCCGAAGCACGACCCGCATCTCGACCATCGCGAAAGTCGCGCCGAGGCAACGGCGATTGCCGCCGCCGAACGGGAACCAAGTCGTCGGGCTCAGCGTCGCACCGACCATCCGGTCAGGGTCGAACCGGTCGGCATCGGGGTAGACCTCCGAATTGGAGTGCACCAAACCGATTCCCGGCACCACCATCACCCCGGCGGGCAACCGATAGCCGGCCAGCTCCACGGGCTCTTTCAACACGCGGCCCACGTCGAACACGACCGGACGGATCCGCAACGTCTCCTTGGTCACCGCGTCGAGATACTCCTCGCCAGCCGCATCCTCGGCCTGCGCCGCCTGAACCGCCTTGGCGAGGATCGCCGGGTGACGGGTCAGCCGTTCCAGTGCCCACGACAGGCCGGTCGCGGTCGTGTCGTGGCCCGCGACGAGCAACGTCATCAGTTGATCACGCAATTCGCGATCGGTCATCGTGCGCCCGTGTTCGTCGGTCGCGCGAGCCAGCATGGCCAACACGTCGGTGCGCTCCGCCAGGCGAGGGTCCGCGCGGCGATCGGCGATTTCGGCATACAGCAACCGGTCGGCTTCTTCGATCCGTCGCGCCACCCCTCGCCACGGGCGCAGGCGCGCCAGCTCCGGCCGCGCGATCGCCAGCGACGCCCACAGACCCACGTTGAGCAGCCGCGGCATGATGGCGCGCAGCGCCGCCAGCCGCGCCGGATCGCTGGCACCGATGACCGTCCGAAGAATCACCTCCAGCGTGATCTCGGACATCTTCGGCGCCACCGCGAACGGTCGACCCACGGGCCAGTCGGCGACGTTCGCCGCGGCGATCTGCGCCATCAGCTCGGCTTGCCGCCCGACCGCGTCGCGGTGAAACGGCGGCATCATCAGCCGGCGCCTGTCGTGGTGCACGTCGTCGTCGATCACCAACACCGAACTGTCACCGAGCAGGCCACCCAACATCGCGTTGGCCTCCCCGGCATGAAAGATGCTGGGGTCGCCCGCGAACACTTTCTTGATCTCGGCCGGCTCGGCCAGATACACCATCGGGGGAACCATCGCGACGCGCAGGGTGAACACCGTGCCGTAGCGGCGCCCGCATGCGGCGACGAATCGCGGCCAGTGCCGCATCAGGAGAACCATCTGCACCACCGCGGGAAGCCGGGGTCCCGGTGGCAGCGCGGTGTCATTCATGATCGTTAGCCTACGAGCGACACCGGCCGCTGGGAACTACTCCGCTGGCGGTAGCTGACGCGGGCCATCCGCTCCGCGCAGCACTGGGTGTCCTTCCTGTCCCGTCAACATTTGATGATGCTCCACCGACGACACCACCGACGTGGCCGTCGCGGGCGGCCCGTGCGGCTCGACAGGCTCGGCGGCCACGTGCTCTTCCGACTCGACACTCGCGCGGTACGTGCGCTTGAGTGAGAAGTGGATCTCCTCGGTCTCCTCGAACACCTGGCGGGCACTTCGCAGCGGCTTGGTCGTGGTGTCGATCACGCTCGCGATGATCGGCGGCACGAACGGGCGGATCCACCGTGCGGCGGCCTTGGTCACCTCCGGGATCGCCGGGATCAGCGAGCTGCCTTCGCGGCGCGGCTCCACGGCGCCGCCTCCCCGGCGCGGCTCCAGCGCGTTGCCTACCGCCAACTCTGGCATCGGCTCGGGGACGCGCTCGGAGTGCGCCTGCACCGGCGCCTCGATCGCCTCGATGACCCGGCGTCGATGCTGCTCGCGGTCGATCTCCGTCTGCGCCTCGACTGCCAGGCGTGCACTGGCTAATTGCTGTTCGGCCCACAGTGTTTCGACGGCCGCGCGAACCTCGGCACGCTTGACCGCGATCGCAGTGTCGGCCTCCACCTCGGCGCGCTCGACCTCGGCGCGGGCGACCGCTCCACGATCCTCGCTCGTCTGACCACGCCACAGCTTCAGGATCAGCGGCAAGAGGATGAGCAGCGCGAAGAACGCGATCGTCGCCAGTCGCAGCAACATCGCGCCGGGGCTCGCGAGGGTGTGGTCGTTCATCGCCACCCAGCGCGCGCCGAGGCCATGCTCGACGTCTTTCATCGCGGCCGTTCGCACCTGCTCCAGCACCTGCTCACGCGGCGGCTATCTCGGAGTCGAGCCCGGGTGCCACGCGGTCGCGGTTGGCGACGGCGTTGTCCAGCTCTCGCTGCGTCCCGGCGAGAAAGTCCGTCGCCGTTAGCGTTTCGGGCCCGGCGCCGGGCACGCCGGTGATCTGGGTCTGCGGGCAGGCCGGCGAGGGGTGGTACTCGCAGCGGGCGACAACGAGCGCCGCCTCGCGCTGGCGGCTGGCCTGGTCGACTGCGGCGTCGAGCGCGGTGCGCGCGTGACGGGTGCTGTCGAGTTCGGCCGAAGCCGCCGCGACGGCGGGCGTGGAGTCGGCGGCGCGTGCGGCGCGCTCGTCGAGAAGGCGGTCGATCGAGCCGGAGAACATCACGACGGAGGCGAGTTCACCGACGACGACGGCGACGGCGACCGCGACGGCCGCCCGCCCGAGGACGCCGGACCGGCGCGGTATCGGACCGCGGGCAATCGCCCAGCTCACCGCACCGACCAGCAGGCCGACGACGAGCGTCAACAGCGCGATGACCGCAATTCGAGTGGCGGACATGGAAACTCCAAACTCCAAACATCTCTAGGGCTTAACCCAGCGTGACGGGGGCGCGGGCCCACCCATGTCGTGCGATCACGCCGGTGCGGATAACCGAAATTCTCTCACAGCGCCGATCGGCGTGCGATATCAACCGTCGGCGACGATGCTGAGCAGTCGCTCGAGCGTCGCCAGCTGGTGCGCATAATCACCCTCTAATTTCGCCAGCAACGTCGTTATCCCCGCAGCGCGGTATGTGCCCACCCGGTCGGCGATGCCGTCAGGCGTACCAACAAGATTCGTGAGCCGGCCCAGGTCGAGCGGCACTGCTTGGCGGGCTTCGTCGTGTTTCCCGCCTTGCCACAATTCGGCGACCCTGCTGACTTCGGCGCCGTAACCCAGCCGGGTGAACGCGTCGTTGTAGAAATTGCGTCCGTTGGCGCCCATCGCGCCGATGGTGAACGCGTACCCGTCGGCGTGGCGGCGGGCCGCCGCGTCGGCGGACGCCACGTCGTCGTGGATCTCGACCGCGACCGGCGCAACGAGATCGACGTCCGCCAACGTGCGTCCAGCGCGCCCGGCCCCTTCGCGCAGCGGACCAAGAAACACTTCGGCGGCTTCGGGAATGAACGCATTGCCCAGCCAGCCGTCGGCCATCTCGCCGGTCAGCCGCAGGTTGTGCGGGCCCATCGCCGCCACATACACCGGAACATGTCGCGGGTTCACCAGGGGCCGCAGCGCCGCGCCACTGCTGTCTGCCAGCGGAAGTGGGTAGATCTCGCCGTCATGCTCGAGCCGGTCTCCCCGGCTGACGATCCGGACGATCTCGATGGTTTCCCTGGTGGTCTGCACCGGCTTGCGGAACCGAACACCGTGCCAGCCCTCCATCACCCGGGGCCCCGACGTGCCGACACCCAACAGGAATCTGCCGCCCGACAGTTCCTGCAGGCTGAGCGCGGAGGTCGCCAGCATGGCCGGACTCCGTGAACCTAGCTGCACGACAAAAGTCCCCAGCCGGATCGACGACGTCTTCGCCGCGACGTAGGCCAGCCCGGTCAGCGCGTCGTAACCCCACACCTCGGGCACCCACAACGAATCGACGCCGATCCGCTCGGCGGCCACGGCGAACTCCACTGCGCCCGGCAACCGGGGCTCGATCATGGTGCCGACCTTCACCGCATGCCCTCGCTTCCCGTCGTTTCGGCCGCTTCATCGCCCATCCTTGGCATGCTGCAACCGTGCGCTACCGCGATCAACCAACGATAGAAGTGACACAGCGCGTTCGGTGCGACCTGCCCACTGCGTGGAGATACGTCACCGACATCAGTCTGCCCGCGCGGTGCTCGGCCGAGCTGCAGTCCGTGGAATGGCTCGACGATGCCGACGGCGTCGAGGTCGGTGCCCGGTTCCGGGGCCGCAGCAGCCATGATGCGTTCGGCGATTGGGAGACGGTGTGTGAGATCGTCGAGGTTGAGAATCAACGCCGGTGGGTATGGAACGTCATCGGCCCTGCCGGTGTCGGCGCGACATGGGGGTTCGAGGTGGAACCGGCGAGCGACGGCACGCTGATCCGCCAGTGGGGGCGGATGGGACCGGGACCGTCGGGCCTGACTGTCGGGATCGCCGCGCAACCCGACAAGGAGGCCAGGATCGTCACGAGGCGGCTGTCCGAATGGCAGCAGAACATGCAGGCCAACCTCGAGTGGATCCGGTCGCAGGTCGAGGGCTGACGTTGCCATCCGTTTCCCGACGCGAGGTCCTCAAATATGCGCTGTCCGCCCCGGCTCTGGTCGGCCTGGGCACGCTGGCCGCGACCTTTGACGGGCAGCGCGCGTCAGCCGCCGACATCAGGCTGATCGATTTTGCGGAGCGGCTGGTCGCGCCGGATCAAATCGCGGCAGCGGGTTATGCCGGGGTAGTGGTCTACGTGTCCGAGTTGCGGCCGGGCGCGACCTTCGATTTCAAGCCCGTCACCCGCGAGTATGCGGATGCGCTGCGCGCGGCGGGTCTTCAAGTCGTCAGCAACTATCAGTACGGCAAACCCGGTTGGCCGACGCCGTCGGACTTCACCCGCGGGTACGACGGCGGCGTGGCAGACGCCCAGACAGCTCTGCGCCTGCACGCCGCGGCAGGGGGCGCCGATTCGGCGCCGATCTTCTTCAGTGTCGATGAGGACATCGACCTCAACACGTGGAAAACCCTTGCAGTCGAGTGGTTTCGGGGAATCAACTCGATGCTGGGCACCGAACGCACCGGCATCTATGGCCATTCCGGGGCGTGTGCGTGGGCGATCGCAGACGGGGTCATCGGGCACTCAACGACGGCAGGACACCGATGGGCCTGGCAGACGAAGGCATGGTCGCACGGCGAGCGCGAGCCAGCGGCGGTGCTGTATCAGTCTGTCGTCGTCACCGCGTCAGACCCCGGTGTCGTGCTGGGAGGTATCCACGTGGATGAGGACGAGGTCCTCGCCGCCGATTTCGGTCAATGGGACCTTGGCCGATGATTCTTGGCGTCTCGGGCCAGTCTGGCGGCGGGGCGCTGCGGTGGGATCGGGGTTGATGGCCAGCGCCGCGTTCCCGTCCACAGGGCCGGCGGCGCGTCGAGTTGCCGAGCCAGCAGCAATGCGGCCGCGTCGTAGTTGGCCCGCCAGCCACGAAAGTGCGGCCAGGCGTCCTCATCAGTCGGTTTCGACCGGGTACCCGAGTTCACGAAGCATTGCGGTGGCCGCCGTGAACTCCTCGAACGACACCGCCATCGACTCGTCCGGGTCGGGCTCGTCGGGGACCGGCAACCGCATGGCTCTGGCGATCTGGTCCAGCGCGACGAAGCCCATCCGCAGCGATAGCCGCGCGGAGAGTTTGGGTTCTCGCGACGGCGCCAGCGCCAGGTGAAGGGCGGCGGCATCCATCACCGCGATCAGCGAGGTCAGCCAGTGCGACATCGGCCGCGGTGAGCGCAGCCTGACCAATGTCAGGTAGGTGGTGTGGGATTCGGCAACCTCGGCAGCCCACCGCTCCCATGCCGTGAACAGATCCTCCAGAACTTCGAGGGTGTCGCCGTCATTGATCCCCCACCGGGTACGGGCCAAAATCTCTGGTCCCCAGGCGGGTACGCCCGCCCGCGAGCCCAGCAGGCTGACTTCAGTTTCGCGCCTGTTGAACGCGGCGTAGAGGGTGGGCAGGTAGCCGACCTGCAAACCGATGACGACCAGACCGGTGAACGCCGCCAAATACTCCAGCGTCGTGCTGCCAGTGCCCGCCGGGGCGGCGTAACCGAGGGTGAACATCGACGACCCCGCGTCAGAAAACGCCTGCCCCAGGTGCCCGTCCACGCTCGGCAACAGCATCAGCGCGAAACCGCAGACGAGCAAGCCCAGCCACACCGTAAGCCGGATCAGCAACGACAGCGGTGACTGCCACGCGAAGATGCGGTCACGGCGCTCGAACGAGCCGCACCCGCCTGGCCAGCTGGAGGAACCCGGCGTCAAGGGACCGGTCAACCGTGCGCGAAATCCGCGAATTGATACCCCGCGGCACCACAAGAGTGCCCACCACACTCGCAAGGTGACCACCACCACCAACAACCCCACAGCGAACCCAAACCACGCACCGATCACCACAGCATTCAAACCAACACAGCCAGGTGCCGCCACACCGCCTCCCGTTCTGGTATGACAACCTCGTGAGCGCCCCGACGATCGACCCCGTGATCCGCGCCGAGCAGCCGCGCAGAATTGCGGTGGCCCGGTGGATCCGCCGGTTGGCGGTCCCGATCATTTTCGGCTGGGTAGCGCTCATCGCCGTGCTGAACGTGACCGTGCCGCAGCTCGAGGTCGTCGGCCAGATGCGGGCGGTGTCGATGTCGCCCAAACAGGCACCGGCGGTGATCGCGATGATGCGCGCCGGCAAGGACTTCAAGGAGTTCGATTCCGACAGCTCGGCGATGATCGTCCTGGAGGGCGACCAGCCCCTCGGCGAGGATGCGCACCGGTTCTACGACGACATGGTCGCCAAGCTTCGGGCCGACCCCAAGCACGTCGAGCACATTCAGGACTTCTGGGGCGACCCGCTGACCAGAGCCGGAGCGCAGAGCGAGGACGGCAAAGCCGCATACGTGCAGGTGTATCTCGCGGGGAATATGGGTGAGGCTCTCGGCAACGACTCCGTCGCCGCGGTGAAAAAAGTCGTTTCGGGATTGTCTCCGCCGCCGGGGGTCAAGGTCTACGTGACCGGCGGGCCGGCACTACAGGCTGACCAACAGACCGCCGGCAACCACAGTGTCAAAATCATCGAGTTCGTGACGGTCGCCGTCATCATCCTGATGCTGCTGTTCTTCTATCGGTCGATCGTCACCGTCCTGCTCGTATTGACAATGCTGGTGTTGGGGCTGTCGGTGACCCGTGGTGTGGTGGCCTTTCTCGGCTACTACGACCTGATCGGGTTGTCGACGTTCGCGACGCAACTCCTCGTCACGCTCGCGATCGCCGCAACGACCGACTACGCGATCTTCCTGATCGGGCGCTACCAGGAGGCCCGCACGCATCGGGGAAGACAAGGAGTCGGCTTTCTACACGATGTTCCGCGGCACCGCCCACGTGGTGCTGGGCTCGGGCATGACGATCGCCGGCGCGACATTCTGCCTGTCGTTCACCCGATTGCCCTACTTCCAGACCCTGGGCATCCCGCTCGCGGTCGGAATGGTCGTCGCAGTGCTTGTCGCGCTGACTCTGGGGCCCGCGATCATCACGGTCGCGAGCCGCTTCGGACTGTTGGAGCCCAAGCGCGCCATGCGGATTCGTTTTTGGCGGCGCCTGGGCGCCGCCGTCGTCCGATGGCCGGCGTGGATCCTGGTCATGACGATCATTCTCGCCTTGGTCGGCCTGCTGACCCTGCCGGGCTACCAGCCCAGCTACAACGACCGCAAGTACCTTCCAGCCGACCTGCCGGCCAACGAGGGCTTCGCGGCGGCCGAACGACATTTCCCCGTCGCCAGGATGAACCCCGAACTGCTGCTGATCGAAACAGACCAGGACGTTCGCAATTCGACAGACTTCCTGGTGATCGAGAAGATCACCAAGGCGGTGACGGAGGTGCCCGGCATCGGCAGGGTGCAGTCGATCACGCGTCCTGAGGGTAAGCCGCTGAAGTTCAGCACGATTCCCGCTCAGCTCAGCATGGGCGGCACGTTTCAGACACTGAACCGCTCGTACACGCAGAGAACCATGGACGACATGCTGACCCAGGCCAACGACCTGCAGAGCACCATCGACATGATGACGAAGATGAGCTCGTTGATGGCACAGATGACCGCCATCACGCATTCCTTGGTGACCAGGACGCAAGCCATGACCGTCGACATCGCCGAATTACGGGATCACATCGGCGATTTCGACGACTTCTTCCGTCCGCTTCGTAACTTCTTGTACTGGGAGCCGCACTGTTACGACATCCCGGTCTGCTGGTCGATCCGGTCGATCTTCGACACGCTCGACGGCGTCGACGCCACCACCGATGACGTCCAGGCTCTGCTTCCGGACCTGGAACGACTCGACTCCCTACTGCCACAGCTGCAGGCGATGCTGCCGCCGCAGATCGAGACGATGAAGTCGATGCAGAAGATGATGCTGACGATGCACGCCAGCCAGGCCAGCCAGCAGGATCAGTCGGCGGCGATGACGCAGAACCAGAGCGCCATGGGTGATGCGTTCAACGACTCCCACAACGACGACACCTTCTACCTGCCGCCGGAGATCTTCGACAACAAGGACTTCAAGCGTGGCATGGACAGCTTCATCTCCCCGGACGGCCGCGCGGTCCGGTTCATCATCTCCCACGAAGACGATCCGCTCAGCGCCGGCGGCATCCAGCGCATCGACGCGATCAAGACCGCAGCATTTGAGGCCATCAAGGGCACGCCGCTGGAGGGATCGAGGGTTTACCTCGGCGGCACCGCATCGACCTTCAAGGACATGCAGGACGGCAACAAATACGACCTGCTGACCGCCGGCGTCGCCGCGCTGACGCTGATATTCATCATCATGCTGATCATCACGCGCAGTCTCGTCGCCGCAGGCGTCATCGTCGGCACCGTGGTGCTCTCGCTCGGCGCATCGTTTGGGCTGTCGGTTCTGATCTGGCAGCACCTGCTGGGCATGGAACTGCAATTCATGGTGATGGCGATGGCGGTCATCATCCTGTTGGCCGTCGGCGCGGACTACAACCTGCTGTTGGTGGCGCGGATGAAGGAGGAAATACCGGCCGGGATCAACACCGGAATCATCCGGGCCATGGGCGGCAGCGGATCCGTTGTGACTTCGGCCGGTCTGGTGTTCGCGTTCACCATGATGTCGATGTCGGTCAGCGCCATGGTGGTGGTCGCCCAGATCGGCACGACGATCGGGCTGGGCCTGTTGTTCGACACGTTGGTGATTCGGGCATTCATGACGCCGTCGATCGCGGCGCTGCTCGGTCGCTGGTTCTGGTGGCCGCAGGTGGTGCGCGCTCGGCCCGCGGCGGCACGACGATCGGTGGCGCCGTGAGCACCCAGCGAGTGCCCGGCGGCGTTGTCCACAAGCTGCCGGTAGACCTGCGCACGGCGCTGATCGCGAACGCCACGGCACTGGCTGCCTGGAAGGACATCACGCCGTTGGCGCGCAACGAGTTCATTTGCTGGGTCGAGGACGCCAAGCAGCAGGTGACCCGGGAGCGCCGCATTCGCCGGACCCAGGAGGAGCTGGAGGAAGGCATGCGCCGGCCCTGCTGCTGGCCGGGCTGCAAGCACCGCGAGCGGGGGCGGGCCAATACCGGCAAACCGTGACGGCAAAACGGAGACGCGTCATAGCATCGTCGGCACCGAAGGAGAATCGATGAGCATCGCGGCGCGTCCAGGTCGGCTCACGGGACTGGCGGTGGCGCTAGGCATCGGCGCAGCGGTGAACATGTTGTGCAACTGCGCAGACGTGTGGGCCGCGCCCAGCGGGTCGACCACGTCGTCATCGAACCCGTCTCCGTCGAACCCATCGCCACCATCACCACCCACGCCCAAGGTTGCCAAGCGATCCGCGCCCATTGCGCCCACACCAAAACTGAGCGACATCGCCAAGCCGCTATCCGTCGTCCACTCCAATCACCTTCTCGCCAGCCCTGTAGCGCCAACGACTGTTGCGCCGACCACCGCCACGAACACTCCGTCTAAACCCAAGCTCATACCGCTCGCCAACAAAGTGAGCACCGCGGTCGCCACCACCCCCGTCGCAGCACTGACCGCGCCGACGGTTAAATCAGCGGCGGTCAGCGCTGCTGTGAGCACTCCCGCGCCGGTATCGCCGATCGTCACTCTCTTCTCCCTGCCGGCCCACATCGCAGACGCGGTGTTGGGGCTCCTCGGAATAACGCCGGCCACGGCGACCACACCCACCCCCATCAGCCCGGCCCCGATAGTTCAACTGATATTCGCCGCCTTCAGGGAGTTTGAAAACGCTGCGGGACTGGACTCGCCCCCGGCTGTGCAGCCGACCAACACCGAAACCTTCACCGGCTCGGTGACCACCCCGACTCCGACGGTGGCGCAGCTTTTGGACGCCGCGACCGCCGAATACGTCCTCGGCGGAACCCCCGCCGGCCTAACACCTTTCACCGTCAACGGCTTCCCGGTGAGCTCCACCGACGAACTCACCGGCGAGACTGCCCAGGTGTGGGTGACGCCGCAAAAGCAGATCATCATCGCCTACTCGGGCACTACCGGCGGAACGAACCTTCTGTTCAATCCGCTGATCGGCGTCACTCAGGTGCTCGTCGATGCCGTGGCCGTTCTGACGCGAACGAACCCGGCGGGGTCGGCCGATGCGTTGCAATTCGCCCAGCAGGTCGAAACCGAGGCAGCCGCACAGGGCTACACGCCGAACGACATCTTCGTCACCGGCCACTCCCTGGGCGCCTGGGAAGCCGAGTACGTCGCCCAGAACACCGGTCTGGGCGGTATCGGATTTGAAAGTCTCGGCCTGGCCACCACGGTCCCCGGCAATGGTGCGGATTCGCTGTTCGTCAACACCGCCACCTACGGCGACCCGGCATCGTTCTCCAGCGACCTGCCGGGCCTGCAGCCGTTCGCACCCCCATACGTTCCCGGCGGCGGGCTCTATCCGCACTACGGCTCCATCGTGCTGCTCGGGGCTCCCAGCTCAGAAACACCGCTGGCCAACGCCGCGCAGCTGTGGGGGACCGGGATCATCGGCGACCTCGTTTTCTTGGTCGTCGGCCTTGGCCAACTCTTCGAATACCACCTGCCAAGCGATCAGGCCTACAACCTCGACGTGGATCTGCAGCCCGGCCTCTTACCAGGATCAGGGGTGTACTCCGGCCCGGTCGAGACCGGTTTCGGGGACCTCACCATTCCCGAGTTCCTCCAGGCAGCATCAAACGACGGGATTTTGATCAACCCCTGACCGAGCCGTGGTCAGCGAATCAGTCCGTCCTGGTTGATGTGCACAACGTTGAACTGGCAGTAGCTGTCCTTGAAGTCAAGACTGATTCCTCCCGCCCGGGCCGTCGTGCTGCCGTTGCCCATCTCGGTGTAGATGTAACGGGGCCCCTCGGGCGTAGCGAGGCGAATGTGGCTCGCCAATATTGGGCTCGGCGGGGTGGGGAGCGGTGTCCCGTGTGACTCGACGAGCCCGTCGATCGTGAGGTTGGCCGTCCTCTGATCGACATCGATCGCCAGGTCTATGGGTGCGTAGAGGGTGTCCAGCACGGTCGACATCGTGGCGGTGTACACGAAGAAGTGCGTCGCTCCGGGGGTGGTCGACTCGCCATGAAGGATCTTGCGCAGTGCTTCTCGCTGAGTCGGATCGGCACTTTCGTCGATGATGACCTGCTGGGTGCCGTTGCCCTCGTGGACCTCGCCCGGCCAGGACATCAGCGCCGCGTAATCCAAGCCGTCGAGGCTGGTGTCGTTGAAGTTTCCCTGCTCGATGTGACCGGCCATGAATGCCTCGCCGCTCTCCAGGTCATCTTTTGCAGTGTGCGTCGCGCAGAGCTTCCGCGCGTTAATATCTGCCGATGATCGCGGGCGAGAAGGCGCCTGACTTCGCTCTGTATGACCACACCGGTCGGCCTCGGACGCTGTCGGCGCTCCTTTCCGAAGGGCCGGTTGTGCTGTTCTTCTTCCCGTTGGCGTCCTCACCGATCTGTACAGCTCAGGCGTGTCATTTTCGGGACCTGAGCGACGAATTCGCCAGGGTGGGCGCCCAGCGGGTGGGCATCAGCACCGACACCGTGGACAGGCAGGCCCACTTCGCCCTCCAGCGCTCGTTTGACTATCCGCTGCTCTCCGATGCGGACGGCGTGGTGTCCGAGCTGTTCGGGGTGCACCGAGGCAGGCTCGCCAAGCTGCGCGGGTCCGTCGTGGCGCGTCAGGCGGCCCGGCGGCGCCGGCACACTCGGCGCCGTGGCCTGCTGGCCCGGCTGCTGCCGGTCAGACGGACCACATTCGTTATCGACACCGACCGCACCGTACTCAAGGTCGTCTCCAGCGAGCTGCGCGCATCGGTGCACGCCGACCAGACCTTGTGGTTCCTGGAGAACTACAACGTGCCGCATAGTTCGCCACATGTGCGGGCGAAGCACACCGACGCGCATCAGCAGTCGGAGGGCAACGGCGAACCGATCGGCGACCGGTTCAAGAACCGGAAACCGCGGACGAGCCGAGCCTGGTCCGGCCATACATGCTGACGGCAGGCCGTACCGACTCGGGTGTCGAACTGCCACTCGAGGCTAAGGTCGAAGCGCTCAGCACCACAGCGAAGCCGCCGCGCTGGCCGAGAAATGATGTGCGGGGCCAGATCTTGACGTGGTGCGTACACGGCCCGTCGGTCGCAGAGATCGCCGCTCGTCTGTCCTTGCCGCTCGGTGCGACGCGGTTCCTGGTCGGCGACCTGGTGACACAGGGTTATTTGCGGGTGCACGCCCCCCTCGCTGACTCGATGACAATCGACGAACGACGTGAACTGATAGCAAGGACCCTGCGTGGCCTACGAGCACTCTGAGGGGTGGGGCGCCGCCTCGACGAAGATCGTCATCTCCGGCGGGTTCGGGGCCGGCAAAACGACGTTCGTCGGCGCGGTCTCGGAAATCATGCCGCTGCACACCGAGGCGCTGGTCGCCAATGCGTCTGCGGGGATGGACGGGGTGAGGCCACCCCGATGAAGAACACCACGACAGTCGAAATGGACTTCGGCCGCATCACCCTCGATGAGGACCTGGTGCTCTACCTGTTCGGCGCGCCGGGCCAGCGCGGGTTCTGGTTCGTGTGGGACGACCTGGTCCGTGGCGCGATCGGCGCGATTATTCTGGCAGATGTCCGGCGGCTGAAGGACAGCTGGGCCGCCGCCGACTTCTTTGCGGCGCGTAACCTGCCGTTTCTGATCGCCGTCAATGAATTCGACGGTGCGCCAGGGCATCCCACGCATGCGGTCCGCGAGGCGCTGACGTTGCCCGACCACATACCGGTGATCAACGTCGATGCTCGTGATCGCCACTCGGTGAAGGCCGCGTTGATCGCCGTCACGGAGTACTCTCTGAGCACCCTCACACCGCTGCCCGGCTGACCGCTCTGACCAGCGTCGCAGGTAGTGGATTCGAACCACTGTAGGCCGTCTAAGACGAACCGGCCGTTAGGTCCGGTGGCCTGTTCTAACGTTGCTGTGGTGGGCGGCAACGAACAAGGTCATGATGCGGACGACCTGATTACGATCACCGGCGCCGGTGGGTTTATCGGAGGGCATCTCGTCGCCGACCTCCTTAGGCGGGGACACAAGCGCATCCGCGCGGTCGACGTCAAGCCTGTCGAGGACTGGCATCAGGCTTTCCCAGCAGCCGAGAACCTTTGCCTGGACTTGAAGGAGAAAGACAACTGCTACACGGCGGCACAGGATGCACGCTTTATCTTCAACCTCGCGTGCGATATGGGGGGCGCGGGGTTCATTGAGACAAACAAAGCCGCGTGCATGCTCTCCGTGATGGCTGATACAAACATGCTGCTAGCCGCACGTGACCAGGGTGCGGAAAGGTTTTTTTACTCGTCGACTGCCTGCGTTTACCGGGTGGACAAACAGACCAGCCCTGACGTTGTCCCGTTGAAGGAGTCAGATGTCTACCCCGCCATGCCCGAGGACGGATACGGCTGGGAGAAGCTGTTCACTGAGCGGATGTGCCGCCACTTCTCTGAGGACTACGGCTTCGCTACCCGGGTCGCGCGTTATCACAACGTCTACGGGCCCCACGGTACGTACGACCATGGCCGAGAAAAGGCTCCGGCCGCGCTGTGTCGCAAGGTAATAACAGCACTCATGACAGGTCAGCGAACGATCGAGATCTGGGGCGATGGCGAACAGACGCGGAGCTTCATGTACATCGACGACTGCATCCACGGGACTCAGGCGCTAATGGCCAGCGACGTATCTGAGCCGATCAATCTCGGCAGCGCCGAACTGGTCACCATCAACCAATTGGTCGACGCAATCGAACATATTGCGGGAGTGAAGCTCGAACGGCACTACAGACCTGATGCCGCGGTTGGAGTGCGAGGCCGCAATAGCGACAACACGTTGATACGGCAGAAGCTCGGCTGGGCACCCTCGATTCCCCTCCAGGAGGGAATAGAAAAGACTTACCGATGGATCTATGACCAACTCGGCAAGTGCTCCAGCGACCGGTCTACAGCGTACTGTTGACAGCCACCAGCGCCGGCCGTCGACGGCTGTTTTTACTCGATCTTGTTTTCCAGCAGTAAAGTTCGCTGAGGTTGCGAGCGTCAGGGACGCTCGGGCGCCCGAGGAATGCAGAAATGGTCGCTGAATGGGTCGAGGGCCTCGAGCTCGTCGAGCGACTCGCGGGCGAGATTTTGGTACGGAGGCCCGGCGATGCCGAGAGCTACACGCTGAACATGACCGCAGCCTTTGTCTTCGATCTCTGTGTGCGCGGCTACTCAAAGTCGGAGATGGCCACCATCATCCACGACCGCAGCGGTCTTCCCGCCGACGAAAGGGTCGTGGACCTCGCGCTCGACCAGTTGGTCGATGCGGGGCTCGTCGTGCTCGATGGACCGCCGCCCGTCGGCATGACAGCGCGAGCGCTGATGCGCCAGTTGTCGCTGTCCGGAGCGACCGAAGCGCTGCTGCCTTTGGTTGAGACCGTTCCGGTTATACCGACGGCCACGGCGGGTCCGCAGCAGCCTGTGCCTCAGTCACGAGCGCCTGGACCCACGCCGCCCGGGGGCGGCTGAACCGCTGTCGTTCTCAAGGGCTCAAGCGACGCCGTCGGACCCGCGCCAACCGCACGGCGCTAATGTTCATGACGAATTCAGCTGGTTTCTCGGTGGCTCGCACCATCACCGTGCTGCGGCCAGCTGGAATTCTGATGCGCCCCAACGATAGCCAGGGCGAGATCGACGTCCAACTGCCGGTGTGCCAGACGCGGCCCCACAGTTCATCGCCACCCGCGATGCCGACACAGTAACGGCTGCCTGAGAATTCCGGAGGGCACGCGTAGCGTATCTCGACGGCGTAGGTCCCACCGTCCGCGAGCTCGAGGTCCCAGGACACGTACTCGCCTGCGACAGTCCAGGAGCCGATCACGTCACCGGCCGGTTGGTCATCATCGTGGATGACGCGCAGCGCGCTGCCGTGCACCGTTGCCGCACCGGCGCGAAGTTCGACTGTGTCCGAAGGTGGGGGCGCCTCCTGCTGCGGCCGGCCCGTCTCAAACGACTCCGGCCACTCGCGCAACCACGAATACGTCTCGGGAGCAACGGGATAGCGGACCCTGTTCCAGGAAAAAGGCCCCTCGTCTAACGGCACGAACTCGCAACGCTCGAAACGGACAAGCGGGGAGAGGAAATCGTTGTGGCAGTAGAGAAAATTTGGCTCCAGCCCCGCAAAGCCTCGCATGCGGTGGATCAGCGAGGAGAAGGTGCTGAACATCGTGCCGGCAAAGACGCGGGCCTTACTCGCCACCAGTTGGGTGAGCAGAATCTCCACCATTTCGTCATCGCGCGGCAGCGTTGCGGTGAGCTCACGCATGTCGGAGCTCTCACGCAGATACCGATCGAGAAAGATCGGATCGACGGAAGTATTTCTGGATCGGACCGAAGAGTTCATCGCGACCCGGGTCATCGGTGCAAATCACGAGCAGCTCGTCGCGGTCCATGCGGGATGCAAGGTTGGCGACGATCTCCTGGCCATTCACGGAAGCGGTGCGCTTGTGACCCGTTTGCCCCCACCAATCCGCTCAGGAAATCGTCCCGGCGCACGTGGATGGCGTTGAACGGTCCCAGCCCGACGGCGATGCGGTCCGCGGCCTCGCGATAGGGCCGCTTCGGTCGCAGCCGCCTCATCAGCTCGACGACCTCGCGGCGGCGCACGTCATCCAGGTAGAAGAAATACGAGTAGAAGCCGAACGTCTTGGTGCTGACGTGTAGGTCTGCCGCTTCCTCGTGCCGCGCATCGAAGACATGGACGTGCTGGCGACCGTTGCGGAAGTTGTAAAAGCGTTCGTCGTCGCGCTCGATACCAGCGGGGAAGCCCAGCAGCGAATCAAACACGGGCGCCCACGCGCACTCCACCGCGTCAGGCACGGCTATCCACGTCTTAAGTAGATACTCGTCGCACCACGGAACGGGGATCTCGAAAAGATCGGTAACGAGAAACTGCTCGGGCATCCGGCCGGGCTTAACCTCCACCGGGATCCTGGGTGGGGCCTGACGAAATCGGTAGGGCACCAGGGTGCGCCCGGTCAGGTAAGCGAGGATCACGGCAATGTCGAGCGACATCCTTGTGTTGCTGTAGCCAGCGAAGAACCCAGGTATGAACAGCCGCCGCTGCGGATCCTGCATGCCGTGTCGCCCCAGGGTGGCAGGTAGTGGATTCGAACCACTGTAGGCGTAAGCCGACGGATTTACAGTCCGCTCCCATTGGCCGCTCGGGCAACCTGCCTGGGTGTTGCACCACGCCGCGACCCGGTTTGGTGCGACTAGCAGGGTACAACGAGGATGGCCCTAAGACGAAAACGCACCAGACCACCCAGGAGGGACGGATCCAATGGCGGATTCATCGTTCGACGTCGTAAGCAAGGTCGATCGCCAGGAGGTCGACAACGCACTGAACCAGGCCGCCAAGGAGCTCGCCACCCGCTTCGATTTCCGCGGCACCGACACATCCATCGCGTGGCAGGGCGAGGAGACCATCACCATCACCTCCTCCACCGAGGAACGCGCCAAGGCCGCGATCGATGTCTTCAAGGAAAAGCTGATCCGCCGCGACATCTCCATGAAGGCCTTCGACGCCGGCGAGCCGCAGGCCAGCGGCAAGACCCACAAGGTCAGCGGCACCATCAAACAGGGCATCTCCAGCGAGGACGCCAAAAAGATCACCAAGCTCATCCGCGACGAGGGACCCAAGGGCGTCAAAACCCAGATCCAGGGCGACGAGGTGCGCGTTTCCTCCAAGAAGCGCGACGACCTTCAGGCCGTCATCGCCATGCTGAAAAAGGCGGACCTGGAGGTGGCGTTGCAGTTCGTCAACTACCGGTGAAACGGCAGCCGTCGGCAATACGCTGATCGGCATGGCACCTGCGCAACGCGAACCCAAAGTCGTCGTCCTCGGTGGAGGCTCCTGGGGCACCACCGTGGCGTCCATCTGCGCCCGGCGCGCGCCGACGCTGCAGTGGGTTCGCTCCGAGGAGACGGCCGACGACATCAACGAGAAGCACCGCAATTCCAAGTACCTCGGCAACGAGGTCGAGCTGGCCCTCACGCTGAAGGCCACCACCGACTTCTCCGAGGCGGCCGACTGCGCCGACGTCATCGTGATGGGTGTGCCATCGCACGGCTTCCGCGCGGTGCTGACCGAGTTGGCCAAGGAGCTGCGGCCGTGGGTGCCGGTGGTGTCGCTGGTCAAGGGTCTGGAGCAGGGCACCAACTACCGGATGAGCCAGATCGTCGACGAGGTCCTGCCCGGGCACCCGGCGGGCATCCTGGCCGGGCCGAACATCGCGCGTGAAGTAGCCGAGGGGTACGCGGCCGCCGCGGTGTTGGCCATGCCGGACCAGCACCTCGCCTCAAATCTCGCAAACCTGTTCCGCACCCAGCGATTCCGGACGTACACGACCGACGACGTGGTCGGTGTCGAGATGGCGGGCGCGCTGAAGAACGTCTATGCGATCGCCGTCGGGATGGGCTACTCGCTGGGCATCGGCGAGAACACCCGGGCGCTGGTGATCGCCCGCGCGTTGCGCGAGATGTCGAGGCTCGGCGAGGCGATGGGCGGACACCGCGACACGTTCGCCGGCCTGGCCGGCATGGGCGACCTGATCGTCACGTGCACCAGCCAGCGCAGCCGCAACCGCCATGTCGGCGAGCAATTGGGCGCGGGCAAGACGATCGACGAGATCATCGCGGCGATGAACCAGGTCGCCGAGGGCGTCAAGGCCGCCAGCGTGATCATGGAGTTCGCCCAGGAATACGGGCTGTCGATGCCGATCGCCCGCGAGGTCGACGGCGTCATCAACCACGGCAACACCGTCGAAGACGCCTACCGCGGGCTGAGTGCCGAGAAGCCCGGCCACGAGGTGCACGGCTCAGGATTCTGAACGCCTGGTTCTGAGAGCACAGCCGCGCGTCGTTGAGTTGTCGCCAGGGGTGGGCAACGCCTAGTTGAAGAACGGGTTGGTGCCTTCGGGCCTGTCCAGCAGCGGATTCTGCTCGTTGAGAACGAAGCTCCCAGCCGGGCCGATCACAAAGCCCGACTGGTCGCGGCTGTCGACGCAGGTCGTCGTCGTGCCGTCGTTGCCGCAGCTGACGGTCTGGTAGCTGATCCGGGAACCAGTGGGCAGCGGTTTGGCCGCGCCCGCGGCGACCAAAAACCGGGCCACTGGTGGTGGAAAAGGTCGGAACCCCGCCGTATGGACCGCTGACCAGATTCGCTCCGTCGGGGCGCGCCGGGATCGGACCGCTGCAGCCGTAGCCGTTGCCCCTCTGCAGCACACAGGTCAGGCCGCCCGGCGTGCTGAACGCGTACCAGTTGTTATCCATCACCGCGTATTCGGACAGCTTCACCGGTGCCAACGCATTGACATTGGGCGGCGGCGGTGGCTGCGGTGCGGGCACCGGTGGCGGCTCGGCGGCAGCGACGCCCGACACAGAGACCACGGCCGCGGCGCCCAGAACGCCCATCAGAACTCTGCTCAGCACTGCCATAGCGTATGTGCCGCCGAACCGACCAGCAGTGTTTGCATCCGAACGAGCTCAGTACTGCCCGGGCCCGCGGCCCGCCATCGCTTCCAGCCGGCGGATCCGGTCCTCGACGGGCGGGTGCGTGGAGAACAGCTTGCCGATGCGCTCGCCGGCCCGGAACGGGTTGGCGATCATCAGGTGCGCCTGATCGGCCAGCTGCGGCTCCGGCGGCAGCGGTGCCTGCTGCACCCCGGCGCTGATCTTGCGCAGCGCGCTCGCCAACGACAGCGGATCACCCGTCAGCTCCGCCCCCGACTGGTCGGCCTGATACTCCCGCGACCGCGACACCGCCATCCGCACCACCGTCGCCGCGATCGGGCCCAGCAGCGAAACCAACAGCAGCGCAAACGGATTCGCGCCACCCTCGCGGTCACCACCGAACATTCCCGCGAACAGCGCGATGTTCGCCAGCGCCGTGATCACCGACGCCAGCGCGCCGGCCACACACGAAATCAGGATGTCGCGGTTGTACACGTGCGACAGCTCGTGGCCCAACACCGCGCGCAGCTCGCGCTCGTTGAGGATCTGCAGGATACCCGTCGTGCAGCACACCGCCGCATTGCGCGGGTTGCGGCCCGTCGCGAACGCGTTCGGCGCAGCCGTGTCGCTGATATACAGCCGCGGCATCGGCTGCCGTGCCGTCGTCGCCAACTCGCGCACAATGCGGTACATCGCCGGCGCCTGCATCTCGTTCACCGGCTGGGCATGCATCGCCCGCAGCGCCAGCTTGTCGCTGTTGAAGTACACATAGACGTTCATGCCGACGGCGAACAGCACCGCCAGACCACAGAATCGCCCTGCTCTGGAACAGCGAACCGATGAACACGATCAACGCCGACATGCCCACCAGCAACAGGAACGTCTTGGCCCTGTTGGCGTGCGGATGCCAGGTCATCGTGGCTTCCTCCTACTCGAACCGCGTAGTCATCGCTGATCTAACGCTGTGACCGGCCACCGCGGGTTCCTTCAGCCGTGCCGGTTGACCGTGTAATCCACCAGCGTGGCCAGCGCTTGGCGGCCCGGCCCGTCCGGCAGGTTGGCCAGCTCGTCGCGGGCCTGCGCGGCGTAGCGCGCCACGGTGTCCTTGGCCTGCGCCATCCCCGGCGACGCGCGCAGCAGCGCGCAGTGCCTCGGCCAGCGTCGTCGTCGTTCTCGATCGGTCCCGACAGCAGCTGCCGCAGCCGGTCGCCCGTCCGGGCCCGCGTCGCGCAGCGCGTAGAGCACCGGCAGCGTGTGCACGCCCTCACGCAGGTCGGTGCCGGGCACCTTGCCCGACTCGTCGGGATCGCTGTCGATGTCGATGATGTCGTCGGAAATCTGAAACGCCGTGCCGACGATGCCGCCGAGCCGGCTCAGCCGCTCGATCTGCTCCTCGTCGGCGCCGGAGAACGTCGCCCCGAACCGGCCGGACGCCGCGATCAGGCACGCCGTCTTCTCGTACACCACCTTCAAGTAGTGCTCGACCTGAGTCGAAACCCTCTGCGGCGCCGCGCGTCTCGCGCATCTGACCCGTCACCAGCTGCGCGAACGTGTCGGCGATGACCCGCACCGCCTCCGGGCCCAGCCGGGAGACCAGCCGTGAGGCCGTCGCGAACAGGTAGTCGCCGGCCAGGATCGCGATGTTGTTGCTCCAGCGGGCGTTCGCGCTCGGGGCGCCGCGGCGCACCAGCGCCTCGTCCATCACGTCGTCGTGGTACAGCGTCGCCAGGTGCACCAGCTCGATGACGGCCCCGGCGACGGTGACCTGCCACGCGTCGGGTTCTGGGCCCAGCCGCGCCGAGAGCACCGTGAACAGCGGGCGGAACCTTTTGCCGCCGGCCTGGAACAGATGCTGGACCGCCTCGGACATCAGCTCGTCGGCTTTGCCCAGCTCAGTGGCCATCAGGTCCTCGATGCGGGCCACCCCGTCGCGGACGTCGTGCGCGAAGACGGGGTCCCCGAAATCCACTCCCGCCACCACACTCGCCGGTGTCCTCACCCTGCCAACATACTGGGAACCATGAATACGCGAGCCGACGTGGTCGTCGTCGGGGCCGGGCCCGCCGGTTCCGCGGCCGCCGCGTGGGCCTGTCGCGCCGGGCACGACGTCCTGGTCATCGACTCGGCGCAGTTCCCCCGCGACAAAGCGTGCGGCGACGGCCTGACTCCGCGCGCGGTCCTGGAGTTGCAGCGGCTGGGGCTCGGGCCGTGGCTCGAGGGCCGGGTCCAGCACCGCGGACTGCGGTTGTCGGGATTCGGCGGCGACGTGCGAGGTCGAGTGGCCGGGCCCCTCCTTCCCGTCCGTCAGCAGCGCGGTGCCCCGCACCGAACTCGACGACCGCATCCGGATGGTGGCCGCCGACGAGGGCGCGAAGATGCTGCTCGGCGTGAAAGCCGTTGACGTTCGCCATGATTCGGCCGGCCGCGTGTCGTCGCTGCTGCTGGATTCCGGCGCCGAGATCGGATGCAGGTCGCTGATCGTCGCCGACGGCGCGCGCTCGCCGCTGGGTCGCGTGCTTGGGCAGGCGGTGGCATCAGGCGACGGTGTACGGCGTGGCGATCCGCGGGTACATCGCGACGCCGCGCAGCGACGAGCCATGGATCACCTCGCACCTGGAGCTGCGCTCGCCTGACGGCAAGGTGCTGCCGGGCTACGGCTGGATCTTCCCGCTCGGCAACGGCGAGGTGAACATCGGCGTCGGCGCGCTGGCGACGTCGAAACGGCCTGCCGATGCGGCGCTGCGGCCGCTGATGTCCTACTACGCGTCGCTGCGCCGCGAGGAATGGGGCTTCATCGGCGAACCCCGTGCCGGGCTGTCGGCGCTGCTGCCGATGGGCGGCGCGGTGTCCGGGGTGGCCGGCCCGAACTGGATGCTGATCGGCGACGCCGCCGCGTGCGTCAACCCGCTCAACGGCGAGGGCATCGACTACGGGCTGGAGACCGGCCGGCTGGCCGCCGAGCTGCTCGGCGCCGATGACCTGTCGTCAGGCGTGGCCGGCCGTGCTGTCGGCGCACTACGCCCGCGGCTTCTCGGTCGCGCGCCGGCTGGCGCTGCTGCTGACGATCCCGCGGTTCCTGCCGTCGACGGGGCCCTCGCCATGCGGTCGGCGTTCCTGATGAACATCGCGGTGCGGGTGATGGGCAATCTCGTCACCGACGAGGACGAGGACTGGGTCGCGCGGGTGTGGCGGTCGGCGGGTGCGGGGTCGCGGCGGCTGGATCGGCGGCCGCCGTTCAGCTGAATCCCGCCGCATGTACTTGCGGGTCCAGACTGGACGGTCGACCATGTCGGCTGTGATTACTCGACGCGACTTCGCGCGCACCGTCGGACTGGCCGTTGCCGCCACCTCCGTGGCCAGCTGCACATCACCTAGCTCCGCACCGCCGTCCCCACACACGTCCTTCTCGGCCCTCAAGCAGGTCGACGCCGGCCTGCTCAACATGGGGTACGCCGAGGACGGGGCCGCGGACGGCCCCCCGTCATCCTGTTGCACGGCTGGCCATATGACATCTACAGCTACGTCGACGTGGCGCCGGTGCTGGCGGCAAAGGGCTACCGGGTGATCGTGCCGTATCTCCGCGGCTTCGGCACGACGCGATTTTAAGTCCGACAAGACGTTCCGCAACGGCCAGCAGGCCGCCTTGGCTGCGGACATCGTCGCGTTCATGGACGCGTTGAAGATCCCGCAGGCCGTCATCGGCGGGTTCGATTGGGGCGCCCGCACGGCGTGCGTCATCGCCGCGCTCTGGCCGCAGCGTTGCAAAGCACTCGTCTCGGTCAGCGGCTACCTCATCGTCAATCTGGCTTCGAACCTGAAACCCCTTGCGCCCCAGGCGGAATTGGGGTGGTGGTACCAGTACTACTTCTCGACGCCGCGCGGCGAGCTCGGCTACCGGCAGAACACCTGTGAGTTCAACAGACTCATCTGGTCACAGGCCTCACCGCCGGTGGAAATTCGACGACGCGACCTACGATCGGTCCGCTGCCGCGTTCGACAATCCGGATCACGTGGACATCGTCATCCACAACTACCGGTGGCGGCTGAGCCTGGTCCAGGGCGAGCCGCAGTACGACGCGGTGGATCGGCAACTTGCAGGCATGCCGCCGATCACGGTGCCGGCCATCACGATCGCCAGCGATTTCGACGGCCCCGCCAAAGACGGCAGCGCCTACCGCCAGCTGTTCACCGGCCGATACGCATCGAGCTCTCGACGGGATAGGCCACAACGTCCCGCAAGAGGCACCCCAAGAATTCGCCAACGCCGTGATGGCCGCCGACCGGCAGTAGCGAAGGCGCTCAGAGGTGGGCGATCAGCACAGCGGCGCCAGCCCGGACCGCAGCAGATTCATCGCGGCCGCGGTGATCTCGCCGAGGTCGCCGGTGCAGCCGTTGCGGCCCCAATTCTCTACTGCCACAACAAGAGCGGCAGCCAGGGAGGCACCCGCGACCTCGGCGACCAGGTCGACGTCGGGCGTATCCGGATAGCGCTGTCTTGACGAAGTCGGTGATCACACCCGCGAACGACGACTGCACCACCCGCAGATGGCTCGCGATGCGCTCGGCGGTGATCAACTCGGCTCGGGCCGTCGCCGCCTGGCGAACCACCTCCAGGTCATGGGGAAAGCTCGCGACACTTGCCAGCACGGCGTCGAACACCGACTCCGACGCCGGCCGCTGCGCCAAGGCGTCGGAGAGCCATTCCACCTGCGTTTCGTAGTCCTGAAACAGCACCGCTTCCTTCGTCGGGAAGTGCCGAAAGAACGTGCGCTCGGTGACCCCGGCCTCCCGGGCGAGCTCCGTCACCGTCACGTTGGCGAAGCCCTGGCTGGCGAAACTCGCCAACGCGGCGCGGCGCAGCGCCTCATGTGTCGATCGTCGGCGCTGCTCATGAAGGTTCGGCATCGAGGTCATAACCCGGCGATGGTATCCGCGACCCTTGCGAAAATATGTCAGTACTGACATATTTTGAGCCCCTCGAACACCGAGAAGGAGAACTGGACAATGAGCGATTACGACGCGATCGTCGTCGGTGCCGGTCACAACGGGCTGACCGCGGCGGCAGTGCTGCAGCAGAGCCGGCTTGCGCACCGTGTGCCTGGAGGCCAACACCTACACCGGCGGGATGGCGGCCACCGTCGAGCTCATCGATGGATTCCGCTACGAGATTGCGGGTTCGGTGCAGTTCCCCATGCCGAGTCAGATCGCCAAGGAGCTCGGGCTCGACACGCTGCCCACCGTCGACGCCGAGGTGATGTCGGTCAACCTCGGTGACGAAGGCGACGAGCCGATGATCTTCTACCGCGACCCGATGCAATTCATGACCCACCTCGCCGACAAGCACGGCACCGACGCCGTCATGGGGATGGCCGGGCTGATCGGCTGGAGCCAGGGCCCGGCAAAGGCACTCGGCCGCTTCGACGTCCGCACGCCACCCAAGACGCTCGACGAGATGTACGCATGCGCGGCGAATGAAGCCGAGCGCACCGCGATCCACGATGTGCTCTTCGGGTCGGCGATGGACGCCATCGACCGTTACCTGCCCGACAAGCACAAGCACGCCGTGCTGCGAAGCATGCTTGCGTTCCTTGCCATCAATTCCACCTACCGCGGGCCATACACTCCGGGCAGCGCAACATGTTTGGCGTTCGCGCTGGCGGTGCCCGACGACACCACCGCGATGATGACGAAACTCGAAGGCGGCATCGGCGCGCTGTGCACGCACTTGCATGAACTGTTCGTCGCAAACGGGGGTGAGGTCAGGTACCGCGCCAAGGTGGAAAAGATTCTCGTCGACGACGACCGCGTCACCGGGGTGCGGCTGCGCGACGGGTCGGAAATCAGTGCGCCGGTGGTGGTCTCGAATCTGTCGCCAGATCACACCTTGATCGATCTGGTCGGCGCCGAACACCTGCCCGCGCGACCTGGTAACGCGTCTGAGCGGCCGCGATCACCGGGCGTCGTTCGTCCAGATCCACTTCGCGCTCGACGGCCTGCCCGAGTTCGCCCCGCCCTACGACTTCCTCAACGAGCCCGGCATGCAGGGGTCGATCGGAGTCTTCAATTCGCCGGAAGAACAGCAACGCCAATGGGATGAGTGCAGGCGAGGCATCGTGCCGGACAATCCGTCGATGGGAATGCAGATCCCGTCCGTGCACGATCCCAGCATGGCGCCCGCAGGCAAGCACGCGGCAAGCGCGTTCGCCTACGCGTTCCCCGTCGAGGCCAGCCGCGATATGCACGGCCAACTCAAGAACGTGATGGCGGAGAAGGTCATTGACAAGATCACCCGGCTGGCGCCGAACTTCCGCGATATCCAGATACGTCACATCACGTTTGCGCCCTATCACATGCAGACGATGTTCGCCGCCCCGGCCGGCGACTTCTGCCACGGCCTGCTGCATCCGGATCTGATGGGACCCAACCGTCCCGGGCCGAAGGGGTTCCTCGATCTACCCATCCCGACCGGCGGGCTCTACCTCGGCGGCGCCGGATGCCATGGCGGCCCGGGGATCACGTTCATCCCCGGCTATAACGCCGGCCATCAGGTGCTCGAGGACGTGGCGAACTGACGTCAGCCGAGAGACTTCGCGAACCCGCTGACGTCGCGCATGCTCGCCTCGAACACCTCGGGCATCACCCCCGCCATCAGCATGTCGCCGCCGTGGCAGGTGCCGGCCACCACGCGTCCCACCGCGGGAACACCGGCGCGCACCAGTCGCCGGTAGTACTGCAGGCCCTCGTCGCGCAGCGGGTCGAGCTCGTTGACGGAGATGACGTGCGGTGGCAGTCCGCCCAGCTCGTCATCGGTGGCCATGCCCGCCCAGCACGTTGCGTCGCGGGCGTGCGACGCGGTCGGGTCGTAAATCGAACCCAGCACGGCCAGCCCGTCGCAACCGATGAAGTATCCGTCGCACTCCCGAAGCGAAGGCAGGTCGTCGGGCGCCTCCAGCCAGCGGTTCGAGATGTAGGGGCACTGCGCGTAGAAGCCGGCGATCTCGGGTAGCCAGCCTTCCCGCTTGGCCTTGTGCGCGACGGTGAGGGTGAGATTGCCGCCGCCGGATTCGCCGGACACGATCAGATGGCTCACGCCGAGATCGCCGCGGTTCGCGAACACCCACCGAGTCGCGGACGCGCAGTCGTTCAGCCCGGCCGGATAAGGATGCGGACCGAGCTTCCCTCCGGAGTTGCGGAACTCGACACCGACGACGACAAGGCCGGTGGCAGCCAGGTATTCGCGCATCCGCAGGTAGGCGCCGTCGCTGGCGCTGCCGATAGCCATGCCTCCGCCGTGCAGGTGCACCACGCAAGGCAATGCGGCGTCGGCATCGGTGGGGCGGCTGATGAACAGGGTGATGTCATTGCCGTCCTCGCCGGTGATGGTGGTCGTCGTGGTCGTGGCACCTTCGACGGTCGGCATGCCCTGCACGAGGATGTCGAAAACCGCGTGCATGGCCTCCTCGGTCGCGGTGGCGAATGCGCGCCGGTCCTCCAGCGGGGAGTCGACCGTCACCGGCGCAGGCGGCAGGTGGCCGTCCATTCCGAACTGCGCGAAAACACTCGACCATTCGCGGGTCCGAGCGGGGATCGGTGCCAAGTGTGGTTTCGGGATCTGCGAGACGACCGTATGCCATTGCGCGACGGTACATCGGACCGCAAACGCGCACGGGCGGATTGAGCTGTCAGCGCAATGGCTTCGTCGCCGCGTGCAATGCGACGATGCCGCCGGTGAGGTTGCGCCAGCGCACCGCGGACCAGCCGGCGCAGGCGATCCGGTGCGCGAGCTCCGCCTGGTCGGGCCACGCGCGGATCGACTCGGCCAGGTAGACGTAGGCCTCCGGATTTGACGACACCGCGGTCGCGATCCGCGGCAGCGCCTGCATCAGGTATTCCTTGTAGACGGTCGCGAACAATCGGTTCGTCGGCGTCGAGAATTCGCACACCACCAGCCGGCCGCCCGGCCGCGTCACCCGCGCCATCTCCCGCAGCCCCGCAGCGTGGTCGACGACATTGCGCAGCCCGAAGCTGATCGTCGCCGCGTCGAAGACGCCGTCGTCGAACGGCAGCCGCGTCGCATCGCCCGCCACCTTCGGCACCGGCCGGCCCGCCCCCGCCGCCAGCATGCCGACCGAGAAATCCGCCGCCACACACCACGCCCCCGACGCCGCGAGCTCCACCGTCGACACGGCCGTACCCGCCGCGAGGTCGAGCACCTTGTCGCCGGGGCCGATCTGCAGCGCCGAGCGCGTCGCCCGCCGCCAGAACCGGTCCTGCCCGAGCGAGAGCACGGTGTTCGTCAGGTCGTAGCGGCGCGCGACGGCGTCGAACATCGACGCCACTTCATGTGGGTCTTTGTCCAGCGTCGCGCGGTTCACGGCCCCAACGGTAGCGGTGAACCCGCTCCATCCGGGAATGCCGACGTCAGCTGGGCGAGATTAGGCGGCCTTGAGGCTGCGCTTGCCCTGCACGGCTTCGTAATGGCCCGATCAGCTCGTCGCAGATCGCCGGCCACGTCCGGCCCAGCACACTGCGCCGCGCCGCAACGCGAGTAACGGTGCCGTTCGGCGATCAGATGGTCGACGGACTCGGTCAGCTTGGCCTCGAATTCGTCGACAGCCAACAGCAACCCCGTGCGGTACGGCGCGACCAGGTCGCGCGGGCCGCCTGCGTTGGGCGCGATGACCGGCAGGCCCGACGCCATCGCCTCCTGCACCGCCTGACAGAACGTCTCGTGCTCACCGGGATGGACGAACACGTCCATGCTGGCGTAGGCGGCGGCAAGCTCCTCGCCATACAGTGCTCCGGTGAAAACTGCTGACGGCAAGGTGGATTCGAGCTTGCGCTGGTCGACGCCGTCGCCGACGATCACCAGCTGCAGGTCGTCGCGATGCGCCAGTACGGCCAGCCGCTCGACGTGCTTCTCGGGCGCGAGCCGGCCGACGAACCCGACGATCGGTTTGCCGTCCGGTGACCACCGCCGGCGCAGCTGGTCGTCACGCGCGGACGGCGCAAACCCCGTGATATCAACGCCGCGCGCCCACTTGTGAACCCGTGGGATGCGATGCGCGGCAAGATTTTCCATTGCCGAAGTGGACGGCGCCAGGGTGCGGTCGGCCCGCTTGTGCAGGTGACGGGTCCACGCCCACGCCGCCCGCGCCGCCACGCCGATGCCGTAACTCTCCGCGAAACCCGCTACGTCGGTTTGGAATACCGCCACCGTCGGGATGCCGAGCAACCTGGCAGCCTGCAGCCCGCCGTAGCCGAGCAAAGCGGGCGACGCCAAATGCATTACGTCGGGATCGAATCCGCGTAGTACGCCGACCATCCGCGGGCGCGGCACGCCAAGGGGCAACGAGTTGATCTTCGGGAACATCCGTGACGGCACCCGGTGTACCCGGACTCCGTCGTGAAGTCGGTCGGCAGGTGGCTCGCCCCGCGGCGTGTCCGGAGCGATGACCATGACTTCGTGACCGGTGTGGCGGAGATGCTCGATCACCCGAAGCACCGAGTTGGTGACGCCGTTGACATTCGGGAGGAAGGACTCTGCGACGATCACAACGCGCACGCCAAAAGCATCCCATCAGCGGCTGTCGCGAAGGTTGCAGCAGGGCATACGACACGCAAAAACCTCATGCCAATGATCGGCAGGGGTTCGAGTATCGTGCGGACAAAGAAGGACGGTTGACATGCGGATTTCGCGAGCCATCGTGATGATCATCATAGCCCTGATGATCACTGCGGTCGGGTGCACAAAACAGGTCACAGGCACCGCGGGGTCCGATCCGAACAAGCCGCCGCTGGCGGTGAGCAAGGACGGTTTCGGCATCGTCGCCGGCTTCGACAATGCCCCAACCAAAATCGAGATCTACACCGAGCCGCAATGCAATCACTGCGCGGATCTGCAGGCCGACTTCGGTCAGCAACTCGCCTACTACATCGCCATCGGGCAACTCGAGGTCACCTACCGCCCGATGACGTTCCTTGACGAGCAGACCGGCGGCTACTCGGGGCAGGTCAGCAATGACTTGTTCCTTGCCACCCAGAAGGCCGGCTCGCCCGCGGTCAATGCGACCGGCACCGAATTCCAGCGCTTTGTCCGAGATGTGTGGGCACACCAGCGTCCAGGCGGTAACCCACCCACCGCCGACGAATTGCAGGGCATGGCAAGGAAATCCGGCATGCCAGAACCCGTCGTGCAGAACATCAAAGGCGGCGGGTCCGCGGTGAATGTCAAGGCCATGGACGATGCGAACTTCGAGCTCCTCTACCAGGTCGATAGCGAGAGCATGGGCACGCCAACGGTTTACGATCTCGGCAGGGGTCAGCGGATCGACATCTACGACAACGACTGGCTGACCAAGCTCATGCAGTCGTGACGACTGTGAGGCGCTTTTCGACCATCGCGACGCCCAGCAGCGCAGCGCCCGCGATCAGCCAGCCCACCACCGCGATCGAGCCGGCCGGGATGATCGCCAGCGACGCGTTACGGTGCTGCACCCGCACCAGATCCGGGTCGTTCTTGTCGTACTCGACATAGATCCGCATGCCGGTGTCGAGCTCGGACGGGTAGAGCACGCCGAGCTCGGGGCGATAGGTGACGCGGTCGGGTGTGACGAACTCGATCGTCGAGCGCCGCGGGCCCGCGCTGAGCACACTGGCTTCGGCAACCCCCATGTGGCGCTCGATCTGGCGATCGTTGCGCCACGCTCCAAGCACGAGCAGCACCGACTGCAATGTCACCAAGCACGCGGCGATCACGATGCCGATGCGGACCCGCCGCAGGATTCGTTGCGAACGGGTCTCGCTCGGGTCGCTGTGCAGGCGCGGAACCAGGCTGCGCCACAAGAGGGCTAGCCGACTCACGGTGCCGTCCTGTTCGCTCCGCTCACAATCCCGTCCTGTTCGCTCCGCTCACAGCGCAGCCTTGATCGACGCGTGCAACGCCCGCAGCGACGACCGGTCGGCCTTCACCTCCAGCACCCGCATCCCGTCGAACGGCTCGCCCAGCGCGCCGCCCAACTCGCCGGCCTCGATCTGGCGGCTCTCGACGTGATACGCGCGGCACAGCGCGCCGACGTCGACGTCGTGCGGCGTGCCGAAGATTCTCGACGACACATCGGAGAACCTCGGGTCGCCCTGCTCGAGCAGTTCGAAGATGCCGCCGCCGTTGTCGTTGGACACCACGATCGTCAGGTTGCGCGGCGTCGGCTCCGTCGGCCCGATCAGCAGCCCCGAGCTGTCGTGCACGAACGTCAGGTCACCGATCAACGCGATCGTCCGCCCGTCGTGCGCAAGCGCCGCGCCGATCGCCGTTGACACCGTGCCGTCGATCCCGGCCACGCCGCGGTTGGACCGCACCTTGATGCCCCGCGTGTCCAGCCCGACCAGCGCCGCGTCGCGCACCGGGTTCGACGCGCCAAGCACCAGCTGGTCCCCCGGCCGCACCGCGTCGGCCACGGCCGCGGCCACGTGCAGCCCGGTGGTCAGCGGGTGGGCCGCGAGCTGGCCACGGACCGCCGTCCTCGCGTGCCGGTTCACCTCCGCGCAGCGGCTCAGCCAGTTGCCGCTCGGCTCGCCCGACGTCACCGCGCGCGTGCCCGTGGCCTGCGAATTCCCCGAAACGTCGGGCCAGCGTGGCCCGGTGGTCAGCGCGTACACCGGCACCGATGGATCGGCCAGCAGCGCCGACACCGGCCGGTGCAGGGTCGGGCGGCCCATCATGATCACCTGCTGCGGGTGGACCAGCCGCAGCGCGAACGGGTGCAGCGGGTTCTCGGCTGGCGGCGCGGTCGGCTCGGCCACCGTCGGCAGCTGCGGCGAGATTGGGGTGCACACCGGCGCCGTGGCCGGCGATGACGACCGTGTCCGGTGCGAGGTCGATGTCCACCGGCTGGTCGAACGTGACCGGCGGCGTGTACGTCCACGGCCTGCCGCCGGGCCGGCCCTGCGGCGCGTACGGCATGCCGGGGTCCTCGACATCGGGCACCAGCGGCTCGCGCAGCGGGATGTCGAACTGCACCGGCCCGGCGTTGGCGGTGCGAGATCCCGTGGCGGCCGCCAGAACTCGGCAGGTCGCCGAGCGCCACTGCCCGTTCTGCGCGTCCATCGGTTCGGGTCCGTCCTCAGCGAGGCCGAGGCTGATGTTGGCGCGCACCTGCGTGCCGAAATAGCCGAGCTGCTCCATCGTCTGGTTGGCGCCGGTGCCAAGCAGCTCGTAGGGCCGATTGGCGCTCAGCACGATCAGCGGCACCCGCGCGTAGTTGGCCTCGACGACGGCAGGTCCCAGGTTGGCCACCGCGGTGCCCGACGTCATCGCCACGCAAACCGGGGCCCGCTCGGCCACGGCGAGCCCGATCGCCAGGTAGCCCGCGGTGCGCTCGTCGATGCGCACGTGCAGCCGGACGCGGCCGGCCCGGTCGGCGTCATGCAGCGCGAACGCCAGCGGCGCGTTGCGCGAACCCGGGCACAGCACGACGTCGCGCACGCCGCCGCGAATCGAGTTCGTCGACGACCACGCGGGCCTGCGCCGTCGATGGGTTCACCACTACAGCGTGTCACATCGGTCCCGGCCGACTCGGCTTCCCGGGCGCCGGCCTGGGTCACCCGGTGACGGTCAACCGGTGACGTCGTCGGTGTGCTCCTCGGGACGCTGGTGGGCGTGGGCCAACCGCTCCAGCTCTGCCGCCTCCGCCTGGGCCACCCGCGTCTCGCCCTCGACATCGATCGACCTGGCCAGCACCCAGTAAAGGAGTCCCGCGACCGGAAGCCCGACGAACATCGAGATGTCGCCCCCGTTGAGGTCGGCCGCGACGAAACCCGTGTACTTGCTGGTGCTCAAGAACGGCAGCATTGCCGCGAAACCCACCAGGTAGGCCGTGATCCCCCGCCAGCCCCATCGTCCGTACATGCCGTGCGGATTAAATATCTCGGCGACGGCGTAGTGCCCGCGCCGCACGACGTAGTAGTCGACAAGGTTGACCGCGGTCCACGGGATGAACAGGTAGAGCACCAGCAGCAGGAAGTCCTGGAAGTTGGTGAGGAAGTTCTCGCCGATGAGCATGGCCGGGAGCAGGGACAGCGCAGCGGTGACACCGATGGTGACGGCGCGCAGCGTGGTCGTCGGCCGGATTTTCTTGAACGAATCGATCGCGCTTATCAAGGTCAGCGACCCGCCGTACATGTTCAACGCGGTGACCGAAATGAGCCCGAGGGTGGAAAAGACCAGGGCAATTGTTCCAAAGCTCGAGAACACCTGATTGCCGGCCTCTTTGATCGACCCGATCGTGTCGAAGTGGGCTCCTGCCCATGCCGCCAGCGCGGCACCCAGGCACATCAGCCAGATCGCCCCGAGCGCAGAGCCCCAGTACGTCCAGAGGAAAGTCCGGCGGACGGTGACTGACGGGGGAAGGTAGCGGGAGTAGTCCGAGACGTAGATGGCCCAGCTGATCTGGTAGCCGGCGACGCGCACCGAACTGGATGAGGAAGGGAGTCCACTTGAAGTCGCCGAGGTCAAAGGAGCCGGCCGGATAGGGCAGCGTGCAGACCCCGATGGTGAGGACCCCGAAAATGATGAGAAAGCCTGCCGTCAGCCACCGCTCGACTCCGTGGATGAGGTCATACCCCACCAGCGCCACCACCGCGGCCACCACGGTGGCCACCGCGATCCACATCTTGCTGGGCCCGTGAATGGTCGCGTTGAGGGCTTGGCCGGCCAAGATCGTGTTGAAGATGTTGAAGCCCGCGTACTGCAGATAGGCGAACGCCCAGACCAGCAACGCGCCCACATACCCGAATTGCGGACGCGACTGGATCATCTGGGGCAGCCCGAGCTGTGGGCCTTGCGCCGAGTGGAACGCCATGAAGAAGGTGCCGAACAGGACTCCCCCGATGATCGCCAGCACCGACCAGATCAGGTTGCCGCCGCCGGTTATGGAAAAGGTGCCGACCGCAAGGGTCGCGATCTGGGCGTTGCTCATGAACCACAGCGGCCCCTGACTCCAGACTTTCCCGTGCCGCTCGTTGAGCGGCACATAGTCGATCGAGCGCACCTCGACTCGCGCGATGCGTGCAGGAGCGGCGGGCGAAGTTTGAGTGGACATGCGGACTCCCGTTTCAGCTCTAGTGACGCTTGAGCGTCTCCCAGTCGTGCTCCGCTTCGAGTTCGGCGATCACACGCGAAGTGCGTTCACGCAGAAGCAATGTCATAGCTATACCAACCAGAACGGCGATCACGAGGGCGATCCAGGAAAATCTGGACATCCAGCGCTCGGCGGCCAGTCCCGCGTAGTAGACGACGGCGGTGGTCCCGCCGGCCCACAGCAACCCACCGCTGGCGTTGGCGGCGAGGAAGTGCGGATAGGGCATCTTCAGCGCGCCCGCCAGCGGTCCGGCAAAAATGCGCAGCAAGGCGATGAACCGCCCGAAGAACACCGCCCACACGCCCCAGCGGGCGAAGAGGCGTTTGGCCAGGGCCACATGGCCGGGGCCGAAGTGCTTGGGGAACCGGTTGCCGAGCCGTTCGAACAGCGACATGCCGAAGCGGCGGCCGATCGAGTATCCGATCGAGTCACCGATGACGGCACCGAGGGTCGCGGCGGCGCCGACGGCGACCGGGTTGATGTCGAGCGTGTGCCGCGAGGCGAGCAGTGCCGCGCTGACGAGTGCGATCTCGCCGGGCAACGGAATCCCCAGGCTCTCCATGCCGATGACGGCGCCGACGATGACATACACCGCAAGCGGCGGGATCGCCTGCAGCATCGCGTCCACGTTCACGCCGCTAACAATGCCATTCGGCGGGCGAACCTCAGCTCACGTCGGCAAGGAATTGCACGGCCGCGGCGTTGACCGCCTGCGGTTTTTCGATGAACCCGAGATGGCCGGCGTCGGGAATCTCCAGATAGCGTCCGTTGGGGATGGCGTCGGCGACCTCACGACCCAGGTGCGGCGGCAGCAATACGTCGTCGGCGAAACCGATGACGAGTACCGGAGCGGTGATACTTCGGTACGCAGGCAGCCGGTTGACTTCCGGCGCGACGCGCAGTTGGTTCTTGGCGCCCGGCGTCGGCTTGGTCGGCCACATGGTGAACATGTCGATCCAGTCGCGGGCGGCGAGGTCGTCGTTCAACGTCTTCGGTGAAAAGTTCTCCAGCAGACGCATTTTCGCGTCATACGTTGCGGGCAGCTCGACCCTGGACTCGGCGAGCTCGATCTCGGCGCTGCGGAAGAAGTCGCGGGTTCGGTCGTTGCGGCCGCGGGTGGCCATCAACACCGCCGACCTGACCAGCTCGGGTCTGGCCACCATCAGCTCCTGGGCGATGAACGCGCCCATCGACACCGCCACGATGCGCACCGGCGCCGCGTCGAGCTTCTCGATCAGCGCGGCCGTGTCGGCGACCATGGTGTCGGTCGTGAAACCGTCGGCGTTCTCGGTCGCGCCGACGCCGCGGTTGTCGAACGTGATGCAGCGGTAGCCGGCCCGCAGGAATTCGGGCACCTGGTGCACGTGCCAGGTGCGGCCCGCGCCGCCACGGCCGGCGATGAACAGCACGGGGTCGCCGCTGCCGCGGTCGTCGTGGGCCAGATTCACGCCGACGACGGTACTTGAGATCGATTCCGGCTGCGCCGATTGCGGACCGCCTTGATCGCGCCCTCCCAGAGCAGCAACGTCGTGGCCTTCAGCTGCGTGGGGTTCACCATGTCCTTCCCCAGATACGCGGCGGCGGTGGCCTTGGTGGCCGCCGACGCCTTGGACATGTGGCCGGAGTCGAACGGAGGCTGCGGGTCGTACTCGATGGCCAGCTGGATGGCCTTGGCCTTGCCCTCGCCGACGATCTCGCCCGCCAGCCACAGCCCCAGGTCGATGCCGGCGGACACGCCCGCGCTGGTGACGATGTCGCCTTCGTGCACGATCCGCTCGTCGCTGACGGGCTTGGCACCGAGCGCCTTCAGCGCGCCCAACGCCGCCCAGTGCGACGTGGCCCGCCGTCCGTCGAGCAGACCCGCCGCAGCGAGGATGACCGAGCCCGAGCACACCGACGCCGTCCACGTCGCGGTCTGGTGGGCCCGGCGCACCCAGTCGAGGAGCTTCTTGTCGCGGGCGTGCTCCATCGTGGTCATGCCGCCGGGAATCAGCAGGATGTCGGGCGACGGCGTTTCGTCGAACGAATGCGTCGCGCCGATGAGCAGCACCCCGGAGTCGGCGGCGATGGGGCCCGGCTCGTGCCAAAGAAACCGGACCTCGGCGTCGGGCAGGTTGCGCAGCACCTCGTAGGGCCCGATGAAGTCCAGCGCGGTGAAGCCGGGATAGACCACGATTGCGATCTGGGTCATTGAGAATCTCCTCTGTTAGGCGAATGTTTTGCGGTACTGGTCGGGCGAGACCCCGAGCCGTCGAACGAAATTGCGGCGCAATGTTTCCGCGCTGCCGAAGCCGCAGCGGGCCGCGATGACGGTGACGGTGTCGTCGGTCTCCTCGAGCTGTCGGCGCGCCGCCTCGGTACGGATCCGCTCCACGTAGGCGCCGGGTGCCTCGCCGACCTCGTCGGTGAACAGCCGGGTGAAGTGCCGCGGGCTCATCGCGGCGCGGCGCGCCAGCTCGGGAATGCTGTGTGCGCCACCGGGTTCGGACTCGATGGCCTCCTGCACGTCGCGGATCGGTGCCCGCTTGGCGCGCGGCATCCACACCGGCGCGGCGAACTGCGTCTGCCCGCCCGGCCGCCGCAGGTACAGCACCATCCAGCGGGCCACCGTCTGCGCGACGTCGGTGCCGTAGTCGTCCTCGACCAGCGACAGCGCCAAGTCGATGCCGGCGGTGACGCCGGCGGCGGTCCAGACCTGATCGGAGCTGCGGACGAAGATCGGCTCGGGATCGACTGTGATCGAGGGGAATTCGCTGGCCATTTGCCCGGCGAACGCCCAGTGCGTGGTTGCGACGCAGCCGTCGAGCAGGCCGGCCTGCGCCGCGATGAACGCGCCGGTGCACACGCTGACGACGCGGCGGGCGCGCTCGGCGGCGATCTGGATCCAGCCGATGGTGTCGGGGTTGTGCCGGACCGCGTCCACGCCGCCACCGCCGGGCAGGACCAGGGTGTCGACGGGTTCGCGCGGGTCGGGCAGCGGTTGGGCGACGAGCGCGAGGCCGGTGCCGGTGGTGGCCGGTTCGCCGTCACGCGAGACGACGGTGACGCCGTAGCCCTCGTCGACACGTCCCTGGCTGGCCAGGTACAGCGTGGCGCCGGCGAACACCTCGGACGGGCCGACCAGGTCGAGTGCCTGGATGCCGGGAAACCCGAGGACGAGGACCGATCGCATGAATTCAGTGTTCGCGACACCGGTGCTGGCGTCTAGGCCCTGACCCCCACAGATTAGGACAGCAGCTGGTGGCAGGCCCTGACGCGGTCGATCCACCATTGCCGGCGCTCCGGCGAGGCCGCCAGCGCCGTGAGCCGGGCCGGGTCGGGGGTCGCGGGCTTCACCGGCAGATACCCGTCGACCGGCGCGACGGGCTCGGCGACGTCCTCGACGAACAGCCCGCCGGTGCCCAGCCCGCATGCGTGCCGCAGGTTCGGAAGCGCCGCGGCGGCCGTCAGCCCGCGCCGCGATCCCGACCGCGGAATCCAGCGCGCTGGACACCACGACCGGGACGTCGATGAACGCGGCGACATAGAGCAACGCGGCGATGCCGCCGAGCGGCGCGACCTTGAGCACAGCGATATCGGCGGCCCCCGCCCGCACCACGTGGAACGGATCGTCGGCCTTGCGGATGCTCTCGTCGGCGGCGATCGGCACCTCGACCCGGCGTCGCAACTCGGCGAGTTCGGCCACCGTCGCGCACGGCTGCTCCAAGTATTCCAGCGGGCCATCCGCGGTCAGCGCGCCCGCCGCCACGACGGCCTCGTCGAGGCTCCAGCCGCCGTTGGCGTCGACCCGCACCGTCGGCACCCGTGCGCGAACGGCGTTGACCCGCGCGACGTCGTCGGCCAGCGACTGCCCGGGCTCTGCCACCTTCACCTTCGCGGTGCGCGCGCCGGGAAAGCGGGCCAGCACCTCGGGCACCTGGTCGACGGCGACGGCCGGCACGGTGGCGTTGATCGGGATCCGGTCACGGCGGATCGACGGTCGCTGCGTGTAGGCGGATTCGATCGCCGAGGCCAACCAGGTGGCCGCCTCTGCGGGCTCGTACTCGAGGAACGCCCCGAACTCCCCCCAGCCGGCCGGCCCGTCGATCAGCGCGGTTTCCCGAACCGTGATGCCGCGGAAGCGAACTCGCATCGGCAGCGAGACGACGTGCAGACGATCGAGCAGATCGTCGAGCGGCGGGGTCATCCCACTCATTCTGCCCGGCGGCACCCGTGACCACATGTCGGAGCGCGCTCAGGATCGATCGTGGCCCGGTCGCGGCCCTCCCAGTACGGCTTGCGCAGATCCTTCTTGAGGATCTTGCCGGTGGGGTTGCGAGGCAGCTCGTCGGTGATGTCGACGGTCTTCGGGCACTTGTAGGCCGCAAGCCGTTCGCGCGACCATGCGATCAGATCTGCTTCGGTCACCTCACCTTCAAGGGAGACAACGGCTTTCACCACCTCGCCCCACTTGTCGTCCGGCACGCCGATGACCGCGACCTCGGCCACCGCGGGGTGTTCGGCCAGCACCCGTTCCACCTCGATCGAGTAGATGTTCTCGCCGCCGGAGATGATCATGTCCTTGAGCCGGTCCTCGACGAAGATGTAGCCGCCGTCGTCGACGCGGCCGATGTCGCCGGTGCGGAACCAGCCGTCCTCGGTGATCGCTTCGGCCGTCGCCTCCGGCTTGTTGTGGTAGCCCTTCATCAATTGCGGTGAGCGGAACCACAATTCGCCCTGCTCGCCCGCGGGCACCTCCTCGAGCGTGTCGGGGTCCACCACTCGCACCTCGGCGCTGGGCACCAGCGTCCCGGCACTGGACAGCCGCTCCTCGTGGCCCTGGGCCCGGTGGGCATCCGGCAGCAGGTGACTGATGACGCCACACAGCTCGGTCAGCCCGTAGGCCTGGATGAAGTCGGTGTTCGGCCACGCCGTTAGCGCCGCGCGCAGCAACGGCAACGGCATCGGCGACGCGCCATACGCATAGGTCTTCAACGCGCCGAACAGCTTGACGGCGTCATCGCCGGACTCCAGCACCTTGGCCAGCACCGCGGGCACCAGGAAGGTTCGGTTGGCGCCCTTGAGAATTGCGCCGGCCAGCGTGAGCGCCGTCGACGTCGCGCGTCATCACGCTCGGGTACCCGTCATGGATCCCGAACTGCACGTAGGACGATCCGCCGACGTGGAACAGCGGCATCGACACCATGTTCTTGTCGCCCGGGTCGAACTCGAATCCCTCGTGCGCGTTGAGCGTGTGCGCGATGATGTTGGCCTGCGTCAGCTCGACGCCCTTGGGACGGCCGGTCGTGCCCGAGGAGTACATGATGATGCAGACGTCGCCGGGTTCGACGTCGGCGGACCGGTCGACGGGGGTGGCACCGGCCAGCAGCGCCTCGTACTCGTCGCCGTCACCGCCCTCGGGCGTCGCCGCGATGACGTGCTCGACATTGGCCAGCTTGTCGCGGATCTTGTCGATCCCGGCCATCAGCTCCGCGCCGACGATCAGCACCTTGGCGCCCGAATCGTTGAGCACGTAGTCGAGTTCGTCGGCGGCCAGCCGGAAGTTGATGATCGCGTTCGCGGCGCCGAGCGACGCGGCGGCCATGGTCAGCTCGACGCAGGCGGGATGGTTCTTGTCCAGGAACGCCACCACGTCACCGCGTTTGACGCCGAACTCCGTCAGTGCGCCGGCCAGTCGGCGCACCCTGTCGTTCCACTGGGCCCAGGTCCAATTTCGGTCGAGGTAGTCCATCGCCTCGTCGTCGGGCTTGGTGGCGGCCCAATGGGCCAGTCGTTCGTCAAGAAATCGCGGAGCAGCCAGGTCAGACATATCACAAGCCTTCCACGTCGGCCGAGGTGTCAGGTCCGATTTCGGGTAAACCTGCCGCCCTGCGGACCTTTACATGTCGACCGGCAGTTTATATGTTGGTCAACACAGAACTGGTCACTAAGGGAGGCTCGGCATGCGGTGGGCGACATATCGAACCGAAGACCAGGACCGCGCGGGTGTGGTGTCCGGTGAGGTGATCCATGCGGTCGCGCCGGGCACCCGGCTCATCGATCTGGTCGCCCTCGGCGCGGACGGCCTGCGCGACGCCGGCGAGCGTGCGCTGCGCGACCCGGCGGAGGTGGCCGCGGTGTCCGACGTCCGACTGCTCCCGCCGATCCCCCGGCCGCCGGCGATCAGGGACTGTCTGTGCTTCCTGGACCACATGCGCAACTGCCAGGACGCCATGGGTGGCGGACGGGTCCTCAAGGATGTCTGGTACCGCATCCCCGCGTTCTACTTCGCCAACCCGTCAGCTGTGTTCGGGCCGTACGAGGAGGTACCCGCCGCACCCGGAAGCGCCTGGCAGGACTTCGAACTCGAGATCGCGGCGATCATCGGCGTCGGCGGCGCTGACCTGACGGTGGCACAGGCCCAGCAAGCCATCATTGGTTACACGATCTTCAACGACTGGTCGGCACGTGATCTGCAGCTGCTGGAAGGCCAGCTTGCGATCGGCCAGGCCAAGGGCAAGGACAGCGGCATCACGCTTGGCCCCTACCTGGTCACGCCCGATGAACTCGACCCGTATCTGCGCGACGGCACGCTGAGCCTCGAGGCGACAGCGCTGGTCAACGGCGAGGTGATCGGCGCGGGGTCCACCGGTGCGATGGACTGGAGTTTCGCCGAAGTCATCTCGTATGCGTCGCGCGGCGTCACGTTGCACCCGGGCGAGGTGTTCGGATCGGGCACGGTGCCCACCTGCACGCTGGTCGAACACCTGAAAATCGCCGAACTGCAGAACTTTCGGAGCTGGCTGCGCGACGGCGACGAGGTGACCCTGCGCGTGCAGGGCCTCGGCGAGACCCGGCAGGTCATCCGCCACCGCCCGGCCCCCGTCCCGCTTCCCGAGCGGCCGAATCCGGATCGCCGGCCCGCCGCTGCCCGCGTCAACCCCGCGCCGGCACGGCTGCCGTTCACCCGTGGGTTGCACGAGGTCGGCGACGGCGTGTGGGCGTGGATACAGCCCGACGGTGGATACGGTTGGAGCAACGCCGGTTTGGTCGCCGGTTCGGGCGCTTCACTGCTCGTCGACACGCTCTTCGACCTGCCGCTCACCCGCCAGATGCTGGCGGCGATGCGGCCGATCACCGACGGCGCGCCGATCACCGACGCGGTGATCACCCACTCCAACGGCGACCACACCCACGGCAATCAGCTGCTGGACCCGGCGGTGCGCATCATCGCGGCCAAGTGCACCGCCGAGGAGATCGCCCACGATGTGCCCCCGGAGATGCTGGCGCTCGCGCAGGTCGGCGATCTCGGGCCGGTCGCGACAGCGTGGGCCCGAGAGCGGTTCGGCCCCTTCGACTTCAGCGGGATCCGGCTGCGCAATGCCGATGCGACCTTCGACGACGAGCTGACCATCGACGTGGGCGGCCGCACCGTGACGCTGCTCAACCTGGGACCGGCGCACACCGGTGCCGACACCGTCGTCCATGTGCCCGACGCCGGCGTGCTGTTCGCGGGCGATCTGCTCTTCATCGGCGGCACCCCCATCGTGTGGGCAGGTCCCATCGCGAACTGGATCGCGGCGTGCGACACGATGCTCGGCCTGAACGCGCCGACCGTGGTCCCCGGCCACGGACCGGTCACCGATGCCGACGGAATCCGCGCCGTACGTGCGTATCTCGTGCACATCACCGAGCAGGCCGATGCCGCGTATCGCGACGGGCTGTCGTTCCAGCAGGCCGCCGACGCCATCGACCTGGGCGCCTACGCGGACTGGTTGGACGCCGAACGCGTCGTGGTCAACGTCTATCAGCGCTACCGAGAACTCGGCGCCGACATGCCGCAGCTTCCAGCCACCGCCCTGCTGGTGCTGCAGGCCGAATGGCACGCCAAACACCGCGGCCCCCGGTAGTAGGGACAGGGCTCAGTTCCGTTGGAAGGCAAGGATGACCGCCTTCAACGCGGCCAGTGTCCTGTCGGGATCGACGTCGTCGGGTGAAACCCGCCACTGCTGGTGCACGCCGATGATCGCCCCGGTGACCACGGCGACGAACGCCTCGTGGCTGACCCCGGCCGGCATCTGAAGGTCCTCCGCCCAGCTCATCACCCACCTGCGCATGGTGCGGTGCATCTCGGCGTAGAAGGCGTGCACCGGGGATCCGGGCTCGACCGCCTCGGCGATCAGCGTGATCAGCAGTCGGGTCGTCGGCTCGCCGATGAAGTGCCGGACCTGGTCGATGGCCTCGTCCAGCCCCGCCGGGCGCGGGGCGTTGTCCAGCACGTTGGCGGTGGTGTCGGCCACCACCGCCTCGAGCAGCCCGTTCTTAGTACCGAAGTGCCACGGGATCGAGCCGCGACTGATTCCGGCGCGTTCGGCGATATCGACGAAAGTCGTTCTGCGGAAGCCCTGCTCGGCGAACAGCTCCGCGGCGGCCGAGACGAGCATGCGCCGGCTTTGGACACTCGTATGCGCACGCCTGGTGGGGGCCACTTCCCGTGTCACAGGGCATAGTCTATGTCGGCAAACACAGGGTTGCCGAGGTGTCCCGCCCTATGTCGGGTAAACCTGCCGGCCCGCGAGAAACGTCGCCCGCACGTCCAGATCGGCGATCTCCTCCGGCGCCACGGCGCGCGGATCGGCCGACAGCACCACCATGTCGGCGTACTTGCCGATCTGCAGTGAGCCGATCACGTCGTCGGCGAACAACTGGTACGCCGCGTCGATGGTCTGCGCGCGAATGGCCTGCTCGACCGTCAGCCGCTGCTCTGGGCCGATCACCCGGCCGCTCGGCGCGATCCGGGTGACCGCGACGCTGATGTTGCGCAGCGGCTCCTCCGGTGTGACCGGCGGGTCGTTGTGCAGCGAGATGCGCATCCCGGTGGCGACCGCAGATCCGCACGGCATCCACCGCGTCCCATGCTCGGGGCCGAACAACCCGTCGACGATGATGTCGCCCCAATAATGGATCTGGTCCACGAAGATGCTGCAGGTGACGCCGAGGTCATGGGCGCGCTGCAACTGCTCGTTGCTGATGGCGCCGACATGTTCGAGCCGCAGCCGGTGGTCGGGACGCGGGTGCTTGCGCAACACCTCTTCGTAGACGTCGAGGATCGTGTCGACGCCGGCGTCGCCCTGCACATGGCACGCCAGCTGCCATCCGCGCGGAAAGTACGCCTCGACGATCTCGGCCAGCTGCTCGCGGGTGTAGTTCGCGCAGCCGCACGATCCCGGTGTCACGCCGATGGTGCGGGTGGCGTCGGTGTCCAGATACGGAAAGGACAGGTCGATGTTCCCGATCCACGGCGAACCGTCGACCCAGATCTTGATGCCGGTCTGGCGCAGCGCGTCGTCGCCGTTGACCGCCGACATGTCCGTGGCCATCTGCGGATTGGAGATCTCGTAGAGCCGCAGCCGCACCGTGAGGTCGTCGCGCATCTGTTCCACGACCGGCCGGAACACCGGGTCGAATGCCATCTCCGAGCATGTGGTGAGGCCAGCGCGATTGAGCCGGGCCAGCTCGGCGTGCAGCATCGCAGGGTAGTCGGCGGGCTGGATCGCGCCGCTCAGCAGCGGGAACACGGCCTGGATCTCCTCGGCGGTGCCATCGAGGTCGCCGTCGGCGTCGCGGCCGTAGCTGGCGCCCTTGGGGTCCGGGGTGTCGCGGGTCAGCCCGGCGCGTGCGGCCGCCGCGGCGTTGAAGTACGCCTTGTGCCCGGAATTGTGCACGATCACCAGCGGGGTGTCGGGTGCGAGCCCGTTCAGCCAGGCCAGCGTGGGATCGGGAAGGCCGTTCTGCAGCAAGGGATCCCAGCCGTTGAGGTAGGCGCCGTCGGCTCCCCGCTTGGCCACCTCGCGCTGGATCGCCTCGACCACAGCGTCCGGCTTCGGCAGCGTGACCGGCCGGATGTCGACCATCCGGTCCGACAGCACGATCGCCTCCATCAGTGGATGGCCGTGTGCCTCGACGAAGCCGGGCATCACGCAGCCGTCGCCGAGATCCAGCGTTTGCGTTGCGGGGCCGATCCAGCCGTCGACGTCGGCTCGGGTCCCGACCGCGACGATGCGGCCGTCGGCCACGGCGAGCGCTTCGGCGGTGGGTTGCACATCGTCAACGGTGAGAACTGTTCCCTGAATCACCAGGTCAGCAGCGGGGGGCGGGGCGGGCCGGGCATAGGGGCATCCTTTGACCTTCTCCCGCGACTGAAGATCGCGGGATTCCTTATGCCGCTTGCGCGTCATCGGGTCTTCTCGCTTGCGCGAGCACACCCGCAGGAGCGGGTGTTGCCTCCGGTCCGGAGGTGTACGCGAGCAGGGTGGCCCGGGCGAGGATGGTGTTCGCTGCCTGAATGTCGGCATGGTCTTCGTGGCCACATTTCACGCACTGGAATTCCGCTTGGCTCTTACGGTTTTCCTTCACGCTGTGGCCGCAGTTGCGGCACTCCAGACTGCTGAACGCGGCCGGCACCTCTATGAGGGCTGTGCCAGACGCGGACGTTTTGTGTTCCAAGCGCTGGGCGATCACACCCCAGCAGTTGGCGTAGATCCCCTTGTTGAGCCCCGCTTTCGCGGCTTTCCCGTTCGGGAGGTAGCCGCCCTCGTTGTCGGGGTCAGGTCTCGGTTTCGGTGCTCGCACCATGTTGCGGATCGGGAGTTTCTCAACCGCGACCACACCGTAGGTCGCCGTGATCCGCGTCGTGGACTTTTCGACCCAATCCTTACGCCGATCAGCCACCTCGGCATGCAGCTTGGCAATACGGGCCTTCACCTTGATCCGCCGACGGCTGCCTTTGCGGCAGCGGGCGAGCCGCCGCTGAAGACGAGTCAGCTTCTTCTGCTCGCCGCGCCGCATAATTGGCGCCCGCATCATCGTCCCGTCCGAGAGGGCGAGCGTCGTTTGCACACCACGGTCGATCCCGACCAGACGCTCTTCGCCGCCCAGCAATGCCAGCAACCTCGGGTTGCGGAGCCGGGAAGCTGACATGCCAGCGGCCCGCCTTGAAGCTGACCCGCGCCATGCCCAACTTCCCTGCGCGGCAGCGGGCGGGACGAGCCGAAACTTCACCAATCCGAGCTTCGGCACAACCACCTGCGCCCATTTCCGATTGACGATCTCCACGCGGCTGTCGCGAATACAGAAGCCCTCGTCGAGGTGCTTGCGCCGCCAACCCGGCCGCCGGTACACGCCGGTGAAGAATCCCGCGACTGCCCGGTCGAAATCCCGCAATGCCTGCTGCTGCACCGCCGACGACCCCGCCGCCAACCACGCACAAGCTTGCCGCGCCTCCGCCAACTGTTTCTGCCGGGCCGCCGGACCCGGCGCCAGCCGCCCGGTCCGGCCCCAGTTGAACTGCTCCACCGCCAGATTCCACACAAAGCGGGCATCGGCGCAATGGCGTTCCAGCATGAACACAGACTGCTCTGCGGTCGGATACAAGCGATACCGTTGCGCCATCGCTAAGCCGTCTTCTGTTTCCGAGCAGCAGCGAGCTCCTGGTCCTCGACATAGCCCCTGACCACTTCCAGCGGCGCGCCGCCCACGCTCAAGACGAACCAGGACGGCGACCACAAACACTTCACCCGCGCCAGATGCGGGAATTCTTGCCGTAGACGATGCGAAGAACGGCCCTTCAGAATCTGCACGAGTTTCGATACCGCCACCTGTGGCGGCACCTCGACCAGCAGGTGTACCTGATCGGGCATCATCTCCACCTCGATGACCATGCCGCCGAACTCGGCCACGACCTCGCCGATGATCTGCTTCAACCGCAGCTGGGCTGCGCCGCCCAACACCCCGCGGCGATACTTCGGGCACCAGATCACGTGGTACTTCACCGAAAACACCGCTTCACGCGTTGACCGGTACTGCATGGATCTCACGGTAATCCCTGCCTACGACAACAACGGTCCGCTACCCGCGGCCCAACAGACGGGATCAGCTATCCCCCGACTGAAGGCGAGGGCTTGCGCCGAACAAAATTTCGGTCAGGCCTCGAAAAAATTCTTGAAGAAACTTCACGTCCCGTGTCGATTCGGGCCGGTTGCGGTTCGACGTGTCAACGAGGGCACGATGGACGAGCCCCTTCACCACAAACAGAAGGAGACAGAACAATGGCGCGTTACATGCTGATCATGCGGTCCACCGCCGAGGCCGAGAAGGCCATGGCCGAGCAGAACATCGACTTCAACGAGATCATCGCCGCGATGGGCGCCTACAACGAGTCGCTCATCAAGGCCGGCGTGCTGCTCGCCGGTGAGGGTCTGACGGGACCCGAAGAAGGCTTCGTCGTCGACTTCAACGCCGATCCCCCGGTGGTGACCGACGGCCCGTACACCGAGGCCAAGGAGCTGTTCAACGGGTTCTGGATCCTGGACGTGTCCTCGAAGGAAGAGGCCAAGCAGTGGGCGCGGAAATGCCCGCTCGGCACCGGCGTCAAGCTGGAGGTCCGGCGGGTTCACGAGACCGACGAATTCCCCCAGGACAACGAGTGGGTCCAGAAGGAAATCCAGTGGAAGGCCGACCTCGCGGAGAAGATCGCCGCCGGGGCGAGGGCCGACGCCACCCGGGCCGCCGGCCGCTGAGGTTGGGATGGGTGCCCTAGTTATCCGCTTCAACGGATCCACCTCAGCGGATAACTAGGGCAAGCCCATATCGTTCTGTAACACGTTCTAGTCTGTCGGGTATGACTCAGATCGATGCTTCCTCGCTCGTGAGCTCGCCAGCCGAGCTGCTGCGCCATCCCATCCACTCGGGTCATCTGACGGTCGGTGCGCTCAAGCGCAACAAGGACAAGCCGGTGCTGTTCCTCGGGGACACCACGCTGACCGGTGGCGAGCTCGCCGACCGCATCAGCCAGTACATTCAGGCGTTCGAGGCCCTCGGCGCGGGCACCGGCGCCGCCGTCGGCCTGCTGTCACTGAACCGCCCCGAGGTGTTGATGATCATCGGCGCCGGCCAGACGCAGGGCTACCGCCGCACCGCACTCCACCCCCTCGGTTCGCTCGACGACCACGCGTACGTGCTGACTGACTCCGGCATCACGTCGCTGATCATCGACCCGAACCCGATGTTCGTCGAACGGGCGCTGGGCCTGCTGGAGAAAGTGGACTCGCTCAAGCGCATCCTGACCATCGGGCCGGTGCCCGAGGCCCTGTCCGACGTCGCGGTCGACCTCACCGCGGAGGCCGCGAAGTACTCACCGCAGCCGTTGGTCGCGGCGGACCTGCCGCCCGACCACATCGGCGGGATGGCCTACACCGGCGGCACCACCGGCAAGCCGAAGGGTGTCATCGGCACCGTGCAGTCGATCACCACGATGACGACGATTCAGCTCGCCGAGTGGGAGTGGCCGGAGCAGCCGAAATTCCTGATGTGCACGCCGCTGTCGCACGCGGGCGCGGCGTTCTTCGTGCCGACGGTCGTCAAGGGCGGCGAGATGGTCGTGCTGTCGAAATTCGACCCGGCCGAGGTGCTTCGCGTGATCGAGGAGCAGAAGATCACCGCCACCATGCTGGTGCCGTCGATGATCTACGCGCTGATGGACCACCCGGATTCGCACACCCGCGACCTGTCGTCGCTGGAGACGGTGTACTACGGCGCCTCAGCGATGAACCCGGTGCGGCTGGCCGAGGCGATCCGCCGCTTCGGCCCGATCTTCGCCCAGTATTACGGGCAGTCCGAGGCGCCGATGGTCATCACCTACCTGGCCAAAGGCGACCACGACGAGAAGCGGCTGACGTCGTGCGGGCGGCCGACGCTGTTCTGCCGCACAGCGCTTCTCGGCCAGGACGGCAATCCGGTGCCGCAGGGTGAGGTCGGCGAGATCTGTGTCAGCGGGCCGCTGCTGTCCGGTGGGTACTGGAACAAACCGGAGGCGACGGCCGAAACGTTCCGCGACGGTTGGATGCACACCGGCGATCTGGCCCGCGAGGACGAGGACGGGTTCTGGTACATCGTCGACCGGACCAAGGACATGATCGTCACCGGCGGCTTCAACGTGTTCCCGCGTGAGGTGGAAGACGTGGTGGCAGAGCACCCTTCAGTCGCGCAGGTGTGCGTGATCGGCACCCCGGACGAGAAGTGGGGCGAGGCGGTGACCGCTGTGGTGGTGCTGCGCCCCGACGCGCCGTCCGACGAGGAGTCGGTGTCGAAGATGACCGCCGAGATCCAGGCCGCGGTCAAGGAACGCAAGGGTTCGGTGCAGTCGCCGAAGCAGGTGATCGTCGTCGACTCCGTACCGGTGACCGCGCTGGGCAAGCCCGACAAGAAGTCGGTGCGCGCGCAGTTCTGGCAGGGCGCCGGTCGCGCGGTCGGCTGAGCCGCCGCGCGAGCAGACCGCTAACGCGCAACGCGGCGGTCAATCAGCACAACCGCCGAGCGGTTAATCGAGCAGCGCGTCGATCTCGGCGGCCAACCGCTCGATGCGTTCGGCTTCGGGCGGAATGCCGCGGCTTTCCTCGGCGGCCCGTTGCCACCCCAGCCGCCACATCCGCGCAACCGCACGGTCTCCCATCCCCGCGTAAGGGTTGAGAAGCGTATGCGGGAAGGCTTTTCGCCCGTCGCGGTACGCGGTGACCAGCCGGTGCGCCATAGGAATATGCTCCGCCTCCGATAGTTGCTACCGCCCGCATTGCCCCGGCGTGTCACGCACGCATTTGATAACAGAGCATCTGCTCTGTTATCTTGGCTGCCATGCCACGGCCGCAGGTGTACGACCGCGACGCGATGCTCGACGCGGCCGAAGAACTCGCCGTCGTGGGCGGCGTCAAGGCCGTCACGATCCGCGCGGTGTCCGACCGCGCCGGGATTTCCAATGGCGCGATCTATCACGCGTTCGGCTCCCGCGCCGGGTTGGTCGGTCGCGCCTGGGTGCGCGCCGCGCGACGCTTCCTTGCGGTGCAGCAGCGCGCCGTCGACGCCGAAGACCAGCCCGTCCGTGCCGTCGTCGCCGCGGCCGACGCACCGGCCGTGTTCAGCGAGCGGTACCCGTCGTCGGCCCGGCTGCTGCTCGGCACCCGCCGCGAGGAACTGATCGGCGAGGCCCCGGCCGAGGTGCAGGCCGAACTCCGCGCGCTCGACACCGACCTTCGCGCCCTGCTGATCCGGCTGTCGATGGCCATGTGGGACCGCAGGGACGCCGCGTCGGTCGCGCTGATCGAGGACTGCGTCGTCGGGCTACCGACGGGTCTGATGCTGCGCCGACCCATGCCGCCCACCGACGACGCCCGCCGCCGCCTCGCCGCCGCCGTGCAAGCGATTCTGTCCACCCATTAAGGAGAGAGATGTCCGCACAGCTCGAAATCACCGACGAGGTAGCGGTTTTGAATCTCGGCGACGACGAGAACCGCTTCTCGCCGGACTGGTTGACCACCGTCAACGGCTTCCTCGACCACATCGAATCGGGTGCGGCCAAGGCGCTGGTCACCACCGGGTCAGGCAAGTTCTACTCGAACGGACTTGATCTGGATTGGCTTGCCGCCCATAGTGATCGGGGCGACTGGTACATCGACCAGGTGCAGCAGCTGCTGGCGCGGGTACTCGTCGCACCGGTTCCCACCGTCGCGGCCATCAACGGCCATGCGTTCGGCGCAGGCTCGATGCTGGCAATTGCCCACGACTTTCGGGTCATGCGGGTCGACCGCGGCTTCTACTGCTTTCCCGAGGTGGACATTCGCATCCCGTTCTCACCGGGGATGGCGGCCCTGATCCAGGCGAAGCTCACGCCGGCCGCGGCGGTCGAGGCGATGACCACCGGACGCCGCTACGGCGGCGCCGACGCCGAGGCGCTCGGCCTGGTGGGCGCGACCGCGCCGGAAGGCCAGGTCACGTCGACGGCCGTCGAGCTGGCGACGCGGGTTGACGGGCAAGGATCCCGGCACCCTGCAGGCGATCAAGTCGACCATGTTCGCGAGCGTGACGGCCGCATTGCGCGGGCAGGCCTGAGCGGCTCGGCACAATGGGCAGGTGCCGGATCTACAGCAGACCGTCGATGCGGTGTGGCGGATGGAGGCCGCCAAGATCGTCGCGACGCTGACCCGCGCGGTCGGCGACGTCGGCCTTGCCGAGGACGTGGCGCAGGAGGCCCTCGTCGACGCGCTGACCCAGTGGCCCTCATCCGGCGTGCCGCGCAACGCGGGCGCGTGGCTGACCACCGTCGCCAAACGCAAGGCCATCGACTATTGGCGCAGGCAGGAGAACCTCGACGCCAAGTACGTGGCGATGGCGCGGGAGCTCGAGACGCAGGTCGACGACGTTGCGCAGGCGTGGGACCCCGACCGCATCGACGACGACGTGCTGCGGCTGATCTTCATCTCGTCGCACCCGGTGCTGTCGCGGGAGGGCCAGATCGCGCTGACGTTGCGCGTCGTCGGCGGCCTGACCACCGAGGAGATCGCGCGCGCCTTCCTGACGTCGACGGCGACGGTCGCGGCGCGCATCACCAGGGCCAAGAAGACGCTGGCCGCCGCGAACGTGCCGTTCGAGGTGCCGGATCGGTCGCAGTACCCGCAGCGGCTGTCGGCGGTGCTCAGCGTCATCTACCTGATCTACAACGAGGGCTATTCGGCGTCGTTCGGGCAGCGCTGGGTCCGCGACGAGCTGTGCAGCGAGGCGCTGCGGCTGGGTCGCGTGCTCGCGGCGTTGGTGCCCGACGAGGCCGAGGTGCACGGTCTGGTGTCGCTGATGGAGTTTCAATCGTCGCGCTTCCCGGCGCGCACCGACGAGCAGGGCAGGCCGATCCTGCTCGAGGACCAGAACCGGACCAAGTGGGACAGGGCGCAGATCCAGCGCGGCGTCGCCGCGCTGGAGCGGGCGGCTGATGCGTTGGCGCGCAACGGTGTCGGGTGGGGCCCGTATGCGCTTCAGGCCGCGCTGGCCGAGTGTCACGCCGTGGCGCCGACGGCGACCGAGACCGACTGGGCGCGCATCGTGCTGCTCTACGACGGGCTGCTTCAGGTCGCGCCGTCGCCGGTGGTCGAGCTCAACCGGGCCGTGGCCGTGGCGATGGCGTCAGGTCCGGCGGACGCATTGGAGATCGTCGACAAACTCGACGGCCTCGCAGGCTCGTATCTGCTGCCGAGTGTGCGCGGCGAGCTGCTGGCCCGGCTCGGCCGCGACACCGAGGCCGCCGACGAGTTCGACAGGGCCGCGTCGATGACCGACAACGAGCGTGAACGAGAAGTGCTGGCGGACAAAGCCGCTCGGGCCCGCGGCTAAGATGCAAACTCAATCGGCGGCGAATGCGGCTTCGATGTCGCGGTGGGTCACCGCCGGACCGGGCAGGCGATGGCCGTCGGGTGCACGCAGGCCGTCGACGAACACGTGAATGTGACGGCGGGCGATGGTCGGCCAGTCCGGGCCGTGCGGCAGCGGTTGGCTGACAAGCGCCCCGCACGCGATGATGTCGGTGGCGTTGATGTCGGCGCGCACGGATCCGTCTGCGCGGCCGTCGGCCAGGAACTGCTCGAGCGCGGTGTTGATGCGCCGGCGCGCGTCGACGGCCTCGGCGTCCTTGAGTGGTGGGGCACCGCGGAGGGGCAAGACAAGTTGATCGCCCAGATTCAAACATTCCTCGAGGTAGCTTTGCACCGCCGCGGCGCCGGTTTGTCCGGAGTCTCGGATCCGGTCGAGCACGCCGATGAGCAAGTCGTAGGCGCGGTGTTCGAGGGCGTGCAGCAGAGCCGTCCGGTCGGGGTATCCGCGGTAGAAGGTGCCGACGCCGACACCGGCGGCCTCAGCGATCGCTGCCACCGGAACGTTGCTTCCGCGGCGGGCCATCAGCTCGGCGGCGACGGCCAGGATTTTTTCGCGATTGAGCAGGGCGTCGCGTCGCACTGCCCGCCGCGAGCCCGGTGCCTTCATCGGCCGAGCGCTCATTTGCCGAGTCTGACACAGCCCGACGCGGCGTTGCCGGATGCCGGCGCGTGCCATATGGTGGCCCAAACCGGAATAATTCATCCGGTAAGCGCCCACGTGAGCCATGGAAGGACGTCACTGGATGAGCATGGCCTATCTGGCCCAGCCAGCACAGCAACAGCAACTGGAATGGCTCGACGGTGGGACGCTGGCAATCCTGCTCGACGGCCAGGCCACCAACGGTCAGCTGATGGTCGGACGCTTCGACGTCAGCGAAGGCGAAGCGCCCCCCTATCACCGGCACACGCACGAGGACGAGGTGTTCATGCTGATCAAGGGCACCGCCCTGGTGTGGTCCGACGACGAGGAGATGGAACTGAACGAGGGCGGAATCGTGTACCTGCCCAAGAACATTCCGCACGCCTATCGCATCACGTCAAAGCGAGCTGACCTGCTGATGATCAACACGCCGGCCGGCATCGAAGGAATGTTCCGCTACGCGGGCCGCGATAAGTCGACACCTCGCCCCGACGGCTTCGAGATTCCCGCCGAGCGGCTCGCCGAGGCGTCGGAGAGATTCGGCAACGTCATACTCGGGCCGCCCCGCTGACACGTTCGGCGGGCTAGCGGCACGCCTGCCCGTGTTCCGCATCGACCCGATCACGTAGCGTCGCTGCTATGTCCGACAGCGCGCGCATCCGGCCGCCGTGGTGGCTGAAGTACGTGAACAAGGTGATGATCGGCCTGCCCAAGCTGGGCCTCGGATTGGTCGGCCAACGGCCAGGGCCGCGGGCGAGGCCACCCTGCGGATGGGCCGCCGCACCGAACGCGTCCGCATGGTCGAGATACGGCCGAGGACGCGCGTCCGCTGCTGCGCGCATTCCCGATCGAGGTGCCAACCGGAGTGGGCTTCATGAAGAACGCCGGACTGGTCACCGGACCCAATCCCGATGAGTTCGAAGCCCTCGCCGGCCGGTGCCCCGTGTTTCGTCTTGATTCGGTAACCGCATGAGCGACAACCCCTTTGACCCCTCGGTGTGGCAGGCGATCGACGGCTTTCGGGCTCACCGACATCACCTATCACCGGCACATCGTCGACGGCGTGGCCCAGCCGACGGTGCGGATCGCGTTCGACCGGCCGGAGGTGCGCAACGCGTTTCGGCCACACACCGTCGACGAGCTGTACCGCGTGCTCGACCACGCCAGGATGTCACCGGACGTCGGCGTCGTGCTGCTGACCGGCAACGGGCCGTCACCCAAGGACGGCGGCTGGGCGTTCTGCTCCGGCGGCGATCAGCGCATCCGCGGCCGCAGCGGTTACCAGTACGCGGCCGGTGAGACCGCGGAGACGGTCGACCCCGCCCGCGCCGGGCGGCTGCACATCCTCGAGGTGCAGCGGCTGATCCGGTTCATGCCGAAGGTGGTCATCTGCCTGGTCAACGGGTGGGCGGCCGGCGGCGGGCACAGCCTGCACGTGACCTGCGACCTGACGCTGGCCAGCCGCGAGCACGCCCGCTTCAAGCAGACCGACGCCGACGTCGGCAGCTTCGACGGCGGTTACGGCAGCGCGTATTTGGCGAAGCAGGTCGGGCAGAAGTTCGCCCGTGAGATCTTCTTCCTCGGTCGCCCGTACACGGCCGAGCAGATGCACGCGATGGGCGCGGTCAACGAAGTCGTCGACCACGCAGACCTCGAATCCGTGGGTTTGCAGTGGGCGGAGGCGATCAACGGCAAGTCGCCGCAGGCGATCCGGATGCTCAAGTACGCGTTCAACCTGACCGACGACGGTCTGGTCGGACAGCAGTTATTCGCCGGTGAGGCAACGCGATTGGCCTACATGACCGACGAGGCCGTCGAGGGCCGCGACGCGTTCCTGCAGAAGCGCGACCCCGACTGGACGCCCTTCCCCCGCTACTTCTAAGCCCCCTAAGCGTTATCGTCCGTGAGCAAGAGTCCGCTGCGCCGGCTGTCCGAGAGTCTGCTGCTGGCCAGCATGAGACCAGCACTGACCGAACAGGCGCTGCGGCGCCGCCGTGATCCCGTCGACCTCAACGGCAAGCGTGTCCTGCTGACCGGCGCGTCGTCGGGCATCGGCGAGGCGGCCGCCGAGAAGTTCGCCCGCCGCGGCGCACAGGTCGTGGTGGTCGCGCGCAGACAGGAACTGCTCGATGCCGTCGTCGAGCGCATCACCGCGGCCGGTGGCGACGCCAGGGCCTACGCCACCGACCTGTCCGACTTGGACGCCGTCGACGAACTGATCGCCACGGTCGGGCAGGACCTCGGCGGCGTCGACATCCTGATCAACAACGCAGGCAAGTCCATCCGGCGCCCGCTCGCCGAGTCGCTGGACCGCTGGCACGACGTCGAGCGGACGATGACGCTGAACTACTACTCGCCGCTTCGCCTCATTCGCGGCCTCGCGCCCGGCATGATCGAGCGCGGCGACGGCCACATCATCAACGTCTCCACGTGGGGCGTGCTCAGCGAATCCTCGCCGCTGTTCGCCGTCTACAACGCGTCCAAGGCAGCGCTGTCGGCGGTCAGCAGGGTCATCGAAACCGAATGGGCCGTCAAGGGTGTGCATTCAACGACGCTGTACTACCCACTGGTCAAGACGCCGATGATCGCGCCGACGCGCGCGTACGACGGGCTTCCCGGCCTGAGCGCCGCCGAGGCCGCCGACTGGATGATCACCGCGGCCCGGACCCGGCCGGTGCGCATCGCGCCGCGGATGGCCGTCACCGCCCACGCACTCAACAGCATCGCGCCCAGCGCGGTCGACGCGATCATGAAGCGCCAACGCGTCCAGCCCGGAGCCTGATGCCGGCAGCCGACGTGATAGACACAGGTTCATGGAGATCCTGGCCAGCCGGATGCTCATCCGGCCGGCCGACTACCAGCGCTCACTGCGGTTTTACCGCGACGAGGTCGGGCTGGCCATCGCCCGCGACTACGGCGCGGGCACGGTGTTCTACGCCGGCCAGTCGCTGATCGAACTCGCCGGCCACGGCACGCCGAGCGCGGGCGGCACCATGTGGCTCCAGGTCCGCGACGTGTATGCCGCCGAGGCAGGAGCTCAAGGGCCGCGGCGTCGAGATCGCCCGCGAGGCAAAGCAAGAGCCGTGGGGGTTACACGAGATGCACGTCGTCGATCCCGACGGTGTCCTGCTGATCTTCGTCCAGGTGCCCGAGACCCACCCGTTGCGCCGCGACACCAGACGCTGACGGCCCCCGGCTCCGAAGAGCAGAGGGCCGTCAGAGGGATGAGGTTCAGCGCGCAGGTGACGCCAGCGGCCACCCGACGGAGGCCAACCGCGAGGCGACCTGATGGATCTCCTCGGGATTGGGCTCCTTGGCGGTGACCTCTTCGATCGCCTTGCGGATCTCGTCGTCGGTCACCGTCGTCGGCGTCGCTTCCCTTCAGGACGGTCTGCGCGGCCTTGACGACCTCGTCCTCGGACAGCGACCGCTTCAGCAGCGCGAGCAGCGGGAAGTAGTCCTTCGGCGGAACGCCTTCCGGGTAGCCGTCGTGCAGCCACCCCAGCACGTTTTCCAGGACACTGTGGTTCTCAGTCATGTGATCTCAGCTCACTACTTGGGCATGAAGGGGAATAGGTCGACACCGAAGTGATGGATGATCGTCGTCCTGGCGATCCAGAAGACGGCGGTCACGATCACCCATCCGATGAACAAGAACAGCAGCACGCCCAGGTACTTCAGAGCCGGGTTGGGGGCGTGCGCTGTCCCGTCGGCCTCGGTGGCGCCCGCCCCGGTCGAGTAGGCCAGCAATCCGACCCCGAAGATCGCGGGCAGCCCCGCGCCGAGCACCAGCCCCACCACCAGCACCTTGAGAATTGCTTCTAGGTATGTCATCAAAGGTTCCTTTCTGTCAGTCGATTTCGGGCTCAGACGGCGGCCGTCGGACTTGTCTCTTGGCGGCCTCGCGGACGTCAGCGGGAACGACGGAGTTGGTCGAGTCGTCCCAATCGGCGTTGACGTTCTTGCTGTCGACCTTCTGCTGCTGAGCGCGCCAGTACATGTAGCCGGACAGCGCGACCAGGATCAGGAAGATGACGATGTCGCCCGCCAGCGCCGAGCCGAGCGAAGCGATGCTGTGGCTGAGCCAGAACGACAGGGCGCCGACGGCGCCCGCCGCGGGCAAGGTGATGAGCCAGGCCACCGCCATCCGGCCGGCAACCGCCCACCGCACCACGCCGCCTGGCTTGCCGACGCCGCTGCCCAGGATGGAGCCGGTGGCAACCTGCGTGGTGGACAGCGCCATGCCCGGCGACGCTGGAGGTCAGGATGACCGCGGCCGAGGCCGCCTCGGCGGCCATACCCTGGGGCGACTCGATCTCGACCAGGCCCTTGCCCAGCGTGCGAATGACCCGCCAGCCCCCGATGTAGGTGCCGAGGCCGATGGCCAGCGCGCAGGACAGGATGATCCAGAACGGAAGGCCGTTCTTCTTGACGTCGCCGGTGAGGTGGCCGGTGGTGATCAGGGCCAGCGCGATGACGCCCATGGTCTTCTGAGCATCACCGGTGCCGTGGGCGAGTGCGACGAGCGAGGCGGTGACGATCTGGCCCCACCGGAAGCCCTCCTCGCGGCGCTGCTTCGCCACGCTGCGGGTGATCCGGTACACCAGCCAGGTGCCGGCAGCCGCGACGATGCCCGCGATGAACGGCGAGGCGAACGCGGGGATCAGGACCTTCTGGGTGATGCCCGTCCAGTTGACGCCGGCGATGCCTGCCGCGGCGAGACCCGCGCCGATCAATCCGCCGAACAGCGCGTGCGACGAACTCGACGGGATGCCGAACAACCAGGTCAGCAGGTTCCAGAGAATGCCGCCGATCAGGCCGGCGAAGATGATCGTGAGGCCGGTCGATGGCGAGATCGACGGCAACAGGTGACCGGTCTTGGGGTTCTGGATCTTCAGGACCTGGGTGGTCACCGTGACGGCGACCTCGACGGAGAGGAAGGCGCCGACCAGGTTCAAGATGCCGGCAAGCAGCACGGCGGTCTTCGGCTTGAGAGCCCCGGTGGCGATCGACGTCGCCATCGCGTTGCCGGTGTCGTGGAATCCGTTGGTGAAGTCGAAGGCCAGTGCCGTTGCTATCAACAGCACCAGGATGATCATCGTTGCGCTCATGGCGCTAATTCTGGGGGTACGCCGGCGAATTTGACCAGCGGCTAGTCACCCGAAAAGGCACGTCTTACCTGGGACTTTGCCGGCGCCCGTGAGGTGTTCATTTACTGTTCACCTGGCGGCCCGGCTGCGTTCGTCGGGCGCGTCGAGACGATTCGGAGCGTCCGGGTGTTCGGCAGTTTGCGACCGCCAGGCGACCGCCTTCGCAACTACGATCGGACCAGTCCTGAGAAATCCTCGTCGCCGGGCGACCCGGGGGAGTTGACACTGTGACCAAGTTTCTCGCCAAGATCGTCGCCTGGATCACCGCCGGCTATCCCGAAGGCGTGCCGGGGCCCGATCGGGTGCCGCTGCTGGCGCTGCTCAAGCGGCGCCTCACCGACGACGAGGTCAAAGCCGTCGCCGAGGCGTTGATCGACCGCAGCGAGTTCGACCAAGTCGATATCGGGGTCCTGATCACCGAAATCACCGACGACCTCCCGACGCCCGAGGACATCGAACGCGTGCGAAACCGCCTGGCCGCCAAGGGCTGGCCGCTCGACGATCCCCGCGATGCCGAGGAGCCCGAATAGCCGTCCTGCGCGCGCGTCGCCGTGCCGTCCGGGAGCTCGGCGCTGTCGGTGCTGCCGGCCGTCGCGGGACGCGCTGGCCGGACGCGCATCGGTGCTTCCCGTGCCGGCCGACGACTCGCGTCGAATCATTGCTTGCTGACAACGTCTTTGCGAGCCGGCTCGGAGATCGATGACGACGTGGCGGTGGTGGTGTCAACGTCGGGAACGACGGGAACACCCAAGGGCGCGATGCTCACCGCGGCGGCGCTGACGGCCAGCGCCGAGGCGACCCATGCGCGGCTGGGCGGTCCGGGACGGTGGCTGCTTGCGCTCTCCCCCTACCACGTCGCCGGCCTGCAGGTGCTGGTGCGCAGCGTCGTCGCGGACACTGAGCCGGTAGCCGTTTCGCCGGGCTTCGATCCCGCCGAATTAGCCTCGGCGGTATCGGCATTCGGGTCCGGACGCAAGTACGCGTCGCTGGTGGCGGCGCAGCTGGACAAGGCGCTGCAGGATCCGGTGTCTGCGGCGGCTTTGGCGTCGCTGGATGCCGTTCTGATCGGCGGCGGCCCGATGCCCGCCGGCGGTCGCCGAAAGGGCCTCGGCCGCAGGAATTTCCGTGGTGCGGACGTACGGGATGAGCGAGACGGCCGGTGGTTGTGTGTACGACGGCGTTCCGCTCGACGGGGTCCGGTTGCGCATCGACGACGGCCGGGTGGTGCTCGGCGGCGCCACGCTGGCGAAGGGTTACCGCAATCCGGTGCAGCCCGATCCGTTCGCGGACGCCGGCTGGTTTCGCACCGACGACATTGGCGCCGTTGATGATTCAGGGGTGCTGCGCGTTCTGGGCCGGGCCGACGATGCGATCAGCACCGGCGCGTTGACGGTGTTGCCGCAATTGGTGGAGGCGGCGTTGGCGACCCACCCCGCCGTGGCCGACAGCGCGGTGTTCGGCGTGGCCGACGAGCGACTGGGGCAGCGAGTGGTCGCCGCGATCGTGGTGGCCACCGGGCGTACCGCACCCACCCTGGCCGAGCTGCGGGCACACGTCGCTTCGACGTTGCCGGCGACGGCCGCGCCGCGCGAGGTCCATGTCGTCGACGAGCTGCCCCGCCGCGGCATCGGCAAGGTGGACCGGCTCGGGCTCGCCGCGCGGTTCGGCCCGCGTGGTTGCTAGCATCCGGGCGTGATCCGCGCATTCGTCCTGGCCGCCTACGCGCTCGCCCTGTTCGGCGGGCCCGCTCTGGCCGCTGCGGACCCGCCCGGGCAACGCGATGCCGTTTTTGCGATCGGCAAGTGCTACGACCCGAGTCAGCCTCCGCAGCAGCGACCCGCTTCGTTCGCCTACAACTGCGACACCACCGGCGTCATGCAAGACATGACGTGGAGTTCCTGGGGTCCCGACGGTGCGCGTGGCACCGGGACGGACAGCGCCGTCGAGTGCCAGCCCAACTGCGCCGAGGGCACCCGGCTGCTCAACCCGATCGTCGTTCACGCGTGGAACCCTTCCGCGCCAACGAGTCCCGCGTGCCCGCCGGGTGTTCAGTTCTACTCCGACATGACGATCGCGTACCCCAAGAGCGTTCCCCCTGGATACAACCGGGCACTACCTGGTTTCCGGGAACCGATTTCGTGACCGTGGACGGCATGCCTGCGGTGCACTTCTCGGGTTTGACGCCGACGTGCGCGCCGCTGTAGCCGGCGTCAGACCCGCACGGTCACCGGCCCGACGTTCCAGATGTCATCGCAGTACTGCGTGATGGCCCGGTCCGACGAGAACTTGCCGCTGCGCGCGGTGTTCAGGACCGACATCCGCGTCCATGCCGAGGTGTCCTGCCACGCCGCACTCACCCGGTCCTGGCATTCGACGTAGGACGCGTAGTCGGCGAGGACGAGGAACGGGTCGTCGTAGCGCAGGTTGTCGACCAGCGGGCGGAACACCTCGGTGTCACCGCGCGGAGAATGTCCCTCCGGCGATCAGGTCGAGCACGGCCGCCAGCTCGCTGTTGCCGTTGACGTAGTCCGACGGCCGGTAGCCGTCGCGCTTGATCCGCTCGACCTCGTCGACGGTCAGGCCGAAGAGGAAGAAGTTCTCGGCGCCGGCCTCCTCGCGCATCTCGACGTTCGCGCCGTCGAGGGTGCCGATGGTCAGCGCGCCGTTCAGCATGAACTTCATGTTGCCGGTGCCCGACGCTTCCTTGCCCGCCGTCGAGATCTGTTCCGACAGGTCCGCGGCCGGGTAGATGAGGTGCGCGTTCTGCACGTTGAAGTTCGGCACGAACGCCACCTTCAGGAACCGGTTGACGTCGGGATCGCTGTTGACCGTCTCACCAACGGCGTTGATCAGCTTGATGATTCGCTTGGCCAGGAAGTAGCCGGGCGCGGCCTTGCCGCCGAAGATGAACGCGCGGGGCGGAATCTGCAGGCCCGGGTTCTGCTTGAGCCGGTGGTACTGCGTGACGATGTTCAACACGTTGAGGTGCTGACGCTTGTATTCGTGAATGCGCTTGACCTGGATGTCGAACAGCCAGTCGGGGTTCAGCTCAACGCCGGCAGTCGACCGGACGTAGTCGGCCAGCCGCGCCTTGTTCGCGCGCTTGACCGCACGCCACTGGATGCGGAAGGCGGGGTCGTCGGCGAAGGTCTCGAGCCCGCGAAGCTGGTCGAGGTTCCTCAGCCAGCCCTCGCCGATCGTCTCGTCGAGCAGCTCGCGCAGGCCCGGGTTCGACAGCGCGAGGAAGCGGCGCGGTGTGACGCCGTTGGTCTTGTTGGAGAACCGCTCGGGCCACATCTCGTAGAAGTCCTTGAGCACGCTCTCCTTGAGCAGTTCGGAGTGCAGCGCGGCGACGCCGTTGATCGCATGGCTGCCGACCGTGGCCAGGTGCGCCATCCGGACGCTCTTCCCGCCGTCCTCGCCGATGATCGACATGCGCCGCAGGCGGGCCTCGTCGCCGGGGAACTTCGCGCGCACCTCGTCGAGGAAGCGCCGGTTGATCTCGTAGATGATCTCGAGGTGGCGGGGCAGTGATTCGCCGAACATCGCCAGCGGCCACGTCTCCAGCGCTTCGGGCAGCAAGGTGTGGTTGGTGTAGCCGAACGTGGCCACCGTGATGGCCCAGGCCTCGTCCCAATCGAGCTGTCGATCGTCGACCAGCAGCCGCATCAGCTCGGCGACCCCGATAGATGGGTGAGTGTCGTTGAGCTGCAACGCGAATTGCTGCGGGAGCTCCTTGAACGGAAAGGTCGGCTAAGTCATCCATGATGTGCAGGACGTGCTGCAGCGAACACGACACGAAGAAGTACTGCTGCAAGAGGCGCAGCCGCTTGCCCACCTCAGGCTCGTCGTTCGGATACAACACCTTGGTGACGGTTTCCGAGTTGACCTCGTCCTCGACCGCCTTGTAGTAGTCGCCGGTGTTGAAGGCGTCCAGCGCAAACGACTCGATGGCCCGCGCACTCCACAACGTCAACACGTTGCACGTGTGCACGCCGTATCCCTGGATCGGGGTGTCGTAGGCGACCCCCTTGATGACCCGTCCTGGCACCCACCGGACGCGGTCGTGGCCTGCGGCATCGACGTAGTGCTCGGCATAACCGCCCCAGTTGACCCGATAGTTCACATCGGGTTTTGCGATCTCCCAAGGGTTCCCGTTGACCAGCCAGTTGTCGGTCTTCTCGACCTGCCAGCCGTCGTGGATCTCCTGGTCGAAGATGCCGAACTCGTAGCGGATGCCGTACCCGATGGCGGGGCGCTCGAGGGTGGCGAGCGAGTCGAGATAACACGCCGCCAGCCGTCCGAGGCCGCCGTTGCCCAGCCCCGGTTCCTCCTCGCAGGCCAGCACGTCGTCGAGGTCCTGGCCGAGTTCGCCCAGCGCAGCGCGTGCTGCCTCCTCGATGCCGAGGTTGAGCAGGTTGCTGCCCAGCTGCGGCCCCATCAGGAACTCGGCCGACAGGTAGCAGGTCACCTTCCGGCCGAGATCCAGCGACGTCTGCGTGGACGCCACCCGGTTGTCCTGCATGCGGTCGCGGACCGCAAGGGCAAGGGCCCGGTAATAGTGCTCGGGCCTCAACGCGGCCGCCGGGCGACCGATCGAGTAGCGCAGATGGTCGACGATTCCCCGCCGCAACGCGTCGGCGGACAGGCCGGTGCGGCTGCGCTCGAGGGGGGCGGTGTCGGGGTTCTGGACGACGTCAGTCATTGCCGGAGTGTGACAGAAATCGACGTCTGAAAAGTGAACGCCTTGCCACATCCAGGCGACGCCGAACGTCGCTGCTGACACTCCCGTCGTCGCGCGAGCGGTCAGATCTGGTTGATGCCACCGTCGACCGGGATGTCGGCGCCGGTGGTGAAGCTGCTCAGCTCCGATGCCAGGAACAGCACCGTGTTGGCGACTTCTTCGGCCGTGCCGTAGCGCGCCAGCGGGACGATGCTTCGCTGGTAGTTCTCGAACTCTTCAGCGGCGTTCGGGCCGGGATTCAGCAGGCGAGCGAGGGTGTTGATGCCGGGCGTCTCGGTGGCGCCCGGGCTGACCACGTTGACGCGAATCTTGCGCTCCCGCAACTCACTTGCCCAGGTTCGGGCGAATGACCGCAGTGCCGCCTTGATCGCCGCGTAGACGCCGATTCCGTCGCTGCCCTTGGCGTTGGTGTTCGACGAGTTGAGCACGATCGAGGCGCCGTCGTTGAGCAGCGGCAGCGCCTTCTGCACCGTGAAGACGACGCCCTTGAAGTTGACGTCAAGCTGGTAGTCGAGGTGCTCTTCGGTGATGTCGCCGATCCGGGCGACGTCGATGACCGCCGCGTTCGCGAACACCACGTCCAGGCGGCGTCCGCTGTCGGCGACCGCGGCGTAGAGCCGGTCGAGATCCTCGGCCTTGCCGACGTCACCCTGTACACCGATCACGTTGTCGCCGAGCTCCTCGACCGCGGCATCCAGTTCGGCCTGCCGACGGCCGGTGATGAAGACGTACGCACCTTCCTCGACGAACCGCTTGGCGGTCGCCAACCCGATGCCGGTGGTACCGCCGGTGATTACCGCCGTCTTGCCCTTGAGAAGTGCCATCGTCGCGCCTTTCCTGAGTTCTGGACCATTCGGTCAAGAACTACGACGCATCGGCGGGGGCTTCTATTCCGACGACTATTCCGGCGATTTCGGGCCGCTCGGGATCATCGCGATCATCTCCTCGGCCGCGGCCCTGATCTGCGCGGGTTTGGCACCGCCCTTGTGCAGTGCTTCCTGGCCGCGCATGAACGCCAGCACCGTGGTGGCCAGCACCTGCGGTTTCTGCTTGCCGTCGATCGTGCCGTCGCGCTGCGCTTCCTTGATGCAGGTGGCGAGTTCGGCGGCCCATGCCGCGTAGGCATGCTCGACCGCCCGTTCCACGGTCTCGTCGGTGGCGCCCAGTTCGGCGGCGCTCTTGGCCATCATGCAGCCGCGCCGTGACTTGTCGGCGACCACCGCCCTGGCCTGCGCGCGGATGTGGCGGGTCAGCCGGTCATAGGCGCTGTATGCGGGATCGCGTAGCTGGGCGCGAACACCGTCGATCGCCGTGCCGATGTAGTCGTCGAGCGCACGCAGAAAGAGCCCATGTTTGTCGCCGAACGCCCCGTAGAGGCTGCCCTTGCCAAGGCCGGTGACGGACGTCAGGTCATCGACCGAGGTGGCGGCATAGCCACGCGCCCAGAATTCGTCGCGCGCGGCCGCGACCACATCGCTTTCATCGAACGTGCGGGGTCGGGGCATCCGCTCCAGCATACACCGTTATGGAATGAACGGTAAGGAACGCGAGTTAGTCCGGCCATGACCAAACCAATCCGGATAGCTGCTCAGATACAACCCGGCGGGGCGGCGGACTTCCGCTCCTGGCGCTCCGCCGTGCTGCGTGCCGAGGAGATCGGCGCCGACGTCATCTTCGGCTACGACCACTTCCACAAGCCCGCGGTCGAGGGAATTGTCGACCACCGGCCGGTACTCGCGGCAGATCAGCCTGACGTCAACAATTTCGAGGGCTGGACGGCACTGGCCTCGTGGGGTGAGATCACCACGCGCGCCGAAATCGGACTGCTGGTGACCGGCATCGGCTTCCGCAATCCCGACCTGCTCGCCGACATGGCCCGCACCGTAGACCACATCAGCGGCGGCCGGCTGATCCTGGGCCTCGGCTCGGGCTGGTACGAAAAGGATTACACCACTTACGGATACGACTACGGCACCACCACATCGCGGCTGGACCTGTTCGATGAGGGCGTCGAGCGGATCGAACGCCGGCTTGCGCAACTGGTGCCGCCGCCGGTTCGCCACATTCCGGTGCTGATCGGTGGCGCGGGTGAGAAGCGGAGCCTGCCGGCCGTGGCACGCCACGCCGATATCTGGCACAGCTTCCCATTCCCGATCGACGTCTACCGCCGCAAGAGCAAGCTGCTCGACGAGCTTGCGGCCGCCGCCGGTCGCGACGGCGCGGACATCGAGCGCTCGGTGGCTTCCACACCCCCGTTCTCGTCGGGGTTCGACCAGCGCAGTGCCGACGAGTTCGTGCACGCCGGTGTCACGCTGTTCACCGTCGAGATAGCGCCCGGCGACGGGGGCTACGACCTCACCGAGCTGGCGCAAGTGGTGTCCTGGCGGGACACCCTCGGGACGTAGACCGTCACCGAATCGTCAGGCCGGGCCCGGTCGGCCGGGCAATAGGCTGGCGGGCGTGCGGAACGGTCGCAGGGAGGCGGTGGCGGTCACCCTCGGCGTGCTCGTGGTGGTCGCGGCGTTCGTCGTGCCGCATCTGCACCTGGGCATCGTCACCCCGCTGATCAACGCCTCACCGGCGCGGCTGCATGCGTTCGCCGACACGGCGCCCATCTTCGGCTGGTGGAACGCCCACGTCGGCTGGGGCACCGTCCCGGCGATCGTCATCGGCATCGCCGCCGTGCTGTGGGGGCAGGCGGTCGCGGGTCGGCTGCCGTGGCGGGCACTGCCGTGGGTCACCTGGGCCACCGCATGCGCCTGGGCGTTCTCGCTGGCCATGATCGACGGCTGGCAGCGCGGCTTCGCGGGTCGCCTCACCGCGCCGAACGAGTACCTGCGCCAGGTGCCGTCGATCACCGACATTCCCCATGCGGTGCGCACGTTCGCCAGCAGAATTCCGGATTTCCAACCGAATTCGTGGATCACCCACGTGTCGGGCCATCCGCCGGGCGCGCTGCTGACATTCGTCTGGCTCGATCGCATCGGGTTGGGCGGCGGCGCCTGGGCGGGACTGTGGTGTCTGCTGGTCGGGTCGAGCGCGGCGGCCGCGATCGTGGTGGCGGTGCGCGCCGTTGGCCGACGAGAACACCGCGCGACAGGCGGCGCCGTTCGTCGCGGTGGCGCCGACGGCCATCTGGGTCGCGGTGTCCGCCGACGCCTACTTCGCCGGCGTGGCCGCATGGGGCATCGCGCTGTTGGCGCTGGCCGCCCGGCGCACCGTGCGCTGGCCGATCGCCGCCGCGATCGGTTCGGGCCTCCTGCTGGGGTGGGGCATCTTCCTCAACTATGGGCTGGCGCTGATGGCGCTGCCGCGGTGGCGGTGCTGATCGCGGCGGTTGACTGGCGATCCGCCATGCGTGCCCTGGTTCCTGCGGTGCTGGCGGCGCTGGCGGTCGTCGGCGTGTTCGCGCTCGCGGGGTTCTGGTGGTTCGACGGCTACACGCTGGTCCAGGAACGCTACTGGCAGGGCATCGCCAAGGACCGGCCTTTCCAGTACTGGTCATGGGCGAACTTCGCGTCGGTGGTGTGCGCGATCGGCCTGGGCAGCGTGGCCGGCGTCGGCCGGGCGTTCGACATCGCGGCGCTCAAGCGCCGCTCCGGCCTGCACCTGGTGGTGCTCGGCGCGCTGCTGGGGATCGTGCTCGCGGACCTGTCCATGCTGAGCAAGGCCGAGACCGAACGGATCTGGCTGCCGTTCACGATGTGGCTCACCGCGGCCGGCGGCGTTGTTGCCGCCGCGGTCACGCCGCTGGTGGCTGGGGCTCAACGTCGTCGGCGCTCTGCTGATCAACCACTTCATCCTGACGAACTGGTAGCAGCCGTGCCGCCAGCCAATAGATCGGCACGCAGGCCCACACCGTGGCCAGCGAAATCCACAGTCCCAGTGGGTAATTGCGGTCGAGCACCGTCATGTTGTCGGGCCGCATGCCGGGCTTGCCGTATACCGGGATCGCCAGGAACACCAGGACAACGCTGACGAAGGCGGCCACCGCGATCGGCGGCCACCACGTGCCGGGGATCAGCCGCCGGCCGGCGAAACCCAACGCCACGCACACCGGCGCGAACACCGCGTCGTGCAGCACCACGCCGACGACTGCCCACACCACAATCCGCATGATGATCACTGGCGGGTTCTCCCAGACCAGCACCGCGCCGTACCCGCCGATCACCAGGCCGACTCCGATCGAGGATCATCCGCACGGCGGTCACGGCACCACCTCGATCCTCGACAGCCACTTCGTCTGCAGCACACCGGGTCTCGTCGGGGCGATCAGCCGGCAGGGGTAACCGTGGTCGAGGTCGAGCGTCTGGCCGTTGAGCTTCAGCGCGATCAACGTCATGGCGTCACGGGCATGTCGGGCCGGCAACACCGTGCGCGAATACGGGCCGGGCGGCTCCAGCGAGATCATCCGCACATCCGAATCGGGGGAGCCGCCGACGGACGCGACGAGGTCGGCCAGCACCACACCGGTCCATTCGGCGTCGGCGCTCCACCCCTCGACACACGCGATCGGCAGCCGGTGCGTCGCCTGCGGCATCGCCGCCAGTTCAGCGACGGTGAACGCCCGCGTCGTCGGCCCGTTTGTCACCGTCAGCCGATAATCCGGTGACTGTGCGCTGCGCAGCACCCCCGCCGCGATCGCCGATCGATTGATCGGAACCCCTTGCGGCCCATGCCCGGAACGCGGCGCCAGCACCGACACCTTGCGCAGCAGCGGAATCGTCTGGCCCGCGGTGACGACCGTGGCAAGGGCCACCGCAAGCCACGTTCCGCGCAGGACTGTCCGCCGCGTCGGCCCGACGGGCTCACCGGTCGGGGCGTCGTCGACCGGTTCTCCCAAAGCGCGACGGATGACCGGCAGCTTCACACCGATGTGGACGATCACCGCGCCAGCCGCGACGTAGGCCATCGCGTAATGGCTGGTCGTGAAGAAGAACTTGAACGCGTACCACTGCGCGATGTTGAGCAGGCCGGTGGACAGCTGAAACAGCATCGACCCGACCAGCACCAGTATCGACAGGCGTTCGATCTGCCGGACCAGACCGCCGATCAGGGGACGCTCGAACAGCTTTGGCCACACCGACCACAGCTTGACGATGACCAGTGGAATCGCGGCGATGCCGGAGATGACGTGTAGGCCCTGGGTGACTCGGTACAGCCACACCGGCCGGGTGGGCCAGAAGAACCACGGCTGCGGGTGCTGGATGAAGTGGCTGATGAGGCCGGTCACGAAACACACCGCCACCGCGATGCCCAGTGCGAGGCCGACGCGCGCGGTGACCGCCGTCCCGCGCAGCCTGGTGGTCGTCATATCGCCACCAGACTGGCCACCACGCGACAGCCGATCGGGTGCACATCCGGCGACCGCAAGGCCGACGTCATGGGCCAACCGGGCCGCGGAGTCGATGCCGACCGAGGCCCACCGAAACCACGGGCCGATCGTGCGCGACGACTCCAGCCGCACCCAGCCCGTGTGGATTCCGCGGATGGCCGAGTCGAATTCGGCCACACAGCATCCGCCGTTGCGCAGCAGTTCACCGGCGCGCCGCAGGATCCGCCACGGGTCACCGCCGAGGCCGACGTTGCCGTCGGCCAGCAGCACCGTGTGCCACCGGCCGGTCCCGGGCAGCGGATCGAACACATCGCGGCGCAGGGCCGGGGCGCCGCTGCGCCGAGCCAGTGCGACCGCGGTGGCCGACTGGTCGACCCCCAGCGCAGGCACTCCACGCTGGATCAGATGGGCCACTAACCGCCCAGGACCGCAACCCAAGTCGATCGTGGGGCCCTGACACAGCCCGACCACGGCGTGGTCGAACCGGTCGTCGGCGTTGCGGCCGCCCAGCCAGCTGCGCACCGGCAGTCGGTCGACGCGGCCGTCGTCGTGGCGCAGCCAGCAGCGCTCGCCGTCGAGGGCGCGGTCATAGAGATTGCCGAGCACGTCACACCCCCACAGCCACGGTGACCCGCGCAAATCGGCCACCGGGCGGGCACGCGCGCCGCACCACGTCGATGTCGTCGACGGTGTCCACGTCGGCCAGCGTGGGAACCAGGCTCACCTGTAGACCCGTGTCGCGCAGCGCGGCCAGCGTGACGGCGCCGGTGTCCGGCCGCGACATCGGAACCGCCCGCAGACAGTCGGCCATCGCGGCCTCGGCCACGCCGAGCACCCACCAGCCGCCGTCGCGGGCCAACCCGAGCACCGCGTCCTTGCGCAGCAGTTCTTCGGCGCATTCCCCGATCAGCTCGCCGGTCACCTGCGGCGTGTCCATCCCGATCTGCAGCACCGGCAGCCCGCCGGCGGCCGCGGCGGCGTCGACATGCGCGTTGGCCAGCCGCTCGGCGAAGTCCGCGCCGCGTTGCGCGTATGACCGTGAAATCGGCGACCCGGGTGCGGATCTCGTCGCCCGCGCTGGCGTCGTCCAGATCGCCGGTCAGCGCAACCACCCGGGCCTGAACCTGCGCGGCGGCCACCGCGTCGAGCGTGTCCAGCAGGGCGGCGGCGGCGATGTCGGCGGCGGCCTGGGCACCAACGCCGGCCGCCAGCCGGGTCTTCGCCTGCCCAGGCACGGGTGCCTTGGCGACGACCAGCACGACGACGGGAATCACGAGATCACCCGCCAGAAGTCGAGCGCCGCAACGAAACTCCCCCGCACCGACCCGCTGACCTTGGACTTACCGCCGGTGCGCGGCCCGTACGTGACGTCGCGCTCGACCACCCGCCAGCCCGCTTGCGCCGCCAGCACCAGCAGTTCCAGCGGGTACCCGGATCGGCGGTCGGTTACGCCCAGCGCAAGCAGCGCGTCACGGCGCGCCACCCGCATCGGCGCAATGTCATGGACGGGCAGCCCGTAACGGGTGCGCAGCCGCCAGCACACCGCAGCGGTGCCCAGCCGCGCATGCCACGGCCACCGCAGTCCTGTTACCGGCGCGGCGGCGCCCGATCGCCATGTCGGCGCCGAGGTCGAGTTCGTCGACCAACGCCGGCAGCTCGCGCGCATCCAGCGACCCGTCGGCGTCGATGACCGCCACGATCGGGGTCGTCGCCGCCTCCACTCCGGCATGCACGGCCGACCCGTAGCCCGGCCGTGGTTCGGCGACCACCTCGGCACCGTGCCGACGCGCCACGTCCGCGGTGCCGTCGGTGCTGTTGTTGTCGACCACCAGGGCCCGGTACCCGTCGGGCATCGCGGCCAGCACGCCGGGTAACGACGCCGCCTCGTTGAGGCAGGGCAGCACCACCGTGACGTTCGGCATAGCACCCGACGGTAGGCCAGCCAGGCCTGCCGGGCGCACGAATCAACCATGACGAATTCGTGACATCGGCGCAGGTAGTGGCCGTGCCAGGCTAACCTCGAGCTGTGACGCGGGTGCTGATCGCCGACGACGACAGTGTCGTGCGCGATGTCGTGCGCCGGTATCTGGAACGCGACGGCCTCGACGTCTCGATCGCCCACGACGGCACCGAGGCGCTGCGGCTGCTCGGCTCGCGAGCGCATCGACGTCGCCGTGCTCGACGTGATGATGCCAGGCCCCGACGGGCTGACCCTGTGCCGCAGCCTGCGTCAGCGGGGCGGCTACACCGTTCCGGTGATCCTGCTGACCGCGCTCGGCGAGGAGGACGACCGGATCGCCGGACTGGAGGCCGGCGCCGACGATTACCTCACCAAGCCGTTCAGCCCTCGGGAGCTTGCGCTGCGGGTCCGGTCGGTGCTGCGGCGGGCGCCGTCGCCGGCGGGCGTGCCGCCGCTCGACATCACCGTCGGCAACATGACCGTGTCGCCGGCCGCGCATTCGGTGACCGTCGACGGCGAGCCGGTCAGCCTGACCAACCGCGAATTCGACTTGCTGATGTTCTTTCTCACCCACACCGACACCGTGTTCTCCCGCGAGGAACTCCTGAAACAGGTGTGGCGCTGGGACTTTGGCGATCTGTCCACGGTCACCGTGCACGTCAAGCGGCTTCGCTCCAAGCTCGGCGACCACCACCGCGTGCAGACGGTGTGGGGCCGCGGATACCTGTGGAGCGGCCCGGATGAGCGCTCCTACGAAGAGCAGAAGGCCTAGCAGTGCCGGCGAATGACTTCTGGCAGATCGTCGGGTGGGCGCTGGCCTGCTCGGTGCCCGTGGTGCTGGCCGGGGCGATCATCATCCGGCTGGCGCGGTCGTGGTCGCTCGCGGTCAGCATGGTGGCGTTGGTGCTGATCCCGACGCTGGCCACGTTCACCGGTGTGCTGGGCGCCAGCGGGTTCATGATCACCGCGACGTTCGAGCGAACCGCCGTCGTGCTGGTGATCGTGTCGGTGGTGACGATTCCCGCCGCCGTGATGTTGGCCCGCTACCAGGCCCGCAGGACGGTCTGGGAGCAGGAGATCCGCGATTCCGAGCGGGCAGCCGAGCAGTCGCGACGCCGGCTGGTGGCGTTCGTCAGCCATGACCTGCGCACGCCACTCGCGGGGATCCGCGCGGTGTCGGAGGCGATCGCCGACGGCGTGGTGCCCGATGACGAAGTGCGCGTCCAAGCGAAGACGATTGAGCAGGAGTCGATTCGACTGTCAGAGATGGTCGACGACCTGTTCGAGATGTCGAAGATCAATGCGGGCGCCGTGCAGCCGGCGTTCGACAAGGTGGCGCTGGACGAGGTCGTCGACGATGTGCTCGCTGCGCACAAGATCGCCGCGGAGCGCTCCGGCGTGCTGCTGAAGGCCGAGCTGCCCGACAAGCCTGTGCGGGTGGTCGGCAGCGACCGCGCATTGGTGCGGGTGCTGTCCAACCTGGTCGCCAACGCGATCGCGCACACGCCTGCGGGCGGCAAGGTATCGCTGGCGCTCGGGTCCGACGAGAACGGCGCGTGGGCGCGCGTTGACGACACCGGCGTTGGTATCGACGAGGCCGACCTACCGCGGGTGTTCGATGTGGCCTACCGCGGATCCAACGACCGGGTCCCGCGGGCCGACTCGTCGCTGCCGAGCGGTTCGGGCCTCGGCCTGGCCATCGCCGCAGGCCTGGTGCAGGCGCATCGCGGCACGCTGTCGGCGCGCAACCTGGGCACCGGCGCGCGCTTCGAGGTGCGCCTGCCGCTGGCGGCTGACGACTGACCGCAACGCCTGCTAGCTCGTCGGACCGTGCCTCGGCACCTGCCGCGGCAAGTGCCGGCCGTTGCCGCTTCGTCGCGCGGCCGTTCCCTTGTATTTGAGTGATCATTCTATTAACGTCGATAACCTCAACGACCGGAAAGGGAGGTTGGCGATGGCCACCAAGGGTCTGCGCAAGTTCAAGTTCGAGCGGCAACTGGGCCGCGCCGTGATGAATCCGATGGTCGCCGCCTGGAGCGGATCGGTGTGCGCTCGTCGCTGGTGGTCGAACTCGAGACCACAGGAGCCAAGTCCGGCCAGCCCCGCCGTGTGCCGCTGGCCGGACGGGCCGACGACACCGGTGTCTGGGTGATCTCACAGCACGGCCGGCGCGCCGGTTGGGCGTACAACATCGCCGCAGACCCCAAGGTACGGGTTCGGGTGAGCAATAAGGTGAGCAGTCATAGCATAATGGCGCACCGGCACAGCCACTTTCGAACCGCACGACGACGTCCGTGCGCGGGCGCGCAGCATCGGCGGCGGCGGAAAGCTCAGCCAGTCCGCCACCGCGCTGACGATGCGCGCGATGGAGAGCGATCCGATCTCGGTGCGGATCACCTACGACTAACTCACACCTGGTATCACGCAAACCGGCCCGGCCGGCACATGTCGGCTCTTAGTCGGGCAGCGAGTTGCTCAGCCGCTCGGTGGCGGCCAGGTAGTCCTCGATGAACTCGCGGACCACTTCGCGGGCCGGCTTGACCTTGTTCATCAGGCCGACGCCCTGCCCGACGAAGTAGGTGGCCAGTGCCTGCGCGCCGGGGTGACCCTGCGATGCGAGCACGTCGACGCGGCGGATGACCGGCTCGCACAACATCGACTGCAGCGGCAACGGCAACGGTTTCTGCGCGCCTTCATTGGGTAGCCACGCGTCTGTCCACTCCGACTTCAGTTGTCGCGCAGGCTTTCCCGTGCGCCCCGCCGACCGGACGGTGTCGCGTGACGTCGCCGCCAGGAACTTCTGCACCGTGTGCGGCGCTGTCTCGGCCTCTTCGGTGGTGAGCCACACCGACCCGGTCCACGCGCCGTCGGCACCCATGGCGACGGACGCGGCCATTTGCCTTCCCGTGACGATGCCGCCGGCCGCCAAGACCGGCACCGCGACCGTCGATGGCGTCGATCACCTCGGGGATCAACACCATCGTGGTCACCTCACCGCAATGACCACCCGCCTCGGTGCCCTGCGCGACGATCAGGTCCACACCGGCCTTCACCTGCTTGACCGCGTGCTCCTTGGCGCCCACAAGTGCCGCGACCGGGACGCCACGTTCCTTGCCTGCCTCGATCATGTAGTCCGGCGGGACGCCCAGCGCATTGGCGATCAGCTTGATGGGGTGGCTCATCGCGACTTCGAGCAGTTCACGGCCGGTGTTCGCCGGTCAGCGCCGAACCGCCCATGCGCGGCGAGGATTCGGCCTCGATGTCATGGGCCGCCAGCAGGTCGGCGACGAAGCCGCGATAGCTGTCCGGGATCCGCGCGGCCAGGTCGGCGGCCGACAGCTTCTCGCCCTTGCCCTCGAATTTGGCCGGCACGATGAGATCCACGCCGTACGACTTGCCGCCGACGTGATCGTCGATCCACGCCAGCTCCTGGTCCAGCTGCGTCGGGGTGTACGCCGTCGCGCCGAGCACCCCGAACCCGCCCGCGTTGGTCACGGCGGCCACCACGTCGCGGCAGTGGCTGAAGGCGAAGAGTGGGAAATCGATACCGAACTGCTCACAGATGGCGGGCTTCACATCACCAGTATCACCAAGTGATACCTCTCGACGACATCAACCCCGCCATCTCCGCGGTCCAGTTGCATCTAGCCGCGCAGCGGCGCGTAGGCGAATTCGCGCAGCCCGTCGCGCGGGTCCACGGCCGCCCGAAATCCCAGCAGCTCGGCCGCACGGGCGGGATCGGCCACGATGTGGCGGACATCCCCGCTGCGGTACTGGCCGGTGACCAATGGCGGCGCATCGCCGCGGGCCTCACACAGCTCGGTGGCAACCTCCAGGATCGAGATCGGTCGCCCCGAGCAGACGTTGAAGGCCGAGAAGCCGGCCGGCCCCGCGTTGACGGCCATCACGTTGGCGGCGGCGATGTCGTCGACGTGCACGAAGTCACGCATCTGTCCGCCGTCCTCGAAAACCCTTGGCACATCGCCCGCTTCGAGTTCCGACCGGAAGATCGCGGCCACGCCCGAGTACGGGGTGTCACGCGGCATCAGCGGGCCGTAGACGTTGTGATACCGCAACGCGACCACCGAGCCGCCCGTCGACTCGGCCCACGCCAGCGCGTAGTGCTCCTGCGCGACCTTGCTGGCCGCGTACAGGCTGCGCGGCCGCAGCGGGGCGTCCTCCTCGACCAACCGCCAGGCCACCTGCTCGCCGCCGAACGGGCATCGATGCTCGAAGACGCCGGCGTCGAGGTCCGCGCGGGTCCGTGGCAGCGGGTCGACCACACCGTGTTCGGGGCATTCAAAACGGCCCTGCCCGTAGACCACCATCGATGACGCCAGCACCAGCCGTCGGCAGCCCGCGGCGAACATCTCCGCGAGAAGCACCGTGGTGGCGTAGTCGTTGTGGCTGCCGTACAACGGCGCATCGGCCGCGTCGACGCCGGCTCCGACCACCGCGGCCTGATGACACACCACGTCGACGCCCTTGAGCAGCGGGGCCACCGCGGCCGAATCGCGGATGTCGATCAGCTGCACACCGGCCGGCGGTTCGGCATCCGGGCCGTGCGCCTTGGCGAGCATCACGTCGACGGCGACGACGTCGTGGCCCGCGGCGGCGAGCGCCGCAGCCACCCGGGTCCCGATGAAGCCGGCGGCGCCGGTCAGCAGCACCCTCATGGCAGATCGAACGGCAACTCGACACCCTCGTGCGGCAGGCAGTGCGTGCACGTCCGTTCCACGGCAACCTGGTCGATGGCCTCAAGCACCAGCTTCTTGAACGGCACCAGGTTGCGCTCGAACTCGGCGAACACATCGACGGCCCGCACCCCGGTTCCCGACTCGATGCCCGCGTCCAGATCGGTCACCAAAGCAATCGCCGCATAACACATTTCGAGCTCGCGGGCCAGCACCGCCTCGGGATAACCGGTCATGTTGACCAACGCGAAGCCCTGGCGCGCGAACCACTGGCTCTCGGCGCGGGTGGAAAACCTCGGGCCCTGGATGACGACCATGGTGCCGCCGTCGACCACGCCGGGCAGCTCGGTCGCCGCCGCCCGCAGCGTCGGGCAATACGGGTCGGCGAACGCGACGTGGATGCCGCCCGAGTCGAAGTAGGTGTCGTCGCGCCCGGAGGTGCGGTCGACGAGTTGGTCGGGCACCACCATCGCGCCGTGCCCCAGCTGCGGGGTGAGGCTGCCGACCGCGCACGGCCCGAAGATCCGGCGCACCCCGAGCGCGCGCAGCGCCCACATGTTGGCGCGGTAGGGCACGGTGTGCGGGGAGAACTCGTGTTTGATGCCGTGCCGGGGCAGGAAGGCCACCTCGTGTGTGCCGACGGTGCCGACGGTGATCGGCGCGCTCGGGGCGCCGTACGGGGTGTCCAGATTGATGGCGCGGGCGTCGGAACCGAAGAATGTGTAGAAGCCGCTGCCGCCGATGACTCCCAGCATTTCTGTGCTCCTCCCGTCCGCGGCATTCATGCTCCTCCCGTCGCGCATCGCCTCCCGCCCGCGGCAACTCGACCATTGTCATGGCACGATGACGCTCGTGGCCAGTTTCGCGCAATGGGTCGAGGGCGCCCGCCCGAGGACATTGCCGAACGCGATCGCTCCGGTGATCGCCGGCACCGGTGGCGCGGCCTGGTTGCACGCCGCGTGTTGGTGGAAGGCGACGCTGGCACTGCTCGTTGCGGTGGCGATGATCATCGGCGTCAATTACGCGAACGACTACTCCGACGGCATCCGCGGCACCGACGACGTCCGCGCGGGACCGTTGAGGCTCGTCGGTGCGAAGTTGGCGGCGCCGCGCGCCGTGCTGACCGCCGCCGCGGTGAGCCTCGGTGTCGCGGCGGCGGCCGGGGTGGTGCTGGCGTGGCTGTCCGCGCCGTGGCTGATCGCGGTCGGCGCGCTGTGCATCGCAGGCGCCTGGCTCTACACCGGCGGCTCAAAGCCCTACGGCTATCTCGGGCTCGGCGAGGCCGCGGTGTTCGTGTTCTTCGGCCTCGTTGCCGTGCTGGGCACGCAATACACCCAGGCGTTGCGGATCGACTGGGTTGGGCTGGCATTGGCGGTGGCGATGGGCTCGCTGTCGTCGGCGGTGTTGGTGGCCAACAATTTGCGCGACATTCCGACAGACATCCAGTCCGGCAAGATCACGCTGGCGGTGCGGCTCGGAGACGCTCGCACCCGAATGCTGTACCAGGCATTGCTGGCGACAGCGTTCGTGCTGACGTTGGTGTTGATGCTCGCGACGCCGTGGTGTGCCGTGGGGCTCATCGCGGCGCCGCTCGGGGTCCGGGCGAGCGGTCCGGTCCGAAAAGGCCTCGGCGGCACAGGAATTGATCCGGGTGCTGCGCGACACCGGCCTGACAATGCTGGTGTGGGCCATCGCGGTAGCGCTGGCTTTGGCGTTCGGTTAGCTTGTCGCCGCGGTCGATTCGCCCGGTCCGAGTCGACGTTCGCCAGATTCGGACGATCAACCCGTGACGGTTGACATCAACAATTGTTGAGGTTCTACGTTGGCGGTATGACCTTCAAAACACACGAACTCGACTTCCTGCGCCAGGCCGAGCTGGGCCGGCTGGCCACCATCCAGCCCGATGGCACGCCGCAGAACAGCCCGGTGGGATTCACCTACAACGAGGCGCTGGGCACCGTCGACATCGCCGGCTACCGAATGTCGAAGAGCCAGAAGTTCCGCAACATCGCAAGCAACGACAAGGTGGCGTTCGTCGTCGACGACATCACGTCTCGCGATCCGTGGCGGGTGCGCTGCCTGGAGATCCGCGGCACCGCCGAACAGGCCGAGGTCCCGCCGGCGCGCGGCGCGGCCGGTGACGAGCTGGACACCGCGATCATTCGCCTCACGCCGAGGCGCATCATCAGCTTCGGCATCGACGATCAGACCAGCGAACCGCATCAGCTTGAGGTCGACCGCCGCGACGCCTGACGCGCCGCTGCACGCCGATCGCCGCTAACGCGGCGGCCTCGTTGACCGCCAGGTGCGCCAGCATCGGCGCGGCGAGGCTGCCTGACCGCGCGTTGAGCCAGCCGAAGAACCAGCCCGCGACGCCGGTAACCAGCACGGTGCCGATCACCGGCTGCCCGGTGACGCGGGCGTCGACGATGTGCCACAAGCCGAACGCCGCGGCCTGCAGTAGCCGGCCGCGGGCCGGCCCGAATGCCTCTTCGGCGACGGTGCCCAGGGTGGCCCGGTAGGCGGCCTCCTCGGGCCAGACCGTTCCGATCGGGATGTTCAGCAGCAGCCAGCGACCCGGGTGCTCGGGCAGGTCGCGCTCTGCCATCGCCGCCCGCACCGGCGGCAGGGCCGTCATCGCCGCGACCCAGAGCGTCACCGCCGCGCCCGCGCCGAGGCCGTACCGCAGGCCCGACCGCAGCGCTGGTTGGCGCAATCCGAGCGGGGAACGGGCGATCGCGACGAGTCCGGTGCCCAGCGCCGCGTTCGGCACCGGATGCCATCGCACCCGGGGCGCCGCAAAGCTCCATCCCACCAGTGCTGCCGCCAGCGCGGCCGCACGAACCTTGCCGGGCCGCATCAGTATTCGGGTCCGTCGGCGGATTCGGTTTTCTCCAGCGCGACGCGGATGCGTTCGGTGTCGTCGCGCGTCCACCCGTCGGGCGGCGCGACGGCGGCCCAACCGTCGAGCACGAAGTCCCCGTAGTTGTGGCCATGGCCGCCGGGAACCGACAAGGCGTTGGTCATGTCGGCGGCGACCTGCCAGAACGTGATGATCGGATACCAGCGCATCGACGCCGTGCGGTCGGGCCCGGACGGTTCCTTCAGCCAGTCCGGCTGGCTGAACAGCAGATCCTCCGACCACCAGACGATCGGGTCCGACGGATGCTGCAGGAACAGCACCCGGGTGCCCTCCCACGGCGACTCGGTGTCGCGGCGGATCTGCCTGGAGTTGGTGCTCTGCGAAAAGCGCACGGTGCGCCCGTTGTCGTAACGCGGTTCGACCTCCGGCGTGCCGGGGTCACGCCGCGCAACGATGCCCCTCCACAATGGGCTGGCGTTGGGCGGACCCACCCACAGCACCGACGAGAACCCCATCCCCGCGATGTCGGGCAGCCATCCGAAGGCACCCTGTCCGGCCATCGAGCCGAGGCTCTCGCCGTAGAGCACCAGCTTGGGTCGCCGATCGGGCGGCAGCTGCAACCATCGGTCGTGGATCGCGTCGATCATCATCCGGCCGGAGTCCATCGACTTCTGCCGGTCGCCGAGGAACGAAATCCAGCTGGGCAGATAGGAATACTGCGATCCGACCATCGCGGTGTCGCCGTTGTACATCATCTCCAGCGATCGCGCGGCCACCGGGTCGATCCACCCGGTGCCGGTGGTCGGGACGATCACGAGCAGCTTGCGGTTGAACGCGCCGGTGCGCTCGAGTTCGCTCAGCATCACCGCCATCCGGCTGTCGTCATCGGTTGCGGTGTTCAGGCCGACATACACGCGGATCGGTTCCTTCGCGGGCCTGCCATTCAGCCGAGTCAGCTCGTCGGCGTGCGGACCGGTCGCGACGAAGTTGCGGCCCTCGAATCCGAGCGTCGCCCACGGCGCGAAAGACATTGGGCTGCCTGATCGTTCGGGCTGTTGCGGCTGGACGATGCCCGCTCGGGTGGTGGTGTTCTGTGGTTGGAACACCCGGTTCGCGCCGGCCAGGAAGCCGCGGATCAGCACACCGTTGATCAGCGTGATGGCCAGTACCACGACGATCGCGGTGCCGATGAACAACGCCGTCTCGTCGTGCAGGTGCCAGCGCCGGATGAAGTACCGCGCCATCGTCTTGATGAGGTCGAGCAGCACGCGGGTGGCGCCGACGCAGGCACCGCCGACAAGGATCGCGATGATCAGAGTGCGCGTGTAGCCCAGCGTGTTCGGGCCCTGCAGGCCCATCACCGCCGACACCTGCCGTTGCCACGCCGCCGCCGGTATCAGCATCAGCACGCAGGCAGAAACCGAAAGCACGACTGTCACGGCCTTCATCGCGTACAACACGCGCTTGGCCGGCGGCCACCATCGTGCGGCGGCGTAACACGAAGCGGCGCACCATCCTTCCGGCGAAGACGCCGATGCCATATCCGATCGCCGCGTTGATGCCGCCGATCAGGCCCTGGAACAGCCAGTCGCGCGGCAAAAGCGACGGGGTCAGCGACAAGCAGAAGAACAGCGCACCGAACGCAATCCCGACGAAGTCGAGATGCACCAGGCTCCACGCCCAGACGATTAGCGGGTGTCGTTCGCGAGGTGCGCCACTCACCCGAACAAACCTGGGAGCACACCCTCCGACGTGCTGCGCAAGTCCTCCAGGGAGACGCTGAACTGGCCCTGAACCTCGATGGCGTCGCCAGCCTGATCGACGACGCCGATACGGGTCGCCGGCAGGCCGCGGGCCTCACACATGGCCCGGAATCTGCTCTCCTCGGTGCGCGGCACCGCGACCAAGACGCGACCCGCGGACTCGGAAAATAAGAATGTGAAGGGATTCGGTAGCCCTCGGGAACCAGTATGCGGCAACCAGTTTCACCGGCGAGCGCGGCCTCGATAACGGCCTGGATCAGACCGCCCTCGGACAGATCGTGGGCGGCGGAAACGAGACCGTCGCGCGAGGCGGCGGCGAGCACCTCGGCGAGCAGCTTCTCGCGCGCCAGGTCGACCTTGGGGGGCAGCCCGCCGAGATGGTCGGCGGTGACCTGCGCCCAGATCGAGCCGTCGAACTCATCGCGGGTGTCGCCGAGCAGGATCAGCGTCTCGCCGGGCTCGGTGCCCAAACCGGTGGGAATACGTCGGCTGACGTCTTCTATCACGCCGAGCACCCCGACGACCGGGGTGGGCAGGATCGGGGTGGTGCCGGTCTGGTTGTAGAAGCTGACGTTGCCGCCGGTGACCGGAATGCCAAGCGCCGCACAGCCGTCGGCGAGGCCGCGGACGGCCTGACTGAACTGCCACATCACGGCGGGGTCCTCGGGCGAGCCGAAGTTGAGGCAGTTGGTGACCGCGACCGGTGTCGCGCCGGTGACCGCGACGTTGCGGTACGCCTCGGCCAGCGCCAGCTGCGCGCCGGTGTACGGGTCGAGCTGGGTGTAGCGGCCGGACGCGTCGGTGGACACCGCGATACCGCGCCCGGTGGCTTCGTCGACCCGCAGCACGCCGCCGTCGGCGTGTTCGGCGAGCACGGTGTTGCCGCGCACGTAGCGGTCGTACTGCTCGGTGATGAACGCGCGGCTGCACAGGTGCGGACTGCCAAGCAGTGCAAGCAGAGTCGCTCGCAGCTCCTCACCGGTGGATGGCCGCGGCAGCTTGGCTGAGGTGTCGGCGTTGAGCGCGTCCTGCGTATCCGGACGTTCGACCGGCCGCTCGTAGACCGGGCCCTCGTGCGCGACCGTGCGCGGCGGCACGTCGACGACCGTCTCGCCGCGCCAGGTGATCTGCAGCCGATCGCCGTCGGTGACCTCGCCGATGACCGTCGCGAGCACCTCCCACTTGCGGCATACCGCAAGGAACGCGTCGACGTTCTCCGGCGCGACGACCGCGCACATGCGCTCCTGCGACTCGCTTGACAGGATCTCGGCCGGCGTCATGTTGGTGGCTCTCAGCGGCACCGTGTCCAGCTCGATCCGCATACCGCCGTCGCCTGCCGACGCGAGTTCAGATGTGGCACAGGATAACCCGGCACCGCCGAGGTCCTGGATGCCGATCACCAGATCGTTGGCGTACAGCTCGAGGCAGCACTCGATGAGCACCTTCTCCATGAACGGGTCGCCCACTTGAACCGATGGCAGCTTCTTGCGTCCTGGTGCGCCGCCTTCGTCGCCGCCGAAGGTCTCCGACGCCAGCACCGAAACGCCACCGATACCGTCGAGACCGGTGCGCGCGCCGAACAGGATGATCTTGTTGCCGGTGCCCGACGCGAACGCCAGGTGCAGGTCTTCCTTGTGCAGCACCCCGACGCACAACGCGTTCACCAACGGGTTGCCTGCATACGACGCGTCGAACACCGTCTCGCCGCCGATGTTGGGCAGCCCCAGCGAGTTTCCGTAGCCGCCGATGCCGCGCACCACCCCGTCGACCACCCTGCGCGTGTCGGGCGCGTCGGCGGCGCCGAACCGCAGCTGATCCATGACGGCGACCGGCCGGGCGCCCATCGCCATGATGTCGCGCACGATGCCACCGACACCGGTGGCCGCGCCCTGGTACGGCTCGATGTAGGACGGGTGGTTGTGCGACTCCACCTTGAAGGTGGCCGCCCAGCCGTCGCCGATGTCGACGACCCCGGCGTTCTCGCCGATGCCCGCCAGCATCGAGGCCCGCATCGCCTCGGTGGTGGTCTCGCCGAAGTAGCGCAGGTGCACCTTCGAGGACTTGTAGGAGCAGTGCTCGCTCCACATCACCGAGTACATCGCCAGCTCGGCGTCGGTGGGCCTGCGGCCGAGGATCCGGCGTATCCGCTGGTACTCGTCGTCCTTGAGGCCGAGTTCGCGGAACGGCTGGGGGTGCTCGGGAGTGGCGGCGGCGCGGTCGACGGTGTCGACCTCATGGGTCAGCCCGGACGTCACGCTGCCAGTCTAGTTTGACCGCCCGCCCGCAGCGTTCAGGAACGCCCGCAGAGCGGCGGAGTAGGCGGCTACGTCGGCAGCGCCCATCACCTCACGCGCGGAATGCATGGCGAGCTGGGCCGCGCCGACGTCGACGGTCGGGATGCCGGTGCGCGCCGAGGTCATCGGCCCGATCGTCGACCCGCACGGCAGGTCGGCCCGGTGCTCGTAGCGCTGCAGCGGGACCCCCGCCTGCGCGCAGGCCAGCGCGAACGCCGCCGCGGTGCGCCCGTCCGTGGCGTAGCGCAGGTTCGGCTGCACCTTGAGCACCGGCCCAGCGTTGACCTCGATGAGGTGGGCGGGCTCATGCCGCTCGGGGTAGTTCGGGTGGGTGGCGTGTGCCATATCGCCGGAAGCCACCATCGATCCGGGCAGCCGGCGCAGGAAGTCCTCCCGACCTCCACCGGCGGCCAGCGTGATCCGCTCCAGCACCGTGTGCAGCAGTTCGGACTGCGCGCCGTGATCCGACTGCGAGCCGACCTCTTCGTGGTCGAACAGCACCAGCACCGGCAGGTGCTCGGCGGGCTCGGCGACCAGGAACGCCTCCAGTCCGGCGTAGCAGGTGGCCTGGTTGTCCAGCCGGGGCGCACTGACAAGCTCGCGGTCGACGCCCGCCAGCGTCGACGGGGTCAGGTCGTGGGTCATCAGGTCCACGCCGAGGATGTCGGCGTGGTCGACGCCGGCCTTTTCGGCGACGTAAGCCAGAAATGACCGCGGGCCGCTGCCGACACCCCAGACCGCGTTGACGTGGCGCTGCGGATCCAGCGACACCGACTTGCGGTCCTCGGCCAGGTGGATTGCCAGCTGCGGCACGCGCAGGATCGGCTCGTCGATGCGCACCAGCCGGTGGTCGATGGTATTGCCGACGCGCACCGACAGCCGGCCGCTGATGCCGAGATCGCGGTCCAGCCACGAGTTCAGCCAGGCGCCGCCGTAGGGCTGCAGAGCGACCACCTGCCAGCCGGCGACGAACCGATCGGGATGCTGTTTGACGCGCAGATTGGGGCTGTCGGTATGGGCGCCGACGATACGAAAAGGCCCATCGGCAGGCTCGGATCGCCATGCCACCAGTGAGCCGGCCCGCACCGTGAAGAAGCTGCCCTCACCCGGCCACTCGTCGCGTTCGGACAGTTCGGTGAACCCCGCGGCGCTCAACCGCTGCGCGACGGTCAGGCACACGTGAAACGGCGACGGTGACGCGTCGATGAACTCGCACAGCCCGTGCGCACTCGGGGACATGGTTCACCATCATTGCCGACCGACAGTTCGCTAGGGTCAAACGGTGCCCGCACCACTGCCGCAGCCGGTAACGGCGCCGTTGACACCTGCGGCCATCTTCCTGGTGATCACCATCGACGACGGGGGTGAGGCCGCCGTGCACGACGCCTTGCCCGACATCTCCGGGTTGGTCCGCGCGATCGGGTTCCGGGACTCGGACAAGCACCTCTCGGTGGTCACCTCGATCGGATCGGATGCCTGGGACCGGCTGTTCTCCGGTCCGCGGCCGGCCGAGCTGACCCCGTTCATCGAGCTGCAGCGGCCCGCGCCACCACGCCCCGGCGACGCCGGGCGACCTGCTCTTCCACATCAAGGCGATGTCGATGGACATGTGCTTCGAGCTGGCGGGCCGCATCGTCAAGGCCATGGGGCAGGTCACCGTGGTCGACGAGACCCACGGCTTCCGGTTCTTCGACAACCGGGACCTGCTCGGCTTCGTCGACGGCACCGAGAACCCGGACGGGCCGGTTGCGGTGTCTGCCACCGAGATCGGCGACGAGGATCCCGATTTCGCCGGTGGCTGTTACCTTCACGTGCAGAAGTACGTGCACGACATGGCTGCGTGGGAGTCGCTGTCGGTCACCGAGCAGGAATTGGTGATCGGACGGAGCAAGCTCGAGGACATCGAGATGGACGACGAGGCGAAACCCGCCGACGCCCACATCGCGCTCAACGTGATCGAAGACGACGACGGCAACGAGCTGAAGATCGTCCGGCACAACATGCCGTTCGGCGAAATCGGCAAGGGCGAGTTCGGCACCTACTTCATCGCCTATTCACGCGCCGCCTCGGTCACCGAGCGGATGCTGACCAACATGTTCATCGGTGACCCGCCGGGCAACACCGACCGCATCCTGGACTTCTCGACCGCGGTCACCGGCGGGAAGTTCTTCACACCGATCGTGGACTTCCTCGACGATCCACCGCCACTTCCGGATTCGGAGCCCGCAGAAGACGTCACCACTGTTCCCCCTGTGCCCGTTGCCACCAACGGGTCACTCGGGATCGGCAGCTTGAAAGGAACCCGTCAATGAACAACCTGTATCGCGATCTGGCTCCGATCACCGAAGCCGCTTGGGCGGAAATCGAAACCGAGGCGACGCGGACGTTCAAGCGGCACATCGCCGGGCGGCGAGTCGTCGACGTCAGCGAGCCGGGCGGACCGGTGACCGCGGCGGTGTCCACCGGACATCTGCTCGACGTCGCGTCGCCAGGCGACGGAGTGGTCGCCCATCTGCGCGAGAGCAGGCCGCTGGTGCGGCTGCGGGTGCCGTTCACGATTGGGCGCACCAGCATCGACGACGTCGAGCGGGGCTCGCAGGACTCCGACTGGGATCCGGTCAAGGAGGCGGCCAAGCAGCTGGCGTTCGCCGAGGACCGGGCGATCTTCGAGGGCTACGAGGCCGCGCAGATCGGCGGCATCCGCAAGTGCAGCTCCAACCCCGCGCTGGCACTGCCCGATGACGCCCGCGAGATTCCCGACGTCATCGCGCAGGCGCTCTCGGAGCTGCGGCTGGCCGGCGTCGACGGCCCGTATTCGGTGCTGCTGTCCGCCGATGTGTACACCAAGGTCAGCGAGACCACCGAGCACGGCTATCCGATCCGCGAGCACCTCAACCGGCTGGTCGACGGCGAAATCATCTGGGCCCCGGCCATCGACGGCGCGTTCGTGCTGTCCACCCGCGGCGGCGACTTCGATCTGCAGCTGGGCACCGACGTGTCGATCGGCTACCTGTCACACGACGCCGACACCGTGCAGCTGTACTTCGAGGAGACGCTGACGTTCCTCTGCTACACGGCAGAGGCGTCGGTGGCGCTCACGCCCTAAAACGGGTGCCCAACAGCCTTGTGTCCTACGCCGCCAGCACCAGATCCAGCGCGGAGTAGAACAGGCCGAGCCCGTCGTCGGAGGGGCCGGTCAGGGCCTCGGTGGCGTGTTCGGGGTGCGGCATCAGCCCGACGACGCGGCCGTTGGCCGAACTGATGCCCGCGATGTCGCGCAGCGAGCCGTTGGGGTTGTCGCGGTAGCGGAACACCACCCGGCCCTCGCCCTCGAGCTCGTCGAGCGTCTCCTCGCCGGCGACGTAGCGGCCCTCCCCGGACTTCAGCGGCACCAACAGGTCGGCGCCGAGTTCGTAGCGCGAGGTCCACGCCGTCGAATTCGACGCGACCTCGAGCCACAGATCGCGGCAGACGAAGTGCAGGCCCGCGTTGCGCGTCAGCGCGCCCGGCAGCAGACCAGCCTCACACAACACCTGAAAACCGTTGCAAATCCCCAACACTGGCATGCCGCGGCCGGCGGCGGTGACGACCTCCCCCATCACGGGTGCAAACTTGGCGATCGCGCCGCAGCGCAGATAGTCGCCGTACGAGAAGCCGCCGGGCACCACCACCGCGTCGACCCCCTTGAGGTCGGCGTCGGCATGCCACAGGCTGACCGCCTCGGCGCCTGCCAGCCGCACCGCCCTGGCGGCGTCGACGTCGTCGAGCGTCCCGGGAAACGTAATGACCCCTACGCGGGCGGTCACGATTGCTCCCTGCTGACCGACCAGTCCTCGATGACCGTGTTCGCCAACAGCGATTCGGCGATCTCGGCGAGGGTGCCGTCGTCAATGGTGTCGTCGACCTCGAGCTCAAAACGCTTGCCCTGCCGGACATCTGAGACACCGCCGAAACCGAGACGGCCCAGCGCGCCGACGATCGCCTGCCCCTGCGGGTCGAGGATCTCTGCCTTGGGCATCACGTGCACAACCACCCTTGCCACGGCGATCACTCTACCGGCGGCATCGCCGGGACCGCCTCACCGGCACGATCCGATGTACGCATCGCACAGCGGCGCGGCCAGCGCGTCGAGGACCTGTGCGTCAGCGACGGCGGGCCAGTCCACCTGCGGGGGCAGCGACGACCACATGGCAAGTTCGGCGATGGTGCTGTTGTCCGGGTCGGCCAGCAGGTAGGTGTGCATTACCTGCTGGCCTGCGACGCTGATCACCGCGGCGATCCGCTGCGGCTCGTTGGTGGTGACCGACGGCGACACCTGCGGCGCCGTGAGCTGGCAGTCCCGCAGCCTGGCCCTGGCGGTCTCCAGCGTCGCCATCGCGATCGGACCACCCGACGAGGTGTCGCCACGCCAGTGCATCACCTGCACCTGCAGCTGCCACTGGCCGGTGGGGTTGGACACCGCGGCCCGCGCCGCCACGGCGTAGTCGCGGGCGTCGCCTGCGACGGGCGGACTCGCGCACAACTGCTCAAACGCGAATCGTGGGACCCGGGCCGTGACGGCCAATCCGGCCAGCCCGGGCCAGCGGTACACCGGGTACAGCGGGATGGCGGTGGCGTCGACCCACGCCGAATCGGGGATGGCGTCGCAAATCGGCGGACATTCGCCGGGGACGGCCGACGCCTGCCAACCGGCGCTCGGCGCGATGGCCAACCCGCAGGTCGCCACCGCCACCGCCAGCATCAATCGCACGTCCACGCACCCCCCTGCGCGCCACAATATAGGCATGGAACTGACCCATTTCGGCCATTCATGCCTACTCGCGAGCTTCAAGGCCGATTCCGGCGCCGACACGACCGTGTTATTCGATCCGGGAAACTTCTCGCACGGTTTCGAGGGCATCACCGGGCTGTCGGCGATCCTGATCACCCATCAGCATCCCGACCACGCCGACACTGCGCGGCTGCCCGCACTCGTCGCTGCCAACCCGCAGGCGGCCCTGTACGCCGATCCACAGACCGCCGCCCAACTCGACAAGCCGTGGCGTGCGGTGCACGTCGGCGACGAGTTCACCGTCGGGCCCCTGACCGTACGCGGCGTCGGCGGACGCCACGCGGTGATCCATCCGGAAATCCCTGTGATCGACAACATTTCGTATCTTGTCGGCGACGGCTCGCATCCGGCGCGGTTGATGCACCCGGGCGATGCGCTGTACGCGCCGGGCGAGCCGGTTGATGTGTTGGCCGCCCCCGCGGCGGCGCCGTGGATGAAGATCTCGGAGGCCATCGACTATCTGCGGGCCGTGGCGCCGACCCACGCCGTGCCCATCCATCAGGCGATCGTCGATCCCAGCGCCCGCGGCATCTACTACGGCAGGCTGACCGAGATGACCGACACCGACTTTCAGGTGCTGGAACCCGAGAACGGGACGCAGTTCTGATTCGCGGCTCGGCCGCGGTGTTTTAATTCGCGGCTCGGCCGCGGTTTCTGATTCGCGGCTCGGCCGCGGTGTCTAGACGTCTCGCGCCGCGGCGCGGCCCGCCGCCCTGCCGGAAAACACGCAGCCGCCGAGGAATGTGCCCTCCAGCGAGCGGTAGCCGTGCACACCACCGCCGCCGAAACCGGCGGCTTCACCAGCGGCGTACAGCCCACCGAATACGCTGCCGTCGGACGTGAGCACCCTCGAGTCCAGGTCGGTTTCCAAGCCGCCCAACGACTTCCGGGTCACGATGTGCAGTTTGACGGCGATCAGCGGTCCGGCCTTGGGATCGGTGAGCCGGTGCGGGGCGACGACGCGGCTGATCCGGTCGGACAGAAATGCGCGCGCACCGCGGATCGCGGTTATCTGACTGTCCTTCGTGTACTTGTTGGCCACCTCACGGTCGCGGGCGGTTACCTCCGCCTCCACCACGTCGTAGTCGAGCGCCTCGACATCGGGCACCGCGTTCATGTTGGATACCAACTCCCGCAACGAGTTCGCGGTCACGAAGTCGATTCCCTTGTCGACGAACGCCTGCACGGGCGCTGGCGCACCCGGCTTCACGCGGGCAAGCACCTGACGCACGCTGCGTCCGGTCAGATCGGGGTTCTGCTCCTGACCGGACAGCCCGAACTCCTTGGCGATGATACGTGCGTTCAGCACGAACCACGTGTAGTCGTGGCCGGTTTGGGCGATGTACTCGAGCGTGCCCAGGGTGTCGAAACCCGGGTACAACGGCGGCGGCAGCCGCTTGCCGGTGGCGTCCAGCCACAGCGACGACGGGCCGGGCAGGATGCGGATGCCGTGCAACGGCCAGATCGGGTCGTAGTTGGTGATGCCTTCGGTGTAGTGCCACATCCGATCGCCGTTGATCACATGCGCACCGGCGGCCTCGCTGATGCCGATCATCCGGCCGTCGACGTGGGCGGGCACCCCGCTCAACAGCTGTTCGGGCACTCGGCCCATCCGCTTCGGCCAGTTCTTTCGCACCAGGTCATGGTTGCCGCCGATGCCACCGCTGGCGACGATCACCGCCGATGCGCGAAATTCGAACTCGCCTATGGTGTTTCGCGACGACGCCACGCCACGGGCTGCCGTCGACGGCTCAAGCACCGCGCCGCGGACGCCGACCACGGCGCCGTTCTCAACGATCAGCTCATCGACGCGATGCCGATGGGCGAACCGCACGTTCGGGTTATTACGCAGCCGGCGCGCGAAGACGTCGACGATCGCCGGACCCGTCCCCCACGTGATGTGGAACCGTGGCACCGAGTTGCCGTGCCCGCGCGCGTCATATCCGCCGCGCTCAGCCCAGCCGACCAGTGCGAACGTCTGCAACCCGCGTTCGCGCAGCCAGCTGCGCTTCTCGCCGGCGGCGAAGTCGACGTAGGCGTGCGCCCATTGCCGCGGCCAGTGGTCCTCGGGCCGGTCGAATCCCGCGGTGCCGAGCCAGTCCTGCAGCGCCAGCTCGTGGCTGTCGCGAATGCCCAGCCGCCGCTGTTCGGGGCTGTCGACGAAAAACAGGCCGCCGAACGACCAGAACGCCTGACCACCGAGGTTGTTGGCGTTCTCCTGGTCCACGACCAGCACCCGGCGCCCGCGCTCGACCAGCTCACATGCGGCGACCAGACCGGCCAGACCCGCACCCACCACGATTACATCAGCGTCAGCCATGGCCGCCAATGTAGCGGCGCGCTACGCGGCGTCGGTCAGCGCGGGGTACGGGTGCCAGGCGTAGACGGAGGGCACGCACCGATGCATCAACGCCAGATCGACGGCGTCGAGCATCGCCTGCCGGGGTCCTGGCCGGCGCAGGTGACGGGCGGCCACCGCGACGCGGACGATGCCTTCGCGCCGAGCGGTGCGCTCGGCGGCCAACACCAGCGTGCGGCACCACCACGGCTCGCTCAGGAAGCCCTCGCCGATGCCGAGCACCCTGGCCCGCGTCGTGGTCTGACGAGCGAAGTCGGTGATACCGGTCAGCCCGGCCAGTAGGCGAAAGCCGTTGCGGGGCAGCGCTGTTACTGTGCCCTGCGACACAGTCCAGCCGGGCGCGGCGAACAGCCGGGTGCGCAACCCCAGGTGCTCGAGCACCCGATCGGCGGCCATCAGCCGCAGGTTGGCTTCGTGCGCAGGCAATGTCGCGAACTCACCGCGCCGCTTCTTGGTGGCCGCCTCGTCGAAGCCGTGCAGCACGATGGCGTCGCCGCATTCGCGCCGGTCAGCAAGCCAGCCAACGGTCGGCGCATCGGAGTCGAGGCGGTAGCCGCCCTTGATCCTGGGTGCCACCAGAAACGACGCAGGCACGCCGCGTGCCGCGAGCTGACCGCAGAACGCGTCGACGTCGGCCAGTGTGCGGTCGCTGATCCCGGAAACCGAGACGATCAGTTGTCCAGCCACGTGTTCATTGTGGCAACGTCAGGTGTCCCAACGGTTTACAACACGTGGTCAGCAGTTGACTATCTATCGCGGCAGGACCGCTTCGATCGCGGCGATCACCTCGGGCGCGTCGGGAACCGTGCGCGGCCGGAACCGGTTGACCACGTCGCCACCGGGTGCAAGCAGGAACTTCTCGAAGTTCCACTGCACGTCGCCGGCCTCGCCGCTGCCGTCGGGCGTCTTGGTCAGCTCAGCGTATAGCTGGTGCCGGGCCGCGCCGTTGACGTCGGTCTTGGCCAGCAGCGGGAACGTCACCCCGTAGGTCGTCGAGCAGAACGTCTGGATCTCCTCAGCGGTGCCCGGCTCCTGGCCCATGAACTGGTTGCAGGGCACACCGATCACCGTCAGCCCGCGCTCGCCGTAGTCCTTCGCCAGCTGCTCCAGCGCGGTGTACTGCGGGGTGAGGCCGCATTTCGAGGCGACGTTCACCACCAGCGCGGCGCCGTCGGCCAGCTCGGCAAGCGTGGTCGGGCGTCCGTCCAGCGTGGTCAATGCGATATCGGTGAGCGCCGTTTCGGTCATGTTCATACGCTACCGGGTAGCCTGGCTAAGTGGTTCACCGCGCGGACAACCCGAAACCGCGCGCACCGCTACGGCATGCCGAAGGGGACTACCCCGACGATCTCGACGCCCGGCTGCTGCGAATCGCCGGGGTGTGCGTGCTGGCCTCGGTGATGGCCATCCTGGACGCCACCGTCGTCAGCGTCGCGCAACGCACCTTCATCACGCAGTTTGCCACCACCCAGGCCGTCGTCGCATGGACGATGACCGGCTACACGCTGGCGCTGGCGACGGTGATTCCGCTGACGGGTTGGGCTGCCGACCGGTTCGGCACCAAGCGGCTGTTCATGGGGTCGGTGCTGTTCTTCACGCTCGGCTCGCTGCTGTGCGCGATGGCGCCCAACATCACGCTGTTGGTGGCGTTCCGGGTGGTGCAGGGGCTGGGCGGCGGGATGCTGATGCCGCTGACGTTCACGATCCTGACGCGCGAGGCGGGCCCGAAACGACTCGGCAGGCTGATGGCGGTGCTGGGCATTCCGATGCTGCTCGGGCCCATCGGCGGTCCGATCTTGGGCGGCTGGCTGATCGACACCTACGCCTGGCAGTGGATCTTCCTGATCAACCTGCCGATCGGGTTGCTGGCGCTCGTGCTGGCCGCGGCGGTGTTCCCCAAGGACGAGCCGCAACCGGCGGAGTCGTTCGACTTCGTCGGCATGCTGCTGCTCTCGCCCGGGCTGGCCGCGTTCCTCTACGGCGTGTCCTCGATTCCCGCCCACGGCACGGTCACCAACCGGCAGGTGTGGATTCCCGCGTCGATCGGGCTGGTGCTGATCGTCGCGTTCGCGTTCCATGCCCTGTTCCGCGCCGACCACCCACTGATCGACCTGCGGCTGTTCAAGAATCGCGTGCTGGCACTGGCCAATGCGACGATGTTCCTGTTCGCGATCGCGTTCTTCGGCGCAGGGCTGTTGTTTCCCAGTTACTTTCAGCAATTGCTGGGTCAGACGCCGATGCAGTCCGGGCTGCACCTGGTACCACAGGGCCTCGGCGCGATGGCGACGATGCCGATCGGCGGGCGGATCATGGACAAGCGCGGCCCCGGCTACGTCGTGCTCGTCGGCATCTCGCTGATCGCCACCGGCATGGGCACATTCGCCTACGGCGTCTACCACCAATACCCTTACCTGCCAGTGTTGTTGATCGGCCTCGCGGTGATGGGCATGGGCATGGGCTGCACGATGATGCCGGTGTCCGGCTCGGCGGTAAGAACCCTCGCCCCGCATCAGGTGGCCCGCGGCTCAACGTTGATCAACGTCAACCAGCAGGTGGCCGGGTCGATCGGGTCGGCGCTGATGTCGGTGATCCTCACCAGCCAGTTCAACCGCAGCGGATACATCGCTGCCGCAGGCAAAGCCGCGGCACTGCGGCAGGAGGCCGCCAAACGCGGCATGCCCCCGACCCGACGCAGCTGCCGCCGAAGGTGCTCGAGCCGAACTTCATGGTCCACGTCACCCACGACCTGACGCACGCCTATGCCGTTGTCTTCGCCGTCGCGGTGGGTTTCGTTCTGGCGACACTCATTCCGGCCGCGTTCCTGCCGAAGAAGCCTGCCGAATTTGTCTCCGCACAGCCTGCGTTGGCGATGGCGCACTAGCCGTCGAACAAAATCGTCGCGATTCGTTCCACGTCGACCATCGGATCATCCGCGGTGTCGATGGCCTCGTTGAGCCACAACATCGCAAAACCGTGCACCAGAGACCACGCGGCAAGCGCGGCGCTCTGCGGATCGGCCTTCGCCCGCGGATCGTGCAGGGTGCCGACGCCCCGCGCCAGCTCGGCGCCCGCGGCGTTTTGTGCCGCCTTCAGGTCAGGGTCATCTGGGTCAAGCAGTGCACGGTCGAACATCACCGCGTAGTGGCCGGGGTGGGCAAGGGCGAACCGGACGTAGGCACGGGCGGCGTCGACGAAATCCGACCGCGCGCCGGTGAGCGCGTCGGCCAACAGCCGCCAGCCTTCGGCCGCCAGCGCGGTGAACAACCCGCGGCGGTCAGTGAAGTGATGCGCGGGGGCGGCGTGCGAGACGCCGGCCTCCCGCGCGAGTTCGCGTAGCGAGATCCCGTCGGCGCCGCGCTCGGCCACCAAGCCCGCCGCCTTGGCCAGAATGACGGCCTTCAGGTCGCCGTGGTGGTAGGTGTCCCTGCTCATGCGGCCATCATAACCAGCAATCTTGACAGTGCCTAGTTTATTGGTTAGCGTGTTCCCATCATCTTGACAGTGACTAGATAGGAGCTCGCAATGGCCGTCATCATCACTTTGGTCCTTGGCACGCTCGGCGCCCGGCTGGTTGGCTGGCTGGGCGTCGACTACGTCGACAGCTGGCCACCGGCCGTCGCGGTCGGGCTGGCGGCGATGTTCGCGATGACCGGGGTCGCGCATTTCGTTCCGGCGATGCGGCGCGACATGATCGCGATCGTGCCGCCGGCGCTGCCGGCCGCCGGATTGCTCGTCACGATCACCGGTGTGCTCGAACTGCTTGGCGCGGCCGGACTGCTGTACCCGCCCACCCGGGTCGCCGCGGCCGGGTGCCTGTTCGTGTTGATGTTGGCGATGTTCCCGGCCAACGTCTACGCGGCGCGGATGCCGAACCCGCCGGCGTCGATGACCTCGCGGCTGAACGTGCGCACGGTCCAGGAGATCGTGTACCTAGGCGCTGCCGTCGTGGTCGGCCTTGGCAGCATCCAGTAGCCAGGCGTACTGGAAGGCCGCTTCCTTCCACCGTTCGTAGCGTCCGCTGATCCCGCCATGGCCGGCGTTCATCTCGGTCTTCAGCAGCACCGGGTGACCGTCGGTCTTGGTGCGCCGAAGCGCCGCAACCCATTTCGCAGGTTCGACGTAATAAACCCTGGTGTCGTTCAACGACGTCATCGCCAGAATCGCTGGATAATCCTTGGCCTCGATGTTCTCATACGGCGAGTAGGACTTCATGTAGAAGTAGACGTCCTTGTTTTCCAACGGGTTTCCCCACTCGTCCCACTCGGTGACGGTCAGTGGCAGCGACGGATCAAGGATCGTCGTCAATGGGTCGACGAACGGCACTGCGGCAAGGATGCCGGCGAACAGGTCAGGTGCCATGTTGGCGACCGCGCCCATCAGCAGTCCGCCCGCGCTGCCGCCGAAGGCGACAAGGTTCTCCGGTCGGGTCACGTCGGTGGCGACGAGATGGGCTGCCACGTCGATGAAGTCGGTGAAGGTGTTCTTCTTCTCCAACAGCTTGCCGTGCTCGTACCACGGCCTGCCCAGTTCGCCGCCACCGCGCACGTGCGCGACGGCAAACACCATGCCGCGGTCCAGCAGCGAGAGCCGGGCGATGGAGAACCGCGGATCCTCGCACGACTCGTAGGCGCCGTAGCCGTACAGAAGCGTCGGCGCGGGGTAGGGCACGCCGGTGCGGTGGACGATCGAGATCGGCACCCGCGCACCGTCGGGGGCGACGGCCCAGTCGCGGCGCTCGACATACTCGTCGGGGTGGTAGTCGCCGAGCACCGGCTGTTCACGCAGCAGCGTGCGCTCGCCGGTGGCGAGGTCGATGTCATAGATGCGCACCGGAATGACGAACGACGTTGCGCCGATCCTCAGCTTGGGTGAACTCCAGTTGGGGTTGGCGGATAGGCCCGCCGACATCAACTCGGAGTCGAACGTGATGTCCTCGGGGTGGCCGTAGTCACCGTCCGCATAGACCGGCCACAGCTGGATCCGCGGCAGCGCCTCGCTGCGGTAACTGACCACCAGATGGCCCTCGAACGCGTCGACGGAGTCGAGTCGCACGTCATCGCGGTGGGCGATCAGCGTGCGAAAAGTGTTGGGATCGCTGACCGGAGCCTCGACGAGAGTGAAGTTCTCGGCGCCGTCATTGTGCATGATCAAAAACCGGTCCTCACCGCCGACGACCGCATGCTCGACCGAGTACTCGACGAGCTCACGGCGGGGCCAGATGGTGGTGAACTCGGTTCGCCCGTCGGCGGCGTCGCCGTAGCGCAGTTCGGAGGTGACGGCGCTGCCCGCCGCGATGATCATGTACTTGTTGCTGCGGGTGCGGCCGACCGCGAGCCAGAATTTCTCGTCGGGCTCGTGGTAGACCTTGTCGGCGGGCAGGCCGGCACCGAGGCGGTGCCGCCACACGGTGTCGGGGCGCCAGGCGTCGTCGACGGTGACGTAGTAAACGGTGCGGTTGTCGGCGGCCCAGGTGGCGCCCGCGCCGATGCCGACGATCTGGTCGTCGTAGAGAGCGCCGGTTCGCAAGTCCTTGAACCGCAGCGTGTAGCGTTCGTCGCCCTTGACGTCTACGGAGTACGCGAGGATGTTGCCGTCCAGGCTGACGCTGGCGGCGCCGAGCGCGAAGAAGTCGTGCCCTTCGGCCTCGATGTTCTCGTCGAGCAGAACCTGTTCGCCGGCGATCTCGGTTTCCTCGTCAAACTGCGGTGGTGTCCAGTCGTCGGGATCGGTGACCGGGCAACGGCATTGCACGCCGTATTGCTTGCCCTCGAAGCTCCTGCTGTAGTACCACCAGTCGCCGCGGCGGGTCGGCACGGAGAGATCGGTTTCCTTGGTGCGCGCCTTTATCTCGTCGAAGATCTTCTGCCGCAACGGTGCCAGGTCCGACGTCGCCAGTTCGGTGTATTCGTTCTCTGCCTTGAGGTAGTCGGTCACTTCGGGATTCGACTTGTCGCGCAGCCACTCGTAGGGGTCGATGAACACGTCGCCGTGATGTTCCCGGCGAGCGTCGACACGCTTTGCCTCCGGTGGTTTCACGGCTTGATCCAGTCGCTGAACTTGCGGCCCGAGATGCGCTCGTAGGCTTCGATATAGCGGTCGCGGGTGGCATCGACGATGTCGGGCGGCAGCGGTGGCGGCGGCTTGTCGCCATTGCGGTCCCAACCGGAGTCCGGACCGGTGAGCCAGTTGCGCACGAACTGCTTGTCGAAGCTCTGCTGGACGACACCTTCCCGGTAGTCCGCGGCGCGCCAGTACCTGCTGGAGTCCGGGGTGAAGACCTCGTCGGCCAGTCTCAGGTTGCCATGCTTGTCGACCCCGAACTCGAATTTGGTGTCGGCCACGATGACGCCCTTCGTCAACGCGTGGTCGGCGCCCTGCAGGTAGGTCTGCAGTGTGCGCTCCCGCAATTGGTTGGCTCTGACGGCGCCGACGAGCTCGATCACGTCGTTGAACGTGATGTTCTCGTCGTGTTGTCCCAGTTCGGCTTTGGTGGCCGGGGTGAACAGCGGCTGGACGAACTTGCTGGCCTCGGCCAGTCCCGGCGGCAGCGCGATGCCGCACAGCTTGCCGGTTTTCCGGTAGTCGATGATGCCCGAACCGGTCAGGTAGCCGCGGGCCACGCATTCCACGGGCAACATCTCGAGCTCCTGCACGACCAGCGCACGGCCGAGCACCTCTTCGGGGATGCGTTCGTCGTCGGCCGGGCCTGCCAGGTGGTTGGGCGCCTCGACGTAGTCGAAGAAGAAGACGCTCATCGCAGTCAGGATGCGGCCCTTGTCGGGTATCTCGGAGTCGAGGATGTAGTCGTACGCGGAGATCCTGTCGGTGGCGACGAAGAGCAGGTGCTCGTCGTCGATGCGGTACAGCTCGCGAACCTTGCCGCTGGCCAGATGTGGGTAGTCGGACAGAGCGGGGCGCATCGGGCCAGCCTATCTGCTGGGATCAATCCCATGACGTCCCGTTATCTGCCGTATGCCACCACCCCGGCCCGTCTGGTTGCGCAGCTGATCAGCGACTTGGTGGTGATCACCTGGACAACCGTGTGGGTGCTGGTCGGGACGGCGGTACACGCCGCTGTGTCGACCATCGCCGACTTCGGCAGGCAAGTCGAAGGCGGCGCCAACGGGATCGCGGGCAACCTGAATTCCGCGGGTCACGGCGCGAGCCGGGTGCCGTTGATCGGCGACGCGTTGAGCAAGCCGTTGACGGCCGCGGGTGAGGCGGCGCGCGACATCGCCGGCGCCGGGCACAACCTGGACGTGACCGCGAGCTGGCTGGCGTGGCTGCTGGCGCTGGCCGTCGCCGCGCCACCCATCCTGGCGATCGCGATGCCGTGGCTGTTTCTGCGGGTGCGGTTCTTCCGTCGCAAGTGGACGGCCCTGGCATTGGCGGCCACACCCGCCGGCGAAGAGCTGCTCGCGCTGCGTGCGCTGGCCAACCGGCCGCTGATAAAGCTGGCAGCGATCAGCGGGGATCCCGTCGGTGCCTGGCGGCGCGGGGACGCCGTCGCGATCCACGGCCTGGCCGGCCTGGAGCTCCGCGCCGCCGGCGTTCGGCTGCGCCGCTAACCCCAACTCACACCGGCGCGCCGAAATCGCCGCGGCGAGTCGATCGCCACGATGACCCACGCCGCGAACGCGATCCAGAAGAACACCAGCGATACCACCGTCAGCGACCGCCAGCCGGTTTCGACGCCGGTGGCATAGCTGGCGGCCGAGTACATCCCCAGTGGGAACACCGCCGCCCACCACAGCCCCGGCGGAAGCTCGCGCCTCCTGCGGAAACGTCGCACAGTGAGGTAGACCAGCGGCGGGATCCACGCCGTTGCGACAAGCCACGTCACCACCGTCACGGGGCGAATGCTCTGGAGTCCGGCCTCGTGGATGTGATCGCCCGCCAGCGTCGCGATCGCCGCGCCGCCCATCAGAATCCAACTGGCGGGCTGCACCAACTCCGGGGCGGCCGGATCGCGCCCGGCCCGCCAGAGGACCAGTCCCGTCATCACCAGGTACACGCCAATCGCGATGCCCCAGAACAGCACCGCAAGAAAGACGATCTTCAGATCCGCTGTCACGATCGCCAATCCGGCCGTCGCGACGCTGGCCAGTTCCCAGCCGCCATGCGCCCGGTCGCGCAGACCCGCTCCGCGGTCGCGCCACATCCGCCGGGCCGTGACAGGCACCAGCGAGAGCCAACCCTGCAACGCCATTCCCGCGACCACCCACAGCACGATGCGGTGCTCGGCCAGCCGCGCCCCAACGACCGCGCACGCCGCCACGTACGTGCAGAGCCGAAGCGACACGTCGAGATCGGTGAGATCCCAAGACTCTCGTCGCCACGCCGTGACGACCGCCACGATCAGCACCGGCAATGCGACCGCCGCCAGCACGATCAACACCTCGCTGATGGCGAGATAGCCGTGATCCGCTGCGGCGATCGACACCACGCCGGTCGCCATGACCGCCGCGAACGTATCCGGTTTCACGGCGCGGCAATCACACCCTCAGCTCGACCACCAGATGCCGAATGCCGGTGTGGCGGTTGCTTCTGGTCCACTCCACCGGCTTGACCACCTGCACCGACGAGAACCGGTCGAGCAGCTCCTCGAAAAGCACGCGAAGCTCGAGGCGCGCCAGGTTGGCGCCGAGGCAGTAGTGCACGCCTTGACCGAAGCCCAGGTGCGGATTGGGTTTACGCGTGATGTCGAACGAGTCCGGGTCCTCGAACACCGCACCGTCGCGGTTGGCCGAGCCCTCCCAGATCTGCACCTTCTGGCCGGCCTCGATCGCGCGTCCGGCCAACTCGACGTCACGCGTGGCGGTGCGTCGCTTCGACGGCGACGGCGATGTCCAGCGCACCATCTCCTCGACGGCCGTTGGCAGCAGCGCGAGATCGCCACGCAGCGCTTCGAGTTGTGAGGGGTGGTCGGCCAACGCCAGTAGCCCACCAGCGACGGCGTTGCGGGTCGTCTCCGCACCCGCGCTGAACAGCAGGCTGAAGAACAGATAGAGCTCCATTTCCGACAGGAAGGGCCCAGACAGACCGTCATCGTCGACCATAGCGTTGGCCACCACGGAAAGCATGTCGTCGGTCGGCTCGGCGCGCTTGGACGCGATCAACTCCTGCCCGTACGAGTACATCCGCGACGCGGCCTCCTCGGCGGACATCTGCGCGACTTGCCCTACCTGAGCCCTGCGGGCGCTACCGAAGTCGAACTGCGGCTCGATGGCGTGGAACAGCCAATGTCGTTCGGATTCAGGCACCCCGAGCAGTATGCAGATCATCTGCATCGGCAGTTCGGCGGCGATGTCGACCACGAAGTCGAACGGCACCCCTGGCTCCACCGAATCGAGCAGCCGCCGAGCCCGCGCGCGCAGATCGTCCTCGACGCGACCGATCATCCGCGGCGTCAGGCCCGAACTGACCAACTTGCGAATCTGCGAGTGCCGGGGGTCATCCGTCATGTTGAGCACCTGACCGGCGATGGACAGGTCCTGCAACAGCGTTCCGCCGAACGGCCGGGAGCCGCCGGTCACCGACGAGTACGTCTGCGGATCACGGAACACCTCAAGGGTTTCGGCGTACGTCGCGACCGACCAGAAGCCCTCCCCGTCGGGGGTGTTCTCGGTCGCCGAGTGCCAGTACACCGGCGCCTCACGGCGATGGACCTCGAAAAGCGAGTGCGGAAAACCGTCGGCGAAGTTGTCCAGATCGGTGAAGTCGATATCGGCCAGTCCGCCGGTCGATGTCACAGGATCGCGCCCGACGTGTACTTGGCTGCTTCGGGATAGCGGCTCACCAATTCGTCGACCAGGTCGACGACCCGGTCGACCTGGTCGCCCGCGGCACCGGTGAATGCCCGCCTGTCGGCCAGCGCGGCGTCGAGAGCCGGCCGGTCCAGCGGCAGCCGCGGGTCGGCGGCCAGCCGGTCCAGCAGATCGGGCTCCACACCCTTCTCGCGCATCGCCAGCGCAACCGCGACGGCGTGCTCCTTGATCACTTCGTGCGCGGCTTCGCGGCCCATGCCTGCGCGCACCGCGGCGATCAGGATCCGGGTGGTGGCCAGGAACGGCAGGTAGCGGTCGAGTTCGCGCTGAATCACCGCCGGGTAGGCGCCGAACTCGTCGAGCACGGTCAGGAACGTCTCGATCTGCCCGTCGATGGTGAAGAACGCGTCGGGCAGCGCCACCCGGCGCACCACCGAGCAGAACACATCGCCCTCGTTCCACTGCGCGCCTGCCAGTTCGGCCGCCATCGACGCATAACCGCGCAGCACGACCTGCAGCCCGTTCACCCGCTCGCACGAACGGGTGTTCATCTTGTGCGGCATCGCCGACGAGCCGACTTGCCCTGGCGCGAAGCCCTCGGTCACCAGTTCGTGGCCCGCCATCAGCCGGATGGTGTGCGCCAGCGACGACGGGCCCGCCCCGACCTGAACCAGCGCGGAGACGACGTCGTGGTCAAGCGACCGCGGATAGACCTGCCCGACGCTGGTGAAAATGTCTGTGAAGCCGAGGAATTCGGCTACCCGCCGCTCGAGGCCGGCCAGCTTGTCGGTGTCGCCGCCGAACAGGTCGAGCATGTCCTGCGAGGTGCCCATCGGCCCCTTGATGCCGCGCAGCGGGTACCGGTCGATCAATGAACGCAGCCGCGTCAGCGCAAGAAGCATCTCTTCGGCGGCCGACGCGAATCGCTTGCCCAACGTGGTGGCCTGCGCGGCGACGTTGTGGCTGCGGCCCGCCATCACCAGGTCGCGGTAGCTGATCGCCCGCTCGGCCAGCCGCGCCACCACCGCAACGCCGTGCGAGAAAACGAGTTCCAACGACCGGCGGATCTGCAGCTGCTCGACGTTCTCGGTGAGGTCGCGGCTCGTCATGCCCTTGTGGACATGCTCGTGGCCCGCCAGTGCGTTGAACTCCTCGATGCGGGCCTTGACGTCGTGGCGCAGCACTCGTTCCCTGGCGGCGATCGAGGACAGGTCAACGTCCTCGAGCACCCGCTCGTAGTCGGAAAGTACCGAGGACGGAACAGCTGCGCCCTCCGTGCCCAACTCCAGCTGCGCCCGCAGCACCGCCAGCCACAGCCGGCGCTCGGCGACGACCTTGGCCTCCGGTGACCAGATCGCCACCATCTCGTCACTGGCGTACCGGCTGGCCAGCACATTGGGGATCGTCACAGACACACAGCTTACGGCGCGCGTACGGCAGGCTAGGCCTATGTACTTCGTTGGGATCGATCTTGCGTGGGGCGAGAAAAACCACACCGGCGTCGCGGCTGTCGATTCCGACGGCCGGTTGTTGCACGTCGGTGCTGCGCAGGATGACGCGAGCATCGAGGCCGCGGTGGCCCCGTACGTGAAGGAGGAGTGCCTGGTCGCGATCGACGCGCCGTTGATCGTCAACAACCCGACGGGCTTCCGCCAGTGCGAGACGGCCCTCAACCGCGATTTCCAGCGGTTTGAGGCGGGCGCGCGGCCCGCATACGCCGATAAGCCCGAATTCAAGGATCCCCGCGCCACCCGGATCGCGACGTCGCTCGGCCTCGACATGGACCCCACCTCGGGCGCCGGCCGCCGCGCCATCGAGGTCTACCCGCACCCGGCGACCGTTGTGTTGTTCGAACTCGACAAGACGCTCAAGTACAAGAGGGGCGCATTCGAGGACCGCCAGCGCGAGCTGCTGCGGCTGATGACCCTGATCGAGGGCCTCGACCAGGCGACCCCACGACTGCGGGTGAACCACAACGTGGCTTGGGTGGAACTGCGCAGGCGGGTGGCCGCCGCCACCCGTCCCGGACAACTCGACAGGGACGAGGATCCCGTCGACGCGGTGCTGTGCGCATACGTCGGGCTGTACTGGTATCACCGGCCGGAGGACGTGACGGTCTACGGCGACTTCGCGACCGGCTACATCGTCACGCCGACCCTCGCCGGCCACCGAGCGCCCCCACCGCAGCCGGTGGTCGCCGACGACGTCGGCGAGCGACTCGCCCGTATCGCAGCGCTACTGCAGCAGGCCCAGCTCGAGCTATCGGAGATCCGAAAGGAACTCGGCTGATCAGACCGGTACCGCGCTCGCGTCGAATGGCGCGAGCACGTCGATCACGTCGATCAACGTCGCTCTGGCCGTGGCGCGCGGACCGTCACCATCGTCCACCAGCGCCGCCACCACCGCGCCGTCGACGGCACACACCAGCGCGGTCAGCAGTTCGGAGCGCACCGCCCGGCCAGACCGCTCGACGACCTCGACCACCGCATCGGTGCGCTGCCGCAGGATCCGGCGCTGTATGTCACGCAGGCTGGGTTGCCGCGCGCACGCGATATAGCGCTCGTAGCGCGAGATCAGCTGCTCGCTGACCCGCTGCCCCGGGGTCTCACCGACCAACAGATCCACCAACACCTCGGCGGTCGACTCGGCACCCCGGCGTCGCCGCGACAGGGCGGCCACTCGCGACCGCAATTGCTCGGCCTCGCGCGTTCCGACGTGTTCGACGGCCTTTGCGATCAGGTCGTCGAGGGAGGAGAAGTAGTACGTCGTCGACGCCAGCGGCAGCCCCGCACGGCGGGCGACGGCGCGGTGCCGGACGGCGTCGAACCCGCCTTCGCACAGCAGCTCGGCGGCGGCGCTGACCAGCGCATACCGTCGACGTTCTCCCTTGGGAGTGACCGCTGCCGTCACCTCTTGCATGCTGCCAGCCACCGGGTTGCGGCATTGCGCTTTCGGTCAATCATCAGCCATTACTCAGGGAAGTCGGCCGCGGGGCGGCCAACCGCCGATGGCATGATGGCCCGCATGCCCGAACTGAGCCGCCGCGCGATTCTGCGTCTTGGTATCGGTGCGGCGGCAGGCGCGGCAGGCGCGTACGCATTGGGCTCCGCGCTGCACACTCAAACCGCCTCCGTTGCCGCGCCGCCGGTGTCGATGACGAGCGCCGGTGCGCCGCTCGCCCCGCCCCCACCGCTTGAGCCCGCGCCGACCGCAGCGCCGACATATGTGGACGGCTCGTTCGTCTCAGCGGCGCGGGGCGGCGTCGCGACGAACTGGGCGATCGCCCGTCCGCCCGGCCAGACCGCGCCGTTGCGCCCGGTAATCGCGCTGCACGGCAAGGGCCAGGACGCCGCAGGCGTGATGGCCGGCGGCGTCGAGCAGGGTCTGGCGCAGGCCGTCGCGGCCGGGCTTCCCCCGTTCGCGGTCGTCGCGGTCGACGGCGGCGGAAGCTACTGGCACAAGCGGGCATCCGGCGAGGACTCCGGCGCCATGGTGCTGACCGAGCTGATCCCGATGTTGAGCTCGCAAGGACTCGATACGTCACGTGTCGCCTTCCTCGGCTGGTCGATGGGCGGCTACGGCGCGCTGCTGCTCGGCGCCAGGCTCGGACCGGCCCGCACCGCCGCGATCTGCGCCGTCAGCCCGGCGTTGTGGACGTCGTCCGGTGCGGCCGCGCCAGGGGCGTTCGACGGCGCCGACGACTTCGCGGCCAACACCGTTTGGGGACTTCCCCAGCTCGGATCCATTCCGATCCGAATCGACTGCGGCGACAGCGATCCGTTCTATTCGACGACAAAGCAATTCATCGCCCAGCTGCCCAGCCCGCCCTCCGGCGGGTTTTCGCCTGGCGGACACGACGGCGGATTCTGGAGTTCGCAGCTGCCTGCCGAGATCGCCTGGATAGCGCCGCTGCTGACGGCCTAGACGCTGATCTGGCCCTCGGCGGCCGCGAGCCCGATGTCACTGCGAAAGTGGCTGCCCGGCAAGCGAATCGACTTGATCAATGCATAGGCGGCCTCGCGGGCCTCGACCAGATCGCCGCCCGTCCCGACAACCGACAGCACGCGCCCGCCCGAGGATACGATCGCGCCGTCGTCGCGGCGGGCGGTGCCGGCGTGCAGCACGCCGTCTGCCTCGGCGCCGGCGATGACGTCGCCCACCCGCGGCCGGCCCGGGTAGTTCTCCGCGGCCAGCACCACCGTAACGGCGTAGCCGTCACGCCAGCGCAGCTGAGGTTGGCCCGCCAGCTGACCCGTCGCGGCGGCACGCAGCAGTTGCCCGAGCGGGGTTTGCAGCAGCGCCAGCACCGATTGGGTCTCCGGATCGCCGAAGCGGCAATTGAATTCGACTACCGCCGGACCTTGCGATGTGATCGCCAGCCCGGTGTACAGCAGACCGGAAAACGGGCTGCCGCGCCGAACCATTTCGGCTGCAACGGGTTTCACGACCTCGTTGACAATATCCGAGACTACTTCGTCGGGTAGCCACGCCAGCGGCGCGTAGGCGCCCATGCCGCCCGTGTTGGGCCCGGTGTCGTTGTCGCCGACCCGCTTGAAGTCCTGCGCGGGCAGCAACGGCACCACGGTCTCGCCGTCGACGATGCTGAACAGCGACACCTCGGGTCCGTCCAGAAACGACTCGAGCACGACCGGGTGGCCCGCGTCGAGCAGGCTGGCAGCGTGCGCCCTTGCCGCGTCACGGTCGGCGGTCACCACCACTCCCTTGCCCGCGGCCAGCCCGTCGTCCTTGACCACCCAGGCCGGATCGCCTGCGGATGGGCCGAACCGGTCGAGCGCCGCGTCGAGGCGCGCCGGGTTGTCGACGATCTCGCTGGTCGCGGTGCGCACCCCGGCGGCGGTCATCACGTCCTTGGCGAACGACTTCGACCCTTCGATGCGCGCCGCATCCTTCGTCGGCCCGAAGCAAGCGATGCCGGCGGCCCGCACAATGTCGGCGACTCCGAGGACCAGCGGCACCTCGGGCCCGATCACCACGAGGTCAGCGCCAATCCGTTGGGCCAGCTGCACGACGGCGTCGCCCGAGGTGACGTCGAGCTCGTACTGGTCGGCGATGATCGCGGTCCCCGCGTTGCCGGGGGCGACGGCCAGCTCCTCCACCTCGGGGTCTTGGCGCAGCGCGAGTAGCAACGCATGTTCACGGGCTCCGGATCCGATCACCAGGACGCGCACAAGGCAACCCTAACGCCTTCCGTCTGGCCATACACTTGACATCACAGTGTATGGTCGAAGTATGACGCAGAGCACATGCCCGTTCGGACCCGGGATATGACTTCACCGACCCCGACGTCTTGCTCGAGGGCATCCCCGTCGCAGAGTTCGCCGAGCTCCGCGCGACCGCGCCGGTGTGGTGGAACGAGCAGACCGACTCGATCTTTGACGACGGCGGCTATTGGGTCATCAGCCGACACGAGGACATCAAGTCGATCTCTCGCAATAGCGACCTGTGGTCGACCAACCGCAAGGGTGCTGTCATGCGGATGCCCGACGGCACCACATCAGATCAGCTTGAGCTGACCAAGGCGCTGCTCATCAACCACGACGCGCCCGAGCACACCCGGCTGCGCAAGATCGTGTCCCGGCTCTTCACGCCGAGATCGGTCGCCGCGCTCGAGGAGAAGCTCGCCGTCGCAGCCCGCGAAATCGTCCGCGCTGCAGCCGAAAAGGAGTCCGGCAACTTCGTCGATGACATCGCGATGGGCCTGCCGCTGCTGGCCATCGCCGACCTGATCGGTGTGCCCGAGGGCGACCGGGAGAAGTTGTTCCACTGGACCAACTCGATCATGAACACCGAGGATCCCGACTTCGCCGACGATCCGATCGTCGCCAACGCCGAGCTGATGGGCTACGCGTACAACATGGCCGAGGAACGCCGCCGCTGTCCGGCCGACGACATCGTCACGCGCCTGATCGAGGCGGATATCGACGGCGAAGCGCTCGGCGACGTCGAGTTCGCGTTCTTCGTCATCCTGCTCGCCGTCGCGGGGAACGAGACCACCAGGAACGCGATGACACACGGCATGAACGCCTTCTGCGAGAACCCGGAGCAGTGGGAACTGTTCAAGCGTGAGCGGCCTGAAACCGCGGCCGATGAAATCGTCCGCTGGGCCACGCCCGTGCACTGCTTCCAGCGAACAGCGTTGGCCGACACCGAACTCGGCGGTGTCACGATCCGCGAGGGCCAGCGCGCCGGCCTGTTCTACAGTTCTGCCAACTACGACGACAGTGTCTTCGAGAACCCCTTCCGATTCGACATCAGCCGAGACCCCAACCCGCACCTGGGTTTCGGCGGCAACGGTGCGCACTACTGCATCGGCGCGAACCTGGCCCGCATGGAGATCAAGCTGATCTTCAACGAGATCGCCGACCAGATCCCGAACATCGCAAAGACCGCCGAGCCCCGCCGACTTCGGTCGGGATGGCTCAACGGTGTCAAGGAGCTGGCGGTCTCCTACCGGACCTAGCAGTACGATTCCGGCGTGCGCACCCACGGCTGGTCCGGATCGGCGCCCGCCACCGACGAGGAAGCGATCGCCCGGATCCTCGAAGCAGCGGGCCAGGCCATCGACGCCAAGGGCGCCGACTTTTCCATCGCCGACGTCGCCCGAACGCTAGGCGTCACCCGGCAGACGGTCTACCGGTATTTCCCCAGCACCGATGGGCTGCTTGTCGCCGCGGCCGTGCACGCGGCCAGCGGGTTTCAGGACCGTTTGGCGATCCATCTGCGAGGGATCACCGACCCGGCCGACGCGGTCGCGGAGGCCGTTGCGACCACCCTGGAGTGGCTGCCTGAGGACAAGCATCTCGGATTGCTCCTGATGCCTGGGCGGCCGAGCCCGCACACCGAATCGGTGACGTCGGACGTCGCGCTGGACTTCGCCCACGCGATGCTGCGCCAGTTCGATGTCGACTGGGCCGGTCTCGGCTTCGGCGACGAAGACCTCGATCAACTGGCCGAGCACCTGCTGCGGATCATCCAGTCGTTTGTCATCGACCCGGGACGCCCTCCGCGACGGGGCGAGGCCCTGCGCGATTATCTCCGCCGCTGGGTGGGCACCGCTAGTCACAGCAACCGTCAGCGGCAGCGACTTCCTCGGCTCGAACACGAACGTCGCACCGCCGCTGACCTTCGCCACCGACACTTCCGGGAATTCCTTTGCTGCCGTTGCGGTCTCGATGACCCGCGCCGTCCAGTCGGTGTCGGTTCCCACCACCTCCACATCGAGGTGCGGATCGACGCCGGCGGCGATCGCCTGCAGCGGGCGGGTTTCGGCCGGGCCGACGAGCGAGATCCATGCCCCGTCCTCATGCGCGGGCGAGCGCTGGGCACGCACCATGTCCGGGCCGAACTCGGCCGACACGTACGCGGTGGGATTGAACAGCGGATGCAGCTCGAGCACTCGCACCACGCCCTCGATGCCACCGGGCAAGCCCAGCGCGGTGTGGATGCGTTCGGCCGCGATGCCGGCAAGGCCGATGAGTTGTTTGGTGCAGATCTCCGTCGCGAGTTCGGCGTTCGTGCCCGCGCGCTTGCCGACGGCGAGCACAAACGACAGGTTGAGCAGGTGCATCTGCAGGCAGACTTCGTCGGCCATCCGCACCAACGCGGAATGCGAGAACGCCGCGAAGTCGAAGTCCGAGAGCAACGCCCCCGAGTAGTCGGCCTGCCCCTCGTCAGAGGCGTTGATGGGATCGAGTTCGGTGCTGGCGGCGCGGGTTCGGCGGATGACGTCCAGCGCGGGAATACCACTGACGGGTGGGTACGACTCGTCGATGATCACGGTCCACGCGCAGTGCGGATGCCGATCGGCTGGCGCGCGCGGCGGGCGGTGAATCGGCCGCACCTGAGCCTTCGGATTGGTGGCCACCGCCGTCGCATCGAACGTCGGATCTTCGATGTCGTGGCACATGCCGCGGACGTAGTCCTCGCCCATCGGCTCGACGTCGAGCAGCGCGCCGCAGTGGTCGAGCTGGAACTCACCGTGCCAGCGGTCGTGCACGGTGTATCGGAAGTCCATGAATTGCGGTGGCGCGCCGATGTCGAGTTGCAGGCCCTTGAAGATGGTGATGACGTCGTCGCCCTCGTAGCGCAGGGCCTTCTGCATCCGCCTCGTGTAGATCGGGCTACACCCGGCCCACTCCTCGATGGCGATCTGCAGCATCTCCTCGCGACCGAAATTACTGATGCACCAGGCCATTCCGGATCGATCGATCATCTGCCCGATCAGCAGCAGCTCCGGGATAAGGGTGGCGAGCTGCTCGCGGGACAGCGCTGAGTATCTACTTGTCATCGAGGGTCTTACCGGTGTGCATCTTCACGGCGTCGTTGACGTTGGCTCGCCTTACTTCGGCCGTGTCACGGCCGCTGCCCTTCTCCGCGGCCTTCTTGCGCTTGGCGCTGACGCGCCCGACGACGCCGTTGAGCCCTGAGCCGAGCGGGAATCCGACGTAGTGGGTGAGGAAGACCGCCATCTCCTTCAGCTCATGCTCGGTCAGCTCGTCGTTCTGCAGGGCGGCGTTGACTTGGACCTCGGACAGGTCCTGCAACCCGAGCGCGGTGACCACCGAAAGCGTCATGATCCGCTTGTCGCGCATCGACAGTCCGGGCCTGGTCCAGATGGCGCCGAAAAGGTGGTCGACGGTCAGATCGAAGAACTCGTCACCTTCGATGTTGGGCATCTCCCACGCGTAGACCTCGTTCATCTTGGCCAGGCCCTTGCGGCGCAATTCGTCCATTTGTCTTTCTCCTCCTCGCGTGCGGATTCTCTTTATCCTCCTCGCGTGCGGGGCTTCAATCCTTCGTGGTCGATGCGGGGTGCGGCACGCCGAGCCCCTCGGCGAGTCGCTGCAGCGCCACGTGTGCGAGCGGGAGGTCGACATCCACCGCTTCACCCAGTGCCAACGCCAGGCTCAGATCCTTCTCGCCGAGTCCGCGGGTGTGGGTGAACGCGTCGTGGAGCCAGTGATCGGACGCCAGCTGCGTCATGTCGTCTCGGACCATGATGGCGCCGGGTCCGCCGCTCTGGGCATCGCTGTGGCGTACCACTCTGCCAAGCGCCTGCAGGTTCAGGCCGGCGGCCTCGGCCAGTTTCATCGCCTCGCACGCCGCGGCATAGGAGGTGAAGGTCAACATGTTGCGGGCCAGCTTCATCCGAGTACCCGCGCCGGGCTGGCCGGCGTGGATCACCAGCGACGCCCATTGTTTGAACGCCGGCTTGAGCTGCTCGTACACCTCGCGGTCGGCGCCCACCATGGTCGCCAGCTCGCCCTTTTCGGCCGCCCCGCCACCGCCGCTGACCGGCGCGTCGACGACGTGAATACCTTGCGGTGCATGCTGTTCGGCCAGCTCGACGGCGGTGTCGGGGCTGATCGTGGAGTGGATCGCGATGACCGTGCCGGGCTTTGCGTTGGCCGCTAGTTCGCCCACCACGTCGCGCACCTGCTCGTCGTTGAGGACGGTGACGCTGATGATGTCGGCGGCCGCGACGTCGGCCACGCTGTCGGCCAGGGCGGCGCCCGCTTCGGCAAGCGGCGTCATCGCCTCGGTGCGGATGTCGAAAACCGTTACCCCGCCGGGCCAGTCGACCAGCCGCATGGCCATCGGGGCGCCCATATTGCCCAGGCCGATGTAGCCGAGCTTCGCGTGCTCACTCATGATCGGATGATCTGTCCGCCGTCGACGTTGAAGATCTGGCCGGTGATCCACTTCGCCTGATCCGACAGCAGGAACAGACACATGCCGACCAGGTCTTCGGGCTGACCCATCCGCGACAGCGGAATTCCCTTCACGATGTCGGCGACGATTTCCTGCGGCGTGGTCGTGCGGTTCGCCTCGGTGTCGATCGGCCCTGGCGCGATCGCGTTGATGCGGATGTTCTGGCCGCCGAGTTCGGTGGCGAGCTGCTGGGTCAGCCCGTTGATGCCGACCTTCGCCAGACCGTAGAAGTTGGAGTACAGCCACGCCGCGGTCGACGACTGGTTGACGATCGCGCCCCCGCCGCGCTTGGCCATCTTGCGGTACACCGCGCGGGTGCACACCAGCGCGCCGTCGAGGTTCACGCTCATGAACTTCTTGTAGTAGTCCCAATCCACGGTGACGAGGAAGTCCAGCTTCATCCCACCGAAGATCGCCGCGTTGTTCACCAGGTAGTCGATCCCACCGAACTCTGCGAGCGTCTTGTCGGCCATCGCCTTCGCGGAGTCTGGCTCTGATACGTCGACGGGCACCGCGAGCGCGGTGCCCCCCTCGCCGTTGATCCCGTCGGCGACCTTCTGCGCACCCTCGGCGTTGATGTCGGCGACCACTACCGCGGCGCCCTCGCGTGCCAGCGCCTCGGCGTAGGCCTGGCCGATACCGCCACCGGATCCGGTGACGATCGCGACCTTCTCGTCGAACTGCCCCATCGATGTCTCTCCTTAACCTGCTGCTGTCGCAATGGCTTTGGTTTCCAGGTACTCCTCGAAACCCGCGAGCCCCATCTCCCGGCCGATGCCGGACTGCTTGTATCCCCCGAACGGCATGTCGGCCGAGTACCAGACACCGCCGTTGACGTTGACCGTGCCGACGCGCATCCGCGCGGCGATCCCGGCGGCGCGTTCGGGGTCCGCGGAGAACACCGTGCCCGACAGGCCGTACGGGGAGTCGTTGGCGATGCGCACGGCGTCGTCGTCGCCGTCATGGGCGATCACGGTGAGCACCGGACCGAAGATCTCTTCGCGGGCCACCTTTGCGTTGTTGTCGAGGCCGGCGATCACGGTGGGCTCGATGAAGAACCCGGTGTCGCGGTCTGCGGGGCGACCGCCGCCCGCGGCGAACGTGCCGCCCTCCGCGATGGCCGAATCCAGGTATCCCTGCACCCGATCGCGCTGCCTGGCCGAGATGAGTGGCCCGCAGATGGTGCCCGGGTCGGTCGGGTCACCCGGCTTGAGGCCGGCCATCGTCGCCGCTGCCGCCTCGACGGCCTCGCCGTAGCGGGCTCGCGGCACCACCAACCGAGTCGTGATCGCGCAGCCCTGCCCGGCGTGCATCGCAGCGGTGAACGCAGACATCGAGCATGCGCCGGCCAGATCGGCGTCATCCAGCACCAAAAACGCGGACTTTCCGCCGAGTTCGAGGAACACCTTCTTCAAGGTGGCGGCGCCGTCGGCCATCACGGCGCGTCCGGTCGCCGTCGACCCGGTGAACGAAACCATGTCCACGCGCGGGTCTTTCGACAACAACGCACCGACGCCGTGGTCGCTGGAGGTGACGATGTTCACGACACCCGGCGGTATGTCGGTGTCCTCGAGAAGCTCCCCGAGGATCGCCGCGCACCACGGGGTGTCCGGCGCCGGTTTGAGGATGACCGTGTTGCCCGCCGCCAACGCCGGGCCGAGCTTGGCGAAATTGATCTGGTGCGGGAAGTTCCACGGGGTGATCGCGCCGACCACGCCGACTGCTTCGCGGGCGATCGTGCGGTGGGTCTTGATGCCCATCGGCGATGCGACTCCGGCGTCGGTCGTCCATGGGTAGGACTCGGCGGTGTCGGCGCAGAAGGACAGGTCGGCGATCGGCGTCTCCAGCTGCGCGGCCGAGGTGAGCATCCGCGGCGCGCCGACTTCCGCGATCGTGAGCTCACGCACCTCCTCGACGTGTTTGGTCAGCACTTCCTGCAGCTGACGCAGGGCGCGCACCCGCAGCGCGGTGTTCGTCGACCAATCGGTGTCGTCGAACGCCCGGCGGGCCGCCTCGATCGCCCGGCCCATGTCGTCATGGTTCGCATCGGCCGCGACACCGAGCACCTCTTCGGTCGCCGGGTTGACGGTTGGGAAGGTGCCCCCACCGCCCGCCACCAGCTTGCCGTCGATGAGCAGTTGACTTTGCCGATCGTTCAGCAGGCCCACACCGATTCTCCGCTTCTTTGCTGGACAACTGTCCGACTAGGTTCCTTCGAACGATAGCCCCAGATGGCGGCGGGAAGCAAGACTGGGTCCCTTTTCGGGCTGCGTTCACGGTCTTGTAGTGCGCTTTTCAGGTTGGGGCTTGCCCACGACACGTCTCGTCAGATAACTTGGACATGTGTCCAGCGATCCCGTGGTTGCGATCACAGAGTCGCCGCGCAACCGCCGCCAGGAAGAGACCTTCCGCAAGGTGCTCACTGCCGGGGTGGAGATGCTGCGCGAGTCGTCCTACGCCGACCTGACCGTGCGTGCGGTGGCCGCCCGCGCCAAGGTCGCCCCTGCGACCGCCTACACCTACTTCTCGTCGAAGAACCACCTGATCTCCGAGGTCTACCTGGACCTGGTCCGCCAGGTGCCGTTTTTCACCGACGTCAACGACAGCAAGTCGAGCCGGGTCGAGCAGGCGTTGCGCGCTCTGACGCTGATGATCGCCGACGAACCCGAGGTCGCGGCCGCCTGCACGACGGCGCTGCTGAGCAACGGCGACGCGGCGGTCCGCGCGGTCCGCGACCGGATCGGCTCCGAGATCCATCGCCGCATCCGCTCGGCGGTCGGACCGGACTCCGACCCGCGCACGGTGTCGGCGTTGGAGATGACCTATTTCGGGGCGCTCGTTCACGCGGGCAGCGGCGTCGTCACCTACCACCAGATCGCCGACCGACTGAGCTATGTGGTCGGCCTCATCCTTGGAGAAGAACAGTGACTGTGGAGGTGGACGGAAGACGTCACGGTGTTGTTTTGGACCCCTACGACTACGACTTCCACGAAGATCCGTATCCGTACTACAAGCGGCTGCGCGACGAGGCGCCGCTGTATCACAACGACGAACTCGGGTTCTGGGCGTTGTCGCGGCACCAAGACGTCCTGCAGGGCTTCCGGAACAGCACCACGTTGTCCAACCGTGACGGCGTCTCGCTGGATCCGGTGTCCCGCGGACCTCACGCCAGCAAGACGATGTCCTTCCTCGCGATGGACGATCCCGCTCATCTGCGCCTGCGGACCCTGGTGTCGAAGGGCTTCACGCCGCGGCGCATTCGCGAGCTGGAGCCACGAGTCACCGAGCTGGCCACCCAGCACCTCGACATCATGCTCGAGAAGGCAGGCTCCGAATCCGTTGACTACGTTGCCGAATTCGCGGGCAAGCTTCCGATGGACGTCATCTCCGAGCTGATGGGCGTGCCCGTCGAGGATCGCGACCAGATCCGGGCAGTGGGCCGACGGGGTGATGCACCGCGACGACGGTGTCACCGATGTGCCCGCCGAGGCGATCGAGGCGTCGATCAATTTGATCGTCTACTACCAGGCAGATGGTCGCCGAGCGCCGCAAGAAGCCCGCAGACGATTTGACGACCGCGCTGCTGGAAGCCGAAATCGACGGCGACCGGCTGACCGACGACGAAGTGCTCGGCTTCATGTTCCTGATGGTGATCGCCGGCAACGAAACCACCACCAAATTGCTTGCCAACGCGGCGTTCTGGGGCCACAAGAACCCCGACCAGCTGCGTTCCGTCTACTCCGATCTGGAGCGGGTGCCGCTGTGGGTCGAGGAGACACTGCGCTACGACACCTCCAGCCAGATCCTGGCGCGCGTCGTATCCGGGGAGCTGAACCTGTACGGCACCACGATTCCCGAAGGTGACGTGCTGCTGCTGTTGCCCGGCTCGGCCCATCGCGATGAGCGGGTGTTCGACAACCCCGACGATTACCTCATCGGCCGCGAGATCGGCTCGAAACTCATGAGTTTCGGCAGCGGCGCCCACTTCTGTCTCGGCGCGCATCTGGCCCGGATGGAAGCCAGGGTGGCGCTGACCGAGTTGTTCAAGCGAATCCGCGGATACGAAGTCGACGAGGCCAACGCCGTCCGAGTCCATTCCAGTAACGTCCGCGGATTCGCTCGTCTGCCGATGACCGTGGAGGTCGGGTAAATGCCGCGATTTGACCCCCTTCCCGCGCGCAGGCCGGCACTCGTCGCGGGCGCGTCCTCGGGTATCGGCGCCGCCACCGCGATCGAGCTTGCCGCGCATGGCTTTCCGGTCGCGCTCGGTGCCCGACGCGTGGAGAAGTGCCAGGAGATCGTCGACCAGATCAAGGCGGATGGCGGCGAGGCCATCGCCGTGCACCTCGACGTCACTGATCCCGATTCCGTGAAGGGCTGCGTCGAACGCACCGTCGCTGAGCTCGGCGACATCGAGGTGCTGGTCGCCGGCGCCGGCGACACCTACTTTGGCAGGCTGCACGAAATCAGCACGGACAGCTTCGAATCCCAGGTCCAGATTCACCTGGTCGGCGCCAATCGACTTGCCACCGCGGTGCTGCCCGGGATGCTTGACCGCCAGCGCGGCGACCTGATCTTCGTCGGCTCCGACGTCGCGTTGCGCCAGCGCCCGCATATGGGTGCCTACGGCGCCGCGAAGGCGGGCCTCGTCGCGATGGTGACCAACTTGCAGATGGAGTTGGAGGGCACTGGCGTTCGCGCGTCGATCGTCCATCCCGGCCCCACCAAGACATCGATGGGCTGGAGCCTGCCAGCGGAGTTGATCGGGCCCGCCCTCGAGGACTGGGCCAAGTGGGGTCAGGCCCGCCACGACTATTTCCTGCGCGCCGCCGACCTCGGCAGGGCGATCACCTTCGTCGCCGAGACACCGCGCGGTGGCTTCATCGCGAACATGGAGCTTCAGCCCGAGGCGCCGCTGGCCAGCGCTCCGAAGGACCGTCAGCAACTCAAGCTTGGGGAAGAGGGAATGCCGTCATGACCACTGCCATCGTTCCGCGCGTCTCGGGTGGTGAGGAGGAGCACGGCCACCTCGAGGAGTTCCGCACCGATCCGATCGGCCTGATGCATGAGAGTGCGGCAGGAATGTGGGGATGTCGGCTGGTTCCAGCTGGTCGACAAGCACGTCATCTTCCTGTCGGGCGCCGAGGCCAACGAGTTCTTCTTCCGGTCCGCCGACGAGGATCTCGACCAGGCCGAGGCCTATCCGTTCATGACGCCGATCTTCGGCAAAGGGGTGGTATTCGACGCCAGCCCCGAGCGGCGCAAGGAGATGCTGCACAACTCGGCGCTGCGCGGTGAGCAGATGAAGGGCCACGCGGCCACCATCGAGGGCGAAGTCAAGAAGATGATCGCCGACTGGGGCGAGGAAGGCGAGATCGAACTGCTCGACTTCTTTTCCGAGTTGACCATCTACACCTCGACGGCGTGCCTGATCGGGCTGAAGTTCCGCGAGCAACTCGACGGCCGTTTCGCGCACTACTACCACGAGCTGGAACGCGGCACCGACCCGCTGTGCTACGTCGACCCGTACCTGCCGATCGAGAGCTTCAAGCGCCGCGACGAGGCACGCGTGAAGCTGGTGGCGTTGGTTCAGGAGATCATGGACGGCCGCCTCGCCAACCCGCCGAAGGACAAGGCGGACCGCGACATGCTTGACGTGCTGGTGTCGATCAAGGACGAGGACGGCACCGCGCGCTTCTCCGCCGATGAGGTCACCGGCATGTTCATCTCGCTGATGTTCGCCGGGCACCACACCAGCTCGGGCACGTCGTCGTGGACGCTGATCGAGCTGATCCGGCACCCCGAGGTCTACACCGAGGTGCTCAAGGAGCTCGAGGAGCTCTACGCCGACGGCCAGGAGGTGAGTTTCCATGCGCTGCGGCAGATTCCGAAGCTGGACAACGTGGTCAAGGAGACGTTGCGGCTACACCCGCCGCTGATCATCCTGATGCGGGTCGCCAAGGGCGAGTTCGAAGTGGCGGGCTTCCCGATCCACGACGGCGATTTCGTCGCCGCCTCGCCGGCGATCAGCAACCGGATCCCCGAGGATTTCCCGGAGCCCGACGCGTTCAACCCGGACCGCTACAACAAGCCCGATCAGGCCGACGTCGCCAACCGGTGGACGTGGATTCCGTTCGGCGCGGGCAGGCACCGCTGCGTCGGCGCCGCCTTTGCCACCATGCAGATCAAGGCCATCTTCTCGGTTCTGTTGCGCGAGTACGAGTTCGAGATGGCGCAGCCCGCCGATTCGTACCGCAACGACCACTCGAAGATGGTCGTCCAGCTGGATCGCCCGGCGAAGGTTCGTTACCGCAGGCGCACCGGATAGGAGGAAGGAATGGCATCGTCGTTCAAGGTCGAAGTAGATCTGGACCTATGCCAGGGCCACGCCATGTGCGAGGTCGAGGCGCCCAAGCACTTCACCGTGCCCAAACGCGGGAAGGTTGAGATTCTCAATGCCGAACCGCCGGAAGAGGATCGAGCGCAAGTAGAACAAGCGGTGTGGGCCTGTCCCACGCAAGCACTGTCCATAGTTGAGAAGGACTGAGAGAGGTCAGACAATGCCGTCACTGCCCCGCGAGCAACTCGACACATGGGTCGACCAGTGGCTTGAGGCCAACCGCGTCTGCGAGCAGAAGGGTGACTGGAAGCCGCTGGCCGACTTCTACACCGAGGACGCCACCTACGGCTGGAACATCGGCCCCAAAGAAGACGTGATGTGCGTCGGCCGCGACGAAATCCGCGACGTCGCACTGGGTCTGGAGATGGAAGGCCTGGAGAACTGGGTCTACGAGTACCAAAAGGTACTCGTAGACGACAAACTCGGCGAGATCGTCGGCTTCTGGAAGCAGATCGTCAACAAGACCGACGGCACCCAGGACGAGATCTACGGCATCGGCGGCAGCTGGTTCCGGCTCACCGCCGTCGAGGACGGAGCTCTCAAGATCGAGTGGCAGCGCGACTTCTTCGATTTCGGTCACGTGTCCAAGATGTTCATGCAGCTGATCGAGTCCGGCGACCTCAGCGCGGGCATGCAGAAGCGGATCGAACGGTCCCTGGCCGGTGAGAGGTTGCCCGGCTACTACCCGCTCGGTGCGGCCCCGATGCCGATCTGGTAGACCAGCAGTCATACGTGTGACCTAGATAACTTAGTCTGACGCGGGGGCACAGGAGAGGAAGCAGGTTGCGATGAAGACAAAAGGCGCTCTCATCTGGGAGTTCAACCAGCCGTGGTCGATCGAGGAGATCGAGATCGGCGACCCGGTCAAGGACGAAGTCAAGATCCAGATGGAAGCGTCGGGCATGTGCCACTCCGACCATCACCTGGTCACCGGCGGTATTCCGATGGGCGGGTTCCCGGTGCTGGGCGGGCATGAGGGCGCGGGCATCGTCACCGAGGTCGGGCCCGGCGTCGAGGATCTCGCCCCCGGCGACCACGTGGTGCTGTCCTTCATCCCGTCGTGCGGCAAGTGTCCGTCATGCCAGGCCGGTCTGCGCAACCTGTGCGACCTGGGGGCGGGCCTGCTCGGCGGCCAGGCCGTCTCCGATGGCACTTTCCGCATTCAGGCCAAGGGCCAACCCGTCTTCCCGATGACACTGCTTGGCACGTTCTCGCCGTACATGGTGGTGCACAAGAGCTCGGTGGTGAAGATCGACCCGTCGATCCCATTCGAGGTTGCGTGCCTGGTCGGCTGCGGCGTGACCACCGGCTACGGCTCGGCGACGCGCACGGCCAACATCCGGCCGGGCGAGGACGTCGCAATCTTCGGCATCGGCGGGGTGGGCATGTCGGCACTGCAGGGCGCGGTCAACGCGGGAGCCAAGTTCATCTTCGCGATCGACCCGGTCGAGTGGAAGCGCGATCAGGCGCTCAAATTCGGTGCCACCCATGTGTACCCGGACATCAACTCCGCGCTGGGCGGCATCGCGGAGGCCACGGCCGGCTTCATGGCGCACAAGGTGATCATCACGGTCGGTGAGCTCAAGGGTGAGGACATCGACAACTATCTGCTCGCCACCGCCAAGGGCGGCACCTGCGTGGCGACCGCGATCGGTAGCCTTCTCGACACTCAGGTCACACTGAACCTGGCGATGCTCACCCTGATGCAGAAGAACCTGCAGGGCACCATCTTCGGCGGCGGTAACCCGCACTACGACATTCCGCAGCTGCTGTCGATGTACAAGGCGGGCAAGCTCAACCTCGACGACATGGTCACCCGCCAGTACAAGCTCGAGCAGATCAACGAGGGCTACCAGGACATGCTGGAGGGCCGCAACATTCGCGGCATCATCCGTTACACCGACGACGATCGGTAGCCGCGTGTCCCAGGAAACCGCAGAACTCACACCGGCACTGGCCGCGTCGCAGAATTCGTGGCGCTGCGTGCAGGCCCACGACAGGGCGGGCTGGCTGGGGCTGATGGCCGACGATGTGGTCATCGAGGATCCGATTGGCCAGTCGATAACCAACCCCGACGGCAACGGTGTGCGGGGCAAGGAGGCGGCCGCCGCTTTCTACGACTCCAACATCGCCGCGAACAACCTGCGCATCACCTGCGAGGAGACCTTCCCGTCGAGCTCGCCGAACGAGATCGCCCACATCCTGGTGCTGCGCAGCAGGTTCGACAACGGGGTCACCAGCACGGTACGCGGCATCTTCACGTACCGCGTCAACGACAGCGGCCTGCTCACCAGCCTGCGGGGTTACTGGAACTTGGACGTCATGGAGTTCGGTCAGGCGGGCAAGGGCGATTAGCGAGCCGCTGGCCGGTCGCGGCGCAGTTGTCGTCGGCGGCACGCGCGGTGTCGGTCTGGCGGTGGCCCAGCTGCTGGCCGCGCAGGGGGCCGGGGTGGTCGTCAACGGACGCGACGCCGACGCGGCAAACGAAGCGGCCCAACGCATTACCGGCGCCGTCGCACATCCTGGTTCCCCCGCCGTGCCGGCGGTCGCCGAAGCGCTGATCGACACCTGCGTGCAGGAATTCGGGCAGATCGACATCCTGGTGAACTGTGCGGGCACCGCGGGGCTGGCCGGCGAGTCGATCCTCAATGTCACCAGCGCACAGTTCCACGACCTGATCGACGCGCACCTCGGCACGGTGTTCGAAACGTGCCGGGCCGCCGCACCGAAGATGATCGCGCATGGCGGCGGTGCGATCGTCAACACCAGCTCGTTCGCGTACCTCGGCGATTACGGCGGGACCGGTTACCCGGCGGGCAAGGGCGGGGTGAACGGGTTGACGCTGGCGATGGCCGCCGAACTGAAGGAACACGACGTCCGTGCGAACGTCGTGTGTCCTGGCGCGAAGACCCGGATGTCGACCGGCCGGGAGTACGAGGCCCACATCATCGCGTTGAACCGCCGCGGTCTCCTCGACGAAGCGAGCATGCAGGCAGCACTGGACGCGCCGCCGCCCGAGTATGTCGCGCCGACGTACGCCTACCTCGCCAGCGATCTCGCGAAGGACGTCACCGGTCAGATCTTCATCGCCGCAGGCGGTTTTGTGGGTCGCTTCGACCGCCCGTCGCCGGCAATCATCGGTTATCGCGACCACCACGACTCGCCGCCGTGGTCGGTCGAGGAGATCCACGCGATGATTTCGCGATGAATTAGCTCCATGTGATGACCCGGCAGGCTGGAGTAATCGGGCGAGAACGTCGGCCGCGGCCTAGCGACGCCCCACCGACCCACCCGGTGGCAAACCAAAGTTTCCTGTGAATCCGCATGTTCGTGGCGACATTTGCATGAGCAGCTAATACCATTTCGGAACATGAGCCTTTTGGCCGAGCACGCTGCCGCCACCAACGAGGTGAGATCAGCGACGCCGGGCAGCCACTCCAGGTCGTTAGCTGAGCGCGCGGCCGCTGAGGCGTTCGTATATCTGATGCACCGCTGCCGCGTTGGCTGGTACGCGGTGGCCGTTGAAGGTTGGATCGGAGCCGCCGACGTCGCCGGAAGTGCGAACCGCGAGATCGTGCGTCGGTACCGGCTCGGCGCCGCCATTTTGGGCGCTGACCGTGGAGTCCGACGAGGCGACGCCGAGGGGCTACGGGGTGAACACACATGCGGTGTTGATTCAGTACGCGCAGCGGGTCATCCCGTTGACCGGTGAGACAGACGGCTTCACCTCGGTGAGGACGGAATTCGGTCCTGGCTGCCGCAAGTTGCTCAGGCGCGCGGGTGGCGCAGTACCGGTATTCGTCTGTGAAGCAATTCCGCCGCGCGATGCAGAGCGAGTGGCCAAGGCCTATCTGATCGACGCCGCCATGTCGCAGGCGGAAGGCCGCGGCCCATTGGTCACGCATCGCGGGGATAACGCTCGCCGCGCCAAAGACTAGGCGCTGAAAACCCTTCGCAGCGCTACGAAACGGACCAGCGTCGCGACGAGGTTCGCCACCACGAGCACCGACAACTCCACCACCTTGCCGACCTCCGGGTCGAAGCGGTGCAGCACGAACAGCGAGCCGCTGGTGATCGCCAGTCCGAACATGAAGACCAGCAGCCCGTGCAACTGGTGGCGTGCCACGCCGGTGCGCCCCCGGATGCGGAAGGTGAACGCGCGGTTGGCCGCCGTGTTGGCGATCGCGGTGAGCAGCAGTGCGGTCAGGTTCGCGGCCTGTGCGCCCATCGCCGGGTGCAGCAGCAGATACAACAGGGCATAGGCAACGGTGCTGGCGATGCCGACGATGCCGAACCGGACCATCTGGCCGACCATGCCGTGCGGCACCCCCGGCACCAGCGGCTCGCGGCCCAGGCTGCGCTGCAGCTCGCGGACCGGCAGCGCGCCGGTCGCCAGCGCACGGCCCACCCGCCAGCAGCCCTTGAGGTCGTTGATCGCCGTGCCGACGATGTCGACGCGCGAGTCGGGGTCGTCGACCCAGTCGACCGGTACCTCGTGGATGCGCAGCCCCGCGCGTTCGGCGATCACCAACAGCTCGGTGTCGAAGAACCAGCCGGTGTCGGCGACCAGCGGCAGCAGCTGGCGCGCCACGTCGGCGCGCACGGCCTTGAAGCCGCACTGCGCATCGGAGAAGCGCGCGCCGAGCACGCCGCGCAAGATCAAGTTGTAACTGCGCGAGACGAATTCGCGTTTCGGCCCGCGCACCACCCGCGACGACGCCGCCAACCGCGACCCGATCGCGACGTCGGAGTGGCCCGAAATCAACGGCGCCACCAGCGGCATCAACGCCGACAGGTCCGTGGACAGGTCGACGTCCATGTAGGCGACCACATCGGCGTCCGACGCCATCCACGCCGTGTAAAGCGCTCCGCCGCGGCCCTTGGCGTCGAGGTGGATGACGTCGACGTCGGGCAGCTCCTCGGCCAACGCCTCCGCCACCGCCAAGCGTGTCGTCGGTGCTGGCGTTGTCGGCGATCGTGATCCGCGACGGGTAGGGCACCTCGGTGGCCAGGAAGTCGATGCAGCCGGCGGACGCTTCCCGGAAGGTCGTGCTCCTCGTTGTACACCGGGATCACGATGTCGAGCACATAGCTCGCGCGCGTCGGGCGTGGAGCCACGTCGGCCGGGCGGGAAGCCGCCAGGTCGGTCATGGCGTCCACCGTCGCTGAGCTAGCTGCTACCACTGCCCACTGCGCGCGAACGTGCTGGGAGCGCTTGCTGGAATGCTCGATGCCCATGGCGTCCGTGTTCACCAAGATCATCAACGGGGAGCTGCCCGGCCGGTTCGTCTACGAGGACGACGACATCGTGGCGTTCCTGACCATCGCGCCGATGACCCAGGGCCACACGCTGGTGGTGCCGCGCGCCGAGATCGACCAGTGGCAGGACATCGACCCTGCGGTGTTCGGCCGGGTCATGGAGGTCTCGCAGCTGATCGGCAAGGCGGTCTGCAAGGCGTTCGACGCCGAGCGCGCCGGGCTGATCATCGCCGGGCTCGAGGTGCCGCACCTGCACGTGCACGTCTTCCCCGCCTGCAACCTGGCCGACTTCGGCTTCGCCAACGTCGACACCAACCCGTCGCCGGAATCCCTCGACGAGGCGCAGGCCAAGATCAAAGACGGCGCTGGCTCAACTGACTGCTGAGCCGGCCGACGTCGGCGATGCGCGGCAGGTCGACCTTGAATCGGCAGCCCTCTCCCGGCGCGGTGGTGACGCTGACCGTGCCGCCGTGCGCGTAGACCAGCGAGTCGACGATCGACAGGCCCAGGCCGGTGCCGCCGCTGGCGCGGGCGCGCGAGGAGTCGGCGCGGTAGAAGCGCTCGAAGACCCGATGCGCGTCGTCGATGGCTCATCCCGGGTCCCTCGTCGCACACCTCGAGGACCGCGTCGTCCGTCGTCGGTGCCGACCCGCACGGTGATGCCCGCCGTCTCGGGGGTGTGCTGCAGCGCGTTGGCGACCAGGTTGCCCAGCACCTGCCGCAGCCGGGCCTCGTCGCCGAGCACCTCCGGGGTGCCCGGGCCGTCGAACACCTCCATGGTGATCGTGCGGCTTGCGGCGCGATCGACTGGGCATCGTGCACGGCGTCGCTGGCGAGCGCCAGCAGGTCGACCCGGTGCCGTTCCAGCGGGCGTTGCTGGTCGAGCCGGGCCAGCAGCAGCAGGTCCTCGACGAGCAGGCCCATCCGGCGCGACTCGCTCTCGATGCGGCTCATCAGCATTTCGACGTCGCTTGGCGGCGCCCTGCCGGTACAACTCGGCGAAGCCGCGGATCGTGGTCAGCGGCGTACGCAGCTCATGGCTGGCGTCGGTGATGAACCGGCGCATCCGGTCCTCGGAGCTGCGGGCCTGCCTCGGCCGACGAGTCCGACGACGCTACCGCTCGCTGGATCTGCGCGAGCATGCCGTTGAGCGCCAACGACAATCGGCCCACCTCGGTGCGCGGAGTCGCGTTCCGGGACGCGTCGGTCGAGCTGCACCGGCCGCGATCGCCGCCGCGGTCTGCTCGACCTCGACCAGCGGCCGCAGGCTGCGATGCACCACGGCGATAGCCGGCGACGCCGAGCACCAGACAGCACCGCGCACGCCGATCCCGACCTGCGACCAGATCAGCGCGCGCACCGTCGACTGACACGTCGGACAGGTCGATCGCGACGGTGGTGAGCTCACCGCGCAGCCCGCGCACCGTCATCGCGCGCCACTGGACGTCGGAGTTGTCGACCGAGCCGACGGTCACCGGCACGGGGCCCGACGTCGTTGTCGGCGGGCAGCGCCGGTTCGGCGTCGCGGTCGTTGACGGCCATCCAGATGCGGCCGTCGGGATCGATGCCGCGGACGTAGAAGTTCGACGGCGGCCGCGCGGGGTTGGGTCCCTCGATCGGCGGGGCCGGCATGCGGCGCGGGGCCTGCGCCCAGCCGCGCGAGGCGTCGAGCAACGTCTGGTCGACGCGGTTGATCAGGCTGTGCCGCAGGATCGAGGTGACGGCGATACCCGAGGCGAGCAAGCCGCAGGCCACCAGCACAAGGGTGGCGGCGACCAGCCCGACCCGCAGGGGGATGCCGCGCGCCGCGCAGTGCTCGCCATACCCCTATTGTTCGCGAATACTGTCGCGAAGAGCTACGCGTGGCTCACGCAGAACGTATCCGACGCCCGCAGCGTGTGAAGCAGACGCTTCTCTCCGGTGTCGATCTTGCGCCGCAGGTAGGACACGTAGGACTCGACGACGTTGACGTCGCCGCCGAAGTCGTAACGCCACACGTGGTCGAGGATCTTCGGCTTCGACAGCACGGTGCCCGCGTTGATGATGAAGTACCGCAGCAGCGTGAACTCCGTCGGCGACAGCGAAACCGGCTCGCCGGCCTTCCAGACCTCGTGGGTGTCCTCGTCGAGTTCGATGTCGGCAAAGGTCAGCTTGCGCATTGCGGGGTGCCTCGACGCCTCGGCCGGAGCGCCGCAGGATCACCCGCAGCCGGGCCACCACCTCTTCCAGGCTGAACGGCTTGGTGACGTAGTCGTCGCCGCCGAGCGTGAGCCCAGTGATCTTGTCCTGCAACGTGTCGCGCGCGGTCAGGAACAACGCGGGCGCATCGATGCCGTCGGCGCGCAGCCGGCGCAGCACGCCGAAGCCGTCCATGCCGGGCATCATCACGTCGAGGATGACGGCGTCGGGCGTGACTTCGCGCGCCTTGTCCAGCGCGGCGGGGCCGTTGGAGGCGGTATGGACCTCGAATCCCTGGAATTTCAAGCTCACCGAGAGGAGTTCGACGATATTGGTCTCGTCATCGACGACCAGAACTCGCGCCTCGGGGACGTTCTCGGGCAGTGCAGCCATCGCCATGACGGCTCAATGTCCCCGATTTCACTTGGCAATAATGCTGCACGATCACTGCGAGCTTCCTGTGAGTTATTCCGAGCATCACAGCTGGCGGCGCACGCAAGACCGCGAGGATGCGCTGACAGCCGCCAATACACTGTGCGACATGAACCTCGGCAAAGCGCTGGTCGACCTCGCCACCGCGCCCGGCGCGCATCGGGCTGGCCGTCGCCGACGCCGGCTCGACGTGGCCAACGGAGCGCTGGGAATGGCTCAGCGCACGCTCGGGTGACACCGATCGGCACGGTCCGGGTCGGTCGCGCACATGCTGGGCATCGACGACGCCGTGGAACGCGCCAACCGGCTGGCCACGGCTGATGGACGAGGATCAGCCGCATGGGCAGGGCGCTCGCACCCGATGGTCCGGTGGACCGGTTACTGCGCCGGGCGGGCTGGTGGATCGGCTGACCGCGCCTGGTGGGGTGCTGGACCGGCTGACCCAGGAGGATGGCGGCCTGATGCGCGCCATCGAGCCGGGCGGGCTGGTCGATCAGCTGCTCGACGAGGAGGGGCTGATCGAGCGGGTGCTGGCCGAGGACGGGCTGGCCGACCGGTTGCTCGCCGAGGGCGGGCTGATGGACAAGCTGACCGCGCGGAACGGACCGCTCGAGCAGTTGGCGGACGTCGCCGACACGCTGAACCGGCTGGCGCCAGGGTCTGGAGGCGCTGGACCCGACGATCGAGGCACTTGCGCGAGGCCGTCATCACGCTCAGTCGCGGTGGTCAATCCGTTGAGCAACATCGCCGACCGGATTCCGTTTCCCGGCCGGCGGCCCCGCGGCGGTCCTCGACGCAGCCGGTGGCCTCCCAGCGGGTCATCGACGCCGACAAGTGACCGATAAGCTGTTGGGTTCGAAGGCCTCCTTAGCTCAGTGGTAGAGCACTCGCCTTGTAAGCGAAAGGTCGTCAGTTCAATCCTGACAGGAGGCTCCACGCACAAAAGAGGCTCAAGGGCTGCTGCAGGTTAGCGGCTTAATGCGCCACATTTTTAGAAGCTTCCTTGTGGACGCACCAGGCTGCTAGCGTTTCGAGCAAAGACGACGCTCGGTGGTTTGACGTCGCCGCAGCGATCGATGGTGCATCGGTGAGAAGGTGTACGAAGATGGTCAAACGCACGCCAGCAAGACTGGAAGTCGTGGTTTGCGCTCTGGCGTTGACGTGGACCACTGGGGCCGGGATCGCGTCCGCGGAACCCGATCTGGGTCCACTCATGAACACGACCTGCACTTATTCGCAGGCGGCGGCGGCGCTAAACGCGCTTTCGCCCGATGGTGGCCAGGAGTTTAACGCTTCCCCGGAGAGGCAGACCTGGCTGCATGCATTTCTCGACTCGCCGCTTGAGCAGCGCCGGCAGTTGATCCAGCAGCAGGCGCCTACGATAGCGCAGTACACCGCACTTATCGTGGCGATGGCCAACACCTGCAACAACTATCCAGCGGCCTAGGGGCGGGTCATGAGCCCGAACGGCCGTTCGGCGCCAAGCCGCGTAGGCCGCGAGATCAGCTCGTGTCCAATGATCGGAAGCAGTGCCGAGATACCGCGTTTTGTGGCCTCGCGGCGTCCGTAGAACCACATCGAGGCACGGCCTGTTTGACCGCGTAGGTAGCGCACGCGGTAAAGTGTTGCGCCGCTTGCCGCTTGGACCTACCAATCGTTGCGATTTGCCGCCCCTCAACCGTTGGACTAATTACTTCGAGTCCCTGGCGCTCGACGCGAGCGCCCTTGGCCTTCTGACTTAGGAGTGCTATCAGTCCGTGGCTGCCCACGCCCGGTGTGGCAACGCCTCCGCCGAGTTCTCCCCCGAAACGCGGCTAGAGACGACTCACGGCGAAGGCTGCGGCGTCGTCGGCCATCCCGTTCGTCCCATACATAAGGTGCGCGATCCCTGGCTGCCCACCAGGGACACCATCGCAGATGTCGTCACCGGGCGCGCACAACTCGATGGTCTTGGGCGCATACAGCGGGCCGATCTTAATAGGCGGCACGCCGTACTCGCTCAGAAACTGGTCCGAAGGCTTTCCGAACAGGGCAACTGCGGCGACGTGGTTAGCAACCTGCGGCGGCATCGGCTTCGGTACGTACTGTAGGTACTCACGAGGTACTTGCGGCGGTGTGGAAGCTGAGGTGACGAAACCCGCCAGGGCCGCGCCTTGGGAGTATCCGCCGATCACCATCCTGGTGTTCGGGCAGTTCGCCGCCATGTACTGGACATGATCTTTCGCATTGTAAATCCCGTTGATGACGGTACTGAGGAACTGTAGGCCTGCTTGCAAATCGCCGGGGGGAGGGAAATCGCCGCTGGCAGCGTAGTCGACCCCATATACCCCGACCGACCGGTTGCCGGCTTGCGAGCGCAGCGAGTCCACAAATGCTTGTCCTACCCCGCCAACACCGGGTGGCTCGTAGGTACCGCGGGCGAACACCACCTCGACGTCGGGGCACGGCTGGGCGAATGCGGACGGGACGGGCGGCCCCACTAGCGCGACCCAGGTCGCGACCACGGCAACACCAAGGAAACGAGCGATCTGGCGTGCACTCACGACGACCAGCAGCCGACGCGCCCACTCAGCTTGGATTGGTTTGCTGACTTTCATTTCCACCCCACAGCGTCGCGGCATCCCGACCCTTGGCCTGCATTCAATGCTGCCATAGCGGGCAGGGGGACACCCCCGTTCTCAGCAAACCGCCGCCCCAGTAGGCATAACGTCCGCGTCTCTATGCATTGCCGGGGCTGTATTGGGAGTGGTGCTGCTCGGACTAGCCGCCGTGGTCGTCGACGCCTCTACTGCGCCGGCACGGTCGCCGACCGCCAGCCGCACCCAGATGAGCGATTGCACTCACGCCGGCCCCTTCTCACACATTCTCGGCGGGGCTTCAATCGGCCAGCGCCAGCGTCGAGGTCACACCGCCTGAACTCGCGCGGCGAACACACCGGAAAACGTTCGGCGAAAAGTGTCCCGACAGCCGGGGGGTGGTGCACCTATCCGTGAGCGCGGCCCATCCGGGCGGCGACAACACCGAAGGAGCACATCATCATGACCACCATCTACCCGAGGACGCGGCGAGTGTCGCGCCCCCGACGACAGAGCACTACCGTCGGCCGGCCAGCCCGGTGAGCATTGCGGCGCAGCCGCTCTCGCTGGGCAAGAAGGCCGTCGTGGCCGCGGCCCTGCTGGCCGCGGTCGCCGCGGGTGCCGGGCTGGGTCTGACCCTGTTCGACCACTTGTCTTCGGCCCCGGCGGTGCCCGCGGCCGTGACATCCCCGGTCCGGCACTCGGCCCTGCCCCCCAGCTCGCCTGCCAGCCCCGCCGCACCCGACCTCTCTGAGGTCGCTTCGCCCTCGGTGACGCGCGCCCGACGTCTCGCAAGGTGCCGACGTCTCGCAAGGTGTCGACCCTTCGGTCAGCGCGCCCGACCCCTCCCAGGGTGTCGCACCGGCTGAGAGCGCACCGGAGCCCGCCGAGGTCGATGCGCCACCGGCCATCGCACCCGGCCCGATCGTCATCGTGGACGGGGGCGACGGCGATCACCATCACCGGCCGCCGACTCCGACGCCGACTCCGACTCCCACGCCGACGCCCACGCCGACACCGACGCCGACACCCAAGAAGCCCCTGCCCCCGTGCGCGCTCGCCGAGTGCTACACAGCGCCGCCCAGCCTCCTCAACCCGGGCAGCCCGACTGGCGGCACCACCCCGACTGGCGGCGGCAGCACCAACCCGAGTGGCCCCGGCAGCACCAACCCGATTGGCGGGTCAGGGAATAACGGGTCAGGCAATAAACCGCAGCCGAAGTAGGCGTGGCGGGTCGCGGGGCGCAGGCGCCGGCCGGGTAGTTGATCCCAGGTCGGGTCTGTGCCCCTGCCGGCCGGTTCGAAACCTCGTAACTAGCAGTACGAATCCACCTCATAAGCGCAGACTTGTTTGGCATCGTCGGCCTCGCCGTGGCCGGGCATCGACGATCGATCGGTATGGGAGCCATGTCATGACCGCACTACCCGACTGGGACGCCGTCAGCGACGCGGAGTTGGCCAGTGCGGCCGCCGCCGGAGACCGTGGGGCGTTCGCCGGCATCTATGACCGCTACGCCGACCGGCTCTACGACTTCTGCGCGGGCATGCTGCGGGATCGTGACGCCGCCGCCGACTGCGTGCAGGACGCCTTCTGCCACGCCGCCACCGGCCTGCGCCAGCTGCGCGAGCCCGACAAGCTGCGGCCCTGGTTGTACAGCATCGCCCGCCATAAGGCGCTGGCCACGATCCGGGAACGCCGCCGCGAACAAGCCTCCGACGAGCTGCCCGAGGTGGCGTCAAACGATCCGGGCCCGGAAACCCTTGCCGCGCGAAGCGAATTGGCCGCGCTGGTCGCCGAGGCGGCGGGCGGGCTCTCCGAGCGCGACCGCTCGGCGCTGGAGCTGGCCTACCGCCACGGCCTGGATGGGCCCGAACTCGCTGAGGCCCTCGGGATCAGCTACGAAAACGCCAAGAAGACGAGCCAGCGGCTGCGCCAGACCATCGAACGGTCGCTGGGCGCGTTGCTGATCGCCCGTCGCGCCCGCTCCGCGGCCGACGGGTGCCCCGAGCTGCACGCGATCCTGGCGGGCTGGGATGGGCAGTTCACCATCTTGATGCGCAAGCGCATTGTGCGGCATATGGAGTCGTGTGCCACCTGTGACGAGGAGCGCCGCCGGATGGTCAGCCCGGTCGCCTTGCTGGGCGGGGTGCCGGTGTTCATCCCTGCGCCCGGCTGGCTGCGTGAGCGCACACTCGACCGCGCTGAGCTGGCCCGGGCGGGCGGCAGGCCCGCGGCGGATGAGACCCAAGGCGAAACCGCCAACCAGGATCACCTCGAGGCCGACGGCGGCGGGCGCGGCCGGCGGCTGCTGGTGGTGGGCGCGTTGTTGATCGCCGCCCTGATCACCGCGTTCGGGCTGACCATCGCCTGGCTGCACGAGCGAAGCGTCCCGATCAGCCCGACCGACCTGACCCGAACCACAAACCAACCCACCAACACCGCACCCGCGGGTCCGCTGATCGCCGGGACAACTCCCCCCAGCCCCGCGCCGACAACAGCCAGCCCCGGCATACCCACCAGCGCGGCGCCCACATCTGAGCCCAGCCCGGTTCCACCCCCGGCTCAACCCACGGCGGGCACCACGACCCAGCCCGTGATCACCGTGCCGCCCACCACGATTGGGCGACCCGCGCGCCGCCCCCTGTGGTCACTGGCACACCCGGCGGGCCCGTGAGCACAGCACCGATTCACCTGCCCACTTCACCGCCGGTGGGCACAACCCCACCGATTCATCCCGTGACCCCACATCCGCCCAAGCCGACCGCTCCGGTCACCACCACAACCAACCCACCAGTCATCCAGTAAAGCCGCCACAGCAACTCAATCGCTGTGGCTGGCGTGTCACTGGGACCGGTGTCAACTCCGCTTGTCGACGCCGGTTTCGGTGGTGTGAACGGCCTCCGGTGCGGGTACTCCCGGCAAAGGCGAAAGGAACCCGATGGCGACCATTGCAGGTTCACCCGGTAGGCGAATAACGATCTGTCCGGCGTGCGGATACCCAAGTGCTGGCATGTGTGCGGCCTGCATGAAAATCTCTCCAGGTGTCCCCGTCGACCCGGCAATAGCCACCGTCGCTGGTGTGTCTCAATTCGATCCAGCTGCGTATCGTCTGCCAACAGGTGGCCATTAGGCGCGACATCATGCGACGGCCAGGGTTTTGAAGAAGGTCGCCAGGCGTTCGATGGCGGCGGCGGATTCGGGCAGCCCGGAAGAGATAAATACCGGCCAGACGTGGATTCCATGTCGCCAGGACTCGAAGGCCACGTCGACACCTGCAGCGGTGGCAGCATCTCGGATGCGGGCGGCGTCGTCGTAGAGGATTTCGTTCTCGCCGACCTGGATGAGCATCGGGGGAAAACCGTGCATGTCGGCGAAGATCGCAGAGCACCGGGGGTCGCGGGGGTCACCACCGGCAAGGTAGTCGGTCACCGTGGATTCGAGCATTTCACGAGTGACTAGGGGGTCCAACTGTTTGCGTTCTTCGATCGAGGCGCCGCTGAAAGTCAGGTCGGCTAACGGCGAGATCAGGGCGATGCGGGCGGGAAGTGCCAAGCCTTGATCCCGGGCCGCGGCGGTGACGGCGACCGCGAGGTTGCCGCCGGCCGAATCGCCGAGCACGGCCAGCGTTTTCGGGTCCGCACCGCTGTGCGTGACAAGCCAGTGATAGGCGCGAAGGCAGTCGTCGAAGGCGCCCGGGAAAGGGGTTTGTGGAGCGAGCCGATAGTCCACCACGTGCACTCGCGCGTTGGCGGCCAGCGCCACCGCGGCGGCCAACGGAAGATAGCGTTCTGGCGGAGAGCCACTGACGTAGCCGCCGCCGTGGAAGTAAAGGACGGTGCGATCGGGGCGCCCGACCTGTGGCTGCAGCGTGATGGCGGGGACACCCCCTAACTCACTGATTCCGCGTATCACGCCTTCCACTCAGACCCGCCGTCATCAAACCTTGTGCTTTCGGAGTCGCCCCTGGTGGGCCGCGCACGAAGGTAGTCGACGAACGCCGCTAGCAGCTGTGATGGTTCGTCGCCCGTCGTCGGCGGTGAGCACCTGGTCTGCCTGCCCGTCTACGTAGTGACGACCGTATAGAGCTCGGAGATGAGGTCGTCGCGCACGACCGCCACATCGAATCCGCTGGCCACGGGGTCGCCGCCGTCCGGCCCGAGCTTCCACGCCAAGTACCCCAGTCCGAGGGTTTGGTAGACGGGACTGGCCTTGGTGAAAACCAGTCCCTGCATTTGGGACTGCAACGCTGTTGCCTTGGCTGCTAACGCTTCACGGCCGACGACGATCCCCTCGTCGTCCGTCCAGCGAACATCCGCGGCGTAGGTGCTCTCGATTGCCAAGGCGCGCCGTTGGGCATCGCGTTCGTTGAATACCCCGAGCAAGTTCGCTTCCATCAAGTCACTGATGGTCTCAGTCATCGTGAACCCTCCTCGATCGCCCGTTTCAGCTTAACCACATTACGTGACACGTCAAGCAACGGCATTCTCGTGGCTTCAGCAAGCCACTCCTGGCGATGCCCTTTCGATCGCGGTAGTGCCGTGAACTATAGGACCGCTGTCCACGGTGGCAACGACGCGTCGAACAAGTTACCGGCTTTATCGCGATATCCTGGGCGGATAGTCTGAGAAGGAATGGTCGAAGTGTCACGCAGTCAGCGCCGGAAGACCGCTCAAGGACCTTGGTTGTCAGCAGCCGAGCTGCGAGCCTGGCGGGCGTTCATGGCCGTGCAGATGCGGATGAACTATGAGATGAATCGGCAGCTGCAAAGTGACGACGATTTGTCGCTTGCCGACTACCACGTTCTGAATGCGTTAACTGATGCACCCGGCGGGCGCTTGCAAGTCTCTGACCTGGCGGCGCTGATCGGTTGGGAACGGAGCCGCGCGTCGCATCAGCTGCGCCGGTTGTGCGAGCGCGGCCTCGCTGAGCGTGTTCCATCACAGGACGACGGCAGGGCCACCGATGCGACTCTGACAAAGGCAGGCCGCGAAGCGATCGACGCGGCAGCTCCCGGTCACGTGGCCTTGGTCCGGCGAATGTTCTTCGACCCGCTGCCCGACGAGCTTCTCGCGCCCATTACCGCGGCGCTGGAACACGTCCAGGTCAACATCAACTTCAAAGCTCCTTGCCGCCTGCTCCGTGGTGAGCAGGTGCGAATGCTGCGAAGCGGCCAACGAGCGGCTCACACCCCGGCCGCGCAGCAGCCCTTGCAGTAAGCATGATAAATCATCTAATGTGGTGAACACGCTGGACGGCGAGGGAAGGATCCCGGTGGGTGCCACAACACGTCCGGACACGCGCAACCTTTTCGCGATGATCGACGCGATGGATGTGCGACGATAACCTCGCTTTTCGCCGAGGGACGGGCGAGTTGTTTTCGGCAACGGTCGGCCGATGGTCGGTGTCGACGAGATCCGCACGGGCACAACCGCATTCTTTGCCACGATCGCCGGCCTGCATCACGAGGTCGTGAATGAATGGAACGTCAACGACGACTCCATCGTCGAGTTGAAAGTCACGTACGACCGTAAGGACGGCCAGCAAGTCACCATCCCGTGCGTGGCAATTTTCCATACCGACGCCGCCGGCAAGATCGATGCACTACCGGACGTCGTACTTCGATTCCCCTGGAGCACGAACGCGCGCCATCGGCCATGAACACCTCGACGCGCTCCCGCTATCGCCTTGCCGATAAGGCGGTTTGGCGCGTCGGATACTGCGCGATGCAGCTCGCCGGAGACGGCGCTTCGGCCCACCGTGCGACCGTGACGAAGCCATCGCAGTCCTACGGGCGTGTGAACGCCGGGGTGGACCACATCGACACCGCGCAATATTACGGGCCCGGGGTGGTCAACGAGTTGATCCGGGACGCGCTTCACCCCTACCCCGACGAATAGCGTTGGTCAGCAAGTTGGTCGCCGCCGCGACGATTCCGGAGCCATGCTGCCCTATGACGAACGACCAACTGCGGGCCGGCATACACGACAACCTAACGACGCTGGGGGTCGAGCGACTCACCGCCGTCAACCTACGGGT
>CAVTDY010000029.1:0-66536 GCA_963733605.1 uncultured Actinomycetota bacterium
TAGACTGGTTGGCCAACACCGGCGCATACCTGCTGGAGTCGCTGCACGACACCCAGTTCGTTGCCGACCTGGGCTCGGCGATGTTCCTTCGCCGAGGCGAGAACGTGCACCGTAAGACCCGCAACCCCCGCCCGTTCCCGCCGGATGTCATCGAGCGCATCGACACCCTGATCGTCGACAACCCCGCGACCGACCCCACGCTGCGGGCGATGATCGCAACGACCCGATGGGCAGGATGCCGGATCTCCGAATTGGTCGCACTCCCGCTCGACTGCCTGCACCATTCCACGGGGGCTACTCGATCGAATATTGGATGACCAAGACCAACGCCTGGCGCCGGTTCCCCATCCCCGACAGCCTTGCGACGGTCATCCTCGGGCAGCAGACCCGAGTCCGAGACACCTACAGCCCCGAAGCCAAGCACCTGTTCCCCGGAGCACGCTCGAGCGCCGCCGCCGGCCGCACCCAGCCCTGGTCCACCGGTGGCCTACGGCATCGCCTTGCAGCCGTGTTCCGCGAACACGGAATCACCTCATCGACGATCACCGGTGAGCCGATCTCCGGCGGAGACGTCCACCGCTTCCGGCACACCGTCGGGATGACCCTGCTCAACAACGGATGGACCCAACAGGAAGTACGCGACTTCCTCGGCCATCACAGCGACACCATGACCTCGGCATACGCCCGGATCACCGACGACACACTCGCCCGCAAGGCACGCGAGTTCTGGGAGAACAAGCCCGAGAACAGAACCGCGGCGGGCGACGCCGGCGTCGAGAAGCTGCACGCCCGATTCACGGCCGCCCTGCCAAACGGATTCTGCACACTACCGTCAACGCAACGCTGCGAGTTCCGCCCCAACCCCTGCCTGGACTGCTCCTTCCACGACCCCGGCGGCCGCCTGTTTCTCGGCGCCCACATCGCTCACCGAGAGCAGCTCCAACGCCTCGCAGCCGACGCTGCCCAACGCGGCGACACCGAAGGAGCCGAGCTGAACACCACAATGCTCGACAAAGTCACCAAGCTCATCGGCGAAATCGCCCCGGAGACCCCATTGGAGAACCCGTGACCACAGATGACCGAGAACGCCGCACCGCCCGTCTCGCCAAAGCAGCAGCAGCCCGCACCGCTGACGCAGCAGCCCACGCCCGCCGGGCGATCACCAAACTGCATAACACCGGGCAGCCGATCACATTCGTCTCGGTGGCACGCACCGCAGGAGTATCGACCAGCTTCCTATATCAGCACCCCGAGCTTCGGCGCGAAGTCGGCGAGCACCGCACCCAGTACGTCTGGCCACCCGGCCACGCCCACCGCCAGTTCGGCGACAGTCGAGTCGCTACGCACCAAGCTTGCCGCGGCCCTACAACGTAACCGTGACCTCACCGAGGAAATCGCGATCCTGCGCACCGAGAACGCGGCCCTGCGTAGCCGACTCCTGGAACAGCGCTCCGGGCCAACACGATCGGCGGGGTCGTCATGCTGACCAACTGCTCGCCCGCAGTGGAGACTGCCTCATGACAAACCCGACAAACCCAGGCACCCCTTACGAATTCATTGGGCCCGGAATGCCCCGCCAGTTCTACCTCGACCAGCTCGCTGCCACCGGCTACACCGGCTGGTACGACGAGAACGGTGTCCCTGCCCCCTGGCCAGAGGACTTCTGCGCTCTCGCCGGCCCTGGCGGGTGGCAACCCACCGCAGCAGACCGGACCGGTACCGGCCAACCCTTCTGATGACCAGACCGTGGCCCACGTCGCGGTGCGTTGATTTTCGCGAAATCACCGGCTGATGTGATGTCCGGGGAGAAGAAGCTGCGGACTGGCCCTAGCGGATGAATCTCACTCAGCATTCAGTCGATGGCCGCTAACGCCCTTGGCCTGGGCCGCGTTGGAAACAAAGCAACAACTCCGACAAACAGTGGAGCCACGGGGAATCGAACCCCGATCTGAGCCTTGCAAAGGCCCCGTTCTACCGTTGAACTATGGCCCCGTCGTGGACATATCCGCGACAGTAACCCGCAGGTTATCCGCTCTTTCCCCCCCCCTCTCCTCCAGATAACCACCGAACCCCTGACATCTGCCTTGCAAAGGCAGCGCTCTACCAACTGAGCTAAGGCCCCTGATCTCGGTCAGGACGGCACGTCGGCCGCTGCGTGCCACACCTCGACGCCGTGCCGTGACCGCCAGATGATCACTGCCACCGCCACCGCTGCGACCAGCACCACCAGCCTCATGGTGTGCACCTTTCCGTGGGCCTAGGAGGACTCGAACCTCCGACCTCTTCGTTATCAGCGAAGCGCTCTAACCGCCTGAGCTATAGCCCCGTATTCCCGCACGGCCGAGCGACGAGGTTACCGCAATCGTAAGCCGCGGCCCAAACGCTGTCTAGTCCCGATCGGCCAGGGTGACTTCGATGCCACCGACCAGGTCGGTGGTCAGGTTGTAGATGAAGGCGCCACACGTCGCCCATCGCGGTCAGCAGCACGATGTTCACCAGGCCGATCAACGCCGCACCACCGAAGATGGTTCCGCTGGACACCAACTCGCCTCCGGTCTGCCGCCGGCGCTGGTGAGCAGGTCGCCGACATTGCTGTTCAGCTTGCTCCACACGCCCATGCCCGCCGAGCACCAGGTACAGGAACGCGACGGCGATCATCCACACGAAGAACAGTGCGACGGACAACACCAGCGACACCTTCAGCGCGCTCCACGGGTCGATCCGGCGGATCTGCATGCTGGCGCGCACCGGGCCTTTGTGCCGGGTGCCGACCTGGACGCGGCTGGTGGCGGCGGGTCGGACTCGCCGGTTCGGGCGCAGGCGCGGTCCGGCGCGGGCTTGCGCGGCTGTGGCGAGCGCGGGGGCCGCCCGGACAGGTCGGGCAGCTCGCTGGCGTAGGCCTCGGGCCGCACCGTCTCGGTGCGCTCGGCGTGGCGGGGCATCCTGCTCGCGCGCCGGCGCCGGTGCCGGCGCACCCGATCCGCCTGACATGAACCGGTTCAGCCGCGCGTCGACACCCGGCGGGTGGCCAGCCGGGAGCGTCGCTGCGCGGCGCCTCCACGCGCCCCGAGTCCGGCGGCTGACGTCGCGGTGCGCGGGCCGCCCGGGCCGCCGGACCACGCTGCCAGGGCGGCACGTCGCCGAGTCGGCGAGCGGACCCGGCCGCGACGCGGCATTGCCCAGGGCACCGCCGTCATGACCGGGACCCGGCGAGCCGTTGGCGCCACCGGGGGCGTCACCCGCGCGCGGGTACCCCGGCTCGTTCGGTGAACTCACCTACGGCTCCTTAACGTCGTTACGTTGCGTCAGCCTCTGCGGCATCGTGCCTCGTCTTCCTCGGCGTTGCGCGCAACGGCAACCAGTGTGTCGCCTTCGCCCAGGTTCATCAACCGAACGCCCTTGGTCTGCCGCCCGGCCTTGCGGACCTGGCGAGCCGCGGTCCGGATGACACCTCCACCGGAGGTGATGGCGTACAGCTCGGTGTCGTCATCGACGATCAACGCTCCGACCAGACTGCCACGCCGCCTGTCGAACTGGATCGTCAGCACCCCTTTGCCGCCGCGGCCCTGGACCGGGTACTCCTCGATCGCGGTGCGCTTCGCAGTAGCCGCCGGCCGTCGCGACCAGCAGATATGTGCCCTCACTCACGACGTTCAGCGACAGCAGCTGGTCATCGTCGTTGAACCGCATGCCCTGCACACCGGAGGTGGCGCGGCCCATCGGACGCAGCGCCTCGTCGGTTGCTGAGAACCGGATCGACTGGCCCTTCGCCGACACCAGCAGCAGGTCCTCCTCGGCCGAGCACAGCACCGCGCCGACCAGCTCGTCGCCGTCGCGCAGGTTCACCGCGACGATGCCGCCCGAGCGGTTGGAGTCGAAGTCGGTGAGCTTGGACTTCTTCACCAGGCCGTTGCGGGTGGCCAGCACCAGGTACGGCGCGTCCTCGTAGCTCTTGATCTGGATGACCTGCGCGATGCGTTCCTCGGGCTGGAAGGCCAGCAGGTTCGCGACGTGCTGACCGCGTGCGATCCGCGACGCCTCCGGCAGGTCGTAGGCCTTGGCGCGGTACACCCGGCCCTGTGTGGTGAAGAACAGGATCCAGTCGTGCGTCGAGCAGACGAAGAAGTGGTTGACGATGTCGTCCTGCTTGAGCCCGGCGCCCTGCACGCCCTTGCCGCCGCGCTTCTGGCTGCGGTACAGGTCGGACTTGGTGCGCTTGGCGTAGCCCGTCTCGGTGATCGTGACGACCACTTCCTCGCGGGCGATCAGGTCCTCGTCGGTGACTTCGCCGTCGGCCGGGACGATCCGGGTGCGCCGGTGCGTCGCCGTACTTGTCGACGATCTCCTCGAGCTCGTCGTGCACGATCGTGCGCTGGCGCTCCGGCTTGGCCAGGATGTCTTCCAGGTCGGCGATCTCGGCCTCGATCTTGGCCAGGTCGTCGACGATCCGCTGGCGTTCCAGGGCGGCCAGGCGCCGCAACTGCATGTCGAGGATCGCCTGGGCCTGGATGTCGTCGATGTCGAGCAACTCGATCAGACCCTGGCGGGCGATGTCGACGGTCTCCGACGCCCGGATCAGCGCGATCACCTCGTCGAGCGCGTCGAGCGCCTTGACCAGGCCGCGCAGGATGTGGGCGCGTTCATTGGCCTTGCGCAGCCGGTAGGTGGTGCGCCGCACGATGACGTCGAGCTGGTGCTCGACGTAGTGGCGGATCATCTGGTCGAGCCGCAGCGTGCGCGGCACACCGTCGACGATCGAGAGCATGTTGGCGCCGAAGCTGGTCTGCAGCTGGGTGTGCTTGTAGAGGTTGTTCAGCACCACCTTCGCCACGGCGTCGCGCTTGAGCTCGACCACGATGCGGATGCCGACCCGGTCGCTGCCCTGGTCCTCGATATTGGAGATGCCTGCGAGCTTGCCGTCGCGGACCTGCTCGGCGATCGAGGTGATGAAGTTGTCGTGGTTGACCTGGTACGGCAGCTCGGTGATGACGATGCCGGTGCGGCCGCGCGAGTCTTCCTCGATCTCCACCACGCCGCGCATCCGGATCGAGCCGCGGCCCGTGGTGTAGGCGTCGTGGATCCCCTGCGAGCCGACGATCAGGCCGGCGGTGGGGAAGTCGGGTCCCTTCACGCGTTCGGTGACCGCCGCCAGCGTGGCCTCCTCGTCGGCCTCGTGGTTCTCCAGGCACCAGTACACCGCCTCGGCGAGCTCGCGCAGGTTGTGCGGCGGAATGTTGGTGGCCATGCCGACCGCGATGCCGCCCGAGCCGTTGGCCAGCAGGTTCGGGAACCGGCTCGGCAGAACGGTGGGCTCCTGCACACGCCCGTCGTAGTTCGGGATGAAATCGACTGTCTCCTCGTCGATTTCGCGCAGCATCTCCATCGCCAGCGGCGTGAGACGCGCCTCTGTGTACCGCATCGCGGCCGGCGGGTCGTTGCCCGGCGAGCCGAAGTTGCCCTGCCCGTCGACCAGCGGGTAGCGCAGCGACCACGGCTGCGCCATCCGCACCAGGGTGTCGTAGATCGACGAGTCGCCGTGCGGGTGGTAGTTGCCCATCGTCTCGGCCACCGAGCGCGCCGACTTGGCGTGGCTGCGGTCGGGCCGGAAGCCCGAGTCGAACATCGCGTACAGCACCCGGCGGTGCACCGGCTTGAGGCCGTCGCGCACCTCCGGCAGCGCGCGGCCGACGATGACGCTCATCGCGTAGTCGATGTAGCTGCGCTGCATCTCCTGCTGGATGTCGACCGGCTCGATGCGGTCGTCCCGCTTCGCCGCCTGGTGGCAACGTGGTGTCAGTCATTCAATTAGGTCCTTTAGTCCTCAACTCGTCTTGATACTTCGCCGCTAAACATCCAGGAAGCGAACGTCTTTGGCGTTGCGGGTGATGAAGCTGCGGCGGGCCTCGACGTCCTCGCCCATCAGGATCGAGAACAGCTCGTCGGCGGCGGCCGCGTCGTCGAGGGTGATCTGGCGCAGCACGCGCACCGACGGATCCATGGTGGTCTCCCACAACTCCTTGGCGTCCATCTCGCCGAGGCCCTTGTAGCGCTGGATGCCGTCTTCGGTGTTGATCTTCTTGCCCGGCTGCCCGACCGGCCTCCAGCAGGCCGTCGCGCTCGCGGTCGGAGTAGGCGAACTCCGGTTCGCTGCGCTGCCACTTCAGCTTGTACAGCGGCGGCTGCGCCAGGAAGACGTGGCCGTTCTCGATCAGCGGCTTCATGAACCGGAACAGCAGCGTCAGCAGCAGCGTCGAGATGTGCTGGCCGTCGACGTCGGCGTCGGCCATCAGCACGATCTTGTGGTAGCGCAGCTTGGTGATGTCGAACTCGTCGTGGATGCCGGTGCCCAGCGCGGTGATGATCGCCTGGACTTCGGTGTTCTTCAGCACCCGGTCGATGCGGGCCTTCTCGACGTTGATGATCTTGCCGCGCAGCGGCAGGATCGCCTGGAACATCGAGTCGCGGCCGCTCTTGGCCGAGCCGCCGGCCGAATCACCCTCCACCACATACAGTTCGGACTTGCGCGGGTCGGTGGAGCGGCAGTCGGCCAGCTTGCCGGGCAGGCCGCCGATGTCGGTGGCGCTCTTGCGGCGCACCAGCTCGCGGGCCTTGCGGGCGGCCATGCGGGCCTGCGCCGACGAGACCGCCTTGTTCACAACTGTTTTCGCCTCGGCGGGGTTGGCCTCGAACCAGTGGCTGAGCTGCTCGTTGCAGATCTTCTGCACGAACGACTTGACCTCGGTGTTGCCCAGCTTGGTCTTGGTCTGGCCCTCGAACTGCGGCTCGCGACCTTCACCGAGATGACCGCGGCCAGGCCCTCGCGGATGTCGTCGCCGGTGAGGTTGGCGTCCTTCTCCTTGAGCAGCTTCTTGTCCTTGGCGTACTTGTTGACCACCTGGTCAGCGCCGCGCGGAAGCCCTCTTCGTGGGTGCCGCCCTCGTGGGTGTTGATGGTGTTGGCGAAGGTGTGCACCGACTCCGAGTAGCCGGCGTTCCACTGCATCGCGATCTCGACCTCGTGGCCTGTCGCCCTTGCCGGCGAAGTCGACGATGCTCTGGTGGATCGGGTGACTTGGTGCGGTTGATGTGCTTGACGTAGTCGACCAGCCCGCCGGGGTAGTGGAAGGTGCGGTGCTTGACCTTGTGCGGGCCCGCGGCCTCGGCGGCCTTCTCCTCGGCCGACTTCGGCGCTTCGGCGGTATCGCTGACGACCTCGTCGACCACCTGTTCGGCCGTGACGCGCTCGTCGGACAGGGTGATGGTCAGCCCCTTGTTCAGGAACGCCATCTCCTGCAGCCGCCGGGCCACGGTCTCGAAGTCGTAGTCGTGGTCTCGAAGATCGTCGGGTCGGCCCAGAACCGCACCGTCGTGCCGGTCTTCTTGCGTGGCTTCGCCCTGTTTGAGGGTGCCGGGCATCGAGTGGTCGTAGGACTGGAACCACTCGTAGCCGTCGCGCGGAGATGTCGACCTCGAGCCGCGTGCGACAGGGCGTTGACAACGGAGACACCGACGCCGTGCAGGCCACCGCTGACGTTGTAGCCGCTGTTTTCGCCGCCGAACTTGCCGCCGGCGTGCAGCTGCGTCATCACGACGTCGACGGTCGGCACGCCGGATGCGTGCATCGCGACGGGGATGCCGCGGCCGTCATCGGTGACCTCGACACCGCCGTCCTCGAGCAGTCGCACGTCGACCCGGGTGGCGTAGCCGGCCATCGCCTCGTCCACCGCGTTGTCGACGACCTCCCAGACGAGGTGGTGCAGGCCGCGCTCACCGGTGGAGCCGATGTACATGCCCGGTCGTTTGCGGACGGCCTCCAGCCCCTCGAGAATCGTGATGGACTGGGCGCCGTACTCGTCTTGTGCTTTCTTCTTCGCGGCGGCCACGGGCGGAGGGGTCCCTACTCTCTGATGGGGGTGCGCACTGGCGGTAGTCGTTACCGCCGGCAAGTCATGTAATCAGTCTACCGTCCGATGGCCGTCAGCACCGATTCTGAGGCGGCGTTTCTACACATCTATCCGCGCCGTCTGTGGAATTTCTCGATCCGAGGTGCGTCAAGACGCTTAAGAGGTAGAGTCGCCGCCTTCTCGTGGCTCTCAGCCAACCGCCCGCGAGTCGGGTCATCCGTAGGTGTCGCGGGGGCCCCGGCCGGCGATGTGATAGCGCCCCTTGCGCCACGACGGCGTCACACGGGCCGACGATCTTCAGCGACTGTCACCACGCCGTCCCCGACCGCCGCGGCGATCTTGGCTATCAGTTGCGCCTGCACCATCCGCAGCTGCGTGGCCCACGCCGTCGATTCGGCGGAAACGGTGAGCACCCCGTCGTTCAGCGACGTCGGCGTGGCGTGTGCGGCGATCTGGTCCCCGACCACCATCGACCACCGGCCGAACACCGATCCCTCGGCAACCCGTCCGGACCATCCCCGGCTGCGCGCAAGTTCGCTCGCCACAGACCCCAGCGGCTGTGGGTCCCGCGCGTCCGGGCCCGGCCCGGACCAGCGCCGCCGGCTGGTGCCGGCTACCCGGCGACGGTTGGGGCGAGCTGCGGCCACGGCCGACGTCCTTGCCCTGGACTCCGTGCCGCGCCTCGTGCCTCCTCGAGCGTGCGCCGCACCAGGTCCATGCCCGTCAGACCGGCCAGGTGGGCGGGCGGCCCGGCTTGGGTGTCGTCGTCGTCAGTCATCGCTGCACCGTGTCAGTCATGGCTGCACCATCCGAGACCCGGCCGGTGTCCTCGTCGCGCATGGTGATCTCGATCCGGCGGGCATCCCAGTCGGACGGAATGTCGTCGTGCACGGCGGCGGTCACCAGCACTTGCTCCGCATCGGCGGCCACGTCAGCCAGCGCCTGCCGGCGAGCGGTGTCCAGTTCGGCGAAAACATCGTCGAGCAGCAGCACCGGATCCCCGCCGTCGACGCGCAGCAGCTCGTATGCGGCCAGCCGCAGCGCCAACGCCATCGACCACGATTCCCCATGGCTGGCAAAGCCTTTCGCAACGCTGATCACCCAGCCGCAACTCAAGATCGTCGCGGTGCGGGCCGACAAGGCACACCCCGCGCTCGAGTTCGGCGTCGCGGCGCCGGGCCAGCGCATCGAGCAGCGCGGCCTCGAACAGCTCGGCGCTCCCGTTGCCCGCGGCCGCTTCGCGCTCGACCACATCGACGCCGCTGCGATAGCGGATTGAGGCCGGTCGCGACGCCGGTGCCAGCAATTGGTAGGCCTTCTCCACCTCGGGGGCGAGCAAGTTGACCAACTCGACGCGCGCCGCGATCAGTTGCGCGCCGTGCGCGGCGAGATGCCCGTCCCACACGTCGAGCGTGTCGAGCACACTGCGGTCACCTCGATGGCGGGCGGCCGGCCGCGGTTTTCAGCAGTGCAGCGCGCTGCCGCAGCACTTTGTCGTAGTCCGCCCGCACCGCACCGATCCTCGGACGTCGCGTGGTCGCCAGTTCATCGAGGTAGCGGCGGCGTTCGCTGGGATCACCGCGCACCAGCGCAAGATCCTCGGGTGCGAACAGCACGGCGCGCAGCACACCGAGCACTTCGCGGGCCGCCCGGACGGGGGTGCGGTTCAGCCGCGCCTTGTTCGCCCGTCCGGCGGTGATTTCCAGGTCGACCGCCAGCTCGCGCCCGTCGTTGACCACGATCGTCGATACCACGGCCCGCTCGGCACCCGCGCGGATCAACGCCGCGTCCGATGCCACCCGGTGCGAACCGAGTGTCGCCGAATACCACAGCGCCTCAACGAGATTCGTCTTTCCGAAACCGTTGGGCCCGACGAAGACCGTCCGGCCCGGGTCGAGGTCCAGGTCGACCGACGGCCAGGACCGGAAGTCGGTCAACGCGAGGTGGCGGACGTACAACCTAGCCCGACTTACTGATCCTCTGGACGGCGTGGCCACCGAACTGGTTGCGCAGCGCCGCCACCGCTTTCATCGTCGGCGAATCGTCCTGTCGCGACAGGAACCGCGCGAACAGCGCGGCCGCGATGGACAGGCACCGGAACCCGCAGCCGGATCGCCTCTTCGACTGTCCACCTGCCTTCACCCGAATCCTCGGTGTACCCGCTGATCTGCGTGAATTTCGGATCTTCCTTGAGCGCCTTCGCGAGCAGCTGCTGCAGCCAGGACCGGACCACTGTGCCGTTGGTCCACGCCTGGTAAACGGCCTGGGGGTCCTTGATCAGGTCTTCGGCGGCGAGTAGTTCATAGCCTTCGCCGTAGGCCGTCATCAGCGCGTATTCGACACCGTTGTGCACCATCTTCGCGAAGTGGCCTGCGCCGACCGGTCCGGCGTGGACGAACCCGTCCTCGCGCGGCCCGGGCGGGCGCAGCGTGTCGAAGATCGGCATCGCCCGTTCGACATCGGCGTCACTGCCCCCGACCATCAGGCCATAGCCTTCCGTCAAGCCCCAGATACCACCCGATACACCGGCATCGATGTACGCGATTCCCTTCTCGCCCAACAGCTTTGCGTGCGGTCCGTCCTCTGTGTAGCGGGAGTTACCACCGTCGATGATCATGTCGCCGGCGCTGAGCTCCGCACGCAAGCGCGGCGATCGTCTCCTCGGTCACCGGGCCGGACGGCACCATCACCCACACCACCCGTGGAGCGGTGAGCGCCTCCGCCAGCGCCGCCAGTGTCGGCACATCGGTGACCTCAGGCCGGGGGTCGTACCCGATCACCTCGTGGCCGCCCTCGCGCAGGCGTTCCCGCATGTTGAAACCCATTTTGCCAAGGCCGACCAGACCCAGTTGCATATGCGCGCCTCTTTCGTGGCGGTAGGGCCGGTCAGCCCGGAAGCCGCACCGGCATCAGCAGGTAGACGTAATCGGTTTGAGCGGCAGGGAACGGCCCCGTCGCACCGACACTCCCATCATCCTCACCCGTCGGGCGCAACACCGCGGGACGGCTGGGTGTCGTGAAACCGAACGTCACACGCTCCGAATGCAACGAACCTAAACCATCCGTCAGATAGGTCGGATTGAACGCGATGGTCAACGGGTCACCCGAGAACGCGACGGCAAGATCCTCTTCGGCCCGGCCCACGTCGTCGGCGCCGGCCGATAGCCGCAACGCATCGTCGGCGAACTCCATCCGCACCTGTGCACCGCGATCTGCCACCAGCGCGACGCGCTTGATCGCCTCGGTGAGTTCGGCGACACCGACGGTCGCGATCGCCGTGTGCTCGGCAGGCAACAACTGACGAAACTTCGGGAATTCGGCGTCGAGCAGGCGGGTGGTGCTGCGCTTGCCCTGACTGCGGATGCCGAGCAGACCTTCCTTGCCGACCGCCGACCCGGCTCCCAATGACAGATGCACGTCCGCGCCGTCGGCCCCGGCCTTGGCCGCTTCCGCCAACGTCTTGGCGGGCACCAGCACCGCCGCCTCGATATCGGCCGATTCGGTCGACCAGGTCAGCTCACGCACCGCAAGCCGGAACCGGTCGGTGGCCGCCAAAACCACCTTCTCGCCGGAAATCTCGACACGGATGCCGGTCAGCATCGGCAACGTGTCATCGCGACCGGCGGCGATGGCCACCTGACCGATGGCCTCGGCGAACAACTCCGACGAAACGACCCCGGTGTCGTCGGGCAGGGCAGGCAGCGCCGGGTAGTCTTCGACCGCCATGGTGGGCAGCGAGAACCGCGCGCTACCGCAGGTCAATGACACCCTGGTGCCTTCCACGCTGACGTCGACGGGTTTCGCGGGCAACGCCCGGGTGATGTCGGACAACAACCGACCGGATACCAAAACGCTTCCAGGAGAAGCGATCTCGGCGGCAACCTGCACCTCGGCCGACACTTCGTAATCGAACCCGGAAATCGTCAACCCGTCGTCAGACCCGGTGAGCAACACGCCGGCAAGGACGGGCACGGTCGGCCTTGTTGGCAAATTCCTGGCAACCCAGGCCACGGCATCGGCGAAGTCTTCGCGCACTAAACGGAACTTCAAATCGGTGAGACCAACCGTTGTCGTCGCCACGTCCATAGCGTCCCTTCGATCCGCACCACAATAAGGTCTAACCAGCGGTTTCTCGGCATCTCACCACGCGTCTGGCCGAGACGTACCGACGACCGTAACGGCTGCCGCTGAACCACCGTAGAGCTTTCCGGCTCAACTTGAAAGCTAATCGATCGGGGTGACATCGAGCGTCGCAAGACGGCTCTGTGGCGAGTCGATCGGTGTGTCCCCAGGTGCCTTCTTCTAAGAGGTAACTTCAGGAGATATACAAGCAACAGTAATAGGGCCTGTGGACATTGGGGATAAACCGATGTCGACCCAGCGTGGCAAGTGTGTCGGGCTGTGGGCGGATTGTGGACGGTGGGCCGGCTGCGGCCGGCCGCATTGTGGACTTCAACCGTGTTGTGAGGGAAGCGCCGGGTAATCCGAAGCTTGGTCGCAAGTTGTCAACATCGGCATCCACACCGCGTTGATGTGACACGTGATACCGACGGTGCGGAAGTTTTTTTGAGAATTTTCGGCGGAAGAGGCGAATTGAGGCTCAGCGCCTGGAGCGCTGGCGGATTCGAGTGGTGAGTTCCTTGACGTGATCGAAGACCTCGCGGCGTTCGGCCATTTCGCCGCGAATCTTCTTCTCGGCATACATCACCGTGGTGTGGTCGCGGCCGAACGCCTGGCCGATCTTTGGCAGGGAGAGATCGGTGAGTTCGCGGCACAGATACATGGCGATCTGACGGGACTGAGCCAGCGCCCGTGTCTTGCCGGGTCCGCGGAGCTCCTCGATGGTGGTCTCGAAGTACTCGGCGGTGGCGGCCATGATGGCCGCCGCGCTGATCTGCATGGTGCCGGCGTCGGTGATCAGGTCGCGCAGCACGATCTCGGCCAGCGACCTGTCGATCGGTGTCTTGTTAAGCGACGCGAACGCGGTGACGCGGATCAGCGCACCCTCGAGTTCGCGGATGTTGCGTTCGATGCTGCTGGCGATGAGCTCCAGCACGTCGCCGGGCACGTCGAGGCGGTCCATCTGTGCCTTTTTGCGCAGAATCGCGATGCGGGTCTCCAGTTCGGGTGGCTGGACGTCGGTGATCAGTCCCCACTCGAATCGGGTGCGCAGCCGGTCCTCGAGCGTGGCGAGCTGCTTGGGCGGCCGATCGGAGGAGATGACGATCTGCTTGTTGGCGTTGTGCAGGGTGTTGAAGGTGTGGAAGAACTCCTCCTGGATGCCTTCTTTGCCCTCGATGAACTGGATGTCGTCGACCAACAACACATCGATGTCGCGGTAGCTGCGTTTGAACGAGGCCTTGCGGTCGTCGCGCAGGGAGTTGATGAAGTCGTTGGTGAACTCTTCGGTGGAGACGTACTTGACGCGCATGCCGGGAAAGAGCCGTTGGGCGTAGTTGCCTGCGGCGTGCAAAAGGTGTGTCTTACCGAGCCCGGATTCGCCCCAGATGAAGAGCGGGTTGTAGGCGCGCGCGGGCGCCTCAGCAATCGCGAGGCTCGCGGCGTGAGCGAACCTGTTGGAGGCCCCGATGACGAACGTGTCGAAGGTGTAGCGGCGATTGAGATTGACCGCGGTGGGCTCGCCGGCCGCGGTGTTTTGCGGACGGTTGGAGAAGTAAGTCGGCCAGCTTTCCTCGGCGCTGGCGAGAGCCTCGGAGTCCTCGTCGACTTCGTCGGCTTCCGCAGCGGCGGGGGCGGCGGCCGACCCGTTCAGGCCCGCTTCGATCTCGTCGGCAGCCGGGCCGGCGATCCGGACACCGAGTTCTACCCGCTGGCCGAGCTGGCGGCTGAGCGCGGTGATGATCGGCTCTCGCAGATGGCGCTCGATCTCGTTTTGCACAAACGGCGTCGGAACCGACAGCAGGGCAAACCCTTCAGTGATGACAAGCGGCCGAACCAGCTTCAACCAGGCCCTTTGCTGAGGGGTCAGGGTCGGGGACGGTGGAATCGCCGTTGACGGTTTCGCGGGTGTCGGCGTCGCCGTTGAGTTCAGCAACCACGTTGTTCCAGACGGCGACGAAGGGGGGATCGGGGTCAGCTGTCAATGACGAGTACCCCCTCGAGGCCGGTCTAGAGACGGCCAAATGAACGATGACGAACTGTCCACATAGTTATCCACAGGTTGTGGAGACAGGACAATCGTCGTCGCTCTGTTGTCTACCGGCGGAGACGCCGCGGGCCGGGGCTCGTCACAGTGGTGGTGCGCTCTGTGGGCTCGCGACTGGGGCGGCATCCTCGCTTCGTTGTCTGTCGCCACTCTGTTGTCGGAATGGCATTGCCAGAAGCTAACAGTTTTCTCCTCGGGTGCCAACCGTTCTGCAACATTGCTTCCGGGTTTGATGGCGGACCCCGGAGCTGCGTGACGGCTGTGGCGGTTGTCAACCGTTGGGCCGCGGCGGGGGCTCGCCCGGGCGAGGTTTGACCCAGCGAAATCTCGTCAGTACCCTCGAACAGTCGCCCGCACGTGGCGATACGGCTGCGACCCAGGAGCCTCTGGAGACCGCGCCGGTTAGCAAGCGAGACGGACGAGCTTACCAACGGCAACCGCGTCCCCACCGGCATGAGGTTTTATCGGCGGGGGTGGCGGGTGCCATACGCAACAAGGAGTGACAGCCGTGGCCAAGGGCAAGCGGACCTTTCAGCCCAACAACCGGCGCCGGGCGCGGGTGCATGGGTTCCGGCTGCGGATGCGCACCCGCGCGGGCAGGGCGATCGTGTCGAACCGACGCGGCAAGGGTCGCCGCAAGCTGACTGCGTGATTCGACGCGGGGTCTAGCGCGGTGCTTCCGGCGCGGTACCGGATGACGCGATCCACGGAATTCGGAGCCACTGTCAATCACGGGGTGCGGACGGTGCAGCCCGATCTCGTGGTGCACGCGCTGCGGTTGTCTGATGGCTCTGCGAACGACGGGCCCCGGATCGGACTGGTCGTTTCGAAATCTGTTGGCAGCGCAGTGCAGCGGCACCGGGTGGCCCGCCGGCTGCGCCACGTGGCGCGCACGGTGATTGACGAACTGGACCAGGCGGACCGGGTAGTCATCCGTGCGCTGCCGAGCAGCCGGCATGCGATCTCAGCCCGGCTCGAACAGGAACTGCGGACGGCGCTGCGCCGGACCCGGCCGCGACTCGGAGAGCACCGCTGATGACGTCAGCACCTTCTCTAGCTTCCGCGGCCGCGCGCGGCGTCATCTTCGTCATCGAGCTCTACCGCAACACCGTCTCGCCGATGCGGTTGCCTTCATGCCGGTTCAGCCCGACTTGCAGTCAGTACGCGGTCGATGCGCTGCGCGAGTACGGATTGATCCGGGGCGGCTGGCTGGCCACAGTGCGGCTGCTCAAGTGCGGGCCATGGCATCGGGGAGGATGGGACCCGATACCCGAGCGCCGCAGTGACTCGCGTGTGCACGTCACGGAGAGCGCACCAGCCGCCGACGACTTCTGGGATACCCCAGCGAAGCAAGGGGAAAGCGAGACCCGTGTTTAATTGGTTCAGCCTCGACATCATCTACTATCCGGTGTCGGCGATCATGTGGGCCTGGTACAAGGCGTTCGGCTTTCTGCTGGGTCCGTCCAACTTCTTCGCCTGGGCGCTGTCGGTGATGTTCCTCGTGTTCACGCTGCGCGCGATCCTCTACAAGCCGTTCGTCCGGCAGATCCGCACCACGCGGCAGATGCAGGAGCTGCAGCCCCAGATCAAGGCGCTGCAGAAGAAGTACGGCAAGGACCGGCAACGGATGGCGCTGGAGATGCAGAAGCTCCAGCGCGAACACGGGTTCAACCCGATACTGGGCTGTCTGCCGATGCTGGCGCAGATCCCGGTCTTCCTGGGGCTGTATCACGTGCTGCGTTCGTTCAACCGGACGGTGGGCGGGTTCGGTCAACCGAAGTTGTCGGTGGAACTGAACCGCGCTACCGGCAACTACGTGTTCAGCCCGACCGACGTCGGCCACTTCCTGGACGCGAATCTGTTCGGTGCGCCGTTGGGCGCCACCATGATTCAGAAGACCGGCCTGGATGCTTTCACCGAATTCCACCGCCCGGCGGTGGTGGCCGTTGGTGTGCCGGTGATGATCCTGGCCGGCATCGCGACGTACTTCAATAGCCGGGCATCGGTGGCGCGCCAGAGTCCCGAGGCGGCCGCCAACCCCCAGACGGCGATGATGAACAAACTGGCGCTGTACGTGTTCCCACTCGGCGTCGTGCTGGGCGGTCCGTTCCTGCCACTCGCGATCATCTTCTACTGGGTGTCGAACAACATCTGGACATTCGCCCAGCAGCACTACGTCTTCGGGAAGATCACCCAAGAGGAAGAGGCTAAAAAGCTCGAGGCTCAGGAGCGGCGGGCGGCCAACGCGCCGCCGCCGGGCGCCAAACCGAATCGGGGGCGCAAGGCACAGACGGGCAGCCCTGGGGAGGACAACGCAGCGGAGCTCGCGACCGACGCCAACGTGACCGACGCCAACGTGACCGACGCCAACGCGACCGACGGCAAGGCGGGATCGAGCGCAGGCAAGCCAACTGGTGGTAACGCGGCGGGCGACCCCGGACCGCGCCCAGGAACGACTCCGCGCCCGGGCGCGCGGCCGAAGAGACGGAAACGTTGAACCGGAACAGTATCCGGTGGATTGAGGGAGAGACAGAGATGACGGACGCCGAAACGACCGAACGCAGCGACGAGTTGGCGGACGAGGAGGACGGCACGGAGACTGCGCCGGCGACGACCGCGGGTGACCTGGAGGACCGGTTGGTGGTCGAAGGCGAGATCGCCGGCGACTACCTCGAAGAGTTGTTGGATCTGTTGGACTTCGACGGGGACATCGATCTCGACGTCGAGGGCGACCGCGCGGTGGTAAGCATCGACGGCGGGGATGACCTGACCAAGTTGGTCGGCCGCAAGGGGGAGGTGCTCGACGCGCTCCAGGAACTGACGCGGCTGGCCGTGCATCAAAAGACCGGTGAGCGCAGTCGGCTGATGCTCGATATCGGTCGCTGGCGGCGGCGGCGTCGCGAGGAGTTGGCTGCATTGGGCGACAAGGTGGCACGCCGCGTGCTGGAGACCGGGGAGCGGGAAGAGCTCGCGCCGATGACGCCGTTCGAGCGCAAGATCGTGCACGACGCCGTGGCGGCCGTCGACGGTGTGCACAGCGAGAGCGAGGGCGTGGAGCCGTCGCGCCGCGTCGTTGTTCTGCTTGGCTGACGAGCGGAGTTACATCGATGTAGTTCGTGGTACCACCCGTTCGGGCCCGCGAGATCCGGAGGATGTTTCACGTGAAACATGTGGAGGTGTCCTCGGCGCCGCGGGCGGCCGAGGTCCTCTTCGGATCCGCGGTGGAGCGCGCCCAGCGGTATGCGGAGATACTGGCGGGCGCCGGCGTGGAGCGGGGTCTGCTCGGGCCGCGCGAAGTGGACCGGCTATGGGACCGCCACATATTGAACAGCGCCGCGATCGCGGAAATGCTGGGTGCCAACGACCGGATTGCCGACATCGGTAGTGGAGCGGGCCTGCCCGGGATACCGTTGGCATTGGCCCGGCCAGACCTTCGGCTGACGCTCATCGAACCACTTCTTCGCCGCAGCGAGTTCCTGCGCGAGGTGGTCGACGATCTCGGTCTCGAGATCACGATCGTTCGAGGACGGGCCGAGGATCGATCCGTGCGACAGCAAGTGGGGGAGATGGACGCGGTTGTCTCGAGGGCGGTGGCGTCCCTGGACAAGCTGACGAAGTGGAGCATGCCGCTGCTGCGTCCCGATGGTCGGATGGTTGCGATCAAGGGCGAGCGTGCGGAGGAAGAGATCAGCGAGCACCGGCGTGTGATGGCGTCGCTCGGTGCGGTCGATGTAAGGGTGATGAGATGTGGCGCGGACTACTTGGATCCACCCGCGACCGCGGTCGTGGCGCGGCGGAGCTCACCGATTCGGGTAGTCAGGCCGGTCGCCACGAACGGGCAGGAGAAGAGGATGAGTTCGGTTCCCGAGGGCGCCCCGGTTCGCGAGGGCGTCCTGACGGCCGGCGGCGCGCCTTCCGGCGGCGCGCCCCCTGCGCAGCGGAGCACGGCGCAACGGAGCACAGCGCGACGCAGGAAGGGCGCGACGCAGCCCGGCGCTGCGGAGGAAGGGCCGACGCTCCACGGCGCAGCGGAGCGACGGCGCAACGGATCACGGCGCGACGCAGCAGTCCGATGTTTCACGTGAAACATGGACCGCGACGCCGCCGGAATCGTGGGCCGATGAAGCGGGGCTCGACACCCCGATCGGAGCCGAGGCGGAGCGCGCGGTGCGTCTGATGCAAGCGGCCCAGGGACGCCTGCCGCGCCCCGAGCGCCAGCGGGTCTTCACGATCGCCAATCAGAAGGGCGGTGTCGGCAAGACGACGACCGCCGTCAATGTGGCAGCGGCGCTGGCGCTGCAAGGCCTGCGCACTCTGGTGATCGATCTCGACCCGCAGGGGAATGCGAGCACGGCGCTCGGGATCGAGCACCGCCCCGGCACCCCGTCGTCCTACGAAGTCTTGATCGGCGAGATCGAGCTGCAGGCGGCGATACAACTCAGCCCGCACAGCGAGCGGCTGTTCTGTGTGCCGGCAACGATCGACCTCGCCGGCGCCGAGATCGAATTGGTCAGCATGGTCGCACGCGAAGGACGGCTGCGGACCGCGCTCGCCGAACTCAAGAACTACGACTTCGACTACGTCTTCATCGACTGCCCGCCGTCGCTGGGCCTGCTGACAATCAACGCTCTCGTCGCCGCACCCGAGGTGTTGATCCCGATCCAGTGCGAGTACTACGCGCTCGAGGGAGTGGGGCAGCTGCTGCGGAACATCGAGATGGTCAAGTCGCACCTCAATCCCGAGCTGACCGTGTCGACCGTCGTCCTCACGATGTACGACGGCCGCACCAAGCTGGCCGACCAGGTCGCCGCCGATGTGCGGTCGCACTTCGGCGACAAGGTGCTGCGGACCGTCATACCGCGCAGCGTCAAGGTGTCCGAGGCGCCGGGGTACGGGATGACGATCCTCGACTACGACCCCGGTTCGCGAGGGGCGCTGAGCTATCTGGACGCGAGCCGGGAGCTCGCCAGCGGCGATGAGCGCTTGCGCGAAGAGCAGAGGACACGATGAGCGCTTGCGCGAAGAGCAGAGGACACGATGAGCGCTTGCGCGAAGAGCAGAGGACACGATGAGCGCTTGCGCGAAGAGCAGAGGACACGATGAGCGCTTGCGCGAAGAGGACGACACGATGAGCGGACGACAATGCACAGCACAGGGATCAGCCCGATGAACCGCTTCGCTGACAGGAGACGTCGATGAGCCAACCGACACGTAAGCGAAGCGGCCTCGGCCGAGGCCTCGCGTCCCTCATCCCCACCGGCCCCCCCGACGGCGACGCGAGTTCGTTCGGGCACCGGATGGGGGACGCGGCCGCCGACGTGGTGATCGGTGGACCGCCGGTCGCGGACGCCGCCGACGTCGGTGCCGTCTACCGCGAGATCGATCCGTCGGTCATCGACCCGAACCCGCGACAGCCCCGCCAGGTCTTCGACGAGGAAGCGCTCGCCGAGCTCGTTCACTCCATCCGCGAGTTCGGCCTCATGCAGCCGATCGTGGTGCGCGCGGTGCCGGCGACGCCGCCCGGTGCGCCGCGGTATCAGCTCGTCATGGGGGAGAGGCGCTGGCGTGCGGCCCAGCAGGCCGGCATGGCCACCATCCCAGCGATCGTGCGGGAGACCGCCGATGACAGCATGCTGCGTGACGCCCTGCTGGAAAACATCCACCGCGCGCAGCTGAACCCGTTGGAAGAGGCGGCGGCGTATCAACAGCTGCTCGACGAGTTCGGGGTCACCCACGATGAACTCGCCGCCCGCATCGGGCGGTCCCGCCCGCTGATCACCAACATGATCCGGCTACTGCGGCTGCCGATCGCGGTGCAGCGCCGGGTGGCGGCCGGGGTGCTATCGGCCGGCCACGCCCGGGCACTGTTGTCTCTCGAGGGCGGCCCGGAGCAGCAGGAGGAGCTGGCGGCGCGCATCGTCGCCGAGGGCCTGTCGGTGCGCGCCACCGAGGAGGCGGTGACGTTGGCGAACCGCGACAACACTGGGCCGCCGTCGGCGCCGCGCCGCAAGCCGATCCACATGCCGGGTCTGCAGGACGTTGCTGAGCGGCTGTCCACTGCCTTCGATACACGCGTCACCGTCAGCCTTGGCAAACGCAAGGGCAAGATCGTGGTGGAGTTCGGGTCGGTCGAAGACCTGCAACGCATAGTTGACCTGATGAGTTCGTCGAACAGCTGACCTACGACACGCGGTAATTACGTCACTGTGACACAGACCGCCCAAGCAGCACGTTCCCACGCCTCGCAAGAAGGAAAATTCATGTGCAGCAACAGGATTCGATCCACGGGCGGTGGCCGGTGAACGAACCCCGCGAAAGCGGGCCTTCCGCGTCGTGCCCTTCTATCCTGGAGTGGCGGCCGTTCATGTCAGCACCGCGTAGAACTCAGGGAGTTTAGTGGCAACGCGAATCACGCCTCTGCGGCTCGAAGCGTTCGAGCAGCTGCCCAAGCACGCACGCCGGTGCGTGTACTGGGAGGTGGATCCGTCGACCTTGCGCGCCGACGATCACCTGAGCGACCCCGAATTCGAGAAGGAAGCCTGGCTGTCCATGGTGATGCTCGAGTGGGGCTCGTGCGGTCAGATGGCGGTGCACTGCCGAGACAGCGAGGCGAGAGCCGACGACGACGAGGACCCGGCGATGCCAATCGGTGCCGGGGACTATCCGTGCCTGGGGTACGCGTTCTACGCGCCGCCGGGTGCGGTGCCGCGGGCGCGCCGGTTTCCCACCGGGCCGGTGAGCGCTGACGCCGTCCTGCTCACCTCGCTCGGCGTCGAATCCGGCCACGACGCAGAGGGGGTGTCACGGCACCTGATTGCATCGGTGGTCGGTGATCTCGTGCGCCGCGGTGTGCGGGCGCTCGAAGCCTTCGGGCATACCGCCGAGGTGACCGAACTGCTCGATCCCGGGATGGTGTCGCCCGAGTTGCGGCCGGTCGTCGAGGTGCTCGGGGACTGCTCGGTGGACCAGTGCGTGATGGACGCCGACCTGTTGCAGGACGCCGGGTTCGTCGTCGTCACACACCACCGGTACTTCCCGCGGCTGCGCCTCGAACTCGAGCAGGGGTTGGGCTGGAAGGCCGATGTCGAGGCGGCGCTGGAGCGCTTGCTGGAAACCGCCCAGCTCGAGCAGCCGGTCGGTGCCGGCGCGGGCCCCTGTTCCGTAGGGCGGTTTACGTCGGGCTGACGCGACCGGCCTGCTCGACAGACAGTTCGTGAGCCAGCAGTTCGGCGAAGGTAAATGTGCCGGTTGGCCGGTCGTTCTTGCCAAGCAGGTACAGCCGCTTGACGGCGGCAAGGATGCCTTCGGCGATCGCGTCGCGGGTCTGGGTCGCCACCAGCATGCCCCGGTCGCGCGGATTGGTGATGTAGCCCACGTCGACCTGTACGGTCGGCATCCGGGTCAGCCGCAGCAGGTCCCAGGTCCGTCCGTGGGTGCGGCAGTCCCGTAATCCGGTGCGCGCCACCACTTCTCGCTGAATGAAGTCGGCCAGATTGCGTCCGATGGTAGACACCGACCCGTGTGAGTTGCCGAAGTGGAACGACGCCACACCGTTGGCGGCCGGGGTGGCCTGGGTGGCGCAGCGCAGGCTGATCATCAAATCGGCGCCGACGGTGTTGGCCGTCACGGCGCGTTCGGCATCGGACGGGGCACGGTTGACCGGCCGCGATAAGAACGTCTCCATGCCGATGGCCGTCATCCGGCCTTCGAGCCGACTGGCCAAGTCCCACAGGATGTCTGCTTCGCCGATGGGCCCCGCCGGGCCGTTCGTGATCAGGCCGTGATCGCCGCCACCGCGGCCGGGATCAATGATGATCCGCTTGCCCGACAGCCGAGGTCCGGAGCGGCGAACCAGCTCCTCTTCGCGGATGGCGTGTGGAGAGCCGCCGGTAACCCGCGAACCCAGAAAGTACAAGGAGCGCAACGTTTCCGGACCGCAGATGCCATCGGGATACAGTCCGTACTCACGCTGGTAGGACATCAGCGCGTTGTGCGTCTGCAGGCCGAAGTGGCCGTCAATCAGCCCGGTGTAGAAGCCGATGTCCTGCAACCGGGCCTGCAGCGTCGCGACGTCGTCGCCGTACATCGGCGCACCGAACTGGTGATTGAGGGTGCGGGCCCCCAACCGGTACGACGCTTCTTTCAGCGCACGGAAAGTCGCCTCGCCGACGATGCCGTCGACCAGCAATCCGCGGTGCTGCTGAAACGCGCGCACGGCGTGATCGAGTTCATCGTCGAACACATCCACGGCGACGTGCTTACCGGTGGTCAGGTCGTCGTCCTGGCTCTCGGTCAGCCCCAGCGCCGCCAGAGCCGCCCGGATCTCGGTTACCGCACCCCCGCGGTCACCGCGACGCAGACTCGACATACCAGGCCTTTCGGTCACGGATGTCAGCGGGCCAATGGCGCTGACGAAGCAAAAACACTAGGCAGCATTGTCGCAGACCGTTCCCACTTTCGAGAAAACCCCAGGCGGGTGTCCGGTCCGCGGATCGCGGCGTTAGACCACGTCAGCGAGCTCGCGCAGCAGCGCGGCCTTGCCCTTCGCACCGACGATCCGCTTCACCGGAGCGCCGTCTTTGAACAGGATCATTGTCGGGATCGATACCACCTGGAAGTCGCGCGCAGTGGCGGGGTTCGCGTCGACGTCGAGCTTGGCCACGGTCAGCGCGCCGGCCTTCTCGTTGGCGATCTCCTCGAGCACGGGGGCGACCATCTTGCACGGCCCGCACCAGGTGGCCCAGAAGTCCACCAGCACCGGAGTGCTGCTCGACAGCACGTCGTCGGAGAACGAGTCGTCCGTTACGGCGACGGTGGCGCTGGTCCCGGTCATTGCTGTGCTCCAATCAAAGAGGTGTCATCGGTTGTGGCAGAGGCGGTTTCAGCCAGCCAGCGTTCGGCGTCGATTGACGCCGAACACCCGGTGCCTGCCGCGGTGATGGCCTGGCGGTAGGTGTGGTCGACGAGGTCGCCCGCAGCGAACACACCCTCGACCGAAGTGTTGGTGGTGCGGCCGTCGACCACCACATAGCCCTCAGGATCGAGCTCGACTTGGCCGCGAACCAGTTCCGAGCGCGGGTGGTGGCCGATCGCGACGAACACACCGGTAACGGCCAACTCGGACTCCTCGCCGGTGACCGCGTTGCGCAACCGCACACCGGTCACCTTCGGATCGCCCTCGATCGCGGTCACCTGGGTGTTGGTGAGGAACTTGATCTTCTCGTTGGAGCGGGCGCGGTCCAGCATGATTCTGGAGGCGCGGAACTCGTTGCGGCGGTGGATGAGCGTGACGCTGCGGGCGAACCGGGTCAGGAAGGTGGCCTCCTCCATCGCCGAGTCGCCGCCGCCGATCACCGCGATGTCCTGATCGCGGAAGAAGAATCCGTCGCAGGTGGCGCAGGTGCTCACGCCCATCCCGATCAGCGCTTCCTCACCGGGCACGCCAAGACGCCTGGCCGCCGCGCCCATCGCGAGGATGACGGCGCGCGCCTGATAGGTCTGATCGCCGACGGTGACGGACTTGACGGGCCCGTCCAGCGAGACCGCTTCGACGTCCTCCATCCGCAGATCCGCGCCGAACCGCAGCGCCTGCTCACGCATCTCGTCCATCAATTCGGGTCCGGTGATGCCCTCGCGGAAGCCGGGGTAGTTCTCCACCTCGGTGGTGGTCATCAGCGCACCACCGAACTGGGTGCCCTCGAACACCAGCGGTTTGAGCTGAGCGCGGGCCGCGTAGATGGCTGCCGTGTAGCCGGCCGGCCCTGAGCCGATGACGATGACGTCATGAACGGTGGATGAGGAGGTCATTCGAGCCTTTCTGCCGTATCACGTCGGCACGGGTACAAACACCAGCGTATGCCCGGGTGTTCCCCGCGGCCTGCAGGACAGATTACGGGCGGGTGACCCGTGTGTTGGCCAGCAGCCCGGTGTGAGCTGAATTGCAGTCCGGCGCGACGACCAGCGCGAGCAGCGTCCTCGGCGTGTCGGCGGCCAGCACCAGGAGCACCCCAGCCCGCCCTTGCATGTCAACCGGTCGTCCGCCCAGCACCGGTGTCGCCGCCGAGTAGCCCAGCCCGGACAGACAGGACGCGCGCCGCTGCGGGTCCGCCAGCGGCCCGTAGTCCGGGGTGTGTGACAGCAGGCCGACGATCTGCGGATCCGACAAGGGGACGTCGCTAGCCGGCCGCGACACGGTGATGCTCTCGGCGGTCGGCCCCCCAGGGCGGGTCGGCACAGGGTCACGCGCCAGCGTCACCGCGCCGACCACCGCGCCAACGACCGCAGCTCCACACCGGCCACCAGACCGGCGACCTGCCATGGTGGCGTGTGCCGAACCGAGTGCGCGGGCCCGGAGCGGGTCTTGGGCAGCGCAGCCGCGGTGGCGCCGTCAAGCTGGCCCGCCTGCGGGTCGGCCAGCAGCTCGGGCCTGATCGCCGCGGGTTCATGGCCCGCGCTGCCACTCATCGCTGCCCCCGCCGGTTGTGCCGCGCCCTGACCCAAGCCAGTCTCCACCACGCACGGGGTTTGACGGCGCTGGGGGACAGCTGTCAGGACGCGGACTTGAGGGTGATCTCGGCGATGTCGGAGCGGCTCTGGCCGTTGACATTGCCGAGCGTGGAGACCCAGACCAGCACATTCGACGTGGGCGACGCGTTGTCCACCTTGATCGTGTTCGGCCCTGGCTTGAGCGTGGTGGCCGGCGTCAGCACCGTGGTGTCGTCCAGTGACGCAGGCGTCGGGGTCTGCGATGAGCGGATCTCCACCGCGGTGCCGGTGCTGTCGAGGAGGATGGTGACCTCGCCCAGCCTGGTGGGCTGCGGCAACTGGAGCATCAGCCCGACTCCGTTCTTGAAATTCGGGAACGGCACTGCATCCGTGTAGGTGTCGATAGGCCATGCGGTCGCGGGGTTGCCGTCGATGGCCAGCCCGGCCTTGTCAGGCGCGTCGGGCTCGCCCTGGGGTGAAAAGACCGTCGCCTGAATGGGTTTCACGATTTTGCCCGACTCGGTCGGCTGCGCCGACGATGACGGCCCGTTCAGGCCCAGCCTGGTCGCCGCCAAGCGCCACCGCCGACGTCACCGAAGATGCGGCTCAGCACGGAAGCCAGCACGATCAAGGCGATGAGGATGATCGCGCCGGCCGCACCGAGCCCGATCAGCAGCCCCTTGCGGCGGCGCGCCCTGGTCTCAGGGTCGGCGGTGGGCCGACCTTGGAAGCGCGACGGGGGCGGGACCGCGGGTTCGTCGACCGGAGAGATCAGCTCGGTGCGGTCGGCGACCGCGGTCGCCTGCTGCAGCAGGTTCAGCAGGGTAGGGGCGCTGCGGATGCCGCCGCCCTCCTGGACTGCTCTGGCAGCTGCGGCCGAGATCTGGAACGGAATGTCGCGGTCGACGGCACGCGGTTCGATGGGCTGGCCTGCCGCGTCGAGTTCGGCGGGCGCCAACCCGCTCCGAACCCCGGACTCGGGCAGCGGCCATCGGTTGATCAGCAGCGCGTAGAGCGCGGCGCCGATGCCGCGAATGTCGTCTTCCGGCGTGGCTTCGGGCAGCGTTGCGGGGAACGCCAGCGCCACGTCACCCTCGATGCTCACCCGCACCCGGCTGGGGTGGTCGATCGACAGCGCGACGCCCGAGCGATGGGCGGCCTCGGCGGCCGCGGCCAGCGATTGGATGGCGCGGGCCCCGCCGATCGGTGACGGCGACGTCTCGGCCACCTCTGGCAGCGAGCCGCCGCGGATCCACTCCGAGACCACCAGCCCGCCGGAGCCGGTGCTGGTCACGTCGAGCACCCGCGCGATGCCGGGCACGTCGAGGCGGCTCAGCTTCAGCGTGCGGGACAGGATCGCCTGCACCTGCTCGTCGGGCAGCGTCGCGTCCGGGTCGACGAAGGTCAGCGCCACCTGCCGGTCAAGCGCGGTGTCAAGGGCCTGCCAGAACTGCAGGTTGGGCGGGCCGCCATGGAAGACCAGCAGACGGTAGCGGCCGCCGCCGATGGAGGCGCCGGGTATGAGGTGGACGTCCTCATCGGAGGTGGCGGCCTCGATCGGCGGTTCTCGCGGCGGGTCGAACGCGATGGGCTCACGGGTGGGATCGCCGCCGTAGTCGGCGGGCGGGCGGCCCGAAACCGGCATCGGAGCGGTGCCGTTGGCCGGCCCGGGAAACGCGGCTGTGCCCTCGCGCTCCGGCATGTCGTGCTCGAAGGCGTCGGCGGCCACGTCGGGCATGAACTCGTCGGCCGACGGGCGCGGGATCTTGGTCGTGGCGGTGCGTCAGGGCCCGCCGCGGCGCCGGTCGCTTGGTCGTCGGTCACCGCTGGTCCCTTCCTCATCCAGTCTCCGGCAACGCTGGCCGGAGGCCCCCGCCGGGCCGCCGCCGGGAATTGACGGTGGCGTGACGCGAGCGAATTCCTCTGATCAGCGTACGTGAGGGGGCGGCCCGGGCGCGGCCGGTCGGGCGGTGCGGTCGGGGGTACGGCTACCGTCGCGCGCGCGGCCAAGGCGGCGCCGCACGGCGGCCAGCGCGGCCTGCGCGTCGGGCACCCGGGCGGCCAACATGACCCCGGCGATGATCGGCGTCATGATCAGGCCGAGGAGACACAGCCGCAGCAGTGAACCGGCCCCGCCCCAGCTGCGGGTCAGCGACTCGAGCCCGAGAAGCCGGTCGACGACGTGGGCGACGAGGCCGGCGATCAGCGACGCGGCGATGGTCACCAGAATGGTGCGCACCACCGCAAGGCTGATCAGCCGTCCGCCGGGGGGATTGAGGCTGGCGCGCAGCAGGAAGTAGCCCACCGTGGCGCCGGCCAGAAAACCCAGACCGTTGGCCAGGCCGAGATAGCCGGCGACCAACTCGTGGTCGTCGGTCAGGTAGGGCGCAGTCAGTGACGCGGCGATCTTCACCGCGGTGATCACGACGATCAGCAGGATCGGCGTCCAGGGCTGCTCGCGGGCGTAGAACACCCGAAGTTGAAGCAGCACAAGGGCATACGGGATCAGCGTGAAGGCCGACAACGTGATCGCCATGCCGAGGTAGCCGGCGTCGACCTCGCCGAAGTTGCCGTAGGCGAACAGTGCGCTGCCGATCGCGGGACCGCCGACGGTCATGATCGCGACGATCGGGATCAGCGTGACCATCGTCAGTCGGGTCGCCAGCGAGAGGTCGGCCAGCACCGCGGGGATGTCGTCGGCCGCGGCGTTGCGGCTCAGTCGCGGCATCACCACCGTCAGCACCGTCACGCCGATCATGCCGAACGGCAGCATCAGCACCAGCCAGGTGTAGTTGTAGATCGCGGGGCCGGAAGCGGCTGCGCCACTGGCGATCCGGTTACCGACGATCAGCCCGATCTGGCTGATCACCACGTAGAGCACCATGGCCAAGGCCATCATGCCGAACTTCTTGAGCCGATCGTCGACGCCCCACAGCGGACGCAGGCTGATCCGTTCGCGGCGGATTGCGACGAGCAGCACCGCCGCCTGGGTCACGGTTCCCAACGTCATGCCGATCCCGAGCACCAGCAGCTTCGGGTTGCCCATCCGCACCGGATCCGTCGAAAGTTCGCCCGGGACAAGCAGATACACACCAAGTGTCGCGATGGCGACGATGTTGTTGCAGACCGGAGCCCACGCAGGCGGCCCGAACACGTTGCGGGTGTTGAGGATTGCCATGAACACCGACGACAAGCCGTAGAACAAGACCTGCGGCAGAAGAAGGTAAGCAAACGCGGTGGTAAGGGAGCGGTTCACCGGCGGGATCGTGACCCAGCATCAGTCCGGCCAACAGTGGGGCAGACGCCACCGCCAACGTCGTGGTGACGAGCAGCAGCGTGGTCGCCAAGCGTGACCAGGCGGCGCACGAACATTGTGCCGCCGTCGGGGTCGTCGCGCTCGGCGCGCGCCAGCACCGGCACGAAGATCGCCGTGAACGTCGCCTCCAACACCAGGGCGGCGATCAGGTTGGGTAGTTGATAGGCCACCGAGAAGGCACTCGACAGCGCCGCACCCAGGATCGTCGGCGAGCAGCACGATGCGCGCGAAGCCGGTGATGCGGCTGACCAGCGTCGCGAACGCCATGCCCCATGACCGGGACACCACCGCCGCGTCGGACAGCTCCGGGCGTCCGGCCCGCCGTCGAGGTGCCGGTCCGCGGGGCAGCCGGGGTGGGGGCGGGGGGACGCGGCGCGGCGCGGGGTTGGCAGGGGCGACGACGCGCGGGCGATAGTGGCGCGGCGGGACGCTGGTGGACGGCGTCGGGACGCTGTTGGACGGCGGGGGCCGCGGTGGACGCGGCCCGCCTGCGGTGGTCACTGTTCACCGCCGGTTGAACCGGCCAGATCTTCCCTGTCGGTTGGACCGGCCGGCTCATCCGCGCCGGCCGACCTGCTCATGGCGCGCGGCGGCTCGTCGGCGTCCTTCGCGTAGGCGATCGCGACGTCGATGGGATCCAGCCGGTCAAGGTCGGCGCGGTCCGGCTGGCCGCGGAACCGGTGCCACAGCCGTCGCCCGGCGAGCAGGACCAGCACCGCGGCCGCCGAGAGCGTGATGAAGAACAGCACCTTGCCGTAGGCGTTCGAATGCACCGAGAGCCGCACCGGCTCGCCCAGCGGCAGGCCGTCGGCGGTGCGCAGCGCGACATCGACCGCGACGCGCTGGGTGAAGTGCACCTCGATCGGCACCTTCAGCGGGAGATAGCCCGGCGGCAGCTCGATCACGCCCATATCGGTCACCGACATCCCGGGCGGAGCGTCGATCTGCAGCCGGACCCGGATCGGCACCGGAAGGTCGTTGCGCAGCGCCAGCGGCAGCGGGCTGTGCTCGGTCGCCAGCGTGTAGGAGCCGCCGGGATTGACGATGGTGACCGCGCCGAACAGGTCGTCGACGGTCTTGCCGACGGCTGTCAGCCGCTGCTGGGCCAGGCCGTTGCGGGAGTCGGCCGGCACCGACTGACTCAGCGCGCGCAGCATGTCCTCGCGTAGCGGCGCGGTGTACTGCGGGCCGGTCAGCCCGGTGCGCTCGTCGGTGGTCAGCGCCGAGGTCAGTCCCCATAGCCGCCCGGTCACCGCCGCGATGCCGGACACGACGCCGTCGTCGAAGCGGCCGCGCGGGTTGCCCATCGCGCCGTCGGGCAGCGGGGCGAGGTCCTGCGGTGGCACGGCGTTGGCCTCGGCGATCACCGCGGGAAGCGGCCGCGCCACGGCCAGCCCGGCGTGAATGGTGGAGGCCACCGCCGTGAGTATCGCCTGCGCATCGTCTGCCTGCAGGCTCCAGACCAGCGGCGGCGCCAGGATCTGGGTGCGCGGCTCGGTGTCGGGGTGCAGCCCACGCCACAGCAGCGAGCCCAGCGCGTCCTGGCGGCGGGCCACCGCCGAATCGTGTTTGACCGGGATGTCCAGCGACGGGTCCAGATACGACGGCGCCGTCGGATCGGTGCCCGCGCCCGCCAGCGCGGCGCCGACGGACGGGTCGAACGGCGCGGCCACCAGCTGCGGGGTGTACCGCAGCGGCCGGACGTCGGCGGTCGACGCCGCGCCGGTGGCGGAGTCCTGCGCGGCGATATTCGCGGCGCCGATCGCGACCGTCGGACCCTGCGCCGACAACAGCTCGACGGCGGGACCGGTCAGCGGGCCGTCGCCGACGAGGCTGGCGCCGCGAGTCGACTTGATCCCCAGAATCTGGTCGACGATGTCGCCGGCGCCGTTGGTGGCGATCGCGCTCAGACCCGCGTCGCCGACCCGCTGCAGCGCGTCGAGGTCGGCCTGCGAGTACGTCGTCGGCGCCACGCACATCCGCTGTGCCAGCGTCTTGAGCCGATTGAGCCAGCCGACGGCGGCGTCCTGGCCTGCACCCGGATGCGTCGGTGTGGCCGGCCCGGCGTCGGGGGCGTCGTTGACGACGTAGCCGCCCGTCATCGCGTTGACGGTGACCAGCAGGTCGGGGTCGACGGCCAGGCATATCGCGTTGCGCACCTCGCCGCCGGGGTCGACCGGCGGGCTGGTCGCGAAGTCGACCGCGGACAGCAGCGTGTCGAGCCGGCCGCCGGGCGCCAGCGACGTCGCGAGGTCGTCGTCGATCAACCGCACGGGTGTGGTGCCGCCCGGCGCGCCCGCCGCCAGCCGCGGCCGGTCGGCGATCGGCCACAGCATGGTCAGCCGAACGGGTTTGGAGGTGTCGGGCGGCACCACCGACGTCAGCGTGTCGGCGGCGGAGTCGGCCGCGGGCTCGGGCGGCACACCGAGCACCGGAAGCAGGAAGCGGGCCTCGTCGAGGCGGGCGGGCGCGCCGTAGTCCGGGGTGCCGTTGACGTTGACCATCACCGGGTACACGCCGGGCTGTTCGATGTGCAGCGACGACAGTTCGCGCGGACCGCAGCGGATAGGCGAGGGAGAACGGGACATCCTGTCCGCGAGCCAATTCCGGCGCGACGGTGATGAAGTCCGCGACGGCCTCGTACTGGTCGACATTGCCGGTGAGGTTGGTGCGCAGCCCGGCCGACGAGTCGACGGCGGCGGCGTGCTCGAGGCGGACCATCACGTCGCGGACGGGCCGGTCGCCGACGTTGAGTATCGATCCGGTGACGGTGACGATCGGCTCGCTGGTGGTGGTGACCACCTCGGGGGTGACGCGGTCGATGCGGACCTGCAGGAACGGCACCGACCCGGGCTCACCCGCGGCGGCGTGGGGAATGGCGGGGCCGAACTGGGGGCGGCGATCAGCGTCAGCAGCGCGAGGGCGGCAGAGACTGCCACCGCCGCCGAGTCGCCGCGGCCGTTCCTCACGGCCCTTGTCCGCAACCGTTCGTCCGGCGAGATGGCTGTTCGTCGGGACGACGGTTGCGGGTATGCGAGTGCGTCTGGGCGCGCCGCCGCGGCGAGGACTGCGGCAGTGGCGGCAGTGCGGCGGGCCCGTCTGCATGCAGCTTGTCGATCAGCTCGCCGGCGACCTCGGCGAGCCGGCGTTCGTCGGCGTAGGCCAGCCGCGACGGCAAGTCCTTGAGAGGCACCCACGCCACCTCGCTGACTTCGACGTCCTCGTCGGAGAGTTCGCCGCCGAGGAACCGCATCAGATAGTGGTGCACGGTCTTGTGCACGCGGCGACCCTCGGTGACGAACCAGTAGTCGATGCTGCCGAGAGCGGCCAGCACACTGCCCTGGATGCCGGTCTCCTCGGCGACCTCGCGGATCGCGGTCTGTTCAGCGGTTTCGCCGAGTTCGATGTGGCCCTTTGGCAGCGACCACAGCATCCGGCCGCGCCGGTCGATGCGCCCGATCAACGCGGCGAGCTGGCTTTCCTTGGGGCCGTCGATGCCGTCGATGACCAGCCCGCCCGCGGACGTTTCATGCACCGTGCGCAGCCGATCGGTGGGCCGGCGTGCGCGGGACTTCTGCGACTTGGTCTGAGCGCTCGATTCGTCCTTGTTGGCGGGCACGGCGTTGTGGTTGTTGGGCAGTGCCCCCAGTTCTCTGGATTCAGGCGGGCCTGCAGCGCGTCGGCCGCGGCGCCGCCCCCGGCGCCGTCGTGGTTTGGCCTGCTCGCCGTCCGACACCCAAGCGATAGTAGCTGCCACAAAGATTCGGTCCCCCCGCACTCACCGGTCGTGACAGAGCCGTTGCACATTAGGCTGTCCGAACGTGGCCGATTCAGCTGCTGATGCGGGACTGCTCGCCGCTGCCCAAGTTGCGTTGAACCGCCACGGCGCGGTGCTGCGCGATCTCGGCAGCGTGTTCGCTGATGCGGGCCACGAGCTGTACCTCGTCGGCGGCAGCGTGCGCGACGCGCTGCTGGGCCGCCTGGGCAATGACCTGGATTTCACCACCGATGCGCGGCCCGAGCAGATGCAGAAGTTGCTGCGGTCGTGGGCCGACGCGCTGTGGGACACCGGCATCGATTTCGGCACGGTCGGCGTCGGTAAGGACGGCAACCGCTTGGAGATCACCACCTTTCGCGCCGATACCTATGACCAGGTTTCGCGCAATCCGGAGGTGCGTTTCGGCGAGCGCCTCGACGACGATCTGGTGCGCCGCGACTTCACCGCCAACGCGATGGCGGTGCGCATCACGCCCGACGGCCCGGACGAATTCCTCGATCCCCTAGGAGGTTTGGCTGCGCTGCGCGCCAGGGTGCTGGACACTCCGTCGTCGCCGGAGGTGTCGTTCGGCGACGATCCGCTGCGGATGCTGCGTGCCGCGCGGTTCGTCTCTCAGCTCGAATTCACCGTTGCGCCCCGGGTGCTCTCGGCGCTCGTGGACATGGCGCCGCAACTGGGCCGCATCACGGTCGAGCGGGTGGCCGCCGAGCTGGACAAGCTGCTGTTGGGCGCGGACCCGGTTGCGGGCATCGATCTGATGGTGCAGAGCGGCATGGGCGATGTGGTGCTTCCGGAGGTCGGCGCGATGCGGATGGCCATCGACGAACACCATCAGCACAAGGACGTCTACTGGCATTCGCTGACGGTGCTGCGCCAGGCCATCGAGCTCGAGGACGAGGGCCCCGATCTGGTGTTGCGGTGGGCGGCGCTGCTGCATGACATCGGCAAGCCGGCCACCCGCAAGCACGAGCCCGACGGTGGGGTGAGCTTTCATCACCACGAGGTCGTCGGGGCGAAGATGGTCCGCAAACGGATGCGGGCGCTGCGCTACTCCAAGCAGATGACCGACGACGTGTCGCAGCTGGTGTACCTGCACCTGCGGTTCCACGGGTACGGCGACGGCAGGTGGACCGATTCGGCGGTACGGCGCTACGTCACCGACGCCGGGCCGTTGTTGCCGAAGCTGCACAAGCTGGTGCGCGCCGACTGCACCACGCGCAACAAGCGCCGCGCGGCCCGGCTGCAGGCCAACTACGACGACCTGGAGGAGCGGATCGCCGAACTGGCCGAGAAAGAAGACCTCGCACGGGTGCGTCCCGATCTGGACGGCAACGAGATCATGCAGATCCTCGGCATCCCCGCCGGACCGGAAGTGGGCGAGGCGTGGCGGTATCTGAAGGAGCTGCGCCTGGACCGCGGCCCGCTGAGCCACGACGAGGCCGTCGACGAGCTGATGACGGTGGTGGAACGACCACGGGAACCGATAGGCCGCGGGAATCGATAGGCCGACGCCGACCACCGAGCGGTAGCGCCGGCGAGCTACTCGCGGCCGGGCCCCGGCGGTCCCGCGAATGCCTGCGCGATCGTCAGCCACTTCTCGGCGTCGTCGCCGACCGCGTGGACGTCCAAGGCCGCCCGCGGCCGCCGCTGCGTGACCAGCATGCAGAAGTCCTCGGCCGATCCCGGTGACCCGCTGCAGCGGCGTCGTCGGGGCCCCACGTCCATGTCGAGCCGTCGGGCGCACCCAGCTCCACGTAGAACGGCTGCGCGGGCGCGGTGAGCCCGTTGCAGCGCGAACGCGAAGTCGCGGGTGCGCACGCCGATGTGCGCGATCGATCGCAGCCGCGCCGTTGCGGGGCGCTTCACCCCGAGTGTGTCGGCGACGTCAAGGCCATGCGCCCAGGTTTCCATCAGGCGAGCGGTGGCCATCGACGCGGCGCTCATCGGCGGGCCGAACCACGGCAGCTTGCGGCCGTCGGCGACGGTCAGCAGTGCGTCGTGCAGCAGCGCCCGGGTCTGGCGCCACTCGGCAAGCAGACGTTTCGGCGGCAGCCCAGCCAATTCCTCGGCGCCCGCGTCGACGAAGCCCGTCGGATCCTTGGCGGCCTCCGCCAGCACCGCCGCGAAGCCGGCCTCGTCGGTCACCGCGGTGAGCGCGACGCGATCCGTCCACAGCAGGTGCGCGATCTGATGAGCGATCCCCCATCCGGGGGCGGGCGTGGCTTCGGCCCACCCGTCGGCGGGCAGGTCGGCGACGATGCGCGTCGAGGTCGTCGCTTTCCGCACGTAGATCGGCCACCATCGGCCCCGCTGTCGACATGCCGGTCACCTTAGCCCGGTGGTTGCGCGCGGCGGCCGACGCTGGCGTGCACGGCCAGCCCGGCGAGGTAAACGGCCACCCCGGCAAGGGCTAGCGTGGGCGCGTGACCGTCGGCCGGAATCACCGTCGCCGCCAACGTGATCGCGATGATGAATGACATCCAGAACAGCGAGTCCTGGACGGTGAACACGTGCCCGCGCAGGGCGTCGTCGACGTCGATCTGCATGGCGATGTCCGCGGACAGCTTCACCACCTGTCCGGCCGCTCCGAGCAGGAACCCGCACAGCACCATCACAGGAAGCTGCAATCCCGAACCGCACAGCTGAACTACCGCCGCGAAGGCCAGCGCGCCGTTCGGTGGCGCGTATCGGCCCCACCGACGGATCGAGACCCGGCGTCACCGCGGTAGCGAGGAACGATCCGAGACCCGTTGCGGCGACAAACAGCACCGCGGTGCCCAGTCCCGCGACGTTCGTCGGTGTCGGTGTGCCGCACCATCACCAGCACCAGCAGCGTATTGATGCCGAATACCATCCGATGGGCGGCCAGCCCCGACAGCGTGGCGGCGACGGCGGCACGGCCAACACGGTCCGCGCGCCGTGCAGCCAACCGGTGGCCACCGCATAGGCGACCGAACCGTGAATCGCCCGCTTGCTTTCGTGGGGCCCGAGAACGTGTGGGTGAAACCGCACCGACAACACCAGCGCGACCGCGACGGGAAGCGTCACGATGAAAATGATTGCGGCAGCCCCGGTGTCGCCGGCGCCGAAAACCCAGCGCGGCAGCAGCATGAAATTGGCGCCGAGGAACGCCGAGGCGGCGCCGGTCGCCGTGGCCACCGAGTTCATCGTGACCACCTGCTCCGGTGGCACCACGTCCGGCAGCGCCGCCGACAGTCCCGAGGACGACGAATCGGGTGAAGCCGTTGACGACCAACGCGCCGAACAGAATCGGCAGATCGCCGGCACCCGCGGCGAGCAGGGCTGCGACGCCGAGTACCAGGAGCAGCCGGCCGAGGTTGGCCGCGATGAGCACCAGCCGCCGGTCCCACCGGTCCAGCAGCGCGCCCGCGAACGGGCCGAGCACCGAATACGGCAGGAACAGTACGGCGAATGCGCCCGCGATCGCCAATGGCTCGGCGGCCCGGTCAGGGTTGAACAGGATGGCGCCGGCCAGGCCCGCCTGGAACAGGCCGTCGCCGAATTGGCTGACCGTGCGCAGTTCGAGCAGGCGCCAAAACTCAGGCAGCGTACGCACCGAACGCCAGAGGGCGACGGGTGCGCGGGTGTTGGCCACGAAAATCACGTCCCGGTTGAGGAGTACTACAGATCGGACAACCCGACCCACAGTACAAATATCCCGGCGGGCCGCGCTTGTTCGCCACGACGACCCGTTGCCGGTGCCATGATGGTGAGGTGGCGCACTCAGAGGACCCGGAGGATTTCATCGCTCCTGCGACCCACCGGGTGCGCGCGGGGACGCTGTTGCTCGCCAACACCGATCTGCTGGAGCCGACGTTTCGGCGCAGCGTCATCTACGTCGTCGAGCACAACGACGGCGGCACGCTCGGGGTGGTGCTGAACCGGCCCAGTGAGACCGCGGTGTACAACGTGTTGCCGCAGTGGGCCAAGCTGGCCACCAAGCCCAAGACGATGTTCATCGGCGGTCCGGTCAAGCGCGACGCCGCGCTGTGCCTCGCGACGCTGCGCGTCGGCATCGAGGCCAACGGGGTGCCGGGTCTGCGGCATGTGCAGGGCCGGATGGTGATGGTCGACCTGGACGCCGACCCGGACGCGATCGCCCCGATGGTCGAGGGGGTGCGTATCTTCGCGGGCTACTCGGGCTGGACGATCGGCCAGCTCGAGGGCGAGATCGAGCGTGACGACTGGATTGTGCTGTCCGCGTTACCATCCGATGTTCTGGTCGCGCCCCGGGTCGATCTGTGGTCGCGGGTGCTGCGCCGCCAGCCGCTGCCGCTGTCGCTGCTGGCCAGCCACCCGATCGACATCAGCCGCAACTAATTCGCAGGCACCGTCCGCGACATCCGGCTCGCGATGATTGCGCAGACGTACAGCTGAATCTGGTGAAAGACCATGAGCGGCAACATGATCAGGCCCACTGCCCCCGTTCCGAAGAACACCAGCGCCATGGGCAGGCCTGAGGCCAGGCTCTTCTTGGAGCCGCAGAACAGCACCACGGCACGCGAGCTCAGCTACAGGACAATGTGCACGTCGCGCATGCGCCGCCGCAGCCGCCCGCGGTTTCGCGGCGCGCGACGGCCTTGGCGCTCTGCCAGCATCCGGCCGCGACCGTGCACACCGCCCCGACCGCGCACACCACCACGACGACCAGGCCGGTCTGCGGGCGCGCCGACAGCGCCACCACTCCGCCGGCGGTCAGCATGACCGCCGCGGCGAGCTGAGTCGGGGCCACAGCGCGCAGAACCTGGCGGACGGGATCTGCGGCGGTGGGGCGCGTCAGCAGCCAGAGTCCGGTACCGGCGACTGCGACGGCGGCGCACAAGCAGAGCACCGCGGCGATCAGCATGCGCCACACAATACGAGCCCCGCGCGCGGGCCGCCGGATGGGCGTCCCCCGGGCGCCAGGCTTCGCCCGGGGGACGACGCTTATCCCGGTAGTCCCAGAAGCTGCGGCCGCGCCGCGTTCTGTGGCAGCGGGGTCTGTGGCAGGGCCGGGGTCTGTGGCAGGCCGAGCGGCCTGGTCGGCGCTTGGGTCGGCGCCCCGGGGACGCTCACCTGGAACCCGTTGACGATCGCATCGGTGGCGCCTGCCGCAGCGACGACCTGGTCGATGCTGGTGGTCACCGACAGGGACACCAGGTACTTGTCCGGGCCCGCGGTGGCGATGACGTGGCGTCGCGACGTGTTCAGCGTCATCGAGTTCTCGCGGTAGGTGCCCTCGATGACCGACGACGGCATGCCGCCGAAATCGGCCAGCGACGCGTCGGTGGCGCGCCATGCCGGCAGCTGCTCGCTGTCGATGAAGCCGTGGGTGATGGCTTCCTTGGGGTCGAAGTCGCCGATCAGCTTGTAGACCACGACCTGCGCGTTGGACGAGTACAGGCCGTTGCCGCCCAGCCGGTCGGCGATCACGGCGAACGCGTCGGGAACATTCGGGTCGGGCACCTGCGACCAGCCCCGCGGCATCGGCAGCACGATGTTGAGCGCCTTGAAGTCGCGACTGTTCTGCGGCTCGAGCCGCACGCCTTTCTCCTTGAAGAAGTCGGCCAGCGTGCCCGCGGCCGCCGGCGTGATCGTTACCGGCGGCGGGGCGGGGACGGCCGGGAGTGAGATCCCCGCAGGGACCGCGCCGATGCGGCGTCCGCGGCGGTCCGGGCGGCCGGGGCGCCACCGTTACGGTCTGGGTCACGGTGACGGGCGCGGGCACCGGTGGTTGCGGGACCACCGGCTCGGCGGAGGCGGAGGCCCCGGCGAAGCCGACGACTGCGGCCACACCTGCGGCCACCCCACCTGCCAGAACCAGCCAGCGGCGGACGATCTCGTTCATCGACGTCGTTCCCTTCCGAGCGCAACGGGGTTCGTCACATCCCTGGTCAGGCGCCGACTGTATCCAGCGCGCGAGTGTTAGCCACCAGGGCTGGAATCGACCTGGGACCAACCCCTGACCGGTCCGCAATGGAACCGATACCAAGCCGTGGCCGACTGGGGCACCACCCGCTCGCGGGGGACTGCCATCTGCGGCTTATACCCTGTTCACGTGACAGAATCGCCGACCGCTCAGTCCGCGGCGGCCACCCAGGCCGACATGGGTTCGGACACCGATGTTCGGACACCCCGCAGCACCGCTACACCGCGGAGCTGGCCGGGGACATCGAGCGCGCGTGGCAGCAGACCTGGGCGCAGTCGGGGACCTTCAACGTGCCCAACCCGGTGGGCTCGTTGGCGCCGCCGGACGGTTCGCCGGTGCCCGCCGACAAGATGTTCGTGCAGGACATGTTCCCCTACCCGTCGGGTGACGGGCTGCACGTCGGCCATCCGCTCGGCTACATCGCCACCGACGTCTACGCCCGCTACTACCGGATGACGGGCCGCAATGTGTTGCACGCGTTGGGCTTCGACTCGTTCGGCCTGCCCGCCGAGCAGTACGCGATCCAGACCGGGACGCATCCGCGCATCCGTACCGAGGCCAACATCGTCAACTTCCGCCGCCAGCTGGGCCGGCTCGGCTTCGGGCACGACGCCCGCCGCAGCTTCTCCACCACCGAGGTCGACTACTACAAGTGGACGCAGTGGATCTTCCTGCAGATTTACAACGCGTGGTTCGACCCGGTCGCGAACAAGGCCCGGCCCGTCGCCGAGTTGGTTGCTCAGTTCGAGGCGGGTACCAAAACTCTCGACGATGGCAGGCCGTGGTCGGAGTTGTCGGCAGGTGAACGCGCCGATGCGATCGACTCGTATCGACTGGTGTACCGGGCCGACTCGATGGTCAATTGGTGCCCGGGACTGGGCACCGTGCTTGCCAACGAGGAAGTCACCTCGGACGGTCGCAGCGAGCGCGGAAATTTTCCGGTGTTCCGGAAGCGGCTGCGGCAGTGGATGATGCGCATCACCGCGTACTCGGATCGGCTGCTGGACGATCTCGAACTGCTGGATTGGCCCGAGAAGGTCAAGGCCATGCAGCGCAACTGGATCGGCCGGTCCACGGGTGCGTCTGTTCTCTTTCATACCGACGCCGGCGATATCGAGGTCTTCACGACTCGCCCCGATACGTTGTTCGGTGCCACGTATATGGTGCTGGCGCCGGAGCACGAGCTGGTGGACAAGCTGACCGCGGCGCAGTGGCCGGCCGACGTCGACCCGCGGTGGACGTTCGGCGCCGCGACACCTGTCGAGGCGGTCGCCTCGTATCGCGCCACCATCGCCGCGAAGTCGGATCTGGAGCGCCAGGAGAACAAGGCCAAGACCGGCGTGTTCCTCGGCGGCTATGCCACGAATCCCGCCAACGGCCAACAGATTCCGGTCTTCATTGCCGACTATGTGTTGATCGGCTACGGCACCGGCGCGATCATGGCGGTGCCCGGCGGCGATCAGCGCGACTGGGACTTCGCCAACGAGTTCGGGTTGCCGATCATCGAAGTCGTTGCCGGCGGCGATATTTCGCAGGCTGCCTACAGCGGTGACGGCGAGATGGTGAACTCCGACTACCTCAACGGGCTCAGCGTCGCCTCGGCGAAGGAGGCCATCACCGAACGGCTGGCGGCCGAGGGCCGTGCCCACGCTCGTGTCGAATACAAGCTGCGCGACTGGCTCTTCGCCAGGCAGCGGTACTGGGGTGAGCCGTTCCCGATCGTGTACGACGCCGACGGCCGTGCGCACCCACTGCCCGAGTCGGCGCTGCCGGTTGAGCTGCCCGACATTCCGGACTACGCGCCCGTGCAGTTCGACCCCGACGACGCCGACAGCGAGCCGTCGCCGCCGCTGGGCAAGGCGACCGAATGGGTGCACGTGGACCTCGACCTCGGGGACGGCCTGAAGCCGTACATCCGCGACACCAACGTCATGCCACAGTGGGCGGGCAGTTCGTGGTACGAGCTGCGCTACACCGATCCGTACAACTCAGAAGAGCTGTGTGCCAAGGAGAACGAGGCGTACTGGATGGGGCCGCGGCCGGCTGAGCACGGCCCGAAGGACCCGGGCGGCGTTGATTTGTACGTCGGCGGCGTCGAGCATGCGGTGCTGCACCTGCTGTATGCGCGGTTCTGGCACAAGGTGCTTTACGACCTCGGCCACGTCAGCTCGCTGGAGCCGTATCGGCGATTGGTGAACCAGGGCTACATCCAGGCGTTCGCCTACACCGATTCCCGCGGCGCGTACGTGCCCGCCGCCGAAGTCACCGAGCGCGACGGCAGGTTCTACTGGTCGGGCCCGGACGGTGAGATCGAGGTGCGTCCAGGAGTTCGGCAAGATCGGCAAGAGCCTGAAGAACTCGGTGTCGCCGGACGAAATCTGCGACAACTACGGCGCGGACACACTGCGGGTCTACGAGATGTCGATGGGCCCGCTGGAGGCGTCGCGACCGTGGGCCACCAAGGACGTCGTCGGCGCGCACCGGTTCCTGCAGCGGGTGTGGCGGCTGGTGGTCGACGAGGAGGCCGGCACGGTGCGCGCCGTCGAACACGAGGCGCTCGACGATGAGACGCTGCGGCTGCTGCACCGGACGATCGCCGGGGTGTCCGAGGATTACGCCGCGCTGCGCAACAACACCGCCGCCGCCAAGTTGATCGAGTACACCAACCACTTGACCAAGCAGGGTGTGACGGCGCGGACGGCGCTGGAGCCGCTGGTGCTGATGGTGGCGCCGCTGGCCCCGCACTTGGCGGAGGAGCTGTGGAAACGGCTGGGCCACGACACGTCGCTGGCGCACGGTCCGTTCCCGGTGGCCGACCCGCAATACCTGGTCGAGGACACGGTCGAGTACCCGGTACAGGTCAACGGCAAGGTCCGCGGCCACGTGACGGTGGCGGCGGACGCCGACGCCGACACTCTGGAGACCGCGGCACTGGCCGATGAGAAGGTGCGGGCATTTCTGGCAGGCGCCACGCCGAAGAAGGTGATCGTGGTGGCGGGGCGTTTGGTCAACATCGTCGCCTAGGGGCGGACGATGACCTCGTGGATGTGGGCGTCGCGCGGCGCATGCACCGCGTCGGCGACCACCTGCGCGACCGAACTCGGGCTGAGGAACTGCGACGGGTCGTAGGCGCGGCCCTCGTAGGCGACCAGCTCCTCCTGCATTTCGGTGGCGATCCGCCCGGGATGAACGGACGTCACCCGAAGCGACGGCTCGTCGGTGCGCAGCGAGTCCGCGAACCCGCGCAGCGCGAACTTGCTCGCCGAATAGGACGCCAGGCCGGGTGATGCGTTGATGCCCGCTCCGGAGTTGATGAACACGACGTGACCGCCCGCGGTGCGCAGTGCGGGCAGCAAGGCGAGCGTGAGGGCAACGGCCCCAACGACATTGATGCCCATGGTGGCCTGCCACTCCTCGACCGTCGACTCGGCGACGCGTCCCGGGTAGGCCACGCCCGCGTTGTGGATCAGCACGTCGAGCTCGACGATCGGCTCGACGACCGCCGGTATCGCGTCGAGATCGGCCAGATCGATCGGCCAGGTGGTGGCGCCGAACCCGGCCGCCAACGCGTCGATCCGGTCCGAGGGCCGGCCCGCGAGGAACAGCGTGTGGGTGGGCGCCAGCGCGGTGGCGATGGCGGATCCGAGCCCGCCGGCCGCACCGGTGATCATCGCGGTCGGCATGTCGCCACCCTATCGATCTGCGATTTACCGCCGCGCGTCGCATGATGGATGCGATGCCACCCGACCACAGCTTCGCTCCCACGCAGCTCGCGGCCCGCGCCGCATACCTGCTGCGCGGCAACGACCTGGGCGCGATGACCACCGCCGCGCCGTTGCTGTACCCGCACATGTGGAGCTGGGATGCCGCGTTCGTCGCGATCGGATTGGCGCCGCTGAGCGTCGAGCGGGCCGTCGTCGAATTGGACACGCTGCTGTCTGCGCAGTGGACCAACGGGATGATTCCGCACATCGTCTTCGCCAACGGCGTCGACGGCTACTTCCCCGGCCCGGCGCGGTGGGCCACCTCCGCGCTGGCCGCCAATGCGCCACGGACCCGGCACACGTCGGGCATCACCCAGCCGCCGGTGCACGCGATCGCGGTGCAGCGCATCCTCGACCAGGCCCGCTCGCGGGGCCGGTCCACACGTGCAGTGGCCGAGGCCTTTCTGGATCGCCGCTGGGCCGACCTGGTCCGCTGGCACCGGTGGCTGGCCGAGGCCCGCGACCCGAAATCGCGCGGCCGCGTCACGCTCTACCACGGCTGGGAGTCCGGCATGGACAACTCGCCCCGCTGGGACAGCTCATACGCCAACGTGGTGCCCGGGAATGTGCCGGAGTACCAGCGCGAGGACAACGCCATCGTCACCGATGCCAGCCAGCGGCCGTCGGACCTCGAATACGACCGCTACCTATGGCTACTGGAGGAGATGAAGTCGGCGCGCTACGACGACGAGTTGCTGCCGAAGGTGATGAGCTTCGCGGTGGAGGACGTGTTCGTGTCGGCAATCCTGTCGGTGGCCTGCACGGTGCTGGCCGAGATCGGCGAGGACTACAAACGGCCGCACGCCGACGTCAAGGACCTCTACGCGTGGGCAGAACGATTCCGCAGGGGAGTCGTCGAGACCACCGACGACCGTACCGGCGCCGCAAGGGATTACGACCTGCGCGCCGAGCGCTGGGTGGCTACCGAAACGGTTGCGCAGTTCTCTCCGCTGCTGTGCGGCGGCCTGCCACACGACAAGGAACGTTCGCTGCTGCGGCTGCTGGAGGGTCCGCGCTTCTGTGGGCATCCGGACCTGCGAGTACCCGCTCATCCCGTCGACGTCACCGGTGTCGCGGGACTTCCGCCAACGCGAATACTGGCGTGGGCCGGTGTGGCCGGTGATGACGTGGCTGTTCTCGTGGTGCTTCGCGCGCCGTGGTTGGGCCGAACGCGCGCTGAAGCTCAAGCGTGAAGGGCTCAGACAGGCCAGCGACGGGACGTTCGCGGAGTACTACGAGCCGTTCACCGGGGAGCCGCTGGGCAGCATGCAGCAGTCATGGACCGCCGCCGCAGTGCTCGATTGGCTTGGTTGACCGCGCCTATTGGGCCAGCCGCTCCAGCGCGCCGAGCGCCTTGGTCAGCGTCTCCAGATCTTCGGGGCTGAGCTTCGCCAGCAGTGCGGCCAGGTGTGCCCGGCGCGAGGCCAGCGCTTCGCGGTGCTGGGACAGGCCGCGCGGGGTGATGTCGACGAGGACGGCCCGCAGATCCGACGGGTCGCGGGAGCGCTTCACCAGACCCAGTTTCTCCAGCCGGCGAATCGCCACCGTGGTGGTGGGTGTGCGCACGCGCTCGTGCGCGGCCAGTTCGGTCATCCGGATCGGGCCCTGGTCGAGCAACGTCAGCAGGATCGACAGCTGAGCCAGCGTCAGGTCGCCTGCCTCGGCTCGGTTGGTATCGCCGCGGCGCAGCACCGAGAACAGCTTGGAGAGCACGCGCTGCAGCTCACCGGCCAGTTCGCCGGCCTGCGATTCGGTCTCCATCATGGTTCGCTAGTCTAACCTGTCCGAGGCTGCCAGAAGGGAACGCGCGTCAATAAGTCTGACAGAACTTGCGACAGGAAACGCCGCAACCGGTCCGTCTCGGCGGTCAATCAGAATGCGACGGTCGAATGCAGCGGTGCTCCCGACGGCCGGAAGACGCCGCGGCGCACCAGCTCGGCGAGCATGATCCGGGCCATCGCCTCCGAACGCTCGGCGCACGCCGCGCGAGCGCCGTCGGGGTCGCCCCGCTGGATGGCGGCCGTCTCGGCCTCGTAGAACGGCAGCATGTCGTCGTGGTTGTCGAGGTAGTTCACCCAGAACGCCCGCGGAATGAAGGTCTGCGACGCACGAATCGCCGCCTGCAATCGGGGGCCCGCGTATTCGTCGTTGATGACGCGGCGAAACTGCCACGCCGTTTCCTGAAACCCGCGCGACTCTTTGCTGCTGCGCAGGACATCGATCAACGCGCCGAGCCGTCAAGGATTCGCGGAAGCCCATCGACGGCAGCGCGGGCCGACGCGATGCCGCACAACAACCCGTACAACTCGTGGTGTTCACGCACGACGGCCTGGTCGAATCGTTCGACGTACGCGCCGCGGTGATACTGCGTGGACAGGATGCCGTCATGCTCGAGCTGGACCACGGCCTCCTGGATCGGCACGCGGCTGAGCCCGAGTTCCTGCGCGATCTCGTTGCGGTCGACCCGGTCTCCCGAGCGAAGTTTGCCGGTCAATACCAGGTTGACGACATGCGAGACCACCAGGTCTTTTTCTTTGACCCCATACTTCTTGGGCATGGCGCGGCAAGCATCTCACGTACCCGTCGCAACGGGAGCCGTTCCGCCAGTTCAGTTTCCATTCGGTTGACGACGGTCTCGCCAGCGGCACAGCGCATCGGCCTGCGTCAGGTCGTAGTCGGGCCCGTTGACGCCGACGGTCAGCAGCGTGACCCCGAGCTCGGCGAACGCGTCGGCTTCGGCCAGCAGCGCGTCGAGGCTGGCGCCCTGCACACCCGCGGCGCGTTCGATGCCGGCCGGGTCGCGGCCGATGTCAGCGCAGTGCCGGGCCAGGATCTCCGCCTTCGCCGGGTAGGTCTCAAGCGTGGTGAACCCGTGCCAGATATCGCCGTACTCGGCCACCAGCCGCAGCGTCTTGCGCTCGCCCTGACCGCCGATGAGGACGGGGATGTCGCGGGTCGGCGGCGGGTTGAGCTTGGCAAGCCGTGACTTGATGCGCGGCAATGCAGCGGCGAGCTCGTCGAGCCGGCTGCCCGCGGTGCCGAACTCGTATCCGTACTCGTCGTAGTCCTTCTCTTTCCACCCCGACCCGATGCCCAGGATCAGCCGGCCCGTCCGAGATGTGGTCGACGGTGCGCGCCATGTCGGCCAGCAGTTCCGGGTTGCGATAGGAGTTGCAGGTCACGAGCGCGCCGATCTCGAGGCGCGACGTCTGCTCGGCCCAGGCGCCCAACATCGTCCAGCACTCGTAGTGCGCGCCGTCGGGATCGCCGTAGAGCGGGAAGAAGTGATCCCAGTTGAACGCGACGTCGACGCCGATGTCCTCGCAGCGGCGAACCGCGTCGCGGATATGGCTGTACTGGGGGGAGTGCTGCGGCTGCAGTTGCACGCCGACGCGGATTGGGTGTTGGGAGGGAGAGGTCACGTCGCTACGGTATCCGGCCGGGCGCCGGCGCATGGGGTGGTGCGGAAGGCGTCAACAAATGTTGACGCCGCGAAGTGGGCACCTCCCTGGGTCAAGCCTCGAGCACCCCTCGCAGGATGTCGACGAGTGCGCGTGGCTGGTCGCCCTGGACCGAATGTCCGGAGTCGGCGACGACGTGCGTCCGCCGGAAGCCCGGCGCGTTCTTGGCGAATGCCTCGGCGTCGTCGTCGTTGACGAAGTACGAGTTCGCGCCGCGCACCAGCGTGGTCGGCATGGTGATGGACGGGCACGTCGTCCCAAAGGCCCTCGAAACCGTCGCCCTTGCGAAACGAGTCGTAGCGCCACGTCCAGGTGCCGTCGTCGAGTTGCTTGGAGTTGTGAAAGACACCGCGGCGCAACGAGCTCCGGTCGCGGTTGGGCGCCGCCGCGACGGTCACGTCCAGCATGGCGGCGAATGAGGGGAAGGTGCGGTCACCCTGGACGAGGGCGACGGTGCCCATCTGGGCCTTGGTCATCTCGGTATGGCGTTCGGGCGCCGACGGGGTGACGTCGACGAGCACCAGTTCGGGCACCAGGTCCGGCTCGGTGGCGGCGATACGCAGCGCGGTCAGCCCGCCCAGCGACATGCCGACGACGAGCCGCGGATTCGGCGCCCACTCCGCGCAGCAAGGGCCGCAATGTCTCGGCGTTGAGCTTTGGTCCGTAGTCGCCGTCCTCGCGCCAAGCCGACCGGCCGTGGCCGGGCAGGTCGACCGCCAGCGCGGGCGCACCGACGCCCAGGATCACCGTGTCCCAGGTGTGTGCGTTCTGCCCACCGCCGTGCAGGAAGACCACGCGCGGTGATTCGTCGCCCCACTTGATAGCGCTGACGTCGCCCGACCCGATCCGGGCGACGGTCGGTAGCGGGCCGGCGTGCCCGATCTGTTCGGCGTTCTCGTGGAGCAGCGCGAACTCGTCGAGCCGGGCCAATTCGTCGTCGGAGACTTCGGCGTTCGTCACGCCGTCGAGGCTAACCCTCGATGAAGTCCTCCAGCTGCGCGCGGGCGATGTCGTCCGGCAGCTGCTTCGGCGGGCTCTTCATCAGATAAGCGGATGCGGCCACCACCGGGCCACCGATGCCGCGGTCCTTGGCGATCTTCGCCGCGCGCACCGCGTCGATGATGACGCCGGCCGAGTTCGGCGAATCCCACACCTCGAGCTTGTACTCGAGGTTCAGCGGGACGTCGCCGAAGGCGCGGCCCTCCAGCCGGACGTAGGCCCACTTGCGGTCGTCGAGCCAGCCGACGTGATCGGACGGGCCGATGTGCACATCCTTGGTCTTGAACTCGCGCTGCAGGTTGGAGGTGACGGCCTGGGTCTTGGAGATCTTCTTCGACTCCAGCCGCTCACGCTCGAGCATGTTGAGGAAGTCCATGTTGCCGCCGACGTTGAGCTGCATCGTGCGGTCGAGCTGCACGCCGCGGTCCTCGAAGAGTTTGGCCATCACGCGGTGGGTGATCGTCGCACCGACCTGGCTCTTGATGTCGTCGCCGACGATCGGCACACCGGCGTCCTCGAACTTCTTGGCCCACACCGGGTCCGAGGCGATGAACACCGGCAGCGCGTTGACGAACGCCACACCGGCGTCGATCGCGCACTGCGCGTAGAACTTGTCGGCCTGCTCGGAGCCCACCGGCAGGTAGGACACCAGCACGTCGACTTCGGCGTCGCGCAGCACCTTGACGACATCGACCGCTTCGACGTCGGAGACCTCAATGGTCTCGGCGTAGTACTTGCCGATGCCGTCGAGCGTCGGGCCGCGCTGCACCACCACGTTGGTGGGCGGCACGTCGGCGATCTTGATGGTGTTGTTCTCCGACGCGAAGATCGCCTCGGACAGGTCGAAGCCGACCTTCTTGGCGTCGACGTCGAACGCGGCGACGAATTTCACGTCGCGCACGTGGTACTGGCCGAGGCGCACATGCATCAGGCCCGGCACCGTGGCGTTCTCGTCGGCGTCTTGGTAGTACTGGACACCTTGGACCAGAGAAGACGCGCAGTTGCCGACGCCGACGATGGCCACCCGAACGTCGGACGCCGCTGTGTTCTCACTCATGGTCGATCTCCTCTTTCTACGGATTGGTCGTGCTCGTGCGATTACGACTGTTCGGCGTGGCCCTGCGCCACACGTTCGGCCTGCGATCAGCTCGTTGAGCCATTTCACTTCTCGCTCGCTGGATTCCAGGCCCAGCTGATGCAGCTGACGGGTGTAGCGGTCGAGCGAGCTGCTGGCCCGCGCGACTGCTTCGCGCAGGCCTTCTCGCCGCTCCTCCACCTGGCGACGGCGACCTTCCAAAATCCGCATCCTGGCCTCGGCCGGCGTGCGGTTGAAGAACGCCAGATGGACACCGAACCCATCGTCGGTGTAATTCTGCGGACCGGTATCGGCCACCAGCTCGGTGAACCGCTGCTTACCGGCGTCCGAGAGCCGGTACACGCGGCGCGCGCGCCGCATTTTCGGGATGCCGTCCGGAGCGGCATCCTCGACGATCAGGCCGTCGGCCTGCATGCGTCGCAGTGCCGGATACAACGAGCCGTACGAGAAGGCCCGAAAAGCTCCCAGTAGGCCCGTCAATCGTTTGCGCAGCTCGTAGCCGTGCATGGGCGATTCGAGCAAAAGGCCCAGGATGGCGAGCTCTAGCAATCGAATCACCTCCCCGAAGAAATGTTGCTTGGTCGCTACGACGTTTCGACACCTCGGGCTATAGTATCGCGCCGATATATTCAGCGCCAACAATGGGCCCGCGATTGCGGGTCAGCTGGGGTAGTTGAGCAGCTTGACGGGGCCATCACCGGTGCTCGCGATGTCGCCGCTGCCGAAGTCGCTCGACACACAGCCTGATCGTCAGATCGCCCGCGGGCATCAACACCCCCGGCGCGAGGCCGACCGGCTTGGCGCCGGGATCCGATGTGAAACTCAACGGTGAGCTCGTGTCGCCGTACCGGCCCCAGCCGATCGCGATGTCGACCACGAGCAGCACGCCGGCCACCGCCGTCCGCATGCCCCACCCGCCGACTGCCGCTCTGCCACGACGACGATCGTAGGAGTTCAGTTCCCATCACCGCAGACCAGATGGCCATCCTCGAAGTGTGGCGGCGGAGTCGCACCTCGGCGGTAGGGAGGCCGACGTACTCTGGTCTCCGTGCGACTGCAGCGACAGGTGGTGGACTATGCGCTTCGGCGCCGGTCGCTGCTGGCCGAGGTGTACTCCGGCCGCACCGGTGTCTCGGAGGTTTGTGATGCCAACCCGTACCTGCTGCGGGCCGCGAAGTTCCATGGGAAGCCCAGTTCGGTGATGTGCCCGATCTGTCGCAAGGAACAGCTCACCTTGGTGTCGTGGGTATTCGGTGACCACTTGGGCGCCGTGTCAGGATCGGCCCGAACCGCCGAGGAGTTGGTCTTGCTGGCGACCCGATACCCCGAGTTTTCGGTACACGTGGTGGAGGTATGCCGCACCTGCAGCTGGAATCACTTGGTCAAGTCATATGTGCTCGGCGCCGTCCCGCCGCCAAAGGGATCGCGTGGCACACGGACGGCGCGCGGTCGCGCGCGCACGGCCAGTGAATAGCGAAGGGCGCCAGGACCGGTCAGCCAACGCGGGCCCGCAACATCGGCCAGACGGTCCGCCGCGGCACCGGTCCGCCGGTGTTCCGCCCGACGACCGCTTGACCGCGGTCCTGCCAGTGGTGCGTGGCAACACGCCGCCGCATCTTCGTGATCCGATCGACGTCGTCAAGGCGGCGCTGGACGGCACCCCGCCGCCGAAGCCGCCGCCGCCGCCGGCGCCTCCGCGGCGCCCACCGGGTGGACCATCGGGGGGTCCGCCGCGGCCGCCGAGGCCGGGCTTGCGCAGGCAGCTCGACTGGAAGTTGGTGCGCCGCGGGCTGTATGCCGCGGTCGCGGTGCTCATCGTGCTGCCGATCGTCACCTTCGGGATGGCCTACCTCATCGTCGACGTGCCCAAGCCGGGCGACATCCGGACCAATCAGGTGTCGACGATCCTCGCCAGCGACGGCAGTGAGCTGGCGAAAATCGTTCCACCAGAAGGCAACCGCGTCGACGTCAACATCGACCAGATTCCGGTGCACGTGCGCAACGCGGTGATGGCCGCCGAGGATCGTGACTTCTACACCAACCCGGGCTTCTCGTTCTCCGGGTTCGCCCGTGCGTTCAAGAACAACATCTTCGGCGGCGACCTGCAGGGCGGCTCGACGATCACCCAGCAGTACGTCAAGAACGCGTTGGTCGGCGACGCACGCTCGGGTGTCGGTGGCCTCGTGCGCAAGGCCAAAGAGCTGGTCATCTCGACCAAGATGTCCAGTGAGTGGTCGAAAGATCAAGTGCTGCAGTCGTATCTGAACATCATCTACTTCGGCCGCGGCGCGTACGGCATCTCGGCGGCGGCAAAGGCCTACTTCGACAAGCCGGTCGATCAGCTCAATGTCGCCGAGGGCGCGCTGCTGGCGGCGCTCATCCGGCGACCGTCGGGCCTGGATCCGGCCATCAATCCGCAGGGTGCGGTGGAGCGGTGGAACTGGGTGCTCGACGGCATGGTCGACATCGGCGCGCTGTCACGGCAAGATCGTGCCGCCCAACAGTTCCCGCCGACCGTCCCGCCGGAGCAGGCGCGCTCGCAGGACCAGACCAGCGGCCCGAATGGGCTGATCGAGCGGGAGGTCACCAAGGAACTGCTTGACCTGTTCAACATCAACGAGCAGACGTTGAACACCCAGGGCCTGCAGATCACCACGACGATCGACCCCAAGGCGCAGCAGGCCGCCGAGACGGCGGCATCGAAGTACATGGAAGGCCAGGACCCCGACATGCGCACGGCGGTCGTGTCGATCGACCCGAAAACAGGTGCGGTGAAGGCTTACTACGGCGGTACCGACGCCAACGGGTTCGACTTCGCGCAGGCCGGGTTGCCGACGGGCTCGGCGTTCAAGGTGTTCGCGTTGGTGGCCGCACTGCAGCAGGGCATGGGCCTGGGCTACCAGGTGGACAGCTCGCCGGTGACGGTCAACGGCATCAAGATCACCAATGTGGAGGGTGAAGGCTGCGGCGTCTGCAGCATCGCCGAGGCGTTGAAGCGGTCGCTGAACACCAGCTACTACCGGCTGATGCTCAAGCTGAAGAACGGCCCGTCCGACGTCGCCGACGCCGCGCACAAGGCCGGCATCGCCGAGAGCTTCCCCGGTGTGGATCACACGCTGTCCGAGGACGGCAAGGGCGGTCCGCCCAACAACGGCGTTGTGCTGGGCCAGTATCAGACCCGCGTGCTTGACATGGCGTCGGCATACGCCACGCTCGCGGCCTCCGGCGTGTACCACAAGCCGCACTTCGTGCAGAAGGTGGTCAACTCGCGGGGCGAGGTGTTGTTCGACGCCAGCCAGCAGGACAGCAGCGGCGAGCAGCGCATCGACAAGGCAGTGGCCGACAACGTCACCGCCGCCATGCAGCCGATCGCCGCGTACTCCAACGGGCACAACCTGGCCGGCGGGCGACCGTCGGCCGCCAAGACGGGAACCAACCAGCTCGGTGACACCGACGCCAACCGGGACGCCTGGATGGTCGGATACACCCCGTCGTTGTCGACCGCGGTGTGGGTCGGCACCACCGAAGGCACCAAGCCGCTGGTAAACAAGTCCGGCTCACAGGTGTATGGATCGGGGCTGCCGTCGGACATCTGGAAGTCGACGATGGACGGCGCGCTGAAGGGCACCGACAACGAGTCGTTCCCGAAGCCCACCGAGGTCGGCGGCTATGCGGGCGTGCCACAGGCACCGCCGCCGCCGCCGTCCGCCACTGCGCCGCCGATGCCGTCGGAGACGGTCATTCAGCCGACAATCGAAGTGGCGCCGGGCATTACGATCCCGATCGGCCCGCCGACCACCGTGCCTCTCGGCTCCCTCGGCGCCGCAAGAACTTCCACCAGGGCCGGCGGGAGTGCCGCCGGCTGGACCCCCTCCGCCCCCGTGACCGAGCACGAGCCCGCAGCGGCCCCGCCGCTGCCGCATGTCCGCGTCGTCTCGCCGGCCCCGCTAGCGGACGACCGGCGCAGCCTTGACGACCGCGACCTGCCCAGCCGCACCGACACGATCGGTGCCGCGCTCTCGGGAGTGATCGGTGGGCCGGTAGGTCGGCACGCGCTGATCGGCCGTGCCAGGTTCCTCACGCCGCTGCGGGTGATGCTGATCATCGCGTTGGTGTTCATGGCGCTGGGCTACTCGACGAAGGCGGCATGCACGCAGCACCACCGGCACTGGCACTGCTGACCAGCGGGTGGCCAACTGGCAGAACCAGAGGGCCTACTTCGAGCTCTGCTATTCCGACACGGTTCCGCTGTACACCGCAGAGTTGTTGAACCTGGGCAAGTTTCCGTACAAGTCCAGTTGGATCGAGAACGAAGCCAACGGCAAGCCGATAAGGCAGTACGACGGCAACATCGCCGTGCGGTACATGGAATATCCGGTGCTGACCGGCCTCTACCAGTACATGTCGATGGCCTTGGCCAAGTCCTACACCGCGCTCACCAAGCTGGTGTCGGTGCCGATCATCGCCGAGGTGGTGATGTTCTTCAACATCGCCGCCTTCGGGTTGGCGCTGGCATGGCTGACGACCGTGTGGGCCAGCGCGCGGCTCGCGGGTTCGCGACGCATCTGGGATGCGGCGCTGGTGGCGGGGTCGCCGATCCTGATCTTTGAGGTCTTCACGAATTTCGACGCGCTGGCAACCGCTTTCGCGACCGGCGCGCTGTTGGCCTGGGCGCGGCGAAAACCCTGGCTGGCCGGTGCGCTGATCGGGCTCGGCGTGGCGGCCAAGCTGTATCCGCTGCTGCTGCTTGTGCCGATCGCAATCCTCGGCCTGCGCACCGGACGACTCCGTGAGGTCGGCAAGACGGCGATCGGGACCGTGCTGACGTGGCTGGTGGTCAACCTGCCGGTGATGGTGCTGTATCCGCGAGGTTGGTCGGAGTTCTTCCGGCTCAACACCCGCCGCGGCGACGACATGGACTCGCTGTACAACGTGGCGAAGTCGTTCACCGGCTGGGGTGGCTTCGACCAGCACCTCGGATACTGGCAGCCGCCGACGGTGCTGAATACGGTGACCGCCGTGTTGTTCGCAGCCTGTTGTGTCGTCATTGCGTACATCGCGCTGACGGCCGACCAGCGGCCGCGGCTGACACAGGTGGCGTTCCTGGTGGTGGCCGCGTTTCTGTTGACGGGCAAGGTGTGGAGTCCGCAATTCTCGCTGTGGCTGGTCCCGCTGGCGGTGCTGGCGCTGCCGCACCGCCGGATTCTGCTGGCGTGGATGACGATCGACGCATTGGTGTGGGTGCCGCGGATGGAGTACCTGTACGGCGAGCAGAATCGCGGATTACCCGAGCAGTGGTTCACCGCGACGGTGCTGATACGCGACATCGCGGTGATCGCATTGTGCGCTTTGGTGATTCGACAGATCTATCGACCAGAGTTGGACCTGGTGCGATGCCGCGGGCAGGTCGACGACCCGGCGGGCGGCGTGTTCGAGTGGGCGCCCGATGCGCCGCCTGACTGGCTGCCCGATTGGCTGCGCCCGCAGGCGGGCCGGACCCGCGTCACGCCCGCGCCCGATCAGTCCACCGAGCCGGAGGACGAACCGGACTTCGCGCGCAGCACATAGACCTGATTTCGCAGATCAGTGGGCGTTCCTGTAGCCTGGGCCGGTTGCCGACGCAGGTAACCCTCCTGCCACGGATCGACCGTGGCCGCACAAGACCAGAGGAGGTGGTGTGGTTCTCATGCGTCCATACGAAATCATGGTCATTCTTGACCCCACTCTCGACGAGCGCACCGTTTCGCCGTCGCTGGAGACGTTTCTCAACGTCATCCGCAAGGACGGCGGCACTGTCGACAAAGTCGACATCTGGGGCAAGCGCCGGCTGGCGTACGAGATCGCCAAGCATGCCGAGGGCATCTACGCCGTCGTCGATGTGAAGGCCGAGCCCGCGACCGTGTCCGAGCTGGACCGTCAGCTCAACCTGAACGAGTCCGTACTGCGGACCAAGGTGCTGCGGACCGACAAGCACTAGTCCCGAACGGCTATCGGGTGTCAGGAGCCTTGCGTAGGCTCGCGCCCAACATGCCGCAGCGATGAGCGCTTGCGCGAAGAGCAGATCAAGCACTGCACAGGAGGATCTCGTGGCTGGTGACACCACCATCACCGTCGTCGGAAACCTGACCGCCGACCCGGAACTGCGGTTCACCCCGTCCGGGGCGGCCGTCGCGAACTTCACGGTCGCGTCGACGCCGCGCATCTACGACCGCCAGAGCGGGGAATGGAAGGACGGCGAAGCGCTGTTCCTTCGGTGCAACATCTGGCGTGAGGCCGCCGAGAACGTGGCCGAAAGCCTCACCCGCGGCTCGCGGGTGATCGTGACAGGCCGGCTCAAGCAGCGGTCGTTCGAGACCCGTGAGGGCGAGAAGCGCACTGTCTTCGAGGTCGAGGTGGACGAGATCGGCCCGTCGCTGCGGTACGCGACCGCCAAGGTGAACAAGGCGAGTCGCAGCGGCGGCGGTGGCGGCGGATTCGGCGGCGGCGGTTCCCGCGGCGGCGGTGGTAGTTCGGAAGCCGCGGCAAGCCAAGGCCGACGACCCGTGGGGCAGTGCCCCTGCGTCCGGTTCGTTCAGCGGCAGCGACGACGAACCGCCCTTCTGACTCATAACTAATCAGCGATTCCAGAAAGAGATAGACACATGGCCAAGGCCACCAAGCGGCGCCCGGCGCCGGAGAAGCCGATCAAGACGCGCAAGTGCGTGTTCTGCTCCAAGAAGGGGCAGGCGATCGACTACAAGGACACCCAGCTGCTGCGCACCTACATCAGTGAGCGCGGCAAGATCCGCGCCCGCCGCGTCACCGGCAACTGCGTGCAGCACCAGCGCGATATCGCGATCGCGGTCAAGAATGCACGCGAGGTCGCGCTGCTGCCGTTCAGCGCGTCGACGCGATAAGGCAGAACAGGACTAGATATGAAACTGATTCTTACCGCCGAGGTTGACCACCTGGGTACGTCTGGCGACATCGTGGAGGTCAAGGACGGCTACGGCCGCAACTTCCTGCTGCCGCGCGGACTGGCCATCGTCGCGTCGCGCGGAGCCGAGCGCCAGGCCGAGGAGATCCGTCGGGCCCGCGAGGCCAAGAGCGTCAAAGGCCTCGAGCACGCCAACGAGCTCAAGACCGCGATCGAAGGCATGGGCCTGGTGGAGCTGCCCGTGAAGGCGGCGGCGGACACCGGCAAGTTGTTCGGCTCCGTCACGGCCGCAGACGTCGTCGCGGCGATCAAGAAGGCTGGCGGACCGAACCTGGACAAGCGGACGGTCCAGCTGCCCAAGGTGCAGATCAAGTCGGTCGGCACCCATCCGATCGCGGTCCGGCTGCACCCGGACGTGGATGCTTCGGTGTCGCTGAGCGTCGTCGCGGTGTAATTACTTCAGCGTCAATCTGGCCGGGTGAAGACCATGATCGATCTTCATCCGGCCGTTGCTGTGCCCGCTGGCGAACATTGCGTCATATTCGGGTCGCAGCGAAGCTAACGAGCTGTTAACCTGCGGGCCCTTGCGCGAAACACAACACGCCCGAGATCGCAACCACGGCCGACACGCCGAGGGAATTGCCATCCACAGATATGCACGCCGGTTGTGGTGCGCTTATCTGCGGGGATGCACCAAACAAAGTCGTTAGTGCACAGGTTCTCCCCAGCGACTCAACATGGCTGCCCACGGATATCCACACTCCATCAACAAGTTCATCAACAGGGTCGTTTTGTACCGGTCCCAGCAACGTCTAGCGTTGGCCGTCGCGGGACAGAGTCGCGGTTCGCGAGGTGGCGGGATGTCGGTGGTCTGACTTACGCTCGGGACGGCAGTAGACGAACATACGTTCGACTTGAGCGAGGGGAGGTGGGACGTTCTGTGGCTGTCGTGGATGACCTGGGGCATTCGGGTCTAGACGTCCCGCCAGCCAGTGAGGACTTCGGTCGTCAGCCGCCTCAGGACGCGGCGGCCGAGCAGGCGGTCCTCGGGGGCATGCTGCTGAGCAAGGACGCCATCGCCGACGTGCTGGAGCGGCTGCGCCCAGGCGACTTCTACCGGCCCGCACACCAGAACGTCTACGACGCGATCCTCGATCTGTACGGCCGTGGCGAGCCGGCCGACGCGGTGACGGTGGCCGCCGAGTTGGATCGCCGTGGGCTGCTGCGCCGGATCGGCGGAGCGCCGTATCTGCACACGTTGATCTCGACGGTGCCGACGGCCGCCAACGCCGGGTTCTACGCGGGCATCGTTGCGGAAAAGGCGTTGCTGCGGCGCCTCGTGGAGGCCGGCACGCGGGTGGTGCAGTACGGGTACGCCGGTGCGGAGGGCGCCGACGTCACCGAGATCGTGGACCGGGCACAGGCCGAGATCTACGACGTCACCGACGGACGCACCTCCGAGGACTTCGTGGCGCTTGAAGACCTCCTCCAGCCGACCATGGACGAGATCGACGCGATCGCGTCCAACGGCGGCCTGGCCCGGGGCGTGCCGACGGGTTTCGTCGAACTCGACGAGGTGACCAACGGCCTGCATCCGGGCCAGATGATCATCATCGCGGCAAGACCCGGGGTGGGGAAGGCGCTGGCGCTCCACACGCCGCTGCCGACGCCGACGGGCTGGACCACCATGGGTGATGTCGCGGTGGGAGATTGGCTGCTCGGTGCCGACGGGCGAGAGACCCGGGTGGTGGCGGCAACCGACGTGATGTTGGGTCGGCCATGCTACGAAGTCTTGTTCTCCGATGGAACGGTTATCGTCGCCGACGGGTCGCATCAATGGCCGACCGGCTACGGGATCAGAACCACCGCAGAACTCCGTTGCGGAATGGACACCATTGCGGCCGCGGGGTCGATGGCGCCGTACTCGGCGGGCGGCACGACGACGTTGATGGCGCCGGTGCTGCACATCGAGGCGGTACGCCGGGTGCGCACCGTTCCGGTGCGATGCGTGCAGGTGGATAACGGCGCGCACCTCTATCTGGCCGGCCGGGGGATGGTGCCCACGCACAACTCGACGCTAGGTCTTGACTTTCTGCGGTCATGCTCGATCAAGCACCAGATGGCCAGCGTCATCTTCAGCCTGGAGATGAGCAAGTCTGAGATCGTGATGCGGCTGCTGTCGGCGGAGGCCAAGATCAAGCTGACCGATATGCGGTCTGGCCGGATGAGCGACGACGACTGGACCCGCCTGGCCCGCCGGATGAGCGAGATCAGCGAAGCGCCTTTGTTTATCGACGACTCGCCGAACCTGACGATGATGGAGATTCGCGCGAAGGCCCGCAGGCTCAGCCAAAAGGCGGGCCTCAAGCTCATCGTCGTCGACTACATGCAGTTGATGACATCGGGCAAGAAGTACGAATCGCGCCAGCAAGAAGTCTCGGACTTCTCCCGCAGCCTGAAGCTGATGGCGAAAGAGCTCGACGTGCCGGTGGTCGCGATCAGCCAGCTGAACCGTGGTCCCGAGCAGCGCACCGACAAGAAGCCGATGATCTCGGACCTTCGTGAGAGCGGAAGTCCTGGAACAGGATGCGGATATGGTCATCCTTTTGCACCGGCCGGATGCGTTCGAGCGCGACGACCCGCGCGGCGGCGAGGCCGACCTGATTCTGGGCAAGCACCGTAACGGCCCGACCAAGACCATCACCGTTGCACATCAACTGCATCTGTCGCGCTTCACCAACATGGCGAAGCAGTAGTTGTTGTCTGTAGGTTCCCAAAATTGATGTCATGTTCCCAATCGGAGTGTCATCTGGATGTCATTAATGACAAAAATTTGGGAAATGAATTGGCACCGTCGATCTTGGCGATCCGGCTTGGAGGCATCGAGACCCAAAGATGTTGACCCGCCGCCGGTGCGCTTGTAGGCCGCCAAGTGCAGGCGGCACCACACACGTCTCGACTCGAAGCAGGCAGTGCCACTCATCGCCGGGTTCAACGGCACGGTGCTGTACCTACCGGTAACCCGCCATATTCGATCTCGCCGTATTCGGCAGTGAAGCGCTATAGCGGCAAAGGCGACACCACCCTCCACGACGCACCGCCGCTGCGGTCAGCCGGCCGTATCAGCAGCGGGGCCGCCAGGCGGTATCACCTGGTAGCTGTACCGCCACTCGACCTCGGTGCCATGCTCACCGCCGACCGGCCGTGATCCGTGGAGATGCAAAAAAGCGACCATGTCATCGTCGCCGACTTGAGCCTGAGCCTTCCGCTCCGCCAGCGCCCTTACTTGGGCCGGGCTCATCGTCTCGGGCACCACGATGGTGTCGTGCCGCACGTTCGAGGCATCGGCCATAGCGCCAGGCTGCGGCAAGTGAGGGCTTCCGTTTCCCGACGACACGCGCCCTCACACAACCGTGATCGACACGTGCTCGACCTGCGACGCAACCACCGCCACTCGCCATTGACCATGCCGAACGGGCACCCAAGGCAACCGCGAGGACCAGTTGGCGGCGGCTTTCACTTGCTTGCCCGGCGTGACCAACTCTCCGGGGTGGGTGAGATATATTGTGCGACAACATGATAACGGAGGAATTTACCGGTAACCCTCCATATTCGAATTTGCCGCCTTTGCCGGATGGTACGGGCATTCGACCCGTCCGGATTGGAAGTAAACCCGGCGGAGTCTGACTCGGCTGTCAGGTACAGGCATGGTGAGTTCGAGAGCTCACATGGGCAGGCGAGTTCGTTGCTGGTCTGTCGTGGCACCGTTGATCGCGGCGAGCACATCAAACAGCGCCCCGCGATCGTGCCATGATCCAAGTGGCCGCACAGTTGCTGATTACGCCAACCCGCGAGCATCTCGTCGACGGTCTGGGCCTCCAGATGCAATACGGGAACCGAACCGGCCACGCATAGCGACCGCTCTTATCGACGGGCGGAACGGGCTTCAGACCTGTCTCATCCAATGCATCATTGAATCAGCCAGTGAATCATTGCCACATCACTGCAGGTAAGTGCATCAGCGTCGAGACAGTTCGCCCGGAGTGTCGGCAGCACGCCGGGCGCAGGCAATCCGCGACAGGCCACAAAAGAGCCCAAATCCTCAGATCAGCAACAGTTTTCGTCACCAGAGCCAGCTGGCCACCGACGCAGCGGCGGCGTATCCGTGATTCATCTGATGAAAACGGCGACTTTACTCATGCATAACGAATGTTATCCATGATTGGGTGCGCCTTCGTTCTCCGTTTCTGCGGTGCGCTCCGTCTGTGGAGGTGGCGAGTCCCCAATACTAGGTCCACCCGTTTTTAGAGTCGGGTTGTTGTTCCAGATTCGGTTGATCTCGCAGGCCGCCGGGTTGCCGGTATGCCTGCATCGGGCATCGTACTCGGCCGGGGCTGGATTTGTCGGTGGTCAGCGGGTGGTGGTGTCGGGGAGCTTGGCGGCCCATTCGGTGACGGTGCGGGTGTATAGCTCGGGCTGGTGGCCGTGCATCGAGTGGGGCATGCCAGGGAAGTCCAGATAGTGAAGTCCTGCCCGGCGGCGGTGACGAGTTGCCGGACGCGCTTGGCTTTGGGGGCGGAGATCGCGCCCTGGTAGATGCCGGTTTCCTCGTCCTGCTGGTGGTAGTGGTGGGTGAACAGGACCGGCACCTTCGAACGCCACCGGACGGATGGTGGCGGGCGTGCTTGCCAGCCTCGCACAATTTGAGCTCGAACTCAGGACGGGAGCGTCGGGCAGCGGCGCGGGAGGCACGGCGGGCACGAGGCCAGCATATTGGTCGGCCAAAGGCCCTCGACAAGTCGAAGGCAGAGCTAGCAAGGCGGATGCACAGCAGCGGCGAGCCAGTCTCCGCGATTGCGTCCACGCTCGGCGTCAGCCGTGCCACCGTGTATCGCGTCCTAGCCGCTGGCGAATAGTTTCTGCGTGCGAGGACCGTTCGCTCTGGCGCGCAGAGGGTCAGGGAGAGCTGTCCGGCCACGATGCCGTACTCCAGGCACCTGGCCTGTTGCACCACCTCAGGACACGTAGGAGCGCGATACTGGCGATGTGTGGCAGGACGACCGCGACAGTTTCGGGGAACTCGCCAGCCCGCAGGATGGACTGCGGCGGGTGGCCACATTGGTGGCGCGAGGCGCGCCCCCATCGGAGGTATTCGTCGCGGTGGCTGAGGAAATGGCGGGCTGGCTGCACGCCGGCAACGCTACGGTGGCGCGCATCGACGACGACGGGACATATGTCATCTTGGCCCAAGGCCACCCCGACACCGTGCAGGTCGAAGCGGGGCTCGGCCAGCGACTGTCTGGTGCCGGTCTGGCTGCGCGTGTGTTGCGCACCGGTCGGCCCGCCCGGATAGACAACTACGACAACGCCCCTCGCGTGCTTGCTGAGGAGATGCGCGAGTATGGGATTTATAGCTCGGCGGGAGCGCCGCTGATCGTGAATGGCCGGGTCTGGGGGATGGCGGCGGTCGCCAACTCACAACCGGACCCGTTGCCACCGGGTATCGAGGATCGCATCGCCGAGTTCGCCGACCTTGCGGCCACCGCGATCGTCGCCGCCGCCACCCACGCCGAACTGATCGCCTCACGGGCACGGATTGTGGCTGCGTCCGACGAGGCCCGCCGCCGCATCGAGCGTGACCTGCACGACGGCGCGCAACAACGCCTGGTCGCGCTCGGACTGAAGGTGCGCAGCGCGATAGATCAAGTGCCAGCTGGACTCCACGGCCTCAATGCGGAGCTGTCCGATGTTGCCTCCGGTTTGACCGCTGTGTTGGAGGAGCTACGAGAAATCTCCCACGGGATTCATCCGGCCATCCTGTCCAGCGGCGGCTGGGCGCTGCACTGAAGGCACTGGCGCGCCGCTCCGCGGTCCCCGTGACCCTCGATGTCGCGATCGAGACAGACTTACCCGACTCGGTCGAGGTCGCCGCCTACTACGTCACGGCCGAGGCGCTTGCCAACGCCGCCAAGCACGCCCAAGCCTCCGAAGTCACGGTGCGTGCGCGAACCGCCGACGAAAACCTTTACCTGTCGATTCGCGACGACGGAATCGGTGGAGCCGACTCCCGTAAAGGCTCCGGGATCATCGGGCTTAAAGACCGCATTGACGTGCTCGGCGGCAAGATGACTGTCAACAGTCCTGTGGGAAGCGGGACGGCGATCGACGTCACGATCCCACTTGCCATGCCGTCCCCGGAGTCTCACGGAGGCCGTTAGCAGCAAGGAGATGGCAGCCATCAGACCGTAGTGTCGTGTGACCCGTTGAATGAAGACGTCGCCCAGTTGTGCCAGCGGTGCCACGGTCGGCGTGCATGGCATACCTGGCACATCCCCCGGCATCCCCAACGGGTTTCTGAAGCCCCAGCGGGACGCTAGCTGCGACCGAGCCCCAGCGCGGCCAAAAGCGTGTATTCCGCAGCGAACGGTTTCTCCCTCTTCGGCCTAACCCTCTTCGTGTAGCGCCTGATCGGTATCAGACGGCGGCGGCGGCGTTGGTGATGAGTTCGAGTACCTGGGTGGGCCGGGTGGCGAACGAGGCGTGGCTGGTGTCGAGTTCGAGGGTTTCGCGGGCGTGGATACGCTCAGCCATCCACCGCTCGGTCTCCGGCGGGATCATTCGGTCTTGGGCGGAGACCTGATACCAGCTTGGCTTGGTCCTCCACGCCGGTTCCCCGGTGACATCGTCCAAGCAGCGGCGTGCGAGCGGCCTTTGGGTTGTTGCCATGACCAGCGACTCGGTGTCGTCGAGGTCCTGGCAGAAGCTGTCGTGGAAAGTGTCCTGGCGGTGCCACAGGAAGTCGTCGTCGAAGGCAGGGCTGATACTCGCCAAGCCGGGCGCGGGGTCGCTGCTGGCGAGAATAATGCTATTCACGCTTTCTCCCTGCGCCGGGGCGAACGCGGCGAGGTAGACCAGTCCCACCACGTTGGTTGCTCGGCCTGCGCCGGTGATCACGGCTCCACCGTAGGAGTGGCCTACCAGCAGGGTCGGACCCCCCATCCATTCGGCCAGCTTCCGGGTGGTTGCGATGTCGTCAGCCAGCGACGTGAGCGGTTCTGCGCCGCCATCACTCGATGCCCCGCTTGGTACACCCTGGGATGATGTGCCGCCAGTGCGAACCGTCAGCAAACGCACCATGCACGAGAACGATGTTGGGCTTGTCCGTCATGATGCAGCCTCCTCAGGTGAATGTCGTGTCGGCCTAACTAGCGCATTCTCGTGCGCTCAGCGAGACTGCACTAGACCCCCCGCAGTGATCAGAAATGGTCTGCCCGATGCCATGTGTGCGCGAGTCGGCGTGGGATCTCGCTAACCCGGGACCGTCGCCGAGCGGTGATGGCCTGTTGTAGCCAGTGTGCCCCTAGTCGCCATGCAAACCCAGCTCTTTCAAGAGCGCCCACTCAGCGGCGAACGGGCTCTCTGTCTCCTGCGCCGAACAGTCCTGGCGCTCATCGGATTGCAGTTGCCCTCAACATCGCCCTCGTGCCGCACGTAGCGTCTGATCGGCGCGTCCATCGGCTGGCCGTTGCGCAACCTTCGGTAGTGCGTGGTGCACCAGCCAGACGTGTATGCCTTCCGGTGGCAGTCACTTTGCTCTGCAGCGCACTGCTTTCTCCTGTCTTTCTGGGTTACTTGGGTATGGGCATGCCTGGGGGTGATCCCCGACTCGCTTCGCGGGCCGGATACACCCGCGAGTCAGGCGGCCTCTCCGCGCCAAAAATTGGCCGGAGCAATGCAAAATGCAAATCGTGCAGCTTCGTATCGAAGAACGTTGAGGCGCTTGCATGGGGAAGGTCATCACTGTGCTCCGCCCAAGCCATCGCGGACCTCGCGGTCCTCGCGGACCGTCGAGGCGGTACGTACCTTTCCCATGCGTCCCGTAGATCATCGGCGGTGTAGCCCTTCGCCGAGCCTCCGTCGATCCACACGTCCCTGGTCGGATGCCGTAGTTCTTCAGCAGCCCGGCGAGGTCACGAAGTCGAGCGGACTGCCGTCGGCGTGGTAGCGCCGCCACGGCGACTCTGGCAGTTCCGTCAGTGCGGTGATGATGTCCTCGCTGCGCATTTTGTCGTTTGTCCCGAAGACGACTTGGAGATCGTGTAGGAGTTGAACTCCCAGACTCATCTGCGGCTTCCGCGATGTGAGGACGAGTGCTGACTTCCGTGCGGTGGCGGGCCAGTGTCCCCCTGCAGCATCAGGGACCATGATGAGCGCCTCCCACACATCGGCGGCGCGATCCTCCACCGGCATGTTCTCCGGCCAGCAGAGCGAAGCATTCTTCATCCACGCGCCAAGTTGGTCACCGAGTGCGTTGGCTTGCTCCACGTGAAGACGCTCCCGCCACTGTTCCACGTGTTCAGTGCGCTTCCGCTTCTTCATGGGGATCACGACGGCACGGTCGGCGACGGTATCGGGCAGCCTCCCAAGTCCCGCGAGTGCAACTGCGCAGTAGGCGGAGTAGTCCTGACTTGTCAGTCGGTTGTTCTCCCAACTACCCCGACCGGCAGTCGCATTACGACGATGACCGGCATTGAGGACTGCCCTCAAGTCCTCATTGCCCTTGGCCCTCGGTCCATAAACTGTGTCAATCTCGTCGTAGAACAACGTGGGTGGAGGGTCTTCCGAAACCTTCGCCAAGATGTAGTTCGGCGTAGCTTGGCTGACACGAGCACCACGCGGGACGAGGTGATGACTTACTTCGAGGGCGCGTGTCTTCCCGCTGCCCTTTTCCGGTGACATGAATGCGAGCCGAGGGGTGGAGTCCCATTCGTCCATGCGCCAGGTGTGGGCGAGCCAAAGCGTGTGTGCATGGCGTGCGTGTTCGTTGGGGTAGGCGATGAAGCGGGCTAGGAAGTCGTCCACCACGTCTAGGACCGCACACCCCTCCATGTCCGCGAGATCCGCGAGGTCCGTGAGACTGCTGTTCGTTGCGGTCACTTCACTCCGCCCCGAGCCGACGCGGCCTCCTGTGCGGCCATCCATGCGAGTACATCGGCACGCCAGTACCGCACGTAGCGTCCGCACTTCCAGCTCTTGGGTCCGATGCCGTTGGCCCGATACCACCGGTACGTGGTGACGCTGTGCCCGCTGAGGTCGGCGGCGTCGTTGATACTGAGCAATTCGTCGTTGGGTCGTGTTGTGTGGGCCATGGTTCCTCCGTAAGACGGCGTAGCCGTTGGTAGCCAGCTACTTTCAACTCGTTCCCTTAAATTGCACCACGACCCGATTTACGCTCTTCAGGAAAATCTGTGACCCTCAGCACACGCCGAAAGTCCGGTTCCACGCATCTACGCGTGCCGTACGATCCCGAGCCATGAAGCAGCAACGAGGACAGCGCCAAGGCGTAGAGAACCTGTGGGTCAGCAGGTCAGGGCAGCGGACAAAGCTCTACGGCAAGGGAATGCAGTACCGGGCGCGCTACGTCGACACCGGCGGCAAGGAACACACCCGGCGATTCAAGTACAAGGCCGACGCCAAGGAGTGGCTCAAGCAAATCACTCGTGGCGGTGTGGACATCGCACCGCCCGTGATAGGTGAATGGGCTGTGGCACAACAGTTCTCACAGTGGATCCGCAAGGCGGACATCGCGGAGACCACCAGGGCCACCAGGCAACACACTTGGCGGGCGCATGTGTCCGACAAGTGGGGTGAGTTGCAGGTGACGAAGGTGAGTCCGCCAGACGTCAAATCCTGGTTGGCTGACTTGGTCGACGGGGGGACTGGCGTACCCACCATTGAGAACGCGCTCGGCGTACTGCGGATGGTGCTCAAGGACGCAGTGGACGATGGGCGGCTGATCCGCAACCCGTGCGAGGGGATCAACGCGCCCAAGCGTCAGCACAAGTCAAGGGCCTACCTCACTCACCAGCAGGTGGAGCAACTCGCCGCAGGTGAAGTCGACGGCTTGGTGGTCCGCCTCCTGGCCTATACGGGCCTGCGGTGGGGTGAGCTGGCCGCGCTCACCGTTGGGTCAGTGGACATGCTTCGTCGTCGCCTGCAGATCACCCACGCCGTGGCCGAAGCGGACGGCCGCCTGGAGTGGAAGTCGCCGAAGGACCATGAGCGTCGCTCGGTGCCTTTTCCTCCATTCCTAACGGAGGAACTGGGCAGGCAGATGTTTGTCGCCTGCCAGGGTGATGGGACCACTGGTTTGCCATGAGTATGGGACCGGGTTGTCCGGTCGCGGGCCGTGTGTTGATGGTGACCGATGATGGTGGCTGCCGGTCAATCCGACGGAGTCGGATGGGCCGGCTTGTCGAGGTTGGGTTTCTGGCGTTGCCGGTAGGACTCGCCTTCGACGACGAGTTCGTAGGCTGCTGATTGCAGTCGGTCCATCGCGGACTGGGCCAGTAGCGGGTCGGCCATCATGGTCAGGATCTCTGGGGGTTCGCGGTTGCTGGTGATGATGGTGGAGGCGGTGCGGTGGCGTTCGACGATGAGCTCGTAGAAGTCGCTGGTCTCGGTGGCTTCCAGCCGGTGCAGGGCCAGGTCGTCGATGATGAGCAGCTCGACGCGGTGCAGTTTGCGCATCTCGTCTTCGTAGGTGGCGTCCAGGCGTGCGCCGCGCAGCCGTTTGAACAGTTTGTCGGCGCGTTCGGTGTGCACGCTGTGCTGACGCCGCACGGCGATGTGTCCTAATGCGTTGGCCAGGAACGTCTTTCCGACTCCGACCGGTCCCATGATGAGCACGTTGTAGGCGTCGGCGAGGAACCGCAGCGAGGTCAGCTCGGCCCACAGTTGCTGGTCGAAGGTGACCGCGGTGGAGTCGTCCCAGGCCGTGCAGCTGCATCTGCGGGTCCAGGTGGGCGGCCTTGGCGCGGCGGGTGGCGGACTCGCGGTCGCGGCGGGTGACCTCGTCGGTCGAACAGCATCTCCAGGAAGTCGTGGTGCGGCAGCCGGTTGGTGCGGGCCAGGGCGAGCCGCTCGGGCAGGGTGTCGAGCAGCTGGCCGAGCTTGAGGCGGCGCATCAACGCTTTGAGTTCCGGGGAGACCTCGATCGGCTTGACCGCCGGTGCGGCGTCGGGACGCGGCGGGCTCATGAGGGCCTCCGCACGGCGAAATCGGTGACTGTCGCGCACGAACCGAGACGCTTGGGCTGGCGGCTTGGGCATCAGCGGCAATTGCTCGCCGGCGCCGCGGGTCAGCATGCGTTCGATGAGCCCGACGTCGATGACCTCGGCGTCCAGCGCGCGGCGGCAGGCGTCGTCGACCGCCTCGGCGCCGTGGCGGCGCACCAGCCCCAGCAGGCGGTAGACCTGGCGCATCTTGGTCCACGGCAGCGGATGCTCGAGCACCGCCGCGGCGTAGGTGCCGACATGGGTCGCCGTGGGCGGCGGCTTTGCGCTGCAAGGCATTCAGATCCCGCATCGCGTAGATCGACACCTCGGCGGGCAGATCGGCAGGGTCGGTGTGCCGGCGCCCCGGCGCCATGACGGGATGGACCTTGATCAGCTCCCCGCGCCAGTACAGTTTCACCGCGTGCGCATCAGCGCGGGCGTCGATGCGCTTGCCGACCAGCTCGCCGGGCACGCTGTAGAGCGCTTTGGCGATCTGCACATGCCGATCCGGGGCCACCTTCGGATGGGTCCAGGTCGGGATGTCGAACACCACCTCGGGCGCCGGTTTCAGTGCGGGTAGCTCCTCGGCGGCGAACACCTCGGCCGGACGCATCCGGGTGGTGCCGTGGATCCGCATCCCCGCGATCTGCGAGCACCAGCTGCTGGGCACGTTCCCGGCAGTCCTCGAGGTCGCGGAAGTGTTCTCCGGCAAAGAAATTCGACCTCACATACGGACACGCAGCGCTCGACCCGGGGCTTGTCGCGGGGGCTGCGGATCCGGGCCGGATCAACTGCGAAACCGCGGGCCTGGGCGTACTCGCGGAACGCGTCGTTGAGTTTGGGCTCGGTGGCATCGGCGCGGTCGACGATGGCTTTCATGTTGTCGGGGATCACCACCGCGAACACCCCGCCGAAGAACGCCCACGCGGCCTCGAACCCAGCGATCACCTCGTGCCAGCGTCTGACGGTAGGTCGGCTAGACGAACATGTGCCGCGAGTACACCGCGGTGAAGATCAGCCCCTGCACCACCCGGCGCCGCCCATCGGTCGCGTCGGTGAGCATGCCCGAGCCGGCCGAAGTCGACCTGCACCTCCGCACCCGGGCTCACAGTCGGCCACCGGCACCGTGGCCTGGCGGCGACCGAAATCCAATTCAGTTGTGGCATAACGATGCAACGTCCGATACGACACCACCACACCGCGGCGACCCAGCAACGTGTGAATCTTGGTCAGCGTCAACCCCTGCTTCAGCCACTGCCTTGATCTGTTCATGCTCGGCGGCGATGGTCTCCCACGCCTCGACTCTTGCCGTTCGGCCGACTCGGCCGCACCCCGGCGATCACCGCCGCAATCAGCTCATCGGTCAACTGGCCCGCACCGCCATCGCGGTCCACACCGCACGCCCGGGCCCGGTCGACATAGCGGCGCACCGTCTTGCGGTCGGTGCCCGAAAGCCGGGCCACCTCCCGCAACCCCAACCCCTGCAGCCACAGCCGCAGGATCTCCACGATCTCGATCACCGATACCTCCCGGTAGCTCATTCGGCCAATACAGCGGCCGAGCAACCGGAAGCCCCGAAGCCACGCCGGGGTGGTCCCATAACTGGCAAACCAGCCAGCCAGGTGGTCCCATCAGTGGCAAACAGGTGGTCCCATCCTCATGGCAA
>CAVTDY010000030.1:0-173717 GCA_963733605.1 uncultured Actinomycetota bacterium
CCTGTCAAATAAGACTTTCACGATCTTTCGACGCCGTCATCAAATGCCGCGTTGGTCATGGGTGGTGGATCGTCGACGAGCTAATGTGTGCCGGTGTTCGGCGGCGGCGGTGAACGCTTCGGCCACAATATAATACGTAGCGCAGACGTCGACGCGACGAGACCACGCGCTGTTGTCGCGGCATCGTGCGGATACACAAGGGTCCTCAGGAATTCCTTGCCACAATGCCAGCCTGGCGAGCAGGTGGCGCTACCGCCAGCACCAGCGGGGCATCCACAACGGACGGCGGGTTGTCCTCAAGTCCTTAACCTTCAGGTCCTAGTCACTCGGTTCTTCAACCGGGGTCATCGGGGTCGTATCGATCTACTCATATCGAACAGTCATAGCGTGGCCGCGGCCGCAACTGGCCAAGACGACGGGGCGAAACAGGCGCCACCCGTTAGCCAGAACACAGCCGAAGCGCGAACGGATCGAGAGGCCGCGCGCCGGGCCGGCGGTGGGCCGCCCGGTTTTCTGGCGCTGGCTGTTGCCGGCGTCAGCGGCGATCGCGGCGGTTGGTGAAGCGGATGTCGAGGCTGCGCAGGTAGGTCTGCAGCCCGGCGTCCTGAACCGGGATCAAGTGCGCCGGCGCGCCCGACTCGTTGAAGTGCGCGTGCCACATCCCCGGCGGGAGCAAACGCGCCGCCAGCCTCCCAGTCCACCCGAATCGGGTCGATGATCTTCCCACCGTCGACGCGGGTGCCGAGGAGGGTGTAGCAGCCGGGCCGGGCATCGAGGATCAGATCCAGCGCCACCGACGTGTGCGGCAGCTGCTCCTGACGGGCGGGCACCGAACATCGCCCATAGCACATGGGTGATGGTCAGCGTCTGCTCTTCCTCGGCGTTGGCTAACAAGACGCTGACACGGCTCTTGTCGTTGGCACCCGGGGCGGTCAGCGATCTCCTCGAGCTTGGCCACCGCGTCGGCGCGACGGAATTTCGTCGCCCGAACTTCGGCTGGGTCGGCGTCGGCGCCCGAGGTAGCGCAGCAGCGGCGCGTCGGCACCAATACAGCGCAGCCCCGGAATCCGCGTAGAACACCGCCCGGCAACCGGCCGGCAAGGTCAGGAAGTCACCCTTCTCCCACCTGACAAGTCGCCCGTCGACCGCGGCGAACCCTCGTCCGTAGAGCACGTAGTACAGCTGGCTGGTGGCGTTGACCGCGGTGTCAATTTGCTCACCGGCGTGGATGCGCACGAAGTTGGCCAGCAGCCCCGGGCTGGTCGCCTCGCCGGTCTTAATGCCCAGCTCCTTGGACAGGTCCAGCGGGACGATCCCGGTGGGCTCATCCATGTAGATTTCCGGGCTGAACCTCACAACCGGAACCTTCGGGGTGACGCCCGAGCCGATGGGGTTGGCCGCCCGGGAGTACTCAAAGTAGCGCGCGTCGTCGGCCCAGTCCTCAAACCGGCCCTCAAACCCGTACTCGGCCACGTTGATCATCGGTGCCGGGACCGTCGGATCCACATTGACATTGACTGACCCGTTCACTGCTTCCTCTGAATTCGTGATGGACACCGATGTCTCCCTTTCTATCAATGTGAGCAGCGAATTCGCCTCTTGCCGGCTCGCGACCCGCGTCGACGGCGGCGAAGTGACGACCTCCTTGACCTCCAAGGATTGCGTGCCTCTGCCGGAAAGTCCCTCCGGTCAACACCCATTCACGGTTACCGCTAGCAACGGGGTACGACACACCTGCCAGCGGTAAGACCGCGCTTCGATCGCCTCATTCGCCCATTGCCAACCCGACGCCGGGAGCGCGTGCGCGACCTGGGTGAGTGACGTCATCGGCTGCGATTGCTGGGCTACGTCGGCGTCCCGTGGGTGGCTCCACTTCTCGGATTGCGTCAGGCGCAGCAGGTACGCCAGGGCCGGTAGCACGATGACCCCGGCCAGGGCGACGACGACGAGCAGCGCGGTGAGCGTGGCCCTGGCGCCGGCAGCGTCGTTGATGGTCAGCTGATCGACAAGCATCCAGGGGTACTGTCCGACGCCCCACCCAGCCACCACCGCAGCGACGGCCGAGGCCGCGAAAAACCGTGCGATCGAATAGCTTCGGCGGTAGACCAGAAACAGCGTCATGACACCGGCAAGCGCGGAGATCACCATCAGCGGCAGTGCGGCATGGAGCAATCCGTGGCTGAGCGTCGGCGCGTCGAGACGGATCGGATAGAGGCCCGCGAACACGATTGCCCCGGCGAGAACCCCTACCGCCAGAGTCCGCACGCGCAACCGTTGGGCCAGCGCAGGGTTGCCTGTCCTGGCGGCGTCGGCGGTCAGGAACACTCCGGCCAAAAAGATGCACGTGGCGATTGCGAGGCAACCGCCGACCAGCGATGTGGGGTTGATCCATGATCCGATCTGTCGCCGTATCCGCCGGCAGGCACCCGGCCCGAGGCGATGGCGCCGGCCACCGTGCCGAAGAAGAACGGTGTGATCAGCGACGAACCGGCGAAGATGGCGCCGAAGAACCGGGCCTGGGCGAAGGTGGGGCGTACTTGCGAAACGCGAAGTTGGCCCCCCGCCACAATTCCGGCCAGCGCCAGCATAAACGGGATGACAGCGTGGTCGTGCGGCGGCGAAGGCGGTCGGAAACCCGGTCCAGCACATCACCAGAACATAGATCAGCCAGACGTGATTGGCTTCCCAGACCGGGCCGATGCTGTGGTCGATCAGCGTCCTCATTTCCGCACCGCTTCGGCCTCCGCCCGCGGTCAAAGTCGTAGAAGCCGGAACCGAAGTCGGCACCCGCGAACAGTGCATAGGCGACACCCCGATGAACATCGCGGCGGCGACGAACAGTGGCCAGCGTCATCGACCGGCCCCTGACGTGACGTGGCGGCGAAAACTTCGGGGGCGTAGGGACTGGGCAGATCCTGCTCGCCTGCCCGCCAGCGCCGCGCCATCGACCGCAGCACAACAAAGGCGCCCACGGTCAGGCCGGCGTAGACGATCAACACCCCGGCAGCAAACATCCACCACAATCCGGTGTCATACTCGGCCGCATCGGAGGTCCGCAAGACCTGCCAGACGGTCCACGGTTGACGCCCGACCTCGGTGGCCACCCAACCCAATTCCACCGCAATATCGCCAGTCGGACCTGCCATCACCGAGAACCGCAGAAACCATCGGTTGGCCAGCAGGTCACGGCCGCGCCGGCGCGGCCAGCCAGAACACCACCACGACGAGCGCACCAGCACGTCCGATTCCGACCATGACTGAAAGGCCAGTGGGTGATGTTGACCGGCGGCCGGTCCGACCGGGAACCGTGTCCAGGCCGTGAACGTCCCCATCGAGAAGTGCCCGGGCGATGAACGACCCATTCGTGGGATGGGCATCGCCCCCGCACTTCGCCGTCGATCAGAAATCCACCGATCTGCTCCGGTGCGGGCAGGTTCGGTGGTCGGATCGAGCTCGAAAGCGGCAAGCTTGGACGGTGGCGGGTGCCGGCCGTAAGCCCAAGACATGCCCGATAAACGGTTGGGCGATCGCCGCGATGCTGGCGACGGCGAACGGGACGGCGAACCCCAGCCGGTGATGGGCATCGGGCGACCCCCAACATCCCGGCCGCATACACCCCCGACACCACCAGGCCGACGAGCATGAAGGCGCCGATCCACATGTGAGAAACTGCAGCCACACGCCGTCGTTGAACATGGCCCGCCACGGGCGACGTCGTCGACTAACCGTTGGATCGTGAACCCGGTGGGGTTGTTCATCCAGGCGTTGACCGAGACCACACAAAACGTGCCAACGATGCCGGAAACGCCCATGGGAATCGCATGAAGGCCAGATGCAGCCGCGGCGGCATGCGGTCCCAGCCGTAGAGGTAGATGCCCAGAAAGATCGCCTCGACGAAGAACGACAGCCCTCCAACGCGAACGGCAACCCAACACGTCGCCGAACCGGCCCATCAGACCGGGCCACAGCAGACCCATCTCGAAACTCAGGACGGTCCCCGACACCGCGCCGATGGCGAACAACACCGCCGACACCTTCGCCCACCGCTTGGCCAGCCGCAGCGCGTCGGGTCACTGCGAACAATCCCGCGGCGGTGCATCAGAAAGATGATCGTCGGGAACGCCACCCCGAAACACGCCAGCACGATGTGGAAGCCCAACGACAACGTCATCTGTTCGCGCGCCGGAAGCAGGCCCGGCGGTACATCCGTGGCCAGAGTCAGCACTGAATCACTGAAACGCGTCATCGTCCCCGCCCACGGTATCGCTGCATCAGGCTATCGAGGACAGCTGCCAACTGTTAAGCCGGCATTGCTCAGTCGTTGGCGGGGCAGCCGCACGTCTCGAAGGCCGGCGCCAGCGTAGGCCCGCGTCAAGTCGTTGATCGGGAGCCGACGAAGGCGGGTGTGGTCGGCAAGGTCAAAGGCGTCACCGGAGCCGGTGGCGTCGGGACCGAAGACGGTAACCCAACCCAATACCGTTCGGGGATCGGAGTGAACCACAAGCAACGCATCCTCGGCCCGCATCTGATCCAGCAAGGCCCCCACTGTCTCGTCGGGTTCAACGATGACCAACACCGGGCTGGCACCTCTGCTCGTTAGGTCCTCGAGGTGGCCACGCAGCTCCTTCGGGCCATGCCCGTCCGACAGCAGCGTTTGCAGAAACATTCGGTCGCTGTGCGGGTCACGGTGTACCGCACCGACTTTGGCGCGTACCCACATCCCAGCCACGACGGCCTCCAAGTGCTCGACGACCGGCGGCAACTCGCGGGGGCTGATGGCCAAGAGACTGGTCATGTCGGACCGGTAGGACGCCCGCGCATCGTTGAGGGTATTGGCAACGCCGCTGCACGCATGCGGTAGCGAATGATATGTGAAACTAGGGATGACCTTGGGCTCATAGCGGTAAACAACGTGTTCCGTTGTGGACCAACGTGTTAGCCGCGCATTGCAGGCATGTCGTCGCGCTACAGGCGCCAGCGTCGTCCGAGTGACGGTCATCCGCTGTCCTCCCCACTGTCTGCATTGGCACCAACGGCGATCGCCATGCCAGATTGTCCCCCCGTGCGACTAATTGAGCGGAAGTCGTGAACTTGCCGAAGCCAACTGCCTCAGAATCTCCTGGCGGGTTTGGAATGTCTTCAACGCTGACACCCAACCCGCCTACGCCTACCCCACTGCGGTATGGCTGCTAGCTGCAAGCGCCAACCAGCGAGCCGGAGAATACGGTCGATCGGCCGGCCCGCAATCAGGTGTCGGGGATGTTCTGCAACCTCCAGACTCATATCGAGGATCCGGTAGAGCGGCTGCGGGCCATCGCCGAAGCGAATTCCGGTGCAAAGGAACACAGTTCAGCCACCGGTCCGACGCTGCTGCTCGACTGGACTCAAGTCGCTGCGCGGGCGGTGTTCGGTTTCGTGTTGGGCATGGTCGCCCACACCCCGTTGAGTCATACCCCGGTGCACAACCTGATCATTTCGAATGTGGCTGAGCCGCAGGACAAGCTGTATGGCCTGGACGCCGAAATCAAAGCGCTATATCCACTGGGCCCGATCTTTCATGGTTCGGGGACTCGGGTCTACCATCCCGACATGCAGATGCCGGCCGACCTGTTCTCCCGCGCAGTCGACCGGATGCGCATACGCGACCCGGAGGGCTACTCACTGCGGCGCGCGGTGCGGGCCGCGATCGTGGTGCCGCTGGCGGCCGCGGTGAGCTACCTGGTGATCGGTGGGGTCGCAGGCGCCGCTCTTCACACTCATCGGCGCTTTCTGGTTGATGATGCTGGTCGATTTCCCGGGAAACCGGCAGACCGTGCGCTCGCCTACTGCGGATTGGGATTCAACGGCGCGGTGCTGATCACGCTCGGCACCTTGGTGGCACCCATCCCGTGGCTGGCGTGACGCTGATGTTCGTCCTCGGCGTGGCGGTGACACTGGCCGGAGTGCTCAGCTAGACCATCGCAGCCGGTCAGCGCGCAACGTTGCTGACGTATGTGCTGCCGGTCTGCACGCCGGTCGGTCGATCTCCGAGCGGCTGCTGGGCTGGGCGATCGCGTTGGCCATCTGGTGCCGGCCGCATTGTTCCTCTTGCTCCGCGGCACATTAGACGAGCTTCGCCGTCATGCGGCTCGGGTGTGCACCGCGTTGGCTGATCGGCTCGAGGGACAGGGCTCGGGACCCGATGGTCGGCGGCGATGGACGCGCTCGAGCGCGAACTTCCTGGCCGCCAACTTCGGCCGGTCGGGTTGTCGGCCGGTAGCCGTGCATTGGTGCGGGTGGTCGATGACCTGCAGTGGATCGCCGACCGCGTCGGCGACGGTACCGGTGGCGCACTGGGCGCGATGAAGGAACCCGCCGTGCGGTGTGCAATGCTGCGCCCGGGCGTCGACGTGTCGCGGGTCGCGGTGCGCGCCGACGGACGGCGCGCTGCGCTCGATGTCGCGCGCCTGACCGACTGCGAGCCGTGGCCCGCGGACAGTACCGGGACGACCTCGCCGTGGTGCTCGGGGAGCCCGACGACGCCGCTGCGATTGTGGCCGGCCGTGGGCTGCTCACCGCCGAACGATGCGGCGACCATCGGCTTGACGGGCGCACTATCGCCGCCGCGGCTGCAGCAGACGCACGCCCGTATGGGCCCGAGCGTTGGGTCGCCGGCTGCCGCCCAGCGGGGCGGCCGACAGGCTCCTGCCGGAAACCGTCGCGGCCGCGACCATCCCGCGCGGCGATCTCGCCACCAGATCGGTGGCGGCGCGCAATGCGCTGCGCACCGGCGTCGGCCTGGCGCTGGCTGTGGCCGCCACCCATCTGCTCCCGGTGCAGCACGGGTTCTGGGTAGTGCTGGGCGCCATCGTCGGTGTTGGGCAGCAGCGCGTTGTCCACCCGCACCACGTGGTACGGGCGGTCGTCGGCACCGCGGTCGGCGTCACACTGGGCGCCATGCTCATCGCGCTTATCGGCGCCGAGCGGCCAGTGCTATTGATGTTGCTGCCCATCGGCGTCTTCGGGAGTGCGTACGTCCCGCGCGTGGATCGTTCGTCGGCTGGCCAGGCCACGATAACGATGACCGTGCTGATAATGCTCAACCTGATCGCGCCGATGGGCTGGCAGTTGGGTTGGTGCGGATCGAAGACGTGACGGTCGGAGCCGGGATAGCGGTTGTGGTGTCGCTGTTGTTGTGGCCGAGGGGGGCTACCGCGTCGGTCTACGCCGCTATCGATGCCGGGCTGGAGGTCGGCTCGCGCTATCTGCAGTCGGCGGTGCTGCGCATCACCCGCGGCTCCTCGGCGGAGACCGACAACGTTGTCACCACCCTCAGCCACGAAGCGCTGGTCGCCGGCCGAACAGTGGATGACGCTGTGCGCCATTACCTCTCGGAAACCGGCGGCGACGCAGACGTGCGAACACCCGTCGTGCGGTTGGCCAACCGCGCGATCCGGCTGCGTGGCGCGGCCGACGTCATCGCCGACATCACAGCACCGTCACAGCCGTCGGTGTATACGCGGGCGCGTGCGGTTCTCGAGGCCCATGCCGAATCGGTGTCCGAGCGACTGACCGGCGCCAGCACGCAGACATGGCCTCCGGTCAGCGATGATCTCGTGCTGGCGCTGCGGGCCGAATGCACCGGTGACAAGGCCGCCGTGGACGCCGCGCTGCCGCTGGTCGCAGTAGCGGCAAATCTGGGCGAACTCGAATTGATCTACCCGACATCAACGGACACCTCCAGCGTGCGCAGCTGACGTCTAGTTCACGATCACCCGCTCTAGGGTCTAGGCGGCTTGCGACGAGAGTTCTCCATGCGGGTCGATAACAAACTTTTTGGAAACACCGCTGTCGAACTCCGCGTAGCCGTGCGGCGCCTCATCCAGGGTGATGACGGTGGCACCGACGGCCTTCGCGATCTGCACGCGGTCACGCAGAATGGCCTGCATCAGACCTCGGTGGTATTGCATGACCGGGCACTGGCCCGTGGTGAAGGACAGCGACTTGGCCCACCCAGTACCCAGACTCAGGCGACAACGCACCGCGCTTGGCGGCGTCGTCGACACCGCCGGGATCACCGGTGACATACAGGCCGGGAATGCCGATCCCACCGCCCGCCGCGGTGATGTCCATCAACGAGTTCAACACCGTCGCGGGCGCATCGCGACCGCTCGCGCCGTGCCCCTTGGCCTCGAAACCGACGCGTCGACCGCGCAATCGACTTCCGGGACGCCGAGGATCTGCTCGATCTGGTCCGAGGCGACCCTCGAGACGTCGACGGTCTCGCATCCGAAGCTGCGCCTGCGCGAGCCGTTCCTCGTTCATGTCGGCGACGATGACCACTGCCGCGCCCAGCAAGTGCTCCGACGCGCAGCAGCGAGCCCGACGGGGCCGGCGCCGGCGATGTAGACCGTGGAACCGGCTCCGACGCCGGCGGTGACGGCCCCATGGAATCCGGTCGGGAAGATGTCGGTGAGCATCGTCAGATCGAGGATCTTGTCCATGGCCTGATCGGCGTCAGGGAATTCAGCAGGTTGAAGTCGGCGTAGGGCACCATCACGTATTCGGCCTGGCCGCCGACCCAGCCGCCCATATCGACGTAGCCGTAGGCCGCCGGGCCGGGCCGGATTGACGTTGAGACAGATGCCGGTCTTCCGTTCTTTGCAGTTGAGGCAGCGACCACAGGCAATGTTGAAGGGAACCGAGACAGGTCGCCGACGGAGATGAACTCGACATCGCGGCCCACTTCGATGACTTCGCCGGTGATCTCGTGGCCAAGGACCAGCCCCTCCGGGGCGGTGGTGCGTCCGCGAACCATGTGCTGGTCGCTGCCGCAGATGTTGGTGCTGACAACTTTCAGGATGACACCATGCTGGCATTGGCGGCCGATGTTCGCCGGGGGGACACCCGGCCCGTCCTGGACCTCCAGCTTAGGGAATTGGATTTCCTGGACGGCGACCTTTCCGGGGCCCAAATAGGTCACCGCTCGGTTTGACGTCATCGCCATCTCCTACCGTGGTTGCGCACTGACCCCAGTCTCACGCCGTCGCACATCAATTGTCGTTACCGCCCACCCCAATTGGTGGCTGCTACTGACGGGTAGGACCGATTCCAGCTAGCGGGGGGCATTCATCCGCCAGGACACGTTCCACGACAGCTTCTGCCGAGACCCCCGCGACACCGAGTCGCTGGTCATGGCAACAACCCAGACCACTTGCACGTCGCTGTTTAGACGATGTACCGGGGAGCCGGCGTGGAAAATCAAGCCAAGCTGGTATCAGGTCTCGGCCTAAGACCGAATGATCCCACCGCAGACCCAGCGGTGGATGGCTGAGAGTATCCACGCCCGCGAAACCATCGAGCTCGACACCAACTACGCCTCGGTCGCCACCCGGCCGACCCAGGTGCTCGAACTCATCACCAACGCCGCCTCCACCATCTAATGCGGCACTCTCCCGAAACCACGGGTGACCCCCCCGCACGAGCACTGCACGGGAGTGCTCCAAGAGCTGCTCTCCCGCTATGACTGAATATTGCCGTCGCCCAGTTGGTTTCGTTGACAGGGTTGATTACCCATCAACCATCACTCCGTATTGGTTATCCAATTGTGCAGCAACAGGTTGTCTCAGCGGCCAGGACAATCTATCTCTGAGTTGGCCACTCGAATTCTGCGAATCGCCTTGGCCAACACCCCCGGCAGCGGGCATTTAGCCCTTGTGCAGAGCCAACGGAGCTCTTCCACGGGTGGCGATCAGCATTCCAACTAGCCACAATGCGGGATTTCCGGCTCTCCTCAAGCAGTTTGGTGGCTAGCGCCGACGACAGCGATGCCCGAGTTCAGCAGTCTTCGAGATACATAACGAGGCCGAAAAAGCACGTGGAGGAAGACGATGACTTACGGTCAGCGCAGGCCGCTCAAGCGCAGTCGGCGGCGGGTCAGGGCGGTAGAACCGCCGCGGCCGCCATGGTGGCTGTGGCTACGGTCGGTGTCGGCGCACGGTTCATTGGCGTCACTCCGCCGGCTAGCGATATCTCGCCGCGCTGCCCCGAGGTTTAGCGCTGTGTGCAGCCCGACGGGGATCGGCTGCTCCCAGACGGCCTTGACACGCTCGTCGAATACGGAGCCGCGATGTGGAATTCCGGAATGCCGTCCGGGCCAGTCGCCAGCACGCACACCGGCGGCGCCGTCTGATCCCACGCTTGCGCCAGCTGAGACATCAGCCCCCCAACCCGATTTTCAGCCGACATCGCCGTACGCGATGTCACCCAAAAAGGAGAAAAAAATGAAACTGCGATACGTCGCACCACTGGCCATCGCCGCATCCGCGGCAGCCATTGGACTCCCACCTGATCGCCGCGGCGGACACGACCGTGCACCAGAGCCCGGGAAATGCCCAACTACCGCTATCCCGGGCCAGCCGCGCAAGAGGCCGCCCAGAACCAACAGCCATTCGGCGGAGACTCGGGATGCTTGCGATCATCACTGCTCGACAACCGCGCGCTAGGGCCTCGCACGTCCGGTAAGTCGTGGCCACTTCGTCGCGGCGGTGCATAACGAGGTGCGAATTCGGAGAGTTGACCGGGGGCAGATGGAAAACATTTCCACTGGTAATCCGGTTCGGAGTTCCTTGCAAGACAAATCGAGTTCAGCATATGCCCGACTGGGGGTCAAGACGTCGCAGGGTCAAATCCTGTGGTGGGGACCGTCGGGGCCACGTTGATGCGGCCGCCCGGAGGCGTCCGTCGCCGCGCGCCACATTCAGGGCTTACGTGCCGTCGAGTGGAATCGTGGCCTCCAGCGACGTTCCCCGTCCGGCTGGGCTCTTGATGCGCATCCGCCCGCCGAGGGCCTCGACCCGGTCTGCGAGCCCGACGAGCCCTGAGCCGTTGCCCATGTCGGCGCCCCCGATTCCGTCGTCGTGAATGGACAGCGAGAGCGTGTGATCCTTCGTTTGTCCGGATACGGCCACCTGGGTCGCGCGAGAGTGCTTGGCGGCGTTGGTCAGTGCTTCGGATACGACGTAATACGCGCCGACTTCGACTGAGTCCGGTAGGCGTTGGTCAATCGTGAGGTCGAGGGTGACCGGGATGGCCGATCGGCGGGCCAGTGTCTTGAGCGCGGGACCGAGGCCTCCTTGGACAGGATGGCGGGGTGAATCCCGCGGGAGATCTCTTGTAGATCGGCAGTGACACCGGTCAATGCCGACACGATGTCACATAGCTGCTGTTTGAGCGCCTGCATTTCGGGCGGCACTGTCGCCTCTGCCAGCCGCGCTTGCAGCCCTAGTGCGACCAGCCGTTGTTGGGCGCCGTCGTGCAGGTCGCGCTCCAGGCGGCGGCGACCTTCGTCGGCGGCCGCGACGATGCGGGCGCGTGAGGCGATCAGCTCGGCGCGGGTGGCGGCGTTGGCGATCGCGGTCGCGGTCAGATCGGCGAAGTCGCTCATGCGCGCCTCGGTGTCCGGTGACAACGGCTCAGGTCGTAACCACCCGAGCGCCGCCATCCCCCATACCCGTTCGTCGACAATGATCGGGACGCCCACCGTGGAACGTAGGCCAAATCTCCGTAGCCCTTCGGCGATGAAGCCGGGAGCATTCTGAAACTCCACGCCTTCTAAGCGTGCGGGCCGGCCGGTGTGAAACACCCTCGTCGCGATGTTGTCGCCGTCCAGCACGGGATAGCGTTCGCCGACGAGTGGTGCGCGCTTGATCGCGGGCGTCACGGCAGCCACGGCGACCACGGTCACCATGTCATCGTCAAAGCTGCTCACCGACGCGTTGCCCGCGTGCAGACAGCGGGCCATCTCGTCCGCGACGGCGGAGTACACCTCCGAGGGGGGCGACCCGCGCGCCACCAGGGTTGCCACCCGCCGCAACGCGGCCTGCTGCTCGGCGAGCACACTCAACTCGTCGCGGCTGGCCTGCAACTCCGCGCGGGTGGCCGCATTGGCGATCGCGGTCGCGACCAGATCGGCAAAGTCGCCGATGCGCGCCTCGGTATCTGGTGGCAGCGGCTCGGGTGCCGACGAGCCAACGATCGCCGCACCCCACACGGATCCGTCGACGATGATCGGGATTCCTACCGCCGAACGGATGCCGAGCTCACGAATGCGTGCCGCGTGGTCACCCGGAGCGTTGTCGTGGCTGTCCATCCGGGCGGTGCGGCGGGTGCGAAACACCCTGGCCGCGACGTTGTCACCCGCCAAGGGCAGGCGCAGGCCCTCGGGCAGCTTGCGCAGCCGGCCCTCGTGGCAGATCGCGTCGGGGATGAATGCGTCGGCGTCGTAGTGGGATACCGTCGCATGGCTCACATGCACGCAGCGGACCATCTCCTGGGCCACCGCTTCGAACACTTCCGCCGGGCTCGCTCCCCGCGCGACCAGTGTCGCCACCCGCCGCAGCGCCGCCTGCTCGTCGGCGAGCCGTCCGAGGGCCTCGCGTGACTCGGCATTCCCGATGGCGGTGGCGAGCAGGCCGGTGAAATTGGCCAGACGTGCCGCGGTGTCGCTGGGCAGCGGGTCGGGGTCCCTGGTGGCGACCGCCATCGCTCCCCACAGGCGTCCCCCCACGATGATCGGGACGCCGACCGTCGAACGAATCCCGACGCGACGGGCGGCCTCGGCGAGCTCGCCATCCAGGTGTGAGAGGTCGTCAATGCGGGCCGCCCCCGAAGTCGTCCGCACCAGCGCAAGCACATTCGTGCCGTCCAATGACCACCGCTTGCCGACGGGAAACAGGGAATCCCCCGTCGGGAAGCTGGCGCACTCCGTTGCCGTGCCGTCGAGTTCGTAGCGCAAAACGATCAGGTACGGGACGTTGACGACGCGGGCAACCTCCTCGGCGACAACGGCGAACAGGTCTGCAGGCGCCACGCCCTCCGCAGCCAGGGTGGCAATGCGACGCAGCGCACTCAACTCGGCATTGGCCATCCGGCGGTCCGTGACGTCACGCGCGACGCCGTAGACGATGCCCGCTTCTGGCCGGCTGCTCGTGCTCCACTCGAACCAGCGCACCGAGCCGTCGGCGCACACTTCGCGACACTCGAATCCGACGACGTCACTACCGGCGGCCAGCTCGGCCAGGACCCTCTCTACCGACTCGAGATCGTCGGGGTAGACGTTATCCATGAACGGCCTGGCCAGCAGCTCTTCGAGGGTGTAGCCCAGGCTCCGTGCGAACGCCGGATTGGCACGCCTCAGGTAGCCATCGAAACCGGCGATGCAGAACGCATCGTGCGAGAGCTCGAAGAGCCCTACCAATTCGTCGTCGAACGACCGGCTCGCGTCAGCCATAACACCCCAGTGTGACCCTCGCGTTCGTGCTGCAAAAGGCCAGATGACCGGCCTGGGTACCGGGCCAGCCCGGTCGGCGAGTGATAGTGCTCTGGAGCGCAGTACAAAGGCGAGCCGCAGCAAAATCGTCGCACACGTCTCGCCACACTTTGTCCAGACGCTATCGTCGCTGGTCAGAAGTACTGTCGATCAGTACTGTGGTGAAGGCGCGGGCCGAGGCGCCCTCGGCGGTGGACCGATCCGATTCGTTGGTGCGGGTACAGCATGGGCGTGCACTTCCCGGACGGGGCGCGGCGGCCATAGCTCCTAGAATCGCGTCCTTGATGTCGCATGTCGTCAGTGCTGACACCCATTGCGGCTTGCCGCTAGCTGCAAGTCCGGCATCCCCGCCAGCTGCAATATTCCCGGCCCCCGACGGATCCGGGACCCGTGCCGCCGCCTCCGCCCGTTCGTTTCCCTACGGCGGATACGGACCCGCGCTCGGCGTCGCCGGCGGACGATAGGTGGTCACTGATCAGGTTGTCCGAGCGGCGGCGCGGGCGTGACTTCGACGACGATGTGTTTGGTCAGTGGCTGCTTGCTCTGCTCGCTGTAGTCAGAAATGGCGCACAGCACGTTTAACTCAGGCATGTAGCCGATCACGCTGCCTCGCGGGGTGTTGTAGGCCATCACGCGGTAGCCGTACACGGAGCGGGTGCTGCCGTCTCGGGCGAAGCTGGTGATGTCGATCAGGTCGAACTCATCCAGTCCGCGCTCGCGCATGTCGTCGACGTTCATGAACAACGCCGTTCGCAGGTTCTTCAGGCCGCGGTAGCGGTCGTCATCGGAGTAGATGGTGGTGTTCCACTGGTCATGGGAGCGCACGGTGCCCAGCGTCAACCGCCCTGCGGCGGCACCACGTCGGGCATCGGCGCGGCTGAGAACTCCGCGGCCCGGATGTCGGTGAGGAAGATCCGTTCCCGCGCGGGCTGCCGGATCCGAAATCCCAGCGGTAGGCGGACACGGCGGTTGAAGTCCTCGAAGCCGTCGAACACCTTGGCCATTGTGTCGCGGATCCGGTCATAGTCCTCGACGTAAGCCTCCCACGGCGTGGTCGAGGCCGGCAGCGTTGCCCGGGCCATGCCGGCCAGAATCGCGCACTCCGACTTCAACTGCGGCAGACGCGGGCTTCTTCATCCCAAATGACAAGTGCACCATGCTCATCGAGTCCTCGACCGTGACGCCCTGCTCACCGGTCTGCTGAACGTCCTTCTCGGTGCGCCCGAGGCAGGGCAGGATCAGCGCCTTGCGGCCGTGGACCAGATGGCTGCGGTTGAGCTTCGTGCTGACCTGGACGGTGAGCTCGCAGTTGCGCAGGGCGGCGAAGGTCGCCTCGGTGTCCGGGGTGGCCAGGCTGAAATTGCCGCCCATGCTGACGAACACCTTCACCTCACCGGCGAGCATCGCCTTGATGGTGTCGACGGTGTCCAGGCCGTGCTCACGCGGTGCGGTGATCGAGCACACCTCGTCGAGCCGGTCCAGCAGCTCTTGCGCCGGGCGGTGATCGATGCCGCAGGTGCGGTTGCCCTGGACATTGCTGTGGCCACGCACCGGCGACGGGCCGGCCCCCTCGCGGCCGATATTGCCGCGCAGCAGAAGCAGATTCACGATCTCGCGCACGGTGTCGACCCCGTGCTCCTGCTGGGTCAACCCCAGACACCAGGCCGACGACGGTCCGGTCCGCACCCAGATACACCTCGGCCAGCTGCCGGATGGCTTTCTCTTCGACACCGGACTGGCGCACGATCTCCGGCCCAGCCGTGGCCTCGACAAGCGCCCGGTAGGCGTCGAAACCCGTCGTGTAGCGCTGCATGAACTCTTGATCGATCGCCTTGGGGTCGGTCTCTGCGCGCTCGAGTACAGCCTTGGCGACGCCGCGCAGCAGAGCCAGGTCGCCGCCGATGCGGGGCTGAACGTTCATGGGTGCCGGTCTTGGTGGCGTGGAAGGTGGCCATCGCGGGGAACTCGTGCGGCACGATCGTGCGGCGGCTGGCGGCCTCGATCAGCGGGTTGATGTGCACGATCTGCGCGCCACGGCGGTGGGCTTCGGCGAGTGACGTGAGCATCCTCGGCGCGTTGGACGCGGCGTTGACTCCCATCACGATCAGCAGGTCGGCCTGGTCCCAGTCGTCCAGGTCGCAGGTGCCCTTACCCGTCCCCAGCGACGCGGTCATCGCTCGGCCGCTGGCCTCGTGGCACATGTTCGAGCAGTCCGGCAGGTTGTTGGTGCCGAACTCGCGCACCCACAGCTGGTAGAGGAACGTCGCCTCGTTGCTGAGCCGGCCGGAGGTGTAGAACGACGCCTGATGCGGGCTGTCCAGCCCGCGCAGCGTGGCACCCGACGAGCGCGAAGGCGTCCGGCCAGGAGATCGGCACATACTTGTCCGACGCGCACGTCATAGACCATCGGTTCGGTCAGCCGGCCCTGGTCTTCGAGCGCGAAATCCGTCCAGCCCGACAGCTCGGAGACGGTGTGGCTGGCGAAGAAGTCCCGGCCGACCCTCTTGCGGGTCATCTCCCAGGTGACGTGCTTGATGCCGTTCTCGCAGATGTCCAGGTGCAGACCCTTGCGGTCATCCGGCCATGCGCACCCCGGGCAGTCGAATCCGCCGTTCTCATGGTTCATCCGCTGGATCGCCCGTGGCCGGCAAGCGGCTCCCGGCTCTGCGCCAACACCTTGGCCACGCTGCGCGCCGCGCCCCAGCCGGCCGAGGGTGGTGATAGTCCTCCTGGGAGAAGTCACCGCCGGCGTTCGGGCCCCGCCCCGCTGCGGGGCGTGCGGGCTGCACCCTGCCCGAGCAGGTCACCCGCGATCGGTGTCTCGTCGTCGGTCACCGGAATGCCCTTCGTCTGCGTTCGTCGTGGCTGTCGAGCTCGCCGACGATCAGCGCTCCTTTGGTATGTAGTCGAACTTGTCGGGGTTGGGGCCGGTTCTGCCGGATTCGCCTTGATCGAGGCCGAGATCCCGTCCATGTCGGAGCTGTCGAGTTCGAAGTCGAATAGCTCAAAATTGGATCTCATCCGGTCCGGTGACACGGACTTCGGGAACACGATGTCGCCCCGCTGGATGTGCCAGCGCAACACGACCTGCGCGGGTGACTTGCCGACGGCGTCGGCGATTCGCTCAATAGCCGGGTCATCTAGCACCTTGCCCTGAGCGATCGGCGACCACGCCTCGGTCGCGATGCCATGGGCGCGTCCGTACTCGCGCACCTCCTCATTGGCGAAGTAGGGATGGACCTCGATCTGGTTGACCGCGGGGACGGTGGCCGATTCTGCTGCCAGCCGGTCAAGATGCGCGGGCTGGAAGTTCGAGACCCCGATGCTTCGGGCCCGTCCGTCCTTGGCGAACTCTTCGAGGACGTTCCAGGTCGAGACGAAGTCTCCACCGTAGAGCGTGGGCAGCGGCCAGTGGATGAGGAACAGATCGACGTAGTCGGATTCGAGCGCGTCAACGTCTTCTCAAACGCACGTCGCGCGTCGTCGGGCTTATGGAAGCCGTTATTGAGCTTGCTCGTGATGAAGACCTCTGCGCGATCCAGCCCGGCCTCTCGGATACCCTCGCCGACTCCCTGCTCGTTTCCGTACATCTCGGCGGTATCGATGTGGCGATACCCGATCTCGAGGGCAGCCCGCACCGCCGCGGCTGTTTCGTCGGGCTCAATCTGGAACACACCGAAGCCAAGCTGTGGGATGCGTGGTTCCGTCGTTCAGCTCGGTGACGGGAACGTTGCTCATGATCTGTCTCCTTTGTCAGTTAGATCCGTGGCAAACGGACACACGGTTCACACAATTGCGTGTCAACAGGCCCGTGTCGTCACCGCTGACACCCATCCACGGTTACCCGCTAGCTGTATCCGTCCTCCACGTCGAAGCTGATTTCGGACAGGAGGTCCGCGCGAAGAGTCAGCTTCACGCGGCTACTCGAGCGGTTCCCTCGGCCCAGCAGCCGAGTGGCGTTGCGGGGTGGTCAGGGACCGCCAGCTGTCGTCGGCAGGCTGATCGGCTTGGTCGATCGATGCCAGCTGCGCGTCCACTCCACGAGCCGGGGTCCAGCAGTAGTCGCTGCCGTAGAGCAGCCGCCCGGCGCCGAACGCCGCGACCGCGGCGGCCACTTGATGGGGGAAGGGTGTGCCGGCGATGTCGAACCACAACCGTCTCAGCTGGCTGGGGCACCGCGTTATGCGGATCGTCATCGCCGAGAAACACGGTACGGAACAGCTCCATCCGCTCGGCGAGCAGCGGCAGAGCGCCGCCGCCGTGGGTGAATACCCACTCAATGTCGGGATAACGGACCAACGTGCCGGTGAAGACAAGATCGCTTACCGCGCGGGTGGTGTCGAAAATGAACTCCAGCATCGGCCGGGGCCGGCCAAGGGCGATCGTCTCGGCGCAGCGGCGGTGAGGTGGGATTGAACGAAGACCACGGCGCGGCGCCGATTGAGTTCGCGATACAGCGGTTCGTATCGGTGGTCGCCGAGATACACGCCGGCGCTGTTGGTTTCGATGGCGATCCCGTCGCTGCCGAGTTCATCGAGTGCGTAGCTGAGCTCGTCGAGCGCGCCGTGCACGTCGGGCAGCGGTAGCGAGGCGAAGTGACCGAACCGGCCGGGGTGGGCGCGAGAAGATCGCGGACCGGCATCGTTGACTTCCCGGGTAAGGCGCCGCGCGGCGCCATCATTGCCAAAGTGGGTACCGGGAGAGGAAATTGACAGCATCGCGGTCGCCACGCCCCAGGTGTCCATCAGCCGCAAATGCTCACCAGCGGACCAGTTCGGCCAGCCCGCCATCCCGTCGGGGCGAACGTGGCCGGCTGCGCGGGCGGCGCTCGCATAGGCGTCGGTGAGGAAGTGGGCGTGCACATCGATGAGCTGCTGATCGGGGTTGGTGATGCCCATGGCGACAGACTAGTTGTGCGGCCTCGATCGATTGGCGGGCGCGACCAGCGCGCCGTCAGCGCAGCTCGGCGATCACCTTCGCAAACGGTTCCGCGTGCGGCGCCTGCACGATGATGTAGCTGACCCCGTAGCTGTCCCGGTACCCGCGGATCCGGTCTGCCATATCGCGCGTCGACCCGGACAACACACCCGAATGCCGCAGCAGTTCCTCGTCGGTCAGCTCGGGCAGGAAGCGGCGGGGGATCTTCAGGTCCGGCATTCCGGAACCATCGACGGGCATCGCCGTGATGGCGATGTTCAGCTCGAGCTCATCGAAGCGGTCACCGGCGGCGTTGCGGACGAACGCGATTCGTTCGGCGAGCGGATCGACGTCGCCGGGCGCCTGTCGGCCTCCGGTGAAGCCGATGATGTCCGCGTGGTTGGCCGCGACGGTCAGCAATCGGTCACCGTTGCCGGCGATCAGGATCGGCACGTCTGGCACGTGCTCGCGGATGTATTCGGTGACGTGTTGCAGATAGTCGATCCGCTGGCGCGCAGCTGGGGAACGGCAGCTCGGCGGCCTCGAACTCCTCACGCACATACCCCGCACCCAGCCCGAGCTCGAATCGCCCGTCGGTCAGGTCGCGCATCGCGGTCACATCGCGCGCCAGCAGCGCCGGTTTGTAGAAACCCGCGTTGAGCACGAACGTCCCGAAGTGCAGCGTGCTGGTGGCCGCGGCGGCCGACATCAGCGCAGGAAACGGCGCAGGCGCCCCGAGGTGGTCGGGCACGTGCAGCACGTCGAAGCCCAATTCCTCGGCCCGGCGAGCGGCGTCCTGAACCTTCGACCGCGTCCTCGTATCGTGCAGACCCAAACCGAACCGGAAGTCCTTGACCATTCCCCGATCGTATGCGTCAAGATCGGCAGCAAATGTTTGAGCCTGCCAGGCAGTGGGCAACCCTGACCCGCCCACCTCGAAACGCGAACTCCACAGCAGAAGGACTTACCGCCTGATCCGGCCCGTCGTGAGATCTCCGACGGGCCGGATCGATGCCTTCACCATGGCCAGCCATCCCACTTTTGGCGTCGAGGAAGAATTTCTTCTCGCCGACCCGACGACCGGTGAACCGGTCGCCGTGAACAAGGCCGTGGCCGACCATGCCCGCGAGCGCGGCGTCGAGCTCCAGCTCGAGCTGACCAGCTGCCAGATTGAGACCACCACCGAGGTTGTCGGTGGCAGCGGCGATCTTCGGCAGCAGCTGAACCGGCTGCGGCGGGTGGCCGCCGAAGCGGCTGAGGCCAGCGGCGCAAAACTGCTCGCCGCCGCGCTGCCACCGACCGTGCCGCACGAGTTCCCGATCACCGACACCCCGCGTTACCGCGAGATCGCGCAGAAGTTCGGCATGATCGCCCACGAGCAGGGCATCTCCGGCTGCCATGTCCATGTCGCGGTCCCCAGCCGTGAGGTCGCCGTCCAGGTGAGCAACCGGATGCGGCGATGGCTGCCGGTCTTGCTCGGACTGACCGCGAATTCGGCGGTTTACCGCAATGCCGACACCGGCTACGCCAGCTGGCGCAGTGTGCTGTGGGCGCGGTGGCCGAGCGCGGGTCCGCCACCGCAGTTCAGCTCGGTCGACGAGTACGACGCGGCGGTCACCATGCTGCTCGACGCGGGCGCGGTACTCGACGACGGCATGGTCTACTGGGACGTCCGCCCATCGGCGAACTTCCCGACAATCGAGGTCCGCGTCGCCGACGTGCCGGCCACGGTGGCCGAGACGGTTCTTTTGGCCACCCTGATCCGCGCCAGTGTGATGACGGCGCTCGACGACGAGCGACGTGGCGAACCGACTCCTCCGCTGTCACCGCACGCGCTGAAGGCGGCGTACTGGAAGTCGGCCCGTGACGGTCTCGACGGCCACGCCATCGATCTGTTCGAAAGCCACGCCCCGGTTCCGGCCCGCGAGCTGTTGGAGCGCCTCATCGAACACGTCCGGCCCGCCCTCGAAGCACTCGGCGATTACGACATGGCCAAAGACGAACTGGCCCGCATCGCCGAGCAGGGCAACGGCGCGACGCGACAACGCCGAGCCTGGCGGCGCCGGCACGAGGCCGCCGACGTCATCGCCGAGCTCGTGCGCAGCCTGCGCAACTCTGTGTCCTAAGATGTAAGCCGGAAATGCCACTAAGCCAACGAGAGCTGGGCGAAGGGCGCGCTGGTCGGCTGCGCGGAGCCGCCGGGGGGTTCGACCGTGAACGCCAGCACCTTCGAGCTGCCGAGGGCGGGCAGCACCGCGGTGGTCGACGGTGCGACGGCCTTGGCGTCCATCGTCCCTGCCGACTGCGGACCCTTGTCGCCGATCAGCCACATCTGATACACCGTGCCCTGTCGCGGCGGCGCGACGTTGTTCATCACCAGCACGCCGGCATTCTTCTCCCGGGAGAACACCACGGTCGCCGTGCCGCCGGTCGGAATCTGGCCGGACACGGTCCGCACGTCGGGGGCGGCGAACACCTGCTCGGCGGTCGACGGAGCCGGCGCCGGCCGCAGTGCCAGCCCGACGCCGAGCGCGCCCAGCCCGATCACCACCAAGGCCGCGGCCGCCAGCACGATCGCCTGCGCACCGCTTGGTCCGCGGGCGCAGCGTCGGCGCACCGGATCGCCGTGCTCACCGCGGTGAGCAGCCGGTCCCGCAGGTGGTCCGGCGGCTCGACCGCGGTCGCCGCCGACACCACCGCCATCGTCTCCCGGACCGCGCGGACTTCGTCGTCGAATGCCTGCGCGACGTCCGGGGCAGCGGCCGCGACGCGTCGCTCGATGTCGGCGAGCTCGGACTCGGGCACCGCGTGCAGCGCGTACGGCGTCGCCAGGGCGATCAGGTCGGGGTCGGTCGGCTCGGTCATGGGATCCCCAGACACCTGCGCAGGCCGCGGATGGCGTCGCGCATTCGTGATTTGATCGTCGCAAGATTCGCCGACAACCGTTCCGACACTTGGGCATACGTCAAACCGTCGTAGTATGCGAGGTGAATGGCCTCGCGCTGCGCATCGGTCAGCGAGCCCAGGCAGTCGGCGACCTGGCGCCGCTCGTCGCGCTCGATCACCGAATCGGCGACGTGATCCGACGGCAGGTCGACATTCGCCGCGCCGTAGCGCGAATCGCGCGCGCTCGCGGCCTGCTCGGAGCGCACCCGGTCCACCGCCCGCCGGTGCGCCAGTGTCAGCAGCCACGCCAACGGGGACCCCGCGGCGGGGTTGTAGCTGTCGGCGGTGCGCCAGACCTGCAGGTAGACGTCCTGCGTGGTTTCCTCGCTGTAGCCGGGATCGCGCAGTACCCGGGTGACCAGGCCGAACACCCTGGCCCGGGTCTGGTCATAGAAGCTGGCGAACGCATCGACGTCCTGCCGGGCCACCTGGCGCAGCAATGCGTCGAGGTCGGTGGTCACGCAGCGGTAGCCTAGTCACCGGCGTCAAAGCCGTCACGATATTCGCGATCTGGGCGGCATCGGAACGAAAAATGATGTACGCGAGCGATATTCGGCAAAACCCGGCCGGTTGGCGCATGTATTTCTCGGTGAGCTTCGCGCCGGTGGCGTAAACCAGGAAGTAAGTCATCAACACCGGTGAGAGCACGGTGAGCAGCGAGACCCAGGCCGCGATGCCGGCCAGCCACAGCCCCCACCACACGCAGGCATCGCCGAAGTAGTTGGGATGCCTGGTCCACCGCCACAGGCCGCGGTCCATGATGACGCCCTTGTTGGCGGGGTCGGCCTTGAAGCGGCGCAGTTGGTGGTCGCCGACGGCCTCGAACGACACCCCGACGGCCCACAGCGCCACGCCGGCGACGAGCACCGGCCGCAACGGCGCGGGCGTCGGACCCAGCACCGCCGAAACCTGCAGCGGCAGCGAGACAAACCACGTCGCCGCCGCCTGCACGACGAACACCTTGCGCAGCACGTGGCCGGCCGAGAAGTCGCCGCGCAACAGGTCGCGGTAGCGGGGGTCCTCGCCCTTACCCGCCGACTTGACGATCATGTGCCAGGCCAGCCGGATGCCCCACACCGCGACCAAGATCAGCAGAAGGACACGCCGGAACACGTCGCCGGTGCCCAACCCCGCGGCGACCGCCGCGACCGCGACGAAGCCGATGCCCCAACTGACGTCGACGACGTTGTAGCGGCCGATCCGGCGGCCGATGAGGAAGGTGATGCCGTGCACCACCACCAAGATCGCCAGCGACGCCGCGGCGACGACGATGAAATTCATCGGCCACTTCCCGTCGGTGCGAAGGTCCATTGATACACATCGAGATATCCGGACGCAAAACCCGCCTCCGAGTATGCCAGGTACAGCTCCCACATCCGCTGGAAAACCTCGTCGAAACCCAACGCCGCCACCGCATCCCGGCGTTCGACGAACCGTTCCCGCCACAGCCTCAGCGTCTCGGCGTAGTGCGGTCGCAGCGAGAACATGTCGACGGTGCGCAACCGGGTGTGCCGCTCGGTGATGCCAAGGATCGCCTCCGTCGACGGCAGCATGCCGCCGGGGAAGATGTACTTCTGGATCCAGGTGTAGGTGTTACGGGTGGCCAGCATTCGGTCGTGCGGCATGGTGATGGCCTGAATCGCCACCCGTCCTCCCGGCATGACCAACCGGTCGAGCGTCTGGAAATACGTCGGCCAGAACCGGTAGCCGACCGCCTCGATCATCTCCACCGACAGCACGGCGTCATAGCGTCCGTCCACGTCGCGGTAGTCGCACAGGTCGATCATCGACGCGATCGGACAGACCGGCCGCCGCCACCCGGTGCCTGGCCAACCGCTGCTGTTCGGCCGACAGGGTGATCGAGCGGACGTGGGCGCCCCGCGCAGCGGCACGCAGGCAGAGTTCGCCCCAGCCGGTGCCGATCTCCAACACCCGGCTGCCGGGGCCGACGCGCGCCGTGTCGAGCAGGCGGTCGATCTTGCGGCGCTGCGCGTCGGCGAAGGTCGGCCGGACGGGCGCGGCCTGGTGTCGAACAGTGCACTCGAGTACGTCATGGTTTCGTCGAGGAACTCGCGCGAACAGGTCGTTGGACAGGTCGTAGTGCTCGGCGATGTTGCGACGCGCCTGTGCCGGGCTGTTGTACTGGGAACGCGGATGACGCACCGCCGCCAGCGGACGAAATCGTTGCAGCGCAGGCGGAATCAGCTCGGTCAGCCGCGTCGCGAACTCGGTGAGCAGACCAGCGAGGTCGGTGGACGTCCAGTCGCCGGCCATGTAGGACTCGCCGAATCCGATCAGGCCCGTATCGGCCGACCCGGCGGCCCATCGCATCGGGACGGTGGATCACCATCGTCGGCAGGGTCGGATCGGCGGCGCCGACGACCGTGCCGTCCGGATAGATCAGCCGCACCGGTAGCCGTGCCGCCGCCCGGCGGATGAGCCGGTCGGCGATCACCGCGCCCAGCCGGCCGCGGGGCACCCTGGCCACATCCGGCCAGCGGTCGGAATCGATTGCAGTCGAATCGGTTTCCGCGATCTCGATGGTCACAGCTGTTCGACCCTTTCCCTCTCGGCTGACACGGTGCGCGGCACGACGGGTACGCGTCGCAGCCACAGCGTTATGCCCTGGACGCGGATTCCGATGGCGCCCATCAGCGGCGCCAGCGGCGCGACGAACTGCAGCTTGAGCACCTCGCCGACACTGGCGCTTCGCCTGGTGCCACGCAGCGTCGCGACGAACGCGGGCTGGTTGTCACGGTGCAGCGAGATCCGCACGTCCAGTTCGTCGATCCGGCAGCGGGGCACGTGACCAGGTAGTAGCCGTCGACGTCGTTGAACGGCGACACGTAAAGCTTCTTGCGTCACCATCGCGGGGCGATCACCGTGGGGTGGCAGCAGATAGGCGTGCCTGCCGCCGTAGGTGTTGTGCACTTCGGCGACGATGTGCCGCAGCACACCGCCGGCGTCGTGGCACCAGTAGACGCGTCAACGGATTGAAGACGTAGCCCAGCACCCTGGCCTGCATCAGCGCGGTGACCCGGCCGCCGGGCAGGTCGATGCCACGCTCGGCCAGAAATGCGTCGATGCGTTGGCGCAGTGAGTCGTTGGGCCCACCGTCGAGGTGGTCGCGGGCGTCGAACCTGGCGAACGGCCGCAGCCAGCGCGGCAGCTGCGGCAGCCGGTCGATGTCGACGTACCAGCTGTAGCCGCGGTGTTCGAAGTAGTGATGTACCGGCGCGCGGCGCAGGTGCGTTATCCGGGTCCGGTACAGCGCAGGAGTCAGCACGCCAGCGCCTCTGCTCGGCGGGCGGCCGTCGGCCAGTGCGCACCGAGCCGGCGTGCGGCGCGCAGACCCGACGCCGCGCCGTCCTCGTGAAATCCCCAGCCGTGGTAGGCCCCGGCGAAGACCACTCGGTCGTCGTTCAGCGTCGGCAGAAGGCGTTGGGCGGCAACCGACTCCGGGGTGTACACCGGGTGGCTGTACATCATCTCGGCCAGCACCGTCGCCGGGTCGACGTGGTCGCGGCCGCCCAGCGTCACCAGGAAGCGGCGCGGGCCGTCGAGCCGCATCAGCCGGGTGACGTCGTAGGTGACCAGCACGCTGTCGTCGTTCGGGGTGACGAGATAGTTCCACGAGGCCCTGGCCCGCCGATGCCGCGGCAGCACCGATTCGTCGGTGTGCAGCTGGGCGTGGTTGGCGCAGTAAGGGATCGCGCCGAGCACGTCGCGTTCGGCCGCGGTGGGCTCGGCCAGCATCAGCAGCGCCTGATCGGGGTGGGTGGCGATCACGGCGGCGTCGAAAACCCGCGTGGCGCCTCGTGGCCGCGCTGCTGATCGCAGCACCGCCGCCGGCCACCCGTTGCACCGAGGTCGACCGGCACGCCGGCATGTACCTCGTCGATGCGGGTGACGATCGCCTCGACGTAGTTCGCGGATCCTCCGACGACCGTGCGCCACGTCGGTGATCCGAACACCGAGAGCATGCCGTGGTGTTCGAGGAACACGAACAGGTAGCGCGCCGGGTAGCGCATCGCCTGCCCCGGCGGGCACGACCAGACCGCCGCGACGAGCGGTGTCATGAAATGGTCGACGAAGTAGCGGGAGAACCCGTGCCGGTCGACGAACGCGCCGACCGTTTCGTCGGTGTCGGTTTGCAACAGCCGGGTCGCCGCCGCGTGGAAGCGCTTGATCTCGGCCAGCATCAGCAGGTACCGCGGCCGGGTCAGGGTGGACCACGACGGAAACAGCCCGCCGATGCCGCGGGCACCGGCGTACTCGAGGCCGCTGCCGTCGTCGCGCACCGACATGGACATGTCGGTCTCCCGGGTGGCGATGCCGAGCTCCGCAAACAGCCGGCACAGCGTCGGGTAGGTGCGGTCGTTGTGTACCAGGAAGGCGGTGTCGACGCCTACGGTGAAGCCGTCGCCCCGGTCGACGTGGTGGGTGTGGGCGTGCCCGCCGAGGCGAGTGTCGGCTTCGAAGAGCGTGACCCGGTCGCGCGCCGACAACGCGTACGCCGCGACCAGGCCCGCCACGCCACTGCCGATGACCGCGACCGACCGTCCGTAGGGAGGTATCCGTTCCACAGCAGGTATTCGGAGCCCTGCGGTCGATGGATGGGCGTCAAAGAGATTGAGTCAACGCCTCTACTCGACTATGCCGAGGTCAGTTGCCATGAGCGCGCGGTCGCGATGAGGCCGTGCACCAGCTTCGACGTCGCGAGGGTCAGGCCGTCCTCGCCCGGCAGCCCGCTTCGGGGGCTGATGCCACGTACTCGCGCCGACAGTTCCAGCTGGGTGCCGCCGCCGCGGACCCGGTTGACGGGGTTGTCGGGGTGCAAGCCTCGCAGCTCGCGCGGGATCGCGTCCAGGTCCGTCACGACCTGGTACCCCGGCACGTCGACGTGGTGTGAGAGGTGTTCGGCCAGTGCGCGATTGCGCCCGCCGGCCAGCAGCTGGGTGCTGCGTCCGATACGGCCGTATCCGTGCAGTGACACCGCGACCTCGACGTGGTCGAGGAACTCGGCCAGCCGCTCGGATTCCTGGGCGCGGAAAAGCGCCGACGGCAGGTGGTGCGGATAGCGATCGGGGTGGCGCAGCACGTACACCGATGCGCCAACGGGCTCGGCGGCCCGCTCGGCGATAAGATCGGTCATCTCCTCCAGCCCGCCGCCATGGATGGCCATGAACCCGAACCGCGAGCGCAGCGTGCTGACCTCGACGATGCCGGGTTCGGCGAGCAGTTCCGAAAGTGACCGCGGCGCATGCGAACTGGCCTTGTCGGTGCGTCGCGGCCAGTGAGTGGGATCCCAGCGCCGCAGGAATTCGATCCAGCGCTGCGGAAGGCCGTGGTGCATGGCGCCGTCGACGATGCGTTCGAGATACCCCGGCCGCGGCGCGCCGGGGTCGACGCGATGGTCGATGTAGACCCACGCCTCGGACGGGCCGTCGTCGGTGTGCACGGTCAGCCGGTCGCGGCGGTATCGCACCGGAACGCCCTCGGCGCTGTCCAGCGTCGCCAGGTCGTGGTCGGTCACCTGCCACACCACGCCGTGCACCTCGGAGCCGTCGAACGGCTCGACGGTGGCCACCCCGCGCTCGTTGATCAGCCAGTCGTGATCGGCCAGCTTCGCGGGTCGCGGATTGACCGCGCCGGGGCATCGCCGTGCCATCTGCCGCGCGCACAGGTTGGACCCGTACGCGAAGTAGCTATGGCGAGCGTGCATTCAGCCCCTCACAGTCCGATAGATCAGCACTAAGCCAGCCTATACGCTGCGCTTGACCTGGAAAATCAGTTGTTCAGCTGGATGACGACGGCATAGCCGTCATTATCACCGGTGGTTTCGGTCGCGCTGTTGTACGCGTTGCCCAACGGGACGACGCCGACAATCGTCCCGACACCGCTGGAAACGAGCTGATTGGCTAGTTGATCGCGGGCGTAATCGTACGAGACATATGTATGCGTTGGCAGCAGGCCGTCGAGACCGGCCATTTCGCGGCTGGCCGCGATCGTCCAGACATACCCCGTGCCGTCCTCCGCGGGAGCGGGTCCGAACGCGCGGGCGTGATCGTCGGGGAGCAGGAAGGAATTGTCGGAGAAGGCTTCCAGGAATCCGGTGGGCTGTTGATTGTACGTTTCGCCGTCGATGGTGCCTTGAAAGCCGGTGGTGTGCCCTAGCTGGACTGGGAATCCGGCCTGGCTCAGGTCCGCGTTGAGTAGCGCAGTGGCCGCCGCGGGGGTGGTCGACGTCGGGTCAAGGATGATGACGTTGATCGGCTCCAAGAGCGTCTTACCGTCGAGCGGCGCTCCGCCAAAGTCCGAGATCTGTCCATTGGACTGCAGCAGCCATTTACCGATGGCCCCGTACGGAGTTTGGACCACGTCGCCGGGGCTGGGGACCCCAGAAGCAGTGGATACCGGATTGGTGCCGATCAGCGGGTCGGAGGTACTGGGGGTGGAGGAGACCACCACCGGCACCACGCCCAGGGCGGTTTCGATGCCACGGAACACCTCGAGCACCAGCAACTGCAACGGATTCGTTGGGGGCACAGCCGGATTCGGGTCGATCAGCGTGTTCACCGCGGAGAACACCTCTGCCAGCAGGCCCACGACGAGGTTCGTCGGCAGGGCCGGTACCGCCGGCGTGACGGCCGGTGTCACCACGGCCGCAGCGGCGTGCACCACCGCCACAGCGGTGTGCACCACCGTCGGGGTCGGCGACGACGACACCACCGCGGCCCGTGTGATGGCCTCGGTCAGCGCGGGTGGCGACACGGCGGCGAGCGTGGCATGAACACCCCGTCGGTGCGGTAACCACGTCGCGGTGCACAGCGGGGGTCACCACTGCCGGGTCCGCCGGTGTGGAGGATGCCAGTGTGCTGCTGACCGTGACTCTCGGCGACTTCGCGGGCGTCGTCGAGGATGTTCCCGTCGTGGCTGGTGCGGTGCGCTTGGGTTTGGGTGACTCAGAATGTGCCGACGAAGCCGTGCGGGTTCCCGACGTGGTTCCCGCGCCGCTGCTCAAAGCTGTTGAGGAACTGCCCGTGGCGGTCTGGTCGGCGTGGGCTATCCCCGACCCGCTTGCCAGCGCGGCACCCATCCCCAGGGTGAGTGCTCCAGCACCCAGCCAGGTGTAGGGCTCGGGATGGCGGGGGTTGGCGCGGTGCACGCCCCTCGAGCGCTTCCCGTTGCGCTTGGCCCGTTTGTTCGATCGGTGCTCACCCGCCATGTGAGCCCCCTGGGTATCAGATGTCACGCGCTTGTGGCAGCTTTATATCAGAGCACCGTCGCATCCACCAACCACGACAGCAAACATCGTGCGAACAAGCACCGATTCGCCACACACCGAGCGATTCGGGTGTCGGTTGCGGGGCAGCGGTTTGCCCGAAAAGCGCTTGTTATTGCGATTAACCGCTTCAACCGCGCTCTCGGTAATTAGCGGGCTCTCGGACTCGGCCTGCGTCAATACTTCGACGACATTCGCGTGAACTTCTAGCGAAGTGACGGCACGCTCCCTATCGCCACGTCAATGGTGGGCTGGGCTGTTTGCCGGGTAGGCGTGTACGAGGGCGGACGACAGTTTCGGCACGGCGTGGGTGAGGGCGTGCTCGGCTTCGTGGGCGATGCGGTGGGCGTCGGCAAGGCTGGTGGCGGGGTCGATGTCGAGTTCGGCGTCGGCGTGCAGTCGGTGGCCGATCCACCGCATCTTCACGCTGCGGACCTCGGTGACGCCGGGTTCGGCGGCCAGTGCAGCTTCGGCGGTGTCGACGAGGGCGGGGTCTACGCCATCCATGAGGCGGCGGAAGATGTCCCGAACTGCGCTGCGCAGGACGGCCAGAATGGCCACGGTGATCAGCAGTCCGATGATGGGGTCGGCCAGGGGGAAGCCCAAGGCGACGCCACCGGCTCCAAGGAGAACGGCAAGCGAAGTGAATCCGTCGGTGCGGGCGTGTAATCCGTCGGCGACCAGGGCCGCCGAGCCGATGCGACGCCCGACGCGGATGCGATAGACGGCGACGAGTTCGTTGCCGATGAATCCGACCAGAGCGGCTGCGGCGACCCAGCTGACATGCTGTATCGGGATGGGGTTGATCAGACGTCGGATTGATTCGATGCCGGCGATGATGGCCGACAGGGTGATCATCGCGATCACGAACAGCCCTGCGATGTCTTCGGCGCGACCGAAACCGTAGGTGTAGCGGCGCGTTGCGGCCTTGGTGCCGAGTGCGAACGCGATCCACAACGGTATTGCGGTCAGCGCGTCGGAGAAGTTGTGGATGGTGTCGGCCAGCAGCGCGACCGACCCCGACATCAGCACGATCACCAATTGGGCAACCGATGTAGCGCCGAGTGCGAGCAGGCTGATCTTCACCGCCCGGATGCCGGCGGCGCTGGATTCCAACGCACCGTCGATGCTGTCGGAGGCGTCATGGCTATGCGGTGCAAACACTTCCCGCAGCGCAACACCGATCTTGCCACCGCGCCCGCTGTGGCCGTGGCCGTGGCCATGGTCGTGACTGTGGCCTGCGCCGTGGCCATGACTGTGGCCTGCGCCGTGGTCGTGACCGTGGTCATGTCCGTGGCCGGCGGTGTCCGGCTGAACCTCGTGGCTCATGCTCCGCGGCCCTTCGGTCGGGCCGGGTGCGACTCGGCGGTGATGATGGTGCCGGGATGCAGCGTCGCGAGTTCGGCGGCGTCGCGGTGATGGCCGGGCACGCCCGGTCCGGCGTGTTCGGCGTTGAAGACTGCGTCAGTGACCAGTTGCCCGATGTGGTCGTTGTCCAGGCTGTAGAAGATCGTGGTGCCGTCGCGGCGAGTCCGGACCAGTCGCGCCATCCGCAGCTTCGCCAGGTGCTGCGACACCGACGGAGCGGGTTTCCCGACATGGGTCGCAAGGTCATTGACAGACATCTCTCGCTTTACCAGCGCCCATAACACCTGGACGCGGGTGGCGTCGGCGAGCATGCGAAACACCTCGACTACCAGGTCCACCTGGTCGTCAGGGAGTCGCCGATTGCAATCCCCCGTATCTGCATTCATACGCAAATAGTAGGACGGTTCGGTCAATCACGCCAACCAACGGCACGCCGCACCACCAACGGCACGCCGCACCACCCAACGGCACCTCCCACCGCCGCTGAATCGGTGATGGACGCACGAAGCATCGGTAAGTGTAGACTTACCATTCGTGGTCGCTGACCAAGCTATAGACCAATGGGCGGCACTTGCCGATGGCACCCGGCGAGCGATATTCAAACGCCTTGCCAGTGGGCCGATGGCAGTGGCCGAACTTGCTCGCGGATTGCCGGTCAGCAGACCAGCAGTGTCCCAACATCTCAAGGTGCTCAAATGCGCGGGACTAGTTACCGACCGCGCGGTCGGTACTCGGCGCTTTTATCGGGTGGACCCGAAAGGCGTTGAGGCACTGCGGTCAGAACTAGACGTGTTCTGGAGCAGAGCTCTAGACGCATACAAATCGATCGCCGATGGAGAAGGGGAAGGCAGATGACGTCACCAGTGGTCGAGCCGATCCGGAAAAGCGTTGTCGTCAACACTGGTGTCGAGCGTGCTTTCGCTCTGTTCACCAACAGATTCGATGCAATCAAGCCCCGCGAGCACAACCTGTTGGCGGTCCCGATTGCCGAAACGGTATTCGAACCGCGTGTCGGCGGTCATATCTATGACGTTGGGCTAGACGGCAGTCGGTGCGAATGGTCTCGAGTCCTTGTCTTCGATCCGCCCAGCCGCGTTGTCTTCTCATGGGACATCGGGCCGACCTGGCAACTGGAGACCGATCCAAGTAAGACGAGCGAGGTCGAAGTGCGTTTCATAGCCGAGTCCGCTGATCGCACTCGGGTGGAGTTGGAGCACCGCCACCTTGAGCGACACGGCACCGGCTGGCAATCCGTCGCAGAGGCAGTCGATGGCGATGCGGGATGGCCTCTGTACCTTCGTCGCTTCGTTGACCTTGCATCGGCGGACGGATCGCGATGAGCACCAATGAGAAGTCGCTCATGGACATGGCGTACGACGAGCGGACCGACCTGGCTGGCTTTCTCGAAACGCTGACACCGCAGGAGTGGCACATGCCGAGCCTCTGCGAGAAGTGGACGGTCAAAGATGTTGTCGCGCACATGCTCAGCTACGAGGAGTTGTCTCCACTCGGGTTGATGAAGCGATTCGCGAAGGGCAAAGTCGTGCGTGCCAATGAGGTTGGAGTCGCAGAGTTCGCGCCAATGTCCCCGCGGGAGTTGATGGACTTCCTCGGCCAACATCTCCGTCCTCAAGGACTGACCGCTGGTTTCGGCGGCATGATTGCACTCGTCGATGGGACCGTTCACCACCAAGACATCCGAAGGGCGCTCGGTCATCCGCGCACCGTGCCCGTCGATCGTCTAGAACGGATTCTGCCCCTGGTGCCTGGAAATCCACGGCTGGGCGCAGGGCGTCGCATCCGAGGACTACGACTTGAGGCCACCGACGTCGCGTGGCAGCACGGCGAAGGACCAGAGGTTAGCGGCACCGGCGAAGCTCTCCTGATGGCAATGACAGGTCGGCAAGCGGTTCTCGGCGAGCTTTCCGGTCGCGGGCAGGCGACACTGGCGCGGCGCGTCGCACGCTAGTCAAGGCATCGGCTGCTGCACGTATCAGCAGATGTTTCGGGAGACGTTCCCGTGGGCACGACGGTCGCAGACCGGCCGTCACTCCACCGGGGTTTCAGTGGATTGCCAGGATGACGCCAGATCGAAAACAATAAGAAAACCTAGGCTGCTGGGGTCGGAGAAACCTCCGAACCCCTAGTCGTCATTTCGGTTTTGCATCAGGTGCGTCATGAACATGAAGCACCTGGTTGCGGGAGCAGTAACCGCCGCCGCCCTCGTAGTAACGGCCAGTAATCCATTCGGCGTAATCCCCACTACCTTCGGCGCGGGTGTCGCCAACGCAGGTCCCGGAGGCGGCGGTCCAGGTCCCGGACCCGGCGGACCAGGTCCTGGACCAGGCGGACCCGGACCCGGCTTTTTCGGACCTGGCGGACATGGTGGACCCGGACCTGGACCTGGCGGCCCCGGACCTGGCGGCCCCGGACCTGGCGGCCCCGGACCCGGACCTGGAGGACCCGGACCCGGCGGACCCGGACCCGGACCTGGAGGACCCGGACCTGGTGGACCCGGACCCGGCGGACCCGGCGGCATCCACGGCCCGGGAGCAAGCGCCGGCGAGCTCCGCGGCGACTTCCGCGGACCTGGCTCACCCCCGGCGGAGTTGCACCAGCCCGGCGACCTGGGCGGCCACCAATTCGACAGACCACCGGGCGACTTCCGGGGCAACCCAGGTGGGCCGGGAGGTCGGCCGGGATCCGTCCACGCACTAAACGCGCCGGCCGACGACTTCCGCGGCGACTTCCGCGGACGCGACGCCCCGCCCGGCGACTTCCGCTGGGATCACGACTTCCGCAGCCCCGGCGACCATGAGTTCACGGCGCCGTGGCGCGGTGGTCCCGCACCGTGGGGAAACGGTCCGGCGCCTTGGGGCTGGGGACTGCCGCCGCGACCGGATTGGCATGGCTGGCTTCCGCCACCACCTAATTGGAGCGGCTGGGGTGGCTGGGGCTCCGGCTGGGGCTGGGGGCCCTCGATCTGGGGCGGAGTGAACGGTCTGTGGGATCTAAATGCCCTGGTTAACGATGCCACTGCAGCGCTTGCGCCGCCGTGGGGGGGCTGGGCTCCGCCACCGTTCGACTACTGGGGGACGACGGTCATCCCGGTGTGGGATCCGGACTACCAGGAGTGGGGCTTCTGGGTCGCCGGGATCTGGATCCCGCTTCCCGGTCAGCCATACGGCTGGCAACCCGGCTGGTGGGGGCAGTCCTCCTACTGACCGGGCGGCCGCCCAGCCTCGGCTGGCGGTCGTACTCCGGAGCCACCAGCTTGACTCCGGGCCTGGCGGGTTCCCGGGTCCGGGAAGCACGCTCGCGGCGAACAATTTCTTGTCGTCGATGTAGCAGTGCGACGAGCGGGTCATGAAGCGCACAATTGAGGTGTCCGTCTGCAACTTGGGGAGCCGCGATGAGCGAGCAACCGTACGACTTTTTCAGCGAGATCTTCCAGCGGTACTTCAGACCCGCCATCGACGCATATCCGCGAATGGGTGGAGCACTCGTCGAAAGGTTGCTCACGCTGACTGACGACGTCCCGGATCGATTGGCACAAACCCGGCGCGCCGCCATGGCATGGGGCCAAGCCGAGACCCCGAACGCCAGGATTACTTCGGAACTCTTTGTGATCACCCAACACGGACTGATGTATGCCGCCGGGTTGAACGAGTCGCGCGGGGCGCTGTATTACCTGTCCACGCCGCCCCCGTTGTTCGATCCGTTCGTCGATCAGGTCGAGACCGCCGAATTGCGTGCCGGTGCGGTAGTTCTGGTGGACAGCCGGTTCGGCCGCGACCTCGCATCCGCGCATCCGATGGACACCGCCCTGCGCCGGATACTTGATGAGCACCTGGCGCTGCGGGTGGATCTGCTCGCGTAGCTATTTCTTCGCGGCGATCTAGCAGTTTCTAGCTACCCCTCTCCGTCAGACAGATCAGAACTAAAACAGCCTATACACTGTCCTTGACCAGGAAAAACGTGGCCACAAGCGTGCATTGTGTGTCGAACTATCTTTAAGATGGCAAATCCGTCACTCAATAATTCTCCGCACCGGCATGGCTTCCAAGGTGGGCCGGTGACCTACTCGATGCGAACGAGTCGACTTGGGTGTTTCTAGCCGTGTTGGCGAGTAGCGACTCTTGTCGAAGCTACTGCGGACGGTAAACGATTCGACCCGATTCGACGGAGAGAGAGCGGACGCTAGCCGTGCGAGGCGCTGCTCGACGTCGGTAAGGGGTTACCCCCCTTGACGTTCGAGGCGATGGCAAGGCCGCATTCGACATTGGTGCGACCTGAAAGCGGACGATTCGGACTGGCGGCTAGCTAGTGGTCGATTCCGTCAGGGATGGGCGGCGATGAACGTCCTATTCGGGGGTTCAGGGAACGACGTGGATACGTTGGCGACGGCCAACAGCAGTCCGGCGACAATGCCAGCGAGGTGTTCGAGGTTGGTGTCGAAGTCGCCGCGTAGCCAGCCGGCGATCACTTCCATTGCACCGCTCACGAGTGCGAAAGCAGCCAGATCGGTGTCGAGCCGACTTCCTGCCGCAGCACCGAGGGGCACCCTGATCATCGCGGACATTGCGTTGGAAATCGCGTGGGTGCTGTCCAAGCGGGCGCGTTGCAGAACGTCGGAGGTGTGGGAGCGCAAAAGTAATTGGCCGCGCCGGGGATCGGCGGTAAGGAACTCAAGAGCCGCCACTGCGGTGGCCTGGACTTGCGTGTGGAGGTCGGGCGCTGCGGTACGCGTCGCAGCGTTCACCGCCTCCAAGCCCTCGGCAGTGAGGTCGCGCACGATTGCTTCGAGCAATGCATCCGAGTCGGTGAAATGCTCGTAGAAGTAGCGGTCATTGAGTCGTGCGCGGGCACACACCGCACGTTTCGACACCGCTCGCGCGCCCTCTTCGGCGAACAGATCGAGCGCCGCCTCGATCAGTGCTGCGCGGCGGGTGGCGCGACGTTGTCCCGCCGCGACGCCGCCGTAGCCGCGAGTCGCTGAAGCCATTGTCTTCATTGTCCCTGACGCCTCTTGACCAACAGAAGTTTTTGGTGCAGTGTGGCACCACAATAGCTTCTGGTGCCGGCCTGCACCAGAGTCTTGGAAGATTAAAGGGGATGCCATGTCGGTCGAGTCTCGGGACGTGTCGGTCGAGCCACTGCACATGCCCGCCGATCCCGTGGGTCAATCGGTCGAATCTGTAGCGGATCGATTCGAGCGAGTGGCCGGGTCGCGGTTCCTGGCTCTGTTCAGCCCTGCGCTCTTCGACGAGATGATGCATCCGGCGGTAGCGGCGTCACTTGTGGATACAGCCCGGATCCGCGACGATCCTTTTGGTCGTGCCCGCCGCACAGCTGCCTCGGACCAACTGGCGTTCATCGCGCGAAGCGCAGAACGCCGAGAGGAAATGCGGCGGTTGGTTCAACTGCATCGTGACGTGAAAGGCGTTGGGCCAGATGGCGTCCGCTATAGCGCGCTCAGCCCCGAGCCGTGGAACTGGAATCTGATCAGCATCTTCTTTATGCACCGAGGTGCGTTCCTCGCGCTTACCGGAGAACGGCTCAGCCCGGCGGACAACCAGGCGATCTGGGACCGTTTCCGTGCTCTTTGCGCGGACCTGCTGATGCCCGGTCGTGCACGACAACTCACCGAGAGCTACGACGAGCTGTGCGCGTACTACGACCGAATGGCCACCGAGACCCTGCAGCACACAGCCGCTCTCGACATCGTCATGGATGCCACGCTGCGACCGCGAAGGCCCGACTATGTGCCGGCTGTCACCGAACCACTATGGAAGCTGTTGGGGCCGGCTGGGGGACATATGGTTGCGGTGCTCGGGTTCGGCATTATGCACCCCCGTGTGCGCGCATTGGTGCCGATGACGTGGACCCGCCGCCACGACATCGAGTTCACGGTGCTGACCAGGCTATTCCGGCTCGCGTACCGATGGTTGCCCAGTCGAATCACCGAAACACCGTTAGCGCGCAACAGACATGAATACGAGCGAATCATTGCCCGCTACAAGGGCGTTGGGTTGACATCCTTCGCAGTGGGCGCAACGCAAACGTGCGGTCGTTGAAGCACACCTGTCGACCGATTTGGTGAGGAGTAACCGATGACAAGTGAGCAAACCATAGTGCCGTCCGGAAAGCCGGATACGGCGCGGAAGCGGTCGATGGCCGGGTCCGCGTGGGCTTGGCTTATCGCCGTCCTCGGTGTCAGTGCCGTCGTGGCTATCGCGTGGAACGCGCGCAATTACCCCGATGCGCGGGTTGGCAATCCGAACGTGACGGGGGCGCCCCGTCCCGTGGAGCCGCTCTTCGGCTTCAATCATTGGCTCACCCTGCTCCAGGTGTTCACGATTATCGCCGTCCTCGGACTTATCACAGCGTTCGTATGGGGCTGGCGCAAGTACGGGGCTCATCCGGTCTTGCTGATGGGCTTGGTCACCACGATCATCGTCTGGCAAGACCCGATGATGAACTGGGCACCCTACGCCGTGTACAACCCACGGCTCTGGCACTTCCCCGAGGTCGTGGCCGCTGGTGTCGCTCTCACCGACAATCGAGCCATTCGTCGTCATCGGCTACGTGATGTTCCAACTCGGGCCCTACTTCCCGGCGATCTGGGTGCTGCGCAAGATTCAGGCTCGCGACCCGTCAACTCGTTCGTATGGCGCCACCCGCTGATCAGTCTCGCCACGTGGATCTTCGTCTTCGGTTTCATCATCGACATGATCCTGGAGGTCACGCTGGTCCGCACCGGCATGTACATCTACGCACAGGTGATCCCGTTCGGCTCGATCTTCGTCGGTACGCCACATCAGTTCCCGCTGCTGTGGGAATCCGCTTTGGTCACGCTCGTGATGATCCCCGCCGGGGTCCTGATTTACCGAGACGACACAGGCCGCACCGTAGCGGAGAAGTTGGCCAGCGCGTCCGGCTGTTTCTCGAGTCGGCCGGTGCTCGGCAGTTTCCTGGTGATGCTCGTCATCGTCAACGCCGCCTACTTGGTGTACGGGGCCGCGTTCACCGCCATCAAATGGTCGGGAGCTGCCACATCCGTCGCCTGCCCGTGGCCCTACCCCGACGCAAAGGCCTTCGATCCGCAGGGCTACTACGAGAAGAACGGTCAGCAGGGCCCGTTCTCCGCTGGAATCTGGTCGAAATGGATGAGCGGCCAGCCTGATGGACGGCCAAACGTGAAACCGCCAGCCAACGGCGGGCGGTGCGGGCCCAACAATGGGTGAGCCGCCCAGCATGGTCATCACCGGCGCGTCGCGGCCTCGGTCTCCCGGCACGACGTTCCAGCTGTATTCATCCGATTAATGGAGGTTCCTAATGCCCGACCCTGTCGAAGTCGTATGCCAGTTCTGCGCACTGATGGAAAAGCGCGACCCTGAGGCACTGCGACCACTCCTGGCCAACGATGCCGTGTACCAGAACGTCGGCATGCCCGCGTTTACCGGGGTAGAGGCCATTCTCGACAATCTTGGAGCTCAGTTCTCCATGTTCCCCGACGCATACGCATTCGAGATCGTCAACGTCGCCGGAAACGGTCCGGTCGTTCTCACCGAACGACTCGACTACATCCAAACACCCGACGGAACCAGACCGGGCGTACCCGTCATGGGCACATTCGTCGTTGACGGCGACGGCAAGATCACCCGCTGGACGGACTATTTCGACGTGTCGTTGACGGTCAAGCTTCTGCAAGGCGAAGACATCAGCGCGCTAGTCCCCGCCGATCCTGCGCGATAGATGCGCCATACGGCTTCAGGCTAAGGGCGCGTCCATCCATGCGATGTAACTGACGTTGCGCAGGTGGAAGACGTTCTGCGTCAGCCCTTCACGGTCAGATAGATCAGCACCACGTTCAGCAGGCTGATCAACGTGGCGACCGTCCACCCGAGGGCGGTGGTTATGCGGTGGTTCGTGTCTTCACCCATCAACCTGCGGTCGCTGGTCAGGCGGACCAAGGGGATTAGCGCGAATGGAATGCCGAAGGACAGCACGACCTGGGACAACACCAGTGCGCGGCTGGGGTCGACGCCGATCGCCAAAATCGCGAGCGCAGGGATGAGGGTGACGAGCCGGCGTAGCAGCAACGGGTACGAGCGGCGCAGCAGGCCCTGCATGATCATCGCCCCCGCGTAAGCGCCGACCGACGTCGAGGCCAGACCGGAGGCCAGCAGCCCGATCGCGAACAGCAGCGCGACCGTTGGGCCAAGGGTGTCGCGGACCGCGGCATGCGCACCTTCGATGGAGTCGGTGTTGGCGCGGCCCCCCAGGTTGGTCGCAGCCACCAGCAGCATCGCCAGGTTCACGGCGCCGGCGAGGAGCATCGCCAGCCCGACGTCCAGCCGTGTCACCTTCAGCAGCCAACGGCGCTGCCTGCCTGCTTCGAGGTGGCCGTGCCGATCGCGAGCCAGACCGGAGTGCAGGTACACCGCGTGCGGCATGACCGTCGCGCCCAGCATCGCGGTGGCCAGCAGCACGCTCTCGGCGCCGTCGAACCGTGGCAACAGACCCGCGGCTACCTCGCCGGCGGGAGGGGGTTCGACGAACACGCTCGTCAGGAATCCGATCGCGATGATCAGCAGCAGTCCGCTGATCACCCACTCGAACACCCGCTGGCCGCGCCGGTTCTGGATCGCCAGCAGGAGAAGCGACACCGCCCCGGTGATCACGCCACCGACCAACAGCGGCAGGTCGAACAGCAGCTGGAGCGCGATCGCGCCACCGATGACCTCGGCGAGATCGGTTGCCATGGCTACTAATTCGGCCTGCAGCCAAAAAGCGATGCGGGTCCGGGTGCGGGTGTGGTCGGCGACGACCTCGGGCAGCGAGCGTCCGGTGACCAGACCCAGCTTGGCCGAAAGGAACTGCACCAGCCCGGCCATGGTGTTGGCCACGATGATCACCCAGACCAGCAGGAAGCCGTATTGCGCGCCGGCACTGACGTTGGCCGCGACGTTGCCGGGATCGACATAGGCGATGGCGGCGACGAACGCTGGCCCGAGCAGATACCAGCTCGGGCGCAGCCGTGCCTGCGACTCCTGAACCAACTAACCCACTTTCTATCCGGTCACGCGAATAGAAAAGTTAGGTTAGCCGAAACCTCCGAGCTGGACTAGCGCGGGGTGATTACCGGCCGAAGCCCCTGCCCCCGAGGCCGATGATCAGGCCGCCACCGTAGGGCCAGCCCCAGTACGTTGTTCTGCAACGGGGGTGAGGTGATGATCTGTGTGCTGCCGTTGGTCTGGCACTGCGTCGTGTTCGGACCGACGCTTGTGCATTGTGGGGCGGCCTCAGCGACCGGGGCCATGGTGAGGGCGACACCGACGCCTGCCGCCGCGAATAACAGTGTGAGAGAGCGAGCCTGGTTCGCATGTGGCCTCCTTAATTGGGCCACGGAAATCGTGTTAGCGGCCGGCGCCGTCGCCACCGAAATCAGCGCGGGACCGGAACTCGGCATTCCACGGATGGATAGTGGGTCCAGGTGTGGCTTGATCTGAACGTTGCCGGGCGTGCGCATCGGTCGTGTGGCCGAGTCGGCCGCCGCCCGGTGCCGCGGCAGTTGGACCTCGCCGGGTCGGGCAACCGCGGCGGGCGCGGGACGATCGCGCGGGGCTGTCGCAGCGATCAGCAGTGGTAGAGCAGGAGCCGCATACGCAAGTCCTTCTTATTCAGCCCCCGAGATATCACCCAGCGTACAACCCTTTTCCAGTGATCAGCGGCAAGTCCAGCGTCGTCCTGATGCCCGGCTGCGGCCTCGACTACGGCGGGGATCGCGTTGACGACGCGCGCTGCCGTTGCGACTAACCCGGCGTGGTTGTGATCGCCCTTGCGACTGCTCAGGCAGACGTCCAACGCGTACGACGGCTCGCCGGTCACCTCGACGCGGTAGGAGCCGCCCTCCTGGGCGGGTTGCGGCCAGTCCGGGCGCAGGTCGTCGCGCAAGCGGGTGACGTGTTCGAGCACGACGGCGGGCTTGCCGCCCTTCATGCCACGCACCTCGAACCGCAGCGCGGCGGCGCTGCCCTTCGGGATGTGGCCGGACGCGATGTCGAAGTCCTCGGGCGCTGGCTCGCGGACATAGGTCTCGGTCACTTCGTCGAGTTCGACGCCAAGGCCCGCGGCGAGTTGGCGGACCACCGAGCCCCACGCCAGGCTCAGCACGCCCGGTTGCAGCAGCATCGGCAGCTCGTCGAGTGGCTTGCCGAAGCCCATCACGTCGAACATCACGGTCGCGCTGTCGTAGGTGGCGTAGTCGACGATCTCCATGCAGCGGATCTGCTCGATGCTCTGGCAGGTGCCCGCCAGCGCGAGTGGGAGCAGGTCGTTGGCGAAGCCGGGGTCGATGCCGTTGACGAACAGGCTCGCGTTGCCCGCCTTGGCGGCGTCTTCGATCGGCGTGACGAGCTCATCGGGCAGGGTCTGCCACGGGTACTGGAGGAAGACGGCGCTGCTGCCGACGACGTTGATGCCCGCCGCCAGAATGCGCCGGTAGTCCTCAAGCGCATCGGGTAGGCGGTTGTCGGCCATCGCGGTGTAGACGGCGCACTCGGGGTTGGTCGCCAGCACTTCGTCGAGGTCCGTGGTGGCCGCGACGCCTGTCGAATTATCAAGTCCCGCAAGCTCTGCGGCGTCCTTGCCAGCCTTGGATTCGGAGGACACCCACACCCCGGTCAACTCGAACCGCGGGTCGTTGATCAGCTGCGTGAGCGCGTGACGTCCGACGTTGCCTGTGCCGATCTGTGCGACGCGAATGGCCATGGCTATCTCCTCACAGATCCGGGATGGGCAGATCGAGGTTGGGGAACGTGATGCCACCGTCGACCTCGAGCGTCTTGCCGGTCAGGTAGCTGCCTGCGGGGGAGGCGAGATAGACGGCGGCAGCGGCGATGTCTTCCGGATCGCCGAGCCGGCGCATCGGCGTCACCTTCTCCATCGGCGTGCGCAGCTCGTCGTTGGAGGCGACGATGTCGAGTGCGGAGGTCAGGATCGAGCCGGGCGCGATGGCGTTGACCCGGATGCGCGGGCACAGGTCAAGCGCGGCCAACCGGGTGTAGTGCGCGAGCGCGGCCTTGGCCGTGCCGTAGGCGACGAAGCCGCGGCCCGCCAGTCGTCCCATCGTCGACGTGACGTTGATGATGCTGCCTCCGCCGGAGTGTTCCAGCATGAGCGGGACGGCGGCCGCGGTGAGTGCGTGCGCGGTCGAGACGTTGAAGGTGAACGCGTCGCGCAGGTCCTTGGTCGATGTGTTCACCAACGGAGCCGGCATGGTGCCGCCGACATTGTTCACGACGATGTCTAGTTTGCCGAACGCGTCGACCGCCGCGCTGGCGAGCTTGGCAGTGTCCTCGGGATGAGCGAGGTCCGCGACGACGATCTCGGCGCGTCGGCCGGTGGCCCGGATCTGTTCGGCAACCTCCTCGAGCTGGGACTGTGTCCGGGACGCAATGACCACGTCCGCACCGGCTTCCGCGAATGCCAGCGCCATCGCCGCGCCCAGCCCGCGGCCCGCTCCGGTCACCACCGCGACCTGGTCGTCCAGCCGAAATCTGTCAAGAATCACGTGTGTCTTCCTTCCCTCGCCGGGCGAACCGTAGCAGGGGTTGGCCTCCCACGTGACATGTTTCTGAAACACGTTCTAGTTTTCTCAGTTTTGTCACCACTCGGTGGCATACTCGAACACATGTTCGATTTCTACTACGCGGAGGACACGCCGCAGTCGCAGGCGCTTCTCGAGCGGATATCGGGTTTGGCGCGGACCGAGAATCAGGCCGCTGCGCAGCGGCTCGACACGATCGGCGACTTGTGGTTGATCCGGCTGCGCGAATGCGGCGAGCACGAGGACTTGATGGTGGATGCCGAGGACGCGGTTGCCGCCGAGGTGGCCGCTGCGTTAGCGATCAGCCAGGGGTTGGGCAGGAGCTATCTGGAATACGCGCGCGCGATGCGTGAGCGGCTGCCCGAGGTGGGGAAGGTGTTCTTGGCGGGTGATCTGGACTATCGGCTGTTTCAAACGATCGTGTATCGAACGGACCTGATCCGCGATCGCGAGGTGCTGGCCACGGTCGATGCTCAGCTGGCAGTCAAGGCGCCGCGCTGGCCGTCCATGACGCCGGGGCGACTCGCAGCGCAGATCGACAAGATCGTGGCGCGCGCCGACCGTGATGCGGTAAGGCAGCGTCGTGAGCGCCAGTCAGACCGGACGTGTGGATCGGCGATTGCGTCAACGGGATCTCGGAAATCCACGGCAGCTTGTTCACTCCGGACGCACACGCATTGGACAAGCGGTTGGACGCGTTGGCGGCCACGGTGTGTGAACACGATCCACGGACCAAGGACCAGCGCCGCTCTGATTCGTTGGGGGCGTTGGCCGCAGGCGCTGACCGGTTGGGCTGCCGGTGCGGGCGCGACAATTGCTGTGCCGGCGGCAAAGCCGCGAGCCCGGTGGTCATACATGTGATCGCCGAGCAGGCCACCGTCGAGGGCGGCAGTGACGCGCCCGGTTCGATGGTGAAAGTCGACGGCTTCCTCCCGCCCGAACTTGTTGAGGAGTTGGCGAAGTCGGCGAAGTTAGTGCCGTTGGTGCATCCCGCCGATGCACAGGCAGAGTGTGGCTATGCGGCGTCGCGGGCATTGGCCGATTTTGTCCGGTGCCGCGATTTGACGTGCCGATTCCCGGGCTGTGATCGCCCCGTCACCGGCGGCGATCTCGACCACACCATCCCGTACGGCGATGGCGGCCCAACGCACGCATCGAACCTGAAATGTCTGTGCCGCCTGCACCATTTGGTCAAGACGTTCTGGGGCTGGCGCGACAAACAATTGCGTGACGGCACTGTCATCTGGACGTCGCCATCGGGAGACACCTACGTGACGACACCGGGTTCGGCGCTGCTGTTCCCAAGCTTATGTGCACCCACCGGAGAGATATCGGTTGTGAAGGTCCCCGACGACCGCTCCGCAGAGCGCACGGCGATGATGCCGAGACGACAGCGCACCCGAGCCCAGAACCGCGCACACGCCATCGCCGCCGAGCGGCGGCAGAACCAGCGCGCACGCGAGGCCCAACGCCAAGAGCGGGAGTCGACCTACTTCAACAGCGTCCCGCATGCCGTCGACGACGACGACCCGCCGCCGTTCTGACTTCGGATCAGAACTCTGTCCTGGCCGCGCTATTTCTTCGCCGCTGCCTTCTTCGCCGCTGCCTTCTTGGCCGGTGCTTTCTTGGCCGGTGCTTTCTTCGCCGCTGCTTTCTTGGCCGGTGCTTTCTTCGAGGCGCTTGCTTGGCGGGTTTGGCGCCATCGGAACCGCCCTTCGCGTCGCGCCTTGACGCTGGCCTCCAGCTTGGCCAGCAGATCAGACACGTCCTCGGTCTCGTCGAGTTCCTTCGGCTGCTCCTCGGTGGTAAACGCCTCGCCGCCTTCGAGTTTCGCCTGGATCAGCTCGTGCAGCTGTTCCTGGTAGTCGTCGTGGTAGCGGTCCGGGTTGAACTCGTCGGTCATCGACTGCGACCACCTGCTCGGCCATCTTCAGCTCGGCCGGCTTGATCTCGACTTTCTTGTCCAGCTCCGGAAAGTCGGGATCACGAATCTCGTCGGGCCACAACAGCGTCTGGATGACCATGACGTCGCGCTTGCTGAAATCCTTCACCCGCAGCGCCGCGAGCCGCGTCTTGTTGCGCAGCGCAAAGTGCACGATCGCCACCCGGTCGGTATCCATCAACGTCTTGGCCAGCAGCACATAGGACTTCGACGACTTCCCGTCGGGCTCGAGGAAGTAGCTGCGGTCGTACATCATCGGATCGATGTCGCTCGAGGGAACGAACTCCAGCACCTCGATTTCACGGCTGCGTTCCTCGGGCAGCGTGGCGATGTCCTCGTCGGTGATCACCACCGTCTGGCCGTCATCGGATTCGTAGGCCTTCGCGATGTCGCGGTACTCGACGACCTCGCCGCACACCTCACAGACCCGCTTGTAGCGGATGCGTCCGTTGTCCTTCGCGTGCACCTGGTGGAACTTGATGTCGTGGTCTTCAGTCGCGCTGTAGACCTTGACCGGCACGTTCACCAGGCCAAAGGCGATCGAACCCTTCCATATGGAACGCATAGGCTCAGTATGGCGCAGCGGCCGACGCCTGCTCGATTGCGGCCCGATCGGGCAGGTCAGCGCCGGCCCGCGCGACCGTCAACGCCGACGACAGCGCCGCTGTCTGCACCACCGCGGTCAGCGCGTCGATGCCGATCCGGGCCAGTTGGGGGCGACGCTCGGCGCCGAGCAGACCCAGTGACCACAACGCATCGATCAGACCCGTCATGAACGCGTCGCCCGCCCCCACGGTGTCCACGACGTTCACCCGAAGCGCCGGCACCCGCACGGTCCCGGCCGCGCACATCGCGAACGCGCCGTTTTCGCCCATCGTCACCGCGACGATCGACGGGCCGAGCCCGAGCCACGTCCGGGCGACCTGCTCGGGGGAGCGGTTCGGATCGATCCAGCGCATGTCCTCATCGCTGGCCTTGACCACGTCGCAGCGTTCGATCCAGCGGTCGATGCGGCCGCGCGCAATGTCGGCGTCCTCGATCAGTGCCGGGCGGACGTTCGGATCGAACGTGATGGTCGCCGACGGGTGATACGCGTCGATCAGCGCGGCGGTGGCCCGGCAACCCGGTTCCAGCACTGCCGCGATCGACCCGGTATGCGCGACGAGCGGCGGCGCCACCTCAGGTGTGCCGGCCAGCTGCCAGTCGATGTCGAACACATACTGCGCTGACCCGTCGGCGTCCAGCGTCGCCAGCGCCGTAGGGGTGCGCTCGGCGGTCATACTTCCCGAAACCAATTGCACACCAGAGTGTTTGACGTAGTCGAGGATGCGGCGGCCGCGTGGCGTCGTTGCCGATGTGGGTGAGGAAGTCGACGCCGCGACCCAACCGGGCGAGTCCGACCGCGACATTCAACGGGCTGCCGCCGACGTGCTCGCCGGAGACCTTTCCTCCTCGCTCGACGATGTCGATCAGCGCCTCGCCGATCACCAGCGCTCGCTCGGGTTCACCTGGCGCACTCATGGTGTCACTTCCTCGTCCGCAGGCGCGAGTGCGCCTTCCAGCGTCGCCCGGGCGCCATCGCGGTGCAGCGAGTCCAACGCCCACAGGTACGCCTCGACGAACCGCGGCTGCGATGCGAGATCGCCGAACACTTCGGTGTTTTCGATGAACGCGGTCGGGTTCTGCAGCTGAGAGCGGGCCAGCGGCACCAGCGTGCCGGCGAGCTGATCCTGGACGTCGATGGGTTCGCCTTGCTCGTCGACGCCTTCGGCGTACCGCGCCCAGCTGGCCACGGTGGCCGCCGACAGCCGGACCTGACCACCTGCGGCGAGGTTCGCCCGGATGACGGGCAGCAGCCATTTCGGAATGCGGTCCGACGAGCCGAAGCACAATCGCACGATGGTGTCCTTGACCCCGGGGTTGGCGAAGCGCTCGATCAGCGTGCGCTTGTAGTCGGGCAGATCGATCCCCGGGGACCGGCTTCAGCGTCGGCGTCGCCTCGGAATCCATGTATTCGCGCAGGAATTCGGCGAACACCGGATCGCCTGCCGCATCGTGCACCAAGCCGGTAGCCGGCCAGGTAGGCGAAATAGCACAGGCTTTGATGGCTGGCGTTGAGCAGCCGCAGTTTCATCAACTCATACGGCGTGACGTCGTCGACCAGCAACACCCCGGCCTCCTCGAACGGGGGACGGCCGTCGGAGAAGTCGTCCTCGAGCACCCACGACGTGAACGGCTCGGCTGCCACCGGCCACTGGTCCTCGCACACCGAATTCGTTCTCCAGCAAGGCGATGACGTCGGGCGTGGTGACCGGGGTGATGCGGTCCACCATCGAATTCGGGAAGCGAGTGTGCGTGCTCATCCACTCGCCAAGGCCAGGGTGCACGCGTTCGGCGTAGGTCGTGAACGCCTGCCGCGCGACGTCGCCGTTGCCTTCGATGTTGTCGCACGAGACGATCGTCGGCGAGGCGATGCCGCGGTCGCGCCGTCGCGCCAACGCGTCGGCGACCAGACCGAACACGGTGACGCCGTCGCCGCTGCCGGCTGGCCGGCAAGCCCAGCCAGGTGGTCGATGTTGTAGCCGCCTTCGGTGATGGTCAGCGAGATGATCCGGGTACTCGGCGCGGCGAGCAGTTCGATGGCCGCCTCCGGGTCGTCGGGCGCATAGCGGTAGTCGACGATCGACCCGATCACCCGGGCTCGCGGTTACCGTCGGGGTTCTGCAGCAGCAGGGTGTACAGGCCGTCCTGGGTGGCCATCACGTCGGCCATCTTGCGGTCTGCGGGCAGCACGCCGACGCCGCAGATGCCCCACTGGGTGGCCAGGCCCATCTCCAGCAATCGGTCGACGTACATCGCCTGGTGCGCGCGATGGAAACCGCCGACCCCGAAATGCACTATGCCGACGCTGATCTCGTCGCGGTCATAGCTCGGCTTGTCGATCGGGATCTGGGCCAGCGTCGACTTGTTCGAGCTTCATGACACACGCCACCACGGTCTTGACGCTACCCGCCTTCTCCACCGGGAAACGCCCGGTCACCGTCGCGTAGAGATACCGTCAGGTGGTGGATCGATTCGGTCGGGTGACGCTGACCAATCCCGGACAAGGTGCTGTACCCGGCCGCGGGTAGACGGCAAAAGGCCGTCACAAAAGCGCAGGTCTTCGATTACTACCTCACCATCGCCGACGTCATGATTCCGCACATCGCCGGACGTCCGGCCACCCGCAAGCGCTGGCCCAACGGCGTCGACGAGTCGTCCTTCTTCGAAAAGCAACTGGCGTCGTCGGCGCCCGACTGGCTGGACCGCGGCACCATCGTGCACAGGTCGGGCACGACGACCTACCCCATCATCAACACCCGTGAAGCGCTGGCCTGGATCGCGCAGCAGGCCGCGCTCGAGGTGCACGTCCCGCAGTGGCGCTTCGTCGGCGATACGCCCGGGCCGGCAACCCGGATCGTGTTCGACCTGGACCCCGGCGAGGGCGTCACCATGAAGCAGCTCTGCCGGGTTGCACACGAGGTCCGCGAACTCATCGACGACATCGGACTGACCACCTACCCGCTGACAAGCGGAAGCAAGGGCCTGCACCTCTATGTGCCCCTCGGCGAGCCAATCAGCTCGCACGGTGCATCGGTGCTGGCACGCCGAGTGGCCCAACAGCTCGAGAAGTCGATGCCCAAGCTCGTCACCGCGACGATGACCAAGAGCCTCCGCACGGGCAAGGTGTTCGTGGACTGGAGCCAGAACAATGGCAACAAGACCACGATCGCGCCGTATTCACTTCGCGGACGCGAACATCCGACGGTGGCCGCACCGCGCACCTGGGAGGAGCTGGCGGATCCGAAGCTGCGGCATCTGCGCTTCGACGAGGTGCTAAAACGGGTCGAGAAGCATGGCGACCTGCTGGCGGGCGTCGACCAGGGGGTTCGCCTGGAAGACAAACTGACCACGTATCGCAGCATGCGCGATGCGGCGAAAACCCCTGAACCCGTGCCGAAAAATGCACCGAAGACGGGCAATAACGACAAGTTCGTCATTCAGGAGCACCACGCCCGCAGGTTGCATTACGACTTCCGGCTCGAACGCGACGGCGTGCTGGTGTCATGGGCGGTACCGAAGAACCTGCCCGACACGCCGTCGGTCAATCATCTGGCCGTGCACACCGAGGACCACCCGATGGAGTACCTGACCTTCGCGGGTGCGATTCCCAAGGGGGAGTACGGCGGTGGCAAGGTCATCGTCTGGGATACCGGCACCTACGAGACCGAGAAGTTCAACGACAATCCGCCCGACGGACCGGCGAAGGGCGGCGAGGTCATCGTCATGCTGCATGGCGATCGGATCTCCGGGCGTTACGCGCTGATCCAGACCGACGGCAAGAACTGGCTCGCACACCGGATGAAGGAGCAAAGCCGTCCGCAAGCAGCCGATCTCGCGCCGATGCTGGCGACCGAGGGCTCCGTCGACAAGCTGAAATCGACGCAGTGGGCGTTCGAGGGCAAGTGGGACGGCTACCGGGTGCTGGTCGACGCGAATCGCGGCAAGCTCAACGTGCGGTCACGGCGGGGCCGCGACGTCACCGACGAGTACCCCCAATTCGAGGCGCTGGCCGCCGATCTCGCCGACCATCATGTGATCCTCGACGGCGAAGCGGTGGCGCTCGACGAGTCCGGCGTGCCCAGTTTCAGCGAGATGCAGAACCGGGCGCGGTCGACCCGCGTTGAGTTCTGGGCTTTCGACATCCTGCATCTCGACGGCCGACCGTTGTTGCGCGCCAAGTACTCCGACCGTCGCCGCCTGCTCGAGGCCTTGGCATCCGGCGGTGGCCTGATCGTTCCTGACCAGCTCTCCGGCGACGGTCCCGAGGCGCTGGAACACGCCCGCAAGCACCGCTGGGAAGGCGTGGTCGCCAAAAAGCGGGATTCCACCTACCAGCCGGGGCGGCGGTCGTCGTCGTGGATCAAGGACAAGATCTGGAGCACCCAGGAAGTGGTGATCGGCGGCTGGCGGCAAGGCGAGGGAGGGCGCAGCAGCGGCATCGGGGCGTTGATGCTGGGCGTCCCCGAGGAGGGTGGCCTGCACTTCGCCGGTCGCGTCGGAACCGGGTTCACCGAAAAGGAGCTGGCCAAGCTGAAGGAGATCCTCAAGCCGCTGGCGACCGACGAATCGCCGTTCAACACCAAGGCTTCCCACCCAAGATGCCAAAGGCGTGACGTTCGTCAGGCCCGAGTTGGTGGGCGAGGTGCGCTACAGCGAACGCACCGGCGACGGCAGGCTACGTCAGCCGAGTTGGCGCGGGCTGCGGCCCGACAAGAGCTTCGGACGAGGTGCGCTGGGAATCTCCCGCGATCAGGTGATGGTCACTCCGCCGTCGACAACGATGGTCTGCCCGGTGACAAAGCCGCCGGCGTCGGACACCAGCCACACCAGCGTGGCGGCGAGTTCGACCGGATCGCCCATGCGGCCCAGCAACACCCGCGGTTTGAGGCTCTCGATGTAGCCGGGCTTGTAGGCGTCGGTCATCTCGGACTCGAAGAAGCCGGGCGCGATCGCGTTGACGCGGATGCCCTTGCGAGAGCTCCACTGCTGGGCGAGATCCCGGGTCAGGCCGATGACCGCGGCCTTGCTCGCGCTGTACGCGGCCTGCGGCAGCGCGGCCGTCGTGAGGCCGAGGATGCTGGAGATGTTCACGATTGAGCTACCCGGCTGCATCACCGGCGCGCATGCCTTGGCGGCCCAGTACGAGCCGTTGAGGTTGATGTCGACGACCGCGCGAAACTCGTCGGGCGTCTCGCGAGTAGCGGGAACCGCGGTGCCGACCCCGGCATTGTTGACCAGTACGTCGACGCGGCCGAACTCAGACATCGCCGCATCCACCATCGTCTGACACTGCGCCGGATCGGCGACGTCCGTCGCGACCGCCAACGCCCGTCGCCCGGCATCCTCGACGAGACGCGATGTGGCGTAGAGCTTGTCGACACGCCTGGCGGCCAGCACCACGTCGGCGCCGGCTTCGGCGCACGCCTGGGCGAACGACACGCCCAGGCCTGACGACGCACCGGTCACGATGACGACCTTGTCGTCGAGACGGAACTTGTCGAGTATGGGCACCGGGTCAGACTAGCGCTACGCCGTCTAGAGCCTCGCGATGACCGTTTCCGCGAACTTCTCCAGGTTGCGGATCTTGGTGTCCAGCGGCTCGGTGTCCTGCCCCATGATGTAGGGGATCCGGAATCCGACGATGACGTCGGTGACGCCCTTGTCCTCGAGCCGCTTGACGCCATCCAGGGTGAACGCGTCGACCGAGATGACGTGGATCTCGAAGGGCCCGCTCCGGCCGTCTTCCTCGCGGATCTGGTTGAGCCGCTTGATCAATCGGTCGAGTTCATCGGGCTGCCCACCACCATGCATCCAGCCGTCGCATCGGGCGGCGCGTTTCAGTGCCGCCTCCGCGTGGCCGCCGACGAGGATCGGGATCGGCTTGGTCGGCGCGGGAGTCATCTTCGTCTTCGGGATGTCGTAGAACTCGCCGTGGAACTCGAAATAGTCGCCGGACGTAAGACCCTTGATGATCTCGATGCACTCGTCCATCCGCTTACCGCGCTTCGCGAACGGGACACCCATGAGTTCGTAATCCTCGGGCCACGGGCTGGTGCCGACGCCGAGACCGAGCCGGTTATCGAACAGCGCGTTGACCGAGCCGGCCTGCTTGGCCACCAGCGCGGGTGGGCGGATCGGCAGCTTGAGCACGAAGAAGTTGAATTTCAGCGTTGTTGTGACCGCGCACAGCGCGCCGGCCAGCACGAACGCCTCGACGAAGGCCTTCCCGTCGAGAAACTCCCGACTGCCGTCCGGCGTGTACGGGTACTTCGAGTCGGACTCGTACGGGTAGGCGACGCTGTCGGGGATCGTCATGGCGTGATAACCCGCGGCCTCGGCCGCCTTCGCCAGCGGGATGTAGTAGGTCGGATCGGTCATCGCTTCTGCAAAGGTGAACCGCACCCCGCAATACTAGAACGTGTTCTAATGCGACGGTTAGGGGCGATGAAAACCCGGGCATCATTGCCTAGGGCCGCGTGCAATCGGTCTACGACAGGACGGGCACGTCGAGTTCGACATCGTCGAGCGCGAAGGGCGGCGCACCGACCCCGACCACCGAATAGCTGCCCCACGGCGTGGTCTCGGCGACGCGGGCCTCGGCGATGCGGTCACCGACCGCCAGCCTCACCCGCTGCGGCGGATTATCATCGGGCAGCGCGTCGAAAACCGTTCCCTGCCAGTGGTAGCGGCCGTCGATCGGATCGAGGTGCCCCGTCAGCCGCACCCGGACGTCGTGAATGTCGTCGCCGATATGCACGGCGGCGGGGCCGTCGTACACCTCGTCCTCGATGCCGACGCGGGAGCTGAGATCGAAAGCCGAGCGGATCTTCCTGCGCACGCGCCGCCAGTTGACTTCACTGCCGGGCCGGTAACGCACGGTGTAGGTGCGTTGGGTGCTGTGCCGCACTTCGATTCGCGTACTTTCCGTGCGGGCCATCGCATTCAGGCATTGTGCAATGTATTGCTGCTGTCCGTGGACGTCTGGTCCGGTGATGAAGAACCGGTTCGGCAGTCCGTGCACTGCGACCCCGAGGTAAGGCACCATGCCCACGGGTGACGGTGCTTCGCCGTACGAGATCACGACGCTGGCGTCATAACACTCGCCCGAGCGTGTCCTGAGCCGCCAGGTGTGGACGGTCTCGTCGAACTCCGCCCCGACGACGTCGTCGGGGCGCAGCAGCATCACCTTGCTCAGAGTGAGGCCGACGGATCGGCCGCCGATCACGATGGCGTCGAAGACCTTTGCGTTCATCGGGGCAGGAATCCGCTGCGTCTCCACATCCGGCGCGCGATCGGGCCCATCAGTCCGACCTCTTCGAGGAACGCTGCCAGCGGAGCGAAACCGACCACCTGCACGTCGCGACGGTGCGAGCTGGCGCGAGCGGCTCGACGCGCCTTGCGGCCGTCGAGACCGGTGCGGCGATACGGGATCGGATTGGTGAACAGGTAGCGGAAGAAGTACCCGCCGAGACCATTGACGTTGCCGACGAAGAATCTGGGGATCCGGCGCATGTTCGGGGAGCGCTTCCGCAGCCCGTCGCGCGCGAACTGGATGTGGCGGGCCTCTTCGGTGACGTGAATGCGCATGAGGCGCTGGACCATTGGCTGCAGTTCGGGATCGTCCATCATCTGCCGCTGCAGCGAGTCGAAGATCTCCTCGCCGATCAGCGCGGCGACCCACAGCACCGATCCCTGGAAGGCGAACGGCAACGCGTTGATGATCAGTCGCTGATACAGCCTGGGCCGCACCGGCTTTGCGCCGGCCCGCTCGATCGCCATGCCGAACATGATCATGTGCCGGGTCTCGTCGCCGAGTTCTGTCAGTTCGTAGTGCGTCGCGCGTGCCGTGGGATCCTGGTGCATCATCTTGCGCAGCAACGCCTGGTTGAGGATGTTCTCGAACCAGATGCCCGCCGAGAGCGTGTTGACGAACTCCTGCCGGGACAACTCGATCTGTTGCGCGCGGCTCATGGCGTCCCACAGCGGCGTGCCGTACAGCGAGACCGTCTTCGGCGGCAGGAAGAACTTGTCCGGGTCGAGCGGCGCGTCCCAGTCGATATCGACGATCGGGGCGTAGGACTTCTTGACCGAGCCCTTGAGCAACCGCTCCGAGAATTCCTCACGAGTGGGTGCAGTCATCGATGACGTCCCTTCGTTGACGTTGTGCCCAAGGTAAAGACCGCACCGCCAAGATGTCAATACCCCCGGTACCGTATACCTGCGGTAAAGGCTGGTCAGAGACCTGTTCGGCCGCGATGTCGATCATGCCGCATACTCGCCTGCGTGACTCGGCGGATTCACGTGATCGGCATCGGCGCCGGCGATCCGGACTATGTGACGGCACAGGCGGTGGCGGCGCTCAACGACACCCAGGTGTTCTTCGCGATGGACAAGGGCGACACCAAGGACGACCTGATCGAACTGCGGCGCCAGATCTGCCAGCGGTTCATCCGCGAGCCCGGCTACCGATTCGTCGAACTGCCCGACCCGCCAGGGCCAGGGCCGCCGGAGAGGCCGGCCTACCGGCAGGCGGTCGCCGACTGGCACGCGGCACGAGCGGAGGTGTGGGCCGAGGCGATCCGAACCGAGCTGGCGCCCGGCGGCGTCGGCGCCTTCCTGGCGTGGGGCGACCCGTCGCTCTACGACAGCACGCTGCGAATCCTGGACACCGTCGCCGCCCGCGCCGACATCGACTACGACGTCATCCCGGGCATCACCGCGATCCAGGCGCTCACGGCGCGACACCGCATCCCGCTCAACGACGTCGGCGAACCGGTGCTGATCACCACGGGAAGGCAGCTGCGCGACAACGGGGTGTCCGGCAGCGCCGTGGTGATGCTCGACGCTGACTGTTCGTTTCAAGCCTGCCCGACACAGACCCGGATCTGGTGGGGCGCTTACCTGGGCACGCCCGACGAGCTGCTGGTGTCGGGCACGGTCGGGGAGGTCGGCGGACAGATCGCCGAGCTGCGCGCCGAGGCGCGCGCCCGGCACGGCTGGATCATGGACACCTATCTGCTGCGTTCGGCCGACTGAGTGGCGCGCCCATGGCAGGATCTCAAGGCATGGGGTCTTTCCTCCTGCGCGCCGCGTTGACCGGGTTCGCGCTGTGGGTGGTGACCCGCGTCGTTCCCGGCATGTCCTTCGTCGGCGGCGACACCACGCTGCAGCGGGTCGGCATCATCTTCGTCGTCGCGGTGATCTTCGGGCTCGTCAACGCGATCATCAAGCCGATCGTGCAGATCATGTCGATCCCGCTCTACATGCTGACCCTCGGCTTGATCCACATCGTCATCAATGCGTTGATGTTGTGGATCACCGCATGGATCACCGAACACACCACTCACTGGGGCCTGTACATCGAGAATTTCTGGTGGACCGCGATCTGGGCCGCGATCGTCCTTTCGATCGTGAGCTGGCTGCTCTCGTTGACTCGCCGGACGCCGCGCGCGGAATTGATCGGCACACTGGACATATGCCGGAACTACCTGAGGTCGAGGCGCTGGCCGATCATCTGCGCCGGCACGCCGTCGGGCTGACCATCGGTCGCATCGACGTGGCGGCGCTCTCGGTGCTCAAGACGTTCGATCCGCCGATCAACGTGCTGCACGGTCAGACCGTCACCGGCACCAACCGGTGGGGCAAATACCTCGGCCTGCAGGTGGGCGACCTGCACCTCATCACCCACCTGTCGCGGGCGGGCTGGCTGCGCTGGTCGGACAAGCTGTCCGCGGCGCCGCTCAAGCCCGGCAAGGGCCCGATCGCATTGCGTGTTCACTTAATCGAGCCCGGCAAGCCCGGCGGCCGGCGCCGGGTTTCGACCTCACCGAGGCAGGCACCCAGAAGCGGTTGGCGGTGTGGCTGGTCGACGACCCGGCCAAGGTGCCTGGCATCGCCGCGCTGGGGCCGGATGCGCTGTCGCTGGGCCCCGAGGACCTGGCCGGGGTGCTGGCGGGGCAACAGCGGACGGATCAAGACCGTCATCACCGACCAGAAGGTGATCGCAGGCATCGGCAACGCCTACAGCGACGAGATCCTGCACGTCGCCAAGCTGTCGCCGTTCGCAACCGCGGGCAAGCTGACCGACGCACAGCTGGCTGCGCTGCACGACGCGATGATCTCGGTGCTGACCGATGCCGTCGAACGCTCCGTCGGCCAGCAGGCCGCGACCCTGAAGGGGGAGAAGCGTTCCGGGCTGCGGGTGCATGCCCGCACCGGATTGCCGTGCCCGGTGTGCGGCGACACCGTGCGCGAGGTGTCGTTCGCCGACAAGTCGTTCCAGTACTGCCCGACATGTCAGACCGGCGGGAAGGTGCTGGCCGACCGGCGGTTGTCGCGGCTGCTCAAGTGATTACCGCAGCTGAGCCCGCGCGACGTCGTGAAGCTACGCTGACGCGGTGACTCGGCAGAAGATCTTGATCACCGGTGCCTCCTCGGGCCTTGGTGCGGGGATGGCCCGCGCGTTCGCCGCGAAGGGCCGCGACCTGGCGCTGTGCGCGCGTCGCACCGACCGGCTCGACGAACTGAAGGCCGAGCTGCTCGAGCGTCATCCCGGCATCACCGTCGCGGTCGCCGCGCTGGACGTCAACGACCACGAGCAGGTGCCGAAGGTGTTCGCCGAGCTTTCCGACGAGCTTGGCGGCATCGACCGCATCATCGTCAACGCCGGGATCGGCAAGGGAGCGCCGCTCGGCTCGGGCAAGTTGTGGGCCAACAAGGCCACCATCGAGACGAATCTCGTTGCGGCACTTGTGCAGATCGAGACCGCAGTCGAGATGTTCAACACCGCCGGCGGCGGGCATCTGGTGCTCATTTCGTCGGTGCTCGCCAACAAGGGCGTGCCCGGCGTGCGGGCCGCCTACGCCGCCAGCAAGGCCGGGGTGTCGTCGCTGGGCGAATCGCTGCGCGCTGAATACGCCAAGGGGCCGATCAAGGTGACGGTGATCGAGCCGGGCTACATCGAATCCGAGATGACCGCCAAGGCCGAGACGACGACGCTGATGGTCGACAACGAAACCGGCACGAAGGCGATGGTCGACGCGATCGAACGCGAACCGGGCCGAGCGGCGGTGCCGAGCTGGCCGTGGGCGCCGCTGGTGCAGTTGCTGCGTCTGCTGCCACCCGAGCTCGCCGCCCGCTTCGCGTGAACCTGCACCCGCTAAGGCAGCGAGCTACGCTGACCGGCCCCGTTCGGTTCGGTAGCGGCGCACCAGCGCGTCGGTCGACGAGTCCGACTGCTTGGCAGGCGAGCCGTCGCTGGTGATCACCGGTAGCAGCGCCTTGGCCTGGGTCTTACCGAGTTCGACACCCCATTGGTCGAACGAGTCGATGCCCCAGATGACGCCCTCGGTGAACACCTGATGCTCGTAGAGGGCGATCAGTTGGCCGACCGCCGACGGCGTCAGCTTGGTGCCGAGGATCGACGTCGTCGGCCGGTTGCCCGGCATCACCTTGTGCGGCACCACGTCCGGCGGCGTGCCCTCGGCGGCGATCTCCTCGGCGGTCTTGCCGAACGCCAGCACCTGAGTCTGGGCGAAGAAATTGCTCATCAGCAGGTCGTGCATGCTGCCGGTGCCGTCGGCGGTCGCCAGGTCGTCGGTGGGCTGGGAGAACCCGATGAAGTCAGCCGGAATCAGCCGGGTGCCCTGGTGCAGCAGTTGGTAGAACGCGTGCTGGCCGTTGGTTCCCGGTTCGCCCCAGAAGATTTCGCCGGTGTGAGGTGGTCCACCGGTGTGCCGTCGGCGCGCACCGACTTGCCGTTGGACTCCATCGTCAGCTGCTGCAGGTAGGCGGCGAAGCGCGACATGTCGTTGGAATACGGCAGCACCGCGCGCGTCTGCGCGCCGAAGAAGTTGTTGTACCACAAGCCGATCAGGCCGAGCAGCGCAGGCGCATTGGCCTCCAGCGGCGCGGTGCGGAAGTGCTCGTCGACGATGTGGAACCCCGCCAGGAAGTCGGCGAACCGCTCACGTGCCGATGACGGCCATCACCGACAGCCCGATCGCCGAGTCCACCGAGTAGCGTCCGCCGACCCAGTCCCAGAAGCCGAACATGTTGTCGGTGTCGATGCCGAAGTCGTCGACCAGCTTCTTGTTCGTCGACACCGCGACGAAGTGCTTGGACACGGCGGCGTCGCCGAGCGCGTCGGTCAGCCAGCGACGCGCGGCGGTCGCGTTCGTCAGCGTCTCCAGGGTGGAGAACGTCTTCGACGCGACGATGAAAAGCGTTGTGGCGGGGTCGAGCCCGTCGAGCTTGGCCACCAGGTCGGCGGGGTCGACGTTGGAGACGAACCGCGCCGAGATTCCTGCGTCGGCGTAGTGACGCAGCGCCTGGTACACCATCACCGGGCCCAGGTCCGAGCCGCCGATGCCGATGTTGACGACGGTCTTGATGCGTTCCCCGGTGGCGCCGGTCCACTCGCCGCTGCGCAGCCGGTCGGTGAAATCGCCCATCGGGTCCAGCACCTCGTGCACGTCGTCGACGACGTTCTGGCCGTCGACGACCAGTTCGGCGCCCCGCGGCAGTCGCAGCGCGGTGTGCAGCACCGCCCGGTTCTCCGAGGTGTTGATGTGCACGCCGGAGAACATCGCGTCGCGCTTCAGCTCGAGCCGCGCGGTGCGGGCCAGGTCGACCAGCAGCTGCAGCGTTTCGCGGGTGACGCGGTGCTTGCTGTAGTCGATGTAGAGGTCGCCGACGGTCAGCGTCAGCTGCGGTGCCGCGCTCGGGATCTTCGGCGAAGAATTCGCGGAGGTGTTTCTCGCCGATCTCGTCGTGATGTCGGGACAGAGCGCTTCCACGCGGGAGTAGCGGCGATATCGGGAATCTGCTGGGTATCGACGGTCATGTTTTCGACCCTAGTGCGGCCAGGTTTTCGAAGGTGTAAATGATGGATGTATGGACACCACCAAGCTGCTTGTCGTCCGTTCCCACCGGTCTGTGGATCGGCGGTGAGGAACGCCCGGGTTCGTCGACCTTCGACGTTCTCGACCCCTCCGACGACCAGGTGTTGACCGCCGTCGCCGACGCCACGCCCGAGGACGCGATCGCCGCACTCGACGCGGCCTGCGCGGTGCAGGCGGAGTGGGCCGCGACCGCGCCCCGCGAGCGCGGCGAGATCCTGCGCGCGGTCTTCGAGAAGATCACCGACCGCGCCGAGGACTTCGCCACGCTGATGACCCTGGAGATGGGCAAGGTGCTGCCCGAGAGCATGGGCGAGGTCAAGTACGGCGCGGAGTTCTTCCGCTGGTTCGCCGAGGAGGCGGTCCGCATCGGCGGCCGGTACACGCCGAGCCCGGCGGGCACCGGCCGCATCATCGTGACCAAGCAGCCGGTCGGCCCGTGTCTAGGCGATCACGCCGTGGAACTTCCCGCTGGCGATGGGCACCCGCAAGATCGGCCCCGCGATGGCGGCGGGCTGCACGATGATCGTCAAGCCGGCGCAGGAGACGCCGCTGACGATGCTGCTGCTGGCCAAGCTGATGGACGAGGCGGGTCTGCCCAAGGGCGTGCTGTCGGTGCTGCCGACCACGCAATCCGGGCGACGTCACCACGGCGCTGATCGACGACGGCCGGCTGCGCAAGCTGACGTTCACCGGGTCGACCGGCGTGGGCAAGGCCCTGGCCAAGCAGGGCTCCGACAAGCTGCTGCGGCTGTCGATGGAACTGGGCGGCAACGCGCCGTTCGTCGTGTTCGACGACGCCGACGTCGACGCCGCGGTCGACGGCGCGATCCTGGCCAAGATGCGCAACGGCGGCGAGGCCTGCACTGCGGCCAACCGGTTCCACGTCGCGAACTCCGTGCGCGAGGAGTTCACCGAAAAGCTGGTCAAGCGGATGAGCGAGTTCACCCTCGGCAAGGGCCTGGACTCGTCGTCGACGCTGGGCCCGCTGATCAACGCCAAGCAGGTCGCCACCGTCGAGGATCTGGTGTCCGATGCGGTGTCGCGCGGCGCGACGGTCGCGGTCGGCGGCGTCGCCCCCGGCGGCCCCGGCAACTTCTACCCGGCGACCGTGCTGGCCGACGTGCCGCCCGACGCCCGCATCCTCAAGGAGGAGGTGTTCGGCCCCGTCGCGCCGATCACCGGCTTCGACACCGAGGAGGAGGGCATGGCCGCGGCCAACGACACCGAGTACGGGCTGGCGGCCTACATCTACACCCAGTCGCTGGACCGGGCGCTGCGCGTAGCCGAGGGACTCGAGGCCGGCATGGTCGGGGTCAACCGCGGCGTGATCTCCGACCCCGCTGCGCCGTTCGGCGGCGTCAAGCAGTCCGGCTTCGGCCGCGAGGGCGGCATCGAGGGCATCGAGGAGTACCTCGACACGAAATACATCGCGCTGACGAAGTAGCCACCCCGGAGCCGCTCGGCCAGCCGACATAAGACCCAGCGCGCCTTCCGGATTCGGCGCAGGAGGGCCCCTAGACTTCCGCCAGTGCGCCAGGTCCACCTCGCCGCGCGCCGGCATGGCGTTCGGGCTAAGGGTATTCCTGCGCTGGACGGCGTCCGTGCCGTCGCGGTTGGCCTCGTCCTGGCCGACACACGGCGGCATCCCCGGTGTTTCTGGCGGGTTCCTCGGCGTCGACGTCTTCTTCGTGCTCAGCGGATTCCTGATCACCTCGCTGCTGCTCGATGAACTGGGCCGTACCGGGCGAATCGCGCTGGCCGGCTTCTGGATCCGGCGAGCGCGACGGCTGCTGCCCGCGTTGATCGTGATGGTGCTGGCGGTGGTGGCGGCGCGAGCGGTCTTCCCGCCGGAAGCCACCGCCACGCTGCGCGACGACGCGGTCGCCGCCTTCTTCTGGGTGGCGAACTGGGCGTTCGTCGCGCAGCGGACCGACTACTTCTCGCAAGGCAGCGCACCGTCGCCGCTGCAGCACACCTGGTCGCTGGGCGTCGAGGAGCAGTACTACCTGCTCTGGCCGCTGCTGCTGATCGCCGTCGTCGCGTTGATCGGCGCCCGCGCCCGCTGGGCCGCCTTCGGGCTCGCCACGGCCGGCGTCGTGGGCTCGGCCGCCGCGGCGATACGTGATGGCGCCCGACGCGGGAGTGAACCGGGTCTACTTCGGCACCGACACCCGGGCGCAGGCATTGCTGGTGGGCGCCGCCGCGGCCGCCCTGCTGGTCCGCGACTGGTCGGTGCTGACCGACGGTGGGACGATGATTCGCACGCGCTGGGGGCGGTGGGTAGCGGCTGCGTTCTGCGGTTCTCGGCCTGGCGATGTTGGCGGCGCTGGCGCATTATGCGACGGGTAGCGCCCGCGAGTTCCGTGCCGGCCTGCTTCTCATGGTGGCGCTGGCCGCGGTCCTCGTCGTCGCGCCGGTTGCGCTGGACCAGAGCGGATTTGTCGCTCGGGCGTTGGCGTGCCGGCCGCTGGTGTGGCTCGGCGCGATCTCCTACGGCGTCTACCTGTGGCACTGGCCGATCTTCCTGGCGCTCAACGGGGAACGCACCGGCTGGTCCGGTTGGCGGCTGTTCGCGCTGCGGTGTGCGGCGACGGTCGCGGTGGCCGCGGCGTCGTGGTGGCTGCTCGAGCAGCCCATCCGCCGCTGGCGGCCGGTGATCGTTCCGATGCTGCCGCTGGCCGGGGCCACGGCCGCCACCGCGGCGGCGGTGACGATGCTGGTGCTTCCCGTCGGCGCCAAGCCCACCGACGGCGAATGGGTCCCGACGTGGACTCCGCGGCGCTGGTGGCACCCGAGGTGCCGGTCGAGGTGACATCGCCGTCGGGCGCAGCGGGCGCCCGGCGGCCGAGACGGTCGCGGTGTTCGGCGATTCGGTGGCCTGGACGTTGATGCGGTATCTGCCGCCGACGCCGGGGCTGAGCTTCGACGACTACACCACCATCGGGTGCGGCATCGCCCGCGGCGGTCCCTATCGGTACGTCGGCGAGACGCTGAATCAGAAACCCGAATGCGACGCGTGGCCGAGCCGGTGGTCGCAGCGGATCAACCACGAGCGGCCCGACGTCGTGCTGCTGGTCATCGGCCGCTGGGAGGTCGTGGACCGGGTCAGCGAGGGGAACTGGACGCACATCGGCAACGACGCGTACGACGCGTATCTGCGCGGTGAGCTCAAGCGGGCGCTAGACGATTCTCACCTCGACCGGAGCCCGCGTTGTGGTGACGACCGAACCGTACAACCGGCGCGGCGAGAGGCCCGACGGCAGCCTGTATCCGGAGGATCAGCCGCCGCGCCGACCGCTGGAACGCCTTGTTGCGCAGCGTGATCGGAAAGCGCCCCGACTGTCACGGTGCTCGACCTCAACAACAAGTTGTGCCCCGACGGCTACTACACCAACAAGGTCGACGGCATCAGGATGCGCATCGACGGGGTGCATCCCACGCCGGAGGCGGTCAAGTGGCTGACGCCGTGGCTGACCGACGTGCTCAAGCGCTAAGTCGCCGGAATCAGCCGGATCAGCTCAGTGGCCGAGGCGGCCGCGGCCAAGGCGCAGCAGCAGCATCGCCAGGTCCTTGCCATCGGGACCGAGCTCGCTGTAGCGCTCGATGACCTTCATCTCGCGGCTGTGCACCAGGCGGGTGCCGCCGGAGGCCATCCTGGCCTTGCCGATGATCTTGGACACCTCGGTGCGGCGCTTGACGGCTTCCAGGATCGTCGGCGTCCAGACGGTCGATCTCCTGGCGCAGGTCGTCGATGTCAGGCACCTGTTGGTTTCGGCTTCGATAGTCATGGGGTTGTCTCCCCTCGTTGTGTGGAGGGTCTGGTCTCATCCGGTTTCGGGCCTCACACAAGAGACGAGCCCCGGATCCGGAAGCGGACCGCGGGGCTCTGGGAAGCAGCTAGACCACGGGCACCGCTGGCCGGTACCCGTAAAAAAATCGCCGCTGCTTGATGAGCACGCATCGAGTGTGCCATCTGAGGCCGTGCCAGCGCAAAGGTGTCGTTTCACAGCGGTAAGTTGGGGCGGACATGAGTTTGCACGTGACCGATCCCAATCCCAGCTTGAACGACGCAGCGCAGCAGCTGCTCGACGGCCTGAACCCGCAGCAGCGCCAGGCGGTGCTGCACGAGGGTTCGCCGCTGCTCATCGTCGCGGGCGCCGGGTCGGGCAAGACCGCGGTGCTGACCCGGCGGATCGCCTACCTGCTGGCCGCCCGCGATGTCGGCGTCGGGTCAGGTGCTGGCCATCACCTTCACCAACAAGGCCGCCGCCGAGATGCGCGAGCGCGTGGTGCGACTGGTCGGCCCGCGGGCGCGGTCCATGTGGGTGTCGACGTTCCACTCCACCTGTGTGCGGATCCTGCGAAACCAGGCCTCGCTGCTGCCCGGGCTGAACTCCAACTTCTCGATCTACGACGCCGACGATTCGCGGCGGCTGCTGCTGATGATCGGCAAGGACATGGGGCTGGACACCAAGCGGTACTCGCCGCGGTTGCTGGCCAACGGGATCTCCAACCTCAAGAACGAGCTGATCGGTCCCGAGCAGGCGGCGTACGACGCCTCGAACGCCAACGAGGACCTGCCCCGCATCATCGCCGAGGCTTACGCCGAGTACCAGCGGCGGCTGCGCGCCGCCAACGCGTTGGACTTCGACGACCTCATCGGCGAGACAGTCGCTGTGCTGCAAGCCTTTCCGCAGATCGCGCAGTACTACCGGCGACGGTTCCGGCACATCCTGGTCGACGAGTATCAGGACACCAATCACGCGCAGTACGTGTTGGTACGCGAACTCGTCGGACGCGCGGCCCTAGACGACGACGAAGCCGGCGTCGCGCCGGCCGAGCTGTGCGTAGTGGGCGACGCCGACCAGTCGATCTACGCGTTCCGCGGCGCCACCATCCGCAACATCGAGGACTTCGAACGCGACTTCCCCAACGCCACAACGATTCTGCTCGAGCAGAACTACCGGTCGACGCAGAACATACTGACGCGCTGCGAACGCGGTGATCTCCCGCAACGCCGGGCGCCGCGAGAAACGACTGTGGACCGACGCCGGAGAGGGCGAACTGATCGTCGGCTACGTCGCCGACAACGAGCACGATGAGGCGCGCTTCGTTGCCGGGGAGATCGACGCGCTCGCCGACGCGGCTGGCGACATCACCTACAACGACGTCGCGGTCTTCTACCGCACCAACAACTCGTCGCGCGCCCTGGAAGAAGTCTTCATCCGCGCCGGCATCCCGTACAAAGTCGTTGGCGGCGTTCGGTTTTACGAGCGCAAGGAGATCCGCGACATCGTCGCCTATCTGCGGGTGCTCGACAATCCCGGCGACTCGGTGAGCATGCGGCGCATCCTGAACACGCCGCGCCGCGGCATCGGTGATCGTGCCGAAGCCTGCGTGGCGGTGTACGCCGAGAACACCGGCGCCTCGTTCAACGACGCGCTGCAGGCCGCCGCCGAGGGCAAGGTGCCGATGCTGAACACCCGCTCGGAGAAGGCCATCGCGGGTTTCGTCGAGCTGCTCGACGGTCTGCGCGGCCGCCTCGACGGCGAACTCGGCGAGCTCGTCGAGGCCGTACTCGACGGTACCGGCTACCGGACGTGAGCTGGAATCGTCCAGCGACCCACAGGATCTGGCGCGGCTGGACAACCTCAACGAATTGGTCAGCGTCGCACATGAATTCAGCACCGATCTGGCCAACGCGCAGGCGCTGGGCGAGACCGATCCCGACGACGAGGACGTGCCGGACACCGGTGTGCTCGCGGCATTCCTTGAGCGGGTGTCGCTGGTCGCCGACGCAGACGAGCTGCCCGAGCACGGCGCAGGCGTGGTGACGATGATGACGCTGCACACCGCCAAGGGGCTGGAGTTCCCGGTGGTGTTCGTGACCGGTTGGGAGGACGGGATGTTCCCGCACATGCGGGCGCTGGGCGATCCGACCGAGCTGTCCGAGGAGCGGCGGCTGGCCTACGTCGGCATCACCAGGGCCAGGCAGCGGCTCTACGTCAGCCGGGCCAAGGTCCGCTCGTCGTGGGGCCAGCCGATGCTCAACCCCGAGTCGCGGTTCCTCAAGGAGATCCCGCAGGAGCTCATCGACTGGCGCCGCACCGACCCGACTCCGTCGTTTGCCGCCCCGGTGAGCGGCGCGGGCCGATTCGGCACTCCGCGCCCGTCACCGGCGCGCTCGGCGGCAGGGAAACGCCCGCTCATCGTGCTGGAGCCGGGCGACCGGGTCAACCACGACAAGTACGGGCTGGGTCGCGTGGAGGAGGTGTCCGGGGTCGGCGAATCGGCCATGTCGCTCATCGACTTCGGCAGCTCCGGGCGGGTCAAGCTGATGCACAACCACGCGCCGGTCACCAAGCTCTGAGACCCAAGCCCTCCCCGCTCTAAGGTCTGCGTCCACCGGCGGGTGGCCGGCAGCAGCGCCAGCAGGACGCTGGCCCCCGGCAGCACGGGCATGGCGTAGACGACGGGCGAGAGTTTCGCTCCTGCGACGAACAGGCCCGCGAAGATCAGCAGCGCGACGACCGCGCCCACCACGATCAGCAGCTGGCCGATCCGCCGACGCAGCAGCAGCGCGATCAGCCCGCCGATGAGGGCCGAGGCGGCCACCGCGGTGAGAAAGCCGATGGCCAGGCAGAACAGCCGATCAGACCGCCACCAGCCGCTGATCAGGTCGGTGGCGATAACGGCGGTGGCCCAGCCGGTCAGGATGCTTGCAACGGCTGTGGCAGATCGCCGCGCCGGGGTGGGCCCGCGCCGGGTGCGGCGTGCGCACCGCGACCGGCCTGGCCCGCGGGAGGTAGCTGGTCTGCGGCTCGGCTACCGCGGGGAACGCGCCGGTCGGATGACGCCGGATGATGCTGGTCTGCGGCTCCGATGGGCGGCTCCGACTGGGCCGGCTCGACTGGGCCGCCGATGCGCTGGTGCTGCGGCTCTGACTGGGCCGGCCGCGGGGTGGACGGCGCCGTGCCGTCGGTTGGACGCCGGAAGCTCTGTCGATCAGGAGGAGGTTGTTCGGTGGGGCCGTCACTCACATCTAGCCAACGTAGTTGCCGGGGCTAAGTCCCCGCTGCGCCAACCACGGGACGGGGTCGATGCGTGTGGTGCCGTTCAGCTGCACCTCGAAGTGACAGTGCGGGCCGGTCGAGTTGCCGCGGTTGCCGATGGTCGCGATCTGATCGCCGGCCATCACCCGCTGCCCGACGCTGACAGTCCAGGTGTTGACGTGGCCATACAACGTGACCGTGCCATCGTCGTGGCGGATCTTGACCCATGCGCCGTATCCCGCGGTGGGGCCTACGTCGATGACCATACCGTCCGCGACGGCGACGATCGGGGTGCCGATCGAGTTGGCGATGTCGATGCCGGCGTGCAGCACGCCCCAGCGGTAGCCGAACCCGGAGGTAAACACACCCTTGGTCGGCATCACGTACAACGGCCGGTTCAGCCGCGCTTCGCGCTGGGCACGTTCCTGGGCGAACGCGGCGGCGTTGTTGACCTCCTCCGCGTGCACCGAGTCGTCGGCGGCGGGAGTGACGGAAACGATCTGCATGCCGTCGGCCGAGCCGGCGACCAGGCCGCCGCCCGTCGCGGACTGGCCGGCGGCAAGGACGGTCTGCGCGGGAGCCTTCTCGGACCCGTTGGCCATCGAATACGCGCCGGCCGCGGTCGCGCCGACAGCCATCGCGGCCACCATCAGCCGGCCCTTGACGGGGATGTCTTGCTTGCGGTGCAGCCCGCGGCGGCCGGAGATGTCGATGATGTCGGTGGCGGCCACGCCGTCGCTGGTGTCGGTGTGGCTGTCGCGGTAGGCGTGCGATGCGCGACGCTGCTTCGCGCGGATCCGGGCGGAACTTCTGGGGGACCGCCAGCCGCAACGGGATCAGATCGTCGGTGTCGTGCAGGTCGTCGAGCTCGGGCGCATGGATGACGGCCGACTCGCGGTCGAACACACTATTGTCTCGAAAGTCCAGCTCACCGAGGTCGCCAAACTCGTTGAACGGAATGATGTCGGTGATTTCGGAGGCATCCAGGTCGGCTTCGGGCTCTTCCCTGGCGTGCCGGGCGCTCGCCGAAACTCCATCAGGAGATCGGGACGAACGATGCTGTGCCAACCTGGAATGTCCTTCTAGTCGTGACCAGAATGTTATCTAGACCAGAGGCACGTTAACCAAATCCCAATGTTGGTGGCAACCCGTGCGGCAATTCCCGAGGGGATTGTGACCTGTATCACGCCGCCCCCGGCGGTGAGATCTACCACATGAGAGGTAGGCGGTGCCGAAGGTGTTGGCTCGTGTGGATAAAGTTCCCCCGAGCCCGTCAGGCGCAAAACCTTCGAAGTCAAACGCACAGAGACAGTGTTGAACGGAAGAGTCCATGGACCTCTTCGAATACCAAGCGAAAGAGCTTTTTGCCAAGCACAACGTGCCCACCACGCCCGGCCGGGTGACCGACACCGCTGAAGGCGCCAAGGCCATCGCCGAGGAAATCGGCCGGCCCGTCATGGTCAAGGCGCAGGTCAAGGCGGGCGGCCGCGGCAAGGCCGGCGGGGTGAAGTACGCGGCGACCGCCGACGATGCGTTCACCCATGCGCAGAACATCCTCGGCCTGGACATCAAGGGCCACATCGTCAAGAAGCTGCTGGTGGCCGAGGCCAGCGACATCGCCGAGGAGTACTACATCTCGTTCCTGCTCGACCGCGCCAACCGCACCTACCTGGCGATGTGCTCGGTCGAAGGCGGCATGGAGATCGAAGAGGTCGCGGCGACCAAGCCCGATCGACTCGCCAAGGTGCCCGTCAGCGCGACCAAGGGCGTGGACCTGGCGTTCGCGCGCTCGATCGCCGAGCAGGGTCATCTGCCCGCAGAGGTGCTCGACGCGGCGGCCGTGACGATCCAGAAGCTGTGGGAGGTCTTCGTCGCCGAGGACGCCACCCTGGTGGAGGTGAACCCGTTGGTGCGGACGCCTGATGACCAGATCCTGGCGCTGGACGGCAAGGTCACCCTCGATGCCAACGCTGACTTCCGCCATCCCGAGCACGAGGAGTTCGAGGACCGCGACGCCACCGATCCGCTCGAACTCAAGGCCAAGGAGAACAACCTCAACTACGTCAAGCTCGACGGTGAGGTCGGCATCATCGGCAACGGCGCGGGCCTGGTGATGTCGACGCTCGACGTCGTCGCCTACGCGGGCGAGAAGCACGGCGGCGTCAAGCCGGCCAACTTCCTCGACATCGGCGGTGGCGCCTCGGCCGAGGTGATGGCCGCCGGCCTCGACGTCATCCTGGGCGACCAGCAGGTCAAGAGCGTCTTCGTCAACGTGTTCGGCGGCATCACGGCGTGCGACGCGGTCGCCAACGGCATAGTCAAGGCCCTGCAGATCCTCGGAGATGAGGCCAACAAGCCGTTGGTGGTCCGGCTCGACGGCAACAACGTGGACGAGGGCCGTCGCATCCTTGCCGAGGCCAACCACCCATTGGTGACCGAGGTCGGCACGATGGACGAAGCCGCTGACGTCGCGGCCGCCAAGGCCGCCGAAGCCGCGAGCGCCTGAAAGGACTGAAATGGCAATCTTTTTGACCAAGGACAACAAGGTCATCGTTCAGGGCATCACCGGAGCGGAGGCCACCACCCACACCGCGCGGATGCTCAAGGCCGGCACTCAGATCGTCGGCGGCGTCAACGCCCGCAAGGCCGGAACGACGGTGGCGCACATGGACAAGGACGGCAAGGACGTCCAATTGCCGGTGTTCGGCACAGTCGTCGAGGCAATCGAGAAGACCGGCGCCGACGCGTCGATCATCTTCGTGCCGCCCAAGTTCGCCAAGGACGCGATCATCGAGGCGATCGACGCGGAGATCCCGCTGCTGGTGGTGATCACCGAGGGAATTCCGGTGCAGGACAGCGCATTTGCGTGGGCATACAACCTCGACAAGGGCAACAAGACGCGCATCATCGGCCCGAACTGCCCGGGAATCATCACGCCGGGGCAGTCACTGGTCGGGATCACGCCGGCCAACATCAGCGGCCCCGGGCCGATCGGGTTGGTGTCCAAGTCGGGAACGCTGACCTACCAGATGATGTTCGAGCTGCGTGATTTCGGCTTCACGACGTCCATCGGCATCGGCGGTGACCCGGTCATCGGCACCACCCATATCGACGCCATCGAGGCGTTCGAGAAGGACCCCGAAACCAAGGTGATCGTGATGATCGGCGAGATCGGCGGCGACGCTGAAGAACGTGCCGCCGACTACATCAAGGCGAACGTGTCCAAGCCCGTCGTCGGCTACGTCGCGGGATTCACCGCGCCCGAAGGCAAGACGATGGGCCACGCCGGTGCGATCGTCTCCGGCTCGTCGGGTACCGCGGCCGCCAAGAAGGAGGCCCTGGAAGCAGCCGGCGTCAAGGTGGGCAAGACCCCGTCGGAAACCGCCCGCCTGGCCAGGGAGATCCTGCAGAGCCTGTGAGCCAGGTCGCATGATTAGGAACACGTTCTAGTTATCGATTAGCCTGACGAATTAACACCCGTCAGGAGGTCTGTAATGGTCGACCCGCGGACTCCGGTGATCGTCGGCGTCGGACAGTCGGCAGAAAACCTCGGCGACCCCTCCTACCGCGGCATGTCGTCGGTGGAGCTGGCGACGGGCGCGGCCACAGCGGCGCTGTCGGACACCGGCGTGGATGCCGCCGCCGTCTCGCGGGCCATCGACACGGTCGCCGGCATCCGTCAGTTCGAGATCTCCGGGCGGACCCCCGCGCCGCTGGGCAAGTCGACCAACTACCCGCGGTCGGTGGCGCGGCGCATCGGCGCATCCCCGGCGCGGGCGATCCTCGAGCCCATCGGCGGGCAGGGGCCGCAGCATCTGCTCACCGAGTTCGCGGGGGCGATCGCCGCAGGCGAGGCCGATGTGGTGATGCTGTTCGGCTCCGAGAACACGTCGAGCCTGCGGTACTTCGCCGATCGCCAGGACAAGCCGGATCATTCCGAGACCGTCGACGGGCAGCTGGAGGACCGCGGCTACGGGTACGACGGCATCTTCGACGAGTACACGATTGCGCACGGATTGATCGGCGCCCCAGTGCAATACGGGCTGCTGGAGAACGCCCGCCGGGCCCGGTTGGGTCTGAGCGTCGCGGACTACCGGCAGCGCATGGGCGAACTGTTCGCGCCGTTCACCAAGGTCGCTGCCAAGAACCCGTTCTCGTCCTCACCGGTCGAGCGCACGGTCGAGGAGCTCACCACGGTCACCGAGGGCAACCGGATGATCTGCGATCCGTACCCGCGCCTGCTGCTGGCCAGGGATCAGGTCAACCAGGGCGCGGCGGTGCTGCTGATGTCGGTGGAGGCGGCCCGCCGGCTCGGCGTGCCCGAGGAGAAGTGGGTCTATCTGCGCGGCCACGCCGACCTGGTGGAGCAGAAACTGCTCGATCGCGTCGACGTAAGTACCAGCCGCGCTTCGGTAATGGCGGTGCACGAGGCGCTGTCGGTGGCCGGCATCGGCCTCGACGACGTCGCGACGTTCGACCTCTACAGCTGCTTCGCGATCCCGGTGTTCACCATCTGCGACGGTGTGGGCCTGGCCACCGACGACCCACGCGGGCTCACCCTGACCGGCGGGCTGCCGTTCTTCGGCGGTCCCGGAAACAACTACTCGATGCATGCCATCGCCGAGACCGTCAACGAAATGCGGGACCGCCAAGGGCAATTCGGCCTCGTCGGCGCCAACGGCGGCATCATGAGCAAGTACTCCGTCGGGGTCTACTCGACCGAACCCGGCGACTGGGCGGCGGACCGAAGCGCCGAGCTGTGCGACGAGGTGGCCGGGTTCCCGAAGGTGGCGCTGACGGTCGCCGCCGACGGCCCTGCGACGATCGAGACGTATTCGGTCCGCTATGACTGGCCGGTGCGGACCGGCGTCATCATGGGCCGGCTCAATTCCGACAACAGCCGGTTCCTGGCCACCAGCGAGGACGAGGATCTGGTCGCGCTGCTATCCGACGACGACCCGCTCGGGGCCGCGCATCACGGTGCGCTCGACCGAGCACGGCAACCGCGCGTTGCTCATGATTTTTGATTCAACGCCACGGGCTACGACCAGCGGCGGCCAGCTTGCCGGCGAGCCGTTCGACGTAGGACGCGACGTCGTCCGCTGGCTTGTCGGGCAGGCCGAACAACACCTCGGTCACGCCCAGGTCGGCCCAGCGGGCCAGCTTGTCGGGATCGGGTTTGAAGTCAAGGGCGACGATTTGTGGGGCGCCGTCGCGGCCGGCCGCGGCCCAGGTGTCCTGCAGCGCCTTGACCGGGGTGTCGATGTCGACGTCGCGCGGGGTGGTGATCCAGCCGTCGGCGCTGCGGGCGATCCACTTGAAGTTCTTCTCGGTGCCGGCCGCGCCGACGAGTATGGGGATGTGTGGCTGGATCGGTTTGGGCCAGGCCCAGCTGGGGCCGAAGTTGACGAACTCGCCGTCGTAGCAGGCTTCTTCCTGGGTCCACAGCGCGCGCATGGCCTCCAGGTATTCGCGCAGCATGGTGCGGCGCCGCGCGGGTGGGACGTGGTGGTCGGCCAGTTCGTCGGTGTTCCAGCCGAATCCGACGCCGACGCTGACCCGGCCGCCGGAGAGGTGGTCGAGGGTGGCGATCGATTTGGCCAGCGTGATCGGGTCGTGTTCGACGGGCAGCGCGACCGCTGTCGATAGCCGCACTCGGGAGGTGACGGCGGCCGCGGCGCCGAGTGACACCCACGGGTCGAGCGTGCGCATGTAGCGGTCGTCGGGCAGCGTTTCGTCGCCGGTGGTGGGGTGGGCGGCCTGGCGCTTGACCGGGATGTGGGTGTGTTCGGGCACGTAGAAGGTGGCAAAGCCGTGGTCATCGGCGAGCTTGGCCGCGGCCGCCGGGGCGATGCCGCGGTCGCTGGTGAAAAGTACGAGCCCATAGTCCATGCCAAGAATTAGAACGTGTTCCAATCCGGCGGGCAAGGGCGGGGTCCACGCGGCCGGTTTTCTTCACCGCGATCGATACCCGCGACGGCCGGCCACCCACCTTGGTGGGATGGCACACCATGACGACTGAACGCATCGCAGACCACGTCAAGTTCGCCTACTGGGTGCCCAACGTCAGTGGCGGCCTCGTCACCAGCGACATCGAGCAGCGCACCGACTGGGACTACGAATACAACGCCAAGCTCGCGCAGACCGCGGAGAACAACGGGTTCGAGTACGCCCTGTCCCAAGTTCGCTACGAGGCCAGCTACGGCGCCGAATACCAGCACGAGTCGACCACCTTCTCGCTGGCTCTGCTGCTGGCCACCCAGCGGCTGAAGGTGATCGCCGCCGTCCACCCGGGCCTGTGGCAGCCGGGCGTGCTCGCCAAGCTGGGCGCCACCGCCGACCACCTGTCGGGCGGCCGCTTCGCGGTCAACGTGGTGTCCGGCTGGTTCAAGGACGAGTTCACCCACCTGGGCGAGCCGTGGCTCGAGCACGACGAGCGCTACCGCCGCAGCGCGGAGTTCCTGCAGGTGCTTCGCAAGATCTGGACCGAGGACAGCGTTGATTTCCGCGGCGACTTCTACCGCATCCACGATTTCACCCTCAAGCCCAAGCCGCTGAACACCCCGCAGCGGCCCAACCCGGAAATCTTCCAGGGTGGTAACTCCACGCGCCGCGCGCCGCAACGGCGGCCGCTACTCCGACTGGTACTTCTCCAACGGCAAGGACTTCGACGGGGTCACCGAACAGGTCGTCGAGGTGCGCGACCACGCCCGTGACGCGGGTCGTGAGGTCCGGTTCGGACTCAACGGATTCATCATCGCCCGCGACTCAGAGAAAGAAGCGAAGGACAGTCCTCAAAGAGATCATCGACAAGGCCAACCGTCCCGCGGTCGAGGGATTCCGCTCCGCTGTGCAACAGGCTGGCAACTCGACATCGGACAAGCGCGGCATGTGGGCCGATTCGACGTTCGAGGACTTGGTGCAGTACAACGACGGGTTCCGCACACAATTGATCGGAACTCCCGAGCAGATCGCGGAACGCGTTGCGGCGTACCGCAAACGCGGTGTCGACCTGATCCTCGGTGGCTTCCTGCACTTCCAGGAGGAGATCGAGTACTTCGGGTCGCGGGTACTGCCGCTGGTGCGCGAAATCGAAGATTCTGAAGAAGATTCGATCGATTCACCGGTGTTGGCGTCGGCCTGAGGTACACGGCCGCCGCCTTCACATGAGTGTGCGCTAGCGTGGGTGAACGAATCGCTCAGGCGTCCAGCACAGGAGAGGTCATGACCTACCCGCCCGGTGGCCCCGGATATCCGCCCGCGCAGCAGCCGACAACTCAGTTCGCAGCGCCCACCCAGCAGTTCGGCAAGTTGCCCGACGCTGCCCCGGCCGCGGAAGGCCCAAGCAAGCTGCCGATGTATCTGACCGCCGCGGTCGGCGTTGCTCGGCCTCGCGGTGTATCTGTCGAGCTACGGCCCGCTGTTCGCAGCGGGTGCCGACTTCTTAACGCCGACGCTGCTCGACCTCGGCGTGGTGGCGTCGCTCCTCGGGGCGCTGATCGCCGGCGTCGGCCTGCTGCCCAAGCAGAAGCCGGCGCCCGCACTGGTGGCGGTGCTGTCGGTGCTGGCCTTCCTGCTGGTGATCGCCATCGTGCTCACCGCGCCCGCGGGTGTCGATATCAAATGGGGCCTCTATCTGATCGTCGCCTTCAGTGTGGTGCAGGCGATCGCCGCCGTCGTGGTGCTGCTGTATGACGCGGGTGTCCTCACCCCGCCGGCGCCGCGGCCCCGCTACGAGCCGCCGCAGTACGGCCAGTACGGCGCACCCGGGCCGTATTACGGGCAGCCTCATCAGCCCGGCCCACCGCATCAGCAGGGCCCGCAGCTCGCAGCAGCGCCCCGGCTATCCGGCGGCGCCCTACGGCGGTGGCTACCAAGGTGGTCCGCCGGCGGGCGGGTTCTCAGCGGGCCCGCAGGGTGGCCCCCCGACGCCGCCCAGCGGTTTCCCCACCTACGGCCAGCCGCCGTCGAACAACGCACCGACCGCACAGGTGCCGGCGCAACCGCAATCGTCGTCATCCTCGCAGTCCGGCCCGGCGCCGTCGTAGTCTGAGCCGCGCGTGCGTCAACTTCGCGCGCGTGAGCTTGCGCGAGGAGCGGCCCAACTAGTGGATAGTCCCGAACACGTGAGTGGGAGCGTCTCCCGCTCACGGGGGAGCACCCCAAGGCCGGTCGGGGGCCCCCGGCAGGCGCGCGAGCTGCTTCGGGTCGCGTTCGGGCCGTCCATCGTGGCGCTGGTCATCATCGCCGCGGTGACGCTCCTGCAGCTGCTCATCGCCAACAGCGACATGACCGGCGCGCTCGGCGCGATCGCCAGCATGTGGCTGGGCGTGCACCAGGTGCCGGTGTCCATCGGCGGCCGTGAACTCGGCGTGATGCCCTTGCTGCCGGTGTTGGCGATGGTGTGGGGGACCGCCCGCACCACCGCGGCCGCCACGTCGGGGCAGTCGTCGTGGTTCGTCACCCGCTGGGTGGTCGCGTCGGCGCTCGGCGGCCCCCTGCTGATCGCCGCGATCTCGCTGGCGGTCATCCATGACGCGGCCTCCGTGCTGACCGAACTGCAGACACCGAACGCGCTGCGGGCGTTTAGCGGTGTGCTGGCCGTGCACGCGATCGGCGCAGCGATCGGGGTCGGGTCGCGTATCGGTCGGCGCACGTTGACGGCGTCCCCGCTGCCCGGGTGGTTGCCCGACGCCGTTCCGCGCGGCAGCAGCCGGGGTGCTGGCTCTGGTCGGCCTTTCTGGCGTGGTGATGGTCGGTTCGCTGGTCGTGCACTGGTCGACGATGCACGACCTGTACGCGATCACCGACTCGGTGTTCGGGCAGTTCAGCCTGACGGTGCTGTCGATGCTGTACGCGCCGAACGTGATGGTCGGCACGGCGGCGGTCGCGGTCGGGTCGAGCGCCCATGTGGGACTGGCCACGTTCAGCTCGTTCACGGTGTTCGGCGGCGACATCCCGGCGCTGCCGGTGCTGGCGGCGGTGCCCTCGCCGCCGCTCGGCCCGGTCTGGGTGGCGCTGCTGATCGTCGCGGCGGCGTCTGCGGTCGCGGTCGGGCAGCAATGCGCGCGCCGGCCGCTGCAGCTGGGGCCTGCCCTTGGCAAGCTGATCGTCGCCGCCGCCATCGCCGCGTCGGCCATGGCGCTACTCGGATTCGCCGGCGGTGGCCGGCTGGGCAACTTCGGTGACGTGGGCGTCGACCAGTCCACCTTCGCGCCCGCCGTGTTCCTCTGGTTCGTCGGCATCGGCGCGCTGACGATGGTGATGTCAGGCGGAATCGCGCGCCGGCCCAAGCGGGCCAAGCCGGTCACCGACCCCGAGCCCGAACCGGTCGAGGTCGAGGACCACGACGAACCCGACGACGAACCCGACGACGAACCCGACGACGAACCCGAGGACGAAGTCCCGACGTCGGTCGACCCCGGTTCCCCCGCGCCGGACCCGGAGGACCATTTCGTTGCTGACGACGACGCAACGCCGGACTAGGTAGCCTGGTCTGTTCGGGGGTAGGCCGGGTGCCGCTTGTTGAGCAGAGGCCACCGGGTGGTGGCTGCCGGTGCTGGCCGATCGGACACCGGGTGGTGTTGGTGACTGGTACCGGTTGACTGGACCGCCCACTCAGCTGGGAGAGCACCCCGACGCAGGGCGTGGGCAAGTCGATAGTCGACCAGCGCGCTGCGCGGGTCATCGGGATCGGCGAGCTCGACGCAGGCCGCTAACGACCGCGGCGACGATGTCGCGGTCGGCGACCAGGCCGCAGTGTGGGCAGTCATGGATGCGCTGCGCGAGCGTCTTGGGCACTCGCCCGCCGCACAGGCAGTGCTGGCTGATCGCGGTGGACGGGTGCGGGCGCGAGTAAAACTGGCCGCCGGCTGCATGAGCATTCGTGGAGCGCGGTGAGGAGCATGCCGGGGCTGAACAACGCGATCCTTTTGCCCCACAGCCTTGCCCAGGTGCAGATGCGGCAGTCTTCGACGGTGATGGTGTCGCCGTGCGCGGAAACGATCCGGGCGGCGACCTGCTCGGCGCGGGCCTGCTTGGCCTGGCTGGTGCGGCGCGCCTCGGCGGCGTGATCGCGTCGGGTGCGCCGATACCGTTTGGAGAGATGCGTCGTGGCGGTAGGCGCGCAGTGGTACTCCATCGGCGCGGGCATGCCGCGGCCCACCGGGGTCGCTGACTTGCGTGGCGGGCAGCCCTTTCCCGGCGCGGCGCTGGGCGCGTTTGTGCTGCCGCGCCGAGGGGCCATACTGGCCGGCGTTGGTGTTGCGCCGCGAGCGATCCAGCGCCTTGTGCCGCGCCCGGGTCTTGCCGGCGGCCCGAGCCGCGGAGCGCTGTTGGGCGGGGGTGCACAGGATCTGCTCGAGCGCCCAACTGTTCGGGTCCAGCGGACGGGGAACGAGGCGACCGCCAGGTTGGACACGTTGGCATCCACCCCCGGCACGACGACCGGCCGGAATCTTGGCGCGCCGGCGCGCGATGGTGCACGGCGACTGATAGCCGCCCTGGTGCACCACCAGGTGCGCGTAGTAGCGCCAGCCCCCAGGTGCTTTGCGGTCGGCCACCCGCACCAGGTCGATCTTGTGCCAGAGGTGTTGGGGTCGGCCAGGAAATGAGTCAGGTGCGGCCACTGACCCGCTCCCTGGGGCAGCCGCACCGGCAGCACCAGATCACCGCCGGGCAGCCCGGTGAACACCACCGCCAAGGCGCCGTCGTGATGCCACCACGACTTACTCGCCGGCTGGCGGGCGCCGGCATCCGGGCCGGCTGCGCCAGAATCGAGGTGCCAGCCGGTAGATCGGCCCCCTGATGTGCAGTGCGCACCCCAGCGGGTAGTTGCCGGTGCCGGTAGGTGCCCACATGCCCGTCGAGGGTGCCGACCAGGCGGTAGGTCTCCCACGTCGGCTGGTCCTTGGTGTGCGAGCGCGCCCGTCCCGGGATGCGGGTGAAATCCCACCACGACCCGATACGGGGCGGGCCGTGCCGGCGCCCCGACGAGTCGGCGAACAGGTGCCGGTCGATCGTTTCCCACACCTCGTCGGCGATGTGTAACCCGATGGCTTTGGTCAGGTGATCGCGCATCCACCCACTGGCCTCAATATGGCCTTTGGCCGCTGCTTCGATGCCCTTGCGGGTCAACCCCAACCGGGCCCGCAGTCCGGTCGGATGGTCTGCGCGCTCGCGGTGGGCGGCCCAATACGCGCGACACCGCGCCGCAGCGTCGCGCTGCAGCGCCCGGCGCAGCCAAACACCGCCTCCCACTGCCGCTCCAACCGCCGGCGGGTGCGCTCATCGCAGCCATCGAGCTCCAGCCCGATCACCGACACCGGCCCGTCGTATTTGAAGTTCGGGGACTTCGACTTACCCCGCCGCCGCGCCAGCACCACCTCACCGCCGATAACGGGGGTGTCGGGCCGCGTCGCTGCCATGTGGGCCATGAAACCATCACCTACCGACAACAACCCGCTGCCACACCGATGGCCAAACCTGCTGGCCCTTACCGGCCTAATGGGACCAGATCAGCGTGTCCTTAACCGGGATCTCGGTCCTTGAGCGGGAGGCTGATCACCGAGCCGCCAGCCGGTGAGCACTATTGCGGCCTGGAGTGATGGTCGATTCCTAGAGTTAGATCGTGCCCCGGTTGGTTGGTGAGGTCATCAACCAGGGCCAGGTCCATATCGTCTGCACCCCCGGCACAACAGCACTTGTCGACCGCGCCGGGACGCCCCTGGGCCCTGCCACTGGCGGTCAGGGTGTGACTGGTGCTGATCCACCTGCGCACCAACCTGACCACCCGCGCGCTGGCGGCGCTGTTCGCTACCAGCCCATCGACCAGTGGACCGCGTCATTGACCACCTGATACCAGTGCTGGCCCGCGCACCCCGACCCACTCCGGACAACAGCGACCGCCCCTGGATCATCGACGGCACGCTGATCCGGGTGCACGACCAATCCATCAGCGCGCTCAGCAAGAACTACCCGCGCAGCCCCAACAGCCAGATCATCATCTGCGCTCACCGACCCCGCGTGCTCGCAGCCAGCCAGTGCTGGCCGGGTAACCGCAACGACGTCATCGTGGCCCGCCACACCGTGCCGCCGCTGCTCGATGGTCGTGTCGCCCTCGGCGACCGCGCATACCGCGGCATCACGTCGATCACCACCCCGCGACGCGACCACTGGCGGCCGTATCATCCGCGACGACTACTACCGGGCGCATCGCCGGCTCAGGGCCCGCGTCGAGCACGTCATCGCCCGGCTCAAGGACTGGCAGATACTTCGCCAATGCCGCCGCCGCGGCCACGCCATCAACCACAGCCTCCAAATCGTCGCCGGACTCTGGAACCTCAAAGCCCCCAGACAATAACGGGTCAAGTCTTAGGCACCCACTATTGTCGAGGCGTGCAGCAACCGCTCCGTGTGCCCCCGAGTGCACCGGCGCGGCTGGTAGTTCTGGCCTCCGGGACCGGTTCGCTGCTCGCCTCTCTGCTCGACGCAGCCGTCGACACCTACCCGGCCCGGGTGGTGGCGGTCGGCGCGGACCGCGACTGCGCGGCCCTCGAGATTGCCGCCGCGGCGTCGGTGCCGGCTTACACCGTGCGGGTGGGTGACCACACCGACCGCGATGCCTGGGACGCGGCGATGACCGAAGCCACCGCGGCGCACGAGCCCGATCTGGTGGTGTCGGCCGGCTTCATGAAAATCCTTGGGCAGAAGTTTCTTTCCCGATTTCCCGGCCGGGTGGTCAACACCCACCCGGCGCTGCTGCCCGCATTCCCCGGCGCGCACGCCGTGCCGGCGACGCTGGCCTACGGCGTCAAGGTCACCGGCTGCACCGTGCACCTGGTCGACGCGGGAACCGACACCGGTCCGATCCTGGCCCAGCAGCCGGTACCGGTCCTCGACGACGACGACGAAGCCACCCTGCACGAGCGGATCAAGGTCGTCGAACGACAAGCTGCTGGTGGACGTTTTGGCAGCGCTGGCCACCCGCGGCGTGACCTGGACCGGACGAAAGGCGACCATAGGATGACTCTCGGCGGACGTGAGGAGCAGGCCAATCTTGGGCAAGCCGGTCGCAGGCCGATCCGGCGCGCATTGATCAGCGTCTACGACAAGACCGGCCTCGCCGAGCTGGCCCGCGGCCTGCATGAGGCCGGAGTCGACATCGTTTCAACCGGTTCAACAGCCAAAACCATTGCAGGCGTCGGTGTTCCGGTCACTCCCGTCGAGGAGGTCACCGGGTTCCCCGAGGTGCTCGACGGCCGGGTCAAGACATTGCACCCGCATGTGCATGCCGGTCTGCTCGCCGATCAGCGCAAACCCGAACATGTTTCGGCGCTGGCCGAACTCGGCATCGCCGCATTCGAACTCGTGGTCGTCAACCTCTACCCGTTTACCGAGACCGTCGACTCGGGCGCCAGCATCGACGAGTGCGTCGAACAGATCGACATCGGCGGACCGTCGATGGTGCGCGCCGCGGCGAAGAACCACCCCAGCGTGGCGGTGGTCGTCGACCCGTTCGGGTACGACGGTGTGCTGGCCGCCGTGCGCTCCGGCGGGTTCACGCTCGAGGAGCGGAAGAAGCTGGCGTCGTTGGCCTTTCGGCACACCGCCGAATACGACGTTGCGGTGGCGTCATGGATGGGTTCGGTGCTGGCTCCCGAGGATCCTGACCAGCCACAGCCGGCGTGGCTTGGCGCGACGTGGCGGCGCGCGCAGGTGCTGCGGTACGGGGAGAACCCGCACCAGCAAGCCGCGCTGTACCGCAACGACGCCGGTGTGGCCCGGCCTGGCTCAGGCCGAGCAGCTGCACGGAAAAGAGATGTCCTACAACAACTACACCGACGCCGACGCCGCCTGGCGGGCCGCTTTCGACCACGAAGAGATCTGCGTGGCGATCATCAAACACGCCAACCCGTGCGGCATCGCGATCTCCTCGCTGTCGGTGGCCGACGCGCACCGCAAGGCCCACGAATGCGACCCGCTGTCCGCGTTCGGCGGTGTGATCGCCGCCAACACAGCAGTCACCGTGGAGATGGCCGAAACCGTCGCCGACATCTTCACCGAGGTCGTCATCGCGCCCGCCTATGAGCCCGGAGCGGTGGAAGTACTTGCCCGCAAAAAGAATATCCGCGTGCTCGTCGCCTCCGAACCGCAGCAAGCCGGCACCGAGTTCCGTCAGATCAGCGGCGGCCTGCTGTTGCAGCAGCGCGACGCGATCGACGCGCCCGGTGACGACCCGGTCAACTGGACGCTGGCCACCGGTTCCCCGCCGACCCGGACACCCTGGCCGACCTGAAGTTCGCGTGGCGGACATGCCGGGCGGTGAAGTCCAACGCGATCGTCATCGCCAAGGGCGGCGCCACCGTCGGGGTCGGCATGGGCCAGGTGAACCGCGTCGACGCGGCCCGGCTGGCCGTCGAGCGGGGCGGGGACAGGGTCGTCGGCGCGGTGGCGGCATCCGATGCGTTCTTCCCGTTCCCCGACGGGCTGGAGACGCTGACCGGCGCCGGGGTGAAGGCGATCGTGCATCCCGGCGGGTCGATGCGCGACGACATCGTGACCGAGGCCGCGGCCAAGGCCGGCATTGCGCTCTACCTGACCGGCGCGCGCCACTTCGCCCACTGACCGCCCTGGACGAGGGCGCGAAAAGTGCCGACTTTCCCGCGGTGTGATGGGTGCAAACACGCATGCTCGCGGCGGCAGTCGTAGCGTGGAGTGGTGACCCAACCCCACGATCTGCCCTCCACCGTTGGCCAGTTGAAGGCCTCCGGTCATCGCGAGCGGGGCGTCAAGGCCGAAATCCGGGAAAACTTGCTGGCCGCACTGGCCGAGGGCCGCGACGCGTGGCCGGGCATTCTGGGTTTCGGGGACACCGTGCTCCCGCAGCTGGAGCGGGCCCTGATCGCCGGGCACGACGTGGTGCTGCTCGGTGAGCGCGGCCAGGGCAAGACGCGGCTGCTGCGCGCGCTGGCCGGCCTGCTCGACGAGTGGACACCGGTGATCGAGGGCGCCGAGCTGGGCGAGCACCCGTACACCCCGATCACGCCCGCGTCGATCCGGCGGGCCGCCGAGCTGGGTGACGACCTGCCGGTCGCATGGCGGCACCGCAGCGAGCGCTACACCGAGAAGCTGGCCACCCCGGACACCAGCGTGGCCGACCTGGTCGGCGACATCGATCCGATCAAGGTGGCCGAGGGCCGCAGCCTCGGCGACCCGGAGACCATCGCCTACGGCCTGATTCCGCGGGCGCACCGCGGCATCGTGGCCATCAACGAGCTGCCCGACCTGGCCGAGCGCATCCAGGTGTCGATGCTGAACGTGATGGAGGAGCGCGACATTCAGGTGCGTGGCTACACGCTGCGGCTGCCGCTGGACGTGCTGGTCGTCGCCAGCGCCAACCCCGAGGACTACACCAACCGCGGCCGGATCATCACCCCGCTCAAGGACCGGTTCGGCGCGGAGATCCGCACCCACTACCCGCTGGAACTCGAGGCGGAGGTGGGCGTCATCAAGCAGGAGTCGCATCTGGCCGCCGAGGTGCCCGAGTACCTGTTGCAGGTGCTGGCCCGGTTCGCGCGCCAGCTTCGCGAGTCGCGGTCGATCGACCAGCGCTCCGGCGTATCCGCGCGGTTCGCGATTGCCGCCGCCGAGACCGTCGCCGCGGCCGCCCGGCACCGTTCCGCCGTGCTCGGCGAGCAGGATCCGGTGGCCCGGGTGTGCGATCTGTCCACCGTGGTCGACGTGCTGCGCGGCAAGCTGGAGTTCGAATCCGGCGAGGAGGGGCGTGAGCAGGCGGTGCTCGAGCACCTGTTGCGGCGGGCCACCGCGGACACCGCGCAGCGGCTGCTTGGCGGCATCGACGTCGGACCGCTGGTGACCGCCATCGAGAACGGGTCGGCCGTCACCACCGGTGAGCGGGTGTCCGCGCGGGCGGTTTTGGACGCGGTGCCGGAAGTGCCCGCGATCGCCCAGGTTCAGCAGCGCCTCGGCGCGCAGTCCGACGGCCAACGCGCGGCCGCGGTCGAATTGGCACTGGAGGCGCTGTATCTGGCCAAGCGTATCGACAAGGTGTCCGGCGAAGGCGAAACGGTCTATGGCTAGCCACCGGCACGGCAGGTCCTCGCGGTATTCGGCGTACACCGGCGGGCCCGACCCGCTGGCGCCGCCGGTGGACCTACGGGAGGCGCTGGAGCAGATCGGCCAGGACGTGATGGAGGGCAGCTCGCCGCGGCGGGCGCTGTCGGAGCTGATGCGTCGCGGCACCAGAAATATGCGCGGCGCCGACAAACTGGCCGCCGAGGCAAACCGTCGGCGCCGGGAACTGCTGCAGCGCAATAACCTTGACGGCACCCTGCAGGAAGTCAAGAAGCTGCTCGACGAGGCCGTGCTGGCCGAGCGTAAGGAGCTTGCCCGGGCGCTCGACGACGACGCCCGGTTCAACGAGCTGAGGATCGAGTCGCTGCCCGCGTCGCCGGCCAAGGCCGTGCAGGAGCTCTCCGACTACGACTGGCGCAGCCAGGAAGCCAGGGAAAAGTACGAGCAGATCAAGGATCTGCTCGGCCGCGAGATGCTCGATCAGCGGTTCTCCGGGATGAAGCAGGCGCTGGAGAACGCCACCGACGAGGACCGTCAGCGCATCAACGAGATGCTCGATGACCTGAATGACTTGCTGGACAAGCACTCTCGGGGCGAGGACACCGAGCAGGACTTTACCGACTTCATGGACAAGCACGGTGAGTTCTTCCCCGAGAACCCGCAGAACATCGACGAGCTGCTTGACTCGTTGGCCCAGCGGGCGGCCGCCGCGCAGCGGTTCCGCAACAGCCTGTCGGCCGACCAGCGCGCCGAGCTGGATGCGTTGGCGCAGCAGGCGTTCGGATCACCGTCGCTGATGAACGCGCTCAACCGGCTCGACGCGCACCTGCAGGCCGCGCGGCCCGGTGAAGACTGGACGGGCTCGTCGCGCTTCTCCGGAGACAACCCGATGGGCATGGGTGAGGGCACGCAGGCGCTCGCCGACATCGCCGAGCTCGAGCAGCTCGCCGAGGAGCTGTCGCAGAGCTACGCCGGGGCCACGATGGAGGACGTCGACCTCGACATGCTGGCCCGCCAATTGGGTGAGGACGCGGCGGTCGACGCTCAGACACTTGCCGAGCTCGAGCGGGCGCTGGTCAACCAGGGCTTCCTTGATCGAGGCTCCGACGGCCAGTGGCGACTCTCGCCGAAGGCGATGCGCCAGCTGGGCCAGACGGCGTTGCGTGATGTGGCGCAACAGCTTTCGGGCCGACACGGCGAGCGGGACACCCGGCGCGCCGGGGCGGCGGGCGAGCTGACCGGCGCGACGCGGCCGTGGCAGTTCGGCGACACCGAGCCGTGGAACGTCACCAGGACGTTGACCAACGCGGTGCTGCGTCAGTCCGGCACCGGAGTCGTCGAGCGCCCGCTTCGGATCAGCGTCGACGATGTCGAGATCTCCGAGACCGAGACCCGTACGCAGGCCGCGGTGGCACTGCTGGTCGACACGTCGTTCTCGATGGTGATGGAGAACCGGTGGCTGCCGATGAAGCGCACGGCGTTGGCCCTCAACCATCTTGTCAGCACCAGATTCCGCTCGGATGCGTTGCAGATCATCGCCTTTGGCCGCTACGCCCGCACGGTGACCGCCGCCGAGCTCACCGGGCTCGAGGGCGTCTACGAGCAGGGCACCAACCTGCACCACGCGCTGGCGCTGGCCGGTCGCCATCTGCGCCGTCATCCCAACGCGCAGCCGGTGGTGCTCGTCGTCACCGACGGGGAGCCAACGGCGCATCTGGAGGATGTCGACGGCGAAGGCACGACGGTGTTTTTCGATTACCCGCCGCACCCGCGGACCATCGCCCACACCGTCAAGGGATTCGACGATGTCGCCCGGCTGAACGCGCAGGTGACGATCTTTCGGCTCGGCAGCGATCCGGGTCTGGCGCGGTTCATCGATCAGGTGGCCCGGCGCGTCGAGGGCAGAGTGGTGGTGCCCGATCTGGACGGGTTGGGTGCAGCCGTCGTCGGCGACTATTACGCTCTCGACGGCGCCGGTAGGCAGGCTGCGCCTGCGGGACGCTAGACGGGCTTGCGCTTCAAGCGCTTGACGCCGACGCTGCCCCACAGCGAAAAACCGCGAATTCGCACGAACGGCGCTCCGGGGGTGCCTTCGCCGCTGACGCTCTGGTCAAACGTGCCCATCACGCCGATTCCGCGCAGGTCCACGTTCACCTCGGGCGGCACCAGGATGGTCTGGCCACCCATGATCGAGTAGGAGTGAATCTCCACCTCGGGTGACGTGAAGTCGGCGTACCGCAAATCCACCACGCCGCCGCCGAACAGGGCGAAGGTCGTCAACCGTTTCGGCACGTTCCAGCGGCCGCGGCGCTCGAAGCCGCTCATGATGGCCAGCAGCAGCGTCGACGGCGCAGGTCGGCACGGACCGCCACTGGGCGCCCTGGTGCCGGCGCCGGGCAGATCGGCGCTGATCCTGTCCAGTTCGTCGTAGGTCTGCGCGGCATACGCCCTGGTCAGGCGATCCTCGTACTCGCTCATCTGCAGCTGGCCCTGGGCCGCGGCGTCGGTGAGCAACTGCGCCACCTGAATCCGATCGGTGTCAGCAGCACGCATCGAACCGTTCCGCGACGCTGGAGTGCTCATCAATGTCGAGCCTACGACGAACGCTGGCACATGCAAGGCCGTTGGCCAAACTGTGCTCTCCCTGATCCCGGCGAAGCTGCTAGATGCACAAACTTTATCGGGTCTCGGCGCGGTTGTTGCGGGCCCTCGGTGCACATCAGCCGGCCCAGCGCGGCGGCCGCTTTTGCAGGAACGCCATCATGCCTTCGCGGGCTTCATCGGAGACGAACAGCCGCGCGGACTGCTCGGTCAACTCGTCGGCCTGGCGGTCGAACGCCTCCAGAATGGCAGCGGTGGTCAACGCTTTGGAGGCGGCCAGCCCCTGCGGCGACGCCTTTGCGATCTCGGCGGTCAGCGATGCCACAGTGGCCTCGACGTCATCGGCGGCGATGGTGATCAGCCCGATGTCGGCGGCCTCGGCCGCGCCGAACTTCTCCCCGGTGAGGAAGTAGCGGCTCGCAGCGCGGGAGGTCATCTTCGGCAGCAGGGTCAGTGAGATGATCGACGGGGCAACGCCGATGCGTGCCTCGGTCAATGCGAACGTGCTGGCCGACCCGGCGACCGCGATGTCGCAGGCGCCGACCAGACCGAGCCCGCCCGCCCGCACGTGCCCGTCGACGGCGGCGATCACCGGAATCGGCAGCGTGAGGATGCGGCGCAGCAGGTGGGTCAGTTCGCGGGCCCGCTCGACGGCGACATCGCCGGGATCAGCGCCCGACCCGCCCGCAGAAGCTTGCGCCAGATCCGCCCCCGCACAGAACGTTCCGCCGGTGTGGCCGAGCACGATGGCCCGCACTCCGGCCTCCTCGGTGGCGTCGGTGAGGCCCTGATGCAACTGGTCGAGCAGCGCGGTGGACAACGCGTTGCGGTTGTCGGGCGAGTCCAGCGTGAGCCGCGCGACGCCTCGCTCGACGGCGTAGTGGACCAGAGCGCTCATCAGTATGAGCGTGGCAGACCGAGCGAGGTCTGCGCGACGAAATTGAGCACCATCTCACGGCTGACCGGGGCGATGCGGGCCAGCTTGGACGCGGTCACCGCCGCGGCGATGCCGTATTCCTTGGTCAGCCCGTTGCCGCCCAACGACTGCACGGCCTGGTCGACGGCGCGTACCGATGCCTCACCCGCCGCATACTTGGCCATGTTCGCCGCCTCGGCCGCGCCCGCATCGTCGCCGGCGTCGTAGAGCGTCGCGGCCTTCTGCATCATCAGCTTGGCCAGCTCGATCTCAATGTGGTTCTGCGCCAACGGGTGCGAGAGGCCCTGGTGCGCACCGATCGGTGTCTTCCACACCTGGCGGGTCTTGACGTAGTCGACGGCCTTGTTGATTGCGAACCGGCCCATGCCCACCGCGCTGGCCGCACCCATGATCCGCTCGGGATTCAGGCCGGCGAACAGCTGTGCGATCGCGGCGTCCTCGGATCCGACGAGCGCGTCGGCCGGCAGCCGCACCTCGTCGAGGAACACCTGGAACTGGCTTTCGGGCATGGCCAGCTCCATGTCGATCTTGGTCCACGACAGGCCCGGGCGTGTCGGTGGGCACGATGAACAGCGCGGGCTTGCAGGATTGCCGGTCTTGGCGTCCTCGGTGCGGCCGACGATCGAGCACGGCGTGCGCCTGGTCGATGCCGGAGATGAACACCTTCTGGCCCGACAGGATCCAGTCGCCGCCGTCGCGGCGCGCGGTGGTGGTGATGCGGTGGCTGTTGGATCCGGCGTCGGGCTCGGTGATCGCGAACGCCATGGTGATCGAGCCGTCGGCGATGCCGGGCAGCCAGCGCTTCTTCTGGTCCTGCGGTGCCGAACTTGGAAATGATCGTGCCGTTGATCGCGGGGGAGACCACCATCATCAGCAGGGCCGATCCGGCGGCGGCCATCTCCTCCATCACCAGCGACAGCTCGTACATGCCCGCGCCGCCGCCGCCGTACTCCTCGGGCAGGTTGACGCCGATAAAGCCGAGTTTGCCTGCCTCGTCCCACAATTCGTCGGTGTGCTGGCCGGCGCGGGCCTTCTCCAGGTAGTAGTCCTGGCCGTAGTTGGCGGCCATCGCAGCGACGGCCTTGCGCAGCGCCTGCCGTTCCTCGGTCTCGATGAAGCTGGTCATTGGCGGGCTCCTCCTTCGGTGTCCACTCCTCGGTGTCGACTCCTTCGGTGTCCACTCGGGCAAGTACATTGCCGACGTCGACCTGCTGGCCGGCCTCGACGTTGAGTTCGGCGAGCACACCGTCGCTGGGCGCGGTCACCGTGTGCTCCATCTTCATGGCCTCCAGCCAGATCAGCGGCTGCCCGGCGGTGACGGTGTCGCCCACCGCCGCGCCGACGCGCAGCACCGAGCCCGGCATCGGCGCCAGCAGCGAACCCTGCGCGACGGCGGTGTCGGGATCCGGAAAGCGCGGCAGCGCAACGAGTTGCACCGGCCCGAGCGGCGAGTCGACGAATACCTGGTCGCCGTAGCGGGCCACGTCGAACGCCCGCTCCACGCCGTCGACCGCGAGCACCACCCGTTCGGGCTGCGCGCTCACCAGTGCCACGGCTCGGTCGTCGGGTCACGCAGATCCAGCCCGGTGCGGGTGAACCGGTAGCTGACCTCGTGGGTCTCACCGGCGGTGTCACGGTATTGCTTGGTCTGGTAACCAGAGGCGAGGTTGCGCCAGCCGCTGGGCGCGGCGGCGAACACCGTTGCGGTTTGGCGGTTGCGCGCCGCATCGGCAAGCGCGGCGGCCACCGCCGACAGTGCGACGGCGCACGCGTCTGCCAGCGGTGCGGCCAACTCGGCAAGGCCGTGGGTGTCGAAGAACGCGGTATCGGTGGCGCCGTCGAGGAAGGCCGGATGGCGCAGCACATTCACCAACAGGTCGCGGTTGGTGTGCACGCCGTGGATGCGGGTGCGGGCCAGCGCGTCGGCGAGCACGCCGGCGGCCTGGCGGCGGCCTCGGCGCGTAGGAGATGACCTTGGCGATCATCGGGTCGTAGAACACCGACACGACCGAGCCGTCGACGATGCCCGTGTCGAGCCGAACGCTGGCACCGAGGAGCGAATCCGGCACGTGCCGGGCACCGCGAAGTGATGGACGGCCCGGCCTGCGGCTGCCAGCCCTTGCGCCGGGTCCTCCGCGTACAGCCGCGCCTCGATCGAATAGCCCGCGCGACGGCGGCGGCTCCGGCGTCGAGGCGGCCGCCGTCGGCGACGTGCAGCTGCAGCTCGACGAGGTCGAGGCCGGTGGTCTCCTCGGTGACCGGATGCTCGACCTGCAGCCGGGTGTTCATCTCGAGGAAGAAGAAGATCCGCCTCTGACCGTCTCGTCGGCCATGAACTCGACGGTGCCCGCGCCGGTGTAACCGATCGCGGTTGCCGCCAGCCGCGCCGCGTCGAAGAGCTTGGCCCGCATGCCGGGGGTGCGTTCGACCAGCGGTGACGGTGCTTCCTCGATGATCTTCTGGTGGCGCCGCTGGATGGAGCATTCGCGTTCGCCGACCGCCCACACGGTGCCGTGCTCGTCGGCGAGCACCTGGACCTCGACGTGGTGGCCGGTGGCCAGGTAGCGCTCGCAGAACACCGTCGGGTCGCCGAACGCCGAGGCGGCCTCGCGGCGGGCGGCCTCGACTTGCGCTGCGAGCTCGGACAGTTCGCGGACCACCCGCATGCCGCGGCCACCGCCGCCCGCCGACGCCTTGATCAGCACGGGCAGTTGCTCAGCGGTGACGGTGTCGGGATCGAGCTCGTCGAGTACGGGCACGCCCGCGGCGGCCATCATCTTCTTGGCCTCGATCTTGGAGCCCATCGCGGCGACCGCGGCTACCGGCGGCCCGATCCAGGTGAGGCCCGCGTCCAGCACGGCCGCGGCGAATTCGGGGTTCTCGGAGAGGAACCCGTATCCGGGGTGAATCGCGTCGGCGCCTGCGGCCCGGGCCGCGGCGATCAATTGGCCGGCATCCAGATACCCGTTGCGGCCCTCGAGCCGGACCCGCGCGTCGGCCTCCGCCACGTGCGGGGAGGCGGCGTCCGGATCGGTGTAGACGGCGACGGTGCCGATGCCGAGCCGCCTGCAGGTGGCGAACACCCGCCTGGCGATCTCGCCCCGGTTGGCGACCAGAACCGGTGCAATCATGCCTCCTCTTTCGCTCTTCGCGCAAGCGCTCATCGCGCCGACTCGCGCAAGCGTCATCGCTACATCCGGAAGACGCCGAAGTTCGACGTCCCCTTGATCGGGCCATTGGCGATGGCGGACAGGCACATTCCCAGCACGGTGCGGGTGTCGCGCGGGTCGATCACGCCGTCGTCGTAGAGCCGGCCGGACAGGAACATCGGCAGCGACTCGGCCTCGATCTGCGCCTCGACCGCCGCCCTCAACGCGGCGTCGGCATCCTCGTCGACCTGCTGGCCCGCTGGCCTCCGCCGCGGCGCGGCTGACGATCGACAGCACGCCGGCCAGTTGTGCGCCGCCCATCACCGCGGACTTGGCGCTCGGCCAGGCGAACAGGAACCGCGGGTCGTAGGCGCGCCCGCACATGCCGTAGTGGCCCGCGCCGTAGGAGGCGCCGATCAGCAGCGAGATGTGCGGCACGGTCGAATTGGAGACGGCGTTGATCATCATCGAGCCGTGCTTGATCATCCCGCCTTCCTCGTACTGCCTTGCCGACCATGTAGCCGGTCGTGTTGTGCAGGAACAGCAGTGGCGTATCGGAGCGGTTGGCCAGCTGGATGAACTGGGTCGCCTTCTGCGACTCCTCGGAAAACAGCACGCCGCGGTGGTTGGCCAGGATGCCGATCGGATAGCCGTACAGCGTCGCCCAGCCGGTCACCAGCGACGAGCCGTACAGCGCCTTGAACTCGTCGAACTCCGAGCCGTCGACGATGCGGGCGATGACCTCGCGGGGATCGAACGGGATCCGCAGGTCGGATCGGCGACGATGCCGACCAGCTCTTCGGCGTCGAACAGCGGCTCGGCGACCGGCCGCGGCGACCGGCCCTTGCTTGCGCCAGTTCAGACGGGCGACGATGCGACGGCCGATGCGGATGGCGTCGAGCTCGTCGACGGCGAAGTAATCCGCCAGACCCGAAGTGCGGGCATGCATTTCGGCGCCGCCCAGCGACTCGTCGTCGGACTCCTCGCCGGTGGCCATCTTGACCAGCGGTGGCCCGGCCAGGAACACCTTCGAGCGCTCCTTGATCATCACGACGTGGTCGGACATGCCGGGGATGTAGGCGCCGCCCGCCGTCGAGTTGCCGAACACCAGCGCGATCGTCGGGATGCCCGCCGCCGACAGCCGAGTCAGGTCGCGGAACATCTGCCCGCCGGGGATGAAGATCTCCTTCTGCGTGGGCAGGTCGGCGCCGCCGGATTCGACCAGCGAGATCACGGGCAGCCGGTTCTCCAGCGCGATCTGGTTGGCTCGCAGGATCTTCCGCAGCGTCCATGGGTTACTGGTGCCGCCCTTGACCGTCGGGTCGTTGGCGACCAGCAGGCACTCGACGCCTTCGACCGCGCCGATGCCGGCGACCAGGCTGGCGCCCACGGTGAAGTCGCTGCCCCACGCGGCAAGGGGACTCAGTTCCAGGAACGGAGAGTCGGGGTCGACCAGCAGCTCGATGCGTTCGCGCGGGGTGAGCTTGCCCCGGGTGTGGTGCCGTTCGACGTACTTGGCGCCGCCGCCCGCAAGCGCCTTGGCGTGCTCGGCGTCCAGCTCGGCGAGCTTGGCCGTCATCGCTTCGGCGGCCGCCGTGTACGCAGGTGACCTCGTGTCGAGCGTGGACGTCAACGCCGTCATGACTGGAATCCCAGTGTCTTGGCGGCCAGGCTGGTGAGGATCTCGGTGGTTCCGCCGCCGATGCCGATGATGCGCATGTCGCGGTACTGCCGTTCGACCTCGGACTCGGTCATGTAGCCCATGCCACCGAACAGCTGCACGGCCTGATTGGCGACCCATTCGCCGGCTTCGACGGCGGTGTTCTTGGCGAAGCACACCTGAGTTATCAGGAATTGGTCTCTGTGCCTGAGTCGTGCCGATGGCCGCCGAACCGGCTCCGGAAGTGAGCTGGCGCTCGACGAGGTGGCGGGTGTACACCCGGGCGACGTCGATACGCCGGGCCATCTCGGCCAGCGTGTTCTGCACCTGCTGACGCGAGATCAACGGCCTGCCGAAGGTTTCCCGGTTGCGGCACCATTCGACCGTCAGGTCCAGGCAGCGCTGCGCGCTCGAATATGCCTGCGCGGCAAGGGCGACGCGTTCGGACACGAACGCCGCCGCGATCTGCGCGAAACCGGAGTTCTCCGCGCCGATCAGGTTCGCCGCCGGAACGCGCACATCGGTGTAGGACAGCTCGGCGGTGTCCGAGGAGCGCCAGCCCATCTTGTCCAGCTTGCGGCTGACCTCAAATCCCGGTGTGCCCTTTTCGACGACGATCAGCGAAACGCCCGCAGCGCCAGGGCCGCCGGTGCGGGCCGCGGTCACCACATAGTCCGCGCGCACGCCGGAGGTGATGTAGGTCTTGGCGCCGTCGATGATGTAGTCGTCGCCGTCCCGAACCGCGCGCGTCGTCAGGTGACCGACGTCGGAGCCGCCGCCGGGCTCGGTGATCGCCAGGCTGCCGATCAGCTGGCCCCTCAGGGTGGGCCGCACGTAGGTGTCGATCAGCCGTTGGTCACCGGAGGCGATCATGTGCGGCACCGCGATGCCGCACGTGAACAAGCGACGCGAACACCCCGCCCGGCGAGCCGGCGTAGTGCATCTCCTCGCAGATGATGACCGAGTCGGCCCCGTCGCCGCCGCCACCGCCCACCGCTTCGGGCAGGCCCGCACCGAGCAAGCCCGCATCGCCGGCCTTGCGGTGCAGCTCGCGCGGCAGATCGCCGCTGCGCTCCCACATCTCGACGTGCGGCAGCACTTCACGTTCGGCGAACGCGCGCACCGACTTTCGCAGCTGTTCGCGCTCCGGTGTGTGCCAGATGTTCACGGCAGCAGCTCCTCCGGGATGTTTGTGCCCAACTCGTCAGGGATGTCTGTACACAACTCGACAGGCATGTCGACGGTCCGGCTGCGCAGCCACTCGCCCAGCCCCTTGGCCTGCGCGTCGAACCGCGCCTGGTACGCGACGCCCTGCCCGAGGATGCCGTCGATGACGAAGTTGACCGCCCACAGGTTGGGCAACACATGGCGGGTGACCGGAAAATCGGCTGTCTCGGGCAGTAATTCGCGCAGCTTGTCCACCGTCAGCGTGTGCGCCAGCCAGCGCCAGTGCGCCTCGGTGCGCACCCACACCCCGACGTTGGCCGCACCACCCTTGTCGCCGCTGCGTGCACCGGCGATCAGGCCGAGCGGCACCCGCCGCGTCTCGCCGAACGGCAACGGCTCGGGCAGCGCGAACGGGGGGACGGGGGCCAGTACCAGCGTCTGGGTCGCCGGGGCGATGTCTACTCGGCGTGCCGTCGGCGTGCACGGCGACGTGCGGCACCTCGGCGGCGTCGACGTAGCCCGGCGTGAACACGCCGTAGACCTGGCCGTCACCCGGCGGTGAGGTGCTGGTGAACCCGGGATAGCTGGCGAGCGCGAGTTCCACTGCTGCTGAGGAGAATTGGCGCCCCACGTTGGCAGGGTCGGCATCGCGGACCACACATCGCAGCAGGGCGCTTGCGGCTTCCTCGGTGTCGGCGTCGACATGGTCGGTGCGGGCCAGCGTCCATTCCAGCTCGGCGGGCTTGACGGTCAGGCTGGTTTCCAGTTGCCGCCGCACCAATTCGGCCTTGGCCTCGATGTCCAGGCCGGTCAGCACCAATGTCATCTCGTTGCGGAACCCGCCGATGCTGTTCAGCGAGACCTTCAGCGTCGGCGGCGGCGGCTCACCCCTGACCCCGCTGATTCGCACCCGGTCCGGCCCGTCGTCGGACAACTCGATGGTGTCGACCCGCAGTGTCGCATCAGGATTCGCGTAGCGCGCACCACTGATCTCGTAGAGCAGCTGGGCGGTGACGGTGCCGATGGTGACGGCGCCGCCGGTGCCCGGATGCTTGGTGATCACCGACGACCCGTCGGCGTGGATCTCGGCGAGCGGGAAGCCGGCATGAGTCAGGTCGGGGACCTCGGTGAAGAACGCATAGTTCCCGCCAGTGGCCTGCGTACCGCACTCGATGACATGGCCGGCGGCCACGGCACCGGCCAGCGCGTCGAAGTCGGTGCGGCCCCAGCCGAAGTGGGCCGCGGCGGGGCCGACGATCACCGACGCGTCGGTGACGCGACCCGTCACGACCACGTCGGCGCCGCTGCGCAGGCAGTCAGCGATCCCCCACGCCCCGAGGTAGGCATTGGCCGCCAACGCGGCTCCCAAACCCAGCTCCTCGGCCCGGCCCACCAGGTCGTCGCCCTCCACGTGCGCGACGTTGACGGACAGGCCGAGCCGGTCGGCCAGCGCCCGCACCGCGGTGGCCAGTCCGGCGGGGTTCAGCCCGCCCGCATTGGCGACGATCCGCACACCGCGGTCGAGCGCGGTGCCTAGGCAGTCCTCGAGCTGCGTCAAAAACGTCTTCGCGTAGCCGCGGTCGGCCGCCTTCGCGCGGTCGCGGGCCAGGATCAACATGGTCAGCTCGGCCAGGTAGTCGCCGGTCAGATAGTCCAGGTCGCCCCCGGTCAGCATCTCCCTCATCGCCGCCAGCCGGTCGCCGTAGAAGCCCGAGCAGTTGCCGATGCGGACAGGGCCAGGAGAAGCGGCCACGCAGTCTCCCTTCATCGCGAGCCAACCAACCGGTAGGTTAGCGGTAACCGGCGGTATCGCGTCAAGGCGGTCCCTTGTTTTGCCGGCCCGCCCTTGTTGTGCCGGCCCGTTTTGCCGACCTGTTTTGGAGGCTACGCAGCTCACCGGCTATCCTGAAGGGCAATTGCCGACGCCCGATACCGCGCGGCGGGGCGCAATTGTCGGCTCGGCGGGCGACACCCGACACCCGACACCCGATACTTCAGTACCCCGATAGAGGAGAGCTCGATCATGGCTGTGCCCAAGCGCAGGATGTCGCGCGCGAATACCCGTAGCCGGCGCGCGCAGTGGAAAGCCAAGCGCCCCGAACTCGTGAACCTCACTGTCGGCGGTCAGCAGCACAAGGTGCCGCGGCGCCTGCTCAAGGCCGCCCGCCTCGGCCTTATCGATCTCGACCGCCGCTAGCGCAGACTCGCCGCTAGCACGGGCCGCGGCTAAAACCGGGACCTGATGTCGCCGTCCGTGGCGCCCGGGACCTGGCGGGTCCGGCGAACCTCTCCGGCGAGCCTCTCAGGCCAGTCTCAGGTGATCGATAGACACTGTGGCTGTGCGCATACTTGTCGTTGACGACGATCGCGCGGTGCGCGAATCCTTGCGCCGGTCGCTTTCATTCAACGGATATTCGGTCGAGTTGGCGCAGGACGGTCGTGAAGCCCTCGACCTGATCGCCAGCGACCGGCCCGACGCCCTGGTGCTCGACGTGATGATGCCACGGCTGGACGGGCTCGAGGTGTGCCGTCACCTCCGCAGCACCGGCGACGACCTGCCCATCCTGGTGCTCACCGCCCGAGACTCGGTGTCCGAGCGGGTCGCCGGGCTGGACGCGGGCGCCGACGACTACCTGCCCAAGCCGTTCGCCCTCGAGGAATTGCTGGCGCGGATGCGGGCGCTGCTGCGCCGAACCACGCCCGACGACGGCGCCGAGTCCCCCGCACTGACGTTCTCCGATCTGTCCCTGGACCCGGTGACTCGCGAGGTCACCCGCGGCGACCGGCAGATCAGCCTGACCCGCACCGAGTTCTCGCTGCTGGAGATGTTGATCGCCAATCCGCGGCGGGTACTCACCCGCAGCCGCATCCTCGAGGAGGTCTGGGGCTTCGACTTCCCGACCTCGGGCAATGCGCTCGAGGTGTACGTCGGATACCTGCGCCGCAAGACCGAAGCAGAAGGAGAGCCGCGACTGATCCACACCGTGCGCGGGGTGGGTTACGTGTTGCGTGAGACACCGCCCTGATGTCAGCCCTGAAGTTCGGGTACAGGCCGCGGACCAGGTCGCGGCCTCAACCCGACACTGCCAGTTCACTGTCGCTCCGTTGGCGGGTGATGCTGCTCGCCATGTCGATGGTGGCCATGGTCGTGGTGCTGATGGCCGTCGCCGTCTACGCGGTGATATCGCGGGCGCTCTACCAGGACATCGACAACCAGCTACACAGCCGGGCCCGGCTGCTCGATCGAGAGCGGGTCGCTGGCCGCCGATCCCGGCAAGGCCATCGAGGGCACCGCCTATTCGGACGTCAACGCGATGCTGGTCAATCCCGGCCGGTCCATCTACACCGCCAACCAACAGGGCCAGACGCTACCGCTGGGCGAGCCCGAAAAGGATGTGGTGCAGGGCGAATTGCTGATGTCGCTGCGCACCGCCGACCACCAGCGGGTGCTGGCCGTGCACCTGACCAACGGCAGCTCGCTGCTGATCTCCAAGAGCCTGGCGCCGACGAGCGAGGTGCTCAAACGACTGGGCACCGTGCTGCTCATCGTCGGTGGTCTCGGCGTGGCGGTGGCGGCCATCGCGGGCGGGACGGTGGCCCGTGCCGGACTGCGCCCGGTGGCGCGGCTCACCGAAGCCGCCGAACGGGTGGCACGCACCGACGACCTGAGACCGATTCCAGTGTTCGGCAGCGACGAACTGGCCCGCCTCACAGAGGCTTTCAACATGATGCTTCGGGGGCTTACCGAATCGCGCGAACGCCAGGCGCAGTTGGTCACCGACGCAGGCCACGAGCTGCGCACCCCGTTGACATCGTTGCGCACCAACGTCGAACTGCTGATGGCATCGATGCAGCCGGGCGCGCCACGGCTGCCCGAGGAGGAGATGGCCGAGCTGCGGGCCGACGTGATCGCGCAGATCGAGGAATTGTCCACGCTGGTAGGCGATCTGGTGGATCTGACCCGCGACGAGGCAGGCAGTGTCATCCATGAACCGGTCGACCTTTCCGAGGTGGTCGAGCGCTCTCTCGAACGAGTTCGTCGGCGCCGCAGCGACATTGAGTTCGATGTCTCGCTCACCGGATGGCAGGTGTACGGCGACGGCGGCGGCTTGGCGCGCGCGGTGCTCAACCTGCTCGACAACGCCGCCAAGTGGAGCCCGCCCGGCGGGCGCGTCGGCGTCCGGTTGACCCAGATCGACCCGTTGCATGCCGAGCTGGTGGTGTCCGACCGCGGTCCGGGCATTCCGCCGCAGGAGCGGCGGCTGGTGTTCGAGCGGTTCTTCCGGTCGACGTCGGCGCGCGCGATGCCCGGCTCGGGTCTTGGCCTGGCGATCGTCAAGCAGATTGTGGTCAAACACGGTGGCATGCTGCGCGTGGAGGACACTGTTCGTGGCGGCCAACCACCCGGAGCGTCGATACATGTGGTGCTGCCCGGGCGGCCGCTATCGGCGACACGCCGCGCGGGCATAGATGAGCCGGTGGTCAGCGCTGACAATGCTTGACGGGCGCGATGGTCGGCAGGGGAGGAGAGTCTGGGGATGTCCCGACAAATCTCTAAGTGGATTCTCAGCCCAGATGGGCACCCTGAGCTTGCATCCGTCGTTGTTTCAGATGTCGGAACCTACTCCAGGAAGAGCCACGCAGCGACATGACGAACGACCCGAGGTACTCGCCGCCGCCACCGCAGCCGGGCCAGCGGCCGGTGGGCCACGAGCAGCACGCGGCTCCCGGATACCCCGGTGCGCACCGGCCCGGTCCGTACCAGCCGCCGCAGCGCCAGCCGCACAGCAGCAGCCGTACGACTGGCGCTACGCGACCCAGCAGCAGTTCCGCGCGCCCTATGACCCATACCGCGGGGCCCCACAGCCATCCGGCATCCTGCCGGTGCCCCAAAAGCGTTCCCGTGCCGGTGCTTTGACCGCTGGTGCCGTCGCAGTGGCGGTCGTCTCGGCAGGTATCGGCGGCGGAGTTGCACTCCTCGCGCAGCCGCACCGGCCATTCTCGACGTCGAGCATCACCGGTGCGGCGCCCAGCGTGCCCGCCGCGAGCCTGCCCGCCGGCTCGGTAGAGCAGGTCGCGGCCAAGGTCGTGCCGAGCGTGGTCAAGTTGGAGACCAACCTCGGGAAGCAGTCCGAAGAGGGCTCCGGCATCATCCTGTCCTCCGACGGTCTGATCATGACGAACAACCACGTCGTGTCCGCCGCCAAGGACGCCCCCCCGGGGCGGGCGGTCCCGAGACGAAGGTGACCTTCGCCGACGGTCGCACCGCGCCGTTCACCGATTGTCGGCGCTGACCCAAGTAGCGACATCGCGGTGGTCCGCGTCCAGGGTGTGTCCGGCTTGACCCCGATCACTCTGGGCTCCTCGACCAACCTGGTGGTGGGCCAGGACGTGGTGGCCGTCGGCTCACCGCTTGGCCTGGAAGGCACCGTGACCAGCGGCATCATCAGCGCGCTGGACCGGCCGGTCGCCGCGGGTGGCGATGCCCAGAACCAGAACACCGTGCTCGACGCCATTCAGACCGACGCCGCGATCAACCCCGGCAACTCGGGCGGCGCGCTGGTCAACATGAACGGTGAGCTGGTCGGGGTGAACTCGGCCATCGCGACATTGGGCGGCGACGCAGGCCCGCAGGCCCAGAGCGGATCGATCGGGCTGGGCTTCGCGATCCCGGTCGACCAGGCCAAGCGGATCGCCGACGAGCTCATTCAGAGCGGCACCGCGTCGCATGCCTCGCTCGGCGTGCAGGTCGGCAACGACGCCGCCATCGACGGCGCAAAGATCGTCGAGGTCACCGGCGGCGGCGCCCGCGGCGGCAGCGGGACTGCCCAGCGGCGTCGTGGTGACCAAGGTCGACGATCGGGTGATCGGCAGCGCCGATGCGCTGGTGGCCGCGGTGCGATCCAAGGCGCCAGGGGACAAGGTGACGCTGACGTACCTGGATCCGTCCGGTAAGCCGCTGACCGTGCAGGTCACCCTCGGCAAGGCGGATCAGTGAGCCATCACCCCCGGCCCGACCACCCTGAGAGTGGCCGCGCCGCTGTCCGTGCCCAGATATACGGTTGCACTCATGGAACAGCCAGGGGAGTTGGTGGGCCGGGCGCTCGTCGTCGTCGTCGATGACCGCACCGCTCATGGCGAGGAGGACCACAGCGGTCCGTTGGTCACCGAGCTGCTCGGTGAGGCGGGGTTCGTCGTCGACGGTGTCGTCGTGGTCTCCGCCGACGAGGTGGAGATCCGCAACGCGCTCAACACCGCGGTCATCGGGGGAGTGGACCTGGTGGTGTCGGTGGGTGGCACGGGCGTCACCCCGCGCGACGTCACGCCGGAGTCGACCCGCGACATCCTCGACCGTGAGCTGCTCGGCATCTCCGAGGCGCTGCGCGCGTCCGGCCTGTCGGCCGGAATCGTCGAAGCAGGGGTGTCCCGCGGCCTGGCCGGGATTTCCGGCAGCACGTTGGTAGTCAACCTCGCCGGCTCGCGGGCCGCGGTTCGCGACGGCATGGCGACGCTGGGCCCACTGGCGGTCCAGATCATCAGCCAGCTATCCAGCTTGGAGATCTAACCAGATTGGGCAAGCTGCGCTTCCGCTGTTGCGATGCGGATCTCGCGTCGCAGGCCGTCGGCGGGGTGCCCAGCGCAAATTGCGGCGTCGTCCCGTCTGTTACCGGCGGGTAAACGGCTATCTTTCCAGGAATGTGATCTTCGTCACACCGGGAGTGGACTGTGAAGGATCGCTCGACGCGCACCCGCCGATGCAGTTAACAAGATTTTCGGGGATCCCTTGCGCGAGTTACGAGTTGACGAGCGTGACAGTTTTTCGCCGGACGACGACTGCCGACCACGACCAGTGGTTGCGGGACAATGTTCCGCCGCACCATGACTGACCTGTGATTTCGCGTTAAGCGCGGAAAACGGCAGGCTGTCGCCGCGGCGGCCGATTCCGCTCGCCGATGTGCGAACGCGAAAGCGGCCGAGTTACCTCGTCCGTCACAATGCGTTCGACCCCGCGACGGGCGCTGACCCCGCCAAAGCGATTCCAGCAAACTCCCATTCTCGACGGGCTGATTCCGTGGCGGTGACGCCTACGCGTTGCCGGGGGGATGCCTCCCCGTTATGTTCCTCCTGTCAACGATGAGCAGAACGTAAGAGCAGCATGTGAGGTCTCTAATTTGCGTCACATGATGCTCACGCGTCGTGTGTGGTTATTGCGGTACGCCAGACACGGACAACAACACGGGGGACCACGAGGTTCACCGTCGACATAGCTAGGGAGAACATGAAGGCAATCAGTCGGGTGCTGATCGCGCTGGTCGCGGCGATCGCGGCTCTGTTCGTGAGCACGGGCACCTCTCATGCAGGTCTGGACAACGAGCTGAGTCTGGTCGATGGCCAGGACGACACGCTGACGATCCAGCAGTGGGACACCTTCCTCAATGGGGTGTTCCCCCTGGACCGCAACCGGCTGACCCGTGAGTGGTTCCACTCCGGCAGCGCCGAGTACAACGTGGCCGGCCCGGCTGCGGCGAGTTCGCGGGCACCCTGGAGCTGGGTTACCAGATCGGCTTCCCGTGGTCGCTGGGCGTGGGTATCAACTTCAGCTACACCACGCCCAACATCCTGATCGACGATGGCGACCCGCCGGCCAACCCGTTCTCGTCGGTCATCACCCCGAACCTGTTCCCGGGTGTGTCGATCAGCGCTGACCTGGGTAACGGCCCCGGCATCCAGGAAGTCGCGACGTTCTCGGTGGACGTCAAGGGTCCGCACGGCAAGGTGTCGCGGTGTCCAATGCGCACGGCACGGTGACCGGTGCGGCCGGTGGTGTGCTGCTGCGTCCGTTCGCCCGGCTGATCTCCAAGGCCGGTGACAGCGTCACCACCTACGGCGACCCCTGGAACATGAACTAACTCCCAGCTCGAAGCAGAACGAAACAGCCCCCGGTAGACCGCCGGGGGCTGTTTCGTTACTGTCTCCGGGGGGTGTTTTTGTCGTAACCACGACAGTAACGGGAGAAATCAGCTACAACATCTGTAACGGTTGCATCACGGTAAGCGATCACCCGTTGTAACGCCAGGCCCAGAGAGATGGGGAATACATGAAGGCAATCAGTCGGGTGCTGATCGCGCTGGTGGCGGCGATCGCAGCTCTGTTCGTGAGCACGGGCACCTCTCATGCAGGTCTGGACAACGAGCTGAGTCTGGTTGATGGTCAGGACGACACGATGACGATCCAGCAGTGGGACACCTTCCTCAATGGGGTGTTCCCCCTGGACCGCAACCGGCTGACCCGTGAGTGGTTCCACTCCGGCAGCGCCGTGTACAACGTCGCCGGCCCGAATGCGGCGGAGTTCGCGGGCACCCTGGAGCTGGGTTACCAGATCGGTTTCCCCTGGTCGCTGGGTGTGGGTATCAACTTCAGCTACACCACGCCCAACATCCTGATCGACGATGCGCCGATCACCAGCCCGTTCTCGTCGATCATCACGCCGAACTTGTTCCCTGGTGTGTCGATCAGCGCCGACCTGGGTAACGGCCCGGGCATTCAGGAAGTCGCGACGTTCTCGGTGGACGTGTCGGGCCCGCACGGCAAGGTGGCGGTGTCCAATGCGCACGGCACGGTGACCGGCGCGGCCGGTGGTGTGCTGCTGCGTCCGTTCGCCCGGCTGATCTCCAAGGCCGGTGACAGCGTCACCACCTACGGCGACCCCTGGAACATGAACTAGGACCTGCCGGCACTTCGTCGTCTCGGCGGTGTCGGGGCTCGGCCCGGTACCGGGGCCGGTGACGTGCTTGCCGCTGGAGCCGTTCGACTCGGCCAGGATGTCGCGGATCTCGGTCAGGATCGCGAGCTCGGTGTCCTGGGCCTGCTCGACCTCGCCCTTCTTGCGCAGCCTGTTGTACGGGACGATGACCAGGAAGTAGACCACTGCGGCGACAAGGACGAAGTTGATGGCCGCCGACAGCACGATGTTCAGATCGATTGTCTGGCCGCCGCCGATGTTGATCCGCAGAATGCCGTACTCGGATTTGCCGCCGGCGCCGATGCGGTTGATCAGCGGCGTGATGATGCTTTCGGTGAACTTCGTGACCAACGCCGTGAACGCAGTACCGATGACCACCGCGACGGCCAGGTCGACGATGTTGCCCCTGGCCAGGAACTCCTTGAAGCCCTTCAACATGCGTTCGAATCCCTCCTGCATTCGGGTGCTGCCTGACAGCTCACGACGTTAGTCGGGTTGAGCATGCGGCGGATGTGGTCCGGTGCTAGCTTCGCGCAGCGTGGCGGCGGCACCGCGGCGGATGAACGCGCGCCGACCGGCCACCTGCGACCACGTCCACGTCCGACGACTCCTGTGCGGACGTCCAGGCGGGTCAGCTCGATGCGGCGGGCGGGCGCGGCGGGGGTCGAGCTGGTGGCTGTGAGCTGGCGCGCTCGACGTGGCTCGGGAGCTGAGACTTCTCCGAGCGACTTCTCCGAGACGACTTCTCGACGACGAGCCGTCCGACGACGAGGAACCGTTCGATTCCGAGCTGGCGGCGGAGCCATTGGCCGAAGCTCTTGGCGGAGCTCTTGGCCGACTCGCGGCTGTCGGTGCGGTAGAAGCCGCTGCCCTTGAACACCACTCCTACGTTGCCGAAGAGCTTGCGCAGCCGGCCGTCGCACTTCGGGGCAGGTGGTCAGCGCAGCGTCACTGAAGGCCTGCACCGCGTCGAACCGGTTGTCGCAATCGGTGCACGCGTAGGAATAGGTAGGCACAAAAACCTCCGAGATGATCAAACTTCTTAGCACTCTACCGGCTCAAGTGCTAGAACCGCTATGTGGGCTCGATCATTCCCACCTGGGCGCACGCCGTCCGATCCCACCGCTAGCCGAGGTCGACCACGCCCCGTTCGGCGTCAGCGCGTGCGTCATCCGCACGTCGTGAGGTTCGGCGGGCAGCCGCTCGACGAGTTCGTCGTCGCGGACCACGGCCACCAGCCGCGCCGCCGGAGCTGCCAACGGCAGCGAGCGGTCGTAGAACCCCGCGCCGCGCCCCAGCCGCACCCCGGCCCGGTCGACCGCAAGCGCGGGCACCAGCACCACCGAGGCGCCCGCGATCGCGGCGGCGGGCAGCAAGGGCTCGGCGGGTTCGCGCAATCCGAATCGCGCCTGCACCAGGCCGCCAGGGCGGTACTCGCCCCACTGCAGCGGCGCGGGGCGGCCGGCGGCGTCGTCGCGCGCGGCCGGGAGCAGCACCTGCACGCCGCGGCGCAGCAGGGAATCGATGAGTTCGGCCGAGCCCGGTTCTGAGCCGACGGGCACGTAGGCGCACACCGTTTCACCGTCGCCGATGAGCGCCGACGCGTGCTCGCACAGCGCACGGGCCTCGGCGTCGTGCAGCTGCGGCGCCAACGCGCGGCGGGCCCGCAGGATCTCGGCTCGCAGCTCGGTCTTCGTCGGCCCCGTCACGGCGTCCACGATGACAGCTTGCGTGCAGACATCGCAAAGGCGACGCAACTCCGGCCTTAGAGGCTTAACCAAGCTAAGGAGGTTTAATGTGTGAACGATGACACGGCCTCTGGTACCGATTCCGCGCACGGCGGTCGTCCCTGCAGCGGGTCTGGGCACCCGATTCCTGCCCGCAACCAAGACGGTGCCGAAGGAATTGCTGCCCGTCGTCGACACGCCGGGCATCGAACTGGTGGCCGCGGAGGCGGCCGAAGCCGGTGCCGAACGGCTGATCATCGTCACGTCGGAAGGCAAGGACGGTGTCGTCGCCCACTTCGTCGAAGACCTCGTGCTCGAGGGCACGCTGGAAGCGCGTGGCAAGCAGTCGATGCTGGAGAAGGTGCGGCGCGCACCGGCGCTGATCAAGGTCGAGTCGGTGGTACAGCACAAGCCGCTGGGCCTCGGCCACGCGGTCGGGTGCGTCGAACCCAGCCTGTCGCCCGACGAGGACGCCATCGCGGTGCTGCTGCCCGACGATTTGGTGTTACCCACCGGTGTGCTGGAGACGATGTCCAAGGTGCGCGCCAAGCGCGGCGGTTCGGTGCTCTGTGCCATCGAGGTCGGGCCCGACGAGATCAGTGCCTACGGCGTTTTCGACGTGGAGGTCCTGCCCGACGCCGCCAATCCCAACGTGATGCGCGTCAAAGGGATGGTGGAAAAGCCCAAGGCCGAAGACGCACCGTCGCCGTACGCCGCGGCTGGCCGCTACGTGCTCGACCGCGCGATCTTCGACGCGCTGCGGCGCGTTCCGCACGGAGCGGGAGGCGAGATTCAGCTGACCGACGCCATCGCGCTGCTGATCGAGGAGGGACATCCGGTGCACGTGGTGGTGCACCGCGGGTCCCGACACGACCTGGGAAATCCCGGCGGCTATCTCAAGGCTGCGGTTGACTTTGCGTTGGAGCGCGACGACTACGGGCCCGAGCTGCGGCGGTGGTTGGTAGAGCGACTGGGCCTGACCGAACACTAGAACCGCGCAAGGCCCTTGACCGGCAGAAAGGCGTGCAGTGCGTTCGGTGGAGGAGCAGCAGGCCCGGGTGGCGGCCGCCGCGGTGGCGCCGCGACCGGTCCGGGTGGCGATCGCTGAAGCGCAGGGGTTGATGTGCGCCGAGGAGGTGGTGACCGAGCGCCCGCTGCCGGGATTTGATCAGGCCGCCATCGACGGCTACGCCGTGCGCAGCGTGGATGTGCTGGGCGTGGGTCCGCAGGACGGCGACGACGAGAGCTCGGATTCCGACGATGCGGGAAACCGCGAAGTCAGCCTGCCGGTGATGGGTTCGATCGAGGCCGGCGCGCGCACACCCAGCAGGCTGCAGCCGCGCCAGGCCGCGCGCGTGCAGACGGGCGCGCCGATGCCGACGCTCGCCGACGCGGTGCTGCCGTTGCGGTGGACCGACGGCGGTGAGTCGCGGGTGACCGTGTTGCGTGGCGTGCGCTCCGGCGCCTACGTCCGGCGCACCGGCGACGACGTCCAGCCCGGCGACGTCGCGGTGCGCGCAGGCACGATCATCGGCCCGGCCCAAGTGGGCCTGCTGGCCGCGGTCGGCCGTGAGCGTGTGCTGGTGCACCCCCGGCCTCGGCTGTCGGTGATGTGCGTCGGCGGCGAGCTCGTCGACATCTCGCGCACGCCCGGCAACGGGCAGGTCTACGACGTGAACTCGTACGCACTGGCCGCGGCGGGCCGAGATGCGGGCGCCGAGGTGAACCGTGTCGGCATCGTCGCCACCGAGCCCGACGAACTACGCGAAGTCGTTGAGGGCCAACTCAACCGAGCCGAAGTGGTGGTGATCGCGGGCGCGGTCGGTGGTGCTGCGGCGGAAAGCGTGCGGTCGGTGCTCGCGCAGCTCGGTGAAATGGAGGTCACCCGCATCGCGATGCACCCCGGGTCGGTGCAGGGCTTCGGCCAGCTCGGCCCGGAAGGTGTGCCGGTGTTCCTGCTGCCGGCCAACCCGGTCAGCGCGCTGGTGGTCTTCGAGGTCATGGTGCGTCCCTTGCTCCGGCTGTCGCTGGGCAAACGCCAGCCGCTGCGCAGGGCCGTGCAGGCCCGCACGCTGTCCCCGATCTCCTCGGTGGTCGGCCGCAAGGGCTACCTGCGCGGGCAGCTGATGCGTGACCAGGACACCGGCGAATACCTGGTGCAGGCCCTCGGCGGTGCGCCGGGCGCGTCGTCGCATCTGCTGGCGACGCTCGCCGAAGCAAACTGTCTGGTGATGGTTCCGAGCGAGGCCGAACAGATCCGCACCGGCGAGATCGTCGACGTCGCGTTCCTGGCCCAGCGCGGCTGAGAACGAAGACCGGCGTGCCGTCATGAACCTGTGGCGTTCGACTTCTTCGCATCCGGGATGGCCGATGCCCGTCGGGCCGCTGCGCGTGCCCGCCGGCCTGGTGCGGCTGCGTCCCGTGCGGCTGCGAGACGCGGCCAACTGGAGCCGGATCAGGCTGGCCGATCGTGCGCACCTGGAACCGTGGGAACCGGTCACCGATGTGAATTGGGAAGTGCGACATGCGATTGCGACGTGGCCGGCGGTGTGTTCGGGATTGCGCTCGGAGGCCCGCAAGGGCCGGATGCTGCCGTACGCCATCGACGTCGACGGGCAGTTCTCCGGTCAGCTGACGATCGGCAACGTGACACACGGCGCGCTGCGCTCGGCGTGGATCGGCTACTGGGTGGCCAGCTCGGAAACGGGCGGCGGGGTGGCGACGGCCGCGCTGGCGCTGGGCCTTGACCACTGTTTCGGACCGGTCAGGCTGCACCGCGTCGAGGCGACGGTGCGCCCGGAGAACGCGGCGAGCCGGGCCGTGCTGGCAAAGGTCGGCTTCCGCGAAGAGGGGCTGTTGCGGCGCTACCTCGAGGTCGATGGCGCGTGGCGCGATCACCTGCTGGTGGCCATCACCGTCGACGAACTCACCGGCTCGGCAGCGTCCGCGCTGGTGCGGGAGGGTCACGCGAGCTGGGCGTGACCGTTGGGATATTCACGGTCCACCGTTGGCTGTGAGCTGACCTCGGCAACGACCCCGAGCGCGAATCCGGCCTCGACCGCTGTTGCCAATGTGACATCTGTGACTATTGGTGCTTGTCAGCTGTGAATTACAGGTGTGTAATTGACTACGGCGCGCCGCTCTCGGATGCGCTGGTCACGGACCTAGCCTAAAGGGGAAAGGAGCAGGCGACATGCCAAGCATCCCCCAATCTCTCCTGTGGATCTCCCTTGTCGTGCTCTGGCTCTTCGTGCTCGTGCCGATGTTGATCAGCAAGCGCGACGCCGTCCGCCGCACCAGCGACGTGGCCCTGGCGACGCGAGTGCTCAACACCGGCCGCGGCGCGCGGCTGCTGCGGCGCGGACGTCCTGCGGCCGGGCATCGCAGCGATCCGGACTGGCAACCTCCGATGACGATCTCGACGATGACCTGGACGAGGAGCTCCACGACCGGAGTCGACGGAGCGCTCGGTGGTGCGCGCGGCCGCCGTCGACACCGAGACCGACAGCGAACCCGACTATCTCGACGTCGACGTCGTCGATGAGGACTCCGGCGCGCTGCCGGTGGGCGCGTCGATCGCGCGAGACGCCGAGGCGGAGGAGTCCGAACGAGCCGGAAACTGCAAACCCACGAGCTGCCATTGGATTTCGGCGAGGCACCAGAAGCGGACGAGCCGGCAGGACGAGTACGAACCCGACGGCACCGAGGACGAGTACGAGTACGTCGCCGATTCCTCGGGGCTGGAGGCGCCGTCGGACGCCGACCTGCAGCTGGCCGACTCGCTGAGCGCCGCGCGCCGGCGCCGGTACGAGGCCAGGACCGCGATGATCAACGCCCGCAAGTACAAGTTCCGCAAGCGCGTGCTGATGGCGATGGCGGCGACCGCTGGTGGCCTCGGCCGCGGCGGCGTTCACGCTTAGCGTCGGAGGCGTGGTGGGCGTGCGGCGCGATCGGCGCGGTCACGGTGCTCTACCTGGGCTATCTGCGCCGTCAGACCCGTATCGAGGAGCGGCTGCGGCGTCGGCGTGTCCAGCGGATGGCGCGGTCGCGGCTGGGTGTGGAGAACACCGACGATCAGCGAGTTCGATGTGGTTCCGTCGCGGTTGCGCCGGCCGGGATCGGTCGTGCTGGAGATCGACGACGAGGACCCGGTCTTCGAGCATCTCGACTACGCCCCGTTCGCGCGCGAATTCGACCTGCCGCACGCGGCGGGCCAGTAGCCGCTCGGTTTCGGCGTCAGCTGCGGTCACTGGTAGCCTGCTACCGGTATCAGGGGCTATGGCGCAGTTGGTAGCGCGACTCGTTCGCATCGAGTAGGTCAGGGGTTCGAATCCCCTTAGCTCCACCATAAACCACAGGTCAGAGGCACTTTTCGAGTAGGCCGCGGATCTGTCCAAACGTAGCGCAAAGACCGCGGAGGCGTGACGGTCGCTTTCGTGAGTTCTCCGATGCGCAGGTGACCTTCCTCACTGGTGTGCTGCGGCTTCTCGTTTGACCTTCACACTGTTGTCAACCATTCACGACCGGAGTGTGGCTCCGCCTGCCGAGCTACTTCGGACGCCCCGGCTCGCGGTGTCGACACCCACCGGCCACCGCATCTGACCGCTCCGAAATCCCCAGCGCGTTAGGCCGATTAGTCACGATCCTGGGCGGGCAGCCCGAAATCTTCCCGTCAACTTCGTCACTCAACGCCGGACGGTGCTCGTCCGAACTGCCCAGGGCACCAAGCTGTTCAGCGCTGTGATGAACGAGCGAGTAGCTTTCGAACCCGACGACCACACTGTCGCCTTGGCGACCAACCCGACCGAAGCCGGATACGAACAGGTTGCGGCCAGGGTGTGTGTCACCTCGTGGCAGTCGATCCAGGGAAGTATTGACACGCAACGGAACTGGCGTCAAACCACGTCATCAGGCACATCGCCGGCCTGGCGGGGGCTTCCCGACGGGTGTAGCGTTGTCGGTGCTGGGTCATTCAGCCAGTTCGAACGAGTCCGGCCGTCCGCCGCTGAACTCGATGAGCGTGAGCTCGCGCCGCACATGCCGGTGTCCAACCTCGCGGTCAGTAACTATGCATACCTCGCTCATTCGCCTGTTACTTCGGAATTCTGATGCCCGCGAATTCCGCGGTCGCCTAAGTCGATACGCGAATATCGCCCGTGTGACAGGCGACCAAGCGACGAAGAACCGTGCCGGCGGCTCCGGGAATGGGCGCCTTCAGGCACTGACTCGCCAATCCTCCTCCCTACCTTCGCCTACGCCCATATCTGCTTGGTCATCGGCGTCATCCTCCTCGTCGTCGGTCTCCTACTGATGCTGATGGGACGGATGGGACACGCCGTCGGCGGGCGCCGCCACTACTACTAACCCGGCCGCACCCACGACACGAAACTGACTCGGCGCGGTGACACCGACCGCGACGAACTCCATCGACACGTTGCTAGCGACACCTCGAGCTAAGAACAGAGACCCATGGCGGACACCCGCACGCTGGAACCCGAACTGCTGCACAAGATTGACGCTTACTGGCGGGCGGCGAATTATCTGTCGGTCGGTCAGATCTATCTCTACGACAACCCGTTGCTGAGGCGGCCGGTGGCGCTATCGGATGTCAAACCTCTGGTCGTGGGGCACTGGGGGACCACGCCGGGGCAGAACTTCATCTACGTGCATCTCAACCGGGCGATCACGAAATACGACCTGAACATGTTCTATGTCGCCGGCCCGGGACACGGAGGTCCCGCTCTGGTCGCCAATACCTACCTGGAAGGCTCCTACTCCGAAATCTATCCCGATGTCAGCCAAGACGAGCCCGGGATGAAGAGGCTGTTCACCCAATTCTCCTTCCCCGGAGGCATTTCCAGCCATGTGGCACCGACCACCCCGGGATCAATCCACGAAGGCGGAGAACTGGGCTACTCGCTGAGCCACGCGTTCGGCGCGGCGTTCGACAATCCGGACCTGATCGTGGCCTGCGTCATCGGTGACGGCGAGGCCGAGACGGGCCCGTTGGCCACCGCCTGGCATTCGACCAAGTTCCTCAATCCCGTTGGTGACGGCGCGGTCCTGCCGATCCTGCATCTCAATGGCTACAAGATCAGCAACCCCACGGTGCTGGCCCGCATCGAACCCACCGAACTCGACCAGTACCTGCGGGGCTGTGGCTGGGACCCGCGCTACGTCGAAGGCGACGACCCCGAAACCATGCACGAATTGATGGCCACCGTCCTCGACGAGACGATCGAAGCAATCCACGCTGTGCAGCGCAACGCTCGGGCGGGCAGCGACAACGTCCGACCCCGGTGGCCGATGATCGTGTTGCGCTCGCCGAAGGGCTGGACCGGGCCGAACAAGTTGACGGCCTACAGATCGAAGGGATGTTCCGGTCGCATCAGGTGCCGCTGCTCGTCGATGAGCACCATCCCGGACACGTTGACCAGCTCGACAGCTGGATGCGCAGTTACAAACCCAGTGAGCTCTTCGATCAGCATGGGCGGCTCTTGCCCGACCTGGCGGCGTTGGCCCCGCACGGACAGCGGCGGATGGGCGCCAACCCGCACACCAACGGCGGAGGTGTTGCGCGAGTTACGGATGCCCGACTACCACCCCCATGCGGTTGCTGTGGCCGCTCCCGGCGCAGTGGTCGCCGAAGACACCCGCGTGCTCGGTGGCTTTTTGCGTGACGTCATCACCGTCAATGACGAGGCGCGCAACTTCCGGCTCTTCGGCCCCGATGAAACGTTGTCCAACATGCTCGGCGCGGTCTTCGAGGTCACCGACCGGCAATGGGAGACCCGCACTGTCGCCGGCGACGAATTCCTTGCGCCCCAGGGGCGCGTCTTGGACTCGATGCTCAGCGAGCATCAAAGCCAAGGGTGGTTGGAGGGCTATCTGCTGACCGGACGCCACGGGCTGTTCAACTGCTACGAGGCGTTCATCCACATCGTCGACTCCATGTTCAACCAGCACGCCAAATGGCTCAAGGTCACTGCCCAGCTGCCGTGGCGTCGCGACATCGCATCGCTGAACTACCTGCTGAGCTCCCACGTGTGGCAGCAGGACCACAATGGCTTCACCCACCAGGATCCAGGCTTCCTCGACCATGTCGTGAACAAGAAAGCCGACGTCGTCCGGGTCTACCTGCCGCCGGACGCCAACACACTGCTGTCGGTGGCTGACCACTGCCTGCGCAGCCGCCACTACGTCAACGTGATCGTCGCCGGCAAGCGCGCGATGCCACAATGGCTGAGCATCGACCAGGCGAGGTGCACTGCAGCGAGGGCATCGGCATCTGGAAATGGGCCGGAAACGACCAGGGCGCCGAACCGGACGTGGTGCTGGCCTGCTGCGGGGACACCCCCACACTCGAAGTGCTTGCCGCCGTGTCGATCCTGCGGGAACACCTGCCCGAGTTGAAGATCCGCGTCGTCAACGTGGTGGACCTGATGAAGCTGCAGTCAGCCAGCGAGCACCCGCACGGGCTCAGCGATCGCGACTACGACGCTCTGTTCACCATCGACAAGCACATCATTTTCGCCTTCCACGGCTACCCCAGCCTGATCCACCGACTCACCTACCGCCGCACCAACCACAACCTGCACGTCCGCGGCTACACCGAAGAAGGCACCATCACCACGCCGTTCGACATGCGAGTCCAAAACAGACTCGACCGCTACCACCTCGTAGCAGACGTCATCGATCGGCTCCCCCAACTCGGCGCCACCGGCGACTACCTCAAGCAGAGAATGGCGGACAAGCTCGTCGAACACACCCGCTACATCAACAGCCACGGCCAGGACCTCCCCGAAATCCGCAACTGGACCTGGACCTCGTCCGACCGGCTCGCAAAGTGGTGGTAGATGAGCCCGACGGTGGTTGGGCAACCGGGCAGTGCCGTGCCCGTGACTGCCCAAACGCTGACCGCTGCACGGGCAGCCACAGCTCCGCTCGACGAGGTGCTGCACTCGCTTGATACTTCGGTCCAGGGTCTGTCCGGTGCTGAAGCGTCGGCGCGGCTGATTCGCTACGGCCCCAATGCCCTTCGCACTCATCGGGTTAGCGCGATCGCCGTGCTGGGTAGTCAACTGCGCAACGCGGTGCTGATACTGCTGGCGACCACCGCCGTGGTGTCGTTCTTCCTCGGCGACAGCACGCAGGCGATCATCATCGGCGTCATCCTGGTGGCCAGCATCGGCCTGGGCTTCGTCAACGAGTACCGCGCCGAACGCGCGTCGGCTGCACTGCATTCCAGCGTCCACCACACCGCTGTGGTGCGTCGCGACGAGCAGTTCTGCAGGGTCGACGTGACCGTCCTGGTGCCCGGCGACGTGATCCGGTTGGCGCTGGGTGAAGTGGTGCCCGCCGACGTGCGGCTGATCGATGTCAACGGCCTGGAGTGCAACGAGAGCATCCTGTCGGGCGAGTCGTCGGCGTCGGAGAAGTCGACGCACGCCGGTGACGGGTGATGTGGCACTGACCGATTCGAGCGATCTGGCATTCATGGGCACCATCGTCAGCGCCGGTGACGGGCACGGGGTTGGTGTACGCCACCGGCCTGGACACCCAGTTCGGCCGCATCGCCGCGGGTCTGGGGGAGCGCCAACCCGAGACCGAATTCCAGGCTGGTCTGCGCCGATTCTCCTACCTGCTGCTGTGGGTGGCGCTGACGCTGACCGTGCTCATCCTCGTCACCAACCTCATTGTTGCGGCGGCCGGTGATCGACTCGGTGTTATTCGCCCTGGCGATCGCGGTGGGTATCACGCCGCAACTGCTGCCCGCGGTGGTGAGCGCCAGCCTGGCCACCGGGTCGCGGCGGCTGGCAAAGCTGAAGGTCCTGGTCAAACGATTGGTGTGCATCGAGGATCTCGGCGACATCGACGTACTGATCACCGATAAGACCGGAACCCTCACCGAGGGCCGGATCAGCCTGGTCGATGCCGTCGACCCGGCTGGTGCGCACACCGACTCGGTGCTGCGGGCGGGGCTGTTGACCACCGACGTCGATGCAGCATCGGACGGCGTCAGCGCCAACGCGATGGACGCCGCACTATGGGAAACCCCGGACGCCGACGCAGCCTGGTGACCGACGATGTCCACCGGATCGCCACATTGCCGTTCGACCACACCCGCCGGGCGATGTCGGCGCTGGTCGACGACGGCGGTGATCGCCGGCTGGTGGTCAAGGGTGCACCCGAACAGGTGATGGCCAACTGCACGACGGCCCCAGCCAGCAGCAGGTTGCGCAGCGCACGCTGGACGCACTGTTCGCCGACGGTCGCCGCGTGGTGGCCGTCGCCAGCAAGCCCGCGCCGGACCTGACTGCCATCACGGCCGACGACGAAACGGGTCTACGCTGCTGGGCTTCCTGGTGTTCGCCGACGAACCCAAGGCGGCAGCGCGGGATTCCCTGGCGCAGCTAGCGGCCTTGGGTATCGAGGTCAAGGTCGCTACCGGAGACAACCCGCTCGTCGCCGAAAAGGTCTGCACCGATTTGGGTTTGCCGTCCAAAGGCACGATCACCGGCGCCGAGATGGAGACCCTCGACGATGCCGGATTCGCTGAGGCGGCCCAAAACCACACCATCTTCGCCCGGATCTCGCCCCGAGCAGAAAGCGCGGCTGATCGTCTCGGCGCGACGCAGCGGGCGATCGGTGGCCTTCCTCGGCGACGGCGTCAACGACGCGCTGGCCCTGCACGCGGCCGACGTCGGGATCTCGGTGGATACCGCCACCGACGTCGCCAAGGACGCCGCCGATGTGGTGCTGCTCGAAAAGGACCTCGGCGTGCTCGCCGCGGGCGTCGCCGAGGGCAGGCGCATCTTCGCCAACACCATCAAGTACGTGCTGATGGGCACGTCGAGCAACTTCGGCAACATGTTCAGCGCGGCGGCAGCCTCAGCCGTGCTGTCATTCCTGCCGATGCTGCCGAGTCAGATCCTGCTGAACAACCTGCTCTACGACAGCTCGCAACTCGCCATCCCCACCGACACCGTCGACGCCGAGCAGCTGCACGCGCCGTCGCACTGGAACATCGCCTTCATCCGCCGGTTCATGCTCACCTTCGGCCCGATCAGCTCGCTGTTCGACTTCCTCACGTTCGGGCTGATGCTCGGGGTGCTGCACGCCGGGCCCGTGGAGTTCCGCACCGGGTGGTTCGTGGAATCGCTGGCCACCCAAACACTGATCATCTTCGCCATCCGCACCCGGCGGGTGCCCTTCTTCCGCAGCAGACCCAGCGGCGTTCTGACGCTGACAACCCTTGCGGTGGTCGCCGTCGGCATCGTCCTGACCGTCTCACCGGTGGCCCACAAGCTCGGGTTCACCACACTGCCATGGCAGTTCTACACCGCGCTGGTAGTGATGACGCTGGCCTATCTGGTTCTTGTCGAGGTGACCAAGAAGGTGTTCTACGCCGAGCCGATGCACACAACCGGACAACGACAGCGCACCCGCGGCCGCGAGCACCGCATCCACCGCCGCGCCGCCCGTTTTAGCCACGGCGACAGAATCGCCCAAGCCAACACTGCTGTGCCTCTAGCCGGTAACCTGACCCGGGAACTGATGTGCTCCGCGACTCTCCGCGGGCCGGTTCAAGATCCGTCCGCAGAGCCGTTCCGACGGGCGCTCACATTCCCCAGCACTGTTACGTCGCGTCACACAGTGACGCGTATCCGCAGGTTGTGGAAGCAAGACGTAACAAGGCTATCGAACATTCATTGCAGCTCAAGCCTATGTCCGCAGGCTCTGTACGGGGTTCTAATCCCCTTGGCTGCACCAGAATTGAGCCGGTTAAAAAGCGCGAAAATCGCCGCTCGAGTCAATTACGCCGCCACCGATGGCGTGCTATTCGGCGTAATTCGAGTAGTCGACTACTCGTGTTTTCCGATCGTCGCCGGCTTTACGTTCCAAGCGTCACCACGGCCCACACGACGTGAAGGCGATCAGAAATGTCGACCGAAAGTATTGACAGGGTACACAACTCATGAGGTGGGCTCGGTCGCCCCGGAAGGACACCTACATGGCCAGCACTGAAAACGCCGACACCGCAGCCGCATCGCGGCGTGCCGGATCAGCGGCCCCGCGCCCGCCGCAGGTCGACAGGACCCGCAGCCGCCGACGACGGTGAACGGCTGCACCGGGGGGCATGTCGACCGGTGGTCGTTGGTCGCCGCCTTGATCACCGAGTTCGTTCGCAACGCAAAGACACAGCCTTGACGACGTGTCGCCCGAGCGTATTCGACGCGTGACACGTCTGCGCATTGTCACCGGCGAGAACAGAAAGGCTACTGCGCCATGGGTTCAGCGTTTTTGCGGTTGGGGTCCTTGTGCGCCGCCCATCCCTGGCGGGTCATCGCCGCATGGATCGTGACCGCGGCTGTCGCGTTCGGGTTGGCGGCCGTCGTCGGTGGGCAGCCTCAAGACGAACTCGACGTCCCCGGGATGCCGGCCACGGTGGGCTACGACTTCCTGAGCCGGCAGTTTCCCGACATGTCGGGCACCAACGCCCGGGTGGTGGTGCACTCCGCGCACGGTCGACTGTCAGCAGCCGAGCTGGATGCGTTGCGCGCCAATCTTTCTGATGTGCGCGGCGTATCCATCGTGTCACCGCCACGGCTGTCGGCAGGCGAGGACACCGCGCTCATCCAGCTGGCCTACAACGTGCCGGTGGGCGCCTTTCATGGCTCCGAGGGGGCCGATGCGCTGCGCCGTGCGGTCGCGCCGATCCAACGCGACGGACTGCAAATCGAGTTCGGCGGCCAGATGCCTGAAAACGTCAATTCCTTTGGCGTGGCTGGTGAGTCGCTGGGCATTATCGCCGCGCTGTGCATCCTGTTGTTCGCGTTTGGTTCGATCGTCGCCGCCGGCCTTCCCGTTGCCGTCGCGCTCGTCGGTGTCGGCACCGGCGCCGCCCTGATTCTGATCCTGGCGGGTTTCACCAACGTCAGCACCAGTGCGCCCTCCATCGCCGCCATGGTCGGAGTCGGCGTGGGCATCGACTACGCCCTGCTCCTGGTGACCCGGTTCCGTGAGCATCTGCCCACGAGTTCGTCCGTCCAGGAAGCCGCCGGCCGCGCAAACAGCTCTGCGGGGGTATCGGTGGTGTCCGCGGGAACGATGGTGCTGGTGTCGCTGCTTGCGCTGCGACTCGGCGGGATTCCGCTGTTCGCCACGTATGGATACGCGACGTTCTTCACGGTCGGCGCGGTGATGTTGACATCGATCACCCTGGTACCGGCGCTGTGCGGACTTGCCGGTCACCGCGCCGCGCACCGTTGGCCGATCCGCGGTCGACGAGCGTCCGACCGGACCCGGACTCAACGGTGGGCGGAGCACGTCACGAATCGACCCGTCGCGTGGGCGTTGTCGGCGCTGATCGTGCTGCTGCTGCTGGCGGCTCCCACTATCGACATGCGGACGTGGCCGCGCGATGCCGCAAGCCAGTCCACCGCCAACACGGTGCGGCGCGCCTACGATCTGATCGCATCGAGTTTCGGCCCCGGAGCCAACGCACCCCTCACGGTCGCGGTGGACTCCTCAGCGGTGAGCGCGGATCGACTCGGCGCGATGCTGTCCGAGTTGCGCTCCGACAAAGGCGTTGCGCTCGTGTCCGAGCCAATATTCAACCGGGATCGCTCCGCGGCCGTTTTCAGCATCGAGCCGACGACCGCGCCCAGCGACGCCGCGACGGTCAATACCCTGCGCCGGGTGCGCGCTCAACTCCCAAGCGGCACGTACATTACCGGCCTCACAGCCTACTTCGCCGACGTGTCAGAACGTCTCGCGCAGCGACTGTGGCTCGTCATCATCGTGGTCGTCGGGCTGGCCGTCACGCTACTCACCGTGGCATTCCGGGCACCCGTCGTGGCGATCAAGGCCGCACTGATGAACCTGCTGGCCGCCTCGGCAACCTACGGAGTCCTGGTGGCGGTGTTCCAATGGGGCTGGGGTGCAAAGGTTCTGGGCCTTCCCGGTGCGGTACCAATCTCCAGCTGGATACCCATCCTGGTCTTCACGATTCTGTTCGGACTATCGATGGACTACGAGGTCTTCATACTGTCGCGGGTCCGCGAAGAATGGATGGCTACCAAAGACGCCCGGGCAAGCGTGACACGCGGGCTTGCATCCACCGCCGGTGTGATCACCAGCGCCGCGCTCATCATGATCGCGGTGTTCCTGGGGTTCGCCCTCGACGACGACATCACCATCAAGATGATGGGATTAGGACTGGCGGTCGCCGTATTCATCGACTTCACGGTGATCCGCCTGATCCTGGTGCCGGCCACAATGACGTTGCTCGGCAGATTCAACTGGTGGCTTCCACAATGGCTGGGCGCAACATCGCGATCCGGCGACAACCCGCCGCGCCAAACACCGACTGCCCGCGCATCCGCTCGCCGGCACACCGTTGAGCGCCCATCCGCGCCCGCGGTGGCGACCGCGGAAAGCGGTGCTTGACGTCGCGCGCGCAGCGGGCCCCGTTGCGAGATGTTGGGATCGGTAGCCGCGCGGGCGGTGTCTAATTGCAGTGCACAGAAAGAATGGGCAATTTTCCGAGGTGAGGAGCACGCGACATGGGATTCATGGACAAGCTGAAGGGCACGGCCATGCAGGCGATGAACCCGGTGGGCCAGGCCGGCACGCGCGACAAGATCATGAAGCTGAACCAGTCCGGTGTGATGACGCAGGCCACGTGAACTCGATGCGTGAAACGGGTACTCAGCTCGGCGGGGGACACCAGATCGATTTCGAGCTCACAGTGCACCCGGAAGGCGGCGCTGACTATCAGGTGCGGGTGTCGCAGTCGATGCACGAAGTGACCCTCAAAGGTGTCTCCGAGGGGGCTCGGATCAACGTCAAGGTGGACCCCGATGATCCGCAGTCACTGCTGGTCTGGGGCGCTGCCGGCTAGCCTCGCTAGGCGTTCGTTGCTCTCGAACTGCACTCGGCGCTGACGGCGGCAGTGTCGCTGTATAGGCACATCCCAGGCTGAAAATTCTCGGATTTTGCTGAGCCAGTTCTCAGTTCGTTCTCAGTCATCGCAGGCACCTTGTGCTGAGGCCATGTGGGCTGATTGACGATTCAGAAAGAGAACGAACACGATGACGAACCCTGCGCGGTATCCCGGGGATGGGCCCGACCACAGACCGGATCCGAGTCCCTCTGTGGGACAGCCGTACCCGGGCGCCCAGACCCACGTTCCCTCCCATATGCGCTATGACTGGCGCGATAGGCAGCAGCCGACTGCATTCGCGTACGACCCTTATCACTCTGCACACCAAGCGGTTACGGCACCAATTCCCAGGCTTCGGCCGAAGAGTTCTCGTCGCGGCGCGATCGTCGTCGGTGCTGTTGCCGCCGCGGTGGTCGGCGGCGGAATCGGTGCAGCCACGGTGGGGATCGCCGGACGAGCCAACGACACGACACCCACGAAGGCCCCCGTCGCCCTGGCGCCCGCCGCGCCCCACGCGGCAGCCAAACAGCCCGCGGGCTCGGTGGAACAGGTCGCGGCCAAGGTGATGCCCAGCGTCGTCAAGCTGAAGATCGACATGGGCGGCGGGCAGGGCGACGAAGGTTCGGGCATCGTGTTGAGCGCCGATGGCCTGATCCTGACCAACAATCACGTCGTGGCCCCCGCAGCAGGCGACGCTCAAGGAGCCCGGCCCGCCGCGGCCGATTCCACCGACGGAGGCGGAGCCACCACGACCGTGACCTTCTCGAATGGCCAGACTGCGCCGTTCACCATCGTCGGCACAGACCCCGCCGGCGATCTGGCCATCGTGCGCGCTCAAGGAGTGTCGGGATTGACACCTATCACTATCGGATCGTCCAAGGATGTGAAGGTGGGTCAGCAAGTCGTGGCGATCGGCTCGCCGCTGGGTCTTCAGGGGACCGTGACAACCGGCATCGTCAGCGCACTGGATCGGCCGGTCGCGGCAGGCGACGGCTCCGGCGGAGACGTCACCGTACTCGACGCCATCCAGACCGACGCTGCGATCAACCCGGGCAATTCCGGTGGCGCCCTGGTGAACATGAACGGCGAACTGATCGGGGTGAACTCCGCGATCGCGAGTATGGGCGGCGGCGACGCCGGCTCTGGCGGCGGTCAGAGTGGGTCGATCGGGCTCGGCTTTGCGATCCCGGCCGACCAGGCCAAGCGGATCGCCGATGAGCTGGTTTCCACCGGCACCGCCACGCACGGTTCGCTCGGTGTGCAGCTCAGCAACGACGCCACCAAGAGCGGCGGCGCGGCCATCGCCGGGGTCGTCGACGGCAGCCCCGCTGCAGCCGCGGGATTACCCAATGGTGCGGTGATCACCAAGATCGACGGGCAGATCATCGACGGTCCGGAAGCACTCGTGGCCGCGGTTCGATCAAAAGCACCGGGAGACAACGTCACGGTGACCTACCTCGACGCCTCCGGAGCCTCCCAGACAACGCAGGTCACCCTCGGCAAGGCGTAGCCAACGAGGGTCGACCGGGTCCAGCGACCCCGGGGCCTTCGCCGAAGTACTAGGGCTAGGGGCGTGATCGTCGCGCAGCGCGAGCACCGGGCCGGCGTGTTCACCCAGATGGCGCTCCCCACTGACATCATCGATTACGTTCTCCAACGGTGACCCTCGCAAAAAGCTCTTCCCACCCCTGGGGGACACCCCCTGCGCGGAGCACCTGTGGCGGGAGCAGTTAGTGGACACCCAGACAACGTTCGTCCTCACCATTTCGGTGCTCTGCTATGCCGCCGTGTCAGGCTTGGTCAGGCGATGGTACATCGCGCCGGCGCTCATCTTTGTCGTCTTGGGAGTCGTGCTCGGGCCATCCTGCCTGGGGTTGCTCGAGGTGGGGCCGCACACAAGCGGATTCACGGTCCTCGCCGACGTGGCACTGACAGTGATTCTGTTCAACCAGGCCTCCGCGCTCGACCTGCGCGTCGTCCTGCGTCGAGGGCATCTGTCGTTGCGCCTCCTCGGCTTTGGAATACCCATCACGGTCGCCCTCGGGACGCTAACCGCGGTCCTGGTTCTCCCGGCTCTCCCGTTCTGGGAAGCGGTTTGTCTGGCGATTATCGTGGCGCCCACCGAAGTCGCGTTGATTGACGCCCTGCTCGAGGACGGACGCATCCCGCAGCGTGTGCGGCACGCACTGTCGATCGAAAGTGGTTTCTACGACGGGTTCGCGTTGGCCGCTCTGCTGGCCGCTATTGCGCTGGCCTCCGAGCAGACCCATCCAGCCGCCGGGCGTTGGGCATGGTTCGCGTTTCGTACCGAGTTTGTCTCAGTGGCCGCAGGTGTTGTGATCGGTGCGCTCGGCGGCCTGGTGATCTCGAAGTCCTCCGTCCGCGGCTGGATGAGTGGCACCTGGGCGCAGTTGGCGACATTGGCCCTTGCGATCGTCTGCTTCACAGTCGGCGAGCGGTTGCACGGTAGCGGCTTTGTCACCGCCTTTGCTGGCGGCCTGACCTTCGCAATCGCATCGTCGAAAAGCGCTGACCAGGTAGCGACGACCCAGGTATCCGACGCGACCGGTCAGCTCCTGGAACTGCTCGTGTTCGCCCTATTCGGCGCCTCGGTAGTCGTGCCGTCCTGGCGCGACGCCGGCTGGCGGGTGGTCGTTTTCGCTGTGTTCGCCGTGTTCGCGGTGCGAGTCGCAGCGGTCGCCATTGCGTTGGTCGGCAGCCACCTGCCTGCGCGCAGCACGCTGTTCATGGGGTGGTTCGGCCCGCGCGGAATGGGAACTCTCGTCCTGGGCCTGATAGTGATGGAGCGGGGCGAGGTCCAACAGGGTGCCCTCATTGCGCAAGCCGTGGTGGCGACCATCACGGTAAGCCTGGTCGTACACAGCTTTACCGCACCGCTGGGCATTCGGCTGTGCGAACCGACCGACGCCTCGAAGCAGATTTCATAACAGCTTCAATCGATGCAGAATTCTGCCTGATTGTGCGTCGGAAACCGTTGAGCAAGTGAGTGTTTAGCCGCATACGGTGATTCGGGCGGCCGGATATCCGGTCGCGACGTCCCGCTCAAGGCGAGCGAGTCACCGTGGGGTTTCCCACCGACGTCACAGATTCGTGGTGGACGTAACTACATATTACGTTATACGTCTGGTTGACGTATCTAGGAAGAAAAACCCGAGCGCAAGAGCTTGACACATGGCGCCCAAGAGGAGCAGACTGACATATAACGAATAACGTCAGTCGTTAATCCTTAATCCGGCCGGCCCGGTAAGGCTTCGCTGGCCCGATACGGGATGGAGATGCGTGAAATGCTGGAGCGACCAAGGGCGGCGCGGCGTCAAAGGGTCCGCCACCGGCTGCTCACCAGCCTGTGGCGAGTGTTGGCGGGGTCGACGAACGCAGCCGCCGGCGTCCGTATTCCCCGCCGTACTATCTCGAGCGCGCCCGCCTGTCCCGTGAAATCGAGCGCTTGTGAACGCGATCGCAAGCCGTCGCCTCTGCAGTGCTGGGATGGCATGACAAGCCCCCTTCGCGTCGGCGTGATCGGCGCCAACCCGAACCGCGGCTGGGCCAAGGATTCCCACCTCCCGGCGCTGCGCAGCCTCGAGAATGTGCAGCTGGCGGCGGTGGCGACCACCAGCCGTGCCAGCGCCGACGCCGCCGCGGAGGCGTTCGACGGTCCCGCGGCATACGACGATCCCCTCGCCCTGATCACCGCGTCCGACATCGACCTCGTCTCGGTGTGCGTGAGGGTGCCGGATCACCGCGACCTGGTTCTTGCGGCGCTCGCGGCGCAAAAGCACGTCTATTGCGAGTGGCCGCTCGGACGCGACCGCGCCGAAGCCGCCGAGATGGCCGCCGCCGCACGCGCCAACGAGGTTCACGTCGCGGTCGGCCTGCAGGCACACATGAACCCGGCCGCGCGTCGCGCGGGTGAGCTGATCGCCGCCGGCGCGATCGGGCGGCCACTGAGCGCCCGAATCTACTCCAGCACTGCCGGTTTCGGGCCGCACCTACCGGCGACACACGCCTATTTCAACAAGATCGAGAGCGGCGCCAACGTGATCACGATCCTGGGTGGTCACACCCTGGACTTGGCCATCCTGGTGCTCGGCGGAATCGACAGCCTGGATGCCCTCACCACCGTGCAGCACCCGACGGTCACCCTCACCGACACCGGCGAGCAGATCCACCGCACCGCACCCGACCATCTGCTGGTGCAGGCGCGCATGACCAGTGGCTGCGCGCTGGCCGTCGAAGTCGCCGGCGACCGGGCACCCGATACACCGTTCACCTTCGAAGTCGTCGGCACCGACGGAGAACTCCTTCTGGCCGGCGGTCACCCATATGGCTTCCAGGCGGGTCGCCTCACCCTCACACTCAACGGTCAACGCCAATGCGTCGACGACCCGCCCGACACACTGCCGGCGGCTGCGTTCAACCTGGCGGCGATGTATGGCGCGCTGGCCCGCGACATCTCCCGCGGTGAACACACCACCCCCGATTTCGACCACGCCGTGCGCTTGACGCATCTGCTCGATGACGTCGTGCAGTCAGCCAACACCGGTCACCGCCTCACCCGGCAGGACTGGCCAACCGGTTGATCGTTCATCCCTGTCGGGATCGGATCGCGCATGGAGTCAGAACCGCCTCAACGAGGCCACGAAGATGCCGCTCGTCCTCGTGCCCGACGTGGACGTCCAGCCAGTCACGACACGCTTGGAGCAGCTGGCCAGGAATGGCGATCCGTCTGCCCGCGGCTGTTGTGATCAGATGGTGAATGGCAGCGAACACCTCACCGACACCGATCGCTGTATAGATGTCGCAGCGTTCGACCACGTTCAGGTGTGGTTTGGCGGCGTCGGCCAGCGCCCAGGCCAAGGCTGTTTCTTTCGCGAATGGCACCGCGGCGACTGTGCGCTGAGGTTCAGATTGGCTCACCGCGGGCTCGGTCGCTTCTCGCCGGTGTTCACGGGGCGCCCTTGCTGTTCCGTTCATTACCAAGCGTTTCCCTTCGGTGGGGTCGAGGGTTGGCGGCGCACGGCGCCGAGCGCCGACGTGAAGACGTCATCGATGGAGCGGACCGCTTCCACATAGCATACGTGCAATATGTAATATGACCGACTATCGAAGTCCAAATACCGTCCCAGTGCCGGACAATGACTCAGTCCACGTTGTCGGAGACATACTGCCATGATATAAATGGCTCATGGAACAAGACCTCGACTCCGACACCGTGGTAGGCATCGCCGAGGCGCTCAGGGTGGGGACGACGCTGATGATCCGCCATCTGGCTCGGGGCACCAGCGTCACGTGCAGAAATGTGTTGTCGGTGCTGGCCGCGGAAGGCCCTTCCCGGCTCACCGCCCTGGCGGCGGCAACCGGAATTGCTCAGCCGGCGATGACGCAGTTGGTGGGGCGTTTGGAGCGAGCAGGCTTGGTCACTCGGCTCATCGACCCCGAAGACGCGCGCGCAACGCTGGTGGCTATCACCGAAACCGGGCTGGCGCTGCGGGATGAGCTGCACCAGTCGCTTCACCAGCGCATGGCCGAACTGCTCGGCACGCTGCCTGCCGACGACCAGGCGACCCTGGCCTTGGCGCTGCGCGTTGCTGCGCCACTGCTGCAGCGGCTCACACTCGAGGCCGCCCAACCCACGCAGTCCGAGGCCGCAGCCGCGTCCTGATCACCTCGGCTACCCGCGAAACGGCTCAACCGAGTTGGCTCAGCCACCGGCCACTGCTGCACTACTACCAGCGGCCCGCGAAACCGCTACGCGGAGCGCTGGCATCGACCGAACGATTCCACGCGGCGGTGTAGGAGGCGAAAGTCGGCCCGGACAAAGACATCCCACACGTCACGGCCGAGCTCATCGTCAAATACATCACCGACCTGCAGCTTCTCGGACTGTTGTAGGGCGGCGCGGCGGCGGGAATGTCTTTCGGGCACGCTGGTCGACACGATGACCGGCATTCCTGCTCCCCTGCTCGACGACCCGAGCGACCTGTCCGCCCTGCGCGCGGCGGGCACCGACCCCGACGAGCTGTTCGCCTCCTTCGCCGCATGGGCGCAGGCGAACGGCACCGTGCTGTACCCGGCGCAGGAGGAAGCACTGATCGAGCTGGTCAGCGGGGCGAACGTCGTGTTGGCGACGCCGACCGGCTCGGGCAAGTCGCTGGTGGCCACCGGCGCGCTGTACGCGGCGCTGGCGGCGGGCGGCGCAGCTACTACACCGCGCCGATCAAGGCACTGGTCAGCGAGAAGTTCTTCGCCCTGTGCGGGGTATTCGGCGCGGCCAACGTCGGGATGCTGACCGGCGACGCCTCGGTCAATGCGGGGGCGCCGATCATCGCCTGCACCGCGGAGGTACTGGCCAACATCGCGCTGCGCGAGGGCGCACCCGCCGACATCGGCCTGGTCGTCATGGACGAGTTCCACTTCTACGGCGACCCCGATCGCGGCTGGGCCTGGCAGGTGCCGCTGCTGGAGCTGCCGAACGCCCAGTTCCTGCTGATGTCGGCCACGCTCGGCGACGTCACGTTCTTGCGCGAGGACCTCACCCGGCGCACCAACAGGCCGACTGCGCTGGTCGCCAACGCCGAGCGTCCGGTTCCGCTGTACTACTCCTACGCGACCACGCCGATGCACGAGCACGATCGGCGACCTCCTCGACACGAAGCAGGCGCCGATCTACGTCGTCCACTTCACCCAGGCCTCGGCACTGGAGCGGGCACAGGCGCTGATGAGCGTCAATGTCAGCACCAAGGAGGAGAAGGCCGCGATCGCCGACATGATCGGCGGCTTCCGGTTCTCCTCGGCCTTCGGCACGACGCTGTCGCGACTGGTCCGGCACGGGATCGGCGTTCACCACGCCGGGATGCTGCCCAAGTACCGGCGGCTGGTGGAACAGCTGGCCCAGGCCGGCCTGCTCAAGGTCATCTGCGGCACCGACACCCTCGGCGTCGGCATCAACGTGCCGATCCGGACCGTCGTCTTCTCGGCCTTGTCGAAGTACGACGGCACTCGCACCCGGCTGCTGCAGCGCCCGCGAGTTTCATCAGATCGCCGGCCGCGCCGGGCGGGCCGGCTACGACACCGCAGGCACCGTCGTCGTCCAGGCACCCGAGCACGAGGTGCAGAACCTCAAGCAGTTCGCCAAGGTCGCCGACGACCCGAAGAAACGCCGAAAGCTGGTGCGCCGCAAGGTGCCCGAGGGCATGGTGCCGTGGAGCGAGTCGACCATGACCAGGCTGGTCGATGCGTCACCCGAGCTGCTGACCAGCAACATGCGGGTGTCGACGGCGATGATCCTCGACATCGTCGACCGTCCCGGCGACCCGTTCGTCGCGATGCGCCGGCTGCTCACCGACAACCACGAGCCGCGCAAGCGCCAGCTTCAGCACATCCGCGAGGCGGTCGGCATCGCCCGCTCGCTGCTGCAGGCCGGCGTCCTGGAGCGGCTCGAGGAACCCGACGCCGACGGCCGACGCTACCGACTCACCGTCGACCTGCCGCCCGACTTCGCCCTCAACCAGCCGCTGTCGACGTTCGCCCTCGCCGCGGTCGACGTGCTCGACCCAGCGGCTGAAAACCTGCAACCTTTGCGCTGGACGTTGTCTCGGTCATCGAGGCGACCCTCGAGGACCCCCGCCAGATCCTGGCGGCGCAGCTGAACAAGGCCAGGGGCGAGGCGGTGGCCCAGATGAAGGCCGAGGGCATCGAGTACGACGAGCGGATGGAGTTGCTGGATGACATCACCTATCCCAGGCCGCTCGAAGAGCTGCTCGGCCACGCCTTCGAGGTGTACCTGCAGAGCAACCCGTGGGCCGCCGACGCGCAGCTGTCGCCGAAGTCCGTCGTGCGCGAGATGTGGGAGCGGGTGCTCACCTTCCGGGAGTTCGTCAGCGTCTACGGGCTGACCCGCTCCGAGGGCGCAGTGCTGCGCTACCTCTCCGACGCCTTCAAGGCACTGCGCTCCGGAGTGCCCGCCGCCGCGCGCACCGAGGAGGTCACCGACATCGTCGAGTGGCTCGGCGAGCTTGTGCGCCAGGTCGATTCGAGTCTGCTCGACGAGTGGGAGCAGCTCACCAGCCCGAACCAACCGTTGGACGCGCCGGTGACGGTACCGGCTCGCCCGCGCCCGCTGACCGGGAACGAGCGGGCGTTCACCGCCATGGTCCGCAATGCGCTGTTCCGGCGGGTCGACCTGTTCGCCCGGCGCCGCTGGTACGACCTCGGCCTGCTGGACGCCGATTCCGGGTGGACCTCCGAGCGCTGGGAGGAGGTCGGGCGCGGCGTACTTCGCCGAGCACGACTGACGTGGGCACCGGCGCCGACGCCCGCGGCCCGGCGCTGCTGATCATCGACCGTCAGCCCGGCGTGTGGCGGGTGCGGCAGATACTGGACGACCCGGCCGGCGACCACGACTGGGGCTTCGACGTGGAGGTGGACCTGGAGGCATCCGACGAGCAGGGCACGGCCGTGCTCCGCCTGGTCGACGCCGGCCGCCTGGACTGAATCACCCTGTCGGCGTCACGGTCGACAGGTGATCCAGCCTATTAGTGGCTGCCGGGTGGGTCAGTACAGCGGCATCCAGATGCCGAAGTACCAGTAACCCCAACCGCCGAACATGAAGTTGAAGACCGGAATCACCATGAAGGTGTCGAAGCTGAATGGGCCGAAATCGATCTGTGCGACAACGACGTCGCGTGGTGGCCCGTCCCAGCGGCGGTTCCAGCCGCCGGGAGGCGGCGGCCCGTCCCACCCGCCTGCGGGTGGCGGTCCGTACCAGTTCGGTGGCGGGCCGCCAGGCGGCGGGCCGTCGTTCCAGCCGAACCCACGCTCGCGTGGCGGCGGCGGCGCGCCGTGGCCCACGATGCTGAAGCCAACCGACGCGTCGATGGGACCGCCCACATCAGCAGTACCCCGGACGAAGACTCCGCGCGGAATGAACGGCGGGTGACTCGGGCTGGGTGCTCGGCGCGACCAGCGCCGCTTCCCGTCGTTGGCCAGACGAAGTGGTGGTCGTACCGGACGATGTCGTACCGGACGATGTGGTGCCAGACGATGTGGTGGCAGACGACGTGGTGCCAGACGATGTGGTGGCAGACGACGTGGTGGTCTGCGCGCCACGACGTGGTGGTCTGCGCGCCAGACGTGGTGGTCGGCGTGCTAGACGTGGTGGTCGGCGCGGCAGACGACGTAGTGGGCGCCTCAGTGGTATGGGTCGTCGGCGCCTCGGTGGTCTGGGGCGCCTCGGTCTGAGTACTGGGCGCCTGGGTGGCCGGTGCCTCGGTGGTGTGCGGACTCGGCGCCTCGGTGGTCTGGGTGGCCGGCGCCTGGGTGGCCGGCGCCGCGGTGGTGGTGGCGGTGTCGGGGGCGGCCGGGAGTGGCCCCGGCGGGGCGCCGAAGGCCGACCCTGTCTGTGTCAGTCCGTATATGCCGACAGTTGCCACGACTGCCGCAGCACCGACGACGCGTTTCATAGCCATAACTATTCGTCCCCTCTCGGACCTGGTCCCGACCAAATCTGGGTATCTTCCCCACCCGCAGCCGACGTGACGCCGTTCCGGTCGTCAGGACTTCGCGGGGTGGGTTTCCTGCCCTACGGGCAGGTCACGTCCATCTCGAATGTCTTGGTCACCTGCTGCGGCTGTTGCGCGTTGCTCATGTCGACACCGGTGGCGGTGCCCTTGATCGCGTAGGTTTTGTCGCTCTGTGCGGCTCCGGCGTTACCGCCTGAGTTCGGTGCGGCGTCGGAGAAACCCAACGTGACGCCGTTGACGGCGCCCAGCCCCACCGCGTGGACGATCGGTGGGCTGGCGTTGCTCACCACGGCGCCGACTCCGGCCGTCGGATCACCGATGCCGATGTTGGTGTTGTCGCCGGCCGTGGTGCAGCTGACCTGACCAGTGACGTTTTGGTTCTGACCGTCGACGATGACTTGCGGGCCAGCCGGCGCTGCGGCCGAGCCCGATGAGCCCGCGCTACTACCGGAGTTGTTACTCGAACAGCCGACCAGACCGGCGATCAGGATGGCCACGCCGCCTGCGCCGACCACGATCCCGCGATTCACGATGCGCTCCTCTTTTCGTTGTTGGCGTCGCTCTCCGTTACCTCGTGGCGCCGACCAACAGCGGCAAAATCCACCGCCGCGTCGCGGACCCACGCACATCACCTCGCCTTTATACCCGCTCGCTGGTTTCGCAAACGCCGGGTTCGGCGACGCTGACCCGAAAATAGTAGGCATCCGTAAATCCTCGTTCGTGCGCGGTTCATGCTCGGCTCGGAAAAAGCCGGGTGACACGGTTCAGCGATACACGAATTGCGCATGTGGAATCCGCTGCGATGCCGACGGGTCACGTCAGGTCAGCGACAGGCGGTTTTCCAGTTCCCCGGTATAGCCACGTTGTGGTAGTGCCCACGACGGTGTCGCGGTAGCCGCAACGACATCGGCGCGTGCCGTCGCAAGTCTGGATTGTATGGGAGACATCACGTTCGACGCGCGAAGCCGCAGCGTCACAGCAGCGACAGATACGCCGAGCCACGCCCGCGCCGGTGCAGGCCCGACCGCCGCGGCCAAGTACAGCGTCGAGGCAATCGGCACCTTTGTGCTCGTCTTCACCGTCGGCGCGGCGGTGGCGACACGGAGTTCACTGGCGCCGCTGGCCATCGGGGCCTCGCTGATGGTGATGGTCTACGCCGGCGGTCACGTGTCCGGCGGACATTACAACCCCGCGGTGACGCTGGCGGTTCTGCTGCGCCGCCGAATTGGACTGCGCGATGCCGTGGCGTATTGGATCGCGCAGCTGGGCGCAGGCGTGCTTGCCGCGTTGCTGGTGCGCACTGTGATCGACCCCGTCGAGGCCACCAAGACAGCCACCTTGACGTTGTCCGGTCACTCGCTGGGTGCGGCGTTCGTCGTGGAGCTGTTGTTCACTCTGGCGCTCTGTTACGTGGTGTTGAACGTCGCGACCAGTAAGAGCCACCCCGACAACTCGTTCTACGGGCTGGCCATCGGGTTCACCGTGTTGGCCGGGGCAGCGGCAGTCGGAACGATCTCCGGCGGTGCGTTCAACCCGGCCGTCACGCTCGGCGCCGCTGTGATGGGCATGTTCGCCTGGCCGACGCTGTGGGTCTACGTGCTCGCGCAGCTCATTGGCGGCATCGCGGCCGGCGTCGCCTTCGTCGCCCTCAACCCCGACGACAAGTAGCGGCGCCCCGAACACATCGGCGCCCCCGACACATCGGCGCCTCGACGCCGGGCTCAGTCTCCGCCGTCACCCTTGTGGTGTCCGTGCCCGGGCCTCTTCGGTGCAGCGGTGCTCGGAGGAGAAGTGGGAGTGGTGCTAATGGGGCTGGAAGCGGGGGTCAAGGTGGTAGCGCTCGTGGTGGTCGTCGGCGCACTTGGCGCCGGATTCTGGTGAGCCCACGAGTCGACGAGGAACGCCACAGCGGTGATCGCGACGGCGACCAGGCCTGCAGCCAGCAGGACCAGTTTCCTGGCCCGCGTCATCGGTGGTCTGCTCCCCAGGGCAGGCCCTTGCGCGTAGGCGAAGCATGGGCGGCACGGGAGAGGTCATCGACCATCGTGGCCGGGCGCGGCGGGCCGACCACGCGGGCCGACCACTGCGGGGCCGACCACTGCGGGGCCGCGGCCGGACAGCGCCCTGCGCATCTCCTCGGCGCTGCCGAATCGCCATTGCGCCTGCGGTGCCATCGCCCGTTCGATCAGCGCCGCGAACGCCGGGTCGACGTCGGGACGCAGCGCAGCCAGCGCCGGCGGCCGCTGCGTCATGATCGCGTGCGACAGCGATCCCAGGGTGTTCTGCGGGAACGCCCTTCGGCCGGTGAGGGCTTCGTAGCCGACGGCGCCGACAGCGTAGAGATCATCTGACGGCATCGCCGGCATGCCCGACAGCCGCTCCGGGCTCAGGTAGGCGACGGTGCCCACGATCTGGCCGGCGACGGTGTGAGTGGTTTCGGTGGTCTTGGCGATCCCGAAGTCGGCGACCTTGGCCATCCCGAAGGAGCTGAACAAGATATTGCCGGGCTTGATGTCGCGGTGCAGGATTCCCGCCCGGTGGGCGGCTTCGAGGGCCGCGAGCACCTCCGCCAGGACGGTGCGCACCACGGTTTGCGGAGTGGACCGCGGGCGATGAGGTCGGCCAGGGTGTTGCCGGGGAGGCGCTCCATCACGATGAACGGCGTGCCGTTGTGTTCACCGCTGTCGTAGATGGCGACGATGTTCGGATGGCTGAGCGCCGCGGCAGACCGCGCCTCATCCTCGAAGCGCCGACGGTTCTCAGCGTCGGTGGCCAGCCCGGGATGAAGCAGTTTGACGGCGACCGCGCGACTGAGCCGGGTGTCCCAACCAGCACGGACTTCTGCCATGCCGCCACGTCCGACGACATCCCGCAGCTCATACCGACCGCTGAGCAACTGGCCGGTCGACATGTGATCACGGTAAACCCCGACACCAGCGCGCTGGCGGGATGATCCGCGTCACATCGCGACGCCGGGATACACGACCGAAACGGCGCGGCAATCGGCACGATACGAGGCGTTCCTAGTCTCACTACAGATTTCCGACGGGAATCTGTGCCTAGGGTTCCGCTCATCGAGGTCTGGACCGAGAGGCACACCGGTTGGCAACGCCGGCACACCTGGGGACAAAAGCCCGGAAGGATTTCGGAGCGTCTTCGCTCCGGGCATATCGGAGGGCCGCAATGCCTCTGGTCATAGTGGTGTGCACAGCCGCGGTTGAGCTCGGCCAACACCAACCCTCGCTATGAGGTGGGGCGAGCTCACGTCGACTCAGATCGCTCATCTCGGATTGGACCGGCGAGTCGGCCTGGTTCCCGTCGGCGCGACCGAGCAACACGGCCCGCATCTGCCTACCGACACCGATACCAGAGTCGCGCAGGCGATTTGCGATGCCGTTGCCGGTCGATGCGACGCGACGATCGTGCTCCCGCCGATTGCCGTTGGCTGCAGCCTCGGTCACGGCACAACATTTCCCGGGACGCTGTCGCTGTTCCCCGACGAACTCGCCGGGTTGGCTGATTCGGTACGCCGAGTGGTCGGCCTTAAGCGGTCTGAGGCGGTTGATATTCGTCAACGCCCACATGGGGAACGCCGCGTCGCTGTCAACGGCGACCGATCGGCTGCGCTTCCTGCGACCCGATCTCAAATCGACATGGATCGATTGGTGGCGGGTCAGCCCCGAAGTAGCCGCGGCGGCGTCGGTTGACGGCGAGGATATCCACGCCAACCGCGCAGAAACCTCGATCGTGCTTCATCTGTGGCCAGACGTTGTCGACCACGAGGCGATGTGACCGCCGATGACGCCGACCGAACCGGCGGACCTGACGTTCCGCTATACCGCGGAAGCGCTGTCGTGCAACGGCGTAACCGGACGACCGTCGGAAGCTAGCGCGTCGCTGGGCGAGGCCTTGTTTACGGCGATCGTCGATGTCGTCGTCGCCAAAGTCCTCGCCGGACGTGACGAAGAGCCCCCGTTGAAGACGCCCGCCCGGCCCAAACAACCTTCCCACTGGATCTAAGGAGTTCAGCATGGACACTGTGAATGCGATCGAACCGCCCACCGTGAATTGGCACAACACTTGCCCAGTCAGGAGTCAAGTACGCGCTTGCGGCGTGGATCGATATCCACGGTCGGCCGAAGTCGAAAGTGGTACCCATCGACCATCTTCCGAACATGCTGGCCGGATCGGAGCGATTCACCCCCGAGGGATCAGCGGGTTGGGGCCGATGGAGCCGCAGGAAGAGGAATCCGTCGCGATGCCCGATCTCAGCACGCTACGGCAGCTTCGTGGGACAAGCGGTTCGCCTGGATGGCGGCGGATCTGATGGTGGACGGCACGGAACCGTTCGATCAATGTCCGCGCGAGCATCCTGAAGTCTCAGTTGGCACGGGCCCGACAGCTTGGCTTCGAATTCAAGCTGGGCGTCGAAACCGAGATCTTCGTCTTCGATCCAGAATCCCCGCGCGGCCGCGCCGATTACCTTGCGCCCGTGGCCAGCACCGGCAGCCTGCGGCCGTGCCCCGCCTACGACACCGAGGCCACGTTGGACGCCGGCGACTTCCTCGACGACTTTGTGACTGCTTTGCAGGACAGCGATTTCGGCGTGTACAGCTTCGATCACGAGGGCGGCGATGGACAATACGAATTCGACTTCGCCTTCGACGGCGCGCTCGAAATGGCCGACAAGATCGCCTTCTTCCGGCTGATGGCCCGCCAAATCGCCAAGCGACATGACTTGGCAGTAACCTTCATGCCGAAGCCCTACACCGAGGCCTGGGGTTCGGGCCACCACTACAACATGAGTCTTGTGTCCGCGGCGACGGGGGAGAACATCATGCGAGATCCCGCGGATCCCCGTGGATTAGGCTGGAGCGCAACGGCATATGCTTTCGCAGCTGGCATCATGCGCCATGCCGATGCGCTCGCCGCGATCGTCACTCCCACGGTGAACTCGTACAAGAGACTGAACCCGAAGCTGGCCGACGGCACGGCGTCCTGGGCGCCGGTCTGGTCGGCCTACGGCGAGCAGAACAGATCATGCATGCTGCGTCTGCCGAAGAACCGCCCGGCGATCGAGAACCGCGCCGTTGATTCCGCAGCCAACACCTATTTGTCAGCGGCGTTCGTTTTGGCCGCCGGGCTCGACGGCATCGAGCACGGCATGGACCCGGGAGATCCCGTCGACGTCGCGCTGCTTGATACGCGGCCGGATCCGACGGTGAATGGCGTCCGCCTGCCGCGCAACCTTCTTGAGGCGACGGATGCGTTCGCACGCAGCGAGCTTGCGACGCGAGTCTTTCCAAAGAGATTCGTCGCGGAGTATCTCGACATGAAGTACGCGGAATGGGATTCCTATCACTCCAATGTCACCGACTGGGAGCGTGACCGCTATCTGTCTGCGCTCTAGGAGGCGTTATGTTGCAGTCCCGCGAACCGTCGACGCGTGCGCACCATCGCAAGCGCGCGGTGGTACGCGCAGCCGCGGCTGTGTTGCGACGGCGTGGGTTCGACGCGATCACGAGCCGTGCGGTGGCAGAAGAGGCCGGCCTTCCTGAACCGACCGTGCGGCACCACTATCCGTCGCGAGAGGATCTGAAGGCCGCGGGCCTTGAGTTCATGCTCAACGACTGGATCGCCCAGGCGGAGGGCTTCATCGACCGGCTCCCGCAGACACTGAACCTCCATGACACCGCTCGGCTCATCGTGGAGGTCGCCACGGTGCACGCGATCGAGAACGAATCGATAACCCGTCACACGATTTCCGGCATCTACGAGCGCTATCTACAGGCCGGCAAGCATCCCGAGCTCAGGTCGCGCATCGCCGCATACAACGCCGTACTGGCCGACCTCGTCGGGCGCGTGCTGGTTCTCAACGGTCGCCACGTCAGCCCGGAGATCTCGCGCAGCGTCCTCGCCGTGGTCGACGGCACCGTGCTGTATGAGCTCGCGGCCGGCGAAACCCCTGTGACACAGGCGATCCAGATGCTCGAGTTCGCCATCCCTCGGCTCTGCGGCCCGACGTGAGCTGCGCCCAAAACGTTTACTCAGTGATTTTGATTCAACGGCACTAGTCCGCTAGTTGAGACCCGGCGGCGATCACCGCGCGACTTCGGTCAGCGACTGCCCTGGTGTCCATCTTCACCACCCACCGGTCATAGCTCAGGAACCCGTTGACCTCGTTTTCGACATCGGTCGTCTGGGTGTAGATCGCGCCCGACAGACCGCCGTGCTGCACCGCTTTTTCCAGGTCCTGGCTGACCTCGACGTATCGCTGGGTCAGCCGCGCCTGGCTGTCCTCCATCTCGTAAGCCTGCGGCCGTCCCGGCCACCGGTTCCCGTCCAGCACCAGCCCGAGGCCGCCGAACTCACCGTCCACCACCACCCGGCGGTCGACCACCACGGGATGCTCGTCGAGGCCGTTGGCCTGCTCGGCATGCTCGCGGCGCAGCACCGGGAGGCCAGGACCGACGTAGGTGTGGTCGTCGTACACGTCCCCGGCCCCGGTGTCGCCCCGCGATTTGCAGCAGTTCACTCCGCTGCTCGCGTTGACCATCCGCGTCGGGTCCTCGTGCCTTCACGGCGTTCGCGATCCTGGCGGTGTCGTACTCACCCCAGCCCTCGTTGAACACCACCCAGCCGATGATCGACGTCACACTGCGCAGCTGATCGACCATCTCCGACAGCTCCGTCTCGAAGTGCGCCTTCGCTGCGGGAACCGGATCCGGCGCGGGGCCCGTCGGAATGTCGAGCGACACGTCCAGCGACGGCATGTCCTGCCACACCATCAGCCCGAGCTTGTCCGCCCAGTAATACCACCGCGCCGGTTCCACCTTGGCGTGCTTGCGCACGAAGTTCATCCCCATCGACTTGATCCGCTGCAGGTCGTACCTCAGCGCCTCGTCGGTGGGCGCGGTGTAGATGCCGTCGGGCCAGAAGCCCTGGTCCAGCGGGCCGTAAAGGAAGGTGATCCTGCCGTTCAGCGCGATCCGCGGCCTGCCTTGGGCATCGTTGGCGACGCCGATCGTGCGCAGCCCGGCATAGCTGGAAACTTCGTCGACGACCTCGCGGGCCGGGCTCACACTCAGCAGCCGGACCTTGATGTCGTAGAGGTACGGGTCATCCGGAGTCCACAGGTGCGGGTTCGGCACCGGCACCCGCAGCGGCGTGCCCGGTGGGCCTGAGCGCGCCACCACTTACGCGCCGCCTGGCGCTGAAACGACCACCTCGGCGAGCTGGTTACTCGTCCCGGAAACCCTGGGGTGACAGTCAGACCGGTCAGGTCCGATGGTGATGTCGAGCTTGTCGATGTGCGCGGCGCTCACCGGCTCCATCCACACCGTCTGCCAGATGCCCGACGATCCGGTGTAGAAGATGCCCTGCCGGGCTGTTGCGCTGCTTGCCGACCGGGAATGTGTTGGCCTCGTTGCGGTCCTCGACGCGCACGGTCAACTGCTGGGGTCCCGGTTTGAGCGCGCCGGTGATATCCGCGCTGAACTCCGTATACCCGCCTTCGTGATATGCCACCTGCTGGTTGTTCACCCAGACGGTGGCGATTTGGTCGGCCGCGCCGAAGTGCAGCAGCACGCGCTGCCCCTGCCAGGTGCTCGGCAGGTTGACGACCGTGTGGTACCACATTTGGTCGTCGTGGCGCTGGATACCGGACAGCGCCGACTCCGTGGGGTAGGGGACCAGGATCCGCTCGTGGTACTGGTCTACCGGGGGAGGTGCCGTCAACGCGTTGCGGTCAGACCGGCCCGTGTAATCCCAGACGCCGTTGAGGTTCATCCAACTCGTCCGCGCCATCTGCGGGCGCGGGTACTCGGGCAGCGCGTTGTTGGGTCCCACTAGATGAGTCCACGGCGTGGACAAGGGCGGACTCTGCTGGTGCCATTCCGTGACCGCGTGGGCCGGCAGGTTCACCACTGCGATGCTAGCCAGCAGGCCCATCCCTGCTGCCGCGAACCGCCTGAGCCACCCGGAATTCACCACTCGCCGCCGCCACCTGACCGTTGCGGTCGTTGTTCGCGTCGATCCGACGCCATGGCGCTAGCGGCCACTGCTTACTCCCCAGTTTGAAATTCGGTCAGACCGACGTTGCGGCATCTATCCAGAAGAACGCCGAAGAACGTCCCCGGTGCACCGCTGGCGTCACAGCAAACATACCGAGAAGTCTTTGATAAAAGAAGTAGATGCGCGTCCGGCGAGTCGCGTCGAGAGGTTCGAGAAGGCGCGACTCGCGTAACGCCTAGTCAAGCATCGTGTCGCACACGATTGCTGTGAACTCGTTAATTATAGCAACGCGAAGCATTGCCAAAGCTACTCGAGGTTGCCAAGATCATCGCGTCGACACGCCGCAAGCCTTGCGAGAACTTATGGTGTCGAGCTGTCCGGGCCTGGGCGTCGGCACCCAGGCCGGCACCGCTACCTTGCGACGCTTCTCGGCGAGCAAACCATGGCCCGGCCACCGCCGGGGGGCGCCGCAAGCCCACGACCGCTACCGGACCTGCCCGCAGCAACGAAACGGCGAATGATCGACCAACGTTTGGATCCGCCGGTCTTCGTGTTAACAGAGCGTTACAGTGAACCCCATGACACGAGCCATCGTTGCATTAGCAACTACTTGTGCGGAGGGAATCTCGCCACTGCCGGGGAAGATGCAGCCTGCTGTGCGGGCACTCACAGCCGACGCACTTAGCTTCGAACCGAAGAATCTGAGCAGCATCGACACAATCGACCCGGTGAGGAAGCAGAAGGTTTGCTGACCATGTTCCTGCACGGCAAAGAAGCCCGTCCAACAGACACCATGATCAAGCGGCTGGCCCGAAATGAGGTTGCCCGGACGCTGGCCGCGGTGCTGGTGTTCGTGGCGGTGGTTGTGGTGGCGCTGCTCACCATCTACTACGTCGGCCCGAATGGTTTCCCGACGGTGCATCACCACCGTATCTATAAGCCCGAGACGTCGATGGACCACGTTTCTTAGCCGGTCCGCGTGAACCCCGGGCAGCCCTATCAGCGTCGGTAGGATGCCCGGCATGTCGTTAGCAGCCGGCCAGACGTTCGCCGGATACGCGATTCTGCGGCTGCTGGGCTCCGGCGCGATGGGAGAGGTCTACCTCGTCGAGCACCCACGGTTGCCACGCCGGGACGCATTGAAGGTGATGGCCTCGCAGGTGTCGACCGATGCTGCGTATCGCGAACGGTTCAACCGCGAAGCCCAGAATGCCGCCACGCTGTCACACCCGAACATCGTCGCCGTTTACGACCGCGGTGAGTCCGAGGGCCGGTTGTGGATATCGATGGGCTACGTCGAGGGCACCGATGCTGGCCGCCTGTTGGCAGGAGCGGTATCGCCACGGCATGCCGCCCCACGAAGTCGTGCGCGATCGTCACCGCGGTCGCCGACGCGCTCGATTACGCTCATCAACGCCAATTGCTTCACCGTGACGTCAAGCCGGCCAACATCCTGCTGGCCCAGCTTGATTCCGGTGGCTGGCGCGCGCTGCTGGCCGATTTCGGCATCGCGCGGCGGGTCGACGACTCCAGCGGATTGACGCAGTCCAACATGGCGGTCGGCACGGTCGCCTATGCCGCCCCCGAGCAGCTGATGGGTCAGCCACTCGATGGCCGCGCCGACCAATACTCGCTTGCCGCCACGGCTTTCGAGCTGTTGACCGGGGCGCACCTGTACCTGGACCGCAATCCCGCTGTGGTGATCAGTCAGCATGTTTCTGCGCCGCCACCTGCGATCGCGGACCGCAAACCCGAACTCTCCGGCCTTGGCCCGGTGCTGTCCAAAGCGCTCGCCAAATCACCCGGCGACCGCTTCGACACGTGCACGGACTTCGCCAATGCTCTGGCCCGGCATCTCGATGGCGTTGCCGGGGATCTTGGAATCAACGACGCGACGTTGGCCGCTGCTGATGTGGCGCGGGCGCGTCGTCACCGAAAGGAACCGAAGAGCCGGAAGCGGCCGCTGGTGATGGCCTCCGCGATTCTGATCGCGGTGCTGATTGTCGGGGCCGCCGCGGCGGTCATCCTCACCGGGCGTCACCGAAACGAGGCCGCCTCCCGATCAATCCCGGCGGTGCCGGTGGTGCTCGTTGGCGCGCACTGCGCGGTGCTGGGGTCGGTCGGCGTCACCGAGACCGGTCAGAAGGCTTACTGCGCACGTCTGCGGTCCGATGGCGACATCATCTGGTCCTTGGTTTCGGGCGTGATTCCGAAGCCGACCGTCACCCCGGGCCCCACCGATCCGGTCTACCCCCTGCGCCTTGAACAGGAGGTCGACGTGTGTATTCAGCAAACCGGGCAGACACGCCTCCAGTGCCGCGAGGAAATCCGGCGGGGAAATCTCCACGGGCCGTCCTAACCGGAATCTACGGCGGATACCAGGTCGCGGGTGTGCTCCTCCTCGTCTGTAGCACGAAACTCCGGCTCGTTCAGGCTCGCGACCCTGACGCTGCGCGCAACCATCGCGATAACGGCAAACTGGATTGCGCCAATCACCAGAACCGGCCACACCGCGCCTGCCCCGATGGCGAGTAATCCGCGGCCAAGGGTGCGCAACTCGCGACCGCCGCCAAGTGTCGTGGTGGCGATCACCGCGATGATCGTGGTGATCAGCCATCCGCTCAGGTAAACGGTCAACATCGTTTCAGACTTCGCCGCCAACCTGTGCCGCGTTGCAGATCGACATGAGATAACCCTGAGTTTCGGGTCGTTCGCGCCCGGGTACGGTCACGCCGTGACACTTACTTCACCTCGCATTCCCGCCGGCGGATACATGCGCGACCGCATGCGACCGGGTGTTGGCGAAACGCGTAAACGGCGGGAGAGACGGCCGACCGAACCGATTCCGCGCAGGCCGCCGGCGCCGTCGAAAAAGACGCACCATGGCCGCGTTCTGCTCATCATCGGGCTTGCCCAGTTGATGGTGGTGCTCGACACCACCATCGTCAACATCGCGCTGCCGTCCGCGCAGAGCGCGCTCGGGTTCAGCACCGAGAACCGCCAGTGGATCGTGACGGCATATTCGCTGGCGTTCGGAGCGTTGCTGCTGATCGGCGGGCGGCTGTCGGACATCATCGGTCGGCGTCGCACGTTGTTGATCGGCTTGCTCGGTTTCGCCGCCGCATCCGCGGTCGGCGGCGCCGCTGTCGGGTTCGGCATGCTGGTGGCCGCGCGCACCGCGCAGGGCGTGTTCGCCGCGGTGCTAGCGCCTGCGGCGTTGTCGACGTTGAACGTGACCTTCACGCAGGGACGCGAACGCAGCCGCGCTTTCGGCGTCTACGCGGCGATCGCCTCGGGCGGCGCGGTGGTGGGCCTGCTGCTCGGCGGTGCGCTCACCGAATGGTTGTCGTGGCGGTGGTGTCTGTACGTCAACCTGCTCTTCGCGCTGCCGGCAGCGGCCGCCGTGGCGGTGACTCTGCCGGCCAAGGCTGTCGTCGCCGCCCGGGCGCGCCGGCTGGACTGGCCGGGGGTGGTGGCAGTGTCGGGCGGCTTGTTCTGCCTCGTCTACGGGCTGTCGAACGCCCAGACGGCCTCGTGGTACGCGCCGCTGACCATTTGCCTGTTCGCCGCCAGCGCCATCTTGTTGGTGGTGTTCGTGCCGATCGAGCTGCGCGCCGCCCAGCCTCTGCTGCCGTTGCACATCGTCACCGACCGCAACCGGATCGGGTCGTACTTGGCGATCGGCCTGGCTTTCTGCAGCATGTTCGGCGTCTTCTTGTTCCTGACGTACTACCTGCAGCAGACCCTGCGCTACAGCCCGCTGATGACCGGTGTGGCGTTCCTGCCGTTCGCGGTCGGCATCGCGGTGGCCGCCGGCCTCTCCAACACCCAACTGGTGCCTCGCCTCGGGCCCCGGCCACTGATCCCAGCGGGCATGACGGTAGCCGCGTGGGGCATGTACTGGCTCCATCATCTGAGCGAGTCGTCGACCTATGTCGGCAGCGTCCTTGGGCCCATCATCGTGCTGGGTCTGGGTGTCGGCCTGACGTTCGCGCCGGCCATTGTGACGGCCACCGCGGGCGTGCCCGACGATGACGCCGGCGTGGCCTCGGCGATGGTCAACACCAGCCAGCAGATCGGTGGCGCGGTCGGCATTGCGGTGCTGTCAACGATTTTCACCTCCGCGCTCACCCGCTACCTGAGAGGCCATCCCCCTGGCCCGCAACTGCAGCCGGCCGCCGCGATTCACGGCTACACCGTGGCCTTCGCCGTAGCGTGCGGACTGTTTCTCGTCGGAGCGGTGATCACCGCAGCGCTGCTGCGCAGCGGCCCGCTGCCCGCCGGCGACACCGCACAGCGCAAGCGCGAAACCGCCTGCGCGGCAGGCCCCACCGAAGGTCAAGCGTGACAAGCCCGCGGACAGCGCGGCGCTGCAGCGCCGCATCGCCGAGCTGGAAACCGAAAACCGTTACCTACAGCAGCTTTTGCACATCCGCTCGGTCGCGGCTACGACCCAGCGCTGATCTCGACACCCGTCGGCACGGTCTGCTCAATGACCACAGCGTGGTGCGCCATCCCGTAGTGGTGCCAATTGGCCGCCCTCGCCGCCGCCGTGGTGACCGCCACCACCGCCCGCGCAGGCACCCAAAACGAACCCGGTCCAGAAGATCACCGCGACGATGAACACGATGCCCGCGAGAATCCCGACTGCCGCCGCCAGCCGGAACGGGCCGCCATGGCGGCGAGTTGTGTCCCAGCGCCCATCCCGCTGCGAAGGCGGTGCGGCGGTGGTGGCGTCGCTCGGTTGGTCAGGCGTTGCGTCAGTCATACCGACCACAGTTACGCCCTTTACCTTGGGCTTCGCTGAGAATCGAGGAAGGCGACGATTCCCCTGGTGACCGCCGAAGCGTACTGGGATCGACCATCGGGGCTCTCCATCTGGGCGGCATCGTGGGGGTTCCTCATGTTGCCGAGTTCGATCAGGATCGACGGATACTGGGCAAGGTTCAACCCGGCCAGATCGGGGCGCCCGTAAAGTCCGTCCGAACCGAGGTAGGTGGACGGCACCATCCCGGACGCCACCAGCGAATCACGCATCGTGGTGGCGAATTGCACGGCACTCCCGGCCTGAACATCGCTGAGCGGTGGGCTGGAGTAGTTCACGTGAAATCCCTGGCCCGAAGGTGGCCCTTCGTCGCCGTGAATGCTCACCGTGGCGTCGGGCCGTAGCGCGTTGGCCATCGCGGCACGTTGGTCGACACACGGGCCTAACCCGGTGTCGTTGTCCCTGGACATTTCGGTGCGTACGCCCATCTGATGGAGCGCGTCGCGGATCGCGAGCGTGACCTCCCACGTGAAGGTGTGCTCGGGGTAGCCGTCGTTGGTTTCGGTGCCGGGCGTTTGGCAGTCCTTGGTGCCGCCCCGGCCGTCGGGGACTTGCCGGGTGATCGAAGAGTCGTTGGCGCCGTTGTGTCCGGGGTCGAGGAAAACGGTCATGCCGGCGATATCTGCGTTCGCCGGCCGGTGCCGGCCCCAGGATCGTCGCGCACAGGCTCGCCAGCAGCGCCACCGATGCGCGACGGGTCAACGCCCCACCAGACACCGCCGGACACTAGCAAGTGGTAGCCCGCGGATGGGACCATGCCCGCGACTGTTGAACGAGCCCTTAGCGGGAAAGCGGGGAGATCGGTGAACAAGATTGCACTGGCAGTCGCGGGGATCGCCGCGCTGGTCCTGGCCGCGCCGGCGCACGCCGATCTACCAGGCCTGACCCCGTTCGTCGGCATCTGGGCCGGCAAGCGGGAGAGCGTCAACATCGACGCCAACGGCAACGGCTGGTTCAACTACATGGACGTCCGGGCGTGCCAGACGTGTGCGATGTCCGACATGCCGTATACCAACATGGATTTCGCGCTGACGTCGGTGTCGGGTAACACGGCCACGGGGAGCGTCATCGCCGATAAGTACCACCATCCGGGCGAGCCCGTGGTCATCTCGCTCATCCCTCCCAACGCCAACACCCCGCCCACCATCAGCTGGACCGTCAGCGGCCTCGACGAGGGGCTGTTTTGTCCGGCAGCCAACTCCCGATGGTGTGGTTTCTGATCGACCGACGCGGCGCTGGCCGGCGTCGTCCGGCGTAGGTGAACCGGCCAGGGTGCTATCTCGTGACAGTCGTAGGGTCCGGGGACGATACCAGCTGCGTAAGTGTTACCGGCGGGAGCCCGGGATGGATGATCCGGATGGCGGCGAGCTGCGGGGGCTCGACGGCGAGCATGCGGCTGCGCTGTGGCGTTACGCCGTGCTGCTGACCGGCAACCGCGCCCGTGCCACAAACATCGTGCGGGAAGCAGTGCTGCGCGCCAGGCGAGACCCCGAACTCGCCAATGCACCCTCGCCATCGGTCCGGGCATGGCTGTTCACCGTCGCCCGCAACACGATCATCGACGAGCAACGCGGCGCGGGCTCCCCGAGCGAAACCGACGTTCCCGACCCGTTGTGGTCAGATCGCGCCGGACCTGAGGAAGTCAACGCTGCGGTGGACCGGCTGCTGCTCGGCGACGCGCTGGCGCAGTTGCCGGCCGACCATCGCGGCGTGATTCACCGCGCCTGCTATCAACGCCGCTCAACAGCCCAGATAGCCGCGGACCTCCACATTGCGGAGGCCACAGTGAAGTCGACGCTGCACTACGCCCTGCGGGCGTTATCGCTGCAGCTGCGCGAAATGGGCGTGGCCCGGCAATGACACCGCAGCCTCAGCTAACATAAGACCAGGTATTTGAATCGGCCCCGGTGAACTAGAGACGGTGCTACCTCGTTCTATCGGGTGGGAGGTCGCTATGGAGGGTTCACCCCCGGCACTGTCGCTCGTGGGCGAGGGCGACGAATACGTGCTGTGGGACGCCGCTTACGTGCTGGGGTCGTTGTCCGACGCCGACCGGCGCGAGTATGAGGCGCACCTGCGCAGCTGCCCGTCGTGCCGTCAAGCCGTCGACGAGCTCAGCGGCATACCGGCGCTTCTTGGGCAACTGACCGCCGACGAGGTCGCTGCGATCGATGACGGCGCATCGGAGGCGCTGCCCCCGCTGAGCCCGCGGGTATTGACGTCGCTGCAAGCCAAGGTGAGCCGCCGGCGCCGCAATACGCGCGTGGTGACGTGGACGGTGGCCGCTGCGGCCGCCGCGGTGATGGTGTTCGCTGTGCTGGTCGGTGTGCAATCCCATCCTGGTGCACCGGCTTCGCCGCGACCGAAGCGTCCGCGCTGACGATGACACCGGTAGCGCCGACCGTGCTGACGGCCACGGTCACGATGACCGGCCACGGCTGGGGCACCCAAATCGACATGACCTGCACCTACCCGGCGGACACGGACAGCTCCGCCCCGGGGGCGGTCGAACCCCCCGACAAGCTGGCCATGGTGGTGGTCGGCCGCGACGGCAGCCGTGACCGACTGGCCAGCTGGAAGGCGGTCGACGGTGTGCGCGCAACCCCCGTCGGGAGCACGTCAATGCCGATTGACCAAATCGCCACCGTACAAATCGTGGCCGCCGACACCGGAAACGTGCTCCTGCAGCGCACCGTGTGAGGTCGAGCTCAGCTATCTCCAGCTATCTCGGAACGCCCGTGATTAGTTCGGCGGGCAGTCCACGAACGGAATGCAGAAGACGGGTGTACCGGGGGTGGCGGAGGGCCGTCATAGCCCGGCGGCCCCCAGTAGTTGCCCGGAGGGCCGTAGTAGTTGCCCGGAGGGCCGTAGTCCGGGGCACCGTAGTTGAAGTCACCGTCGCGGAAGTCGCCGCGGTCGTCATAGGGGCGATAGTCGCGACTGTGGTCGCCGCCGTCGCCATCGCGGTGGAAGTCATCGTGGCAGCCATCCGGCTCCCAGTTGTTACCCCAGCCCGGGTCGAAGTAGTCGCCGGGGCACCAGTGATACTGCGGCGCCGCGCCGCCGACCACGGCCCCGGCGATACCCGTCGATAGTGCCAACCCCGCGAACCCCAAAGTTCCAGTCGCCACCACGGTCGCTGTTAACTCCACTAGCTTTTTCACACTTTGAAGGCTACGAAGGCGGTTGTTGCTTCGGGATCGCGCAACGATCGGTGTCCGGTATGAAGAGCATGTGAATGTCCTGTAGAGCAAGCTGGGAAACTTCGGGGAGGGTGCGATGCCACTTTTCACCGTCACGATGCGGTCAGGGAGAACGGTGGCAGAAAAGGACGCCATCTCGGCTGCCATCCACGAAGCAAGCGTCAGCGCCGGCTACCCGGAGGACGATCACTTCCAGAGGTTCATCTGTCTGGACGAAGCCGACCTTCGCATCAGCCCCCGCTATCCCGATTTGGACAAGCCTCGCAGCGAGCATGTGCTGATGATCGAGGCCGTGCTCTCGTCGGGGACTGCGGAAGACAGGAAGCGCTCGCTGCTGTCCGCGATCGTCACTCGCCTCAAGGCGGCAGGAACGGACCCGAACGACGTCATGGTCTTCTTCGGCGAAATCGACCGTGCCAGTAGCTCTTTCGGTGGCGGCCGTCCCGACGTCAGGCGCGGACCTGGCGACGGTAGGTGAGTTTGTCGAATTCCCGGCCGTATTCGTCGACGGCGACCACGTCCATTTCGCTGACGAGGGCCCCCGGGCGGACATCGACACGGATGAACGCATAGTTGGCGACCCGCACCCGCGACCAGGTGACCGCCTCGTCCTGTTTGCCGCCTTGGGCGGTCCAGACGTAACTGTTGGGAACGAAGGTGTCTGCGAGTTCATTTCCGCGGTAGCTATCCAGCTCGCCGGGCTGAAAGGTGTACCGCGGCCGTCCTGCGGATCCGACGGTGTAATAGACGGTTCCGTCGGTGTCGGGGTACACGATCGCGTTGTCGGCGGCGACCATCGTCGGCGTGCCCGCCCGGATCGGATCCGTGCGTTCAAACACATGGTTGTGGCCCTGGAGCACCAAGTCGACCTGGTAGCGATCGAACAGGCGACCCCAGGCTGCCCGTACCCCACCGTCACTGGCATGCGCCGCGGTGGTCGAGTAGGCGCAGTGATGGAAGAAGCAAACGACAAAGTCGATCTCGGGGTTGCCGCGGTGGGCCGCCAATGTGTGCTCCACCCAGGTGTTTTGGGCGCCTCCCGAGTAGCCCGTATTCGCCTTGATCTCATAGCTGACATCGTTGGCGTCAAGGGAGAGCACGGCGACATTGCCGTAGGTGAACGAGTAGACCGATGGGCACGCGGCGGGACCATTGCCGGGGAAATCAAGGCGCGCCAGATGCCCACCGTAACCGTGCCGCGGGTAGGCGGCCTCCATGTCGTGGTTGCCGGTGGCGAACATCCACGGTGTCGTCGAGGCGCTGGCCTCGATGGACCCCAAATACACGTCCCAGACGTAGGGGTTGAACTTGTCGAAACCGGTCGGGGGGTTGGCCGCCGAGGGCATGAATGTCGCCGGCTTGCCCGTTCCGGACGGGTCGGCGTAGGCGATGTCGCCGGCCAGCACATGAAAGTCCGGTCGGGACGCAATGATCTGGTTGAGCACGTTGTCGGTGTGCGACACCGAAGGATCATCGTCGGACTTGTAGTAACTGTCGTCGTAGACGCCACGGGCCAGCCCGGGCGGCAGCACGGGCGTGTCATCGGTGCCTTGGTCGCCCATCATGGTGAACCGGAACGGGCCCAGCGCATCTCGCGTGCTCGGCATCGCGGTCGTCGCCGACAGGATGTCGCCGACGAAACCGTCCTCGGTGCGCCACCGGTAGAAATGCGGCACGCGGCCCGGCAGGCCGTCCACGGGGGCGTGGGCGTAGAACTGCTCGGCCGCCAACACGCCGCCGTCACTGTCGGGGATCTGCGTTACCAGGTTGCGGATCTCCGCGTCGACGGTCGCACCCAACTCAGCAGACGGGCCGTGGTCGAGAAAAATCCTGCCGCCCCCCGGATTCCGTGACAGCTGAGCGGCGAACCGCAACTGGCTGGAGGCGTCGGCGCCGTATCCGACCCGGCGGTTGGCCACGGCCAGCGGCGCGTCCTGTGCGTAAGCGCGGCGACCGAACGGTGAAACCCCTACCGCGGCGACCGCGGCCACGGCCACCGATCCGCGCAGGAAGTTCCGCCTCGACACGCGGTGACGCCGCAGGTACGCCTGATGCCACTCGTACTGCTCGGCCATCGTCATGCCGGCGGCGAGCGCCGGCGGAATCCCGGTGTCGGGGATCTCGCCGGCGGGGGTCAAAAAATTCGTGGGCACCACAGGATGGTGGCCCAAATCCGTCCGTGCAGCCGCCCGACCGGGCTAACCACCAGGAAACTGGCGGTGAACATATCAAGGTCGCCGCCGCGGTCCGACAAGCCGGAACGGATAAGCTGGCTGTTTCGGACAGATGGCTGTTGACAGTGCGATTCGCTGCCCTCCGGTTGCCGGCGGGCTGTCGATGAGCCGCTGGAGTGGGCGGGGGGACGGCTCGACCATTAGCCAAATGCGCTGAACAACCACCCGGAGGCACCGCCCTGCGCCCCACTTCATACCGTCACTGGCATCGGTGCGTTGAGGCTGGGCATCCGATCGGGACACCAAATGGCGCATGTTCCGCGCGGGGCACGTCGGGCATATGAGAATTGCAGTGAAGGAACGCGCGGGCGTAGAGGGCCCAGAGAGAGCACTAAGGAGTCGACGTTTTCGCTTGGTGGGGTCGCATAGTTTGCCGCTACCGATACATCGTGATCGGGGTGATGGTGACGCTGTGCCTGGGCGGCGGAGCGTACGGGCTGACTCTGGGCTCGCATCTCACTCAGAGCGGCTTCTACGACGGCGGCAGCGAGTCAGCGAGGGCATCGCGCCTGGGTGACCAGGTGTACGGCCGCGACACCTCGGGCCACATCGTGGCGATCTACTCGGCTCCCGACGGCAAGACCGTCGACGACCCAGACTTCACCAAGAAGATCCTCGACAACCTCGCCAAGGTCGAAAAGGACCACCCGAACCAGATCCTGCGGTCGGTCGGCTACTTCAAGACCCCGGGCCTGCTGCGCAACATGGCCGACGCGTCGAAGAAGCATGCGTTCATGTCGATTCAGCTCAAGGGCAACGACGACGACACCATCCTCAACAACTACAAGATTGTCCAGCACGACTTCGCCATTCCGGGCGTCGACGTGAAGCTGGCCGGTTTGCAACCCTTGGCCAACGAGCTGATGGGCACCATCGCCGAAGACCAGCAGCGGGCCGAAGTGCTTGCCGTGCCGCTGGTCGCGGTGGTGCTGTTCTTCGTGTTCGGCGGTGTGGTCGCGGCGTGCCTGCCTGCAATGGTCGGCGCGCTGTCCATCGCGGGCTCACTGGGCATCATGCGGTTGGTCGCCATATCGGGCCCGGTGCACTACTTCGCGCAGCCGGTGGTGACGCTGATCGGTCTTGGCATCGCGATCGACTACGGGCTCTTCGTGGTCAGCCGCTTCCGTGAGGAGATCGCCGAGGGCTATGACACCGAAACCGCGGTGCGCCGCGCGGTGACGACGGCCGGGCGAACCGTGGTGTTCTCGTCGGTGCTGATCGTTGCCTCTGCGGCCGGCTTGCTGCTGTTCCCGCAGGGCTTCCTCAAATCGCTCACCTACGCCATGATCGCCTCGGTCATGTTGTCGGCGATCCTGTCGATCACCGTGCTGCCCGCCTGCCTGGCGATACTGGGCCGCCGCGTCGACGACTTGGGTGTGTACTCATTCCTGCGAGTGCCGTTCTTTCGGAATTGGAAACCCACCAACTGGTGGCTGCACTGGCTGGGTGCGCGGGTGCAGAAGACCAAGACCCGCGAAGAGGTCGAGAACGGCTTCTGGGGCAAGCTCGTCAACCGCGTGATGAAGCGGCCGATCCTGTTTGCCGCCTCGATCGTGATCATCATGATCTGGCTCATCGTCCCGCTGGGCAATCTGTCCCTGGGTGGCATCAGTGAGAAGTACCTGCCGCCGACGAACTCGGTGCGCCAGGCGCAGCAGGACTTCGACCGGATCTTCCCCGGGTTCCGTACCGAGCCGCTGACGCTGGTGATCCATCGCGACGACCACCGGCCGGTCACCGACAGCCAGGTCGCCCAGATCCGCAGCAAGGCGATGACCATCGCGGGCTTCATCGACCCCGACAACAACCCGAAAAACATGTGGAAGGAACGCCCCTACCTCGACGGCGCATCAAAAGATCCCTCCGTCCGGGTGATCGAGAACGGACTGGTGAACCGCAATGACGCCGCCACGAAGGTCGGCGAGTTGCGCTCGATGTCGCCGCCGCGCGGTCTGACCGTGTGGGTGGGCGGCACGCCCGCGCTCGAACAGGACAGTATTCAGAGCATATTCACCAAGCTGCCGCTGATGGCCGTCATTTTGATCGGCACGACCACGCTGCTGATGTTCCTGGCGTTCGGCTCACTGGTGCTTCCGATCAAGGCCGCGATCATGAGCGCCTTGACGCTGGGTTCGACGCTGGGCGTGCTGACGTGGATATTCGTCGACGGCCACTTCTCCAAGTTCCTGAATTTCACCCCCACCCCGCTGACCGCCCCGGTGATCGGCCTCGTCATCGCGGTGATCTACGGCCTGTCGACCGACTACGAGGTGTTCCTCGTGTCCCGGATGGTCGAGGCACGCGATTGTGGCAGGTCGACCGCGGACGCTATCCGCATCGGCACCGCAACCACCGGCCGCCTCATCACCGCGGCGGCGTTGGTCCTCGTCGTGGTGGCGGGCGCGTTCGTCTTCTCCGACCTGGTGATGATGAAGTACCTGGCGTTCGGCCTGGTCACCGCCCTGCTGCTGGACGCGACGGTGGTCAGGATGTTTCTTGTGCCGTCCGTCATGAAGCTGCTCGGCGACGAATGCTGGTGGGCGCCAACGTGGTTGAAACGGTTGCAGGCGCGGATCGGGCTCGGCGAGATCGGTCTACCCGACGAGCGGAAGCCACGGGCGGAGCCAGAGCCGGAAGCGGAGTCGGAGGACAGTCTGGTCTCGGCCGCCGCGCCGGCGACGCAGTGGATGCCGCATGACCCCACCCGCCCAGCTCGGCCGGCGAGCAAGTCGCTGGTCGAGACGACCGCCCCGATGCCGAATACCCGCACCGCTCTCGCGGAGGAGTCGACGGTCGCGCAGATGTCGAGCGCCGGCGACCCGGAGACCAACGGCGACGACCCGGCCGCTCCGCGCGCGATTCCCACTCAGCTTCAACAGGATCCGGGTGCCGTCTGATGCCTTGCCCGGCAAAACACGACGCCGTAGCCTCGTGACGTGGCCGGCCTGACCGACGTCCGCGCCGAGGAACTAGCGGCATTGGAGGTCTTCGCCGGCTGCCCCGTCGACGACCTCGTGCCGCTGGCCGCCCAGATGCGACCACTGACCGCGGCGGCCGGGCAACTGCTCATGCACCAGGGCGAGCTCGCAGTTTCCTTTTTGCTCATCGGAACCGGGCGGGCGGAGATCATCCACACCGGTGTCGACGGGCACGACACCGTCGCGGAGTCGACCCCGGGAATGATCATCGGCGAGATCGCCTTGCTCCACGACGGCCCGCGCACCGCGACGGCGATCGCGAAGGAACCCCTGACCGGCTGGGTCGGTGGCCGAGAAGCGTTCGCCACCATGCTGGAAATCCCGGGCATGCTGGAGAAACTGCTGCGCATCGGGCGCCAACGTCTCGCCGCGTTCATCACCCCGATCCCGGTCCCGCTGCGCGACGGCATCGAGATGTACCTGCGGCCGGTGCTGCCCGGCGACAACCAACGCACCACGAACGGCCCCGTCGAGTTCTCCAGCGAGACGTTGTATCGCCGCTTCCAGACCCCGCATAACCCCACCAAGTCGTTGATGAGGTACCTGTTCGAGGTCGACTACGTCCACCATTTTGTGTGGGTGATGACCGACGGGCCAGAGGGACCTGTCGTGGCGGATGCGCGGTTCGTGCGCGACGAGGACGACCCTTCGATCGCCGAAGTGGCGTTCATCGTCGGAGATGCCTACCAGGGCAAGGGGATCGGGACGTTTCTGATGGGTGCTCTCGCAATCGCGGCAGATTTCCATGGCGTCCAACGCTTCTCGGCGCGGGTGTTGACGGAGAACTATCCCATGCGTGCCATCCTGGATCATTTCGGTGCGGTTTGGCACCGTGACGATCTGGGCGTCGTCACCACGATCATCGACGTTCCTCGACCACGCAAGCCGCCTTTCACGCCAGGGCTCGTCAAACAGATCCGCGAGATGACCCTGCAGGTCGTTCGGGTTGTCGGCTGATGCGCCCACCCCTGACCAAAGACACCCGGCTGTGCATCTCACTGGCCGGCCGCCCCAGCAATATCGGCACCCGGTTTCACAACTATCTGTATGACCAGCTCGGCCTGGACTTCCTCTACAAGGCGTTCACCACGACCGACATCGTCGCCGCGATCGGTGGGGTGCGGGCGCTGGGCATTCGGGGTTGTTCGGTGTCAATGCCGTTCAAGGAGGAGGTGATTCCCCTTGTCGACACGGTCGAACCCTCGGCGCGGGCGATCCACTCGGTCAACACGATCGTCAACGAAGACGGCCACCTGACGGCGTCGAACACCGACTACATTGCCGTGCAACGGCTTATCGACGAGCACGGCCTGGATCCGGGCGACGCGGTGCTCATCCGGGGCAGTGGTGGCATGGCCAGCGCGGTTGGTGCGGCGTTCCGAGATCAGCGGCTTCCATTCCGGCGTCGTCGTCGCGCGCAACCGGGAGGCGGGGAGCGCGCTGGCAGACCGGCTCGGCTACGACTATGCGTTCGACGTCGGAGACCGCACCGACGCCGATCATCGTGAACGTGACGCCGATCGGCATGGCAGGCGGTCCCGAGGAGCACGAGGCGGCGTTCGGCGAAGCGACTGTCGCCAAGGCGCACACCGTGTTCGATGTGGTGGCGCTGCCCTCGGAGACCCCGTTGATCAAGGCCGCGCGGGCTGCGGGTGTCGACGTCATCACCGGCGCGGAGGTGATCGCGCTGCAGGCCGCTGAGCAGTTCGAGCGTTACACCGGGGTGCGTCCGACCGCCGAGCAGGTATCGGCGGCTTCTGCCGTCTCCCGCGCTTGAGTCGTCACCGTGCGTTTACCACGACGATCGGGCGGCGCACTCCTCGGTGAGGTGGACCTCACTGACGTTGCGGCCACGTTCCTCGCGGGTCAGCCCACGCTGAGGTGGCGGCGGTTCGGTGGGATTTCGCGGGGGCACGACAGTCATTGCCTCACCTCATTTTCCGGCGAGCCGCGGCCCTACGGCGTGATCGTGGTCTGCTCGTCGATGACGCCCGTCGCGTCCATCAACGCGTTCATTTGATCGGCGGTGCCGTCGGCGTTGAGCTGCAGCACGAACAGCCCGTCCTGACCCGGGATCACGACGGTCTTCTGGGCGATGGCGCGCTTCACGCCGTCCTTGGTGTAGGTGCCGCCGATCTGGGTCGCATTGAACCCACCGAGAGTGCTTGGGCTGCCGTCTGTGGCGCCGTCGTATCCGGGCAGGTTCTTGATCTCGCCCGGCGCGGCTTCGAGGATCTTGGCCGGGTCGACGTTGCCCGTCAGCTTGGAGACCAGCGCGATGATCGTCGGCGGATCCTGGGCCATCGCCGGATCGCCGTCCACAATCGCGGCGAAGGCCCACGCCGGCGTCCGGGTTCCGGCGTCCGCCCACCCCTGCGGGAACGGCAGGTTGATCGTCGGCGAGCCGGGATCCCCCTTGTGCACCGGGGTTTCGGTGATGTTGTTCTCCTTGATGTAGTCGACGATCGTCTTGTTCGGTCCCGAGGCCTGCGCCGACGTCGTCGGCGCCGCGGCGCTGTGGTGGTGGCCGCTTGGCTGGATGTCTGCTTCGAGGTGGACGGCGCCGATGGGGTGTTCGATCCGCAGCCGGATAGGCCGACACCGATCGCGATCGCCGAAATGGCAACAATGCCGGCCCGAAGTGAGCGTGTCATTGGGTCTCCTGTCGATTGGAAATCTCGCCGTAGCCTACGGTCGGCAAACATCTGCCGCATGCGAAACCACTACGCAGGGTAGCGGTTAGCAAGGGAAATCATCCCGTAACCGACGAGGCTTACCGGTGAGGGTCGGGTTTTGCTGCAACAAATCGCATCGACTCTGCGCGCAGAAGTACTTCACTGATCAAATATCAACCGACCTGAGGCGTTGAACTCGGCCCCGCCCGCAGCGAAAACGCAGGCTAGCAACCTCTGTGGTATCAACGGGCGTGCGGCTGTTCGCCTTGCTCGCAGCGCTGTCTCTCTGCGTGGCGGCGTGTGCCAGGCCACCCGTATCGGCACCGTCGACGGCGACGTCGGGTTCGTCGACCCGGGTGAATCCGGCGCGCATCGAGCGGGTGCGCGCGGATCTGCCCAGCGGCTACGAGGTGGCTGCCTTGTCCGGCCGGGCGGCGCCGGTCGCGTTCTGGGGATTGGGGCCGGACTGGACCGCCGACCCGCCGGGGTGCGGGGTGCTCGTCGACCCGGTCGCCGACGCGCAGACCGCCCGGGGTTGGTCGGCTTCCGGTGCAGGCGGGATCGTCTACGCGGTGGTCGCAGGCTCGACGGCGACACTCGATCCGTCGCTCATCGACGCATGCGGCCAGTGGACGGTGTCGGCCGGCCAGACCAGCGGAAGCGTCACGTTCGTGGCGGCGCCTACCATCGACGCCGCGGCCACTGTCGGCCTGTCCACCACGACCACCACCGTCGTCGAAGGCGGCACCGAAACCCATACCCACGCGGTCACCTTCACCGCCTATCTGGCCGGCTACGTCGCGTTCGTCACGGTCGTCAGCGATCCGGACTCGCCGAATCCTTCACTCGGACAGGATTTCGCGGCGCAATTGCTGGTGAAAACGGTGTCGGCATTACGCGGCTGAGCCGGGCCTGCGGGTACATTGGCGGCGATGTCGAACCCGAGTGCGTTGCTCATCATCGCGAGCGCCGGGCTGCTGGCCGCATGCGCGACCCCGCAGTCCGCCGAGCAGGATTTCTCGCACGCCGACATCGCCCACGTCGCGAACATCAAGTCCAGTTTCGGGTCGCAGTTCAAGGTCACCAGCGTGGGCCCGACGGGCATCGACCCCCGGCTGCTCGGGCCGCAGACCCTGCCGCCGGGGATGACCTTCGATCCCGCCGACTGTGGGAAGGCCGCCAGCCAGGCGGTCCTGCCGCCGGGCGTGCAGGGCAACATGGCCGCCACCACCGCCGAGGGCGAGGGCAACCGATTCATCACGATCGCCGTCGAGACGTCGCAGGCGGTGCCGGTCGGCGATCCCGCACCGAACTGCCAGAAGGTCGGTTTCACCGGACCGGGGCTGCGCGGTCTCGTCGAGGTCGTCGAGGCGCCGCAGATTGGCGGCGTGCACACGCTGGGCACCCATCGGGTGCTGCAGACCACGGTCGACGGTAAGCCGCGCACCGGCGAGCTCTACAACTACGTCGCCAGCTTCGGTACCTTCCTGGTGATCGTCACGGCCAACCCGCTGGTGGTGCCCGATCAACCCGTCGCGCCGGTCGACACGCAGCGGGCCCGCGACGTGCTGACCGCGGCCGTCGCGGCGGTGAAGGGCTGAAAGCTAGCGGACGTCGTGCGGGCGGAACTGGATGCTGATCCGCGGGCCCGTCGGCCGCGACGTCTTGGGGATCGAGTGCTCCCAGGTGCGCTGGCACGATCCGCCCATCACCAACAGGTCGCCGTGCCGGTGCGCCAGCCGCAGCGATTTGCCGCCACCGAGCGGGCGCAACGCGAAAACCCTTGTGGCGCCGAGGCTCACGATGGCCACCATGGTGTCTTCGGTGGTGCCGCGGCCGATCTTGTCGCCGTGCCAGGCGACGCTGTCGTTGCCGTCACGGTAGAGGCACAGCCCCGCAGTGGTGAACGGTTCGCCGAGTTCGCCGGCGTAGGTGTCGTTGAGCCGTCGTCTGATCTGCTTCAGCCGCGGGTGCGGCGCCGGCTCGTCGACGAAACTGTGGAAGCTGACCAGCCGCGGGACGTCGAGCGTGCGCTGGTACATCTGCCTGCGCTCGGCGCGCCACGGGATCTGTTGCATCAGCTCACCGAACAGCGACTCCGCATCCGTCAGCCATCCCGAGCGCACCTCGACCCACGCGCCGCTGCCGAGGTTGCGCCGTTCGGCGTGGTCGAACAGAGAGCTTTGTAGCGCCAGCTCCATGACCGCGAGTCTATCGCACAGGCGTTCGAAGGGTGTCGGCAGCGACGTTGGCCGGCGCACGGCGCCGGGTCCCTGTCCGGCCAGCACGTCGCCGGGGTTGGACAGCGCGCAGGTTTTCAGGCTCAGGCAGCCGCAGCCGATGCAGCCGGCGAGGTTGTCGCGCAGCCGCTGCAGGTGCACGATGCGGTCGTCGAGATCCTGGCGCCAGCCGGCCGACAGCCGAGCCCAGTCCTTGCTGGTCGGGACGCGGTCGGTGGGCAGTGTGGCCAGGGCCTGGCGGATGCGTGCCAGCGGGATGCCAAGGCGCTGTGACATCCGGATGAAGGCGACCCGCCGCAGCGTGTCGCGGGCGTAGCGGCGCTGGTTGCCGCCGGTGCGGCGGCTGGTGATGAGCCCCTCGCGTTCGTAGAAATGCAACGCCGAAACCGCAACGCCGCTGCGATCCGACATCTCGCCAGGAGTGAGTTCGTGGATCAGCTCCATGACCTAAACCATAGTTGAGGTGAACGGTGGCGCTACGGTGCTAGGTGTGACAGACGCCGCGCTGGGCTGCGACTCCGAGGTCGGCAGGCTGCGGGCCGTCATCCTGCACCGGCCCGGGGCCGAACTGCAGCGGCTGACCCCGCGCAACAACGACGCGCTGCTGTTCGACGGGCTGCCGTGGGTGTCCAAGGCGCAGCAGGAACACGACGCGTTCGCCGCGGTGCTGCGATCGCGTGGCGTCGAGGTGCTGCTGCTCGCGCGACCTGTTGACCGAGGCGCTGTCGAAGAGTGGCGCTGCGCGCATGCACGGGATCGCCGCGGCGGTCGATGCGCGCCGACTGGGACTGCCACTGGCGCAAGAGCTTTCGACGTATCTGCGGACGCTGGACGCGAGCGCTGCTGGCGCGGGTGCTGATGGCTGGGATGACGTTCAACGAGTTGCCGCTCACCGGTGGTGAGCTGTCGCTGGTGCGCCGGATGCACCACGGCGGGGACTTCGTCATCGAGCCGCTGCCGAATCTGTTGTTCACCCGCGACTCGTCGTTCTGGATCGGGCCGCGGGTGGCGATCACGTCGCTGGCGCTTGCCGGCGCGGGTGCGCGAGACGTCGCTGACCGACCTGATCTACGCCCATCACCCGCGTGTTCCTCGGCGTGCGGCGGGCATACGAGTCGCGGTCGGCGCCCGTCGAGGGCGGCGACGTGCTGCTGCTGGCGCCGGGCGTGGTTGCGGTCGGGGTGGGGGAGCGGACCACGCCGGCGGGCGCGGAAGCGTTGGCGCGCAGCCTGTTCGACGACGATCTGGCGCATACCGTGCTGGCCGTGCCGATCGCGCAGGAGCGCGCGCAGATGCACCTGGACACGGTGTGCACGATGGTCGACGTCGACGCGGTGGTGATGTACCCGAACATCGTCGACTCGTTGTCGGCGTTCACCATTCACCGCGACGGGGAGGGCGGGGTGACGATCGACGACGCCGCGCCGTTCGTGCAGGCCGCCGCCGAGGCGATGCGGATCGAGAAGCTGCGGGTCATCGCCACCGGGCTGGACCCGGTGACGGCCGAGCGTGAGCAGTGGGACGACGGCAACAACACGCTGGCGGTGGCGCCCGGCGTGGTGGTCGCATACGAGCGCAACGCCGAAACCAATGCGCGCCTTGCCGATGCGGGCATCGAGGTGTTGCCGATCGAGGCGTCGGAGCTGGGCACCGGCCGCGGCGGTCCGCGCTGCATGTCCTGCCCCGCCGCCAGGGACGCCCTCTAGCATTTCGGCCAGGACCGCGTCACCGCCAGCTGGGCAGCCAGATCTCCATGTTCCACGTCGACTGCGAGATCGGGAGGCCGGTCAGCATCGGATACAGCCAGGCGAAGTTCGTAATCACCAGCGCGAGATAGAAACACACGACGATCAGCCCCAACGTTCGTCGCTCGGCGTTCTGATTCGGTTTGTGCAGGATGTCGCCCAGAATCATGCGCGATGGCCAGCACCAGGAACGGCGCCATCGGCGCCGCGTAGAAGAAGTACATCTGCCGGTCGATGTCGGCGAACCACGGCAGGAAACCCGCGCCATAGCCCACCAGGATCGCGCGTAGCGCCAGTCCCGCTTGACGAACGCCCGCCACAGCGCCCACGCCAGCACGGGCACCGCGATGAACCACATCGCAGGGGTGCCGACCAGCATCACGGCCTTCACGCAGGACTGCGCGCCGCACCCCGGCACGTTCTGGTTGTCGATCGCATACAAGCACCGGCCGCAGCGACATCGGCCACGTCCACGGCTTCGATTCCCACGGGTGGTGGTTGCCGCGGCGTTCGTCAGCCCGGCGTGGAACCTGTACACGCCGTACGTGTAATGCCACAGCGAGCGCAGCGCATCGGGAATCGGCAGCGCGCTGTGCGGACCGATCGATTGGCCCACCTCGTGCCGGTTGACGGCGGTCTCCGACGCGAACCACGGCGCGTACGACGCCATGTACACGCCGAACGGGATCAGCACCAGCGCGTACAACGCCGGCCCGAGGTCACGGCGCAGAGCGCCAACCCACGGCCGTGGCACCCGATACTGCCTGCGCGCGGCGATGTCGAACGACAGCGTCATCACGCCGTAGAACACGATGAAGTACAGCCCGGACCACTTTGTCGCACACGCCAATCCGAGCAATACGCCCGCGCCGAACCGCCACCAGCGCACCCCCAGTCGCGGGCCGAACGGCGTCTCGCCGATGCGGCCTTCGAGCAGCGCGACGTGCATGCGCTCGCGCACCTGGTCGCGGTCGACGATCAGACACCCGAATGCCGCCACCACGAACAGCGTCAGAAACCCGTCGAGCAGCGCGGTGCGCGACGTGACGAAGGTGACACCGTCGCAGATCAGCAGCAGCCCGGCGATCCCGCCGACCACCGTCGACCGGCTGATCCGCCGCCCGATCCGCACCACCAACAGCACGAGAATGACGCCGCACACCGCGCCGGAGAACCGCCAGCCGAGCCCGTCGTAGCCGAACAGCGCCTCACCGAGCGCGATCAGCTGCTTGCCGACCGGCGGGTGCACCACCAGCCCGTAGCCGGGGTTGTCCTCCACGCCGTGGTTGTGCAGCAGCTGCCAGCGCCTGCGGCGCGTAGTGCTTCTCGTCGAAGATCGGCGTGCCGACGTCGGTCGGCGAGCCCAGGTTCAGGAACCGCGTCACCGCAGCCAGGGCCGTGATGACGGCCGTCATCGCCCAGCCCTGCAGCCGGTCGACCGGCCCGAAGTCAGCGACGGGCACCAGGGGCGCGGGACTGATGACGGGGACCGCGCGCCCCTTGGCAACGAGTTCGTCGGCCGGGGCGGTCACGCCTGCGATCGTAGGCTGTCCGCGCATGACCACCGGCCGACTGCTCATCGGCGCCACGCCGCTGGGCCAGCCATCGGATGCGTCCGCGCGGCTGGTCAGCGCCCTTGGCACCGCCGACGTGATCGCCGCCGAGGACACCCGCCGGATCCGCACCCTGGCCAAGGCGCTCGACGTCGACGCCCGCGGGCAAGGTGGTCAGCCTGTTCGACCAGAACGAGGCGACGCGGGTTCCGGCGCTGGTCGGCGACATCGAGGCCGGGGCGACGGTGCTGCTGGTCAGCGACGCCGGCATGCCGCTGATCAGCGATCCCGGGATACCGGCTGGTGGCCGCCTGCGTCGCTGCCGGGCCTCGGGTCACCTGCCTGCCCGGTCCGTCGGCGGTGACGACGGCGCTGGCGGTGTCCGGGCTGCCGTCGGAGCGGTTCTGCTTCGAGGGGTTCGCGCCGCGCAAGACACTCCGCGCGCGTGTCCTGGCTGCAGACGCTGGTCGCCGAGCACCGCACCTGCGTGTTCTTCGAGTCGCCGCGGCGGCTGCCGGACTGCCTGCGCGACGCGGTCGACGTGCTTGGCACCGAGCGGCGCGCGGTGGTCTGCCGCGAGCTGACCAAGACGCACGAGGAGATCGTCCGTGGCTCGCTGGCCGAGCTGGCCGAGTGGGCGAGCGACGGCGTGCTCGGCGAGATCACCGTCGTGCTCGCCGGGCGCGACGCTGCAAGCGGAGTCGCCGGCGCTGGTAGCCGAGGTCAACGCGCTCGTTGACGACGGCCTGCGGGTCAAGGATGCGTGCGCGCAGGTGATCGTCCGCGAATCCGGGGGCGCCGTCGCGACGCCAGCTCTACGACGCGGTTCTGCGCGCACGGGACGACGGGGAGACGTGATGGCACTGCCCGCGCTCGTCCTCGTGCACGGCGGGGCGCACGCCGCGGATTGCTGGGACCTCACCGTTGACGAGATGCACCGGCGGGTGCCGGAATTAACGGTGCTGGCGGTCGACCTGCCCGGCCGGGCCGGGAAACCGGGTGACCTCGCAGCACTGTCGATCCGCGACTGCGTCGAGTCGGTGGTCGCCGACATCGAAGAGGCTGGACTGGGCGAGGTGGTGATCTGCGGGCACTCGCTGGGTGGCGTCACCGTCCCCGGAGTTGTCGCCAAGCTCGGCGCGTCGCGGGTGTGCGAGATGATTCTCGCCGCCGCATTTCTTCCGCCCCAGGGCACCTCAGTACTCGACACCCTCGGCGGACCGCTTGGCTGGTACGCCCGGCGCACCGCGGCGGCTCGCGAGGTTCCGATCGAAATGCCCCGCCTCGCTGCGCGATTAGCGTTCTGCAACGGTATGACACGCCGACAACGACGGTTCCTGTTGCCGCGGGTCCGCGGGGAGTCCATCCGCCTGGTCACCGAGAAGGTCGATCGCAGCGGGCTGCCCGACGATGTCCCGTGGACGTGGATCCTGACTCTGCGTGACTGGTCGTTGTCGCAGCGGACGCAGCGGATGAGCATCGATGCGCTTGCTGGCGTCGGCACCGTCATCCCGGTCGACACCTGCCACGACCTGATGGTCAGCCAGCCGCAACGGCTGGCCGAGATACTCGTCGAACGGTGCCGGCACTACTCCCGATGATCGGTGCGGCCTTGTGCAGGCACTCTTCCCATTCGCGGTCAGGGTCGGAGTCGGCGGTGATGCCGCCGCCGACACCCAGAACCGCGTTGCCGGACGCATCGAACTCGACGGTGCGGATCGCGACATTGAGCTCGCAGCCCGCAACGGGTGACGCCAAACCGACTGTGCCGCAATATACTCCGCGCCGATCCGGCTCCCAGCCGCGCAACAGCTGACGGGCCCGCTGCTTCGGTGTGCCGGTCACCGACGCGGGTGGGAACGTCGCGTCGAGCACCGTCGGCCATCGGCACATCGACGCCGACGCGCGCCGACACCGTCGACACCAGATGCCACACCCCGGGCGCCGGCCGCGAACCGCCAGCAGTTCGGGCACCGTGACCGTCCCGGTGATCGCAACGCGGCCAAGGTCATTGCGGACCAGGTCGACGATCATGATGTTCTCCGCGACGTCCTTGACCGAAGCCCGCAACGCCGACGGATCCGCATGCCGCGGCAGTGTGCCCTTGATCGGGCTCGACGTCACCGCCTCACCGCGGCGCCGCAGGAACAGCTCCGGCGACAGCGACGCCACCGCGCCCCAGTCCCCGGCCAGGTAGGCCGCCCGCGCCGGCGACGTGCGCTCGACGGCGTCGACGAAGAAGTCGACGGGCGCCCCGTCGAGGCGGCCCGCGAACTGCGTGCACACACACGCCTGGTAGACCTCGCCCGCCGCGATCGCCTCCAGACACGCGAGCACGCCGTGACGGTGCGCCTCGCGGTCGGCCTCGCCCCACGCGATGCTGAACTGCCGCGCCGGCGCACGCGTAACGCACCGCGTCGGCCACCCACGCTGAAAGCGGTGCACCGGAAAGGCTTTCATACCACCACTGCCCGTCGCGGTCCTGCCGCAGCACGCAGTCGGACCAGCCGCCGGCCGCCTCGGGAATGCGGGGCCCACGACCGTCGACGCCCGCGTCGGGATAGGACAGATAGCCGAACCAGCCGCCGCCGATCGGCCCGTCGGATACCCCGGTGGGCACGGCGAAGACGTCGTCAACAGCAACGGCATGCAGCGACGGCGCGATGACCGCCGCCGATCCGAACCAGTCGCCGATCAGCGCGGCGGGCGGCGGCAGACCGCGCCGCTGGGCGGCACCGGCGACGGCGCGCAGCACCGCAGGCGCGCTGCCCAAGTCGCCGAGCCGCTCGATCCGCACCGACCAAGCGTGGCAGAGCGGCTAGCGGCTGATCGTCCGCGGGACCGAGATCCCCGCCAGCTTGTCCGGGTTGCGCATGGCGTAGAAGTTGGTGATCTTCCGGTCGATGACCTCGACGAGAAAGACGCCCTCCAGGTGGTCGCCGCTGTAGACGACCACCGCCGGTGCGCTGTTGTACACCGCCGTCTCGATCCGCACGTCCGGCATCTTCTGGCCGTACCCGGAACAGGCCGATGATCGCCCTGGCCACCTTGTCCGCGCCCACCACCGGGCGGCGGGCCGCGCTGGCCTTGCCGCCGCTGTCGGCGGTCCAGGTGGCGTCCGGGGCCAGCATCGACAGCAGCCCATCCAATCGCCGGTGGCGGCCGCAGTCATGAACTGCCCGGTGATCTCCGCCGTCGCTGCGGAGTCGACGGGCTCGAACCGCTTGCGCCGCGCGTGCACGTGCTCGCGGGCGCGGTGCGCGACCTGGCGCACCGTCGTCACGGATTTGCCTACCGCGCCTGCGATTTCGTCGTAGTCGAAGCCGAACACCTCGCGCAGCACGAACACCGCCCGCTCGTCGGGGGTGAGCGTCTCGAGCAGCACCAGCATCGCCATCGACACCGACTCGGCGAGCACCACGTCCGCCGAGGCGTCGCGCTCGTCGAGCAGCAGCGGTTCGGGCAGCCACGGGCCGATGTAGTCCTCGCGACGACGGGCGCCTGCCCGCAGCGCGTTGAGCGCCTGACGGGTCACCAGTTGCGCCAGATACGACTTGGTGTCGCGCACCGTCGCGAGGTCCACCTCGGCCCACCGCAGATAGCTGTCCTGCAGCACGTCGTCGGATTCGGTTGCCGAACCCAGGATCTCGTAGACGATCGTGAACAGCAGCGGCCGCAGATGGGTGAACCGCTCGGCGTGCTCGCCGCCGGCCGAGCCGGCGATCGGGCCCGTGGTGGTCACGATTCCGAGACCACCTCGGCGGTCGGTTGCGACGGACGCTTGCCGCCCTTGATCACGAAGGTGGAGCCGGGCTTGCGGGCCTCGCGACGGATACCCCACAGCGTGCCCTTGCAGATCGCCTCCTTCACCGAGGCGCCGAGCCGGCCGCCGACGTAGTACTTCACCGCGGTGTCGTCCTTACGGGCCAACTGGACCGTGGCTGCGTGCCGGCCCAGGCTGACGCACGACCCGACGAACGCCTGGTTCAGCACCGCCGGTGCGGTGCCCGCGATGCGGCTCAGCACCGTGTTGGCGGCCTGCGCACCGAGCGGCACCGCTGCCTGGCAGCTCATCCGCAACGGCTGGCCCGACGGCGCGGCGCAGTCGCCCGCCGCCACGATCCGCGGGTCGTCGACGCTGGTGAGCGTCTCGTCGGTGAGCAGCCGGCCCAGCCCGTCGGTGCGCAGCCCGCTGGCCGATGCCAGGTCGGGCACGCCGAAACCCGCGGTCCAGATGGTCACCTGGCTCGAGCAACCGACGACCGCAAGCCAGCAGCACAGAGCCGCTGCTCACCTCGACGACTGTGGAGCCGGGCCCGTCGAGGACCGTGACGCCGTGCCGTGACAGCCACTTTGCGATCGACCGGCGCCCCGGCTCGGACAGCGAGGGCGCCAACTGTCCGCCGCACACCAGCGTGACGGCGCGGCCCTGCTCGGCCATCTCGGAGGCCGCCTCGATGCCGGTCAGCCCGGCGCCGACGACGGTGATCGGGGCGTCGGGATGCAACTCGTCGATCGCTGCGCGCAGCCGCTGCGCGAGCTCCAGTTCGGCTATGGGATAGGCGAATTCGGCCGCGCCCGGCACAGCTGCGGGCACCGCGCCGGTGCTGCCGACCGCATAGATCAGGTAGTCGTAGTCCAGCGCCGCACCCGAGGCAAGCTCCACCTTGCGGGCAGCGGTGTCGATGCGGGTGGCGCTGTCGACCACGAGGGACACGCCCCTGCCGAGCAGCGTGCCGTAGTCGACGGTCGCGTCGTAGTTGCCCGCCACGTGCTGGTGCAGCCGGATCCGCTCGACGAACTTCGGCCGGGGGTTGACCAGGGTGATGTCCACGTCGGCGCGCATCCGCAGGTGGTTGGCCGCCGTCGTGCCGGCGTATCCACCGCCGATGACGACGACCTTGACGGGTGTGTGGTGTTCAGTCATGCCCCCAAGACACCGCCGACCCCTATGACGTGACACAACGTGACGCGGATCACTCATCTCAGGCTTCACTCCACCTGGTAGCGCGGGAACACGCCGACCGGTGCGGGCAGTGTGGTTCCCGGTGCCAGCCGGGTGCCGATCGTCGCGAACGTCCGGTCGTCGGCCTGGCCGAGCAGGTCGAGAAGCTTGCCCGACGCGTCGGGCATCACCGGCTGGCTCAGCAGCGCCGCGATCCGGACCACCTCCAGCGTCGTGTACAGCACCGTGCGGAACCGCTGCTCGTCGGTCTTGCGCAGCACCCACGGCTCCTGCGCGGAGAAGTACTTGTTGGCCGCACCCAGCACCGACCAGATCGCCTCGAGCGCGAGATGCATTGCGGTGGCGTCGTAGTGGCCGCGGACACGTTCCAGCAGACCGTCGGCGGCTTCCAGCAGCGCCTTGTCCTCGGCGGTGAATTCCGCCGGCTCCGGGACGATTCCGTCGAGGTTCTTGGCGACCATCGACAGCGAGCGCTGCGCCAGATTGCCCAGCTCGTTGGCCAGGTCCGCGTTGATGCGCCCGATGATGGCGTCTTCGCTGTAGCTGCCGTCCTGCCCGAACGGCACCTCGCGCAGCAGGAAATACCGCAGCTGGTCCACCCCGAACGCATCGATCAGATGCATTCGGGTCGATCACGTTGCCGACCGACTTGCTCATCTTCTCCCCGCGGTTGTAGACGAAGCCGTGCGCAAAGACCTTGCGCGGCAACTCGATTCCGGCCGACATCAGAAAAGCCGGCCAGTACACGGTGTGGAAGCGGATGATGTCCTTGCCGATCATGTGCATGTCGGCCGGCCAGAATCGCTTGAACAGCTCCGACGATCGTGTCGGGGAACCCGGCGCCGGTGAGGTAGTTGGTCAGCGCGTCCACCCAGACGTACATGACATGGTCAGGGTGATCGGGTACCGGTACGCCCCAGTCGAACGTCGTGCGCGAGATCGACAGGTCGCGCAGCCCACCTGAGACGAAACTGACCACCTCGTTGCGGCGCACGTCGGGCTCGATGAATTCCGGGTGCGCCTCGTAGTGCGCGAGCAGTTTGTCCGCGTAGGCCGACAGCCGGAAGAAGTAGGTCTGCTCCTCGGTCCACGTCACCGGGGCGCCGGTCTCGGTGGCCACCCGAACGCCGTCCGCGCCGACGTCGTTTCGGCCTCGGTGAAGAAGCGCTCGTCACGCACCGAATACCAGCCCTGGTAGGCGTCCAGGTAGATGTCGCCGGCCTCGTTCATCCGGCGCCAGATCTCCTTGGACGCTTCGTAGTGGTCGGCGTCCGAGGTGCGAATGAACCGGTCGAAGGAGATGTTGAGCCTTTCCTGCAACCGCTGGAACACATCCGAATTGCGGCGCGCCAGTTCCGCGGTCGGAATGCCCTCCGCCGCGGCCGTCTCGGCCATCTTGAGCCCGTGCACATCGGTACCGGTGAGGTAGCGCACATCGAACCCGTCGAGCCGCTTGAACCGCGCGATCGCGTCGGTGGCGATGTATTCGTAGGCATGTCCGACGTGCGGGTCGCCGTTGGGATAGGCGATGGCTGTCGTTATGTAGTACGGCTCGCTCATTTGGGCTCAGCTTATTGTGTGGCGGTGAGCCGTTCCCGCCCGGCGCCGCCCGCCCCGCAGCCGCTGAGCGCCGCTGGTCGATGCGCACACGCACCTGGATGCGTGCGGTGCGCGCGACGCCGACGGCGTAACAGCGATCGTCGACCGTGCCGCGGCGGTCGGTGTGCAGGCCGTCGTCACCATCGCCGACGACCTGGACTCCGCGCGCTGGGTCACCGAAGCCGCCGACTGGGACTCGCGCGTCTACGCCGCCGTCGCGCTGCACCCGACGCGGGCCAACGCGCTGACCGAGGACGCCAAGATCGTCATCGAGCGGCTGGCCGAACACCCGCGCGTCGTCGCGATCGGCGAGACCGGACTCGACATGTACTGGCCAGGAAAGCTGGACGGTTGCGCCGAACCCGCCGACCAGCGCGAGGCCTTCGCCTGGCACATCGACCTGGCCAAGCGCACCGGCAAGCCGCTGATGATCCACAACCGCGACGCCGACGCCGAAATCCTCGACGTGCTGCGCGCCGAGGGGGCGCCCGGCACGGTGATCTTCCACTGCTTCTCCTCGGACGCGGCGATGGCCCGCACCTGCGTGGCCAACGGCTGGCTGCTGAGCCTGTCGGGCACCGTCAGCTTCCGCAACGCGCACGCGCTGCGAGAGGCCGCGGCGCTGATCCCGCCCGGGCAACTACTCGTCGAGACCGATGCGCCGTTTTTGACCCCGCACCCGTATCGTGGTGCCCCGAACGAGCCGTACTGCTTGCCTTACACGGTGCGGGCGCTTGCCGATGTCGTCGACCGCCCGGCAGAAGAGATTGCCCGGGAAAGTACTACGACGGCCGTTCAGGCCTATGGGCTGGCGAGTTGCCGCCCCTAGGCCTATTCGTTACCGTGCTGTGATCGAACACGGAGCCGGAAGGCCGGCGACATCGGCGTCGCGGCCGGAAGTCCGGCGACTTCGTTTTCCGGCGAGGCGGTCTTTTGGCTCACGTCCGATAGTCGGGGATAGAACACGTTTTGAACACTTTGAATAGGCTCCACGAAGCGCGCTCGCCGATGCTGCGGCTTTGGGTTGGTGCGACGCTGCTCGCGCTCATCTTTGCCGGCGGGTTCGCCGTCGCCGCCCACAAGACGGTCACCTTGACCGTCGACGGGGCGCAGATGACGGTTGCCACGATGAAGTCCCGGGTGATCGACGTGGTCAAGGAGAACGGCTTCGCCGTCGGCGATCGCGACGATCTCTACCCGGCGGCCAACGCGGCGGTGCACGAGGCCGATTCGATTGTGCTGCGCCGCAGCCGGCCGCTGCAGATCTCGCTCGACGGCGAGGACAGCCGGCAGGTGTGGACCACGGCGTCGACGGTCCAGGAGGCGCTGGCCCAGCTGCAGCTGACCGACAAGGCTCCGGCCGCGGCCTCGCGTGGCACTCGCGTCCCGCTGGCCGGCATGTCACTGCCCGTGGTCAGCGCAAAAACCGTGCAACTCAATGACGCCGGCGTAACCCGGACGCTGCATCTTGCGGCGCCGAACGTCGCAGGCCTGCTGGAGGCCGCGGGCGTGCCGCTGGAGCAGGACGACACCGTGGTGCCGGCCGCGTACTCCCCGGTGATCGACGGGATGCAGATCGCGGTGACGCGGATCCGCATCGACAAGGAGACCCAGCGCCTCCCGCTGCCGCCCGACAACCAACAGATTCCAGACGTGACGCTGAACATGAGCCGTCAGGTGATCGTCGACCCAGGCACTCCCGGCACGCAGGACGTCACCTTCGCCGTCGCGAAGGTGAACGGAGTGGAGACAGGCAGGTTGCCAGTAGCCAATGTCGTTATCGCTCCGGCCCGTGACGGGGTGCTTCGAGTGGGCGCCAAGCCGGGAACCGAGGTACCGCCGATTAGCGATGGAGACCAGTGGGACTCCCTTTCGCGGTGCGAAGCCGGAGGTAATTGGGCCGACAACACGGGCAACGGATTTTACGGTGGCGTCCAATTTGACCAAAACACCTGGGAACGACAAGGGGGTCTGCGGTATGCTCCGAGGGCGGATCTGGCGACAAGAGAAGAACAGATCGCGATTGCTGAGGTCACTCGGGCGCGACAAGGTTGGGGCGCGTGGCCCGTGTGTAGCGGGAGGATTGGAGCGCGCTGACTATTCGACTACTCGGGCGGACCGAGATACGGCATCTGGCGAAAGAGATTGACTTCAGGCCGCGCAAGTCGTTCGGCCAGAACTTCGTCCATGACGCCAACACCGTCCGCCGTATCGTTTCGGCTTCCGGGGTCAATCGTCATGACCACGTCCTCGAGGTCGGTCCAGGTTTGGGTTCCCTGACGCTGGCCCTGCTCGATCGGGGCTCCAGGGTGACCGCCGTGGAGATCGATCCGCTGCTGGCGCGGCAGCTTCCGAAGACCATCGCCGAGCATTCCCACAGCGAGATCAACCGGTTGACCGTGCTCAATCGCGACATCCTGACGCCTGCACCGGGCCGAACTGGCCGATGCAGCCGACGGCGTTGGTGGCCAACCTGCCGTACAACGTCGCAGTCCCCGCGCTGCTGCACCTGCTCGCCGAGTTCCCGTCGATCCGCACGGTGATGGTGATGGTGCAGGCCGAGGTCGCCGAGCGGCTTGCCGCCGAGCCCGGCGGCAAGGACTACGGCGTGCCCAGCGTCAAGGTCCGGTTCTTCGGCAATGTCCGGCGCTACGGGATGGTGTCGCCGACGGTATTCTGGCCGATCCCGCGGGTGTACTCGGGGCTGGTGCGCATCGACCGCCACGAGACCTCGCCGTGGCCGACCGATTCGCCAGTTCCGCCAGCAGGTGTTCGACCTGATCGACATCGGCGTTCGCGCAGCGGCGCAAGACGTCGCGCAACGCGTTCGCCGAGTGGGCGGGTTCGGGCAACGAGTCGGCCCGCCGGCTGCTGGCCGCCAGCATCGACCCGTCTCGCCGCGGCGAGACACTGTCGGTCGCGGACTTCGTCCGGCTGCTGCAGCGCTCCGGCGAGTGGGAATCCGAGCCCACCGAGCCGAGGCGCCGCGAGGCCCGGCGCAGGAGCCGACAGGCAGACGCAGAGCCGAAGGCCCAGACGCAGGTCCTCAGGTCCGCGTCCTCTAGCGCTTACTCGTTGGCGTCAGCTTGGCTGCGTCACTGCAACGTCCGGGTCGTCACTGCGACGAACTCCGAGCACGTTTCGTATCTGCTGTCCGGGCTTTTCGCCAACGCCTTGGCCATGATCGAGTCGAATGCATGCGGGAGCCAGCGATACTTGGCGCGAGAGCCTCGGTGGCGGGGCGTGCAGCTGCTCGTCCATCAGCCCCATCGAGCGTGTTCGCGGTGAACGGTGGTGAGCCGGTAATCAATTCGAAAGCCGTGCACGCCAACGCGTACTCGTCGGTTGCCGCCGACGGCGCGTGTCCGCGCAGCAGCTCGGGTGCCGAGTACGGCAGCGATGCCTCGATGTGCGGCGGGTCTGCGGCCCACGTCCTCGGCCACCGCATGTGCGACGCCGAAGTCGATCAGCACCGCGCCGTCGAACCGAAAAGGACAGCGAAACAAGGATATTGGATGGCTTGACGTCGCAATGCACGATGCCGCGCCGATGGGCATAGTCAAGAGCACCGGCGATCTGGGCCAGTGCGGTCAGCCGATCGGTCCGGGTCGGCAGCGTGGCCACCGTGCCGCCGTCGACCAATTCCATCGCCAGCCAACCCGGCCCGTATTCATACACCTTGACGATGTGCGGGTGGTCGAGCCGGTGGGCAAAGTCGAATTCTCGCTGCAGCTGCGCTAACTGGGCGGGTTGGCGGTGATGGTCGTCGAGAATCTTCAGCGCCACCACGCGATCCGGTCCGCGGTGTCATGCGCGCGGTAGACGATCGCGTATCCGCCGTGGCCGAGGGCCCCGTCGACGACGTAGCGCTCGAACCGGTCGCCGGGTGACAACACTTCCTCAGCCTAGGGTCGCCACTTCGCTGATCGCCGTCGGATTTCCCGCCGAGAACAGCCGCCTCGCTCGGCATCTCGGTACTTCGGTACGTGTCGTGCTCGTCGCGGCGATAGTGTCGTGCGGTGTCCGCCTCCGACGGAAGCACTGCGTCCGAGTGGGTCCCCACTGGGTCGGTCACCGTGCGAGTGCCGGGCAAGGTGAACCTCTATCTGGCCGTCGGTGACCGCCGTGACGACGGCTACCACGAGCTGACGACGGTCTTTCACGCCGTGTCGCTGCTCGACGAGATCACCGTGCGCAACGCCGACGTGCTGTCGCTGGAGATGTCGGGCGAGGGAGTCGAGTCGCTGCCCACCGACGAGCGCAACCTGGCCTGGCGGGCGGCGGAGTTGTTGGCCGAGCACGTCGGGCGCGCACCGGACGTCGCGATCTCCATCGAGAAGTCGATTCCCGTCGCGGGCGGGATGGCGGGGGGCAGCGCCGACGCCGCGGCGGTGCTGGTGGCGATGAACACGCTGTGGGAACTCGGCGTGCCACGCCGCGACCTGCACGCGCTGGCCGCCCAGCTCGGCAGCGACGTCCCGTTCGCGCTGCACGGCGGCACCGCGCTGGGTACCGGCCGTGGCGAGGAACTGGCCACCGTGCTCGCCCGCAACACGTTCCACTGGGTGCTGGCCTTCGCCGACGGCGGCCTGTCGACGCCGGCGGTGTTCGGCGAGATCGACCGGCTGCGGGAAACCGCGGGGGCCGGACCGGGACCAGCCGCCGCGGCTCGAGGATCCCGAGCCGGTGCTGGCCGCGCTGGCGTCGGGTGACCCGGCCGAGCTGGCGCCGCTGCTCGGTAACGACCTGCAGCCGGCGGCGCTGAGTCTGGACCCTGGGCTGCGGCGCACGCTTCGCGCGGGTGCCGACGCAGGCGCGCTGGCAGGGATCGTGTCGGGGTCCGGCCCGACATGTGCGTTCCTGTGTACCTCGGCGGCCTCGGCGCGTCGACGTCGGCGCGCAGCTGGCGGGGATCGGGGTGTGCCGCACGGTGCGGGTGGCCAGCGGGCCCGTGCACGGTGCCAGGGTGGTGCCCGCTCCGTCGACTCTGTTTGACCGGTCGCAGGCCCTGCCCACAACGGTTTGATCACGTCCAGGTGTGACCCAGGCCTCAATTCTCGCCACAGTTTGGCAGCTACTTAAGAGTTGCTTAAGATGATCGACGGTGAAAGCTAGCGGTCAGGAAACGGGCGCGACCTTTTCGCCCACCGGTAACCCCGGTGGGCGGTCAGCCGGATGTACGGGCGAATCACCGATTCGAGACCTAACCGCTCCCCAATTGTGTGCGCGCCTACACGAAAGCGCTCTCTATCAGCGGGAGCATTACACCCGGGCATTTGCTCTGGGACCGATGCCGAGGAGGCTGTCGTGAGCAGATTCACCGAGAAGATGTACCGCAACGCCCGCACCGTGACGACGGGCATGGTCACCGGTGAACCCACGAACCCGTCCGCCACACCTGGGGCGAGGTTCACGAGCGCGCCCGCCGCATCGCGGGCGGCCTGGCCGCCGCGGGCATCGGACTCGGCGACGCGGTCGGCGTGCTGGCCGGCTTCCCGGTCGAGATCGCCCCGACCGCGCAGGGCCTGTGGATGCGCGGCGCAAGCCTGACCATGCTGCACCAGCCCACCCCGCGCACCGACCTGGTGATCTGGGCCGAGGACACCATGACCGTCATCGGCATGATCGAGGCCAAGGCCGTCATCGTCTCCGAGCCGTTCCTGCGGCCGATCCCGGTGCTCGAGGAAAAGGGCATCAAGGTCCTCACCGTCGCCGACCTGCTGGCGTCCGATCCGATCGACCCCGTCGAGGTCGGCGAGGACGACCTGGCACTGATGCAGCTGACGTCCGGCTCGACGGGCTCGCCAAAGGCCGTCCAGATCACCCACCGCAACATCCACTCCAATGCCGAGGCCATGTTCATCGGCGCCGAGTACGACGTCGACAAGGACGTCATGGTCAGCTGGCTGCCCTGCTTCCACGACATGGGCATGGTCGGCTTCCTCACCATCCCGATGTACTTCGGCGCCGAGCTGGTCAAGGTCACGCCGATGGACTTCCTGCGCGACACCCTGCTGTGGGCCAAGCTCATCGACAAGTACAAGGGCACCATGACCGCGGCGCCGAACTTCGCCTACGCGCTGTTCGCCAAGCGGCTGCGCAAGCAGGCCGAGCCCGGCCAGTTCGACCTGTCCACGCTGCGGTTCGCGCTGTCGGGCGCCGAGCCCGTCGAGCCTGCCGACGTCGAGGACCTGCTCGACGCGGGCAAGCCGTTCGGGCTGCAGCCCGAGGCGATCCTGCCCGCCTACGGCATGGCGGAGACGACGCTGGCGGTGTCGTTCTCCGAATGCGGTGCGGGCCTGGTGGTCGACGAGGTCGACGCCGACCTGCTGGCAGCGCTGCGCCGCGCCGTGCCCGTCACCAAGGGCAACACCCGCCGGCTGGCCTCGCTCGGACCGCTGCTGCAAGGACCTCGAGGCCCGCATCATCGACGAGCACGGCAATGTGATGCCCGCCCGCGGCGTCGGGGTGATCGAGCTGCGCGGCGAGTCGCTGACGCCCGGCTACATCACGATGGGTGGCTTCATCCCCGCGCAGGACGAGCACGGCTGGTATGACACCGGCGACCTCGGCTACATCATGGAGAACGGCCACATCGTCGTGTGCGGCCGCGTCAAGGACGTCATCATCATGGCCGGCCGCAACATCTACCCGACCGACATCGAGCGGGCCGCGGGCCGCGTCGAGGGGGTTCGGCCGGGCTGCGCCGTCGCGGTGCGCCTGGATGCCGGGCACTCGCGCGAGACGTTCGCCGTCGCGGTCGAGTCGAACGCGTGGCAGGACCCGGTCGAGGTGCGCCGCATCGAGCACCAGGTCGCCCACGAGGTGGTCGCCGAGGTCGACGTGCGTCCGCGCAACGTCGTGGTGCTCGGGCCGGGCACCATCCCGAAGACCCCGTCGGGCAAGCTGCGCCGCTCCAACTCGGTCTCGCTCGTCACCTAATGGGAGTCGATCAGCGTGTCTAACCCGGTTGGCTCTCGATGAGAGCAGCCAATAGCTTCTTGATTCTCTTGCGGTCAGCGGCGGGTAGTACCTCGAGGAACTTGTCGTCGGAGACCCGTACTGCCGCGTCGTAGCGTTTGAAGAGCTTGCGGCCCTTGTCGGTGAGACTGGTCATCAGCACCCGGCCGTCGGCGGTGTCCCGCCGCCGTTCCACCAACCCGGCGTCCTCCAGCGACCGCTGCACGATGCTCACCGCTTGCGGGGTGACGAAGAGCTCGGCCGCCATCTCCACGTTGGATACCGCGGGCCGCTCATTGAGGACGCTCAGACATTGGGCTTGCGGGACCGTTACCCCCAACGGACGCAGGGCTTCCGCCGACCGGATCAACTGCAGCCGGTACAGCTGGTTGATCAACAGTCCCAGCGGGGTTTCCTCGTGTGAGCTCATCGTTGCGGCGATGCTACCCGGTTGCCCCGGGCGACTTGACCGTTGGCGCCACCGGGGGCACCGGCTCATCCTGGAGAGGCCGCCCGTGTGGATCTTCCAATGTCGGCGCGGCCGCACCCGCCTGTGTGCCGCCGCCACTTGATGGCGGCGGAGCCGCTTCAAACCCCGCGAACGCGCTCACTCCGTGGTTGGGCCCGAGGTTCTGATTGGGCGCCGGCGAGTTCCCCAGCACCGATCCGGGCAGGCCGGTGCCCGCCTCGGCTGGGTCGGCGTTGCTGGTGACCTTGACGCCGCGAGAATCGGTGGGGCCGTGGGTGTTGGCGAAGACGGGCGGTGCGCCGACCCTGGGGGGTGGCGTCCACCCGGGCGGACCGAATGAGGCTCCCGGGGGTGGGACAGGTGGTGGTCCAACAGGATCCGCGTGGGCTGGTTGGACGCCTGTCGCAGAGATCCCCACCGCGACGGCGAGCGCGATGGCGAAGATGGGGGACCTGCTCATATCTTCACCGGATCGCCGTAGATGGCGAACGACGTGTGGCTCGATGCGGTTGAAACCCGCAGGTAGCCATACGATCTGATGGTCACGTCGCCGCCGCACGCGTCGGCCTTGATGTGCAGATTGTCGACATCGAGGACGGCGTGGCCGCCCGGATCCAATGCCATGTTGGAAAGGGGTAGGTCGACGATGACCCCGGGCTGCAGAATCGTCTGCACGAAGCCGCCGATGCCCGCCGAGACGCCCGCGTTGACTCCGCCCGTGCCCACCGAAATACCCGGTGAGATACCGGCATTCGCGCCGAACTGCAGTCCGCTGGAGACGTCGGATTGGCATCCGAGCTCGTAGCCGAGGATGAACAGGCTGTCGACGATGGGTGCGGCCCCACCGGAGGCGGTAGCTGTTCCCTTGACCGTGACGAAGCCTTCCCGGGAGTTCACGGCCTCAGCGAGGTTGGGCACCGAGTTCACCGTCTCGTCGTCCAGGTTGATGGTCAATCGCCAGCCGTCGGATGTCGTCTTCGAGTACGCCTGCGGCGCCATCCCGACCGGCTCGGCGTGGGCTGGCGCGGCCAGGATGGCGGCAAGTGCGACGGTGATCGCCACCGTCGCAGGCGGTCTGATTCGTGGCATGGCCGGAACCTCCAATTCGTAAAGCTGGTTGATTATCTTCCTCGAGCCTAGATCGGCAACTTGAAGTAATCAAGTAGGTTGATTAAGCTAGTTGATTAGTTTCTAGGTGAATCGACGATTTGACGGAGGCCATGGTGGCGATCAGCCCGCAAACAGCGCGCGTGGAGGCGCTGTACCAGGACATGTTTGACGCATCGGACGGATCGATGGAGAGTCTGCGCGCCGGATACAGCGCGATGTTCGCAAGCTTCCCGGTGCCCCCCGACGCGGTCACCGACCACGTCGCGGCCTACGGGGTGCCGTGCCTGGCCGTGTCGGCTCCCGGGACCCGTTCGGACCAGGTGCTGATGCTGATCCACGGCGGAGGCACGTGCCTGGGCAGCGCTGATGATTACGGCGAGTTCGGCTACCGGCTCTCGAAGGCAGCCGACTGCCGCGTTGTCGTGCCCGACTACCGGCTCGCGCCTGAGCATCCGTTCCCGGCCGCGCTGGACGACTGCGTGACGGTCTACCGCTGGATCCTTGATCAGGATCCTGTCCATGGGGTGGCGGTGCTCGGCGAGTCTGCCGGCGGGGGCATCGCGCTGAGCGTGACCGTGCGGGCGCGCGACGAAGGGGGGCGGCAGCCCGACGCCGTGGTGCTGGTGTCCCCGCTCACCGACCTGGCCGCCGAGGGAGCCTCGCTGACCGAGCGCGCCCAGCTGGATCCCCTGCCGATCGCGCTCATGATCAAGCGCATGGGCGGGGCCTACCTGGCCGGCCGGGACCCGAAGCGCACGCCGCTGGCCTCGCCGGCCTATGCCAACCTCAATGACCTGCCGCCACTACTGGTGCTGGTGGGCGAGCGAGAAGGCCTCTACGACGACGCCGCGCAGGTAGCCGAGAAGGTGCGAGCGGCAGGCGGCGACGTGGAATTTGAGGTAGGGGAGGGACAGTTGCACATCTACCCCGTGTTCGATTTCCTGCCCGAGGCGCGCGCAGCCACCGACCGCATCGGCAGCTTCCTGGACGCCCGATTCTCCCGGCGGCCAAGTCAGCTCAAGGAGAGTGATCCAGCCCACAAACGGGTTTGAGTAACAGCCCTGGAGGATCCCCCGATACAGCAAGTGGGGGTCTCACGTCGCGTAACCGCGCGGCGTATAGCAGTGCGACGCGTCCCGCTTTCGGATTGTCGACGCAATTCGGAGGCAGGCTCACAACACTGAAGGAGCACAGCAATGACATTCAAGAAAACTGTGGCGCGAGCCGCGATCGTGGGCGCGATGGGCGCTGGCGCTCTCGGGCTGGGAGTCGGCCTCGGCACGGCGTCTGCTGACCCTTGGCAGCCGTGCTGGCAAGGCTGTCAGGGCGACCACCGTGGCGACGGTGGCGACGGCCGCCAGTGGGGGGACCGCCAGTGGGGGGACCAGTGGCACCCGGAGCAGGGTGGCTGGGACCAGCGGCCATGGGATCAGCGCGGCATCGACGACGCCCGCTTTGACCATCAGCCCTTCAACTGGCAGGGTCAGCGCGTCGAGCCGTACTTCGACAACGATCGCGGCGCCTGGGGGTTCTGGTTCTTCGGCCTCTGGATCCCGCTGTGATCTGAGCGGGTCAACGTTGGCGCGTGCGCGCTGACGCCGCACTCGCGATAGGTGGGGCCGGTGGCGACATGCCGCTGGCCCACCGTCAGGTCGGCGCACACCACGAACCTGGGATAGTCGTTACGTATTACGCTATATATGTAATGATTGCAAAGATGGCGGGTGGCACACCGAAGGTCGCAGTCATCGGGGCCGGCCCCGGCGGCATCGCGATGGGAATCCAACTCGCCAAAGGTGGCCACGACTTCACGATCTTCGATCGCGGCCACGGGTTCGGCGGCACGTGGCGAAACAACACTTACCCCGGTGCGGCGTGCGACGTGCCGTCGCACTTCTACTCGTATTCGTTCGCGCTGAACCCGCGGTGGAGCAAGACGTTCGCCGGGCAGCCGGAGATCCTTGACTACCTGGAAAGAGTCGCCGAGCACCACCACCTCGCCGACCACCTGGTTACGACCGGCGTCACGACCCTGCGGTGGTCGGACAGCGACGGGCGCTGGACGCTGGTGACGTCGGACGGTGCGCGGCATCAGTTCGACGTCGTCGTCACCGCGGTGGGAATGCTGGACGTGCCCAACATCCCCGACATTCCCGGCGCCGGGCGATTTTGTGGCCGGGCGTTTCATTCGTCGGAGTGGGATCACTCGAAATCGACTGCGGGCGAGCGTGTTGCGTCCATCGGAACCGGTGCGAGTGCCATCCAATATGTACCCGCGATTGCCGCGGACGCCGCACTCCTGACGGTTTTCCAGCGGACTCCGATATGGGTGTCACCGCGCTACGACGAACCGTTCACCGCCGAACAGCAGGACCTGTTCGACCGCGATCCCGAAGAGGCGCTCAAGGTCCGCGACGCGGCCTTCCAGCAGTATGAGGCGGCTAATTTTGCGGTCGACTCCGCGATGACCAAAGAGTTGACCGACATGGCCTACGCCTATCTTCAGCGCAAGGTGAAGGATCCGGCCCTGCGCGCCAAGCTGACTCCCTCCTATCCGGTCGGCTGCAAGCGACCGCTGCAGTCCCGCGACTGGTTTCCGGCACTGGGTCTGCCGCACGTGAATCTGGAGACCTCGGCCATCGCGGAGTTCACCGAACGAGGGCTGCGCACGGTGGACGGGACCGAACACGAGGTCGACACCGTCATCTATGGCACCGGATTTCACGCCGCCGACTACCTGCGCAGCCTCGACGTGTACGGCACCAGCGGGCGGCGACTGCGCGACGATTGGCGTGACGGTGCGCAGGCCTATCTCGGGACGGTCGTGCCGGGCTACCCGAATCTGTTCACCTTGTACGGGCCGAACACCAACGGGGTCACCTCGATCATCTACATACTCGAGGCGCAGGCCGAGTTCGTGCGTCGGCTCATCGACGACATGGTCCGTCACCGGGTGCAGGCGGTCGAGGTCAGGCGCGACGTCCACGACGCGTACAACGACGAGATCCGCGGGCGATGCAGGGCACCGTCTGGCTCGCCAACTGCAACAACTACTACCGCCATCCGAACGGCAAAGTGGTCACCCAGTTCCCGTACAGCGGAACCCGGTTCGCCGAAATGCTGGCACAGGTGGAACTCGACGAATTCGACCGGTTGACAGCGGCCGGTGACCGGAGGGAAGCACCCGCGTGACCGGCATCCACCACACCGCGATAGTCACCGCCGACGTCGAGTGTTCCATCCGGTTCTGGCGGGACGGCCTTGGCTTAGCCGAGCTGTTCGACCACACCTTCACCGGCGACTGGCCCGCCCTGTTCGGTGCCGCCACCGATCGGCTGCGGTCGGTCTTTCTGGGCGACCCGAGCAGCCCCGACAGCGGCATCGTCGAACTGGTTCAGTTCGAGGGCGCCGAGCCAGGCGCGCCGCCGCCGTCGGCGCCGGCGTTCGGCTTCTTCCTGGTGTCGCTGCAACGGGATGTTGATGCGACACTCGCCGGGCTCGCCGAGCTCGGTTTCGACGACGGTGTGCGCCGCATCGCGATGCCTGCACCGGGCGGAAAGGCGGTTGACATGGCGGTGGTCACCGCACCCGACGGCGTGCGCGTGGAACTGATCGGTCAGCCCGAGTGATCGCCATCGTCACCGGCGGCGGGTCCGGGATCGGTAGCGCGGTCGGCGCCGGCTTCGCAAGGCGGGCGCCGATGTCGTGGCGTGGGACCTCAAGGGCGGCGATATCAATTGCGACATCAGTGCTCCCGAGTCGGTGACGGCCGCGATCGACAAGACGGTCGCCGCCCACGGGCCACCCGATCGCTGGTCGCCTGCGCCGGCGTCGGCGCGTCTGGGCTATTGCTCGAACAGGCTCCCGACGCCTGGCGGCGGGTCATCGACACCAACCTCACGGGGACCTGGCTGACCATGCGGGCCATCGCGCGGGCCATGATCGAGGCCGGCACCGGAGGGTCGATCGTCGCCGTCTCCAGCATCAGCGGAACCCTCGCCGACCGCGACATGGGCGCCTACTGCGTGTCGAAGGCCGGCATCGACATGCTGGTCCGCGTCGCAGCCGCCGAATGGGGTGCGCACGGCGTTCGCGTCAACGCCGTCGGTCCCGGTGTCACCCGCACGCCGATGCTCGAGAAAGCCGAGCAGTTGCCCGGATGGGTCGAAGGCCTGACCGAACGCACCGCGCTTCAGCGCCTCGGCCAGGCCGACGACGTAGCCGAGACGATCGTTGCCGTGCTTGAAATGTCATGGGTCACCGGCCAGATCGTCTTCGCCGAGAGCGAGTTGGCGTTTACACAGCCCGATCGACGCTTACGGACAGATGCAACGCCTGATGGCACGCGGCGGGCACTGACGCCTGCTCAGCGTTCGGTGTCGGCGGCCCGGTTCTGCCGGATAATCAGCGATCGGACGGTCAACAGAATCGCGGCGGGACCGGCCATCAGCGTCGCCACCTGCAGGAGGTCGGCCATTATGCCTCCCTGCCGGACGGATGCATGCCGGGCGCCGCGCGCCGCGACATCTGGTCGTACACCTGCCACCAGACCATCTCATGCTGGATCGCCGAGATACGGCCGGCGGCCAGCCGATCGTCGGCTTCCATCAGCACGGCCGCCAAGCCTTCCAGCCTGTCGCGGGCGGCCCCCGAGATCGGATCGCGGTGACCCGCCATCACCGTTGCCCCGATGGTGCGAACGCGGGTGCGCGGCGCGCCCGCCCTGGCGACGGCCACCAGTCCCGGGCCGAGGTAGGCGGCGGTTGAGAGGGCCAACGCGGTCCACGGCCCGGTCAGGTTGCTCAGCAGGATTCGCGGATCATTCCACACCCACGGCGCCCATCAGCGGCCAACCCCGCGCGACCCGAACCCAGCGGCGCTCCGACTCGCTGATGCCGGGCGGGTAGACCACCAGGCGGTAGCGCGTTACCCCGAAGCGATCCGGCCGGATGTCGATCGACCCCCAGGAACGGTCCCCATCGAGTAGCCGAAGCCAGCCGCGGCGCAGCAGGCCGGAGCCCTCTCGCGTGTCGTGCATCTCTCCGGTTTACCCGCATCTGCGCGCACGTTGAGTCGTCCGAACGCTTTCTTTACGGCCGCGCAGACGTTTTTGACGGGCCCTTCATCTCAGTCTTGTGTACTATACTCAGCATGGCTCCCGAGAAGATCTCCGCCCGCCTCGCCGAACACCCGACGGTCCGCAAGGTGCGCTCGCGAAAGACCGAAAAGCCGGGCGTCATCGATGCCGACTGGTTGCGCCAGGTGTGTCTTGACGCAGGTGCCGACGACGTCGCCTTCGCCAGCGTCGAGAACCCCGAGCTGGCCGGCGAGCGCGAGCACGTCGGCGCCGCGCTGCCGGGAACGCAGAGCTACATCTCGCTGGTCGTGAAGATGAACCGCGACAACGTCCGATCGACCGCCCGCAGTGTGGCCAATCAGGAGTTCCACCGCAGCGGCGAAATCATGAACGAGGCCGCCCACCGGATCACCCGCGCGCTGCAGGACGCCGGCTACCGCGCGATCAACCCGTCGATGTCCTTCCCGATGGAGATCGACCGTTGCCCGGCCGCATCTGGGTGGTGGCACACAAACCGGTCGCGGTGGCCGCCGGCCTCGGCGTGATGGGCATCCACCGCAATG
>CAVTDY010000031.1:0-19618 GCA_963733605.1 uncultured Actinomycetota bacterium
GTGTGATACCAGCCCTCGGCGTCGAAGAGCTCAGCGGTGACATCGGGTCGCTTGTAGTACCCGGGGATCAGATCCGGTGTCTTGACCAGTAATTCGCCGCGTGGATGAGGCCGGTCGGTGGCGAAGTAGCCCAGGTCGGAAACGTCGCTGAGCTTGTAGTCGGTCACGGGTGGGCGCTTGATGTGGCTGTCGACGAGGATGATGCCGTCCTCGGTCGAGCCGTAAATCTCGGTCAAGGGGATGTCGAGGAACTGTTCGACCCACGACCGCAGTTCCGGCGAGATGGGCGCCGAGCCGGTCATCGCCAAGAGGTGCCGCCCGCCGATGAGTTTCTCGCGCTGCTCGGCCATTACCTGCTGCTCGACGGCCTCCCGATCGCCCTCGGTCCAGCGATGGTCGACCTCGCTCTGCACCTCCTGGAACAACATCTCCCAGATGCGGGGCACCAGCTCGAGCTTCGTCGGGCGGACCAGCGCCAAATCGTCGAGCAGGGTCGACAGGTCACTGCGGGCGGCGAAGTAAACCGTCCCGCCCACACCCAATGTGGAGTACAGGATCATCCGCCCCATCACGTGGCTGATCGGCATGAAGCCCAAGGTGATGACGGGCAGCGCGCCCTCGGTGTCCCAGTCCGGCCTGTACCAACCCCGCCAGCAGTTGGCCATCAGGCGGTCGGTGTACATCGCGCCTTTCGGGGTGCCCGTCGAGCCGGATGTGTAGATCAGCAGCCGCAGCGCGTCGCCGTCCCCGGGCGGGATCTCCGGTCCGTCGGTGTGCGCAGCGGCCTGCTCGAGGACGTCACCGAGGGCCTCGACGGTGACGTGGCGGTCGGCCAGTTGCGCCGCAGCCGACTCCAGGGCCTCCCGGTGGTCGTCCACCTGCGGGTGGTAGTCGAACACCACAAGACGCTTGGGGGTGTACGCGGTGAGCGCGAGCTGCACCGCGTCCTCGAGGTGGTCGACGCTGGAGAGGATCGCTACCGGCTCGGTCTCGACAAGGATCGGGTGCAGTTGCGAAACCGGCGCGCTGGTCTGCAGCGGAACGGCGACGGCGCCGGTCAGCGACAGCGCCATATCCACGACGGCGTAGTCGGCGCTGGTGAAGCCGAGGGTTGCCACGCGATCCCCTGGCCGGATCGGGTTGTCGGCCAGTGCGTCGGCCAGCGCGCGCACCCGGGTCCAGGTCTCGCGGTACGTCAGGGTGTCGAAGCGGGGTTGTAATGCGACAACGGTGCGTCCGTCTGCGTCGGTGACGAACTCGACGGCACGCTGGCCGAGCGCGGGCCGGTCGGCATAGCCGTCCATCACCGTGCGGATCACGTCGGTGAGGAGCAGGCCGGGCTCGCCGATTGCGGCCGACACCGCTGGATCCGGCGTTGCGGCGGCGAGTTGCGCATCGCTTGAGATCAACTTCTGGAATCGACTAAGTAGCCCTGACATACCGAGATCTCCTTCAACAAGCAAGAATTCACTATCCGGGCAGCCGAACTGCCCCATCAGTCCTAAGTACGCCGGGAAGGCGAGATATTCCTGGGCGCTTGCTGTGATCGCTGGCGCCGGCAGCGTGACAGTGCTGACCCGAGTCGGCGCAGGCGGGATGAAATCGATTGCGGACCAACGGCTCTCAACCGGATTCAGCCGATTCGGATACCGCTAACCCCGCCGGTGTTGGGGCAAGAGGTGACAAATCTCACCGGGTACGATGGGGGATCACCGGGTGCGTCGCCCGGGAAGGAGAAACCATCGCGAGCAAATGTGGAAACCGGCTGGCGTCCGTGCTCGCCGGGCTGCTGACGGTGTTGTTTTTGGGCGGATGTGCCGGGCAGCCGAATCCTGGCGGAGCATCCTCGGCGAGCCAGGTGCCCGGGCCCGGCGCAAATTCGGCATGGGCGCTGGTGAATGTCCTCACCGCTGCCGGTCTGGCGATGCCCAATCCCCGCGACGTGACGGACCAGCGCTGCGCCGATATCCACTGCGCAGGCGCCGTGGCAGCCGACACCGTATCCATCCTCGTCTTCGGCAGGTCGCGCGATGCGCAGCTCTACGAGGGCTCCCTGTCGAACGGCTATCAGGTTGGCGACATCGTGTTGGACTTCGCGCCAACGACAGATGCCGCACAGCGCACGGCCTACGAATCGGTGATAGCGCGCGCGGAGGGGTAAGAGCTCTGCCTTTTAAACTTCAACGCCTTTTAAACTTCAACCCAGACGACCGACCGAAAGGACCCAGAAGTGGACACCGACACCGTGGACCGCCAGTTCAGCGCGCTGCAGCAGCAGGCTGACCAGACCGCGTCACTCATCGCGACCCTGGGAGGAAAGTTGTCGACAGCGGCCGCCGGGGGTGACCCCAACGCCCGCGAATGGGGATTGGACCTCAAGGAGATCGCGTTGGCGATCCGCGATGAGCAGAGTACGACAACCGAACTGCTGCAGGCGATTCACGCGCTCATCGACAATCACGTGACCGCCGCCCCAGCCCCCGCGCCAGCCCCGGCGCCGCCAACGCAGCCCGCGTACTACCCACCACCCGCCGAGTACAGCCAGCCGCCGCAGTATCAGCAGCCGCCGCAGTATCAGCAGAGCTACCAGCAGCCCGCGCAGGGGGGCGGCACGCTACAGCGCTTCCTCGGCGGACGGTTCGGCCAGGCGATGGTGACCGGCGCAGGCATCGGCATCGGCGACGACCTCGTCAACTCGATCTTCGGCCGGCTCTGAGCCTGCCCCGGTCGGGGGCAGGCTCAGAGCGTGGACTACGCGCAGCGCAGCGGGTGGAACAGGTCGAAGAGCGGTCCGGCGCAGGGTCCGACCCAGTCCGGCGGTGGCGCCCAGCCAGGCGGTGGCGCCCAGTCCGGGGGCGGGACCCAGCCGGCAGGCGGATACCAGCCGGGGGCCGGGTAGCCGTTGTTCCAGCCGGGACCCCACTCGGGGTGGTTGTCCCAGTCGCCCGGGTGCGGCCCGTAGTGGCCGTAGGGCCCCCAATCGGTCGCATAACCAGCCGGTGCCGCCGACGCTACGGTCGCCGACGCGACCGCGGGCACGGCAAGTGCAGCCGTGAGAGAAACTCCCGCGGCTGCCAGTGTGAGTGCACGTAGCGATGGTCTTCGTGACATTGATGTGCTCCCTTCATGATCAAACGGTGCAACGAATGACGTTAAGCCGCATTTATGAGAGCCGGAATAGTGTGCGCTTGAAAAGTGCTGTGACCCTGGGGCGATGCTGTGTATGCCTTTGATGTTGTTGGGAATCCGCTGCCAGACTGTTGACTTGCGCAGATCGTTATGAGCGCGCTGGCGCAGCGGTCAGAAGGCGTTGGGGTCGGCCTGGACAGCGACCGGAACCGGATGCCGATAAAGCCGGGACGCGTTCTCCCACGTCACCTTTCGGACGATCTCCTCGGGGAGCCCGCTGATCTGCTCGCCGATGGCGCGCTGAGTGTGCGGCCACGTCGAGTCGCAGTGCGGGTAGTCGGCTTCGACCAGGATGTTGTCCGAACCGATGCGTTCATGCTGGATGAACGATGACTGGTCCTCGACCGCGCAGAACCAGAAGTTCCGCTTCAGCACCTCCGCAGGTGTCAGTGTCTCGCCGAGCGCCTTCCACGTCCCGTACATCTCGTGGTAGCTCAACATGTGATCGAGTCGGTCGAGAAGACCCGCCACCCAACCGATCCCGCCCTCGGACAGGCAGATCTTCACATCCGGATACCGTGTGCAGACACCGGAGTACAGCCAGTCGACGGCGGCCGTGATCGCATAGGCGAAGAACAACACACCCGGCACATCCGGCGGTGCGTCGTCGGTGGTGGCCGGGGACGTGCCCGACGAGCCGATGTGGAGGTTGACCACCGTCCCGGTTTCCGCGCAGGCCGCCATCAACGGATCCCAGTGACCCGAGTGAATGGTCGGCAGTCCCAACGCCGCCGGGTTCTCGCTGAACGTCAACGCGTGATACCCGCGTTCGGCGTTCTCGTAGATCATCTTCGCGCCGACGTCAGGGTCGAGCAGCCACGGCAGCTGACACGGGATGATGCGATCGGGGTAGGCACCTGCCCATGCCTCGATGTGCCAGTCATTCCACGCCCGCACGCATGCCATCGCGAGGTCGCGGTCCGTGGTGACCTGTTGTAGCCGCTGGCCGGCGAAGCCCGGCAGGAACGACGGGAAGTTCAGCGACGCGTACACACCGTTGAGGTCCATGTCGTTGACGCGTTCGTGGATGTCCCATGCGCCGCGGCGCATTTCGTCGAACCGTGCGGGTTCGAACCCGAACTCGGACACCGGACGCCCCACCACCGCGTTGAAGCCCACGTTGGGCAGCGACTGCCCGTCATAGATCCAGGTCTGGCCACCGTCGTCGGTATCGACGACCCTCGGGGCCCGGTCGGCGAATTTCCGCGGAACGCGGCCTTCGAAGGTATCGGGCGGCTCCACGATGTGGTCGTCGACGGAGATGATGGTGTAGCGGCGCTGGGCGCGTTGGGGTTCGGGCAGGAAGGTGACGGTCTTGTCGGCACCGGTCTTGGCGGTCGTGAAGCTGAGATCGGCAGACATCTCGTCGATGGACTTCATGGTGGGGGACCCTCGTTTCTCGAAATCCGCTGGTGCTCTACGCCAGAACGCTCCGGTCGGCCTTGATGGTCATCCTGGCCGCACCGGCCCAGTACACGTCCGCGGCGCGTTCGATCAGCGATGCCTGCATGCCCACCATGTCGCCGCGGCTCATCTTCGAGGGGGTCCTCCCGGTGACCATCACGTCGTAGGCCAGATGGCAGACACGTTCGATGGACACGGCCCGGTAGACGGCCTCCGCCAGGTTGCGCCCGGTGGCGATGACACCGTGGTTCGCCAGGATCACCAGGTTGGCCGAACCGATCTGCCGGGCCAGTTCGGCTGCCCGCCAGGGGGCATCGACCTCGCCGTCGTACTTCTCGAGCAGGTACATGTCGTCGAGGAACAATGAGCCGGTCTGATGCACCAGATCGGGCAGCGTGCCGAGAGCGGCGATCAGGCTGGCGTAGTAGGGGTGGTTGTGGACCACCACCCGGGCGTCGGGCCGGATCCGGTGCAGTTCGGTGTGGAGGTGAATGGCCGGTGTGACGTCCCAGCGACCGCGGACCACCCGCGCGTCCTGATCGACAACGCAGATGTCGGAGGCGGTCAGTTCCTGCCACCACAGGCCCCACGGATTAACGTACATGTCGGACTGACCGACGGGCTGCCAGGTGATGTGCCCAGCCATGTTCTCGGCGAAACCGATGTCGGCGAGGTGCCGGAAGGCGATCGCCAACGCTTGTTCGTCGGTGAGGTCGACTCCGATCGGTGGCACCTTCGACGGTGCCCATACCTCCAGGCCGCCGCGCCGTACTTCTTCTGTGGTCATGACCGCTGCTCCTGCCGAATTTCTAGGCTCGCCTCGAGTGTCGATCGGATCTCTGCGCGAAGCAGGCCTTTGGCGATCTTGCCGCCCGATGATCGCGGCAGCTCGTCGAGGACTTCGAGTCGCTCGGGCAGCAGCTCCTTGGAGACGCCCAGCTGCAGAAGGTGCTCGACGAGGGCGGCGAGATCGAGCACGGCGCCCTGTTTGAGCTCGACGAACACGCAGACCCGCTCGCCGAACAGCGGGTCGGGCATCGCCACCGCCGCCGCCACGGCGACGGCGGGATGTGTGGCCACGGTCTCCTCGACCTGGACGGCGCTGATGTTCTTGCCGCCGCGCAGGATGAAGTCCGAGGTGCGGCCGGTGAGGGTGAGGTAGCCGTCGGCGTCGAGCTCACAGATGTCGCCCATCCGCATCCAGCCGTCCTTCGTGAACAGCTTGTCGTGGTCGGTGCCATCCAGATACCCAAGACTGAGCGCCGGCCCGCGGCACGCGGGTTGTCCGTGCCCGGTTGCGGTGACGTCGCGATCCCCGTCGAAGAGCCGCACCTGCATCTCCGGCACGATCCGGCCGGCGGTGCGGAGCCGCCGGTGCAACGGGTCCGCGATCGTGGTCGCGCTCAGCATCCCGGTCTCGTTGGAACCGTAGAACTGCAGGATCGTGACGCCGGTGAGCTCCTCGAACTGGGCCGCCTGGACGTACGGCAGCGGCTCACCGCCGGTGAACACCACCCGCAGGCTGCTCAGGTCGTAGTCCCGTGCGTTCGGATTGGCCAGGATCATCGCCAATTGCGTGCTGACGCAGCACAGCACCGTCGCGCGGTGATGCGCGATGGCCGCGCAGGTAGCCACCGGGTTGAACCGCTCGATTCTGACCGCGGTCGCACCCAAGTGAATCGGCGTGGTGTGCGAGGTCCAGATACCGAAGCCGAAGGGCGTCGGGATCACCGGCAGGAACACGTCGTCCGCCGTGAGTTCGCCGTTGGCGAGGGCCTTCTGGTGGAAGTAGTGCCACCGGTTCTGGGTGTGGACAACGCATTTGGGCAGTCCGGTGGTGCCCGACGTGGAGTTGATCAGGAAGACGTCGTCGGGCCCGACGGGGGAAAGGCCGACCGTGGCGTCCGGTCGGGCAGTCGTGTCGACACACAGGTCAGAAGAGCCGTCATCCAGCGCGACGACGCGCAGCGCCGGGTCCGCGTCGCCGGCCGCCTGCTGAGCCCGCGCGAGCCGTTCCACGTCGCTGACCATGAGGGTCGGCCGTGCGGTGCGCAGGATCGCCGTCACCTCGCGCACCCCGGCCCGGGCGCCGAGCCCGACCGCGACCGCGCCGCAGCGTTCGATGGCGACCAGCAGAACGTGAAGGGCCGAGCTGTCCTTGTGCCAGACGGCCACCCCGTCGCCGGCTGCGACGCCCAACGCGAGCAGCCGGTGGGCGAGGTTGGTGGCGGCGCGGTCGAACTCCGACCAGGTCAACGTGCGGTCCGGCGAGTCGAGGGAGAAGTCGGTGTACGCCGGTTTGTCCGGTGTCGACGCGGCATTGCGTGCGACGCATTCGGACAGGGTGATATCCGTCCACCAGCCGGCAGCGCGGTACTGGGCTGCTTCGGCATTCGTGACGGCGGCTCGTTCGACGCCCATCACACGATTGAACCAATCGCGCCCACAATCCGTGCGATCTATATCACCGCCGATCGAAGAGGACCATGCACATACCAAGCTGCCTGCGCGCCGGCGTCGCCACGGGGATTGCCGTCGTAGGCATCGCCGCCATGGCCGCCGCACCTCTGACACCGGTAACTCATGCCCAGTCACCGCCGGTCGTGACGCAGGATGTCCGGCTGGAAGCCGCGACGGTTCCGCTGGGCGGGCTCATTACCAGCTTCCTGGGCAATCAGGTTATCTATTGCTCGCTCATCTGCCCGCTGCTCCTCGAGACTGCCGTGACGCCCGTCGTCACGGCGCTGCAGGCACCGGGCACGTTCCTCGCCGCGCTGCAGTCGGGGAACCTGTTGAAGGCGATCGGCGCCGCCGCCGCATCGGTGACCGGGCCCACGAACGCTGCGGCACAGCAGGCCATCCTCGTCGACAGCGAGATACCGGCGCAACGGGCACTGAACGCGCTTGAAGTCGGTGTGGTCGGGCTGCTCAACGTGATCCCCGGCGCCGCGGGCGGGCTGCCCGGGATCATCACGGCGATCGAGACCGCCCGCCAAGACACCTTCGCCGCGCTCAACGCGCCAATCGTCCCCAATCCGCCGCCAACCGTCATGCCGCAGGGTGTGGTGCAGGTGGCAGTGGTGGGGGCGATCAATGTCGCCGCAGCGGTCATCTTCCCGGCCTTCAACGACTTCCTGTCCGGCGCGTTCGAAACTCCTAGTGCTGTAGCGCAGGAACTGGCAGCGACCGGCAATCCCGTCCAAGCGGTCGCCGCGGGCGTCAACACCGTGGCCGGTGTGCTGACCGCGGCGGTCACCGTCGTCGCGCAGTCGATCGTCACCGCGCTGAGCAATATCGGCACAGCCAGCGGGCAAGCGCTCCCAGTGAACCGGACGGTGCAACTGCAGAAGTCGGTCACCACAACAACGCCGGCCCTCGCCACGGTGGGATCGCCTCACCCGCCGGCCACGACGACGACCAACCACACCAAAGCCGCGCTGCCCAGCTCACACCCGCTGCGCGCCGTCGTTTCGAAAACCAACGTCGTTTCGAAAGTCTCTGAGCGGCCTCATCACACTGCGTCGAAGTAACCCAAACTCACGTGTTCAGCCCGGGTTTTACCAGTTCAAACGTGGTGCCACAACGTATTTGGTGTCCACCCCAACGACGAAGGGTTTAGGGCCGTTTCTAAGGGGAACTCTTAGGGCATGAATACCGAAATGAAAACAAGACCGTGGCTTCGCCTGTGCACTACTGCGCTGGCTGCTGGTGGCCTAGCCTTGTCGACTCTCGGCCTGGCCTCTGGCGCCGCCCAGGCGACGCCTCTTCCTGCGCCTACGGATCACCATCACTGGTGTCCGGGCGACCGCTGGGACCAGGGCTGGGGCAACAACTCGGACTGGAATAACTGCCATGACTGGGACGACAACTTCGGCGCCGGCTATGGCTACCAGATTCCGCCGCCGTGGGCGGCGCCGCAGCCACCGCCACCGGGGTGGGCACCTTGGGCGTCCGTCAGTTGGAACCCTGACATGAACGGTTGGGGATTCTGGAATGGCGGAATCTGGGTTCCGCTGTAACCAAGCACTTCTGAGCAAGCACTGAGCCAGACAAAACATTCGAGCTGAAAGCAGGTCGTGCAGCGGTACGAAGCCGGTCACCGGCCAGTACCGTTGTCGACCTGCTTTTTCGACCGTCGAAACTCAACGGGCTAGCGGCCGCCCGCCGAATGGCGAAAACGACCATGCACCAACGCGTCTCGAGGTCGGGCACCGTATCGATGGCCTGTCGGCGGTCGGCTCGATCATAAGCGGGTCAGGCTGCGGTACTCGCCTACGATTTGATGAGCACCGACTGTGCGTTTCCTGCACATGCGCTGATGAGCCGAGATATGCTTCGCCGCGAAACGGCCCTCTCGGGCCGCGCCACGATCACGGGAGGCGATCATTAACGCACATGCGTTCTGCGGTTTGGACAGGCATATCGCCCTACGAATGGTCGTCGCCTTGCTCGCAACGGCTATGGCGCTGGTCGGTGGTTCGGCAATCGCCCTCGCCGACGGTCCGGCAGGCTCCAACAGTGTGGGGCCGGTGTCGTTCTTCGACCAATGGATAGCCCACGACACCGAGCTGCAGCTGTCCCAGGGCGGCACCGGAACTCTCACAATCGGTGACGGTGCGATGAACACCGATCAATGGTCAGTCAAGTGGACGAAAAACCCCAGCGACAGCATCACGATCACCCTGGCCACCCTCATTGCCCGCAGCGGCCCCGGGATGGGAAATGTCGGCGACCAATACATCGCCACCATCCAACCGGACCCGAGCGGCTTTCAGCTGCTGTACATGCACCCCGTCGGCCCCGGCGGACCACTGATCACATTCTGCACACCAGAAGAAGCCAAAGCCCCCAACGCACCCACACCCTGCCGCACCTAACCGCCAGTTAAAACATTCGGTTTAGCGGAGAATTGCCCCCGCTCACCGGCCACGGGAGGCACGCTCTGCTCGAAGCTGAACACGTTCACCGGGTCGTATGTGGCCTTCACCTGGCGCAGCCGATCCCGGTTGGTCCCGAAGTACTCGCGCTCCCAGTCCGACGCCGCGGCGTTGGGCACGTTGATGTACGCGCCGTCGCCATAGGGGCGCAGCGCGCTGCCAGAAATCGGCGGCCCAGCCCAGCGCCTTCGAGTTCAGCGCGGGATCGTCCCAGGCCGCGCCCGGCTCGCAGTAGAACAGCGCGTCGCGATGGGGGAACACCGACCCCCGGGCGGAGCATGCCGCACCGCCCCCCGAAGCTCGTGCAGAAGAAGTTACTCGACGCGCTGGGCGTGTTGGCCATGAAGCGGACCACCAATTCGATCGCTTCATCGGGAAACGGACGAGTGACGAACTGGGAGTAGAACTTCCAGAAGGGGAGGTCGGGACCTCTGTCGGCATGGCCGTACAGCGTCGGCCAGGCGCCCTCCATGAATGTCACCTCGGGCGTGCCGATCGCGAGCAGCGAGCGCAGCTCGTCCTCCAGTTTCTCGCGTGAGCCGCCGTGCAGTACAGCGGTCAGCTCGACCGCGTCGGCGTTCACTCTCGAGCGCGCTGGTCAGGCGTTCATCTGCGATCGGCGCGTCGCGCTGCCACGTACGAAGCAGGTGCGCCCAGCTCGCTCGTGTCCAGTCCACTTGGCGATCAGGAACTGGACATCGGAGAGTTCGTGCAGCTTTAATGTGTAGGACGTCGCGATCCCAAAGTTGCCGCCGCCGCCGCCGCGCCACGCCCACAACAGGTCGGAGTTGAGGTGCTCGGTCGCCTCGACAACCTTCGCCGAGCACGCGCCGTCAGGCCACCACGATCTCGGCGGAAACCAGGTTGTCACAGGCCAGGCCGAGGTTGCGGGTGAGCAATCCGAAGCCGCCTCCGAGAATCACACCACCGAGGCCGACGCCCCTTCTGAGCCGGTCGGCACGACAAAGCCGCGTTGTCCCAGTGCCGGTACCGTTTCGGCCTGGGTGAGCCCCGTGCCGACCGTCGCGTGCGCGCCGTCTCGTCGATCTGGATGCTCTTCATCCGACTCACGTCGATAACCAAGCCCCCGTCGACCGAGGACCAGCCCTCCAGGCTGTGCCGGCCGCTGCGGGCACGAAAGGCGATGCGCTTCTCACGAGCCCACTCGACCGCATTGACGACGTCTTGCGATGTTGCGGCAGAACACGATGGTCTCGGGATAGCGGGAATACAAGCGGTTCCAGCCAATCCGCGCCGCCTCGTAGCCGGAATCGCCGACGCGCACAACGTCACCCGTCAGCCTGGCAGTCGTCAAATACCTGCTCGGTCAATGCTTGAAGACATCCACGTCTCCAGGCTCGGTTTCCAGTACCTCGCGGTTGAATATCGACAGGTAGGCCAAGTACATCCCGCCGGCGACGACCACGCCGACCGAAATCAAGACCGGGGTCAAGGCCTGTGAGGGCGACACGAGCACGAACACCACCAAGGCCGACCACGCCAGCGCGCCGATCGCCACCGGCACGTCGAAACGCCCGAGATCGAATGCGTTCTCCTGGCGTCCCAACCGTTTCCGCACCGCGAGATAGAGCACGATTATCGCGCCGTAGAGGACCGCCCCGATGAGCCCTCCCACCGTGAGCATGTTCAACAGCGCACCACCGGGCAGCGCGCCCATCAGGAGGCATCCCACGACGACGATCAAGATGGTCGCCGGAATCGGTGTCCGGGTACGCGGGTTGACCCGACGCATCAGCTGGTGCGCAGGAAAGCGTGAATCGCGCGACATCGCGAACACCATCCGGGCGCAGGTTGCCAGGGTCACCAACCCGGCGCCGAAGAATGCGAACACGATCGCGACCAGGAGCGCGCGCTCTATCACCACACCCAGTTGATCGCGCAAGATCAACGAAACCGGCGAGTCCGTGGCGCTGGCCTGGGGGATGTCCCTGATCGCGATCGTGAGCGCGATCACGAACACCATTCCCAGCACCGAAGCCGCCACGACCGATCCCACGATCGCGCGCGGGACGCTGCGGAACGGATCCTTGGCCTCCTCAGCCATGTTCGCCGCGGAGTCGAAGCCGACGAGGGTTGCGATGCCCATGATCGCCGCGGCCATCAATCCGCCGCCAATGGCGAAATAGTTGGGCGCGCCGTCGGTGATACCGCGAGAGGTGAGGTTGCTGACCGAGCCGTGGCCGGTGACCGCCACGGCGATGAAGAGCGCGATCGTCAGCACGATGACGATGACCAATTCGAGCCCCACCGCGGCTGACGTGATCAGGCCGACGATGCGCGTCGAGAGCACGACGAGCACGGCCTGAATGACCAGGACGACCACCGTGATCACTCGCGCGGTGTTCTCGTCCGACGGCATGCCGAACAGTGGCATCAGTGCAGTGCTCGCCAGCGCGTTGTCGCACGCCACCACGCCGATCGCCAGGTAGCAGAAGGCCAGCCAGCCGAACAACCAGCCGATCTTCGGGTTGGCCAGCCGCGAGGCCCATTGGTAGGACGAGCCGCTGAGTGGGATGCGGGCAGCGAACTGCGCGATCACCAGCGCGATCAGGGTCTGCCCTACCCCGACGATGGGCCAAAGCCAGATCCCCGCGGGCCCCGCGTTCTGCAGAACGTCGTCGTAGGTACCGAAAATGCCGACTGCGACCGAGATAAACGCGAACGAAACCGCGAACACCTGAAAGGAGCCGAGCGTCCGTTTCAGCTGCGGCTCGTAGCCACAGTCTTCACATACAGCGTCTGCGATCTGCGGGCGCGTCGATGCTTCCGTCATCCCGGCCACCTCATCTTCCCCTTAGATTTGGATGGAGTCGGGTTCGGATCAGTCCAACCAGTTACCGACCTGTCGAGTATGGGCCTCGGTGGTTTGCTCCGAGCGTGATTGGCGGAAATATTTGACGCGAGTGCAAATATACGAATGCGAATATCTGTGCGGTCATTCGGAAAACGAACTACCAGCCGTACTCGGATCCGTGCTGCCTTGAGACCAGCCAGGGGCTGGCGGCTCGGTCAGAGCGGCGGCGCACATGGACATGAAAGTACCACTCGCACAAGGGGATAGCCGCAGAGAAGTACCCACAGGTCGATCACGGGCACCGACCCGTCTTGAGTGAACAAGTTGACCACTGGCGAATCGCAGATTCGAGTGTTTAGGTAGATGACAGCGCTAGGTACATGACATTGCTACGCGGGAGCTGGCCATGAAACACCTGGTTTTGACACAGTTCGGGACACCCTCGGAGTCGGTGGTGCTGCACGACGACCCCGACCCCGTTCCCGGGCCCGGCGATGTGCTGGTGCGCATGGAGGCCGCCGCGGTGAACCCGTCGGACCTGTTGCTGCTGCGCGGGGTGTATTTGGCCAAACCCGAACCGCCTGCGCCGGCTGGCGGTGAAGGCGTCGGCGTCGTCGTGGACGCCGGGGCGCAGGCCGATCAGGGCCTGCTGGGCAAGCGGGTGGTCGTGCTGCCCACCTACACCTACGGCACCTGGGCGGAGAAAGTCGTTGTTCCGCAAGACAAAGTCGTCGAGGTCGCGCCGGACGCCGACCCGCTGCAGCTGGCCATGCTGTCGATCAATCCGGCGACTGCGCACGTGATGCTCAACCGGTTTGTCGACCTCAATCCCGGCGACTGGGTTGCACAGCCGGGCGCGAACTCGGCCGTCGGACGCCTGGTGATCACGCTGGCACACTTGCGCGGACTCAAGACGCTCAATGTGGTGCGGCGCGAGGCGGCCGCCGACGAGGTGCGCGCCGCCGGTGGCGAGCATGTGCTGGTCAGCGGGCCGGATCTGGCTGCCGACATCGCCCGCGAACTCGACGGCGAACAGCTCAGCCTGGTGCTCGACGGCCTCGGGGGCGATTACGCGACGGCGCTGGTCGGCGCGCTGCGCTTCGGCGGCACCATCGTGACCTACGGGTCGCTGGGGGGCGGACCGTCGCAGGTGCCGAATGCCGACCTGCTGGGGCGCGAGCTGCGGCACACGGGCTTTTGGCTGCTCACCTGGTTAGGCCACGCGCCGCCCTCCGAGATCGTTGACACCTACCGGTATTTGGGCTCACTGGTTGCTGACGGCTCACTTTCGGTGCCCGTCGAAGCCACCTACCGCCTTGACGACTACCGCCAAGCGTTGGAGCACGCCGACGCGCCGAAGCGGGGCGGCAAGGTGCTATTCGCCTTCGATGAAGGCCAGTAGCCGCGCACCGCTGTTCGTTTTCGGCGCAGTGACCAAGCGCTGCCATTAACTCAGGGCTGGCTTCACTGCCGGGTTCAGCATGCCGGTCAGGACCGCGATGTCGTCGAGCGTCTCGAGGTCGAGCACGGTGTTCTCGATGGCGCGCCGGCGGTCGGGCTCGATCACTGACTGGGTCAGGCTGCGGTACTTGTCCACGATTTGGGTGTTGGTGAGCTGGTTGTCTCCGGTGCCGCGCGGCTGAGTGACCACCTGCTCGCGAGTTGTGCCGTCGCGGAAGGTGATCAGGACTCGTGTCGTGAGGCGCTGACTTTCCGGCAAGGCGTCGTAGGACTTCTCGTGATGCGTGTGTGTTCGGTTGATGAGCCTCCACACATCGTCGCTATTGATGCGTCGTTCGCTGAATTGGTCGATGAGCACCGACCCGTCGAGGAGTGCGACAGCGACCGCGTAAGCGACGTTCATCTGCGCGCCGATTATCGTCAGTGGCCGGGTGGCTTGCCATCCGCCATGGCTGTAGGGCGCTTCAGACATGGCGATATCAATACGCGCGATCTGATCGACGACGGCGTCGCCCGTCGCACGCAGCTTGAGCGCGGCGTCGATAGCGGCATGCAAGAGACCCATAGCGGCATAAGGCTTCACGGCGATGCGCTGGGTCTCCCACACCGAGCCGAGACCCTCATAGATGGCGGTGGCGTCGGTGGGGTGGCCCTGGCCGAAGGTGGCGAGGTATCCACCATATGGGCGCTCGAAGACACGCTTGATCCCGATGTAGCCGCTGGCGGCCAACGCGGCGGCGGTGAGACCGTTGCGTGCGGCGAAGCCGTGTTGCATGCGCTTGACCATCGATTCGAACTGTGCTGACATCAAGCCGCAGGACTGGGTGGCGGCCATGCCGAGCGCATCTTCGAAGCCCGCTGCGTCGAGTCCATAGATCGTTCCGGCAGCGGCCGCTGCCGACAAAGTGCCGAAGACCACCCCCGAATGCCAACCGCGGGACAGCATGTCGAGGCCGCCGAGCGCTTCCCCGACCCGCGGCCCGGTTTCATAGCCCAGAATCGCGCCCGTGAGAAAGCGCGCCCCGGAGACGGGCTTGATCTGATGGGCGGCGCTGAGCATCGCCGGCAGCACAAGGGAATTGCTGTGTAGGGGCGCCACCGGGTGGTAGTCATCGAGCTCGAAGCCTTGAATGAAACTGGAGTTCAGCATTGCCGCCGAGGTCGCGCTGGTGGTGCGTGATCCCCAGCCGATCAGGGCCGCATCGCCCGCGCCGTCGAGGGCGGTCACGGCCTCAACTCCGATACGGGACCAGGGCAGTTGCGCGCCGACCAGGGCGCACGCTATCCCGTCGAGGATGAGGTGCTTGGCGCGGTCGCGCACTGGCGCTGGAACGTCGTCGAGCGTCGTGCTGGCAAGCCAAGACGAAAGGCGGCCTGTCGGACCAGCCGGATCCGTGGGCTGGCTGGCGCTGTCAGGCGCTGCATCAGCAGCGCGTGACGCTGACTTGCCAGCTCGAATTGATGTCTTTGGTGTCCTCGCCTTGATCGGGTTCTTCGGGTCGGCGGTCATGATGGTTTCCTTTCGTTCCGTGTGTTCGATCCGTCAAATCTGACGATCCCGCACGCGGCATTGATCAGTCCAATAAACTTTCTGATGTGTTTGATCCAGATATTGAATGGTTGCGCGCGATCAGTCCGGAGCTCGTGATCGCCGTGGTGGTGTTGGAAGAGCAGCACGTGCGGCGCGCGGCAGAACGACTGGGTGTGCCGCAGCCGACCGTCAGCACTGTCATGCATCGCCTCGCCGACGCGATCGGCGCCCCGCTGGTGGCACCGTCCGGGCGCGGAATTGCGGCGACCGCGGCTGGGCGAGCGTTCCTGCCCGCGGCACAACAGGCGTTAGCCAACCTGAGCGTCGCCGGCCAAGACCTCCAGGAGATCATCGATCCCGACCGGGGCCGCGTCGCGCTCGGCTTCGGGCACAGCCGTGGCCCTCGCGACATACCCCTGCTGCTCGACGCCTTTCTGGCTGCGTACCCCGATATCTCGTTCACCCTCAGGCAGGGCGGGGCACCGGCGGTGCTTGACCAGTTGCGGGCAGGCGCGCTGGATGTCGTGATCGTCGCGGCGATGCCGCCCGCCGAGGATCGGCTGGAAACGCTGGTGCTAGCCGAGGAACGGCTGTGCCTTACTGTCGCCTCCGACCACCGCCTTGCCAACCGGGCGTCGGTTGAATTGCGGCAAGTGGCCACCGAGTCCTTCGTCGGGTTGACCCCCCAGTACGGCCTCCGGCGGGTGTTCGATTCCTTATGCGAGCGAGCGGGATTCGTCCCGCAGCTGGCCTTCGAGGGCGAGGAGCACGAAACACTGCGCGGACTTGTGCGGGCCGGCCTCGGCGTCGCCGTGCTGCCGCGCGCGTCACATCACGACCCAGCGCTCGTCGAAATCACCCTGCGTGATCGCGAGGCGCGTCGGCAGGTGGGGGCGGCATGGGTGAAGGGTCGCCGGCTGGCTCCCGCCGCGCGGCGCTTCGTCACGTTCCTCACCACCTCAGGAGCCAAAGTACTTCGCGAAGGCTGAATCCTCCTCCGCGGCCCTGCGCGGGTGTTACGGCGTGGAATGCGTTGGTGGCGACGGGTGTCGGGCCCGGCGACGTCGTGGTCATCCAGGGCACCGGAGGGGTCTCCCTGTTCGCAACGCAGTTCGCCCATGCGCTGGGCGCGACGGTCATTTTGACTTCGTCCTCCGACGAGAAGCTGAAGATCGGATCCCGCTTGGGCGCTATGCATTTGATCAACTACCGCGCCACTCCCGACTGGGAGCAGGTGGTCCGAGAGCTCACAGACGGGCGCGGCGCCGACGCGGTAGTGGATGTCGGCGGTCCCCAGACCCTGACCCACTCGATCCGGGCGGTCCGCATGGGCGGCACCGTCACTGTCACCGGCGTACTTACCGGATTCGATACCGGCCCCGCTGCCGATTGGTGAGGTGCTCTTCAACAGCATCCGCATCGTCGGGGTCACCGTCGGCAGCGTGCGCAGCTTCGTCGAACTATGCGGACTGATCTCCCAGGAAAAGAACCAACCCAACGTCAGCCACGTACTCGCGACCGACATCGACGAAGCGGTACGCATCCTGGGCTCCGGCGAACACGTCGGCAAGATCGCGCTGACCATCCCATAACCGGCTGACGGCACCGCAAAGACTTCGGGCCCGGATACGTGCGCTATTAGACGCTGCGGGCGGTCCAAGAGAAGCTGCGCATCTCAGGCAGCTCCGCGCCGAGCCGATCAGCCACAAGCTGTCCGATGCGGTCGGCGTCAGCCACGGTGGTGCTCGCCTCGACCCAGCCCTCGACCTCCACACGCAATGTTCGGCCGGTCCATCGGGCGCGAGCATGTGCGTGTTTTACGCCTGCGGTTTCGGCAGCGGCGGCTTCGGCGGTGGTCACGACAGCGGGGTCGACGCCGTCGAGTAGGCGGTGCGCGATGTCGCTGCTGACTTCCCAGCCGACGTGGCAGATGAACCCGGTGACGAGCAGACCTGCGACGGCATCAGCCCACGGCCAGCCGATCGCGACACAGATCAGCCCCAACATCGCCCCCGCCGATGAAAGCGCATCTAGCCAGGAGTGTTTGGCGTCGGCGACCAGCGTGGCTGACTGGATCTTGCGACCGACGACCAGCTTGTAGCGAGCCACCAGCTGGTTGCCAATGATCCCAACCGCGGCAGCACCGATGCCCCAGCCCAGATGCCGGGTAGAGCCGTGGTGAATCAGCTTGTTGATACTTTCCGCGCCAGCGAATGCGGCGCTGGCCCAGATCACCAGAGCTACGCCGATCCCGGCGAGGTCTTCGGCACGCTCATAGCCGTAGGGGTAGCGCTCGGTCGCGGTTTTACGAGACGCCCGGAAACCGACGAACACCAACAGGCTGGTGGAGACATCGGACAGGTTGTGTAGGGCGTCACCAAGCAGCGCCACCGACCCTGACACCAGCGCGATAGCCAACTCGATAAGGCCCGTGACCGCCAGCCCGGCGGCACTCACTGCGACAGCGCGATTGGCTCTGTGCCGTTCGCGTCCATCGTCTACCAACTTTGAAAGCGGAAAACTCGCTGCCGGGTCGCGTACCCCGTTGGTTACGTGCATGCCCCTAGCCTGCCATGGCCGGTTGGCCTGACCGGCCGCAACGAAAATGCGCTGAGAATGTACGCGGTTGCTGGCTTGCCCCGAAACGGTCGACGATGATCACGCGTCACCGCCTGCTGAAGATGCCCCCGATGTTCCAGCTGACTCCACCGCCGCACATGTAGTCCATGCCGACACCGAATCCGCATGAGGAGTAGGGGGCGACCACTGGCGGCGGAGAGGTGTTGATCGAGGTGCTGCCGCCCGGCCGCGAGCAGATGGTCGTGTTGGCCGACGTGTTCGTGCACGTGCGGTCATCGGCGCCGGCCGTCGGGGCGACGACGACCCCGAGCACGACGAATGACATCGCGGCCAGCGTGAGGGCGCAGGGCGGTCTCGTACCCATGGCGAGGCTCACGACTCGTCGTCGCTGGGACCGCCGCAGCGGTTCCTCATGTCGACCAGCGGCTGACGGATTCCCGAGAGCTCGGTTTGCACTTGCGGGTTCGCCGCCATGTAATCGGCGATCCGAGCACGGACGGTTTCGCGCGGCGATCCCTCGAGGTCGGTGAGGAACGCGTTGACGTCTGGGTGGTTGAACAGGTACACGCGAGGTGGCCGCCGACACCCCCGTCGTGACCTGCGCAAGGTCAGCGGCTGTGCAGTTGGGCGGAGGGTCGGCGAACGCCGACGGTGCCGCGGCGATCACCGTCGCGCCGACGACTGCGCCCGCGCCGATGGCACCGAGAACTGCACGTGCCGTGACGCGAATTGCCAGTGTCATCGTTGGTCTCCTCGATCGGGTGACCACAGCCTATGTGGTCACGGGGTCAACATCTGCGCAGTTTCGATGCGCCGCTGCGCCGTGCTGCAAACCACCGCGCAGGTTCGACGTCCTCGACAATCTTCAGAGTCGGCTGACTTTCCATTGCCGGTTAGCCTAGCCGCCGGTCACATAAACTCGATCAGGCACTGCCGCACTGGCGAAACCGCCGATCACTGTCTGCTCCAATGACATTCAACAACAAAGCGTTTTGGGGAAAATGATCATGTCAAAGGCCGTCGAAAGAATGATCGGAATCGCAGCTGCATCGTTCGCCGGTATCGCTGGCATAGCGCTAGTTGCGGCAGCTATTGCTAATTTCCTTATGCTGTGCCCTCGATGGCGTTTGGCGGGTGCGATCCCGTATCCTGTTGTGTCCTAGGCATTTACAATGACTGGCAACCGGACGTATCCGGCGCAGTTGCATGGCTTGCCGTCGTCGCGTGTTACGTAGCGGCAGATCCGGCCACCCTCCTCGGGAACGTGGTCGTGATAGCTCGGTTCATGCCCGCAAAGAAGGCAGTTCGCGTCAAGGTCGCTGATGGACTGCTCGACGGGCATGGCGACGATTCTCCCACCGGCCAAACGGGCAGACCAGGGGGGTGCATAACCTCACGGGTCATACCAAATCTCCCCGATGGCCGGCGTAAGGACCGACAAGGCAGTGAGCGCCGCACCCCAACCGAGTCCCAACTGTGCGAGAGGTGGCCCGGCTCATCGCTCCGGCGCTGGCTGAGGCGCTGCGTCAGCGCGACCAAGCGCGGTACATGCCGACGAGCTAACTGGCTGAAACGCCCCTCCGACCGAGCGACAGGCGGTTGGTGAGTGCTGGCAGACGCTACGGAAAATCGCATGAAGATCGCACGCGGCTGTTCCCGCTGACTGTGAAAAATGGCCTCTGAGCAGGCATTTCATACCTG